>NZ_JAKRYL010000025.1 GCF_023555415.1 Halalkalibacter alkaliphilus | reverse complement strand
GATAATATTTTGTCACCTCTTGTAAAAATAACGCACTAACATGTCTCTTCATCTTCAAGTATCTCTTAGAAGCAAATGCGTCGAGACAACTCGCAGCTTATTCGGCAGATGCTTTGCTCGTGGCTGAGGTTTTACCACTAAACTACACCCGCATATTCTTTTAGTTCTATTAAATGGTCGGGAAGACAGGATTTGAACCTGCGACCCCCTGGTCCCAAACCAGGTGCTCTACCAAGCTGAGCCACTTCCCGTTTTCTTAAATAGAATGGCGCGCCCTGAGAGATTCGAACTCCCGACCTTTTGATTCGTAGTCAAACACTCTATCCAGCTGAGCTAAGGGCGCTCAATCATTTGGTGCCGAGGGCCGGACTTGAACCGGCACGGTAGTCACCTACCGCAGGATTTTAAGTCCTGTGTGTCTGCCAATTCCACCACCCCGGCCGGACTTATTGTGTATTAATATGAAACAACCTCTATCAAAAAAAATGGTGGAGGGGGACGGATTCGAACCGCCGAACCCTGAGGGAGCGGATTTACAGTCCGCCGCGTTTAGCCACTTCGCTACCCCTCCAAAACTATTTATATATAACAATGGCGGAGGAAGAGGGATTCGAACCCCCGCGCGGTTTAACCCGCCTGTCGGTTTTCAAGACCGATCCCTTCAGCCGGACTTGGGTATTCCTCCGCATATTTGGTGGAGCCTAGCGGGATCGAACCGCTGACCTCCTGCGTGCAAGGCAGGCGCTCTCCCAGCTGAGCTAAGGCCCCAAAATATTTTTTCGCTTAGGTTTATAAAATTATCATAGTATTTTAATTAAGACAAGTACTTTTTCAAAAATTATTAACACAAATCTATTTTTTCTTATCTTCAGGCTACTATACTTCTATTTTAATCACCTACTGGTAACTTACTTCTCTAGCTCCTACCGCAATGGTAGACAACAATGAAAAATAACACTCTTTCGACAAAATCCCCCCCATTACAAACCTCCACAACCTTTGTATAATAATGGTAATATAACGTAGCAGTAAATATTAATATTCTAATAGACTTAATTATAAATAGGAATAACAACTACATCTATTCTTCCCATTTATTTTATATATTAGAATTAAATAAAAGGGACGGTTTATCTATGAAATTTTTCGGTAGGATTATAACAACTATCACTGTCTTACTAGTTAACTTAATCTATATGCTGTATTACTTTTTAAGAGACGGTTTTATAAGTCAAATTGAGTATATCGGACTGCCTCTTATACTATTCCTTGCTTGGCACTTCGGTAAACAATATGATCGAGCGAAATTCTTATCGGAAAAAGATCCCCTTACTGAAATATATAATCGGAGATATGCTGAAGCTTTCTTTCCTAAAGTTAAAGCTATGACTGACCGAAATGGTCAAAAGCTTGCCGTGTTAGTGTTAGATGTTAATAACTTCAAAACAATCAATGATCATCTTGGCCATAAAAAAGGTGATGAAGTTTTAAAGATTCTTTCTCGACAATTAAAGAAAAGTGTAAGAGAAACTGACATCGTTGCTCGCTGGGGTGGAGATGAATTTATTATATTAACCCCCGATATTAAGGAAAAAGAAAACGTGGAAGAAATAAAAGCTAGAATTCAAAAAAACCTAAAAAAGGTTTCTAATTCTCAGTTAGACATAAGTGTTTCGATTGGGAGTGCCATTTATCCAAGTCTCGGGGAAAACCTTGATGAACTAGTGAAAGAAGCCGACAAAAACATGTACGAAATGAAGCTGCATTTGAAACAACACGCCAAATAATGAATAGCAAACCGCTATTTTTTTGTTACGGATACAGGTCCCTTCCATTACCAATTAATCCGAAGAACAGCAGCCCCTTCATCAGAAATTCAACAACTGAAGGGGCTTGTACTACCTAGTATCATCCTGTTTTAAAAAAATAACCAATAGTAAATTTCTACCACACCGACAAAACCAGACGAATTTATACAATGTTCAACGCCAATTCCCGTTAACTATTTGTTGCCATTTGGTTCTTTTGCCCTTATCAAACTGGTATTCCTAAAGCTTTTTTACCACAATAGGGTTATTGATCAAGTGAACCCCCCCTAAAATTCTTACTCCCCCTCGCTTTATGTCGCACAAAAAACACTTCTCCACAACACACTTCGAGTTCATTCTCTTCCTCCATCTGTTACAGTTACAAAAAAACATAGAAAGGGTGTACATGATGCACTTTAATCTATTACTCGATGTTGTTTTAGGCAAAAGAGAAATCCTACATATTATTGAGTGTCCTGTATGCAGTCTTGAAGAGGTTTATTATAAGGACCCTGATACGAACAAACAATTAGGCAGAGCTTGTTCACATTGTAACTTTGTTCAAAAGTTTGATTTTGATTTCGAACCTTTAAATCATAAACGACTAAAGCATTAAACTTTGCTAATTTGATATTGGAGAAACATGAATTAAGCAGTTGGGGTGTCCCAACTGCTTTAGCTTACATAACTACTAAAAACCCCAAAATTAACTGTGGATATCTAATACCATGACCGATCATCTTTCAGCTTCTGCTGTGGATATCTGCCGTAATGTGGAAAACCGACTGTATAAAGTCATAGTTATCCACTTTTTCTCGATAATTTGTCCCGTTTTTCATACTTGAATTTTCTACTAATCCACAGAATGCGCTCTAACCATAGAGATCTCCAAATCCTCTATCATATCCCTCTCCCCTCCAGCATATCTATTACTAAAATAATAGAATCCGCGGAGGTGCTTCATTCATGGTCCTGCTCTCAAAAAACGAAATAGAAACGGTGATGAGCACATTAAACGAAGAGCAAATCTACTTCCTACAGCATCGAACAAAGCAAAAAAAGAAGAGTCGCTGGCTGCAAACTCTAGCAAATTACAAAGGATTCGACATCAATGAAAAAATGAGTGACCAAGAGATTGAGGAGAAGCTCGATGATTGGATCTTAGTCGATATCAAAGATGGAGGATATCAAAAGCGACCTCATAAATGTGATTGCGGACAAGCACTTCGCTTCCAATACATCATTCGAAATAAAGCCCAAGACGCAGTACGCTATTTAGGAGAAAATTGTTTTGAAAACTATCTCTCCCTCCCTGCTTCTGTCATTAAAGATGTCAAAAAAGGACTGTATTCGATTGATCTTGAAAGAGATGAAATACTCGTTAAATACAAGAAGAATTTATTTTATCCTTTAGACAAGTACATGCATTTGCCTCTCCCTCAAGATCTACTCGACCAATATGAACTTGGCCTTCCGCTATCCGATAACCAGATTAACCTAGTCGAGCGGATTCATACACGATACGAGGAAGAGAAGAAATTAGCCTCTTTATTTCAACGGCTAACGATCGAACAACAACAATTTGTATCAAAACTAAACCAGGAAGACCGAAGAGAGTTACTTCTATCTATTGAGGATGGGTTTGCAGAAAGCTTCTTGTATATTGAAGATCTATCAGAATTCAACGAAGCCTTACACCGACAAATTCAACTAAACCTCCCTCTACTCGAAAGGCAGAAGCAGACTATAGAAGAATGGAGACTCACAAAGAAAAGAGAGGCAGCGTTACACGCCTTATCACCAGAACAACAAAAATTTATCCTTTCTTTTGGAAAAGAAGAGCAAACTTCCTTACTAGATCAAATTCATAAACCGCTTTATTTTAGCTATGAAAGCATCGAGAACTTATTACTAGATGACACGATAAAAAAACAAGTCGAACTGAAATTGCCTTTGTTAAAAGAGCAAATCTATCAAATTCAACTAGCCCAAAATAAAAGGGACAAGGTTGAAGTTTAGCTGAATTTGGGGTAAGAGGGACACGGTACCCGTCCCCCTGTCCCAATTATCGATCTATTACACGAACATCAATGCCATGAATATCTCCTTCTGGCATTTCAAGTAATTTCACTTTCTTTAGTGAACGTGTATTGATGATAGATAATCCAGGACGATCACCTGCAATTGCATGTGTGCCTGTAGCTGGTTCTGGACCTCTAGTTGTTACATATGCCCATTGACCGTTAGGGGAGAATTTCATTAAATCCGGCGAATCCCCGACATAAGAAACCTGGTCAATCGCTTCTGTTGTCTCTAAGTCAAAAATTGTAGCGTTATTCGACGCACGATTAACGACCCAAAGGTTTTGTTCATCAGGAGTAATTGCTACTCCATGAGCATCGTATCCTAATGTATCTTTTGTTTCTAGTAATTCATGAGTTTCTGTATCAAATACGTATAGCTCTCCCAAAGTACTACTTCCAGCATTAGCATACATCTTTGTTTCATCAGGAGAAAGAATTAATCCACAGCCATGTGGAGCTACAACATCTTTGTCATATGCTTTCACTAGATTAAGTGTTTCTGTTTCAAAGACAAGCAATCCGCCACCGCCAAGGGTAACATAGAAGTGTGAGTCGTCTGCTGTGAAGAAATGGCATACAGGTGTCGGGTTAGGGAAGCGATCTTTGTCTTGTAATACTTCATACTCTTTTTCGATGTTGACAGTTTCCAGTAAAGTGAACTCTTCGTTTTCTACATCTGTTTCAATAATAGAAATACTTTTGCTCGGAGTATTTGCCACAATTACTTTGTCACGTTTGTTTGTTGGCAAGGCAGCATGAGCACCAGGCTCTGTTTCAATCGTTTTAATAATTTCTTTGTCGGAGCCACGTATAACGGACATTGTCCCACTTTTCATATTGGCTACAAATGCATATTCTCCAGCATTATCAAAAACTAACATATGAGGATGTTCACCAACACCATCATCTGTAGTAAGGGTATGTTCAATTTTGTGAGTCGTACCATTTACGACATAAATCTGATTTTTTGCTTGATCTGTCACCCAAATTTCATGGGTGATGTGACCTTTACCACTTTGTCCCGGGTAGGCCAATCCGGTTGTTGCTAGTAATGACAGCAGAAGTGCCATACATAATACTTTCATACTCAATGTTCATCCACTTCCTTTTTTGTATTGTATTCTTCTAAATTTTAACCTGATTTGCTTAATAATCCTTTTTTGAAAAGTAATTCTCAAGTAGATACGTAAACTAAATTTCTATTTACAGAGTTACCTGTCTCTTCGGGATTTCTTTCTCTTAAACCGCCCTCACCATCTGATTAAACTACGTTAACTAAAATAGCCCTTTGATCTTATGATGGTCCGATATGTAGCTTATGATGGAACGCGACGTGGGCACTGGAACCTCCAGCGAACGCTAATGATAAAGGTAATGTCGCTCTATTTTTTACTTTTTCATTAAATATTCCTCCCCTGGGTTCATTTGTTATACAGGTGAAAGTATATATAATCGCGTGGTAAATTTCTACTATTCTGACAAATATAGTGTAATTTTTACAATGTTCAACACCTAGTACTGAGATTCTTTCGTTATATTTCATACTTATGTCCCGATGTAACACAGTCTAGGGACGTGGCACTGAGACCATTGCCCCCTTGTCCAGGGCGGTGACAGGAACAACAAAAAAACCGAGGGACACGGTACCCGGCCCCTTGTCCCCCCTTGTCCCGGTCAAACCCCAGATCTTCCCTCCACACCCTATATCTTTTCTCCACCTACTAAATTTAGTATGTTAGAATAATAAGCACTACAATATATGATGCTTCTAACTTAATAAAAGAGGTGAAGCAGGTGTCATCATACAAAGATCAAAAAGTCATCACAATCGGGATTGTCAGTGAATTAACGGGGTTATCAGAAAGACAAATACGTTATTACGAAGAAAGACAATTAATTTTCCCTGTTCGAACGGCTGGTAAAACTCGGAAGTATTCATTTCGTGATGTTGAGAGATTAGTAGACATTGCTAACAAGATAGAGGACGGCGTAGGGACGTTTGAAATACGCAAGGCCGAGAAAAAGAAACAAAGCACAAAAGAAACAAGAAACCGCATGCTTCGTGGTCAGATCAATGCTGCGTTTAAAATACGAAATTAGGGACAGAGGGACAGGTTCATTGTCCCTTTTTCCTGTTTCATCCGGGACGAGGGACCTGTCCCCCTGTCCCTCCGTCCCTAGAGACGTTGAATAACACTCTTTGAGACACCAGTAACCCTCGATAATTGCCGCAGGGATACCCCTTCTAGCTTTTTTAACTCCCGCAGAATATCATTCCTATTCTCTTTATCCATTTGCTGCAGCACACTGCTGTTCGACACTCCAAGTTCACTCATATAATATATAACTTCATTATCAGAGAGTCTTACTTTGTCTTTCTCGTCTAAACAGAGATCATTCGTTACAATTTGCAAATGGGCCTTGAAACATTTCAACGCCTTGTTTCTATCTGTTGAAAATTGATTCAAGGCAAAATTGATATCGACTATGATCGACTTATAGATATACTCATTTATACTTGTCCACTTGCTATCAAATACGGTTTGGGAGAGTCCTGCTTTGAGAGGGTTTTGGTGGATATATCTAAGGACGGTTAGAAAGTAGGCACGATCTTCTACATTTTTGCTTTTAAATCGGTCTTGGAAAAGATGCCCACATCGTTGATATTTCGCATTGTACCAATATACATAGCTTGAGTTGATTCTTTTCATTACCAAAGAAATCGGCTCATCTCGCTCCTTCATCAAGAGATGAATATGATTATTCATCAAACAATAAGCGTATAGTTGATAATTGCACGTTTGCTTGTACCGTTTTAATGTTTCTATAAATCTCCTTTTGTCTTCGTCATCCTCAAAGATCAGTTGTTTATTATTTCCTCTCAGTATAATGTGATAGATGCCACTTATGCTCTTTGCCCTTGGTTCTCTAGGCATATTTAAATCACCTCAAGGTTGAAGGTTTAGCTGAATTCGGGATAAACGGTAGTTGGATGGATTTGAGAATGATGTTGGTTTCGTACAAATGGGAGGAGCAATAGACTAGAGGGTCGTGAAAGTACCATTACCGGCTGATTGGAGAACGTTACGTTTTACTATGTAGGTTAAATTTGAGGGGGGGACTTATCCGAGACCTTTCAATGGCCTTATTTAGTTTATTTCAATAATCACGACAAAAATTCCTGCTAGTTAATCGGATAAATCTATAAAAAAAAGAGGGACATGTCCCCCCGTCCCGTTAATTAGTTGTTAGCTTCTGACCACCAGCTACAGCCAACACCTCTTGAAGGTTTGGCAACTGATCTAAGTTGTAAAGCGTCGTGATCAGTGCCTCCGTATTCTCCGCTCCAATGATTGGTGTAGCTAGGTTCGTAAATTTACGAATAAGCGCTTCGTCTGTCATTGGATTTTCAATGCTTCCTGTCGCGTGTTCAATTTTCACTTCGAACTCGCGGCCATCAAGAAGAGTAAGCTTTGCGTATACTTCATCCTCTTTCATGTTTTCATTGACGACTGGTTTGATCTTTTCTCTGAATGCAACTGTCTTACTGTCTAACACTTTCTCATTTGAATATTGCTCTTCACCCGCATCCCCGTCTAAGAAGGCAATCGCTCCTGTATGATAAATACTAAACTTCCCTTCTAGTCCTGTTTGCGGCGTTGGCTTCCCTGTTAATTCAAGGACATATTGGTTTACGCTGACTTCAATGGACTTCACTTCATCTGGCTCCGCATGTTTGCGCAAGTTAATGCACGCATCAATCGATGGATGTAAGACAATTCCGCACGCATACGGTTTGAAGGCATTCTTCTGTAACTCCCAATCTACTCCCCAGTTGACATTCACTTTTTCTAAGTCATGTTCTGGTGCTAATACGTTGGCAAATCCACGTTTTGCTTCAAGCACTTGCTTCGAGCTTGTGAAGCCTTTCTTCGCTAGCATTGCTGCTAGTAAGCCATTTTGAGCGGCTTTTCCTGGATGGAATGGTTTCGTCATCGTTCCAAACATTTCACGCAATCCAAATGATTGAGTTCCCGCTAACCCGAGCGCATGTAACATTTCTTCTTCGTTTAACTCTAATAATGTTCCAGCTGCAACCGCTGCCCCAAACACCCCTGCTGAACTCGTAATATGCCAGCCTAGCTGATAATGACTCGGATAGACCGCATTACTGATTCGAAGCTCGACTTCACAACCTAGAATAAAAGCATGGAGAACTTGTTCTCCGGAGAGGCCTAGGTGCTCACCTAACGCTAGCGCTACAGGGGCCACTGGACCACTTGGGTGGTGAATTGTGTCAAGATGAGTATCATCATAGTCAAAGATATGAGAGGACATACCATTAACCAATGTCGCTAATAATAAATCGGTCTTCTCTTCTCTTCCTAAAATTGAAACTTGTTCCCCGCCGTTTAGGTCGTTTTTCAACTCAAGAACCATATCGACCGATTCATGTTGTGCCGCACCGATCGCTACACCCATCCAATTTAGAAAACTTCTTTTACCATGGTCTCTAACCTCTTGTGGGATATCCTCAATTTTTGTCGCTAACACATTTTGCACTAATTGCTTTGTCACCATATTATCCTCTCCTCCTATGTACAAATAGTTGAAAAATGAATTACAATAATGTATGTTTATATTGTATACAATATTGTAATTGGAAGTCAACTGGATTTGCCAAAAAATCAGAAAACTAATTACCTTCAAAATCTTTGTTGACTAAAAAAAGGTAGATTTTTATAATAAACACAAATTGTTCTACAAAAATGTAATGAATAAATAGCATACAAAGGTGAGTGCGATGACATCACAAAAAGAAACGATTCAAATTGCTGTATATGAAAGCGTGAAAAAGGCCCTACTGAATGGTGAGTTCAAACCCGGTCAAAGAGTAATAGAAAGAGAGCTATGCGAATCACTTGAGGTTAGCAGAACTCCTGTAAGAGAAGCACTAAATAGACTTGTCATGGAAGGACTTCTGGAAAATCAAGCGTATAAAGGAATCCTTGTACCGCGGCTTAATGTCAAATCCATAACTGACTTAGTTGAGGTAAGAGAAGTAATGGAAGGACTCGCAGCAAGAAAGGCTGCCGAAAACATAACGAAGGAAGGGATCAAGAAACTTAGAGCTATATTAGATGATTCTTACAAAGCAATGGAAGATGATAACATTCGTGAATTGGTTCATATTAATGATGAACTTCATAATACAATCGTAGAAATTAGTGATAATCAGTTTGTTAAGGAAACCCTTCAACGTTTGAAGTATCGCATTATTCTAGCACGTTCCACTTCTTTAGCCGTGCCCTTTCGTCCTGAAGATACGATAAAAGAGCACATAGAGATTATTAATGCAATTGAACAAAAAGACTCAGAATCAGCCGAGATAAAAGCTAAACAACATATTATAAATGCTGGAAAAGTAGCGATAAAAGCGCTTGAAGAAAGCTCGCAAAGTTTCATCCAGCCTATAAGAGAGAACAGCAAGAAACCACGTACATAACGGTACGTGGTTCTTTCAGCTAATACATATCTAAGCCAACGAACGGCCAGTAAAAAAAGGAAAATAGCAAAGCAATGAAAATAATACAAATCGTTAACAATCCACCCGCTTTAAACATATCCTTATTGTTGTAATACCCCAAGGTAAATGTCATCATACTTCCTATTGCTTGAGTAGGAATCAAATAAGCCGTACTGCTTGCTATTAAACTAATCATCCCAATCCATAAAGGATTGTAAGGAGTCGTAATAGCAAATGAAATAGCTACTGGCATTAAAGTCGCAACCATCGCATTAAAATTCGTAAAACAAAGCCTAATCACGACAAAAATCAACATAATCGATAAGGCTAAAATAAAGATCGAGAAATCCTGCAAAAACCGTACTGCCACATCTGATAACAAGTAGACAATCCCACTCTTTTCAAAGGCATTCGCAATCGCAAATCCCGCCGCAAATAAGATAGGTACACCCCAATCAACCTTCTTTAGGCTTTCCTTCCATTCAAGCAATTTTATTCCAGGTAGGAACATAAGAACTAACACGATCACAGCCGAGAGAGAGATCGATAGATGGTGGTAATCTCTAGTTATCCACAAAAAGATTAATAGAACATACAGACAGAGTAATTTTCTTTCACTCGTTGATATAGGGCCCATTCCCTTTCTTTCCTGTTCAAAATACTCCTGACTATCACTAATTTTAGACGCGCGTGACGGGAAGAGGAATAAAACAATGAGCCAAAGCGCTATCAATACAACAAAGATCATCGGAACCATAATAATCATCCATTGTAAATAATTCCAACTGTACCCAAGCATCGTCTCAAAAAGCCCTGTTGCATAAATAGAGCCACTAGCCCCTGTTAATAAAGCGACTGCTGTAACATAAGGAGAATAGGTAACAATTAACATGATTGATTTACCTATGTTCTCTCCTCCCTCTTTTTCCATACTACGAATGATCCCCTTACCTATCGGCAGTAGAACAGCTAGTCTCCCTACTGCATTAGGGATGAGAAATGTCAGCACGAATGCAGACATAATTAAGTTAAATAACGTAGCTTTTACGCTCCCCTTCGATAACGAAAGCAGCGAATAGGCAATTCGTTTATCAAGCCCAGTCTTCTCAACAGCAATCCCCATAAATAAAACGGCTAAAACAAGCCAGATGATTTCATTTCCTAACCCACTTGCTGCCTCTTCAAATGTCAAAACATCAAATACTGAAAACAGCACAATCAGAAGAACAGCGGTTAATGAAGAAGGGATTACATTCGTAATCCACAAAATAATCCCCAAAATAAAAATAGCTCCCGCACTGAAAATATTGCTATCCACAGAATCACTAAATGTTAATAAGGGAGAAGCCACTAAGAATAGGAATGCTCCCGCAATAATCACGTGCTTAAACACTTCACTTTTTTTTACTCGACTCAGATCTTCCATTTTCCCAAACACCTTCTTACTAGGGTTAATTTTTTTCATAATGAAAAGGGTTTGTCTCACTAGTCGAGAGCAGTACTTGCATTGGCTCCGTACATACTTACGCCATAAGGATTAACTCAAGTAGTCGTTTTGAAACCAGCAACTACAATGCTCATTATTTCAGGGGTGCCTCAACAGGTTAAAGTCACCTTTGAAGACACCCCTTTCATTTCTTGTTAATTAGTTGTTAGCTTCTGACCGCCTGATACTGCCAACACTTCTTGAAGGTTCGGTAGTTGATCTAAGTTGTATAGCGTCGTGATCAGTGCCTCCGTATTTTCTGCTCCAATGATTGGTGTAGCTAGGTTCGTAAATTTACGAATAAGCGCTTCGTCTGTCATTGGATTTTCAATGCTTCCTGTCGCGTGTTCAATCTTCACTTCAAACTCACGCCCATCAAGAAGAGTAAGCTTCGCGTACACTTCATCCTCTTTCATGTTTTCATTGACGACTGGTTTGATCTTTTCTCTGAATGCTACCGTCTTGCTGTCTAACACTTTCTCATTTGAATATTGCTCTTCACCCGCATCCCCGTCTAAGAAAGCAATCGCTCCTGTATGATAAATACTAAACTTCCCTTCTAGTCCTGTTTGCGGCGTTGGCTTCCCTGTTAATTCAAGAACATATTGGTTTACGCTGACTTCAATTGACTTTACCTCAGATGGATCCGCATGCTGACGCAAGTGAATGCACGCATCAATCGATGGATGTAAGACAATTCCGCACGCATACGGTTTAAAGGCATTCTTCTGTAACTCCCAATCTACTCCCCAGTTAACATTCACTTTTTCTAAGTCATGTTCTGGTGCTAATACATTGGCAAATCCACGTTTTGCTTCAAGCACTTGCTTCGAGCTTGTGAAGCCTTTCTTCGCCAACATCGCTGCTAGTAAGCCATTTTGAGCGGCTTTTCCTGGATGGAATGGTTTCGTCATCGTTCCAAACATTTCACGCAATCCAAATGATTGAGTTCCCGCTAACCCGAGCGCATGTAACATCTCTTCTTCGTTCAACTCTAATAATGTTCCAGCTGCAACCGCTGCCCCAAACACCCCTGCTGAACTCGTAATATGCCAGCCTAGCTGATAATGACTCGGATAGACCGCATTACTAATTCGAAGCTCAACTTCACAACCTAGAATAAAAGCATGGAGAACTTGTTCTCCAGAGAGACCTAGGTGCTCACCTAGCGCTAGCACCACAGGGGCCACTGGACCACTTGGGTGATGAATCGTATCAAGATGAGTATCATCATAGTCAAAGATATGAGACGACATGCCGTTAACCAATGTCGCTAATAATAAGTCCGTTTTCTCTTCTCTTCCTAAAATTGAAACTTGTTCCCCGCCATTTAGGTCGTTTTTCAACTCAAGAACCATATCGACCGATTCATGTTGTGCCGCACCGATTGCTACTCCCATCCAATTTAGAAAACTTCTTTTCCCATGGTCTCTAACCTCTTGTGGGATATCCTCAATCTTTGTCGCTAACACGTTTTGAACTAATTGTTTTGTCACCATATGAACCTCTCCTTTTCTTTTCTCATTTATATTTCTAAATTTTTTAATACATTTTCCATAGATTTTCGAACATGATACTTGGTTACTGCTTCTGCGAAATCAGGCTCTCCTCGTTTTATCGCATCCAAAATCAAGTGGTGTTCTTCGATATTTTCCAATGGTCTTCCTGTAACCTTTAGCGACGTACCCATACAAACACTAATATGCGATTGTAATGTTTGCATCGTATTAATTAAGTACAAGTTATTTGTGCTACTAGCAATTTCGATATGAAACTGCGAGTTAATGTTTCGTAATAGATCGATGTCATTGTTCTTGGCTGCTTTTTCCGCCTCAGCTAAAAGCATTTCTAGTCTTTCTATGTCTTTAGGATTGGCTTTCTCAGCAAGAAGCTTTGCACCTAATCCTTCTAATACCTCACGTACTTGATAAAGTTGTTTTACCTTCTCTTCTGAGAAAGAAATGACTTTCACACCTTTATGTGGTTCTGGCTCTACTAGTCCATAATTCTCCAACCTGCGCAAAGCTTCGCGAACCGGGGTTCTACTCACATTTAATTCAGATGCTAATCCTCTTTCTGATAACGTTTCACCAGATTTAATAAGACCATCTTTAATTCCTTTATAAATATGATCAAACACTGAATCAGTCTTAATATCTTTCTCCAAGATGCATTACCCTCTCTGTTATTTATTACCTCTTATTACATTGAGATGTTTTGGTCATCTGCTTCTTTTTTCTTTGACTTAATACTTCTAATAATTGGTACTAACAATGTTAATACTGCAAGTGCAATTAACACAAATGCAATTGGCCTTGATAGGAAGAAAAGGAGGTTGCCATCTGATACGACCATAGCTCTTCTAAAGTTTACTTCCATCATAAACCCTAATACCATCGCTAAGACAATTGGCGTTGTCGGTATACCAATCTTTCTAAATAAATACCCTACAATCCCTGCTATGAGCATAATCCAAACGGAATACATGGAATTACTATAAGCATAAGCTCCTAGTATACAAATCCCTGCTACAACTACTGCTAGCAATCGTTTTGGAATAAGCGTTACATTTACCCATAAGCGTACCCCAAAAAGACCAACTGCCAACATAAGTGGAATGGAAAGCAGCAACGAGGCAAAGATCGAGTATGGGATTTCTGGATACTCTGTAAAAAGGAGCGGTCCAGGCTGAACACCTTGTATCGTTAAAGCACCAATTAAGATAGCCGCACTAGCTGAACCTGGTATCCCAAGTGCTAGTAATGGAGCTAATGAACCAGGAACAGCAGCATTGTTCGCTCCTTCAGAAGCTGCAATCCCTTCTGGGTTCCCCTTACCGAAGCTATCGCGATTTTTTGAAGATCTTTTCGCTTCATTGTAACTAATCAAAGAGGCAATCGTTACACCTGCACCAGGTATAATACCAATGACATAACCTAGTATCGGCGATCGAATTAAGGTTCCTTTAAATTTACTTAAGGTTTCTTTCGTATCCTTTAACCCGAACCTCTCTATTCGGTTCACCTTTTTATTATTCTTGTCTTGCTTGGCTTCTAACATATAAAAAACTTCAGAAAGAGCAAATAATCCAATAAGAGCTGGTAGGAATGGTACTCCACCTAATAAGTCTGTTGTAACAGCGAATCGCGGTACTCCATTAACAGGGTCCATCCCAATCGTTACGATAATTAACCCTATGAACATAGCTATTAAACTCTTTACTAACGAACCTTCACTTAAACTACTAACTAAACTCAAGCCAAACAATGCAAGAGCAAAGTACTCCGCCGGTCCAAAATTCAATGCAAAATTAGCCATAGGAACTGCGGTAAATATGAGTAAAATAGTACTAATGAATGCACCAATAGCAGAAGCCACAATAGAAACCGTTAATGCCTTACCAGCCTTACCTTGCTTTGCTAGCGGATAGCCATCAAAGGAAGTAGCTGCCGCCGCTGGTGTACCTGGAGCATTTAAGAGAATAGCCGTAATCCCTCCACCGTACTCAGCTGCAACATATAAAGATACTAGTAAGACTAACGCAGCAACTGGCTCCATCCCAAAAGTAAATGGGATTAATAAAGCAATACCAATACTAGGAGTCAGTCCTGGAATTGATCCGATAAAGTAACCTGCCACTGTTCCCAACAAGATCATTAGGAGTACACTTGATCCTAGAACTGTTGAAAAACCAGATAGTAATTGTTCAATCAATTAAACCTCCTCCTTCTTATGGCAATGGAACACCTAATAACATATCAAAAGCTAGTTTTGCAAAAGCCAGAAATCCAATCGTAATAAAGACGACTTTCTTCCATGACCTTTCCCCTGTAGCTAAAATAATAAATGGGAAAAATATTAATGTAGAAACAAAATAACCGATTCTAGGAACCAAGTATGCATACAAAATAAGTAAGCCTGCAAAGACGGTTACATTCATTAATTTGGTGAACTTTACACTCTTTTGTTCTCCTTTTTTTATAGAGAGAATTGATTGAATAAGTAAGACGATCGAAAAAGTAATAATCGAAATCGACATTATAAGCGGGAACGCACGTGGTCCAACATCTGCTGCATTAGAAGCCGTTGGGAGTGCTAATGTTCCTATTAAAAACCATGCCCCGATACCTATAAAGATTACACTAGCAATTATATTGGCCACATTCATATTCATATAGGAACCCCTTCCTTACATAAGGGGGGGAGAACCCCCCAATATTAATTAACACCTAATCTTTCATACCAAGTTCCTGTTAACTCATTTTGATTCATAATATACTCTGTATACTCTTCATAACCCATTGGACTTTCCACCAATTGAGAATTTCTCATATAGTTTGTATATGATTCCGAAGAATACGCTTCCATAAATGCATCACTTAATATGTCAATTACATCTTGCGGCATATCCTTAGGTCCAAAAACTCCTCTGAATTGAGCCCAGCCTGTATCAACTGTAATTCCTGCTTCTTCGTATGTCGGTACATCTGGTAAATCTTCTAATCTCTCATCAGCCATAACCCCTAGAACCCTTAGCTGTCCTGCTTCTACGTATTGCATGACTTGACCTGGATTAGAGTTAGCAACATCAATATGTTTACCTAAGATTCCAGTAACAGCATCCCCAGTACTCTCAAACGGAGTCCAGTTCGCATCTACACCAGCAGCCTCAGCGAAAATATTCCAAGCTACGTTATGACCTGAACCTTCAGCCCCGTACCCTCCAACAGTTAGTCCGTTAGGGTTTTCTTCTAAATACTCAACAAGATCTTCCAAAGTGTTGAAAGGGCTTTCAGAATTTACTACTAATACGTATGGATCAATCTGAGCTCTTGATAACCACGTGAAATCATTAATATCATACTGTTCTTTAAGTGTCCCATTAATTAAACCAATTTGTGACGGTGTCATTGCACCTAGAGTATAGCCGTCCGGATCTGCTGAGAAAACCTGCGCCATTGCTGTAGCACCACTTCCACCTGGTCTATTTTCAACTACAACATTGGTACCTAGCACTTCTTCTGCTGCTCTAGCTAGTTCACGAGCCATTAAATCCGTTGGACCACCAGAACTCGTATGAACAACAATCGTAATATTTTTAGTTGGGAAATCTGTACCGCTTTGACCATCTGCCCCTCCGGCACTTTGACCGTTTCCATCTCCGCTAGATTCACCCGATGAACACGCTACCAAAAAAATTGAAAGTACGAAGAAAGCAAAAATCGAAAAATACTTCTTTTTTCTCATTACCTAATCCCCCTCGTTTCGTTAATGGTATACCACCTGTTCTAAATATTAAATAATTAATTCAATTCTGTCAATTGTTTTTATAAAAAATCTCCTTTTATTAACGATAAAACCTTATTTTGTTGCCAAAATGACTTGTTTGAGAGTCAGGGTGGTATGCCACATGCCGGAAGTGGTGTACCACCCTGGGGAGGGGCAGGGGGAGGAGGGGGGACAGGGGGACAGGGGGACAGGTTCCTTGTCCCATATAACACAAAAAAGGTGGATAACCCTCTGTATAAAGAGGCAGTTATCCACCCACCTGACTATAATGAATCACCTTTAAAGAGAGAAGAACTGAATATCTTTTCCCTTAACCATCTCACTTCATTCGTGTGGTGCCAGGCACCTATACTAACTATATCTCTTCCTTATTCCCTTAAACAACGATTCTATCGATAACACGGCAGAAGGAAACCACCTTTTAAAAAACATATGCCTATTTTCCAAGAGACAACCGCTCAAATTAACCTACTACAAATATAATATGTAGAAAAATCAAATAAAAGGAGGAGTAACTTTTGAGTATAAATTCCCATAAGCAGGCATTCCCTTACAATTATCTATATCAACCGCCCCCTTATAGTCCCTTTGATTTTCTCCCTGTAGACTATCGCAAGCATGAAGAGGAAAGAGCATTTACATCAACTAATTTTCCAAGATCCTGGAACGTTAACGACTCTTTAGTTAGATCCGATGTACTATTATGTCCCTTTGATAGACCCTGCATAAGAGCTGTCTACAACGAAGGTGCTAACTTGGTTGTCGAGTGGAACGACACTGAGACTCGAGATCACTATAACTTTCGTTGGAGCCGTCCAGGCAGGCAGGCCACTCAAATGGAAGTACGTGGTGGCAGAGGCGGAAGATTCACACTAAGAAACTTTAGACCGAATACCAGCTATACGTTTTCCGTACAAGGGTGCCACAAGCCTCTTATTGGTCGATCTAGGTGCACCCCTTGGTACGAGATAACAGTAACCTCCTGCGGCGCTCAATGGAACCCGTGTAGGTAACCGTTCGGCCGAGACCGGTCAAATACCTAGGCCAGATACCAGTCCAATGCCATATTAACCGCTACTCCCCCCATTAAATACTTCTAATCAAGAATAATAGTATGTATTTGGGTCAAGGGATCTGTCCCAATAAACCCAACTAAAGAAACAGGTGACACTCATTTTTGAAGTACGAGATCCTTCCACATGCTTCCTTGTATACTGATATCAAAATCAACCTAAAATAAAAAAGACCGAGTGCGCTAACACCCGGTCATCGCAACTACATGCCGCATGAAGAGCGGCTGACCAAATGATGTTGATATTAGAAAAGAAGTAACCACCTACTCTTGGTCGGGGTGACGGGCGGTTACTTCTTTTTGTTGGTGGCAAGTAGCGACAACGTGGGACAAGGTACCTGTCCCCTATGTCCCCCACCATTCATCTTCTCTCTCACCCCATCCATCATCCTCCTACCTTTATCTACCTCCTCCTGCGAAATCTTCTCCCCGCTATACTTTGCTTTTTCAAATAACACGAGCAGTTCGGATAAATCCTTTTGTAAATGAGGCTGCTTTGCTGTCCACTGCTCCATCGTTTCTTTCATCGTTTCATGTTCATTGACTTTGAACCCTTTTCTTCTGGCAAATTGAAGAAAACTTTCAAATTCGTAAATCAATCTTGCTTTTGCTGTTTTGCTCTTCTTTCTTTTCCAGCGCAGCTTTAAGAGCAAGCCTTTTTTTCTTATAATAAAAAACAATATCAATCCGACAACCACAAGACTGGCAAAAAGCAAATACCATCTTGAAAACAGGAACTCACTCTCATTATTCTCTTCTTCAAAGGAGGCGGTTTCCTCTCTTTCTGCCCAATTGCTTTCTTCTGCTCCTCGAATGAGAGGGATCGAAAAAGCTGGTGTTGGTTCAAATGGGATCCATCCATAGCCTTCGAAATAGACTTCTGCCCAAGAATGAGCATTTGAATTACTGACCGAATATGTACCTGGTCCTCGATTGTTTTCGATATAGGAGTACATCATTTCGTCATCCCGCACCGAGCCTTCTGTATAGCCTTTGACCCATCTCGCTGGTATATCTAGTGATCTAGTTAAGATAACCATCGCTGTTGAAAAATAATCACAGTATCCTTCTTGGACTTCAAAGAGAAAGCGGTCGACAAAGTCCTCACTCTCTCCTAAGTGATCATCTGGTTCTGTCGTATATTCATAGGTTTCCCTTAAATAGGCTTCAATTGCTTTTACTTGATCGTAAGGATTGGTTTGATCGATGCTAATTTCCTTTGCCAGCTCGCTCACTCTTTCTGGGAGTTCGTCTGGTAATTGCAAATACCTTTCCCATTCCCCCAACTGCTCAATCCGATTCACCTTTCTCAATGCTTCCTCATCTATAACAGGAACTTCTGACACAACCTTATATTTTTTAGGATACGCTTTCCCGTCCGCAAAATAGTGGATTTCTTCTACTTCCGGCAGCCATGCTAACGATGCTGAGTCTTCCTGATCTTCTCGTAAAAAATCTACTAAGCTCGCATGTTCAGACACATTTTCCTTCTCCCGATCCTCTATGATTTCAATCGATGTCATTGAATAGGCCCCGAAAAGAACCGGATAAAGGAAAGGCGATTCTTCATAAAATTCGATCGTTTGCGTGACCGTTCTCGTTTCTAATCGTGAACGGTCTGGTACAAATTCATTCTCATGCTGATTAGACAGCTCAGTCACGGTATTGTTTGAAATCAATAAAGGCGTCAGAAACGAAAAGTCAGGGTCTTCCCAGCCGGCACCGCTGTAATAATGTCTTGATTCTCCTCTCCAATAGTAAGGATCAGTTGTTTCAACTGTCATTACAGGCGAATAATCAAAATCAAAGCTACCGCCAAGCTGCGAATTGTCTCGGCTGTAGCCGGATATTTGTTCTCTTGCTTTTGTGCTAGACTCACGATCATTTCCCAAGTTAGATGAAACGGCTCCCTCTGTAGCAGTATAACTTCTCCAAGCTGTAATCGGATCGGTTACGAGAGGCTTTGTATCAGGTAAAAGGAGAATAGCTGTTAATATCAAGCCAAAGAAAAGACCGACTGGAATAATCAACAATTCCGGGTAATACGTTAAATGACTCCAGCCATCTGGGCTTTTCTTTCTTAGCATGAGAAAGTGATGAACAACAAGAAGTGCCAAAATCGTACAAACCATTAACATAATCTCAGTCGAAAAAGAGTGACGCGTGAACGTATCGATCAACGCTGTCAAAACTGTACAAACAAATAAAGCAGCAATTGTCCGAAACTTATTCTGAAACCACTTAATCGCAACTAGAAACAAGACCCATGTGCCGATAATATAAAAAATGGTTGGAACTAACACGGTCAACTGAGTGATGTCAGACATGACCATATGCCAAAGTTGTTCAAAGCTTCTCGCAGAATAGAAGGAAGGACGCCACCCTGAGTACCAAAGTGCTCCAATCATTAGCAACAAGAGCTGAGGCCAGCGCTGAACCACTTTCTTCACAGGAAAAAGGATTTCAAAAAGGGCCACGATTAGCAAAGCAGCGATCAACGCCGGTTTCGCCTCCATATTAAAATAGAGAGCTGTCATAGAAGTACAAAGATAAAGAAAGTAGCCCGCCAACATCACCGCACTGCTCTGGAGCCAGTCTATTCTTTTCATAGAAATCGCCCCTGACTTTCTAATTTCACAGGCAGTTCTTTGATGGAGCCGATCATATAAACCGGTATTCCTGCCCCCTCTACTAAACGAGCCCACTTTTCCTGACTGTTTTGGTTACTCGAAAGAAGGATAAGACAAGGCTGAACCTTTCCTTCCTTTAACCACTTTATCTTTTGGAACACACTCTCATTTATTTCTGGAGAAATGAGAACAAGGATCGTACCTGGGATCAACTTGATTTGTTCATCTAAAATGACATCCTCAAGTTTCATCCTTCCATCCACCTTCACTTCGAGTAAATGATGATCGATATGAGGAATATGTCTTTGGCCTTGTCTCGCTTCTAAGTACCGTACTTCCTTTCCAGGAGAGAGGAGTCCAAGTGACATGTGGAGGTGTTTCACATAGGCAATTAACGACGCTGCCGCACTGACAGCAAGTTCGAATTGTTCGTCATCTTGATAAGAATGAGAATATCGATCAAGTATGACAATTGTTTTCGGCTCGGCTTCCCGTTCAAATTCCTTTGATTTCAGTGCCCCTGTTTTCGCTGTCGCATTCCAGTGAATGTGTGACATGCGGTCACCATACACATAGTCCCTTATGCCATCAATATACGTTGTTTCTCTTTGATGTTTTGCAGTCGAGGTTCGATGTGACGATGCATTTAGAGCTTTAACGTATTGCCACTTTTTAATTGGCACCGTTTGCGGATAGACGTAAATAGCAGAAGTCAAATCAAGCCTACTCTTTTGTTGAAATAAGTTAAAAATATCCCCGGTTAAGCATTCGGTCTTGCCGATCCGGTAAATGCCTCGTTTTAATTGAGGAATCGTATATTCAATCCTTCCTTTCCTTTTGTCATCAAGAACAAAGGAAGATTCATATACCTTTACACATTCATTGTTATGATATAAATAATCTTTAATAAACACATAGATAATCGGCCAAAAACCTGGTATTTCAAACGTTGTCTTCAAATGAACAGAATCACCCGCTTCTAATCGATCCGACATAGCTGACCTAGATCCGGTGATATGTTTCATTCCGCTAAATCTTTCTAATAGGACCGGGTAAGCCGTTAATAAGGTGACGACAAACAATAGGAAAGCTGCTAATTTTCCCCCTTCAAAAAGAAAAAACAAAAAACAGCACGTCCAAAAAAAGAAAAAGATAAAAAACAGAGTACGTTGGCTTTTAGGAATCCAGCTTGCAATCGTCTGCATCAGCATACCCTCCAATCAAATGGGCACGCGTACATTTTTCATGATCGATTGCAAAATAGCTTGTTCCGTCAACCCATCCATTTTCGCCTCTGGCTTTAACATTAGACGATGACAATATACGTACGGGGCTAAAAATTTGACGTCATCAGGCGTAACAAAAGTGCGTTGCTCGATTAACGCTAACGCTTTTACTCCATGCAAAAGCGAAAGAGCTGCACGCGGACTCGCACCTAAGTAAATATAAGGATGTTCTCTCGTTTCTTCGGTGATCGACAAGATATAATCAACAATCTCATCATCGACATATACCTCTTCGATTTGCTGCTGTAAAGAGGCGATCGTTTCAATCTCTGTAACCGGATTCAAGTTTTCGAACAGCTTGCGGTTGTTTTGCCCTAATAGCAAGTTCTTTTCGGTTGCTTTATCTGGATATCCTAAATGAAACTTCATCATAAAACGGTCCAATTGCGCTTCCGGCAGCGGGTACGTTCCCTCAAATTCAATGGGATTCTGAGTAGCCAGCACAAAAAAAGGCTCTGGCAGCGCATACATTTTCCCATCTACACTTACCTGCTTTTCTTCCATCGCTTCAAGGAGAGCGGATTGTGTCTTCGTAGAGGTTCGATTAATTTCATCCATTAATAAAATATTCGTCATTACTGGGCCAGGCCGAAACAGAAACTGCTCTTCTTTCGGGTGATACATGGAAAATCCTGTCACATCTGTCGGAAGCAGATCCGGGTTGCATTGCACTCGCCGAAACTCCCCTTGAATAGATCTCGCCAATGCTTTAACAAGCAACGTCTTCCCCGTCCCGGGCACACCTTCAAGCAGTACATGACCGCCAGCTAACAACGCTGTTAAAACCAGTTTGATTTCCTTTCTTTTTCCTAAAAGACAGCTTGCTAGATTTTCTTCTATTTCTTTTATGACTTTTATATCTGCTTCATTCATGAGTTAGTCTCTCCTTCGTTGGACCTATTTTGCTTGTGTAAGATTGGTATACAATCATTTTCTATGAAACAGTGGAAAATCCTTTATTTGGGACAGAGGGACAGGTTCCTTGTCCCAGTTATCCCTTAGTTGAGACGTAGGATAACGCTCTTCGAGACACCAGTAACCCTCGATAATTGCCACAACGAATTTAAAACCGAAACCTCGAGACCAAAAAAACCTACCAGCTTAGCTCATAAGCTAACTGGTAGGTTTTGATTACCTTCTTATTTATTAAAAAACACTGAAAATGTAAGACCAATCAAAGTGAAAATCCCTGGATTTCTTAAACCTGCATTTGTCATATTGATTACCTCCCGCATATTCTGCTCTCTTTGATGTCTCCATCATACCAAGTATAAGACAAGCTGTAAGTAAACCCGTGAAGTAATCTGACACACAAAAGATACATTTAAATTATAGGTTTAGAATAACTCCCCTTCAACAAAATCTGCAAAAGTCACCCATTAACTCCCTTCCAATATATTGCCATTTGTTTAATCAAGTCAAATAATCTAAGATTATTATAGTAGAAAACTTGATTAGGAGGATTTACAATCATGTTTTGTCATAACTGTGGCGAGCAATTACATGAGCAGTCTCATTTTTGTTCGAACTGTGGTAAAAAAGTGTTAAATACTAGAATAGCAAATACAGAAAAAAGCGATAACAGTGATACTAATAAAGCAACGTCCACTGAAGTCGAAGATCGTGAGCTCCCCCCAACCGTGATTGACCAGCAAACACCTGTCCAACCTATCACCGTTAAGACCGAAGTGAGCGAGCAGCCTAAGCAAATCATTCGCAGTCGTTTTTTTAAAAAACTCCCCATCCTGATTCCTATTATAAGCATCCTTCTTGTCGGCGGCGGAGTTTCAGCGTCTTACTTTCATGAAATGAACAAGAATGAAGAAGTTTTGGCTTTACAGCAGTCAGCGAACGACGCTGCATTAAACGGGGATTATACTACAGCTGAAGAAAAGTTAGAAAGAGCACAAGGCATCAGACCTACGTACGCTGCCTTGCAAGAAGACTTAGACAATGTGAGTCGAGCTTCACATTACAAGGTTAGGCTAACGACGATCAGCGAGTTAATTGAAGAAGAAAATTTCTCCAAAGCAAAAGACCGCCTCACTTCTTTGAAAAAAGCTGTGGAAGCTGAAGAGGATCCGATGTTTGAAGGGTTTGCCGAGCAAATTACACTCACCCAAGCAGCGTTAACCGTCGGGACCATTAAACAGGACTTAAGTAAGTTCACAACCATTAAGCAGCTGGCAAACAAACTAAATGAGCTTTCTACCCAATCTTCTGATGAAGCAGCTGCAGTCAAAGAGCAGATCCGCTTAAAGATTGTCCAGATTTCAAAAGAGAATGCAGAAACCCAGCTGCAGAACAACCAGTTTTCTGATGCAATTGCGACTGTGAATCAAGGGCTTGAATATGCTTCAGGTAATAAAACGCTTGTCTCTGTTAAGAAAAAAATCGAGCAGGAACAAGCTGCCTTTGAACAAGCAGAACAGGAGCGCTTGGAACAAGCCCGTCGGGAACAAGAGGCATTTGAGCGAGCTGAACAGGAACGGTTGGAACAAGAGAGGGAAGCAGCAGCCCAACAGGACCTCATAAATCGGACCGCCGCCGTTTCAATCATCTCGTTAGACACACAGCTTGATGAAAGTGGCGACCTCTATCTCTATGGTGACATTAAAAACGTCGCAACGGTCGACCTTACCTCAATTGTCATTTATTATACGGTTCATGATGCAGACGGCACATATCTTTCTGCTGGCAGCACTGATGTTACCCCTCATTATATAGGTCAAGGAGAACAAGGCTCCTTTGAAGATGTGATTCACAATCTATCTGTAGATGCAAATGTTCAAATTGACTATATATCATGGCAGTTTTATTAATTAAGGAGGGAAAGATGAAGAAACAATGGATTATTAGTTGCATTACAACGATCATGATTTTTGGAGTCGGCTTCTACTCATTTACTTTGATCAAAGAGTCTGTTGCGAGTCAACTGAATACCGCAGCAATTGCAGCAAGTGAATCGACTGAAGACACGAAAGAAAAAGCGCCCGCTGAATCAAAAGAAATAAAAGACATCATTCATGAAACACAAAAGCTCGTTGTCCAAATCGAAATAGGAGATTACGGCATCGGTTCGGGGTTTTTATATAATGATCAGGGAGATATTGTGACGAATGCCCATGTCGTTGCTGGTGTAACAAATGTTACCGTGAAAACAGCTGACAATCGTGAATTTCCTGGGAAAGTGATTGGAATTAGTGAAAATACAGATGTTGCTGTTGTCCGTGTGGATGGGCTAAAAGGAACAGAGCCTTTACAAATAAGTAAAGAGAAGAACGCTGAGATCGGTGATGAAGTCCTTGCATTAGGCAGTCCATTAGGCTTCCAAAATACGGTTACAACGGGCATTATCAGTGGTGTTGATCGAGATTTTGAGTTACCACCTTATCAATTTGAAAATGTCTATCAAATCTCAGCTCCGATTGCACCGGGTAATAGCGGCGGGCCTTTAATTAATAGAAAAACTGGTGAAGTCGTCGGGATTAATTCCGCATCAGCTGAACAAGGATCGATCGGATTTAGCATTCCACTTCCTAATGTCCTGGCTTTAATCGAAGGATGGTCCAACTCACCAATGACCTCCCTACCGAACAACGTGGAACAGAACGACTATTTCTACGAAGAAGACAGCTTCACAGATGAACAATTAGCCCGTTATCTAGTCATGTATTTCTATGAAAGCTTGAACGTCAAAGACTACGTTACAGCGTACTCCTTACTAGGAAGCTCTTGGCAACGAGACACGACCTATGAATCCTTTCGCAACGGCTATACAAATACAGAAGCCGTGTACATTGATGAATTATCTGTAACAACCAATGGAGATATCACTGTCACAGCGATTATTTCAGCTGAGGAATGGAGAAACGGAAGCTATTCGTATCAACAATACAAAACGACCTACACAGTAGGTTATGAAAATGACCAAATGAAGATAATATCTGGAGGAATGCAGGCTGTCAATTAAGAGGAGGTGCCCGGTGCCTGAGCATAGAAGATTTAAATTGACTATTATTTATTGGGTGAATGGTTTATTCCATTCACCCATTTTATTTAAAGATGAGACAATATGCTTTTTACGTGCAAACACCAAACCCGAAACGGTAAAAATTAATTTTCAGCTCTCTGACCGTTCGACAGCCTCCTCCAAAGCCAGTCACTATAATAGAAATGAATTTAAAATAAGAGGAGGAAGTATATGAGAACATTATTCAAATCATTCACGCTGCTTTTGATCATCACTCTTTTATCTGCCACAACCGCTTTCGCCAAAGACGACCACGCAAAAAAATCTTTAGTATCCTTAGGTGACTCTATTCCTTATGGGTACAACCTTGGAAATAACAACAATGCCTCTCCCTCTAAACATGCCTTTCCTTACTTAATCGGAGAAGATGCAGACATGCGAGTCCGAAACCTTGCCGTATCAGGCTGGACAACCGATCAAATGTTATCCGCACTTAAACACGATCAGAAATACCGTCAAGCTGTTAGACATGCTGATTATGTTACCTTAACGATTGGCAATAATGACTTGCTGCAGGCACTGGCTAAAGCCGGGGAATTAAGCGAAGGGGATCAAAATTTATTTCTTTACCATTTAAATGACCAAATTGAAAAAAGCGGGGTTTTTGGTAAAATCACTGCCAATATCGTACAAATTCGCTCGCTGACAGATGCACCAATTGTTGTTTACAATGTTTACAATCCTTTTCAAGTGAACGACCCACTCCATCAAACTGGACTTTTTGTTTTGCCAGGCATCAATGAGCAGCTCGACTTGCTTATAGCGAGCTTAAACTTCCATTATAAAAACATAGCCATTGCAGATGCGTTCAATGCATTTGGTACGAATCAGGCTCAATATGTCATTGCTGGTGATATCCACCCAACTGTCGATGGGCAGAGAAAGCTTGCTGAGGTTGGCTTAGAGACGTTGAATCACTTTATGAAATAAATGACAAATAAAGCTGGTCCTTGTTACAAGGCCAGCTTAACAATTCGTTCGTTTAGACCACACGCATGTTATTTATCTTAATTCCACACTTATATGGCAAGCACTCTACTGCCGTCCAAGATACGTCCTAACCACATCATAAGTTGCATCTCGATACAACGTAACCCCGAACGGCCCTTTATCCTCCTCAAAGCCGTTGTACGCAACATCAAGATCATGCACAACTTGATAGGCTAACAGCAGTCCATCATCGTCCTGGTTCTGAAAAGCCTCTCCTAAAACAGAATTCAAATTCATTAAATCAACATAAAGGTAATTGTCTGCAGATAAATGAAAGGCAGCAGTACCTGCCCGACTTACATAAGAAAATAGATCCGAAATAATTTGTTGATCTTCTGCTGAATGATAATCAGGAACCCATTCACCCTCAACGAATTTAGTTAATTGACGATGAGTTAATATAATACCCGCGGATAGATCGTTTAACATTTCTTCCTCTGTCCACGTGCTTCTGTCTTCTGTCATTTTCACTCCGTCTTCGATATCCAGCTCATTATCTGACTCTATCCACTCATTTTCTTCTTCCATTACGTCTTCATCTAATATAGGATTCGTAATCTCTTCATCAGAAGGCCTCTGACTTTCATTTATTGGTGTTATGTTGACCACAATTAAAAAAGCAAAAATCGCAAAAGCAATGAGGCTTGAGGAGTAAATAAGTGTATGTTTTAGGATGGAAGGCTTCCTTTCATGCTTCTCTATCTCAGCAATGATCTCATTTTTCACCTTTTGATTTCTCTGTTTGTTCCATTGAATATCATCATCTATTTGTTTCAACCGTTCATCAAATTGAGTTTTCATGTAAATAGCCCTCCTTCAGAAGCTGTTTTTCTAAAGCCGGAATTGCTCTATTTAACGTTGACTTTACTTTACTCTCGGAACAATTCAGGATCTCAGCTGTCTCTTTAGTGGAAAACTCTTTTAGTTTTCTTAGGATAATGACATCCCGATAAGTTTTCTTTAATTGCCTCAACGCTTCAAATAATTCTCTTGAGCTTTCCTTGATTTGAACAACCTCATCTGGCAATGGACCCTTATCCGTTTTGAAACTTAAAAATTCTTTAAGGTAACTAACAGGTTTTCGTTTTCTCACATAGTCTATGGTTGTATGGCGGGCAATAGAAAACAACCATGTCTTTGGACTGGAGTCTCCTTTGAAAGAGTCATATTTTTTATAGGCTTTTATAAATGTTTCATGTGTCAGGTCCTCGGCTAGTTGATGTTCATGGATCATTAATAAAATATAACTAAAAATAGAATTGCTATACTGTGAGTACCATTCTGTAATCACTTGTTGTTTCACATTGGACAAGGTTCTTCCTCCTAGCGTTTATGATCATTGTTACTTAGACGCAGTCCGCATAAAAAAGTTGCGCTTTTTTTAAAACAGGGACGGTTCGAGATCAGTGAAAAAGTCGAAAACTAGAACCCTAACGGTGAGCGCAAGGAACTATATAAGCTTCGTTAATAATCTAGCTGCCCTATGTTGATATGTGAAGAGCAGCAAAATATGAATCATGTAATCTTATACCAAACCAATAACCAGCGCCTATTTATATCAGCGTACACAAATCAAATCTATTATGTATCACCACTTTGAAGAAAATGTGGCTACACCGAACACAATTGATCCAAAGTTATTTCAGTCGCAATTAGATGCACTCAACAAGGGCTGGATATGAGACGATAACAGATCAAGATATTATTAACTACCGGAAGAATTCTTACCATTGACGATCGATATGGGAGCAATTATGATCATGCCTATCCAATATTGAAAGAAATGGGATTTAGGGCAACCATTTATACAATAGTCGATAGAACGGAAAACGGATGGTCCCGAAGACTAACGTATGATCAAATGAGGGAAATGGTTCAATCTGGGGTCATCAATATTCAAAGCCATACGTATGATCAGCATCATAGTATTCAAGGAGCTAACGGGAGAACGGGCGCAGCACTTATTACAAAAGTGCCAACCGCCATCAGAGCAGTTGCTATAAATAAATCTTAAAGAGCTATTCCTTGTAATCTAGCTTTAAGAACAAGAACCGTGCTCATGTCCCCCTCATAATAAACAAGGGTGGTGTCTCAAAAGTTCAAAAACAGACCTTTGAGACACCACTTATTGTATTCCCCCAATCGATAAACCTAACTAGCTGCGGCTGGGGGCAGCAAGGGTACTAAAGTTAATGTTATACGTAATCTAAAATAACCTGCAAACTAGACTATAACTTTGGCATTCCCAATGCCAGTCTTTAATCTAGCTTTAATACATGCTCACCAGTTCCTACACTTTTTTGAAATTCTCCAAAACCTCGAAAAGGAGAGGTTTGAATCGTTGTGACAATTCCGGATAAAAAACGGTCAATGTATTCAATGTTATCTTCTTCAATTGCTCTATCCAAACCTTGAAACATCTGATCTAACGTTTTTCCGCGTTCTTTAAATGTTTCCTCTAATGCGTAAAGCATGACTTCGCGATTGCTCCTGATCGCTTCAATAGCTACATCCCTTTTAGCTTTAATTTCCATACGATTTGTTATCTCTACTTCTTTTACCTTTTTATAATCAAAGTAACTATCAGCAATTTTATTTAGAGATTGAAGAGCTATAGCTGCATTTCCTTTTTTCATAGATAAGACACTCCTTTTTACTGTTGGAAAAGTTCCCCTACTTCACCTAGTACCTTTTTCGATTGGGTATTCATAATTTCTCCTTCTTTCATTAGCTCAATCTTTAATAAGGCATTAACAGCTTGAGCAAACTGTTGGGCTTTATATAAAATTTCTTGCTCCTTTACGTTCAACTCATGGAAGTTAATCTTCGTTGAGTTGTTTTTTACAATTGCTTGCAATTGTTTAATTTCCTTTACAAAGCCTGCATTAACTATTTCTAGCGCTTTCATCACTTCAAACACTCTAGCATCCAAAGCTATAAACTTGGTAATTGCGGTCTTCATTTCTTCAATTGCAACATCTACTTTAGCAGCATAATTCGTCGCTTCGGTTAATGCTTTTTCTGACTTGCTATCTAGAATCGCCCCCGTTACTAAAATAGCCGGTCCAGCCACGACGCCGCCAATAAGCGCAGTGCCTCCTGCAATTCCGAGTCCACCTGCCGAAAGTGCTCCTCCTCCAAGCCAGGCGAGGGCCGCTTTTTGTGCAGCTGCACCACTTAATGTAGAAATGAGTGTTCCTGTAGACGCCGTTCCAAGTGTTGTGGCAATGCTTGTTGCCCCCAACCCTGCCAGAACACCTGTTGAGATTCCTTGAAAACCTGAGCTGAAAAGGTCACTTGCTTTCATAGAATTATTTTCAATTCTTCTAACTTCCTGCGGGGAGATCTTTTCTTTGAAAACACTATTTGTAAAGTTTTTATTTTTATAATCAATGTTACTAATCTGTTTGTAGGCTTTTACAAAGTCCATCATCGTTGTACTTTGAACCTTAACTTTGATTTTTCCTAGTTCTGCTAAGAGGGCTTCTGTTTCATTTGCTTTTTTCTCAAACTCTTTTTTTTGCTCATTGTATTTATTCTCTGCATCGTTTGCGATAGATTTCGCTTTATCAAAATTATCTTTTGCTGTAATCACTGCTCCCGTTCCAAGTATGGCTGCCCCTGCAGCAACGGCGCCGATTAAAATAGGTAATGGCATCTATTCCACCTCATTATTATTATTTTGTAGTTCCTTACAAACTTCAATATTTGCTAAATAAAACTCTTCTTTTGAATATGTATGTTGGTAAAACCTCATGTACATATCGTCAATCCGGCAAACGAGAGGACGGCTTTCGTAAATGTCACATTGATTATTAACTAAATGCTTACAAGTACCGTCCCCACGATTAAACTCTTGCAATTCTTCGATCATCTGTATGTTTGTACAGCATAAACCACATGAATCACAAGGAAATTTCGTATCATCCTTGATGAACTCCTGGTTCATTAGGTACTCCCCTCCTCTGGCATTTGTTACTTTTTCTTCTTAACCGGTGCTCCTCCATATTTTTTAATCATCGCCTTACTGATCTCTAATTCACCGTTTCGTACTTGAGCTTCTATTTTATCTTCAATTTGATCCATGATCTTTTCACCGAATTCCACAACAGCATCCCTAACTAAGTAAGCGGTAAAAACCGCACCAACAAATGGGATAACATTAGCAAGCAATTTACCTCTGCGTGTCTTCATTACATCTTGCGTACTAGTCTTAACATCCTGAGCAATCGACTTCATCTTATAATTGTTATCACCAGCAGCAGTCAGTGCATTGATTTTTGTTTCTAAGTCTTTTATGTTTAACCCATAAAGGTTTGCTATCCCTTCCATTACTTCCTGACAGCCTTTCTTCATGAACTTCCTGTCAAATATAGCAGACATGGTTGCTTGTAAAAATTGTGAAGCTGTTGCTGTTGTACCTAACAGAGATAAACCGGCCCCGTCCCCTAACAAACTTGTTATGATCGATCGTTTCAAACTTTTATTGGCCATCTTTCGAATTAGTGATCGATGTACATTAAACAGTTCGTATTCTTGACCGTCTACTTCTATGATTAGAGACTTATCAAAAACAACTTTGTTCCCATTAATTTTATAGTGTGTATTTGATTTATTTTCCCGCTCAAAATTCATAGTCTCTTCGTTTTCTTCACTATGCTTTACTGTTGCGTTTTCCCCCATGTACTGCTCCTCCTAGATTTACTGAAAGCTAACATCTATTTCATATCCTAAGTTTGCGAAGAATTCACTCAATACTTTTCCAGCATTCTTCTCAGCTGTAGCAAGCAGACCGATCGCCACAGCCTCTTCTTTTATTAATTCCTGCGCATCGGCAGCCAGCTCAAAACCTTCATCCCATGTGACTGCTCCTCTGAGTACACCTTCACTTGAAAAAGTTTGAATTTGTTCCATGATAATAGATGGCTCCTGGACGAACGATGCTCTTGGTAAACTCATTTCAATCATGCCTGTTTCTTGATCTATATGTATATTCATAGTATTAACTTGAGTTAAGTCAACTCCCGCCACGACTGTTGCAGGCACAATTAGTAGTAATTTTCTTTGTGTACCAGGTAGATTAAACCCTATTTCTTTCCCAAATAATTCATTGTTCTCTTGTTCTAATACAGCAGTAATATGGGCTTCCGCAGTAGCTAATGTCGCTAAGTCTCTTACACTATCTACAATCGCAGCGTTATCTTCCTGAAATGTACTTCCTGAAAACAAACTAGTTGAACTAATAATGATTGCTGCTAATAATGCAGCAATCATCGTTAACAATAAGGCCACTTTTCCTCTCCATATTCCTGCTAGCATTCTTTTAGGTGAAAAGAAAGGGCTCGATTGCTTTGGCGTATTTACCGCTATCGCACTTGCCACCTCGGCTTTTGCCTTTTCTATCTCTTTTACTTGCTTACTCTTTTCATCAGACATTATTTCTCTCCCGTTTATTCTACTATTGGTAATATCTAAGAGGCCTCTATAAAAATATAGAGGCCTTGTCGGTATAACTTGTGCAACTGGCTGGCATATCCAATAACAGATTTAGCCCCTCTAGTTTTGCGCCCTACCTTTTCAAATAGTTTGCCGATATGAAGTTACTATTGTCAAATCAGAAAATATCACATTTCACGCTTAGGAACGAAATCTTTCTACCTAAAAGCAACCTCTAAATTATTGATACTTAATACCTCTGATATCTCAGTAATACTACCTTTCGTTCTAGCTTCCAAGTCCTGAAACCGAAAAGCAATAACATCTTTACTCTTATTAACAAGTAAAAAGGCTTGTTCTTCTGAAAGAACCGATGAAAGATCTCTGATTAGTGTATCTGGCATATTCTTAATAATAAAACGCCAAGAAACAGTAGTTGGAGCTTTTTTGGAAAAGTCATTACTTCCTTCATATTGGATCGCTCCAATCTGATTATCATAGCTCTCTCCATCTTCTTTTCTAAGGTAAAATTGAACGGTTTGCTTAGTGTTTTTCCATCCAATATGAAACCCCGCTCTTTCGGTCTCTCTATAAATGAATTTGAATAATGCTGACACTTCACCAAAATCATAACTAAGCGGATGGTCGGTTCCATCTTTAGATGGTTTCATCTCTACTTCCGTTTCATCTAGAATCTCATCAACATAATCAAGCAGTGTGCTCGCCCAGTGTATTTTAACAATCTCTTGAAGGGTATCGATCTTCGCCGATATCCCTTCGTCCCGCTCGTTGAGTGTTTGGAGCTGGCTCGAAACTTTGCTTTTGAGGTTGGAAATTTGTGTGATTAATTGTTCCGTATCTTCTTTATTCTTTGTTTCTAAATGGTTTACTGCATATTTGAATGTTTCATGTATGTTCTCAATTGCTCTATCTTGTGATGCTTTTTGTTCTTGAAAGAGCTCTTGAATATCCTTTTTTAAGATATTTTGAGCCATCGAGAGCTCTTCCTTCATTTCTTTTAACTCATTATGACTTGCCAAGCCGACCTTTGACCAGAAACTCATTCTTGCTCCCCTCTCTCTCCTATACCGACTTTAATTCCTGGATGGAGGCATCGCATAAATCAATCGTAGAAGAGATTTTCATTTTTAGTTGTTCAAGTTCTTCTTCATTTTGCTGCAAAGCGCTTTTCAACTCTTCTAATAGTTCTTGTTCTGTCTCCATGACAATCGAGATTTGATCGACCTTCGATAAAATTAAGTCTTGAACAAGTTCTAATTGTTCCTCGCTCAGGTCATCGACTTTATCTAAAAATTCGTTAACTGCTACTTTCATAACTCGTTTCGCATACTGTTCCATTTCAGTCATTCGTTCACTGTCAGAATCCATTTTTAGAATAGAGAGAAGCTCCTGATTATCCAAGGAGTACGCTCGAGAGATACTATTTTTCATTTTTCCTCTTAACTCTTTTCGAAGCTCCCGAATTTCTTTTTTAATTTTATTCAAAGGCAGCTCCTTTAAAAAGGCATCATCCGCTTGCATCTCTTCTAATTGCAAAATTACTTTATCAAAATAATCATTTGCTGTATCAAGCAATTCTTCTTCCACTCGGTTCGCTTCTGCGTGAAAAGTTTTTGCGTACTGAGATAAATCCCGGTTGATATCTTTCGTTTCATCTGTTGAAGCGGTTGTTGAGTCATAACGTTTATTGCTGAAAAATTCAACAACCTTTCGAATTAGATCACCAATTAAAGGTTTTTCTCCAATTATCGGCGGGATCGATGGATTAGATACAATCTTACTGATCCCGCTTACTACTTTAGATACGGTTGATGAAACTGCTTTTGAAATACCTCCAATAATTGAACCAAATAACCCCATATGTCATATCCTCCTTACACAATGTTCTTTGCAGCTTTTTTTAGTTCTCTTACGTACTCTGAATTGTTTTTCTGTACTTTCCGCAATACGTCCTGCAGTGTATCTTGGTTCACTTTCATTTCTTTAACTTCTTGTTCTTTCTGCTTAGCTTTTTCAGTAATCGCTTCTAAATCTTCTCCTGCAGTAGCCAACATCTCGGTTTGCGATGTTTTTATATAAACGATGCGGTCTAACAGCTCTTGCTGGATATCTTGGAAACGTCCTTTTAATTCTTCGATTAATAAAGATTCGTGGTTTTGAACGATCTCCATAAATAGATCATCCTTGAAAGTAAGAATGTCTGAATACTTAATTGCTTCTTCGACAACTTCTGTAAAATCTTCTGTATAATTAAATAGAGCATTTTCAAGCTTTCGCTGCTCTCTCTTTCCTAATTGGTCATATTGAATGGCTTGGTTATACATATGAGCGGATAAGCCGAAAATGTTTCTAGCTGCCTTTTGAGCAGAACCGTAACAATCTTCCCCTTCTAAGTAAGAAATCCATTTCTCTTTCAATTGAGGCCATTCAGTTTGAGGTTCATTTAAGAGATCCAATTGCGTACCTATTGTATAAACCTTCTCCGGGTTTTCCCGGCAATTTGCAAACACGTTATACATCGTTTGCAAATCTCCCGTATTGAGCGTTTTCGACAACGCACATAAAATAACGGCATTTGCTCGATCTATGTAATTTCGTGTAACATCTGAACGATATCGTACGACATCATTTAATCCAGGAGTATCGACAAAGACAACCTGTTCTGGGAGATTAAAATCGGCAAGGCCTATCTCAACCTCTTTGACAAAATAATGCTTCGGATCTTGCGAAGACGTCCATTCCTTCACTGCTTGTTTCAACTCTTCAGACGAATCAGGATTCAGACTAATTTTGTCATGACCAACCCACTTCTCTTTAATTGAGTCAGCTTGAAGCGCATTATATTCTTTGAAAAAAGTAGAATGTGGATTTTCACTTGCACTATCCCATAACTCCGACCATTCCTTTTCATTATAAAATCGTACAGTGACAACATTGCTTCCTTTGCCCGAACGAAACTTTGTTAATACAGCCGTTTCCGGAGTTACCGCCGTTGAAGCAAGTTCAGAACCGAGCAAAGCATTAATTAGAGTTGATTTCCCGGCCTTTACCACCCCAATAATCGCAATATGAAATTCCGGTTCTCTGCATTGCTTGATAAACGCATCGATCTTTGAAAAGAAACGATCATCGATTGACTGCTGCAATGACTCCTCTTGGAAAATCCTCTCTACACGCTCAAGTGTCCTTGCATAACGATTTGCAAGCGGACTCCACAGGATTTGCTTTCGCTTATCTTCGAGCTCTTCTAAAGCTTTGTGAATGTCTTTATTTGTTGATTTCTGAATCGTTTGCTCCATGTAAACCACCCTTTATTCATTAGTATTAACCTATGAGAAACAAGAAAGATTAAAAGAATTTATCTCTTTTTAACATTTTAAGAAAAAATTGATTAGTAATCACAAGATCTAAATTACTAAGTCTATTTTACTACATTAGTATTATTTACCATAGGATTTTTTGTCAAAAATAATAGATTTATTGGGAGTAACAGAAGTTCGTTCTTTTTAAATCCTATAATAAAAAAAGTAGAATAATATAAATATCATGGTATTATTTTACTATATGACTTTTGCAGGGGTGACAGAAAACATGGCTTACAGACAAGATGAAGATTTGGATTTTTTGAGAAAGTGCGACAACGAAGACTTAGACGTGTTAGTTACTTATTTAACAAAAGATAAGAGCGGGAACCCTCGTTTAACCGAAACATTAACATCAAATGAAAAATATAAACTACATTATCCGAACCATCAGTTGTACTGGGAAGAAATAGCGGAATCTCTTCAATTATACGGAGCAAATTCATTCTCTTCGCTATTCAGGGGAAGAAAGGGAGTTTATTATGAGGAGATTCTCAAAGATGTATGCAAACGTTTGAAAGTAAATTACAACAAAAATAGCTCAATAGATACGATTGAGATGAATTTGTTAATGAAGGTACTAACTGACTCTATAGAAAAAATGGATAAAGAGCAGTTAAAAGAGGTTATTGAAACGACTGGTATTAATTCAAAAACATTAACGGCCGAATCCGTCATTGCTGCTTTACAGGTTGCTATTAAAACAGGCGGATTTACCCCTTATAAAGTTGCATTAATCGTGGCAAATTCAGTTTCTAAGTTTATTACCGGAAAAGGCCTTTCATTAACCGCGAATGCCACATTAACAAAGGTTCTAGCAAAGTTTGCCGGACCAATTGGATGGGTAATAACAGGCGTTTGGACAGCCATTGATTTAGCCGGGCCGGCTTATCGAGTAACCGTCCCAGCAGTCATTCAAATTGCGTATATGAGAGCAAAAATGAAAGCTTAAACAAGCGGAAGCACAGGGATGGATCTCTTGCTTCCGCTTGTTTTTTAGAGAAACTTTCAAAATCCTCGCTCTATAAAAAGTATATTTCTACGGGATAACTGCTTCGATGTTGGTGAAAAAGATATGAAAGCTTACTATTACTAAAAAGGATTTGTGACATGCACGTATTACAAACTAAGCAAAATATTCCTTGAACGATAACTCTCTTTAACCAAACCAATAATCAACAAATCCCTAACCATTTTGATCAGTTGCTCATGGGTACTAGATGTATTCAGCTCTACTTCTGGTAATATGATATATTTGTTACTAACAATATCAAAATTAAACGATTCCTTTAATGTGAATAAGATACTCTCTTTAAGTTGCTTTTTCAGCCCTAATAATTGGTAGTCTCGCTCAAGTTTCGTATATTTTGCATTTAAAAACTTGTGAAATCCATATTGAGTGTATGTAGTGCTCTCGTCCATAAAAAATAAAAAACGAGATGTAGCATCAGTATACACCGCTTTTGGTTCTCCTCTATTTCCAAGGTTGCCAATTTGAAAATAACAAGGGTACTCTTTATCCTGCCCCCCTTGGCTTACTACAGCATTTATCCGTTTTCCAATTTTAGAGTGTTTCGTATTACAGTATGAACTTATCTGAGAAACAAATTTCACTTGAATTCCCTTTGGATAACTAAATTCTTTTCCTGGCAGCTGATCTAGTATTATTCTAATTGCTTCATCTACCAATCTTTCATTCTCTGACAAGTCAGTAGATAACATTCCACTATGATCTCTGTGATTATTAACTCCGTGTTTTACCTCAAATTTATCACTGCTCTTCTCTTGGTAAGACCTTAACAATGGTCCGTACTGATTTTCATCAAACCAACTCAAAATATATTCACCCCTTGTATCAATTTCAGCAGCAAAAGGGCTGCCGGTTTTATTAAGCAAATATGGAACTAAAGCCGACTAATGTAGTTTCTCAGAATACACAAACTCACTGTATATTAGGGTCAGGAACATTGACCCTTAATTAGCTGTTGTTCTTATAATCTCATTCATACAGTTGGTGCAAATTCTTTTATGCATGACTTCCGTTAAACCATCTCCTACATCTCCACAAAAATTACAGTAAGGCTGGTATTTGCGTAAATATATTGTTGTTCCATCACAAGAAATCTCCAGCTTGTCATCTTTATCCAACTCTAGAGTTTTTACCATTTCTGAAGGTATAACAAACCTACCTAACTTATCAAATCCCCTGATTACTCCTGTTGTTTTAGACATTCTTACTCACCCTGAATAAAAGAATCGAATTTTACTAATTCACCATATGTCCAATTGTCTTCACATACTGTACATTCATACACAGACATGTCTCCTTCACCAATATCTGCAATCATTTTGTAACTTGTTACATTATCACAGGTTGGGCAGTTGACTTTTATGGTTGTCGGCGCAGGTAAGTTATTCTTCTTTCTAAAGCGTTCATCTTTACTCACTTCATCATGAAGCTTTTCTACAGCATAACGAATCACATCACTATTTTTAGAACTAACAATCGGATTGGAATAAAATGAAACAAGCTGATTGACTCTAGTAACCATTTCTTTGTCAAAGCGTACCGTTATTGTTTTATCACCCATTAAAAACACTCCTATGTTTGTTTTTTATTAATTTATATTACAAATGATACACTGTAATACATTGTATTACAACAAAAACCTTTAATTTTAAAAAAGATTCTTAGATGATATGTAATTAGTATGAAAAATCAATCATTACACCGCTCCGAGTGGTGACAGCTACACAACCCATAATTTAACCTCATTGAGCTAAATAATGATGACATTCTAAACCTTGATGATATCTTACCTAAAAAACTATTAAAGTTTGGTATTCAAGTTTACTAAAAGAAAAAAACTTTCTTATTTGGACTGTAGATAGATGCCATAAAAAAATCAGGGATCAAGGTTCTGTACCCTTGACCCCTGAAGATCATTCCGTTCACTCAGTTTTTCCCTCATGAATTATAGACGATATGAACGGCTTGTTGTTTGATTCAACCTTATCAGCAATCTTCTGAAGCAAATGAACGATCTCAGCAAAACCTAATAAAAATATACTAGTAATAATCGATGCGAGCCACCAGATAATCGCGATCGTCCAGTTGAATTCAGTATAAGTACCGGTTAGATACGTGTACGAAACTTCAACATTTGCTGCAATTAACCCCGCAAAGAAACCGACAATTATTTGTAAAACAGCAATAACCTTAATGGCAATCGCGATTTTATTCTTCATCGTCTACCACTCCTAGAATCCTTTCCAATTCCTTAAGTTCACTGTGGGCATTTGCCATAAGATAGTAAGCACCATCAATTTTTTCTGTTAAGTCGATATGCTCAAATGTATCGTGAACAAAACTCTCCATGATCTCAATTTGAAGATCAACGGACATATCAATAAAGACGATGGCACTTAACAATAAATCTAGTTGTTCCTCTGTGAATGTACTTTTATTTTCACTAATGACTGTCTTTATCGAGCTTACTGGATAGTCTTCCAACCTTTCTAACGAATTCACTGCTCCTTGTGCACTCTCGATTACCGATTCTAGGTCATCCGAGTTTCTGGACATACTTGAGAAATATATATTAAAGATGGACTCACTGCCATCCTTAAGATCGGCACGAGCCAGATACTGTTCTAAATACTCCGATAGCGAAGCAACAAAAACCGTTTTTGGAGAGTGTAATTTTTGTTGAGCTTCCATAATTTCTAGATTCGAAAGACCCGATAAATCAGACTCAAGCTGCTCAAATGCTTCTTGAATTTCATTGGAATCGTTAATCGTAATTTGGGCATTTGATTGAATGGCCTCTGCTAAAATATTTACGGCAGAACTGAGAGCTACAAACACTTCTCTAGAAGCGGGACCTTCCTCCGCTATAGCTTTTAATTGAGCAAATCTATCCCAAAGCTCGCCCTGTGCCACTTCTAACTCCTCACTATTTTCTAACGCCGCCTCTTCCTGACTTCCTGCAGGACTCGTCCCGCAGGCCATTAGCATAGAAGAAGAGAGCACCAAAACTACTATCATTCCCAAAATTCTCATGTTTTCTTTCCACTCCCTTTACTATAATTATTTGCACTTATTCTATTTTACTATAGTAATCAGCGGAAATTACTAGGTAGATATTGGGGAAACATGGGGACGGTTCTCCCGTCTCATTTCGAGGGAATGAGGGATAGGTTCCTCGTCCTTTTTTGAGTAGGGATAGGATGTGGATATCTAAATATTAGCACCAAAAATCCTTTCTCCCCCCTGTGTATATCTCGTAAAAGGTGGATAACCCTCTGTATAAGTCGAGGATTATCCACCTTTTTGGCAGCGGGGCAAGGGACATGTACCTGCGACTCCAATTTCCACTCTTTCCCCTCCGCCATTCGACATTTTCAAGTAGTGTCATGTACCAACTTAATATTTAATATGCGGTATAATAAAACATCACTGAATATGCTAAAAAGGCCTAAGCAACAAATCCTGCTTACAAGATTTGTTGCTTAGGCCTCTGTTTTACTCATTTACTGTTTTCACATAGGGCTTTTATGAAGAGTCTTATATACTGGCGGATAATTTGTGTATACGCTTCTGATTGATATATAGCCCTCTCCTGATATTAAGTAATTCATCGAGTTCTTGGCTGCATTTAACTGTAACACTATTAGTAAGTCCTTTTGTCATCCCTATCCGAATCAATTCTATTCTTTTCTTTTCTATAGCCATTTCTAATTTTTCATTATGTTTCATTACATTTGTACACCTCGTAAATATTTTAAACTGGTTCTTCGATAGTGACTATAGATATGAGTCAAAAGTATTATCTTATAATTCATATTAAATGAAAAGAGGTTCGACAAAACAAATCATAAAAAGACAAAGAAATACATTTCTCCCGTTTCATTTCGAGGGAATGAAACGGGAGAACCGTCCCCATGAATCCACCAGGCACTGATACTTACTGGAGGTCGCGACTTCTAAATATATAGATAGATAAAGGCACAACAAGCAGACAAAAATCCGCTAGTTGTTCCTTCTTTCGCGTAAAACTTCCGATTGTCCCCTGTTAGAATCGTCCTCGCTTCCTTAAGCTACTTCATTTAAATCTTGCAATTTCCCAATGCGTTGATCTGGGTCGGGATGGCTTGAAGCTAAGTTTGCCCATAATCCTTTTGTTGCTGGACCATCTAGTGCATTAAAGCTGTCAAGGACTCTCACTAAAGGTTGATTATATCCACACTTGTGTGCGAAAGCATCAGCTTCATACTCATTCTTTCGGACAGAGTGCATTACCAGAAGTGTACCAAACTTCGTCCACAGCCACATCATTGCAACTAAAACGACATCCATTAAGAAGGTCATGATTAAGGTACCTAAGCTATTGTTGGCTATACTTACCACGATTCCGACAAATGAGAAAAAGAGTCGAAAAAGAACAAAAAGCGCAGTAACAATCATATTCCCGACTGTGACAATAAGGATGAAGTCAGTATCCTTCGCTGATAGATGTCCAAATTCATGAGCCAATACGGCTTTAATCTCATCGTCATCATACTGTAGCAGCCCTTTTGTAAGACAGATCGTTTTCCTTCCTGTTGCAAATGCATTTGGAGCAGCATCATTACTAATGAACAATTTCACCCCATCAGGAATGGACGGATCAATCTCTCTCGCTTTGCGATAAACCTCATCAAACAAAGGGGTTAAGCGTTCAATATGTTCCTTTCTTGCTAATGGTTTACACCCTTGTTGCAAGCGTAAAATCCATTCACCAAAAGGCGATAGTGCAAGCACCAATGAAATGACATACATGGATAAACCGAGAATAGGGTCACCAAAGATGGCCATGACCAGAAACGTGTTCAGAATGAGGTAAATGAAGATTCCGATATTTTGTTTCTTAGTTAAGCGCTGAAAACAGTCTAATATGTACAAAGTATTCTCTCCTTCACTATCTAAATATAAAACTTGTAAATACCTAACGTTAAAAATTCGACACAAGTATAACATACATAAATATTACATGCGAGGAAAATTATGGAAATCTAGTAGGTTTATTTTCTCAGTAGAATGATGAGACTGTTAGCCCTTCTTGAGAGGGAAATGAGTCGTTCCACTTGTTGGTATCTGTTGAAAATTGTGACTATGTACGCTAACATAAAATACTATATTACTAGTTTGGTAATCAAATTTTTAGGTAGGAAGTAATGGATCCTCCAAAGGAAGTGGGTAAAAAAATGTTAGGTGAAGGTCTATTGTTGGCAGAAAAGATTGCTTATATAACGTTCTATTATCTTATAGTGGCAAATGTCTTTTCCTTTGCAACTTTTGCAATCGATAAGAGTAAAGCGATTCACCAACAATATCGAATTCCGGAAAGAAGATTGTTCTTAACAGCATGGATAGGTGGTGGAATTGGAGCGTTACTCGCGATGAAGTTGCTTCGACATAAGACGTTAAAGAGTACATTTCGTTTTGGCATACCTATGATTACGTTACTTACATATGCATGTTTCATCGTTCTACAAGGACTTCTTCATGATGAAGTCGTCCCTTACATATCATCGGTATTTGACCGGGCCGAAGAAGGAGGAATCCTTTCTTTACTCTTATATCCTTTTCTAATGACTAGAGGGGAAATGTATCTTAGTCTGTATTGGTCATCCGTTTTGACAGTTGCGGCTATCATCATTGGTCTATCTATTACACACTTTATTCTCTCAAAATCGTCTCCGATCATTCGCTTCTTGCTATGGTTCGTCCATACATATGCTTATATCTGGATGGGATACGCATGTGTGATTGGGGTGTTACACTCGGATTCTTTTTGGAAAGCGATCGTTCTATTAGCCTTGCCTTTCTCAATAGGGTTTACAAGAGATTTTGTAAAAGGATTTGCGAATGAATTCACAAAAGAGTTTGCAAAAGAAGTAAAGAAACAAAAACAACGGTCTCATAAAGGACTCCCAGTCAGCAAGCCTGAAGAAATAAGAAGTTCTGAGAACCTCCAAACAGAAACTGATCAAGAGCAAACGTTTCCTCTGCCTGCAGATGCATTAATCGATCCGGAAAAATATGGGCTCATTCCTACAGGATCCATTAGGTTAGGGAACGACGATCTAGGGATACAAGAGGATGAAAAAGTGCACTTTCCTATGTTCGGGGTATCTTTTTATCAACACGATCCATTTCCTAAGGTGTGTGAAGTTGAATTAAACAAACCCTTTTATAATGCTGGTATCGATGTTGGCAATGAATTTATGTATGTTAAAGACATTACAAACCAACGTGAAATGGAAATTACCGACATAAATCACTTAATAGAGGTTTATGAAGGGAGATCCATTGGCGATGAGTTAGTGTTTCAAGTTTTAGTAGGACGTCATACGCCAAATGAACGCGTGCAAAACATTTATGTACGAGTCGAAAACCATATCAGCCTTGTGAAAGAAGAATAATCAGGAAGGACGGATCATGACTATGGGGTTTATGAATTACCTGAAAGAGATGAAGCAAATTTATAAAGAAACAAAGGAAAAAGGTTGGGGCTTTCCAGTTGAACTGGAAGGGACTTTGGAAAAGTTTATGATGGACATTATCGATGGAGATCATTATATTGCACTTGATACAAATGTCCTATGCCATAGTGAAATCAACTTTTTATCGACGAGTCAATTTTCTACCAACCGAAGCACACGATACATTGTGAGTGAACATACGATCCGAGCTTTTAGAGGCTCCATTGAACAAAATGACGAGTATGCAGAAATCGCTGCATTTGCATTAAATCGACTAGAGAGAGCAATGGAGGGAGGTTATACCATCACCATTGTTCCTGGGGTAACAGAAGAAGAAATCAACAATCTAGGATTTGAACAAACTTTTCAATCTGCAGTCATCTGTTCCTTTTATAAGGCAAGTCACGAAATCGAACAGACTCATCAAGACTGGAGAAAATTATATCTTGTTACCTTATCAACTGAACAAGAAAGTAGATCCTTTGCCCAACACCTTGAGGTACCAACTTATATTTTACAGTAATATTTTAGGACACAGCCGCCCTAGTTATAGGGGCGGTTGTTGTGTGTTCGTTAACTGGGATGTTGGGTATTCAAGAAAAAAACAAGTCTGTTCGGAACGATCAATTTATATGATCAACGGGCTAAATTTATTCAAATTCTAAATAAACAAACATAAACTTCAGTAAATCGTCGGGTGGTGCCAGTCACCTTACCTATTAACGTAGGAATCTACAAAAGTGAAGACAAGCACTTATTTGAACTAACACTTACAGATATTGAACAAATTTACGCGTGCTTAAACAGAGTAAATCATCATAAAAAGGAGCGTGTTTAGAGGACTAATGATCTAAACACGCTCTTACCCTATTTTAGAAACGGATTCCAGGGAATTACAAACAAGTATCCTCTACCCTAGATGTGGCTATCTATACATTAATACCAATAATCCTCTCGGGTTGTTGTGTATATTAAGCAAAAGGTGGATAACCCTCTGTATAAACAGGAGGTTATCCACCTTTTTTTGTAACGTGTTATTTTCTAGACTTCTTTCAAATAGTTAACCTTGTGCGGGACAAGGGACCTGTCCTCTATGTCCCTCTATGTCCCACTTACCATACCGTAATTTGTCTAGCCAAAGAATGATCACCATTATCATCAAAAATAAATTGTAACGCGTGGTCTCCAACAGTGTAATTGATGTAGTAGCCCATCAAAATATTAAAATCCTCTCCACGATCATCAGGTGGCCCCAACACTTCTATAATTTGTTTTTGGGTAATGGATTCAATTTGGTGTTTGTATTGATAGATTGATAGTACGTGTACCCCGTCTCTATAGGACATTGGATAATCGGCGTGTTCATATGAATATAATTCCGTTCCTGAGTAACCCATTATTTCTCTAGGTTCCCCTAATATGCTTACTAATTCCTCCGCTGATACACCAACCGTTGCCATGCCTTCACCAAGCGTTCCCTTACTAGCGTATTCCTTTAACTCTAATAAATATTGAGTTACCTCATCGACTAAATCGTCTTCCTTTAACTCTACCTCAGTATAATGAGTCGTGTATTGTAGCGTCTCATCACCTACAATTACATAGTCATCTGTTGAAGAAAATAACTCATGTAATGGTCGGCCTTCTTCTAGACTAAATTCTTGCTCTTCTACCGTTTCCACACTTACATTTTGAATATCTACCTGCACCGTAGTAAACGTCCAAAGTGCATTCTCTCTATCATAATACAAGGATTGAAGCTGATTAGTTTCTACCAATTTTAATTTTGGCGTAACAGCAACCAGCTCATGTACCTTTGCTAACCCTTCACTAGTCAGGACATAAACATCAACTATATTAACATCTTGTCTTTCAACCCAAGAAAAAACTAACAGGTCCGGGCTGTTCTCAACAACGTAAGGCATATGTCCATTTGTATTAATCGTTTTGTTCTCTAAAACAATATCTTGAAGATAAAAGTCTCCAGCCTCATTTTGAATCACAACTCGGTAATCACCAGTTAGTACAGTATCCCCTTCATCACCTAGAAAAGAAAGGTGCTCTAGCGTAGATACATTCTCATCCTCTGAATAAATAAAAATATTATATTCATTGCTGTAACGATCCTTCATCGTTGTTTGAAACCTAGCAGAACTTGGGTCAAATTCAGACAGAAGCTCACCCGCCGTAATAAAAGATAGGTCTTCTAATAATCGCTGATACGTTTCATCACCTGTTTGTTCATAAAGTCTTCCCAAAAAATCTTGTAAGCTATCGATATCATCTATCGCTTGGTATAAATCAATAACCTCATCTATTGCCGCCCTATTATCTAAATCAGAGTCTACTATTTCCAAATATACATCTATTGCTTCTGACAGCATCTCTCTATCTACATAATGATCGGCTAACTCTTCACGTAAGACATTGGTTTCCTCAACTGAATCTATCCCATCCTTCAACGTTGTTACAATTAAATCATCTTCCTCTAAAGCTATGTATATATCAACCAAACCTAAATAAGCATCGACCGAACGAGGATCAATCTCGATTGCTTCTTCATAAGCTAATATCGCTTCCTCGTAATTTTCCTCCAATAGATACTTGTTACCAAGCTTCAACTTTTCATCCACTTGTTCAGCTGTAGTCATCTGAGAACAAGCTACCATAAATACAAGGATTAATTTCAAGAAAAAAAACTTCTTCATTTTACATATATTCCTCCTTCTCACTATCGACAAGAGAAAAAATTGGTTAGGACAGGCATAAAAAAAGGGAACAGGTATGCCACCATGCTCTCCTTTATTCGTTTTAAATCCTATTGTTACATACTCCCGCAGCCTAAAATTTTTTCAAATCGCAATAATATATATATACTACACTTCACAAAAAACTCCTCTTTTTTTAACAATTATTAACAAAAAAATGTTAATTTCTTATCACTTTTAGTCAGGATTTTTTCGAACGCATCTTTTATACAAAAGATGGGAGCTTCACGTGGACGCCAGATGAACATCATGCTTATAAACAAATTACTTTCAGGATCGACAACCCATTATTAGAGGAATATTCCGAAGAGATAAAAGAAGAGTTATTACATTCCTATAGCGAATCTGGAAGTATGAGAGTATATGATCACTATATACGCAAAGAGCGCTCTTTAAACCCTGTTATTGCAGAGGGAGGTCCATTTGAGGACGTACTTAAAGAAGAGGATTATGACTTAACAAATACGGAATTTGTAGACATTGGAAAGAAATAATCACAGCATTAGATTAGACGTGATGTTTATCACTTTAATCGTGATGAAATTCTGGTGATAGCACCATAGTCAATGAGCATGAAAGCTGTTGAGAAAATATCTACAACAGCTTTTTTCTCATGAATTTAAGCATAGACAGGTCTACTTTATAAACAGAATACTATTTGCAGCCTGATGAGCAGCTGTGGTCAGATTGGTTTAGATAAAAGTACATAAAGATCAAACAGTACACTTCTTCAACAGATAACGAAACTCTACTATTCAGCAGGAACTACTCCACCCTGCCAAGTTTCTAATATAAATTCACGTATAGCACTAGAGTTTAACACTTCTACTAGTGTTTGAATTTCTGGACGAGTTTCATCTTTAGCACGAACGGCAATGATATGAACATAAGGATTACTTACGTCTCCTTTTTCAAGAATCATTGCATCTTCCATTGGGTTCAACCCAGCCTCTAGTGCTAAGTTTGGAGGAATTAGTACGGCGTCACCTTCCCCATTTAAATATGCTTCTGCTAATAAAGCTGATTCTAGACTATTATCAATAATAATGTTTCTTGGGTTTTCTGTAATATCATCCACAGTAGCATATATTCCCGCATCTGCTCTTAGTGAAATAAGGTTTAAATCTTGAAGCGTAGCTAACATACGTCCCTGCTCAGTGATGCTGCCACTGATAATAATCTCAGCTCCATCAGGGAGTTCATCTATACTTGTATAGGTTTTTGAGTATACTCCAATGGGTTCGATGTGAATTCCGCCAGCGTTAACAAAATCATAATCGTACCGGTCATTCTGAACGTTTAAATAAATATTATGTTGGAAATAATTCGCATCTAGTTCCATATTTGCAAGTGCCTTATTGGGCAAAATATAGTCATCAAATACAACAATCTCAATATTAATATCTTCCTCCAAAAGGATGCCTGCTGCTGCTTCTAATATTTCAGCGTGAGGAGTATTAGAAGCACCAACGACTAAATCTACAACCTCTATTGTTGATTGTGACTCTATTTTTTCCCCAGTAATTGAAGCCTTGTCATTATCGTGTGCATGAGCTAGACTTTCAAAATAATAACCTCCACTCCGTTGTTGGAATTGCAATGTCCAAGGAGTTATTGATTCATCATGAAAGGTCACAAGCACCTCTAAATGACCAACTTCTTCTATCGTATAATCGGAATTTGATAACCCAACTTTGTTTTCCTCATTTGCAAGTGAAAGTATGTAATCAGTTTGAAAATCAACTTCATTAGCCACATTTACGTTATCAATTTTTTCAAAATCGCCCTCAGTTGCCCCTTCCATAAAAGTTCCTGCTGCATTTAAAACCGTGTCATTTTTCGGCCCACAAGCCACTAGAATGCTTACTAAACTAATCGTCATAAAAATGTTTAGTAGATTTCTTCGTAATATCACAAAACTCCCCCTTTTTACCGCTAACTTATGTTCCATAATAAGTTATATGCTGAATATTAGGTATATTATACCATTTTATTGTTATAGTTTTATTTATTTCCAGATAATTTCTAATAAACTATTATCTCTTTTGGTCAACCTTATTTACCTAAGGTTGTAGTATATTACCGGCCTTCCTCAGCAAGTGAACTGGCTTATCTAGTAAGAATTACGTCGATTTACATATACCAAATAGTGGTAATATAATATATTTAGTGAAACCAAGGGAGTGATGAAATGAACTTACAAAACATAAATGTAAAGATAAATCATGATGTAGTTGATAATATGGATGAAGTGAGGATCTCTGAATATACTATTAACAATGACCAAATGCCGCTAGATCAAGAGCAAGCTCAATTTAGTGATGCCTATGAAATTCAAATCAGTAAAAACATATATACAAAAGACACGGTAGAGATAGAAGTATTAGTAGATAAAAGTGAACTGGCCTTTGTCGTAGATAAAAGATATATTAAAGAATTCTTCAACTTGAATTTTAGCAAAAAGTATATAAGCGAATTGCTGCTCTTTAAGCATTATGAAGGTAACAAAGAAGTACTAAGCTTTATGAATCAGGATAAACATTTTTCTTTTTCAAAAAATGATGTTGTAGATTTGCTGTTATTCAAAGTGTTAATTAATACTCCGTCTAAGAAACAAGAAACCGATGATTATGGTCTGTCGTACATCTCACATTTAGATAGCACTACTCCTGATCCAACACTGCTCTCATTAGAAGATGCTAAGAGTCTCATTAACAATGAGAAAAAAACAGCTATTATCGTTCATGGAATTGGCGGGAAAGTTGGCAATAACTACGTTGGCTTATATGATTATTTAAAAAATGATTTCAATATTTTTGGCTTTAACTACCCTTCTGTTACGGAGCATATAGCAAACAACGGCAAAGCACTTACTACTGAGGTTGAGAACTTAAGAAAACTGTATAACCAAGATGTTCATATTTTCTCGCATAGTATGGGAGGGTTAGTTTCACGCTCTGCACTAGTTAACGAAAGTGCCCAAGTAGAGACGATTGTAATGGCTGGCACTCCAAATGGCGGAGTATTTTACACCGCCATACATAAACTAAGAGGATTGCTCTATTTATTCAGACATAAGATAAATTTTATCCCAGAGCAAATCATTGCTACTAAATACAAAGATGCAAAGGGGCTACTTGACTTAAACCATAAGTCTGAATTTCTAAACAAGCTGAACAATGGAGACAATATCGCAAATGTGTATAGCAAGTACTTTTCTTTAGTTGGGGATTATATATTCGGTAAGAACGACAAAGTTGTATCTGTAAACAAAATATGCCGTATTGAAATAGAGGATACAAAATACAATTTTCAAAGTGTCGTAAACAACTGGGATCACTTTAATTACTATAAACAATCAAATTACGAATTAACTAATGCATTGGATACGGCTAGATATTGTCTCAAGTTTTAATCATTTAACCGTGCATTTATAAAAAAAGTAGAACGCCTTGTTCATAGCGTTCTACTTTTGTCTTGCCCTTTTGTATTGATTGCTCATCCCGGTCTCCGTTTGAAAATCCCAAACAAGTTCACCATTGTTCTTGTTCAACGCATATAAACGTCCCCCGTAATTAGCAAACAAGACAAGTTCCCCTGCTAATACTGGTCGAAACGGGTTTATTGTGTGACTTTCAAAGTTCCATATAACATTTCCTGAGTCTTGTTCCAAAGCATAAAAGTATTTATTATAATCCCCTATATAAAGAATTCCATCTTCTATCACTCCACCAGAAAGGGTATAATTCGTTTTCGTACCATGAAACACCCAATCCTCTTGTATTATCTCTTCTGAACTATCATTTTCTTCGCTAGTTACGTCTTCGACTGATTGGCAACCAAACAGTAACGAAATAAATAGTAAACCAATCAAGTGAGACAGCCGAATCTGTTTCATTCCTAAATCCTCTCCTCACTTTAACCCCATATTTTCCCTCATCTAACATTATTAACAATACTATTATCCTACAACCATACTATCAAAATAACAATAGTGAGGTAGGGTAGTGCCGAAGTGAGAAGTTGTATTCTGCCTTCTACTATATAACCAACAGCATCATAAGCCTTTTCAAAGGTTTCCTTATGTAAATACCTCAAGGTGATTCCAATAAATCTCTTAATATCCTCATATTGGTTGATTTATTTTAAGTTTTTTAGTACTATAGTCATTGCATTTTGAATTACTAATTATTTAGGGAGGATTTTATGAGCACAAGAGGACTAAGGTTTATTAGGTATTTTGGAGGAATAGTCCAATTATTATTATTAACGCTTCAACTTTCCCTTGCTTTTTCTGCTGGGATGGGATTTACCCTTCTAAATTTATACCAAATACTGTCTATTTTAGGTATAACGATAGGTTGGGACTATATTCTTTTTCTTAGAAGAAAGAAATTTAAAGAAAAAATTACTACAGAGTCAGGTGAAGTACCAACACTAGTTATAGAAGCTGGAAAATCAGGTCATCGTTTTTCATTTGGGCTATTAGGTATTACTAGTCAATCAATCTATTATTTTGAAAAAAAGAAACTATTTAAATTTCCAATTAGTGATATAGAAAATATTGCTACCGGAAGTGAGGGTACTGGAGAATTTATAGGAATGTCTCAACATGTTGCAGGTGGTTTCTCTATCGGTACAGCAACAGAGGCAAAACTTAAGACCATTTCAATTGAAGGTGTAACTAATAATACACCATTTACATATACTTGGAACTCAAGTTATGCAAATAAATTTTTCAAACATGTTGAGAAAAAGGGACTATTTTCAGATACAATGAGTAATCATGAAGTCAGTTAAGTGGTTAAAACAGATTAAAATTGATTATATCCCCTCACTTCATTAGATTAAATATGATAAGGGAGATTACATAATAAAATCGAGTAGGAGGAGGCTTCTAGCCTCCGTCCCCACGAACCACCGAACGTTAAGGTTCCTATACGACAGTTCGATAAGTTAGTGTGTTTAAAATGAAGAGGGTAATATAGTTGGGTTAGATTGAGTAATCCAATTCGTACAAGAAGATTTTGAATATGTAATTTAATTTAAAACTATACGAAAGATGCCAATATTCTTTTGAGCATTTGCCTTCTCCCAAAGTTTTTTGCTTGGGATTTTAGTTTGATGAGACTTATAAAGCGAGTCCTCATCGTTCTACCACCAATCTTTTCTCTTACGCCCCTATTTACTAGAAAACATTCCTTAGATAAATTCAGCATCAAGTAATCCCGCGGGATATACTGTTTCACAGCGTTGCCTAACAATCAACTCTCTACTTCCCTCTCCTCGTGCATCATTCTTAGCGCCTCATCACGGTCTTCCTGCTCTTGTTTAAACATTTCGTTAAAATCTGCTATTAATTTTAGAGCATTTTCAATGTTCTCTTTTTGTTTGGAATCCCCAAATTTACAGATCAAGTTAGCACCTATTTCTACGTACGATTTAAGTTGGATATAAGAATAGTAGGATTCTGCACTACTTAAAGAATACATTTCATAAAGGTTTTTGGAAATAAACGGATAGAGGTTATTGACAGCAAACACAAACGTTCCTATATTTCGTTTATTAGTTCTTGCTATGAACTCATCCAACTCGTGTACTGTCGATGGTGACTTACACTCAAAGTAATGTCGAATCCTTTCACTTGTTAAATAGCGAGTTGAATCAATAAATGAACTGATCAACGATTCATGATTCTTCAAAACTGTTTCATACTTGTCATAAAATGTGTATTCTAACACTTGCTCCAAATCGTCTTCTGATTGTATCCACTTATCGACTGTTCCTTTTATCATATCTTCTGGCCAATAGGTAAACCATTCTCGCATTAAGTTAATAGAGTCCGTATAACTAAAGCTGTTAAAGAAGCTTTCATGTGCAACTTTTAAAAATGCGTTATTAATTGCATTTTCAATTTCAGCTAATCCTTCTTCATTTAGGCCTGTTCTTTTTAAGTATTTATGGATCTCAATTATGATGAGAATGTTACAGCCTTCCCAATACGATTCTTCGAAAATGTAACCTTCAAAGTGCATAGTCCTAGAAATGGTTTTAGCTAACGATACAATAGAATTGTTTTCATCCAAACTACTATTTCGTTTGTATGTCGATGTATACACTTCCGTCAGAGCTTTTAATAAAACAACTTCAGAAGAATTTAGTTCTGAAAGTCTAAGCTGAAGCTTACTACTAACTTCATTAGCACCATACTTTTCAATAAAGTCCATATAGCTTTGTTTTATTGGCGCCAACTCTTTTTCGTTCACTATATTGATCAGTCTACTTAGCTCAATCTGTGAGAGGGATTCCTTTGGGTTCGTATACATAAAATATTGATCAAAGAACTTATATGTACAAATTCTTTTATCTCTCTCCAAATTCTCTTTCTCACTAACCTTCATTTTCTTAGCTTGGTCTTTGTCGTTAAATAATCGTGTAGCAAGTGGAAATAGCGTTAGTAGAATCTCTCTATACCTGCCTTTTGTCTCAATTTCATTAAAGCTGTTCATGACTTCTTTTGGGATGTCAGTATTGCTATCTAAAAGTACTATTTTATGATCATAAATAAAATTGTATAAGTCTGATGAACTAGTTTGGATCATTAGTAGATAAAGTAAATCTGTAGGGTTGACTTCATCTTTCAAGAAGGGTAAATAAAATTTAATTAAGTTTTTATACCGATAAAAACGTCTAATCGAAAATTGGGCGTTCACTAAACTTTCAATGATCTGTATATCATAATAATGCTCAATGTTATTTTTCTTAAGAACACTTTTAAGTTGATCAGAGTAAAACGCGCTTAATTCCCTGTTGTCTGGTTTTGGTAGATAGATCGGCACTTGAATAAACTTTTCTATATAATTCTTGGCATCCTTCGAACTGGTTCCTTCTTCGCCTTGATAAATAGACGCTAATGATTTAATTACGATTTCTTCATCTAACGCTAAGATGTAGGTAACGTTGGGAAAGTCTGCGATTAATCGTACGAGCTTAAAGATCATACGTACCTCAGAGCCTTCTAATCGATCAATATCATCAATATAGATAATGATTTTTTGGGGATAGTTTAACAATAAGCTTTCGATTTCCTCTTTTAACTGATCTAAACTTAAGACTTCTTCACCTGGTAATGCCTTTCGAATGACCTCTTTAATCGAAAAAGTCGTACCTTGACTTTGGATGCTTACAGTAGATACGACATCTGCATACTTCTGAATAGCTCTACCTATTTGAGGGTTATACCCTTTTGACTTTTTGAGTTCTTCCAAGAGCTGATACAAAAATATACGAATGATATCATGATTGTCTTTTCCGAAATACCATGGTTTAAATTCAACAAATACACTTTTTGATTCCGCATCCTGTAAATATTCCTTTGCCATATTATATATGGAGCTTTTCCCAGTCCCCCAATCACCTAGTAGACCTATCGTTAGACTCGTTTTGTAATCGTGTGATTCTAAGACGCACCCTAATTTTTCAGCAAATTCCGATCTGTTTAGCTGATCCTCTACTTTTGATTCGATTGGTAAGCCTGAATCACGATCGACTTTCCCTTCCTTACCTCTTTCATCATTCGTCTTTTTACTAGAGTTATGCCTAATAACGAACAAAACACATATAAAAGATATGTAGATACAAGATAGAATCATAGCCATATCAAATAAATCTGACAATAATCGTCCAGTCCAAAAAGTATAGGGACCATCAACCAGGAAATAATTCGTGATAATCACAAGGGAAAAAATAAAAATAAGATAATCAACTGATGAAAGAAGACGATCCGACTTAACCCGAACCACTGTCAGACTGGTCATCACAAACGTACTTAATGCGAGTATCCCTATTATTCCAACAGTTACATAGATTCCCCACTTCACCCATTCAAAATTCAAAACCGGTAAGAAAGTATCACTTAGCGTTCTTCTTAAAAATGTCAAAATCCCGTTACCTAAAATCAATAACGCCACACTAATGCAGATATATTCCAAAATAAGAAATAATCTCGTTTGAATATGAACAACATCAATCTTAATATCTTTACGATTAACTTTCATTCATTTTCCTTTCTTCGCCCTTCATCATTCTAGGTCTTTTTTGTAAGAGGATTAATAAATTTGCTATATATAAACTATTGTACTTAATTATCTAAGGTTGGACCACTTCTTATTGTTTTGTAGTACGGGTACGGAAGGTACCACCGTCGAATATTGAATGATCTTCCTACCACCGATTCACCAGGTCACCAGGCGCTTAAGACAACAAAAAGCTTTTTTATGTAAAACTAAACATAAAAGATTAAGAACTACGTATACCATTAAATTCGAACACTAGCACTTGTCGAGCTAAAACAACCATTTTGCAAAACTCTCCCCTTACCTGTGTTCGTTTTTCACAAAATGACCTAAGACAAAATCCCAAAATCTCCTCCTCTCCTTCCTTGAAAATGCACTATTCACAATATGACGCTCTTTCAACATCCATTTATGCTAAACATACCGGCGGAATAATCGAGAAAACGCGTTTTCAAAAAGGATAGAAATGTGAATATGAATCAACCATCGTTTGAGGAAGTCCTTAAGAATTTTCAGCCTGCGATCAAAAAGCAACTAGTTATGCTGCGCATTTACAAAGACCACGATGAATTCTATCAAGTCGGCTGCCTCGCCCTCTGGGATGCCTATCGAAATTTCAATCCCGAAAAAGGGAACTTCTCTACTTATGCCATTTCCTATATTCGCGGTAGAATGATGGTCGCCCTAAGAAAAGAAAGCAAATATAGTGAGCGCCATTCCTTTACAGGAGATGAGTTGCTAGAAACTGTTCCTACCAACAATGAGACGGTTCCCCTTGAATCAGAATTACTCGAAGGTTATTTGGATGGTTTAAGTGAAAGAGAAAAAACTTGGGTCATAGAATCCATTAATAAACAAAAGAAAACAGCCGAGATTGCTAGCCATTATAACGTCTCCACCCCGACGGTTCGCTCCTGGAAAAAAGGAGCCTTAAAGAAATTACGAAATCATGCTACCTCTAGATCAGGTGCCTAATCCCGCTCGCGGGACAAGGGACCGGGGGACAAGGGACCTGTCCCCCCGTCCCATCCCCACTCCCCAAAAAAAACCTCCACCATTTCCCAACAATTCCTAAATTAATGTCGATAGCCCGTCGATCGAATCTCCTTCATGACTGATTATAGTCTTAAAAGGGGCTAGAGCAGTGGAAGAAATAGATAAACAAAAAGCAAATGATTTAGAAGAACTCGCAAACAAAACCATCGGAAAAAACATTTCAGGTATTCGTAATATGCAAGGCATGTCGCGTTTAACATTAGCGGCAAAAGCTAACCTTGACTACTCCTACCTTGGACAAATCGAACGAGGAGAAGTCACAATGTCTCACTTCATTCTCTTAAAATTATGTTGTGCCCTCGATATTAGAATGTCAAACAGCCTATATGAAGATGTTCCAGACGCTGTTACACATTTCCTGAAAGAAATTAACCCCATTGATTAACGAACTCACCCTTTAAGTAGTCACTCCCACCTAGAGTCTTCACTACCTTCTAATTAGCCCCTCTTTTTTTATCTCCAACCCATCCCCCCGAAAAGGAGCCTCTCCATGTCCATAACCATTCTCCCTGACTACGAAATTACCCAAGACACGACCGCTATTTTCTCCGCTACCCATACAGACTACTACTCCATCGTCTGGGAACGCGATCGAATCTATTACATTCAAAAGACTCCCATGCAACTCATTAAAGCTGGATGCCTCGAAGGAGGGGCTGACTTCAATGGTCGCAAAGCCTCTGTGATTCACAAAACAGGCATCCAAAGCAAAATCCCTATCCCAATTAATCCAAACGAGCATATTTACGCCTTCCCCACCCACTCACCGACACTCCATGAGTGTAGCTGGATCTTCTATCACCACATCAAATCTATCAAGCGCAATCCTAAAAGCCATTCTCAATCGATCATTCTATTTCACCATCACAAACAGCTCGAACTCGACATTTCCTATCACTCCCTCGAAAAACAACTGCAGCGCACTTCTTACTGTATTGTCCGTTTCTCCCATTATAAAATTCGTTCCTCTCATTTCGAATAAACCAAACTCAACACTAACCAGTCCTGTCATGGCTACATGACAGGCTCACCAAGGAGGCAATTATTATGCAATCAGGTCATATTCAACAATTTGCACATTTAAGTCAATTCCAAACGGTAAAAGAATTCAACGATTCTATTAGAAACTTCCTACACCTACATGGAGATTCTTTCACGGAAGGAGAGCATATAGCTCTTCTCACGCTTGTTCGATATAGTGTGAAACTTCACGGCATTTGTAACGCAAAAATATGTAAGCTTCTAGAAGCGACCAATGCTTCAGGCCATCCAATCTCCCGCACTACCTTTGAACGAATGCTTCGTAAAGGGAGAAAACTCGGACTATTGACTAGCTACAACACCTTTCGAAAAAAAGGCGGGAAATCTCATAATGTCTATGTGTTTCATCGCGTTGACGTATCGAGGGACAATCAATTGACGCATTGCCAATTGCCACAAACCCCTACTACTCCAAGCTCTGAGCCTATCAAAAACCATTCCGAAGCTCTATTACTTAAATCTAAAAAATTAAAAGATAAAGATCTACGTAACGAAACGTTTGAATCACTTGACCATACTTTTGTTCCGTCTTCTATTCCAACTTCTTTTGTAAAAGCTGCCAAACCATTCTTCCCTCACGCTAGGGAGATTTGTGCCCTATGGGACCGTGCTAAGATTGCTTACAAGGCAAGAGAATATAACGATCCTATAGAGAATTATCTAGATATTATTATTCAAGCTTTTAAACAAACCGTTTACAAACACAAGCGGAAGCAGATTAAGACGAGTTTTATGCAATATTTTTATGGGGTACTTATTGCGATGTTGCCTATGGGAATTCGTTTGTCTTTCGAACAGAGGGAGTTTGTTAGCTGGTTGGATAAGTTTGAAGTTGAAGCGTTTAACAGTAAAGTCTAAAAGAGAACGGTAACGTCCTCCTTTATTTGCACTCATTAAGCAGTTGAATCTTCTTCTAAGTGTGTCCTTTAGGTCTCGTACTAATCACCCTTACATCCTTTTAATCTATTACACTTGCAACTATGTATAGTTAAATTATTCATAAAAAGTTACAATATTGGTATAACCAGCCAACAAGGAGAAAGTTATGTTATTATTACTAAACTTTTTAAAGAAAAAGAACGAGACCACACCTAAACAAGCTAATAAAACCTCATCAAAACCAAAAAAGACAAGTGAACAGATTGCTAACAGAAAAGGTGAAATAGGTGAATATAAGATTGATATTCAACTAGATCAGCTTCCAAAGGATTGTTGTTACTTAAGTGATCTCCTAGTGACAAATCCCAAAGCAAAGTCTGGATTTTCGCAAATTGACCATGTTGTTTTAACTCCATACGGTATCTTTGTCATTGAAACCAAGAACTATCAAGGAACCATCTATGGCGGGAAAGAGCGAAAAACATGGTTGGTTAATGGGAAATTTAAAATGATGAACCCTTTTGTACAAAACTACGGGTATATCAAAGCACTAGCTTCAATTATTCATGAAAAGGACCCTAATTTATTTATTTCCATGGTTTCTTTTACAAAACGCTGCACTTTTAAAGTAGACATAGATTACCGTAAGATAGCCTCCAACGAAATTATAGTATATGACATCGAGTTGTCAGAGTTCATTCATCGGAAGATCTCGGTAATGAAATATCACAAAGAACCTCTCCTAACTGAAAGGGATATCTCAACAATTTACAATGCTTTCTCGAACGCAAATATTATTGATTTTTCGGTTAGAGAAGAACATAAACGTCTACTAAATACAAATGCATCAGTAAAAAGCACAACCCCTCGCTTCACTTGTTCAATATGTAATAAACCTGTTTCAGATAAAGTTAAGACATATTGTTTATCAAATAAAAAATTTAACGGTAAAATCTATTGTTTTGAACATCAATAAAGCACTTAATAATAATAAAATTCTAACAAAGTACTTCTATGATACTTTGTTAGAATTTTAACTCTTAAAAATGAGATTGGACTGATTTAAATGTTTATAAGAAGAAAAAGCAAACCTAGAAAAACTGTTGATAAACTAAAAAGAAAACTCTTTTTAACCTCATTACCACCTATAACTGCTGCTACTTTAATGAATGAACACGCACTTGGTCCTGTAGCTAACCTTTCTGCTGTTATCCACCCTGCGACGCCTTACTAACTTATTAACTATTCATTATGATAATAATAATGAAGCCAATACAAAAATTTCATCTATAAGTTTGGCTATTCCTCAAGCCATTATAAAGAAGTGACAGGCACGCAATTGCGTGCAACTTCTATAAAAAACCTTTCAACAGAATCACCCCATCTTCCACTCCTTAAATTGTTAACATTTATTTAAGAAAATAAAGAAAACTGACAAAAATCCTCAAGTGAATTACGCCTGCTTCTATTCTCAATATGTAAATTCCTGTAACATATGAAAAATCAGTTTTGGAATGCCAATTGTTGGCTATAATACGGATGATACTTGTTTTTTTCGTCACAAAGACAAAAAGTAACCGAGCAAACTGAATGAATGGGAAGCTGCTCGATTAATTAGAGGAGATGATAGCAATGGGAGAATTGCGAAAACAAGTAGAAGCTCGTAAAGAGAAACTGATTAAAAAGCTTATTAACGTAGGGATCTACAAAAGTGAAGACAAGCACTTATTTGAACTAACACTCACAGATATTGAACAAATTTACGCATCCTTAAACAGAGTAAATCATCATAAAAAGGAGCGTGTTTAGGTTGCTTGATCTAAACACGCCCTTATTCATATTTGAGAAATGGATTCCAGGGCTTACAGACAGCTCCCTCTACCCTAGATGTGGATATCTATGCATTGATATCAATAATCCTTTAGGGCTGTCTGTGTATTTCTTGCAAATGGTGGATAAGCCTCTGTATAAATAGAAGGTTATCCACCTTTACGTGATAACAGTTTATTTTTAAGAAGCTGGGTTTTTATTTAATCCACAATCAAGAACACTAGGGAACTGATTTGAACCTAGTATACGTTTGGGGGCATTCAACTTCATCCCGGATTACACCAAATTTCAATGGCTGGTTTAAAGTTCACATTCCCCTCATCGTTTCACAATACAGCCTCCTCCTCTCCTCCAAGGTTCCTACGTAATACTCAAGGTTCGCTTCTACCTTCATAAGCCGCGGTTGTATTGCTTCTGGGTACATATACCAATAGTCACTACTCCATGGATAATGCTCTGCCCGTTTCATCATTTTTTAATACCCCCTTTCCTAAGGGAGTGACAGGCACGCTATTCCAAAGCATGAAATAATTCTTTTGAGCTTTCCTTTACTTCAACGATCTCATCTGGTAAAGGACTCTTCTCATTTCTTAAGCTAAATAACTCTTTAAGATAATTGCCGGGTTATCGTTTTCGAAAATAGCCAATGGTTGTATTACGGGCAATGGAAAACAACCATGTCTTTGAACTAGAATCCCCTTTGAAAGAGTAATATCTTTTATAGGCTTTTAAATACGTTTCATGGGTCAGGTCCTCAGCTAGTTGTTGTTGCTCATGATCATTAATAAAATATAACTAAAAGTATTGCTATACTGTGAGTACCTTCTGTACACGTGTTGTTTCACATTGGACAAGTTTCTTCCTCCAAGCATTTATGACCTTATTCCTTAGACGCAGGCCGCATAAAAAAGTCACGTTTTTCAAATTATCATGCCGTATCGTAGAGTATCTGAATCCAACGCTTCCATACACCTACGATTTCAACAAACACCCTTCCTCTTTCTATTACCCCAGATTGCACTGTAAAAGCTCCGTATATACTACAAAAAACGGATTTATTCTCCCCCCAAAAAACGTTCACCATTTATACAAGAAATCCCAATAGAAATAATTGTAAGTCTATGAAAAAGTGGTATATTTGATAGAGTAAATATACTAATATTAGGAGGTTTTTTACTTGAAAAGTCTTAGAATCGCAGCTGTATGTTTGTTGGCCTTCTTCTTAATATCAACTCAAGCTTTTGCAGAAACGCCCAAATTTAAAGATGTGAAAAGTAATTACTGGGCAAATGAAGAAATTTCATTTTTAGCGGGGCAGTCTATTATTAAAGGTTATAATGACGGCACATTTAGACCGAGCAATGAAGTAACGAGAGCACAAGCAGCAATAATGATCGCTAATGCACTAAACTTAGAATTAAAAGATCGCCCAAATCCAAACTTCAAAGATATCTCAAAAAACTTTCATGCTTATGAGGTGATAGCAGCGATTGCTGATGAAGGGATTATGAACGGAAATAATGGATATTTCAGGCCCAATAGTAAGATGACTCGTGGTCAAATGGCCGCTATTCTTCAAAGAGCATTTGATCTAGCAGGTGAATGGGATCAGGAGTTTTCAGATATTCAACCGACTCATACCTTTTACACGGAAATTAAAATCCTAGCAGGTAATCATATTACAACTGGATATTCTGCCGATAATACATTCCGAGCTTACAACCCTACAACACGAGCCCAATTCTCTGTCTTTTTATCACGTGTGTTAGATGATTCGTTTAAACCAGTGGAGCCATCTCCGGAACCTAATCCTGAGCCAACTCCAGAACCTAACCCTGAGCCAGCTCCAGAACCTAGTCCTGAGCCTAGTCCTGAGCCTAGTCCTGAGCCGTCTCCAGAACCTAGTCCTGAGCCGTCTCCAGAACCTAGTCCTGAGCCGTCTCCAGAACCTAGTCCTGAGCCGTCTCCAGAACCTAGTCCTGAGCCAACTCCAGAACCTAGTCCTGAGCCAACTCCAGAACCTAGTCC
>NZ_JAKRYL010000024.1 GCF_023555415.1 Halalkalibacter alkaliphilus | reverse complement strand
ATTAACGAGAAGAGAGCGAACATGTTTGCAATGGCTCCGCACGCTGCGCGCCTAAAGGAGAAGGGCGCTCCTTTAGGCTTAAAACAAAGCAGCGGCTCCGCACATTACATCGCCGATACCCCAAAAGGTAAAAATCGACCTTTTGGGGTATCGGCTTGTAGACATATTTCTTTTCTTACTGTAAAATTAGGATCAGGTACTAATAATTACCCAAAAGGTCGTGTGCTTCGCGAAAGGGGATTGAGTAAGATGACAAAAGCAGGAATTTTAGGTATGGGAAGCTACATTGGAGAAGAGCTTGTCACAAATGCTGATTTTGAAAAGAAAATAGATACAAATGATGAATGGATTCGAACGAGAACAGGAATTGAAGAAAGACGTTTTGCGCCTAAAGATGTTGATAGTTCGGATATGGCTTATTTTGCAGCTAAGGATGCATTAGAACATGCTGGAGTTTCAGCTGAAGATATAGATTTAATTTTGGTGGCAACTGTTACGCCAGATATGCCCTTTCCGACGGTATCTACATTAATTCAACACCGTCTAGGAGCAAAAAAGGCAGCTGCCATGGATATTAGTGCAGCATGTGCGGGATTTATTTATGGACTAGCAACAGGACAACAATTTATAGAAACTGGAGCATATAAGAATATTCTTGTTGTCGGTGTGGAAAAATTATCAAAAATTACAGATTTTACTGACCGTAATACTGCAGTCTTATTTGGAGATGGTGCGGGGGCGGCAGTTCTAGGGCCTGTTTCTGAAGATAAAGGAATTTTAGCCTTTGAATTAGGTGCTGATGGAACTGGAGCCATGCATATTAATCAACAAGGTAAGTATTTACAAATGAACGGCCGTGAAGTATTTAAATTTGCTGTGCGTCAAATGGGGGATTCATCACTACGAGTGCTTGAGAAAGCAGGTTTAACAAAAGAGGACTGTGATTTTCTCGTACCACATCAAGCAAATATTCGTATAATGGAAGCGGCTAGAGAGCGATTAGACCTTCCGGTAGAAAAGATGTCTAAAACCGTTCATAAATATGGAAATACATCTTCTGCCTCTATCCCTATGGCTATGGTAGATGAGTTAAGAAGTGGTAAGATTAAAGATGGGGATTTACTTGTTTTAGTAGGGTTTGGAGCTGGTCTGGTATGGGGCTCTGTTGCAATTAGATGGGGACGATAACCATTACGCAAAGGAGAGAATGACTTTGGAAAAAAGACGTGTTGTAATCACTGGGATGGGTGCGGTAACGCCCCTCGGTTTAAATGTTGAAAATACTTGGGAAAATGCAATAGCTGGGAAATCGGGAGTCGGTCCACTAACAAGAGTTCCAGCTGAAGAATTTCCAATGAAAGTAGCAGCCGAAATTCGTGATTTTGATCCGGCTGAATTTATTGACAAAAAAGAAGCTCGTAAAATGGACAGGTTTACACAATTTGCTGTTGCTTCTTCATTAATGGCACTAAAAGATGCAAATTTAGAAATTACAGAAGATATTGCTCCTAGGGTTGGAGTTTGGATTGGTTCGGGAATTGGTGGCATGGAGACATACGAACAGAATTTCCGTCAATTTTTAGAGAAAGGACATCGTCGAGTTAGTCCATTTTTCGTTCCAATGATGATTCCAGATATGGCTTCGGGTCAGGTATCCATTACAACTGGAGCAAAAGGAATTAATTCTTGTACTGTTACAGCTTGTGCTTCCGGTACGAATTCAATTGGCGATGCATTTAAAGTCATTCAGCGTGGAGATGCTGATGTAATGATTACTGGAGGATCAGAAGCGCCAATTACGAATATGGCAGTTGCTGGCTTCTGTTCAGCAAAAGCTGTGTCCACTAGCGAGGATCCTCAAACTGCTTCAAGACCGTTTGATGCAAATCGTGATGGGTTTGTTATGGGAGAAGGAGCAGGGATTTTAATCATTGAGAGTTTAGAATCAGCGAAAAAGCGTGGAGCTACGATTTATGCTGAAATTGTTGGTTACGGGGCAACAGGAGATGCGCATCACGTAACAGCACCGGCACCAGAGGGAGAAGGCGGTGCTAGAGCTATGAAGCAAGCCATTGAAGATGCTGGTTTAAAACCTGAAGATATTGATTATTTAAATGCTCATGGTACGAGTACTCCATATAATGATAAATTTGAAACAATGGCAGCGAAAGCAGTTTTTGGCGATCATGCTTATAAATTAGCAGTAAGCTCAACTAAGTCAATGACAGGGCATTTATTAGGGGCTGCAGGGGCTGTTGAAGCGATCTTGTCAGTTAAGGCAATAAAAGAAGGTATCATCCCTCCAACGATTAACTATGAGAACCCAGATCCTGACTGTGATTTGGATTACGTTCCTAATGAGGCGCGTAAGCAGCGCGTACGAGCTGCCTTAAGTAACTCTTTAGGTTTTGGGGGACACAACGCAACGCTTGTGTTTAAAGAATATACTGAATAAAAAAAGGCTCGACTACTTTTAATTCCAATAAAGGAATTAAGTAAGAGGGTATTGAAAAAGGAAAAACACCTTTTTCAGTGCCCCTTGGGTAGTCAGCCTTTTTTATGTTTTACTTGTTATATATTCTATTCTGTTTTATCAAAGAACTCTGTGATTGCTTGACGGTTTGTATCAACATCTATGTCTAAGACGGCTCCAGCATGTTTATAATACGCATCTGTAAAACTATTCTCAATAGGGATACGTAACGTTTCAATATTATCAATAGGATTAAGAACGACATCTCTTCCTAAGCTTAGCATTTTGGTCGTGCGCATATTTGTTTCTAAATGAGGCTCCAACATACCAATAAGTTTTGGAATTTTGGTCATACCTGATATAGTAAATAACTCATTTTTAAGATGTTGTAATATTTCTTGTTGCCTTTTGACACGACCGAAGTCATTTTCATGGTCTTTACGAAAACGAACATATTTTAAAGTCTCTTCCCCGTTTAGACTTTGGGCTCCTGGCTCAAAGTTAATTGCATTATTTGGATCTGACATTTTACGTTCTATCTTGACTTCTAACCCATTCGGTGCAATTGTATCAACCAATTTAATAAAACCATCAAAGTTAGCGAGAGCATAATAATGTATTTTTAGATCGAAGTTATGTTCGAGCGTTTGTTGCAGCAGTTCCACTCCCCCAAAAGCAAAAGAAGCATTAATTTTATTTTTTGATTTTCCCGGTATTTCTACATAGGCATCACGCATAATTGAGGCAACCTTGGCTTCTCCATTTGTTGGGTTATACTGAGCTACCATGATGGTATCTGTGCGTGCAATTTCATCCTTGGATGTGTCCATTCCAACTAAAAGCACATTAATTGGTTCATTATTTTCAGGTTCTTTCGCCTTAATAATTGTATGATCAACTTTATTGTTCGTACTTTTTGGTTTATCGTTTGTTATCATCATAATTCCTTGTTCAGTCTCTGTTCTTCCAGCTTCATACTGCGAAAATATGTACGTTCCAATCGCACCAAGAAGCAAAAGGAATGTAAGACAGGAAAAGATCAAAATGTTTCGATAGCGTCGTCTTCTTCTTATCTCCTTTAAACTTTTTCGGGTGGACAATGGAAGCCCTCCTCACGTTCCGATAATTGTTAGGTAAGACATAGGATTAAACTTGATTGCTAACACTATATGATAATACACCTCTTTGTTACTAACGAAAACATAGTAATATTATTCGTTTGAAATGACTTTTTCATGAATGAAAAATAAAAATAATTAATATTACGGAGTTGGAGGAAATGTTGCATTGTTTAGAATTGTTAGAAAGGAAACGAATGGACACTGCTCAAGAAGCAGTATTACTTATAAAACCGAATGAAGATATTATTGTGCCATTGGCTGTTGGAGAACCGCCAGCTTTAATGAGCGCTTTGCCTTCACATAAAACATTGAAGGGAAATCGCTTGTTTCAAATGTTGTCATTACGACCGGTTATTGACGCCGAACCATCCAAACTGAAGATTATCTCCATGTTTTTAAACAAAGACGAGAGAAGAGGGTTTTACGAGAAAGAGCTTGATCTCTTACCAAATCATTTTTCAGATGTACCTTCTATTCTTGAAGAAATGGCTAAGGAAATTGTCATAATGGCAACGGTTTCTCCTATGGATAAAGATGGTTATTTTTCACTTGGAACCAATTGTGATTATATTTATCCACTTATTAAAAAAGCGAAAAAAATAATATTAGAAGTGAACAATGAAATGCCATATACATTTGGTGAGAATCGAGTTCATATAACTGAAATAGATGGTTTTATTGAAAATCATGTCTCATTACCAGTGACCCCAGATATTCCTTTACGGAAAGAAGATAAAATTATCGGAGAAACAGTTGCCCAAATGATTAACAACGGTGATACTCTTCAAATAGGGTTTGGGGCAATACCTAATGCGATTATGAACTATTTGAAGGATCATAGAGACCTAACAATATTTACAGAAATGCTTCCAGATAAAGTAGTTGAATTATTTGAGGCTGGAGCAATATCGAACTTGAACAATCCATTACAAAAAGGAAGTATGACAGCAACATTTGCTTTTGGAACCAAGAAGTTATATGACTTTATGCATAATAATAACCAAGTTCAAATGTTTCCCGTTAACAAAACAAATGATAGCAGAGTAATTTCACAAATTGAGCAACTAGTAACGATTAATGCAACGATTGAAGTGGACTTTTTAGGACAGTGCAATTCTGAATCGATTGGAGGGAAAAGTTATTCTTCCACAGGTGGACAAGGTGATTTTGGCATAGGGGCAAGAATGGCAAGGAGTGGGAAGGGAATCATTTGCTTGCATTCAACAGCCAAAAATGGCACAATCTCCAAAATTGTCCCTGCTTTAGCAAAGGGGGGGCTTGTAACAACGTCAAAAAATGATGTTGATTACGTTGTCACAGAATATGGTGTGGCCAGATTAAGGGGGAAAACAATCCGAGAAAGAGTAGAGTCTCTAATTCAAATCGCTCATCCAAACTTCCGTGAGGAACTTACACTTGAAGCTGAAAAATTGGGTTATCGTTAAAAGAGGACACTGAAAAAAGGAGAAGGTTTTCACCTTTTTTTTCAGTGTTCTTTAAACAAAGCTCGAGCTTTTCTAAATTATATTAAACACTGAAAAAGGTTGTCTCCTAAAGTCTAATCCCTAACGCGAGGTACAGCATGAGTACGCTCACGTGTATAGAAGCACATTTATGTGCTCAGGGAGTCTGACTTAAGTTTGAGACAACCTCTTTGGCTCGTGATTGTCAGTCTGAGGTGTCTATTTCTAAGTACCCCTAGTAAAAGTCATTGAAACCACATTTTTAAATATTTATTTAAAATTTGTTTCAAGCCACGTAATTGCTTCGCCTTTGGTTTTGATTTGATCGTCCAGTTGCAAGCATGTTAACTGGTGTAGAATATTAGAAAAAACAGGACCAGGCTTAATTCCCCTATCAATTAAATCTCTTCCAGAAAGCAATGCTTTTACATTCTTTCTTTTCGCTAAATAGGTATGCAACATCTCGTTCTTTGTTAATACAGTATAAATAAAAATCGTCTCTTCAGTATAATTGTAAAATTGTTGATGGATAGAACCGATCGTAGTAAGTTGCTCTTTTTGGTGTTCATCCAAGATTTCAAGCTGCTGTATGATTTGGTTTTGTCGAGCTGTCAACGCAAAGAACTTCACTTTTCTTTTCCAATCTTTTTGATGATAAGCAAAAGTAAGGAAAAGAAAAAATGGATCTTGTATTTCGTTAAGTATAGCATTTACTTTAATTATCTCTTCCTCTGTAGGACTATGACCAAGTAAGGTAGTCCACACACCAATCTCATCTAGCATTTTAATAGCTTCAATAATGGAACCTTCTTTAACGAGTAACTCGAATTCACGTAATAGACGTTTAGCACTTACTTGCTTTAACATCGCTACAGCATCGATGGCTAACGTGAAAGTTTGCTCTGTTAGCTGATAATGAAAGCGTAAAGCGAAGCGAACTGCTCGGATAATCCTTGTAGGATCTTCAATAAAACTTAGTGTATGCAAGATACGGATGTTCTTTTGCTCAATGTCATCCTGACCTTGAAAAAAGTCAAGTAATGTCCCAAAATGACTTTTGTTAATTTGAAGTGCCATCGCATTAATGGTAAAGTCACGTCTTCTTAGGTCTTCTCGAATATTAGAAGCACGTACATTAGGAAGTGCTGCTGGGGCATCGTAATATTCAGTCCGGCATGTGACAATGTCAATTTTAACGTTTTCTGTAGTTTTCCATGTTGCTGTACCGAATTTTTCATGTGATTTGACTTGACCACCTAAACGTTCGGATAGTAAGTTGGCAAAGGCAATTCCGTCTCCTTCTATAACTAAGTCGATATCTTCATTTGCTCGATTCAGAATAAAATCACGAACAATCCCACCAATTAAATAAATTTTCACTCCTTGACTATCAGCAATCGTTCCAATTTCGATAAGAAGTTTGTAAATGTCTTTCGATAACTGGCTCCTCATCATATCTATAATCGTTTGCTTGCTTAACTTGCTCGTCTGCTTATGTAATTGTTCGATAATATCGGTTCTAGATATAATACCTACCATTTCATCATTTGACAAGATTGGTATACGACCAATGTTGTGTTTCATCATTGTTGATTGAATTTCCTCCAAAGAAGCATCTGGAGGGAGAGTCACAGGCTGTGTAGACATATATCCTTTTACAGGGGCATGTCCAAGTCGATGATGGGTTGCTTTATCCACATCTCGACGAGAAATGATACCAACCAATTGTCCTTGATCATTCACTACAGGGAAACCAGTATGGCCGTATTGATACATCTGTTCAAGAACCTCATTAATGGTGTCATATGGTGAAACCGACTTTACTGGAGATGCCATAAAGTATGCAGCAGTAATGGCTGGTTTGATAATTACTGCTAATGATTTCTGAACAGTTTTTATGACTTCATTAAGATCTTTTCTCTTTAAAGTAGCTGACGCCGCTTGTGCATGTCCACCACCACCGAGCTCTGTCATTAATTTTCTTAGGTCAATGCGCTCTGAACTTGCTCTTGCAACTATATACACATGATCCTTCATTTTAACAATTGAAATAGCTGCATCAGAATCGGTTGATTCAAGTAATCTTCTTGTTAAGGTAGCAAGTCCACTTTGATAGCTTGGTTGCTCGTGTGTCGTTAGAAAAAGTGTAACACCTGTGTCATATTGTTCCTTGCCTTTAGTCAGGAGTGTTTGAAAAAGCTGTCTATCCTCAAGCGACAATGGTTGCTCGGAGAAACGATCAATCAATGCAATGTCCATGTTATGCTTCTTTAACACTGATGCCATAAAAAGGTCTTTTTCCGTTGTTTGTGGATAGGTGAAATTCCCTGTATCCGTATAAATTCCTAAACCGAATAATGTTGCTTCAAAAGGAGTGATTGTCATCTTTCTATTATGTAATTGTTCAGTTAGAAGCGTAACCGTTGCCCCAACTTGTTCTATGTGACGTTCTCCTGTTATTATATCTCCTTCTTTAGGTGCATGGTGATCATAAACAATGAATTGTATATGTGGAGACAAGTCTGGGATGGGAATACCAGTTCGTTTTAATGAGGCAACATCGACAAGAATTAACGTACGAACATGTTGCCAATTTATTTCTGTATATGATGAAAAGCCAAGTTCATCTCTATAAATTGCTAAGTAGGACTTAACGGTTGGGTGCTGTTTATCAGTAAGAGCAACATGAGCCCCGGGATGGAGTTTTTTAGCAGCTAGCATTGATCCTAATCCATCAAAGTCTAAATTTACGTGTGAAACAATAACATCCATCGTTTTCCTCCTTTCTAGAGTCTGTTCAAAAAGGGGTGATTTTCCCTATTTGAACAGACTACTTCTAAATGAATTTCTTATATTTTAACAAATTTGCTCATTATTTGATAAGTGATGATAAGGTGTAGATGTTATCCCTCTTCTTCAATCATTAAGCCTTTTAATTCAATTGGAGAACTTTCATAATAGTTGAGATATAATGATTTTTTTGTCCTTGCTAATGATTGGTATTTATTCATGAATAAAGTCTTAAAACTTTTTACTTGTTGAAGGGTTGTTGTTTTTGATTTAGCTAAATGAATGAGAAATTGTGCTCGATCAAACGATAGGAATGGAGAAGAATGTTGCACGGTTATCCCAATCGTTTTTAAGTCGCATTTATGCTGTAAAACTAAATCTTCTATTGAAAGGAGATGGTTTGTTCCAGACAGTTTATCAAAAGATTCAAGGGCTGTCATTGTTTGGTTATATTTGTGGACGAGTTTCTCTATATGTGTTAGGATTTCTTTGCTTGTTTCATCTAAATTATTTGCGATGTTATATAGATCCTTTTCATGCCTATAAAAGTGTCTAAAGGCATCTCTTATATGTTGTTTCGTCTGAAAATATCGCTCATATGAAAGCAAATGGTTTTCAGTTGGATGGCTCGTGTGATTTTTTGTTTGTTCTGTTCGCATAATTGGTTGAATAGGATCCACACTATGCACTTCAGTCAAACGATTTACATATGCAGCTTGAACTCGTTCGGCTTTTGTACGAGAAGTTCGAGAGATTCGCGTCATCAGGATCACCATCTTTCTTGAAAATATACTACTAGTTTTATTCCTTGTTTAGATGGAAAGTACCTGTTTTTTATTGAAAATAAAGATTATTTATATAGAAAGGATGCTTCATTGTGCAAATAAGAAAGTTACAAACTAAAGATGCGTCCCTCTTTAAACAGCTTAGATTGCAAGCATTAAAACAAGTGCCAGAAGCCTTTGCTGCAAGCTATGAAGAAGAAGTAAGGGAAACCATTGATTTTTTTGAATCAAAACTATCAAATGGAGAAGTATTTTATGGATTGTTCAAAAAAGACGACCAGCTTGTAGGGATTATAAGTCTTTCACGTTCTAAGTTATTGAAAATGCAACATAAGGCAGCAATTGGAAGTGTTTTTATAGCTGAAGAGGCAAGAGGACAGGGATTAGGGAAAAAGCTTTTTATTTATGTAATGGAGGAAGCGCAAGCTCAAGGAATCGAGCAGTTACAACTAGTCGTTGCAGCACATAACAAAAAAGCTAAACAACTTTATGAATCTATAGGGTTTCAAGTATATGGGTTTGAGAAAAGAGCTCTTAAGATAAATGAAAAGTATGTAGACGAAGAATATATGATGAAGATTTTATAATAATTAAAAAGGCTGTCCCAAAGGTTCGTTCTTTAACCTTTGAGACAGCCTTGTTTCAATACTATTTATTTTGAGAATACATGATTACCAATACGAATCGTTTCTGTTCGTGTAGCATTCCAATGATTTGTTGCAATCGTTGGATTATAGAAAAATAGTGATCCTGCACCTTGTCCACGGAACGCTAATGCTTCGTTAACGGCACGAATCGATTCACTGTCAGCAGCACGGTTAATCCGACCGTTCTGTACTGGTGAGAATGCGTAGTAGCCATTTGAGACCTCATTAATGACTTCTGTTACAGTATTTGGAAAATCTTTGTGAGCAACACGGTTCAATACAACGGTTGCTACTGCTACTTTCCCTGCATAAGGTTCACCTTCTGCTTCTGCAAGGACTAATCGTGCTAATAGGTCTTTTTCTGCTGCTGAAATAGATGCAGGAATAGTTAATTTTTCTCCGACCATAATCATAGAAGAAGATTTGTTATTTGCTCTTTGAATTTCAGTAGCTGAAACGCCATATTGTTGACCTAATTTATAAAGGGTATCTCCAGCAACAACAGAGTGTGTAACTGATTGAGCCTGTGTATCATTCCCTCCAATAAAGAAAATAGATGCCGCCGCACAAATAGTAAAAATCATTTTTTTCATAAGTTAATGCCCTCCTCGGTAAATCGTACTCTACTAAACTAGCATAAAAATTGGGTAGATGAAGTAGCTAACTTTTTCCAGTCACAAATACAGAGTACAACAAGCTATGGAGCAGTAGGGAGCAACCTCTTTCTTTACAGTTATGTAACGAAATGTGGGGAAATCTATACCTTTCTGGATAGGAATGAAAGGTGATATGTACAAGAATGGGTGAAAAGTCAGTACTGATAAGGGGTTTCGTTGTTACTTTAGATATGTAGTAAATTCGACAATTTGAAAATTAAACCTGACTAGATAACTTCTTCCAATTATCTTTTTGAAAAAGAATCACTGGTAACTGTAATATTGGTGTTAACGAGTTGTAATATGTTTAAGTTATACTAGTCTTTGTGATTATTACCGATTGGAGGGATGATGTGAAACTAACATCTATTAAGACAAGCATCCTTTGTATTGTTGTCATCCTAATTCAACTCATTCAAGGACCCCAAACAATAGAAGCTGCGAACGAAACCTTGTCATTATATAGCGAAACAGCGATTTTAATGGACGCTGAAACAGGAGAAATATTATTTCATCAAGAAATGAACCAAAAGATGTATCCAGCAAGTATTACAAAAATAGTAACGGCAATGGTAGCGATAGAAGAAGGGAACCTCGATGATACCGTTACGGTAAGTGAAGAAGCTGTAAATGTAATAGGGACACGTGTTTATTTACTAGAAGATGAACAAGTTTCTTTGCTAAAGCTTGTACAAGGGTTGCTCATTAATTCTGGCAATGATGCAGGAACAGCCATCGCAGAGCATATGTCAGGAAGTGAAGAGCTTTTTTCTAGGAAGATGAATCGTTTTATTGAAGAGAAGATTGGAGTACAAGACACAAATTTCACAAATCCTCATGGCCTATATGATGAGGAGCATACAACCACAGCTTATGACATGGCTAAGATCACACAATATGCTATGCAAAATGAAACCTTTCGAGAGATTGTTGGTACAAAAGAGATGGAATGGGTTGGAGAAGGTTGGGAAACAGTCATTTATAATCATAATCGTCTGCTTTGGCATTATGATGGAGCGACGGGGGTGAAAAATGGTTTTGTGCGAAAGTCGGGCTATACTCTTGTTACAACTGCAAAGAGGAATGGAATGGAGTTAATTGCAGTTACATTAAATGCCCCCTCTAGTGACCATGCTTATAATGATATGATTACATTATTTGATTATGGATTTGAGCATTTTCAGACGAATGTTTTGTTTAGTAATAAGATCTTTACTTCCGAGTTAGGAGATCGTTTTGAACTTGAAGAAGATGTATATTTCCTTTCTAACCGAAATGAGGAGATCTCTGTAGACGTTAATGCCCTTGGTCGCTTATGGGTGAGAGGCGAAGGTGATCGAATTATAAAAACAACATTGTTAACTCCAGAAGATAAGCCTGATGAGAAGGTTAATAGAAAAAGGCTAGAAGAAACAGAAACACAACCTTCATTTATCTATCAGGTGTTATCTCAATTACGATCGATACTCTCAATTTAAAAGTATGTAGAGAGGGAGGATACCTCCTTCTCTACATTTTTTTTAAATGAACTTCTTCAACACGATGGCCTGCCCCTTTTTTCAAGATGAGGTCAGCTCTATGGCGAGTTGGTCGAATGTTCTTTTCAAGATTGATGCCGTTGATCGTAGTCCAAATGCCTTTGGCGACATCGTAAGCTTCTGAATCACTTAAATGACGAAAGCGGTGGAAGAAGGATTCAGATTGCTGGAAAGCCGTATTTCTAAGTAATTTAAATCGTTCAATATACCAAGATCGAATGTCCTCTTCATCGGCATCTACATAAATGGAAAAATCAAAAAAGTCAGAGACAAATACTTGTGGAATACGTCGGTCTTTTTTATTTACTTGCAATACGTTAATGCCTTCAACTATGACAACATCTGGTTCAATTATTTTCTGAACGGTATCTTCTAATATATCGTAAGTTAAATGCGAATACATAGGCGCTTCAATGTAAGCGTGACCAGATTTTAGTTCATATAGAAAACGAATTAATCGGCCAATGTCGTAGCTTTCAGGAAACCCTTTTCGTTTCATTAACCCTCGTTCTTCAAGTACTGCATTGGGATAAAGAAAGCCATCAGTAGTTATTAGGTCAACTTTAGGGTTATTGGGCCAGCGTGAAGCTAATGCTTGTATTAACCGTGCAGTGGTACTCTTTCCTACCGAAACGCTACCAGCTACCCCGATAACAAATGGAACTTTCTTTGTTTTTTTCTGCAAAAAACTACTAACATTATCATGTAAAGTAACAGAGTGAGTCATGTGCATATATAGTAATTGTGATAGTGGAAGATAGATATCAGTAACCTCATCTGCAGAAATTGTCTCATTAATACTTCCTAGCTTTTCACGTTCAAGAGCAGACAAAATCTCAGTAGTTGATTGTGACAATTTTGCCCATTCAGAACGGCTAAATTGGGTATAGGCAGATAAAGGAACAGACTTATTTAAAGTAGCCATAATTTTCTCCTTTTATTTATGATAATTAAAAGGTGATGCAAGCTTCTTTATTTGCAAAGAAAGCTTAAGCATATAAATTTTTAACAATTGTAAATAATTGATGAAAAGTATCTTTTTGTATAGTAACACTATTTTGGGCGGAAAGGGGAATTTTTCACTTATTATTTCTATAATGAGTTATAATTGATCAAAAGTAGTGTGGCGAAAGGATAGAAAGTGGGATGAAAGTAATTATCGCAGAGAAGCCAGATCAAGGAGCGAAATTAGCTGCGCCGTATCAATCAGTAAAAAAGACAGGGTATATTGAAATTAAAAAAACAGCTCAATTCCCAAAAGGCGCCTACATTACGTGGGCTGTTGGTCATTTATGTGAGCTAGTTCCACCTGAGGTTTACGATGCAAAATGGAAGACTTGGAAGTTAGACACATTGCCAATTTTGCCTTCAAGGTTTCAGCATCAAGTCTCAAAAGGGAAAGGCAAACAGTTTCAAGTGATCAAAAAATTGGTACAACAATCGAATGTGACTGAAATCATCATGGCAGGTGATGCTGGCCGTGAAGGGGAATTGATCGTGCGTTTAATTATTGATCAATGTAACGTTCAAAAACCATTAAAACGGCTGTGGTTATCTTCTCTGACGAGGAAGGCAGTAGAGGAAGGGTTTCGCTCACTAAAAACTGAAGAACAAACAAGACCTCTATACTACGAAGCATTAAGTAGATCATGTGCCGATTGGCTCGTTGGTATGAATGCATCGAGGGTATACACTCTTCTTTTACAAAAAAAAGGAGTATCAGATGTCTTTTCAACTGGTAGAGTTCAAACCCCAACGCTAGCCCTTATTGTGAAGAGGGAACAAGAGATTGAAGATTTTAAACCTGAACCGTTTTGGGAAGTAACGGCTACTTTTATTGTCGAAGGAAAAGAATTCAAAGGCGTATGGCACAAAGATGGTGAGAAGCGTATAAAAACGGCAGAATTGGCAAATAAAATCGCAAGCTTTTGTAAAGGGAAACAAGCAACGATTGTTGATGTGAAAAAAGAAGAAAAACGATTTAAGCCGCCTTTTTTCTATACTCTTTCTAGTCTACAAACAGTAGCAAATCAACGCTATCGTTATTCACCGAAAAAAACACTCGATATCGCACAAAAGCTCTATGTTAAAGGCTTTATCTCATATCCGAGAACAGACTCTCCTTATGTTACAAAGGGAGAAGCATTCACGTTTCCAACCATTCTTGAAACTTTATCAACGAAACCGGAATATGCATCGTATTTTCCTCTCCCTGTTTCAACGTTAATTGGTAACCCACGTTTTGTGAATGATCAAAAAGTAACCGACCATTATGCCATTATTCCAACTGAACAAGTACCTGAACTTGAAAAGCTCACAAAAGAAGAAAAAAACATTTATGATCTAGTTGTTCGTTCTCTCCTTGCTGCACATGAAGAAGATGCACTTGTTGACACGACCAAAGTCGAAACACTCGTTGATAATCGAGCCACATTCCAATCGAAAGGGAAAGTAGTGAAGCAATTAGGATGGAGAAAAATCATTCAGACAAATAAACGAGAAAAAGATCAAGAGCTTCCTGCCCTTGGAGTAGGAAATAATGGGCAAGTTAAACATATAGAGACGAAAGAATCTGTTACACAGCCCCCTAAAAGGTATACAGAGGGTCAGCTTATCAATGTCATGAAAACAGCTGGGAAACAAGTAACCGACCAAGAACTTGAGAAAGTATTGATGGAATCACAAGGACTTGGAACAGAAGCAACGAGAGCAGGAATTATAACGGTTTTAAAAGACAGGGGATATATGACAGTAACGAAAAACATCGTTTATCCAACTGAAAAAGGTCGGTTATTGATTGAGGCATTAGGGGCAAGTCTTCTAACTTCTGCGGAGATGACGGCTAAGTGGGAGCAGCGATTACGTGAGATTGGAAAGGGAGAGGCGTCCCCTGCGATTTTTATGGATCAAACGAAGAAACTTGTTACTCATTTACTTGATGAAGCAAGTAGACAGTCTCTATCATGGGACTTTTCAAATTTTGACACGTCGTCGATGCAAAAGAAACCGAAACGAGGAAAAAGGCGCTCTGCTTCAGTAGGGAAATGTCCGGGCTGTGGAGGATCTATTTTAGATAAAGGTACATTCTATGGATGCAGTCAATATCAATCACATCAATGTAAGTTCACGATTTCTAAAGTTATACTTGGAAAAAAAATCAGGCAAAAAGATGTGAAGAATTTACTGAAAGATGGAAAGACAGAAACGATCGAAGGATTTAAAAAAGATGAAAAAACATTTAATGCGACTCTTGTTTGGAACAAAGAACAAAATAAAATTACATTTCTAGTCTAATGAAAAAGATAGCCAGGGTTATATTGTAAATAGCTCTAGCTATCTTTTTTTATATTTTCCTCATTTTCTAATGATTTTTTGTAGAAAAGGCAGAAGTTGGTTCATTTTAGACAAACTCTTCATATAGTGGAAATAAGGAGGGTGTCATCAAAATGGGGGTTGTTAGAACGGACAAGTGGTTATATCACTACAACAATAAGTGGAATAAAGCAAAGACAATTGAAGAAAAAGTGGTATGTCAGCGTGATTTAATCATTGAGCCACTATGTGAAATCTTTTCAACTAATGATGTATTAGGTCTTCACCAATATCTCATTCAGATGGGACTGTTTCTACCAGATCAATCAATTAATTTAGAATATGAAAAATGGAGCGAGACGTTACCATGGTTTATTATTAAAGAACAGTTTTTAAAATTACAACACAAATGGAATGGTCCAGATGTAAAGATATATATATTGCCCATGAATGATCATGATCAATTTTTAAAGAAGGAACTAGGTGGTAAAACAGGGCTTTCATTAGACAGTGGCATCGTTCTTTTTATCAATTCATCTACAACAAAGGAAGATTTATTAGCATTAATTACTCATGAATACCACCATATATGTCGCTTGCAAGCAATGAATCAAGCTGAGGAATCAGTGACATTTCTTGAATCAATGGTGATGGAAGGTCTAGCTGAATTTGCTGTGAAAGAAGAATTAGGGGTTGGGGCATGTGCTAGTTGGACAACGCGTTATGATCATGCTTGGACGAATCAGTGGTTTGAAAGATGGATTCGCCCTAATTTACAGAAAAAAGGGAGGAAGAATTATCTTCCACTTCTTTATGGAAATAAAGAGTTAGGGATTCCATTATGGTTAGGATATTATACCGGCTATAAGATCATCGAATCAGCTACGGATGAATCAGACACGACGTTACGTTTATTACCTTTATCTGCTGACACGTTTCTTGATCGATCTTTGTTCAAAACATGAGAGGTGAGAAAAAATGGTATTCGTTTGTTGTGATAGCTCATGATTAGATTGTTCTTTGTTCTTGTAGGTTTCTCGTTTGCAGTAATAGGTGGAATAACTATCTTAGCATACTTGAATTTGTTGATCACAGGCTATACATCGTTAATGTATTTACAGTTTTTACTGCATAGGGTAGAATTTTATTTCTTTATTATTGGGATCGTGATCATCATTGTATCTATGACGTATCCAATGAAAAGAAATAAAAAAGAAAAAAAACCATAGAATAATTGGAATGAATTGAGAGAGTGTGGAATAAACTGGTTCTCCCCTGCCTATACTGTTGATACAAAACGAAATACAGTAAGGGGGGTTTTTTATGGTCCATATCCGGGACGTATGGGTCAATTGGTTCGAAGGGGAAGAAAATGGATACAACGTATGTGATTTCCATGAATGGCGCAGTGATGACAGAATTGAAGTATTAGATCAAGCCATTTTGGTATATGTTACTCCGAACCTATTCCATTATATTGAAAATGACCTATCTGATTTACCAGAAGAATTGTTATCGGAAGTTCACCAACAGAGTTACCTCAGGAAAAATATGTCACGTATTCAATTAGATTATTGTTTTATTGCAACTGATGGTGAAAGAATAATTGCAATTGATACAATGGGGTACAAAACTCCTATAAGAAAAAGCCGACTAACCCCAAGACAAGAACAAATGGTATATGAGCAATTAAAACAAAATGAATGGAAACAGTTTGATTTAACTTTAGATGTACAAAAGGATTATCACATCCTTTCACCAAGCCCAGAAGATCTTTGGGGGCTGACAAGAAGAGAGCGTCAATTAAAACAGCTTTTATATATGGCACTAGATCAACTTTATTCAACTGGTACTGATGCTGAAGTACGGTATTGGTATACAGAATGGAGCCCAAATGATTATGTACGAATTCAAATGCTTAATAGGGATGAAGCATGGGAACAGCTTTATTCAGAAATACGTCAAGGGTGGACTGAAAGACATCATCAATTATGCGAAGCTTTAGTTAGAGGACAAGCTTTCTTTGAGAAGCTTTGGGAGCTTGAACATGGGACAAGCGTAAAATAATTGAACGGTTTGTGAACAAGTATAGAGCGAAGTATAAAAAGCATACTAATGCCTAAGAAATAGTCTAATTGGCTTTTTCTTAGGCATTTACAATGTATCTGAACTCTCCTATAATTAATAACGAAATGTTAAAAGGCATGAGGAGGGTAAAAATGGATAACTTCGCATATACAGTCATGCAAATCCTAACGGTTGTATTACTTGTTGGAACACTTGGACTTTCATTTTTTGTTGGTAAAATCATGAAGAAAAATAGTGGTTATTAAATAACCAGCAGGACAGAATTTTCCTGTCCATTAGAAAAAGCGAAGGACAAGAGATACCTGTCCTTCGCTTTTTATTTCTTTTTCTTGCGTCCTAACCCCATTGCTCGCTCGGCTTTTTCGATCATGCGTAAAGCAACATCATTTGCTTTATTTGCTCCGTGATCGAGAATGTCATCAAGTTCTTCTGAGTCGATTAATTCATAGTAGCGTTGTTGAATCGGACGTAATGTTTCGACAACGACTTCAGCTAAATCAGACTTGAAATCACCATAACCTTTTCCTACATAACGTTCTTCGATGTTTTCAATGGATTCACCTGAACATAGGGAATAAATAGAAAGTAAATTTGAAACTGCCGGTTTCTCATCGCGATCAAAACGGATGCTACCTTCCGTATCGGTAACGGCACTTTTAATTTTTTTCGTAATGGTCTTCTCATCATCAAGCATTGAGATGTAACTTTTCGGATTCGGATTGGATTTACTCATTTTCTTAGATGGATCATTTAAAGACATAATTCGTGCCCCTACCTTAGGAATCCGAACTTCAGGAATCGTAAAAATATCATTGTATTTTTTATTAAAACGTTCTGCTAAGTCACGTGTAAGTTCAAGATGCTGCTTCTGGTCTTCTCCAACAGGAACGATATCCGTTTTATACAGAAGAATATCTGCAGCCATTAATGGTGGATAAGTAAGCAAGGCCGATGAGACAGCTTCTTTGCCGTCCGACTTATCTTTAAATTGAGTCATACGCTCAAGCTCACCTATGTAAGAAACACATTGCATTAACCATCCAAGTTGAGCATGAGCAGGAACTTCTGATTGAATAAAAAGTGTTGCCTTCTCGTGATCAATTCCAACAGCTAAGTATAGGGCAGCAAGGCTGCGTATATTTTCACGTAGTTTTAATCGATCTTGTGGAACTGTGATCGCATGTTGATCAACAATACAAAAATAACAATTATAATCATTTTGCATGTCAACAAAATGCTTCATTGCTCCTAAATAATTTCCCAGTGTAAGCGTACCACTTGGTTGAATTCCAGAAAATACGGTTTTCATATTTGTCATTCCTTCCATTAACAATTGTTATACATCAAATCATATCAGATTGCTTTCAAAAAACATAGGTACATACTTTATTTAAAAAGGCTGTTTTCGTAAAGATTGCTGCTGTGAAGAAATGTGTTTTCTCGTAGTGAAATGGAGCGGAAGTCACTCGACTCCTGCAAAAGTATGCGAAAACAGCCATTTGAAAAGACAACTTTTTTCATATGCTGGATGTGAATGTTCTACAAGAAAAAGTAAACACTAACTTTATCTATCGTATTTGTACCTGGTTCAAGGAAGTGAGGTTCGCTTATGAGTCAAATTACAATCTTTTCGGCATCTATCGGAAATGGTCATAACGAAGCTTCTAAAGCCTTGAAAGAACAATTTGAGCAACAAGGCGAAACAGTGACGATTATTGATACATTTCACTCCATTCATCCGTTATTACACAAAACTTTTTTAGAGTTATATTTACGGATGATAGAGAAGACCCCAAGGCTTTGGGGGAGGCTTTATCGATATAGTGAAGAATACTCATGGTTTTTAGTATTAGATCAATTAGGTACATTCTTCTGTGAGAAGTTAAATTCAATCATTAAGAAACAAAGAACCAGTGTCATGATATCAACACACCCGTTTGTTACTGCTTTTTTAGCGAGGTTAAAGAAAAAGAAAAATTTAACCATGCCGTTATATACAGTAATTACTGATTTGTATTTACATCCTGCTTATGTAAGGCCTGAAATAGATGGATATTTTACAGCTTCACCACATATTGATCATTTTGCCAAAGAGCATAATTTATCGTTAGAACAATTGTTTTGTACAGGAATTCCGATAAAGGAAATTCCAGATATCAACATCCCTAGATGGAAGTTACGAAATGATTTAAAGCTGCAACCAGATGAAAAAACGATTCTTATATCTGGTGGGGGCTTAGGTTTGGGCAAGTATGAAGAGATCATTCGAACCTTGGAAGAACTACAGCAGAACATTCAAATTTTATGTATGACGGGAACAAATAAAGAGTTAGAAGAGAAGATCCGCCAGTGTAAAAGCAAACATCGGCTACACATAATTTCATATACTAATCAATTCACAAATTATTTACGGGCGAGTGATCTTGTTATTTCAAAAGCAGGTGGATTAACTGTATCAGAAGCTTTAGCTTGTGAGACCCCAATTTTGATTTATCAGCCAGTTCCAGGACATGAAGAAGATAACGCCCAATTTTTAGTTGATTTTGGCACCGCTGTGAAAGCAGAACGAATTGAAGACATTTCTAGTCATTTAGAAGACATGGTGTTTAACGAAGAGACGTATCATCAGTTAGTTTCAAACGCAAGAAAGTTAAAAAAACCTGATGCGGCTAGGCATATTGCTTATGTTATTAAACAGTTAGTTCGAACAAAGCAAGTCTTATAAAAGGATGACAAAACTGACCCATATGGTCTTAGGGTCAGTTGTTAGTCAGCCTTTTATATTGTGTAAAGTTAAGACATTGGAACTTGTCGTTGAATCTTCCCTTCAATTCGATTAAAGATATTTTCAAGTGAAGGCCCCGTGATTGTCAGCCCGTGATTTTTTAACCCGATAATGGCCTCTGATGGGTTATCAGACTCACGAATAAGAGAGGCAACTGTTTCTGCGAGTTCAAGCGTTCCACAAGGATAATTAATTTCAGTAGCTTGAATGCCTTCCATCCAAGCATGGATATGAACAATAGCACCAACATCAGGGTGTTCTCTATAAATCATCCAATGTTCGATTGCATCTACAGAAGCACGTTTCGGACTGACGTTCGGTGGAATACTAACTTCAATGTGATTTTCCTCATCATTGTAACCTTTTATATATAATATATCCCGCCCGATTTCTTTCATGTTGGCTTTGTTAATTCCACTAGCACTCATCCAAAAATGGTCTTCATCACTTCTGGCACTTAAATTTCCATAACTTAACCCACCAAGACCATAAAGTTTATTTAAATGACGCATATCTCTTTCGCTTAAATACTTGTCCAAAGGAAAGGGAGCTGGGAGTAAGTCCATCTCATCAAGTTTTTTGCCAGATTGACTTAATTCAGTTGTTACGCGATCTCCGTGCCAAAGTTGCTTTGGAAGATCTTCGGAGAATTGATTATCAATAACAAGTCTTGAACAAGTAAGAGGTTGCAAACGCTCGTATATTTTATCAAGAAACTGCTGTTCATCATTCCCTTCATGATATGAAATGGAATAACAACCCTGTTCAGGTGTTAAGAAATGAACATCTGTTTTACCTGAACGATGATTAATATACATAAAGTGATTCGCTAATGAGCGGATGAGAAATGGATAGACTTCTGTAAATAAATCGTAAGGTTGGCCTGAACTTTCTAGTACTGCAACGACAAACGTTGCTTGGGCCTTTCTTCTAAAAGGCTTGATATCTTCTTCTGTGACAAAATGAAAGACGAGTTGAAGTGGGTCATTTGGGTTATTAGTATACGTAAAACCATTTCTTGAAAATGTTGAAACGAGCCCATCGGATAGCCTTTGTAAAAATGGACTTGTAGGGTTTGAACTAAGCATAAAATTCTTCATGTCTAACCTCCAACAGTAGTTTGATCATGATTGAAGACAACTTTCAATGCATTTTCTCGTTTTCTTTTCGTGATGGTGTTGAAAGCTACCTTATAGTCGTGCAGAGGGTATTGATGTGTAATAAGAGGTGATAGATCTACTTTTCCTCTTTTCATCAGCTCAATTGCAATTTGAAGAGTATTCATCCTTTGTCCCTCAAACTCGTTTGTACTATAAGCAAAGCACCCTTTAATCGTTAATTCGTTGAGCCATACTGTCGTCCAATCAACTTGTTTCATAATACTAGCCAAACCAAGGAGGACGACCTTCCCGCCACTTTCAGTAAAGCGTAGTGCATCTGTGACACTTTTCTTCTTGCCTACACATTCATAGACAATGTTTGCTCCGCCTTGGACAATTTCAGGTCCTATTACCGGTTTTAGTGTTTCGGCACCAAGAGCACTAGCTGTTTTTTCTACATATGATCCATTTAAATAAATAACCTCATCTGCTCCAAACGCTTTGGCCATTTCACCTTGAAAGGTATGTTTGACTAAAATTATGACCTTGCACGAATAATCAAGTGCTTTAATTGCTGCAACAACAGAGAGTCCTATTACTCCTGCACCAATGACTAATACGTGATCCCTTTCCTTTGGAGGATTCCTTAAGACGGCATGAAGAGCACAACTAAATGGTTCTACTAACACCCCGTTTAGATCATCAACTTCATCTGGCAATGGGAGAATTTGACTTTTATGTGCCACAAAATATGGGCTCCAGCTCCCACCTGTGTCTTTACAAGCGCCAATAAGCAATCCAGATTCGATAGAACCTTTCGTTTTCTGTTCACACAAACTTTCATCTCCACGTTCACAAGCAGGACATGGATCTAAATCTCGACTTTCACATGAGAGTACAGGGTTAACAACAACTCTTTGACCTTTTGAAAAATGCGAAATGTTTTTCCCTAATTCAGCTATTTGTCCTACCGCTTCATGTCCAATCGTAAATGGAAATGAAACATAAGGAGAAGTTGAAGGACTATCATGGAGAAAGAGCAAGTTCATATCACTTCCACAAATTCCTCCATACTTTACTTTGATTTTTGCCCAATCATCATTGGGCAAAGTCGGTTCTTCTGTTTCTCCCCAATTCAGACATGAAAAACGGGAGTTCCAATGAATAGAAGGGAAAAAGCGTCCAACGGTTTTTGTGAATACATATTTTGGAATGGTAAAATTAAATTGCAATGCGTTCATTATCTATCACCTCCCTCAATATATATGGAAGAACATACCTATTTACTAGTAATGTGTGCAAATTAAAGTATTTTATTCATTTTTTTCCTTTATAATTGGAATTATTAACTTTGTATATATAGAGTCATTATGGGAAAACTACGTCCAAAAAGGGGGAGCATGAAGCTTATGTATTACTTTCTAGTGAATCGAACATCAGGAAAAGGGCGTTCAGTAAAAGTATGGAATGAAATAGAAGCGATACTAAAAGAAAAAAATGTAGAGTACCAAGTCATCATTACCGAAACTAAAGATGAGGGGCTTGCGTTCATAAATAATCTACTAACTTTGAATCAGGATATTTCTGGAATCATTGCACTAGGAGGAGATGGAACGATTCATGAGATTATGAATCGTTTGATTGGGACAAATGTACCGTTCAGTGTGATACCAACTGGTTCTGGAAACGACTATGCCAGAGCTAGGGGAATTTCTAAGGATTATGTCAAAGAAATAGAAAAGTTGCTGCAGAACGACAAAAAGAAAATCGATCTATTAGAAATTGGTGATAGGCATTGCATGACCGTAGTAGGGATTGGGTTTGATGCAAAAGTGGCAGATGAAGCTAATAAAATGAAGTGGAAAAAGTGGTTCGGTGGGCTTGCCTATTTAATGACAATATTAAAGGTGTTGATAACGTATAAGCCGTCGTCTATAAAGTTGACATTAAATAACGAGGAGAGGGTGTTTGAGAAAGTTTGGTTAATTGCAATAGCTAACCACGCGTATTATGGAGGAGGAATAAAGATTTGTCCGAATGCCCTTAGTGATGATGGGAAGTTAGATATTTGTATTATTCACAGTCTCCCAAAATGGCGGCTACTTTTCATATTAGCCAATGTGTTTAAAGGAAAACATGTTACGATGAAAGGTGTCGATTACCTTCAAGTTGAGTCTATACAAGTAGACAGTGATGACCCGCTTTTTGTTACAGCTGATGGAGAGATGATGGGGCAGACCCCTACATCTGTGTCTGTAAAAAAAGAAGCGTTCCATGTTATGTTATAAAGATTACCCCAAAGAGGGCACTAAAAAGGTTGAACTTTTCAGTGCCCTCTAAGCAATGTGAGGAGCAAATGCTCCTTTAAATCATTGAATCGAATTAGAATCAGAAACGGGTTCACGATCTATCGAATGTTTCTGCCCGCGATGTTCCTTGTTTATATGTTCGTATTCCAAAGTAAAGAGGAGATCTAAAAAATGGTAGCCAAACTCTTTCATGTTTGCTAACAATTGCTTCATACATATGCCTCCTTAAATAGAAAAAGCTGTACAAATAATATGCACAAATATGTATAAAAAAATGTAAGAGATCGTATAAAAAGGTCGGTTTTTACCTTTTTATACGATCTCGAAGCGTTGAGTGGAGCCGCCGTAATCTTTTAAGCCTTTTAGGAGTGGGTTTCTCCTAAAAGGCGCACGGCGAGCGGAGCCAACGCACACGTCGTAAGCGAATGTAAGGATTGAAAAGGTCGGTTTTTCCCTTTTTCTTTGTTCTTCTATTACTCCGCTTGATCTTTCCTTCTGCGTTCCAATAATCGCAAAATCCATAAGAGAACATTTACAATAACAATTAAATAAAAGATCCAAGTAATCGTTGAGTCGTTTTGATAGGACATATACACAAACACAACTAGGACGACAACGGCGAATATTTGCATAAGTTGAATTTTGGACAAAGCATTACCCTCATTTCGCATGATTTCGTTGAATTGGACATACGCTACATTATAGCAATCTTGAAATAGAACGAAAAGAGGCGTGATTCATGAAAACAAAGCAAGCATTTTACAGAAGTGTTTTAATTGTCCTTTTATGCGGTGTTGGTTTCATGTATAGTCAATCTGAAAGTGTGTACCAACAAGTTGAAGAGTCAGTTGCTGCAACGGTTCAAAAAGGGGTTCAAGTCGGACAAGAAGCTCTTCCATTTGAACTAACTACACTAAATGGGGAGAAAGTTGCTTTGGGTGATTATCTAGGTCAGCCAGTAGTTGTGAATTTCTTTGCCACATGGTGTCATCCTTGCCAAGAAGAAATGCCAATCATTTTGGAAATGGAAAAAAGATTAAAAGAGAAAGGTGCCGCTTTTTTAGCGATTAACATGACAAGCCAAGAAAGAGGAAAAGAAGAGATAAGACCATTTCTTCAACACTACCGAGCTACTTTTGATCCATTGCTAGATGTAGAAGGAGAGGTAATGAAAAAATATCAAATTATTGGGATCCCAACAACGATTGTAATTGACGAACAAGGGGTGATTGTTCAAAGAATCAATGGTGGGTTAACTTATGACTTAATGGAAGACCTTGTAATTCTGCGGTGATAAGCAATAAAAGAAAGGTTACACAGATTCTGTGTAACCTTTCTTTTATTGAATGAATATTAAATAAGATGAGATAAAGTAAAGAATCACTAGGATAACTGAAGGCATTGCATAACGTATAGAGGACTCTCGTGGTTTACGAACAAGCGCATATAAAATAACAACAGATAGTATTCCGACAGCTGCCGCAGTTATTTGATGAACATCGGATACAGCAGCAATAATGGAACCTTGGCGGTAAAAGACATCAGAAGCTCCTAGGATTAAAATATTAAATAAATTGCTTCCTAAAATTGAACCAATGGCTAGGTTATAATTTCTTAGTTGTAGGGCAACTAAAACGGCAATCGCTTCTGGTAAAGAGGTTGTTGCCGCGATCAGAAAGCTCCCGACAAAACTAGCACCTAACCCCGTAATAACAGCAATCTGGTCCCCTGTAACGGTTAAAAGAGTTCCTGCTCCCATAATGAAGAGAGCAGCAATGACAAAACCGATAATTGCTCTTTTTAGTGGAATAGCTGATAAATTATATTCTTCAGGTTCTGCTACTGGTTCTTCAGGGTACTTTTTAGATAAGTAAGAAATCAACCAAATACCTAAACCATAAATGGACATAAGGATCCAAACGTCAACACCAATTCCAAGAATCGAATAATTAATTTTCAATGAAAGAGCAAGTAAGGCAACTGTGGCTAAGAGAAGGCCGATACTTGCAGTGTAAATATGTGATTTTCCAGCATTTTTAAAAATTTGTTGTCTACGATAGTATAAATCAAAACTGGCAATGATTAATAAGTTAAACATGTTACTACCAAACACATTTCCTACAGCAATGTCGGGACTATCTAACACGATAGCAGATACACTTGTTGTAACTTCAGGAAGTGAGGTTGCTCCTGCAAGAAAAATCGTCCCAACAACCATACCTCCAAGAGATGTCTTTTCTCCAATCGTATCAGCATAAGTAGATAATTTAATAGCAGCAAAAACGGTTATAACCGCTGCAAAAATGAATCCCAAATAGACCATAATAATAATTCCCCCTAAAAATTTTGACACAAAAAAGACCCTTTTATGAGAGTCTGCCCGAAATTTCAGTCTCTCATAAAAAGGTCTTGCGTACTTTGAAAGCAAAACAAAAGGATGCTTTCAAAGCTCAATGAACCGAGTGAATGTATCACTGTCATGACGACTCATTGACCATTATTGGTCGCTACTCCCCTTTTTAGGGTATATAATTGTGATGGATTTAATGTAGCATGAAGCTGTTGCAACGTCAATCAATTTTTTTACTAATGTAATGAAAAGAATGATAAAGGAGGTCGAAATTCAACAGCCCGCCATTAGGAGAAAAAAAGTTGACTCAGTTCCTCTAAACGACAAAAGCATGATTTATATACAGTCGTTAGAGAGAGTCAACATTCCTCACATTGAGCGTTCTATAAAGTCTTTGTTTGAATGGGCTTCGACTTTCTTATCAAGAAGGCCTAGCATACGCCTTGCGCGCCGATCGGATATTGTGCGGTAGTGATGCTCTCCGCCTGGTTCTTCATCTGCTTCGTCTGCCAAAGCAACCACATGCTGAAGGGGGTTGAGTTCAAGATATCCATTTGGTAAATAAGAATCAGTATGGAGCAAAATGGCTAAAGCAATTTCTTTTGCGGTACGTGGGTGCTCGCCAAGTCGAATTAGAAGCTTGTGCGCTCGTTCAGAACCTTTTATTGCATGTATGTCATATTCTTTGTATAAATTATAATCCCATTGACCATCTCGATACCAAGTATAATGTCCGATATCATGAAGGAATGCAGCCTTTGTTGCACGGTCGGGATCAACTTCGTGCTTTATTGCTAAATGATAGGCATGATAAGCACAGGCAACTGCATGAGCCATCCCTGACCTTTTAACATATTTTTGTGTGATTGGATGATCGAACAATTGAACTAATGTAACATGTCTCACGTAACATTCCTCCTATTCTTAGTTGTGTTAACAATTCTGTCAATAAAAAAGTGTATTTCAACTATTATATAGAGTTCCGATAGAAAGTGCAACATAATTTCTTGAATAAGGGTAGTATTGTCATTGATAAAAGGTGTATAATACAGGGCAAGGAAGTTTGAAAGGAGTTTGAAATGGCAACAACACACACATTTTCAAAAGGGGAAGAAATAGCAAACGCAATTACACATGGAATTGGAGCGTTACTTAGCGTAGCTGCGTTAGTATTACTCATTGTATTTTCAAGCTTATACGGTTCTGTTTTGCATATTGTAAGTTTTACTATTTACGGCGTAACAATGCTTTTACTATATTTTTCTTCAACTATGGTTCATGCCTTACCGCAAGGAAGAGTGAAAGATCTTTTTGAAGTCTTTGACCATGCATCTATTTACTTATTCATTGCTGGAAGTTACACACCTTTATTGTTTATCGTCGTTCAAGGCACTCTTGGTTGGACATTGTTTGGAATTGTATGGGGGATTGCTACAATTGGGGTCGTGTTTAAATTTTTCTTTGTGAAGAAGTTTTTATTTTTATCAACAATTTTTTATGTTGGAATGGGATGGCTTGCTATTTTTGCCATTAAGCCAATCGTTGAAACACTCCCTCCTGCTGGTATAGCTTTCCTTTTCATTGGCGGAATTTGTTATACAGTAGGGACGGTTTTTTATGTGTGGAGAGGGTTTAAATATCATCATGCAATTTGGCATATGTTTGTTTTAGCGGGAACAATCTTTCACTTTTTCTTAATAATTCTCTATGTATTGCCTATATAGATCGTATCAGTCAGTGGCTTTGATCACTGGCTTTTTCTTTTGTACTTAGGATGACAATTCGTTAAACAAAAAAGTATAATTTAGGAGGAGGGATTAAATATGTATGTAACCATTTCAGAACTAGCAGCTTATTTGGATTTACCTGAGGAATATATTGCTAAGCAGGTCAAGCTTGGTCATGTGAAGACGGTATTTGATGGAGAGAAGCATTTAATAAATCGTGAGCAGTTTCTTTGGCACAAAGAGCAGCTCGACATAAAAAGAAAGCAGCTTGCACAAGAAGCAGAAGAACCACTTCCCGAAGATTGGGATGCTAAAGACGAGGATTAGTACATACACTATAATTGTGAACACAAAAACCAAAAAAGAAGGTTGTGAGACACAATGGGGAAACAATTGGTGTTTGTGCTCATGCTTTGTATTTTTGGCTTGGTTATGGGTACATTTTCTGTACAAGCAGAACAAACGGAGTCAAGCAAAGCAAGAGACCATCAGCAAAAGTTATTAACAAAGACAGATTTAGGTTTGCCTGAACAAATGGTCCGATTTGATTATGACTCAGGTTATTCGTTTATTTATCCAAAAGACGGTGTACGAGGCATATATGTTACAGGTAATTCTGCCGGTGGACAACGCTTTTTGTCACTACTCGATTTAATCAACACGTCTGAGTTAAATTCAATGGTGGTAGACATTAAAGACGATCATGGTTACTTAACATATCGCCCAGAGGAAGACTCACCGTTTTATAACATTTCCCAAAATTTTATTGGAGATACTGACCAGTTAATGGAAACACTTGAAGAAAATGAAATATATCCAATTGCTCGAATCGTCGTGTTTAAAGATACGGTTTTAGCTGAGAAAAAGCCCGAGTTATCGTTTTTAGAAAATGGCGAAGTTTGGAAAAATGGCCGGGGAGAGGCATTTGTGAATCCTTTTTTACAAGAGGTGTGGGAATACAATATTGACATTGCTGAAAAAGCAGCAAAAATGGGCTTTAAAGAAATTCAATTTGATTACGTGCGTTTTCCTGAAGGTTTTGAACGCCGTGATGAAATATTAGAGTATCGATTAGGGAATTATGAAGATGGGGATGATAACGTTCAAAAAAGGGTGCAGGCTGTGACTGACTTCGTCGCGTATGCAAGAGAGCGATTAGCCTCTTATCATGTCGACGTTTCTGTAGATATTTTTGGTTATGCAGCGACGATTTCAGAAGCACCAGGAATCGGGCAAAATTTCTCGAAAATATCTGAAAACGTTGATGTTATTTCATCGATGATCTATCCAAGTCATTGGACGCCTTATTTTGGAATTGATAAGCCTGATTTGTATCCGTACGAATTAACAAAAGAATATGCAAAAGTAGAGAACGAAGTATTAGACGCTTTAGAGGATCCGCCTGTATCGAGGCCTTGGATTCAAGATTTCACTGCCTCTTGGTTAGGTGCAGGTAATTACAAAAAGTATGGAAAGGAAGAAGTTGAAGCACAAATCCGTGCATTAAATGAACAAGGAATCAATGAATTTCTCTTATGGAATGCAGCAAACCGATATACACAAGGAGTGAATTACAAGCCTTTGGACTAATGATGGAGCTGTTACGAAAAGTAACAGCTCTTGTTGCGTTAAAGCAGGGGTCAGACCCCTCTTTAGCATAGTGCTGCAATGCAGTGATCTGAGACTTGATGGAACATGGTGCAATTGTATGAATAAGTTATGTAGTGTCAAAATAATGGGGATGGAGGTAAGTCTTCCCACTATATGCTGAAATGAGGCAGTTTAAGCATGTGCGAAAGAGGAATATACTAAAGTTATCAAAGATAATGGAGGTACGAGAATGAACTGGTATGAGAAGCTCAATCAATACTTTCCAATCGAAGAAATGAAATCAAAAGAGCATATTGAGTTGCTTTTAAAAGAGAAGGCGGATATTTATCATAAGGATGAAGGGCCAAATCATGTTATGATGTATGTAGAAACGGAAGACTTCGTTTTTGTCGACTACCTTTTTGTCTCAACGAATGCAAGAGGGCAAGGGTTAGGAAAAAAGTTATTAAACAAGTTGAAGCAAAAGAACAAGCCGATTATTCTAGAAGTAGAGCCAGTGGATTATGATGACACGGATACAAAGAAGCGCCAGCGCTTCTACAGTCGAGAAGGATTTAAGCATGCACAGTCAGTTGGCTACAGAAGGCGTTCACTTGCAACGAATGAAGTGAATGAATTAGAAATTCTATACTGGTCCCCAACAGATGAATCCGAAAAAAGCATTTTCGAAAAAATGAAGCAAACGTATGAAAATATTCATACTTATAAAGATAAGGAACTTTATGGTGCATCATACGAAGATGTTGATCAGGTTCTAACTTATGAGGAAGAAAAGGATCAGGCGACTGTGTAGCAAAATTTCTTCATCAATGATAAGGGTGATGAAAATGAAAAGGAAAGATGTAAGACGCCGTAACAACAAAAAGAAGAGAGAAATGTTAAAAGACTTTCTTAAGAAAAACATGAGAGGGTGGAAGGCTGGTTCAAGACGTAGCCCAATGCCGACTCCATCAAGACGCACAACTGCATAAATAAAGAAGAGGTGTTTCAATGGGGGGAGCCCGTTGAAACATCTTCTTTTATTATGTTGCTCGCAAAGCATAAAGTAGCCCCTATTAAACCTCTAGGTGAGCTGCTTTATTTTTTTTCCTTACATTATCGGTAATCCGATAGATGACTGGAATTAAAATCAACGTAATAAAGGTTGAAACAGCCAATCCGAAAACAATAACTATGGCCATGGGCTGCTGTACCTCAGTCCCTTCACCATACCCTAGTGTTAGTGGAATTAATCCTAAAATTGTAGTTAAGGCAGTCATGAGAATCGGCCGCAGTCTTGTAGGGCCAGCTTTAACGATCGCATCGTACGTGTTATGCCCTTCTTTTTTTAATGTATTAATATAATCTATGAGAACAATCGCATTATTAACGACAATCCCAGTTAATATTAACATTCCAATTAATGAGCCAACGCCAACAGGCTGATTCGTAAGCAATAGCCCAAAAATTACTCCAATAGCCGTAACAGGGACAGAAAACATGATAATGAATGGATAGAAAAACGATTCAAATCTCCCCGCCATGACCATATAGACTAATACAATTGCTAAAGCGATTGCTCCGCTCAGTTTGAAAAAGGCATCGTTCATCTGTTCATTTTGTCCACCAAAAGTGATTCGATATCCACTTGGAAGAGTGGGGCGCACTTCTTCTTTCAAAGCGGATTCAATGTCAGCTACGATACTTCCTAAATCTCTTCCTAATATATCAGCTCGTACGGTGATTTCTCTGAGCCGGTCCGCCCTGCGAATGGAACTAGGTCCTTGTCCACGTTCTACAGTTGCCACTGCTGCAAGGGGAATTCGCTCTCCGGTTGGAGTATCAATAAGAAGCTGCTCTAAATGATCAACAGATGCTGTATAGCGATCCTCTACTTGAAGGCGAACATCTAGTTCTTCCCCATTACGAGTTAGTTTTGTTGCAACAAGTCCTTTTGTTGCATTTCCAATTGTACTTGCAATTTGTGCACTGCCAATTCCATAAGAGGCGGCTTTTGAACGATTGATTGAGACGGTAACTTCTGGATTTCCTTCGGTATAATTAGAAGAAGGTTCACGCACTCCTTCAACGTTGGAAATTGTGTGAATCATCTCATCAGATATTCGTTTAAGTGTTTGCAAATCTGGTCCTCTGACTGTAATGGAGATAGGGTTTTCTGAGAAGCCAGTATCGCTAGCTGAAACAGCAATGTTAGCATTAGGAATCTCAGCAAGGAGCTGGCGAATTTCTTCAGCAATGACCAAATCTGATCGGGTGCGTTTCGTTACATCTGTTAGCAAAATGGTATAAGAGGCACGGTTAGTTTGAGATCCGGCACCGACTGTGAAATTATCAGTTCCACCAATAGTCACGTAAGAAAGGTCAATCTCAGGTATTGAAAGTAGCTGTTGATCAATTTCCTCAGTAAGCTCAGTTGTTGTTTGTAAGTTGTTTCCTACTGGTAAACGTACATCAATGCTGATAAAGCTTTGATCTTGTGCTGGTAAAAATTCAGTACCAAGGAAGGGAATACAAGCAAGGGATGAGCCAAGTATTACAAGAGTTGAAAAAATAACCGTTTTTGGTTTAGCTAATGCCCACTCTAATAATCGCTGATAAAGTGCCTTTGTACGGTCGAAGCCGCGCTGAAATGCCGAAGTATCTTCATTTATTTTCATAAATGTCGATGATAACAATGGAACGATAATTAAAGCCGTAATTAACGAAGCAAGTAAAGAAAATGCAACGGTAATCGCCAATGGTTTAAACAATTGAGCAGCTAATCCTTCCACAAATACAATTGGAAGAAAGACAACAACTGTTGTTAATGTTGACGCGATAATGGCGCCGCCGATTTCGTTTGTTCCATTAATCGCAGACTCTTTCTTCCCTTCTCCTAATTGACGCTTACGGTATATATTTTCCAAAATGACAATTGCATTATCGACCATCATACCAACCCCTAGTGCTAACCCACCAAGGGTTAAAATATTTAACGTTTCCCCGTAAAAATACAGGAAAAGAAACGTTGTCATAATTGAAATAGGGATCGAGAACCCAATAATGAGCGTACTCCGGATATTACGTAAAAATAAGTAAAGGACAAATGCGGCTAACAAACCACCTATGATAATATTCCACCCAACAGCACGAATTGATTGTTCAATAAAACGACTTTGGTCAAAAATCGAGCGAATTTCAATTCCCGGTGGTAGCAGTTCTTTTAATTGTTTAATTTCATTTTTGACATTTCTAGCGATTGCAACTGTGTTCGTGCCAGAAGTTTTAAGAATGGAAATACCAACTGCAGGTTCGCCATTTAAATAGCTTTGCTGAAGAACAGGGGCTGTAGTCTCTAAAATAGTGACTAGTTTCCCAAGAGGGATGACCCCTTCCGTAGTTGGGATAGGCAAAATTTCTAAGTCAAAAACTGATCTGAATGCCCCTGTAATACGAGTAGGTAAGCTTTGATTAGCGTCGGTCACCTGACCGCCAGGAATATTCAAATTTTCACTACTTATAAGCTGCTGTAAATCTGTTAAGCTCAGTCCAAAATTGGCTAAGTGGTCTGGGTCAACCTCAAGAAGAATTTCTTGATCAGCACCACCTTCAATTTGAACCGCTGCAACTCCTTCAACTGAATCTAATCTAGGTTGAATTTCATTTTCAATTAACTTTTTCACTTCAGCTATATTGGCGTTTGGCTCCGTTATTGCTAATTGAATGATTGGTAACATACTTGGGTCAAATCTCATGACCTGAGGTGCTGTTACACCTAGAGGTAAACTATCACGAATTTGGTCAATTCGCTCGCGCATCGTAAGTGTGGCAAAGTCCAGATCTGTTCCCCAATCAAATGATACAAGAATAAGCGAACCACCTGTTCGGGATGTCGATGATACAGACTCTACATTAGGGACACTTGACATCAATTCCTCAATAGGGCGAGTAATCAAGTTCTCAACTTCTTCGGGACCTGCACCTTCATATGATGCAGTTACGGCAACGACCGGATAATTTAATTCAGGAAAAAGGTCAACGGGAAGATTTAGAAGTGATATCGTACCTAACATGATTAACAGAACAATACACATGGCCATGGCAACGGGTCGTAATACAGATAATTTTGCTATGTTCATTCCATTCACTCGCTTCGAATTGTAATTTCCGCCCCATCTGTTAATCGTTCTTTACCTGTTGTCACTACTTGTTCTTCCTCTTCTACACCTGAGATCACTTCAAATAGATCTCCATCTCTTGAGCCTAGTTCTAGTACTTGTCTTCTTACGATTAGATCGTCAACAACAAATGTATAGGGCTCGCCATCTTGATACAAGATGGCATTAGCAGGGATGACAATAGCGTCATCTATTGTATCTAAATCGACGATAGCACTAGTTCTCATTCCACCTTTTAATGTCAAAGACTCATTGCTGACAGGTATTTGAACAGTAAACGTATTTGTTTGCGGATTGACTACAGGAGAAACAGTTGCAATTTTACTAAGCAGTGTTTCGTTCACACCAGAAACAGACAGTTCCACGTCTAAGCCGGGTTGAAGTTTCGTAACTTGAAAGTTATTAACTGAGAATGTTGCATTCATTTCTTTCAGATCAACAACTGTTACAAGTGCCATATTAGGTAGTGCAGTTTGGCCCTTGGCAACATCTAATTGGGACACAAGTCCTGTAATAGGAGCCGTCAGTTTGGTTGCTTGTAGTGCTGACTCTGCTTGGCGTACAGCTTCTTCTGCTTGTGAGATCTGTAGTTCTAATTCCAATGTATTAACGGGTGTGTACGAACTAGCAGTACCGGCTGCTTGGAGTAGTTCTGCTTGTCTAATGGAAACGTCTAAAGAAGATTGTAATAATTCAACGATTGAACCCTCAAAACTTGTCGGGTCTAATTCGTTTATAAGAGTGCGTGACCGATTGATCGATTGCTGTAACTCAGTTTCTAGTTCATTCATGTTAGCAGCATTTGATTCAATAGATCGATTAAGTTCTTTTACCTGAGCCAAGCTTCGTTGTAACTCGTCTTGTGCACTACGGGCTTGACTGACTTGACGTTCAGCTTCTTCATCGTCAAGTGTTATAAGCAGATCTCCTCGTTCGACGGATTGTCCGACATTGACATGAACTTCAGATACTTCAAGCGGCATAGTCGTGAAAAGGGGGACTTGGTTTTTCGGCAGCAGCTGTCCGGATAGCTCAAGGGTTTGTTGAATGGCACTTCGCTCGATCCTTTCTACTTCAACGATTAGCCGCTGTCGATCTGTTTGGTCACTTGTTATATCATCTGTTCCACAGGCAGTTAAAAAGAAAAGAAGTAAAAAAACTCTCATACAAACCTTCAAAGCATATTCAACTCCTACAACTTTATGTAAATACTTCAAATGGTGGAAAAAGGTGAAAATATAGCAAAGTTTTGTTGTTCTTAAGGTGTGACAAACATGTGACAAGTATGAGTCTAAAAAATAAAAGTTACAAAACACTAAATAAACATATTTGTTTAGAAAAGATTTTTTTGTATAATAGGTTTATAATGTCATGAAGAGGGTAATTAACCTCTGTATGTTTATTTAGTTGTATGCATTGTTCAAAAATGTATAGAAAAAAGCTTCAATTTGTATATACAAAAATTGAACAGGTTTGTATAATAGTTATGTAATCAACGAAATTGACATTAAAACATCTAAGTTCGTCATAGATCTCAAACTTGAAAGGAGAGGTCCGCCATATGGTTACATTATTAACATCACCTAGTTGTACATCATGCCGAAAAGCGAAAGCTTGGCTAGAGGAACATAATATTCCATTTGAGGAACGAAATATTTTTGCATCTCCACTAACTGTTGAAGAGGTTAAAGAAGTGGTTCGGATGACTGAGGATGGAACGGATGAAATTATATCAACGCGTTCAAAGGTTTTCCAAGAACTAAATGTCGAGTTAGAATCACTCCCTTTGCAAACATTGTTTCAAATCATTAGTGAAAATCCTGGCTTGCTTCGTCGTCCTATCATTTTCGATGAGAAACGTTTGCAAGTAGGATATAATGACGCTGAAATTCGTCGTTTCTTACCTCGTAAAGTTAGAACTTTCCAGCTTCAAGAGGCACAGCGACTAGTCAATTAATAAAAAACCCTTCTACATATTCAAAGTATGTAGAAGGGTTTTGTTTGGTGGTTCATCTCATTATGAAAAGCTCTTACTTGACTTAATACGATACGAACCAGCTAAGATGACTCCAACAATCACAAAAATTTGGAAACATAAAGTGAAAATGGGATGGTGATAAAAAAGTGGAGCTAACATTTCTTCATGGGTTATCATTCTACTTGCTGTAAAAGCTAAGATTCCCGCACCGATATAAACAATAATTGGAAAACGGTCAAAAGCTTTTAAAATTAGTTTGCTCCCCCAAATGATAATTGGAACAGAAACAAGTAAGCCAATTAATACAAGTGTATGATCACCATGTGCTGCACCGGCTACAGCGATCACATTATCAAATCCCATTACTAAGTCTGCAATAATAATAGCTTTAATAGCACTCCAAAGGCTTGTTCCGCCCTCTATTTCGCGATCATCTGCTTGTTCTGTTAACAAACTATAAGCAATGTAAACTAAAAGGGCACCACTGATTGCAAGTAAGAATGGAATCTCTAGAAGTTGTACAGCTACAACGGTAAGGGACATCCTTGTTACAAGTGCCAAACAAATGCCAAGAACAATGGCTCGGTTTCGAATTTCTAGTGGTAAATTTCGACAAGCAAGGGCAACAACAATGGCATTGTCTCCACCTAAAATAATATCGATGCCAATAATAGTTAAGAGAGATATTAGAAAATCAGTATCCATAGTTTGCATCATCCTTTGGCAAAAGCACTTTATTTGTTTCATAATGGTTAGAAATATGTCATACATTTAGCAGTGACGTAAGTGATGTATATGTAGCTTGTCTAACCGCCTACTAAGAACATATATGGCTCATCCAAGGAAAATATGATGAAAATTTCAGGAGGCATATCTGACTGAACAAATGTTATAATGGTTATAGTACAGATTTTTTTGAAAATAGGATAAAATATAGTTTTTAAATTTCCATTTTCATTAGATTTATCATAAAATAGTAGTAAGCTTATATTGAGATGAGCGATATAGGCAACCCACAAGATATCCTAGCTAGTAGGAAGGAATCAGAGCACATATCACGAATTACTTTTTAGTACGAATGTGAAAGGCTTTGCTACATGACTAAGAAATTGAAGGGGGTTTATAGAGGATTTCCTCATCAAAAACGAAGTCTAGTACCATTACTCGATTAGGAGGGAGAGCGAATATGGATATTGAACGCGTCAATGATACGACCATTAAGTTTTTTATTACGTATACAGATATTGAGGATAGAGGCTTTGACCGAGATGAAATTTGGTACAATCGTGAGCGTGGAGAAGAGCTCTTCTTCGAAATGATGAATGAAGCCAATGATAGTGATGATGCATTAGAATTGGATGGACCTTTATGGATACAGGTTCATGCATTAGATAAAGGATTAGAAATAGTTGTGACAAGAGGTCAGGTTTCAGACGGTAGTGTGAAACTTGAAATTCCAGTTACTGACAAGGAATCAGATGAAACAAATCTTGTTGACTTGATGTCGGGGAGTGAAGATGATGATTTAGATTTAGCTAATGATCATCTTGAAATTGTCATCGGATTTAAAGATTTTGAAGATGTGATTTCTTTAAGTCATAACTTCTTTATCGATGATTTATATAATGAGCTCTATCATTTTGAAGGTACGTATTATCTTCATGTAGTCTTTAATGACGACAGTTACAATGAAGATGAGCAAGATGATATGTTAAGCCAAATGCTTGAATATGGCTACGAGTCTGATATCTCGATCTATCGAATGAAAGAATACGGGAAAGAAATTGTAAGAGAAAATGCTCTGCCAATCATTCGATCCTCATTTTCTAAATAAGCAGCAATGCAGTTATTTGAGTAGATAAACCTGTACAAAACCTGTATTTGCTATAAGAAAGGCAAGTATTTTCTTAGATATTTGCAGAAATAAGGGGGATCCTGAGGGTCCTCCTATTTTAGTTGAATGCAACTATTTTTTTGGAGTGTCAAATGAGAAATCAATTTAATATATTCATTTTCTTAACCTCGTTATTAGCTGTTCTTTATATGACAAGGATGTATTGGCAAGGTTGGGTAGTTGGAGCATTAAGCGTTGCCTTTTCATTATCTGTCGTCTTTATAGCTGTTGTTATTTTTTTTGAGAATCGACACCCAACAAAAACATTAACTTGGCTATTAGTACTAGCAGCATTTCCGTTAGTTGGTTTCTTTTTTTATCTGTTGTTTGGACAAAATCAGCGAAAGAGTCGATCTTTTTCTATAAAAGCCCTTCAAGATGAACAAGCTTTTGAGAAAATTGAGGGTCATAGACAATTGAATGAGGATCAAATTCAAAAAATGGGTGGACACCAACAACTGCTCTTTAGGTTGGCTCATCGTCTTGGAAAAAATCCTGTTTCGTTTTCTAGTGAAACGAAGGTTTTGACAGATGGGAAAGAGACGTTTGCTCATATTTTACAAGCGCTGAAATTAGCAGAGCATCACATTCACCTTGAATATTATATCGTCCGCAGCGATGAACTTGGGCAAGAGATTAAAGATATCTTAATTAATAAAGCTAAAGCAGGTGTAGAAGTTCGATTTCTTTATGATGCTGTAGGCAGCTGGCGGCTTTCCAAAAGGTATATTCGTGATTTAAAAGAGGCTGGTGTTGAAATAGTTGCATTTTCACCAGTGAAACTTCCATTTTTAAATCACAAAATTAATTACAGAAATCACCGAAAGATCATTGTTATTGATGGCATCGTAGGTTTTGTTGGTGGTTTAAATATTGGGGATGAATATTTAGGGAAACATTCATACTTTGGAAAGTGGAGAGACACACATTTATTTGTTAGAGGCGAAGCGGTCAGAACGTTGCAGCTAATTTTTTTACAAGATTGGCATTATCAGACAGGGGAAACAATCTTGAACCCAACATATTTATCACCTGCTTTGACGTCAGTTCATGCTGATGGAGGCGTCCAAATGATTGCAAGTGGACCAGACCAGCGTTGGGAAGTGAATAAAAAGCTATTTTTCTCCATGATAACGTCTGCTAAAAAGTCAATATGGATTGCTAGTCCTTATTTTATTCCTGATGATGACATCTTAAGTGCGCTTAAGATCGCTGCGTTAAGTGGGATTGATGTGAGATTGCTCGTGCCTAGTCGTCCTGATAAACGAATTGTATTTCATGCTTCACGTTCTTATTTTCCAGAGCTGTTAGAGGCGGGAGTGAAGATCTATGAATACAACCGTGGATTTATGCATAGTAAATTAATTATTGTTGACCATGAGATGGCTTCAATTGGTACATCAAATATGGATATGCGCAGTTTTCATTTGAATTTTGAAGTGAATGCTTATTTATATCAAACGAAGAGTGTGACGACCCTTGTCAGTGATTTTGTTTATGATTTAGAGCATTCAAATCAATTAAGCTATCAATTATTTAGAAATCGTTCTATTTTATATCGAATTATTGAATCTACTTCTAGATTATTATCACCTTTATTGTAAAGGGTGTCTCAAAAGGTTTTTGCCCTCTTGAAACACCCCCTTTTAAAAAAACTATAAAAAGAACCTTTTTTATAATAATTATTTACTTTAAGCAGGATTTATAAAAATAAAGGACGAATTGATTTAGGTATATAGATGGAGGTGGATTAATGTTTAACGCTAAGTTAGCAGATGGAACGATTATATCGATGGCAGACCAATGGCACATTGACGAGTTAAAGGAGTTGCGCAAAAAACGAGACTTTTTCTGTCAGGCTTGTGAGTCTCAAGTGCAGTTGAAACTAGGTTCTTCAAAGCTCTGGCATTTTGCTCATAGAGCAAATAGTATATGTCTATATTCATTAGAAAGAGAAACGATGTATCATCTTAAAGGCAAAAGAAAGTTATATGATTGGTTAAAAAATCAACAACTGAAAGTCGCAATGGAAGTATACTTGCCACTTATAAAACAAAGGCCTGATATTTTATTTCGCCAACAAAACACCCTTTATGCACTGGAATTTCAGTGTTCCCCCATTGAATCAACACTTCTAAAAAGTCGCTCTGAAGGTTATCAACAACTTGGAATCATTCCGATCTGGATTCTAGGTGGAAATCGTTTAAAGAGACACGGACCTCATACGTTTTCAATGAAATCATTTGAATGGCATTCAACTCGTTTCTTAGCAGACCAGCAACGTTTTCTTACTTATTTCTGTCCTGAACAATCTAGTTTTGTTTTCTTACAGCAATTAACCCCGTACAGTGCGACTCGTCTATTAGCTTCATATCAAGAAGTATCCACTACAGCCTCTTCTCTTGAAACAATCCTTAATCCCAGGAAAAACAACACAAATATTTTAGATCATTGGCTTACTGTTAAGAAGCATTGGCGTTATCATCAACCTAACCCATACCCAAATAAAGCTGAAAAATTACTGCAAAGTCTCCTGTATCGACGCCGCATAGCCCCTAGTCTCTTTCCAATTGAAGCAGGTTGGCCAACAAATCATTATGAACTTATTTCATCCACCCCTTGTTATTGGCAAACCTACCTCTTATTAGAGTGTCTTGAGCACCAGCCTCTAAATCAACCATTTTCCATTCACCTCGCCATTCATTGTATCCAACCTTACTTAAACAAAAATTTATTTATGTTACGTTCTATGAATGATGATAGGCATTGGTCTCTAGCGATTATTGGCTATTTTCAATTTCTCGTTGAAATTGGATATTTAGAGCAAACGCCAAAACGCTATTTTAAAAGAATGAAAGATATCGTACATCCTAAAACGGTAGAGGAAGCAATTACGTATGATCAAACATTATATTGCGATACTTTAATCGCTCTCATGAGGAAGGGAAATGAAGGGAAGAATAAAGGAATAAGTGACCTAAAGTCGAATATATAATATGGAAAGAAAGTGGAGGTGCTAATCAATTGTCAAAAAAATTGCAAAAGCGAGATGAAGTTCCTGTAGAGAAAACATGGGACCTAGAAGCTATTTTCAAAACCGATGAAGAATGGGAAAAAGAATTTAAAGAGATTCAAATTATGCTTCCGTATCTTGAGGCTTGTAAAGGAACACTAGCCGATTCGGCAGTGACGTTATTCGTAGCACTTGAAAAGCAAAATGAGATTTCAGAAAAGCTTGGGCGTTTATATGCGTATGCACATATGCGCAATGATCAAGATACGTCGAATTCTTATTATCAAGGATTAAATGATCGTGCATCAAGTCTTGCTGCACAGGTTGGTCAAGCTGCCTCATTTATTGTTCCGGAACTTCTTTCAATTGAAGAATCAAAAATTGAAAAGTTTATGAGCGACCATGACGGGCTAAAGCTTTATAAACAAATGTTTTCCGAATTAAACCAGCAACGAGCTCACGTGTTATCTGAAGCGGAGGAAGCGATTTTAGCTCAAGCAGCAGAAGTGACGAATAGCCCTAGTAATACATTTGGGATGCTTAATAATGCTGACCTTAAATTTCCAACTATTAAAGACGAAAATGGAGAGGAAGTAGAAATAACACATGGACGCTATATTCGTTTCTTAGAAAGCAGCGACCGTCGTGTACGAGAAGATGCATTCAAAGCTGTATATAACACTTATGATAAATACAAAAATACATTTGCTTCTACGCTTAGTGGACAAGTGAAAAGGGATTTATTTTATGCAAAAGTAAGAAAGTACAATTCAGCACGAGAAGCTGCTTTAAGTGCAAATCATATACCTGAAGTAGTTTATGATCAACTCATAGAAACAGTAAATAATCGGCTAGACCTGCTTCATCGCTATGTTCGATTAAGGAAAAAAGTACTAGGTGTCGATGACTTGCATATGTATGATCTGTATACTCCACTTGTAAAAGATGTGAAGATGGAAATTCCTTATGAAAAAGCTAAAGAGCTTGTAATTAAAGGGGTATCACCATTAGGAGAAGAGTATGTCTCAACATTAAAAGAAGGGTTTACGAAGCGTTGGGTTGATGTGGAGGAGAATGTTGGTAAACGTAGTGGTGCATATTCTTCTGGTGCATATGGAACAATGCCATATATTTTAATGAACTGGCAAGATAACGTCAACAATCTTTTTACACTGGCTCATGAATTCGGGCATAGCCTACACAGTTATTATACTCGTCGGAATCAACCTTTCGTATATGGTGATTATACAATATTTGTAGCAGAAGTCGCTTCTACGTTGAATGAAGCTTTACTTAATGACTATATGGTAAAGAATACGGATGACCCTAAGGAAAAGTTATATTTGTTAAATCATTTCTTAGAAGGATTCAGAGGCACGGTATTCCGCCAAACGATGTTCGCTGAATTTGAGCAACTTATCCATGAAAAGGCGGCAAATGGCGAAGCATTAACACCTGAATTATTAACAAAGACCTATTATGATCTGAATGTAAAATACTTTGGAGAAGACCTTGTTATTGATGAAGAGATTGGACTAGAATGGGCCCGTATTCCACATTTTTATTACAATTTCTATGTTTACCAGTATGCAACCGGATATAGCGCGGCAGCAGCCCTATCAAAACAAATTCTTGAAGAAGGGGAAGCAGCAGTATCTCGCTATTTAGACTTCTTAAAAGCCGGTAGTTCAGATTATCCGATTGAAGTATTAAAACATGCTGGAGTCGACATGACGTCTTCAGAGCCAATTGAGCAGGCTCTTGCCGTCTTTGAAAAGACATTAACAGAAATGGAAGAATTACTTAATCAATAAAAAAGGGCTATCTCAAGGGGGACTTACCTTTGAGATAGCCCTATTTGTGGAATCCTTTAAAGCGTTTTTGAGTGGCTAGAGGAGAGAGTGTAAACACAAGCCCCACAAATAACGCCGGCGCTGCAATCCAAAGCGGGAAAACTCTCATTAATGATAAAAGGAAAAAGAAATAGCTAATGATGATAATAATAATTCCAACAACGATTCTTACCTGATTCAACACAAGCCCTCCTATCAACAGGTCCTAACATAGTTTATGACCTGTTGTTCAAGCTTAGAAGGTATGTTTTTCCTAAATCAAATATTAACAAAATAGTAAAAACTAATTATATTTTCCTGCAAAATCCCTGAAACTTAGGTCTTTAATCTAAACCTCTATCCTAAGTACCGCCAAAACATGCCATATTTAACAGGGACCGCTTCAACTCTTTGTTGAAGTACGAGTGCTTTTAATTGCTTTTCAGCTTCTTCCACAGTGAGGCTGAAAACGACGGAAACCTCAATCGTAGCTACAAACTCATAGCGTTTTAAGAAACCTTCCAATGTTACAGCTACAGCTGGTTCAGGTTTGAATCCGAGCATTTCTTCTAAGATTTGTACGTAGACTTTATATGGATAATTTCCCGTCACTTTAATGCCATCATCCTCAACATTGGCATTAAAGAAGACAAAGGTTGGGACAATGTCAACGCCCATTTCATTCGTTGTTTTTATATCATGTTGAAGTGCTTTTGTAGCCGTTTTGGATGATAGGTCATTTTTAAATTCGTCTAAGTCTAAAGAAGCCTTTTTTGCGCAGTCAATCAGTACTTGCTCTTTCGTTATATTTTGTTTATTCAAAAAGAGAGCTTCTCTCATTTTACGCAAAAAACGTATACCTGCTTTTGGTCCTTGTAATTCGGCTGCCTTTATTGCTAACGAAGCAAGATACGGGGAGTGCCACTCATTTTCTAACCAAACATCTCCATCGCAGGACATTCCTGTTTTTGATGCGATATCTTCCCAAATCGTTGCAATTTCTCTCTTTTTAGAGACGAGTCCTTTTGTTGTATTTTTACACGCATTCCATGCTTGAAGCCTTCCCGCTACAAGAGTTCTAATCCGAAAATAGTTTCCATATTCGACTTGAAGCCTTTTTAACATAGGTTCAAAAGCCCAACAGTCAGCACATAGGGGATCAATAAATGTATACAATTCAATCGGTTTAGGGCGTTTCTCAGATAACGATTGTTCAGGATCTAGACCACAAACGCCAAGTTGATTATCGCAAGTTGAATGAGTATCTTTTTGGTTCAATGGTCATTCTCCTTTCTACAATGGTTGATTCACCATATGATGAGCGGTCATTGTTAAACGTTCTAGCATATATTCACGAATGACTCCTTCTATTCCAACATCATCCATTGCACTTTCCATACAGGTCAGCCATGCTTCGGCCTGAACCGGTGTTATAACAAAAGGCATATGGCGAGCCCGCAACATTGGATGACCGTGCTCTTCTGTATAAAGAGTGGGTCCTCCAAGAAACTGTGTTAGGAATTGTTTTTGCTTACGGGCTGTTTCCGTTAGGTCTTCAGGAAAAAGGGAGGCTATGTCAGGATGCTTTGCCACTTTACTGTAAAAGGTATCAACTAATTGTGATAAAACTTTCTCCCCACCTAAAACATCAAAAGGGGTTTGACTTGAATTGGTCATATTTATAACTCCTCTGTTGTATAGCAGTAACAAACATATTGTTCTCTATCTCATATTGTAGCAATATGAGATTAGTACGGCAAATTTGATGAATTACGATTATTACATATTGATTAAGGTATAGTATGAAGTGGTCTGTAGCTAGAAAAAGAAAAAAACTGATCTTGAGAAATTGAGCTAACTCAGTTTCACAAATCAGTTTAGTGTATGTGAGTATTTGGTGAAAAATCAAAGGTGTTAATTTAAGCATTTAAATACGTATTGAAAACACGTGGCACATAAGCTTGTGTCTCTTTGAATGGAGGAATTCCTCCATATCGATCAACATTCCCTGGACCGGCATTATATGCAGCCAACGCAAGCCTCGTATCTCCATTGTATCGGTCTAACATCTGACGTAAATACTTCGCCCCACCATTGATGTTCTGTTCGGGATCAAAACTGTTTTCAACTTGAAGCATACGAGCAGTTGCAGGCATTAGTTGCATTAAACCTCTAGCACCTGCATGACTAATTGCATGAGGGTTAAAATTAGATTCATGTTTAATCACAGAATGAATTAATTTAGGGTCTAAGTTGTATTTTTTGGCAGCAGATTCGATAAGTGGCTGAAATTTCAATTCCTTATTGGAAAGAGATTTTGTCCAATCTTGATCCACTACAGCGGTCACTTCACTTGCTATTGGTTCTACACTAGTTAGTGGATGAAGAAACAGGTCTCTTTGACTAGTTTGAGGAGAAGAGATTTGCAGCTTATTCAGTTGTTCATCTAAGAAATGCGAGAACACAGATTGCATAGAAGATTGTTGATAACTTGTTTTTTTTATTTTTTGCAAAGCTTGAAGCTGATTCACATGTTGAAGGAAGGACAGGTCCATTGTTACACCTCATTCTTTTATGGCACTAGGATAAAATATAAATTAATCGGATTAGAACAATATTATGATAGCAAATAAGCAGGGTAACAACAATTGGTTGTTTCTGGACTATCTTTTGTCTAATTCTAACTTGCGAGTGAAAAATCGACGTACTTTGTTTTCAGTCACTGCATATTGAATGTTATAGTCGTCTAAAACCTTCATAAGGGTAGTGGTAGCATGTTCTTCAGAGATTCCTTCAAACTCTATTTCAAAATCTGTATTACCTAGATAACTACTCTTATCCAAACACAAATTGCCCTCTTTATATGATATTTCAATTCTACTCGTAGTAAGTGTCCCTACATAGGTGAGTTTCTCAATCGGAATATTTAGTGAATTAAGCTGGTCTTTGACCTTGCCATCAGGTAAAGTCCCTTGCTCTTTTGCTGTAATCCACTCATTTCTTCCTAACGTTTGATGAGTCTCGAGCTTTCCAACTGTATGGGGTTGCTTCAAGGTTAATGTGAATGTATTATTTTTTTCACGAATTCGAAGACCAGCATGAGCAGCTTTTAAAGAAAAGTCAGGTGTTTCAAAGTAATGATTGTGCTGGGTGACCGCTTCTGATTCATCTAATTCCAATCCTTTAACTAACGTACAATACGCTTCTTTCGTAAGCATTGATTTTACTTCAATTTCTATTTCTTGTGACACACGAATCCATCCTTTATTAGTAAAAATTCTTATTTTTTATTTCTTTTACATGTATGTTTTTTTATTATAACAGGTAATTTTCTCAAGTGGTATGTGACCGTTTTTCTATTACTAATTCTATCTGTAGAAGTCAAGTTATTCATACCGTTTTAGTCGCAACTTATAATGGGCATTGGTACGTATTAACATAAGAACTATGTTAGAATAAGTGGTGTATCTGTAAGATCTGTTGAATAGTTGGAGGGACATGATGAAAAAACTAGAAGTAAGTAAAATAGTAGTTGAAAAAGACCAATATACTGCAATCATGCAGGGAGAAATAGATGTTGAGCTTGCTGAAACATTACAAGCAGGTGGACGTATGCTTGTTGATTCAGATGGGTTAGCATTTATATACATATTAGAAGATGAATCTGCTTTTTATTATGTGAATTTTTCACAGGAGACTTGGCCACAATTACGTGAGGTATTATCCCAGTCAGCTACTCTTGCTTTACGTTTAAACAAGGAGATAGAGATTGAGCTTTCTTCTATTGTTGAAGAGCTTTCTTTCCTAACTGATAATATTGAAGGTAATAGTAATTATGGTGAAGAGATGGAAAAGGCAGTACAGGAGATATTCAATTAATTATTCATTTGAAAATTTTCTGTGCATGGGACGGACGGTGATTTAATGAGCGATTGGAAGATTTTTCTAACTCCATATAAACAAGCAGTTGATGAGTTGAAGATTAAGCTAAAAGGAATACGGGAACAGTATCAACAGTCATCCAAGCACACTCCGATTGAATTTGTTACGGGAAGGGTGAAGCCTGTTACGAGTATCTTAGATAAAGCAAAACGAAAAAACGTTCCTCTTGATCAGCTAGAGGAAGGGATGCAAGACCTTGCAGGCGTTCGAATTGTAACTCAGTTTGTAGAAGATATCGAAACGGTTGTTGAATTAATTAGAACGAGAAAAGATTTTGAAATTGTCGAGGAACGCGATTATATTTTTGAGAAAAAGCCAAGTGGATATCGGTCTTATCATTTGGTTCTACGCTATCCTGTACAGACCATTGAAGGAGAGAAGAAAATCTTAGTTGAACTACAGGTTCGTACATTAGCGATGAACTTTTGGGCGACGATTGAGCATTCTTTAAACTATAAATATAGTGGTGAAATTCCACAGGACATAAAGATGCGATTGCAACGAGCTGCCGAAGCCGCATTTAAATTAGATGAAGAAATGTCGATTATTCGTGATGAAGTAAGAGACGCACAAGAAATTATCTCAACCAAGCAAGAGCAAGGAAGAAAGCTGTAGAGATTAAGGAGGAAGTTTGATGAAGTTTATGGTCACATCGCGCGGGGATGACGTGTCTAATACTTTGCAGCAAAGAATAAAACGATATTTGCTTGATTTTGGTTTGTTATATGACGAACATGAACCGGAAATGGTTATCACTGTAGGTGGAGATGGAACCTTGCTACAAGCGTTTCATGATTATTCCGAACGTCTTGAAGATACGGCTTTTGTCGGAATACATACTGGTCATCTAGGCTTTTACGCAGATTGGGTACCTGATGAAGTAGAGAAGTTAGTGATACATATTGCCAAAACCCCTTACCAAATTGTTGAATACCCACTACTCGAAGTGGTGATTCGGCAGGAAGGTACTTCCAATTCAGAACGTCATCTTGCATTAAACGAATGTACGATCAAAAGCATAGGGGGTTCTCTTGTTAGTACGATTGATATAAAAGGAGAGCCATTTGAAGTATTCCGAGGCGATGGTTTATGTGTCTCCACTCCCTCAGGTAGTACGGCTTATAATAAAGCATTAGGTGGAGCGATCTTACACCCTTCTTTAGCTTCTATTCAGATTGCAGAAATGGCGTCTATTAATAATCGAGTGTACCGTACAGTTGGATCTCCTCTTGTTTTACCACAACATCATACTTGTTTGTTGAAACCGTTAAATGATGTTGATATTCAAGTGACCGTTGATCACTATTCTCTTGAGCATCGTCGAATTAAATCATTACAATGTCGTGTTGCTGAAGAGAAAATCCGATTTGCGAGATTTCGACCGTTTCCATTTTGGAAGAGAGTAAGGGAGTCATTCATTCGTGAATAGATACGCCGCAACTCTCTCGTGGAGAGTAGATGATAAGTGGGACCAAGAGCTTTTACGGGTATTTCTACGTGAGCATTGTCATATCTCAAAGCGGGGGCTTGCAGACATTAAATTTAACGGTGGGGCAATTGCTTTAAATGGGGAAGAAGTAACAGTCCGTAAACTAATAAAAACAGGTGATGAGGTGACTGTTTGTCTCCCGACTGAGGAAGTGAGTTCTTCCTTATTGGCTGAAGATAAAGAGCTCAACATTGTATTTGAAGATGACCATTTATTACTAATCAATAAAGAGGCAGGTATGTCAACAATCCCATCAAGAGAACATCCAGTCCATTCGTTAGCTAATTTCGTCTTAGGGTATTATCGCAAAAAAGGAATACAAACTACGTTTCATGCAGTTAATCGTTTAGATAGGGACACATCAGGTTTATTGATCATTGCAAAACATCGTCTTGCTCATGACCGGCTTTCTAAATTGCAGCAGGAAGGGCGTGTCAATCGTTATTACAAGGCGTTAATTACAGGTAAGCCATTACAGGAAAAAGGGACGATCGATGCCCCGATTGATCGAGATCCAACTAGCATTATTTCTCGCCAAGTTAGAGAAAATGGCAAAAGAGCAGTTACCCATTTTTCTATAATAAAAGTGACAAATCAAGGAAGTTTGGTTGATATTAAATTAGAAACCGGCAGAACACACCAAATTCGAGTTCATTTTTCTTACATAGGGCACCCTTTATTAGGAGATGATCTATATGGTGGAAGGCGTGATGTGATCGACCGTCATGCACTTCATTGTTATAAGGTGAAATTTCAACACCCATTCACGAACGAATGGATACGAATTACAACGGACTTGCCTATGGATATGAGTAGTCTAATAGACTAATAGAGAGGCTTTTTTACTAATAAAGAACGCAACTAAAAAAAGCTGGTAACAGAGATGGGCTACTCGTAATAAAAAGAGAAATTTACTCTTCTCAAAGCTTTAAAAAAGTAGCGACAGCCACATTTCTTCGGGTTTCCCCAAAAAGGTCAAAAACAAACCTATTTGGGGAAACCCTCTTATTCTTGTGTCACACGTTCAATGGTATGCTCAGCTAGTAGTTCTCCCTGTGCATTATAAATTTCTACTATGACCCCTTCTCGTAAATCTTCATTTGTAACATCAGTCTCAAGGGAAAATACCTCGGCAAAAAAGAAGCTTGAACCGCCACTTAAGTGAAACTGCTCTGGATTCCCATCGGAATCTGAAAACACAATTTCCTCTTGGCCGCTTAAAGCCGCTTGTACGTTTGAGTCGACAATGAGAAAGCGTGCAGATAAATCATTTGCAGGTAATTGTCCTTTATTTTCTATCCTAACATAAATAGATGCCATCTCAATTTCATTATCGTGTATGATTCGAGTTTGGTCTTGATCGATCTCAAGAGTAACCTCTGGGCCACAGGCGGTTGCAACAAATAATAGGAAAAATAAGATTATGTATTTCTTCATAAAACTCCTCCATAACTAAATACTTAATTATCAAATGCTCTAAATTTTTCTTCGACTAGAAGTTGTTTGGACGGAACTTGGACGATTTGCATCTCAGGATATTGTAAAGCAGTTAAAGCCCCTCCAAATACACAGCCAGTATCAATATTTACCGTCCGATGAATAAACCTAGGATTCCTTACAGGAGTATGGCCGTAAACAATCCATTCTTCACCTTGGTGTTTCTGGGCCCAGTCACGTCGTACGGGTGTTCCATCTTTGTTCGTTTCACCAGTAATATCTCCATAAAGGACAAATGTTTTGACACGCTTACTTGTCTGGCCAATTAAATCGCTGCGAATTCCTGCATGTGCAATCACAAGCTTTTTGTTATCGAGAACTTGGTATAGGGGGGACTCTTCAACTAAGGACATAAATTGATGTCTGACTTTTTGAAACTCCTTTTTAGACAAATTGTTTAATTCTTCTACTGTTGTTTCAAGTCCATGAGTAATTTGCACGTTTCTACCTAGAAAATAACGATAAAGCTTATCACAATGGTTACCGGGACAATAATAAGCTTGTTTATTTTTTACAAGTTCTGCGACTTCTTTTATTACAGCAATAGAGTCAGGCCCGCGATCTGTTAAATCCCCAACAAACGCTAATCTTCTCCCTTTAGGATGAACGTATGAAGTATCTTGCTTTTCATAACCTAATTTAGTAATAAGCAAGATGAGTTCCTCATAACATCCATGTATATCCCCGATGATATCAATTTCCATTTTATAACCTCCTGTATCCTTTTCCGAACAAAAAGACTCGTTCAAATAATAGCTTATCCAGTAAAGAGAAAGCAATGAACAGGTTAAAAAATACACACTACTATCAAAATTTATTGAATTTTGTTTGGAAGGGGTTACATAAGTATTTAACATTGACATCTTGACTATCTGTTCTTTAATATTGATAGGACTTATTAGTACAGAAGTTTTAGGTAAGGGAGTGAATAATCAATGTTGCCACAACCTGTAACGAATCCTGTTCTTATTTTTGCTATTGCTATGGTCGTTTTTCTAGTGGCCCCATTGATTATGGCAAGGTTAAGAATTCCGGGTATTATTGGATTCATCTTTGCGGGAGTTATTATTGGTCCAAATGGGCTTGGCCTCTTAGATCGGGATCCTACCATTGTGTTACTTGGAACAGTCGGTCTGTTATATATTATTTTTATTGCTGGTCTGGAGATTGATTTAGAGGGATTTAAAAAGTATCGGAACAGAAGCTTAACTTTCGGAACCATGTCTTTTACGATTCCTTTTGTATTAGGTACTATTGGAGCGTATTTATTAGGATATAGTGTTGCAGGGGCAATTCTGCTGGGGTCTTTACTAGGATCTCATACGTTGCTTGCATATCCGATCGCCAGTCGATTGGGGATTGCAAAAAACAAGGCCGTAACTACATCTGTTGGTGGAACAATCATGACCGACACGCTTGCTTTACTTGTGTTAGCGGTCGTAGCGGGTTCTACTCAAGGTGAGTTGACACCGGATTTTTGGTTTGTCCTTGTAGTTTCTTTAGTCGTCTATGTTGCTGGGGTTTTTATCATTGTTCCAATAGCTGCAAAGTTCTTTTTCCGAACATTGAGTAGTGAAGGAACACTAGAATTTATCTTTGTATTGACCGTGTTATTTGTTACAGCGTATTTTGCGACGGTAGCGGGCTTAGAGCCAATCATTGGTGCGTTTTTAGCAGGTTTAGCCTTAAATAGGTTTATTTTTGAACAGAGTCCTCTTATGAATCGAATAAAGTTTACTGGGAATGCGTTATTTATTCCGTTCTTTTTGTTATCTGTAGGAATGCTGATGGATTTAAGGATACTCCTCTCTGATCCATCTGCATGGACGAAAGCAGTTCTAGTTGTATCCCTTGTTATCATTGGAAAGTTTTCAGCAGCTTGGATTGCAGGTAAAATTTATCGATATACAGGAGAGGAAATCAAACTTATTTTTGGTCTAACGATTCCGCAAGCTGCCGCTACGTTAGCTGCTACTCTTGTTGGATTTGATTTAGGTTTGTTTGATCAAGCGACTGTAAATGCCATTATTGTGATGATCTTAGCAACATGTATGATTGGGCCATATACTGTTGAGAAATTTGCAAGAACCATTGCGATGAAAGAAGACCAGAAGCCATACGAACCTTCTTCAGCTCCTGAGAGGGTAATGGTCCCACTTGCAAATCCACATACAATGGAATCATTGATGGATTTGTCATTTATTATTAGAGGGCAATCTCCTGAACCGCTTTATACACTTTCAGTTGCGCAAGGCGGAAGAGAGGACTCATCCTCAAGAATTGTAGAAGCAGAAAAATTACTCGGGCATGCTGTAACGTATGCAGCTGGGGCAGAAGTGCCAATTCAAATGCTTACAAGGGTAGATACAAATATTACATCTGGAATGATCCGAGCAATGCAAGAATCACGTATTACTACGACTGTAATAGGCTGGAATGGGAAGCTATCCACCCCGCAGAAAATATTTGGCGGGGTATTAGACCAATTGCTTGAACGTACGACCCAAATGGTTCTCGTATCAATGCTTGGTCATCCGTTAAACACGACTAAGCGAATTGTTATTCTTATACCATCTGGTTTTGATCATAAATCTGGTTACTATCAATCCGTTCAAGTAGTTAAAAAAATGGCTAATCAATTGGGAGCGACCATTGCTTGTTTTGTTGTAAAAGATAATATTAAAAGTTATGAAAAGAGTTTTAATGAAGTGAAGCCTGATGTCAAGGTATCGATTACGAGCCTTGAATCTTGGAATGAATGGCATAATACGTATAATCCACTTCTACGTGCAGATGATGTTGTTATTGTCTTTAGTGCGAGAAGAGGAACAGTTGCATGGCATCCACAGCTTGAGCGCTTACCACGAGTACTAGCTCATTCAGGGCCGGAGAGCTTCATTATCGTTTATCCTCGTGAATTGGAAGATGTTGATACAAGAGGAACGAGAGGTACGGCATTGCCGAAGACATTCTTATCAAATAGTTCATACGAGGAGTAATGTGCAAGGGGGGTGTCCCAAAGGTCAAAGTAGGCCTTTGGGACATCCCCCGTTTTTTATGTAATGGAAGTTTGTCTTCCTCATTATTGGGTGACACTGAGGATAAAAACAGGAGTGATTAATAGTGTTAGCTGATGTTATGGTTGTCTGTCCAAAATGCAAAGATCAAAGACCAATCACGAATTTGTTAACTGCTCAATCCAATCAAAATGTCATTTATAAGTGTTTAGAATGTGAGTATGAGCAGACAAATATTAAAACAAAAAAGGGTTAACGTGAATAAATGTTGAAACTATCTATCATAAGAGCCGTATGATATAATATTTAGTACTTGGTATTAATAACTACTCATAATGGAGGAGAAAAAATGATTCAATTAAATTTAGAGGAACGTACATATGTTGTAATGGGTGTGGCTAATAAGAGAAGCATAGCTTGGGGAATTGCACAATCCTTAGCAAATGCTGGAGCAAGATTAATATTTACATACGCAGGAGAAAGACTTGAAAAAAATGTCCGTTCTCTGATGGAAACATTAGATCGAAAAGATCATCTCGTTCTTCCTTGTGATATTACAAGTGACGAAGAAATTGAAAAGACGTTCACACAAATTAAGGAAGAAGTAGGAACAATTCATGGAATTGCTCACTGTATTGCTTTTGCTAACAAAGATGAATTAGAGGGAGAATATTTAAATACAACTCGTGATGGGTTTCTTCTTGCTCAAAACATTAGTGCATACTCATTAACAGCTGTTGTAAAAGAAGCTCGTCCACTAATGACTGAAGGTGGAAGTATTGTCACGCTTACATACCTAGGCGGGGAAAGAGTTGTTCGAAATTACAATGTGATGGGTGTAGCAAAAGCCTCCCTTGATGCAAGTGTAAAATACTTAGCAAATGATTTAGGGAAAGATAACATTCGAGTGAATGCTATTTCAGCAGGTCCAATCCGCACATTAGCAGCTAAAGGAATTGGTGGCTTTAACGATGTATTAAAAGAGATTGAAGAGCGTGCGCCACTTCGTCGTACAACGACCCAAGAAGAAGTAGGAGACACGGCATTATTTTTAATGAGTGACTTGTCACGTGGAATGACTGGTGAAATGTTGCATGTAGACAGTGGTTACAATATTTTATCATTATCATAAAGGAAAAGGCTGACTCAGTCAGCCTTTTTTGTACTTTGATACTTTTAAAATTTACCTATTTAGTAGTATCTTTGTTGTCCGAAGAGGCCTGTTTGACCGATAATCCAAGGTATGAATCCACCAGGTTGCTGGCCTGGGTACCAAGGTGTGTAAGGTGGTCTTGGTGGTCTTGGTCTAGGAGGTCTACCTGGGCGAGGTGGAATCGGTCCATAGTATGGTGCAATTCCAACTAAGTCACTATGATGTACTTGAATAAATTGCGGTTGGTATCTAGGTGCTCTGTACATGAACATCGACACCATTCCCGTTCTACGATTATAGTCTGTTATATATGCAGTTACTTCACCGTAATTTGGGATGGATGTTGTTACCCATTGATTGACGTACTGAGATACAACGACCGGTGGTAAAAATTGGACGGTTGGTTGTTGTGGTCCGTACATGAAATCAACTCCTTTATCTTGTTTTGATTCTCTTTATTGTATGGATATAGCTTGAGTAGGTGAATGTCCTATTAGATTTTCGTATGATATGGGCTAAGGCACGGCTGATATACAAAAGGGTTGACCCAATAGAGTCAACCCTTTTGTACTTGCTTTACGTAATTTTAAACGATTTTAGCTGTAGAGTATGTTCAATATGAAAAAGTAACTTCTTTTTTAAAAACAGTTTTTGGTGGATTTTTATTTCATTTTATAAAAGGTGTATGATAGCCAAGGCTTAGTTGTTACAGGTTTAGATTGGTAAGTAATGGTAGACTGGAAGGGGCTCCTATTGTAAAAAAGGGTTACATCATGACCAGGCGGAATGCTCGAACGAATCTCCTCAGAATCTGAAATAATATCCTCAAATTGAGCTTCAGGGTCAAGCAGGTGTTTTTTCTCACTAATGCGTATTTTTAGAGATCCAATTTTTTTCATAGTATGCTCTTCTTGTGATTGCTCTTTGGTAACAAGTAACATTTCTTCAAATTGATTAATGGCTTCTTCTAATTTTTGAAAAGCGTCTCTTAATTTTTGATCTGTTTGTTCCACGTTTTCACCTCATTTATCTAAGTATATTAATTAGGTTGCTATATTTGTTTGTCCTCCTATACATATGTGGCTTTTCCAATTTTAATTATGTTTTTGCAAAAAAGATGTATCATACTTTTGTTTAGTCAATTGTATAGTTAAATAAATGATAAAAAGAGGTGAGCAGCAAGATGGGAAAACATAATGTACCTTTACTCTATATTTATCAACGGAAAGAGAAAGAGATTGAAATTAGTGAACAAGATTTTGTTTATAAGAAAGCAATTAGAAAAGGGGTTAAACAGATTGAACCCCCGTTAGTTGGCCCACTGGCAAAGTATAGGCTAGATCCAAATTTTGAACAGGTCATTACGGAAAAAAAGAAGATAACGGAGCAGACATAAACATTTTGAAAAAATATCAATGACAAAAAATTTGGTTATTGGATTTGTTTTTAAAAGGTTCTTACGTCTGTTAGACACTAAAAAGGAGGGTGATGCTGTCAAAGCAACGCCCTCCTAGATTGTGTTTATTCGTGCCCCCACTCGTCAAGAAATTGCTCCAAAAATCCTTCTAAGAATTGATGACGTTCTAGAGCTCGTGCCTTTCCTTCCTTCGTGTTCATTAAGTCTTTTAATTTAAGTAACTTTTCATAAAAATGTCCGATCGCACTAGAACGACCATTTCGGTATTCATCGACTGTTAATGTTTCGCGAACGGAAAGTGTAGGTTCGTACATTGGATCACCTTTGTTTCCCGCATATACAAAGGTCCTAGCAACACCGATCGCGCCAATTGCATCAAGTCGATCAGCATCCTGAACAACTTGAGCCTCTAATGTCGTAACAGGCTTATTCGTACCGCCTTTAAAAGACATCGTTGTAATAATGGTTAGAATATGCAGGCGTTGTTCTTCTGTTGTACCAATTCTAATAAGCCAATCATTAACATTTTTTAGCCCTTGTTCTTCACTTTCTACGACTTTATCGTCAATTAAATCATGAGTCAAAGCTGCGAGTATGACTATGAATTCATCTGCTCCTTCAACCTTGGCGATCTCTTGAGCTTGTTTTGTGACACGTTTAATGTGGTACCAATCATGCCCTGTTTTTTCATTTGCAAGTTGATCTTTAACCCACTTTCGCGTTTCTTCGATCATTAGTTGTTGATTCATTGTTGCCCTCCTTTTTATGATTTAAGTTGCTGTTTCGGAGCAAGGCGTTGAACCTCTCTAACAAATCGGGAGCGAAATGCTTTTTTGCCTCTTCTTGTAATTGGTACCGACAATTTTAAGCTTTCTTCTGCTCTTGTCATAGCAACATACATGAGGCGACGTTCCTCCTCGAGTGGTTTGTCGTCACCTTCCCGCCAAGCTTCTAGGGCGTAATCATGAGGCAAGCTTCCTTCAACACAGCTAAGTATATAAACATGCTTGTACTCTAGCCCTTTTGCTCTATGAATAGTCATTAATTGGGTAGCATTTGTTATGTTTTTTTGATAGCGTACTTCGTCGTATTTAATCGTCATATGATCAATGTAATCTAGTAAATCCTCAATGGTTGAATGGTGCCTTGCCATTACTTTGAGATCCCGGATATCATCCGATCCTCGTTCCATCTTATTGCCTTCGTTTCCTTGTTTTTTAACGTAATCATTGAACCCCATCTCCTGTTCGATAAATTCAATTGCTTGAACAGGTGATTTCTTTTGGAGTTGAAGAAACCTTTTTGGTAGTTCTGAAAGTTTCTTCATTTGAAATGGTTGTAATCCTTGAAGGTGCGGCAGTGCCTCGATATATGTGCAATCATTTGCTATACTAGCGGCTTTAATATCACGAACTGCCTGCTGCTTTAAAAACAAAGCACTAACTAACTCTTGCAAGGCTTGAGAGTCATCAGGATTTCGTGCTAGCTTGAGGTAAGCTAATACCTTTCTCACCGCTTTACGTCTGTAAAATGATTCTCCATCAGCTTCTAACTGAAAAGGAATGCTAGATGAGATAAAGCGTTCAATAAGAGCTCTGGCGGAGCTATTTGTTCGAAATAAAATAGCAAAGTCAGCTGGGTTGGCTCCATTTTCTATTTGCTTTTTAATATCATTCATTATCATGGTCGCTTCTTCTTCTTCGTCAAACGGATAAAAAAGAAGAGGAGGCTTTTCTGAAGAGGTTTGAGCAAGTAACTGCTTTGCATATCTTGTACGATTGGTTGTTATAACATTATTAGCAGAGGAAACAATCTGATGATTTGATCGATAATTCTCATTTAATATAACCATTTTCGTTTCCGGATAACGATCTTTAAAGTTGAGAATGTAAGACGGATCACTTCCACGGAATGCATAGATTGATTGATCATCATCTCCTACAACACAAAGATTTTTTGTCCGGTCACAGAGCATCGTAATTAATTCAACTTGTACCTTATTAATATCTTGAAATTCATCAACTGAAACATAAGCAAAACGTTGTTGGTACCGCTTGAGAAGATGGGTGTTTCTAGTTAAAAGCTCATGTAAACCGATAAGCATGTCATCGAAATCAAACAAGTTCTTTGCAAGCCGCATTTGCTCATAGCGTTTATATAAGTAGGAAACTCGTTCTTCCCAAACATCTTTTGGCTTTACCTGATCAGGTGTAGTGAGATGATTTTTCCACCAGCTTATTTGTGTTAATGCTTGATCGAAAGCAAATTCTTTCTCGTCAATGTCTATTTCACGACTAGCTTCTTTAATCATAGCCTGACGTTGCCATTCTTGGTTTAAAAGGTTATTGGGTGACCATTGTTCCGGTTCGTGGTGCATTAGCATCTTATAGAAGATACTGTGGAAGGTTCCGATCACCAGTTGATTAAGAGTAGAGCTGGAAATTCCGGGATATAGACGCATCCGCTCTTTCATTTCTTTTGCCGCTTTAGCTGTAAAGGTAACTAAGATCATTTCTTTTGGCGAGTAATTAAGCTCTGTTAGCATAAAGGCAGTTCTCGTTGTTAACACACGGGTTTTTCCACTACCTGCGCCAGCAAGAATGAGGAGGGGGCCTTCTGTCGTTTGCACAGCTTTCCATTGGTTATCATCGAGGTAGATCCCATTTTCTGATAGTGTGTGCCGATAGCCAGTTTGCACTTGTAACGAGTTTGGTTGTTTAGGTTTGAAAGTGGGAATAGCTTTGACTAACTCAGGTTCTTTCCAAAGGTCGCTCTTTGCTTCTTGGCTATTTGTTGTGATTGCTCGCCGTTTTGGCAATTGTATTCCTGAAGTCGTATGAGAACTTTCAGGATGTAGTTCTTTTTGTTTTGAGTTTGTAAGTTTTTTTTCCATGAGTGTTACTGTATCTATACATTCGTCAGTGACATGTAAGTGTATGAACGATGGAGGAGTGAGGATGCTCATATCCATCTTTAATGGCGATTGACAATGTATACAAGTGACCTCTTGTCGAATACTAGCCATATACAATTGTTGCCATTTTTCACGCTCACAGCTAGGAAGATGGATCAGCTTGTCTTGGTGATAAGCCACTTGCATAATAGGTCTCCTCTCTCATTTAGATCTTGTCTTATCGTAGCAAATTTTGTCGTGTATGTGGTCATTTTTATTTAAAAAGAGGAAATAACTTTAAAGTTGGAAAAAGGAGGAGAGAGTAGTATGATCTCTTTTTTTATATTGGGTTGTATTGTTACGATTACAGCGGTTGCTTTTTTTCTTAGTGGCTGGTTTTTACAGGAGCAATTTTTGTTTGGTCCATTTATTGCTGCGTTAATTGGATTGAACTTTCTTTTCATTAGTTTTATGCAATTAAAGCGTGAACGAGAAGAAAGAGAGGGACGGAGAACTTCTTAAATTAGGATAACTGAAAAGAAACGTTGGGATCAGTTTGGGGAGGAGTTGTGATGAAAAAACGGGTTGGCCGTTGTCAATTGTGTGAACGTGATGAAGTGGAAATAACCGTTCATCATTTAACACCTAAGGAGGAAGGTGGGACACACCTTCCAACTGTTGATCTCTGTATACCTTGTCATAAGCAAATCCATGCGATTTACACTAATAAGGAAATCGCATTTCGCTTAATGACTTTGGAAAGATTGCAGGGTGATGAGCAGTTAAAGAAGTTTATTAAATGGATTCAAAAGCAACCTCCTAAAGCGTTAGTGAAAATAAGAAAATCAAAATCAAGAAGATGACTTTCGTTGTATCCTTACATATGTTGGTCGTTGCTTAATGGCTCTAACATCTTCAAGTTCAGATGTACAACTTGGACATCGGGTTGCTTTATAAGCTATTGATTGACAGCAGTGCGGACAGACTTTTGTCTTCATGTTAACAAGTGGATCTTCTTCAGGGCGTCTAATTCGATTGACTTGTCTAACAAAGAGAAATAGAACAAAAGCGATAAGAATGAAGTGAACGGCATGATTTAAAAATGTTCCATAATTAATCATAGGAACTCCAGCTTCTTGAGCTTCAGCAAACGTGTCAAAGTGGTGATTCGATAAGTTAATGTACTTATTGGAAAAGTCCACTTGCCCAAATATGAGTCCAAAAGGAGGCATAATAATATCATCGACTAATGATTCGACGATCTTTGCAAAAGTGGTACCAATAATAACTCCAATACTCATATCAATGACATTGCCTCGTACAGCAAATTCTTTAAACTCATTTAATATTTTCATGTTCTCACCTTCTTTAGAAGTCGTACCAAAAAAGAGGTTCCTCTTTGTGTCAGTACCTTACAGGGTTGTCTATGTAACAATCTATGCAATGAGAAGGGATAGATATGATACAAAAAAGGAAGGAACAAAGCGTAATTTCGCTTTGTTCCTTCCTTTTTTGTACTGGGCTAGCTGGATTCGAACCAACGCATGACGGAGTCAAAGTCCGTTGCCTTACCACTTGGCTATAGCCCATTAATATTTTTTTAGTATGACCAGAAGATTGCTTTGCTATGCAGAAGAGTTCTTTGAAGAGCCGCTTTTTGCTAGTCAGTGTCACGACGCTATTATGTTTTGTTACTCTAATTTTTTTTATGTAAAAAAAGGACTATATCTTAATTTGTCGAAAGTTAAAGAAAAGGAGGCTGATATTATTGTATGAAATTGAATATTACAGTAAGCATTTGCTAGATGAGGCTATTTCACGTAAGGTGACAGATCTTCATTTCATACCTGAAGAAGATCATTATGTAATTACGTACCGCTTTAATGGCATTATGGAACCTAGGGGAAGGCTTCCGTTAAAAATGGCAGAGAGGTTAATTAGTCATTTTAAATATCGATCAGGTATGGATATTGGCGAACGTCGAAAACCACAAAGTGCATCAATGATATACAAAGAGCAATCCTCTTTATCTTATTCTTTAAGATTATCTACCCTTCCTTCAAGAGAAAAGGAAAGTTTAGCGATACGCATACTTCCTAATTTCTCCCTGCAAACTTTTTCTTCATTATCTATCCTTCGAAATCAAGCTAAAAATCTTGAAAGTATTACTTCATTGACTCATGGACTGTGCTTAGTGTCAGGTCCTACCGGCTCAGGCAAGACAACGACTTTATACACAATTGTAGAAAGCATAATTAAAAAAGGCGGGAAAAGAGTTATTACAATTGAGGATCCTGTTGAACGCAATATCGATAATGCCATACAAATAGAAGTCAATTCGAAGACAGGGATAACATTTGATTACGCCTTAAAGGCTACATTACGACATGATCCAGATGTTATATTAGTTGGTGAGATTCGAGATGAAGTGACAGCGAAGATTGCCATTAGAGCTGCGCTAACAGGGCATCTTGTATTAGCAACGGTTCATGCTAATGATTGTTATTCGGCATTGGTACGAATGAGAGACCTTGGGGCTTCACAACTTGACCTGATTCAATGCTGCAGATACGTTTTGTCTCAGCGAATTGTAACGACTAAGTGTCCATATTGCATTGAAGAGTGCCTTCCAGTATGTGCGAGGGCACGAACGATGTCACGGGCTGCTGTATTTGAATTGTTAGAGGGGATTCGTCTAAAAAAATCGTTAATGAACGAGTCAAAGTGTGAAAATGCTTCATTAGTCAAACAGGCACGGAAAGCTTGGGCATTAGGATACCTTCAAGATAAGGAGGTACTGAGATTTGTTGCTAATACTTTCTAAGAGTCAGCGTAAAAAGAAGTATTTGCGGGATGTGGCTGATTCTTTTATTCGGATTGGACGCTTACTTGAACAAGGCTATCCTCTCGAAGTTGCCCTAACATTTATTCAACTGCATGTCATGAAGACGACAAGGGAACAATTCAAGATTGTAATAGTAAATTTACAAGAAGGTCACTCTGTTCATGAATCGTTTCGGTTCTTTGATATGCCCAAGAGTATTAAATCGTTTCTTTACTTTTATGAAAATCAAGGAAAAATATCTGAAGGCTTTACTCATGCGGGAGAATTGTTACATTACAGAGAAAAGACTATTTATGAAGTAAGCAAATTAATACGTTATCCGGTTGCCCTTTTGTTTTTCTGTATAATTGTGTTGTTTTTAATGTTTCGGTTTGTTCTTCCTCATTTTCGTTCTTATTTTGCGATGGTAACAGAAGCTCCTCCATTCTTATTTAGAATCATACTTTTCTTTCTTTTTAATTTACCTTACCTATTTGCTGTCTTAGTGCTTTTCCTCCTTATTATTTCTTTTTATTTATATCCTAAAGTGAAACAGTACACTCCATATGAAAGAACAATGAAATTACTTTCGCTTCCTGTTGGTAAGCAACAGGTTAAAACGGTGATAACGTACTTCTTTGCCTTACAGCTTGGGCGATTAATTCGAACAGGTATGTCTTTGCAACAAGGGCTAAAACAATTTGAAAATCAAGATTATCTTCCGTTCTTGCAACAAGAGTGTGTTCAAATATCACATGAGCTTAATCAAGGTCATAGTTTTCAGGAGATAGTAAAAATGAAGGATTATTTTAGGCATGAGTTGTCGTTTGTAATTGATAATGGTGAGAGAACAGGGTTTTTAGGAAGTGATTTAGAGCAATACAGTGATATTCTTTATCTGGAGCTAGAAGATTCTATTCAAAGAGTGCTAAATCTTGTCCAACCAGTTCTATTTCTAGTCATTGGTGGATTTGTATTTATCTTATTTTTTATAACGATGCTTCCACTTTTTCAGATGCTTGGTGGTTTATAGATTAAAATGTAGAAGGGGTGTCTATTATGAGGCCACTGAAAAAGGTGCGGTTTTCACCTTTTTCAGTGGCCTTTAAGCAATGAGCGGAACCGTTGCTTTGTTTTAAAGCCTGCTATGAGTGGTTTTCTCATAACAGGCGCGCAACGGGTGGAGCCATTGCTGCTTCCTCGAATCTGCTAAAAAGGACTTTTTAAGTACCCTAGTCTATTATAGAAGAGGGACTTAATAGGGTGCTTTGCCTTTTTAGTCCCTTAATAAATAGAGATTTCCTTTATTAAATATGAAAGAACTAAGGGAAAAGGTGACTTTTATAAACTTTTTTAAAAAAAGCTTGCATTATTTTGTTTAGACGTGTTATATTATTAAACGTCGCTGATGACGCGATTAGTAACTTTCGAAAAAAACATTTGACTTCGGTATTTGTTTTGTGTTACGATATAAAAGTTGCTGTCACAAACAGTTCTTTGAAAACTGAACAAAAGCCAAGCGAATTAAAGAGATTTATTAATCTCGTCAAAGAAATTTACCCGATAGGGCAAATTTCATCCTTAATTTATTGCATTGCTAGCGTAATGCAAATTGAGCTAATCAGCTTACCATTTTTATGGAGAGTTTGATCCTGGCTCAGGACGAACGCTGGCGGCGTGCCTAATACATGCAAGTCGAGCGGACTGATTAAGAGCTTGCTCTTATGACGTCAGCGGCGGACGGGTGAGTAACACGTGGGCAACCTGCCC
>NZ_JAKRYL010000023.1 GCF_023555415.1 Halalkalibacter alkaliphilus | reverse complement strand
ATGTGCATAAACAGAATGCTCAAGGCGCTGAAGAGCTTTGGTCCGGAGGAGCAAAATCTTCTTTGAATAAGCCGATGGTTACAACGTGAATATACTTCTTGAAATCCTCCATGTCCCCCTGTGAGACGAACCCTTTCTCTTCGTAACACAACGTGAGTTACTTCTCAGAACAACTCCATGAGTAGCCCCATCCTCGTAGAAGAGAAATAGCGAGCCAGGACGTTGCCAGGCGTGGAAATAGGAGAGGCGGCCAGACAGCATCTTCCTCGAATAAGCCGCTGCTGACAACGTGAAAAGACACCTTGAAACTACTCCATGTCACCTCCTATCCACGCAACGCACAAAAAATTCAGCGATAGTAATAAGCTATCAATTATCTTTCCGACAGTAACTTGCCAGTTTTGGATAGTAAAATCTCCACTTTCGACAGAAAACCCTTCAAGTCAGACAGTAAGTTTCAAATGACCATAAAATTGGAGTCAGCAAGCTCCATTACCATTACAGTATTCCTTTTCAATGATTTTCTACCTTATCGACAAGCAACATGTTTAGCCAACCTCCAACTAGGTTATAGACCTTTAACGGTAGAGACCTTTCTCTACTACTCAAATTAAAGGAGGACGATAACATGCCACTTATAAAAGAACTCCGACAATTTAAAAACCAATCTTGCAACGAAGGATACTTAACTATTTACTTAAGCACAGATCAAACAAGCAATGACCAACAAAGAGGAGAATGGAAAATCCGGTTGAAAAATGGACTGAAAAAAATAGAAAAATATATCGAGGCAGATAATGAAGCAACTATAAAGGCGTATAGACATGTTAAGAAAAAAGCAACTGAAGCGATTTATGCTATACAAACAGAATTACCTAAAAGCATTGTTTTGATTGCATCACCGAATGGAGATTTCTTTTTGAGGAAACTTCAAATCCCTGTAGAAAATACCTTCTATTGGGATAACGAGCCAAAGATCGAACAACTTGAACGGCTTAGCAAAGAATATCCAACAGAAGGGATACTCTTTGTTCAAAAAGAACATGTTTTTATGATTGAAACAAGCTTAGGAGAGATAAATATCGAAAGACTATATAATTTGGAGATAGAGAAGGAGGATTGGAAACAATACGACGGAATAGCAGCTAGTGAACGGATGGCGAAACGTGCAAATCACCGAGATAAATATGAACAACGGTTTGAAGCAAATCAACAGCGCGCTTTTAAAGACTTAGCAAACACGATCCAAAAAGAAGCAGACCGAAACAAGTGGTCTACAATCTATTTAGTTGGTGAACAAGGATTAACAACGGAGTTTGAGAAGCAATTATTGTTTCCAACGGTGAAGATTATAGATAAAAACTATAAAAAATTCTCTTCGAAAGAGATCGTTGGACAAGTACTGGCGTCATAGGACAGTAGGTAAATATTGAACGCACTCTAAAAAGTCAAGCTTTGTAAAACAATGGCACTGAAAAAGTAGACACTTTTTTCAGTGCCATTTTTGCCACGACAATTTTGTACATGAATCACCAAAATACTGAGTAAAATAATGCATGCTAATCAAATAATATAAGGTTATCAACTAGATGTGCCTGGTTATACTAGTAGTGAGTTATACATATTGCACTTTTTAAATTGAGCGCATATAATATTTATAAAGTCAAAGATAGTCAAAGTCAAAAGTTGAAGGGAGGGCAAAGCTTGAGAAATATATCTGACATCATTGAAGACTACTTAAAAGCGACTATTAGAAACAGTGGGGATGATCCGTTGGAAATTAAGCGAAGTGAAATTGCTAAGAAGTTTCAATGTGTCCCTTCACAAATTAATTATGTTATTCAGACGAGGTTTACGTTAGAAAAAGGATATCAAGTTGAAAGTAAAAGAGGTGGCGGTGGGTATATTCGTATAGTGAAAGTTAGTCCCCATGACCATCTTGATCTATTTGACCAAATGATTAAAATCGTTGGAAAGAATATTGATCAACATACAGCAGAGAACATCATTATCCGGTTATTTGAAGAGAAGGCTATAACAAAAAGAGAAGCAAATTTAATGATTAGTGTATTGGATCGAACGTTATATAATGCAAATATTAGTCATCGGGATGAAGTGCGAGCAAACATTTTAAATGCGATGCTTGAAACATTAAAATATAAAGAATTGACATAGGGGGGAGGAAATTTCATGCTTTGTCAGGAATGTAATAAAAGGAAAGCGAGTTTGCACTTTGCCAAAATTATAAATGGTGAAAAGACTGAGTTTCACATTTGTGAACAATGCGCAAAGGAAAAAGGAGAATACTTCCCAGGTGGAAATAGTTTCTCTATTCATCAGCTATTATCAGGTTTGTTACATTTTGAACAACCTGTAAAAGCAGAGGCGCAGGAAATAAAGCCATCTTGTGAGAAGTGCGGGATGACGTATGAACAATTTACTAAAGTTGGAAGGTTTGGCTGCGCAAATTGTTATAAGAGCTTTGAGACTAAGTTGGATCCTATCTTAAAACGGGTACACAGCGGCAATCATACCCATGCTGGGAAGCTTCCAGAAAGAATTGGTGGAGGGATTCAATTGCAACGTCAGATTGAATCATTAAAAACCGAGTTGAAAGGCTTGATTGACCAAGAAGAGTTTGAAAAAGCTGCTGAGCTGAGAGATGAAATTCGGTTGTTAGAAAAACAAAAGAATGAGCAAAAGGAGGGCTGATTTGATGTCACTCCAACAATTTATTTCAGAAGCATTAAGTCCTTGGATGAAAAAAGATGGCCCAGATTCGGATATTGTCCTAAGTAGCCGAATAAGATTAGCTAGAAACCTTGAAGAGTATAAATTTCCTTTACTTGCGTCAATGGAAGAATCTTATGCGACTGCAAAACATATCGGAGAAGCATTAACTCAGGAAGAGTACAGCCAAATTGGTTCTCTTGAGATTTTGCGAATTGACGATATGAAAGCCAATGAAAAGCGAGTACTTGTTGAAAAACATTTAATCAGTCCTAATTTAGCAGATCAATCAAAGCATGGAGCTGTCCTACTTGATAAAGATGAAGCTGTAAGCATCATGGTTAATGAGGAGGATCATATTCGGATTCAATGTTTGCTTCCGGGTTTTCAGTTAGGGAATGGGTTAGAGATAGCCAATCAAATTGATGATTGGATTGAGCAACGTTTAACGTATGCCTTTGATGAGAAAAGAGGTTATTTAACAAGTTGCCCAACAAATGTTGGGACAGGTTTGCGAGCTTCTGTCATGATGCACTTGCCGGCACTTGCTATGACTCAGCAATTAAATCGAATTTTACCTGCAATTAATCAATTAGGATTAGTTGTTAGAGGAATTTATGGGGAAGGTAGCGAAGCTTTAGGTAACTTATTTCAAATCTCTAACCAGCTCACTCTTGGAAAATCAGAGGAAGATATTGTTGAAGATCTACGTGGAGTGGTCTTGCAGCTAATTCAACAGGAACGATCTGCTAGAGAAAGTCTTTTGGATCAATCGAGATTACAGCTTGAGGACCGAGTACATCGTTCATTTGGTATTTTAGCTCATAGTCGAATGATTGAATCAAAAGAAGCGACGCAACGTTTGTCAAACGTTAGGTTGGGGATTGATTTAGGTTTGATTAAGGGTCTATCAGGGAACATCTTAAATGAATTAATGATTTTGACTCAGCCAGGGTTTCTTCAGCAATATGCTGGCGAAGTGTTATCCCCTGAACAGCGGGATGAAAGAAGAGCTACGCTGATTAGGGAAAGGTTAAAATTAGAGGAAGAAACGAACGAATAATCATGGAGGTGGACGTCAATGATGTTTGGACGTTTTACAGAGCGCGCACAGAAGGTATTAGCACTAGCACAAGAAGAAGCAGTGAGGTTGGGACATAACAATATCGGAACCGAGCATATCTTACTTGGTCTTATACGTGAAGGGGAAGGAATTGCTGCTAAGGCTCTTCAAGCACTAGGACTCGGATCTGAAAAGATTCAAAAGGAAGTTGAGTCGTTAATTGGAAAAGGACAAGAAGGATCTAAGACGATTCACTATACTCCAAGAGCGAAAAAAGTCATTGAACTTTCGATGGATGAAGCACGTAAACTAGGGCACTCTTATGTTGGAACCGAGCATATTTTACTTGGCCTTATCCGAGAAGGAGAAGGTGTTGCGGCTCGTGTTTTAAATAACTTAGGGGTGAGTTTAAATAAAGCTCGTCAACAAGTGTTGCAATTACTTGGGAGCAATGAAGTTGGGAACTCTTCTGGTCAAAGTACAGGGGCAACAAATGCAAACACTCCAACACTTGATAGTTTAGCACGTGATTTAACAGCGGTAGCAAGAGAAGAGTCACTTGACCCTGTTATTGGGCGAAGCAAAGAGATTGAAAGAGTTATTCAAGTGTTAAGTCGTCGTACAAAAAATAACCCTGTCTTAATTGGGGAGCCAGGTGTAGGTAAGACAGCTATTGCTGAAGGATTAGCACAAGCAATTATCGCTAATGAAGTGCCAGAAACACTACGTAACAAGCGAGTAATGACACTTGATATGGGAACGGTTGTAGCTGGTACAAAATACCGTGGTGAATTCGAAGACCGTTTGAAAAAGGTAATGGATGAAATTCGCCAAGCCGGAAATGTTATCTTGTTCATTGATGAGCTTCACACATTAATCGGTGCAGGAGGAGCAGAAGGTGCAATTGACGCTTCAAATATTTTAAAACCGTCCCTTGCCCGTGGAGAACTTCAATGTATCGGAGCGACAACACTTGATGAGTATCGTAAATATATTGAGAAAGATGCTGCACTTGAGCGTCGTTTCCAACCGATTCAAGTAAATGAGCCAACACTTGATGAATCAGAGCAAATTTTAAAAGGGCTTCGTGATCGTTACGAGGCACATCACCGTGTAACAATTACAGATGATGCGATTGAAGCAGCGGTTAAATTATCTGATCGCTACATCTCAGACCGCTTCCTTCCAGACAAAGCAATTGATTTGATTGATGAAGCTGGTTCAAAGGTTCGTCTGAAGTCATATACAGCACCGCCTAACTTGAAAGAGCTTGAGCAACGTCTTGACGAAACGAGAAAAGAAAAAGACGCCGCTGTTCAAAGCCAGGAATTTGAAAAAGCTGCTTCTTTACGTGATTCAGAGCAACGTTTACGTGAAGAGTTAGAAGAAATGAAGAATGAGTGGAAGAAAAAGCAAGGCCAAGAAGATACAGAGGTAACAGCTGAAGACATTGCACAAGTTGTAGCAAGCTGGACTGGAATCCCTGTATCGAAATTAGCAGAAGAAGAGACGGACCGCTTACTTAAGATGGAGTCGATTCTACATGAACGAGTTATTGGTCAGGAAGAAGCTGTTAAATCGATCTCTAAAGCTGTACGCCGTGCACGGGCAGGACTGAAAGATCCTAAGCGTCCAATTGGTTCCTTCATTTTCTTAGGACCGACTGGGGTTGGTAAAACAGAGCTAGCAAGGGCTGTTGCTGAAACATTATTCGGCGATGAGGATTCTGTTATTCGTATAGATATGTCTGAGTACATGGAAAAGCATACGACAAGCCGACTAGTTGGTTCTCCTCCAGGGTATGTTGGACATGATGATGGAGGTCAATTAACTGAAAAAGTTCGTCGTAAGCCATACTCGGTTATTTTACTAGATGAAATTGAAAAAGCTCACCCTGAAGTGTTTAATATTCTGCTTCAAGTGCTAGAAGATGGTCGCTTAACGGATTCAAAAGGAAGAACAGTTGATTTCCGTAATACGGCGATTATTATGACATCAAACGTTGGAGCTAGTGAATTAAAACGTAGCAAGTTCTTAGGGTTTGCTACTGAAGGCGAAGGCCAAGAATACAAGGATATGAAAGGGAAAGTGATGGAAGAATTAAAGCGCAGCTTCCGTCCGGAATTCCTAAACCGTATTGATGAATTAATTGTCTTCCATTCACTAGAGAAGAAGCATATCCGTGAAATTATTACATTAATGGCTGCTCAATTAAAATCTCGTTTACAAGAACAAGGCATAGATTTTGAGCTTACTGAAGCAGCAAAAGATAAGATTACAGACCTTGGCTATGATCCTGAATATGGTGCGCGTCCATTACGCCGTGCATTGCAAAAGCAAGTTGAGGACCGTTTATCTGAAGAGCTATTAAAAGGTACAATTTCTAAAGGCCAAAAAGCTATTATTGATGTAAAAGATGATGAGCTTTTTGTCGAAACATCTGAAACACGTGAAAATTTACAAGTATAAAATTAATTTCACTGCATAAGTCATAGGCTCTGTTTGAAGAAAAGCCGGGGGAGAGTCATATTCCCTCGGCTTTTCACCATATAATAGAATTATAAGACTATTTAACAAAGGTGATACAAATTAATTAATGTAAGAAAACTTTTTATCGCAGCGATAATGAATATAGGAGTTAATCCTTATAGCTTTAATGAAAAACGGATAAGAAACTTTTTTCTTCTACTCTGTTACAATAGACGTAATAGGTAGAAGGGAGAAAGAAGCATGGCAAAGAAGAAAACAAAGTTCGTCTGCCAAGAGTGTGGATATGAATCAGCAAAATGGATGGGCAAGTGCCCGGGTTGTCAAAGCTGGAACACGATGATTGAAGAATTTGAGCCAAGTGCTAAACAAGCGAGTCGAAGCTACGTTACATCTGCAACAACTGGATCAAAGCCGCAATCGATCATTTCGGTAAAAAGTGAAACAGAAGCAAGAATCAGCACAACAATGATGGAACTCGATCGGGTACTTGGTGGAGGAATTGTTCCAGGTTCGCTTGTACTTGTGGGTGGAGACCCTGGAATTGGGAAGTCAACGCTTTTGCTGCAACTTTCCTCTAAATTAGCAGAAACGAAGCACAAGGTTTTATATATTTCTGGGGAAGAGTCAGTAAAACAGACGAAATTACGTTCGGAACGGTTAGGTGTTTCTTCTGGAGATTTATACGTTTTGGCCGAGACGGATATCTCCTTTATAGAACGTGCGATAGATGAAGTGAAACCAACACTAGTTATTATTGACTCTATTCAAACAGTCTACCAAGAAGATATTACGTCTGCACCAGGAAGTGTGGCGCAAGTTAGAGAGTGTACGGCAGCCTTTATGAGAATTGCCAAAACAAGGGGAATTGCTATTTTTATTGTAGGGCATGTTACAAAACAAGGATCAATAGCAGGACCGAAATTGTTAGAACATATGGTTGATTCTGTTCTATACTTTGAGGGAGAACGCCACCATACGTATCGTATTTTACGGGCCGTGAAAAATCGGTTCGGTTCCACGAATGAAATGGGTATATTTGAAATGAAAGAAACTGGACTAGAAGAAGTTCTTAACCCTTCTGAGATTTTTTTAGAAGAACGGTCTCAAGGAGCAGCCGGATCAATTGTTGTTGCTTCCATGGAAGGAACAAGGCCTGTTCTCGTAGAATTACAAGCACTAATATCACCGACGAGCTTTGGAAACCCAAGACGAATGGCTACTGGAGTTGACCATAACCGGGTATCGCTGTTGATGGCTGTACTTGAAAAAAGAGTAGGGCTATTACTACAAAATCAGGATGCTTATTTAAATGTTGCTGGCGGAATTCGGTTAGATGAACCTGCAATTGACTTGGCTATTGCCCTTAGCATTGCTTCAAGCTTCCGTAATCAAATAACGAGTCCTACAGATGTTGCTATTGGTGAGGTAGGATTAACGGGAGAAATTAGGCGTGTTTCGCGAATTGACCAAAGGGTGAATGAGGCAGCCAAATTGGGATTTAAGCGGGCAATCATTCCAGAGAAGAATCTAGGGGGCTGGACGTATCCAAAGGACATTGAAGTCATTGGTGTACCAACATTAGAAAGAGCGTTAGAGGTCGGCTTAGGAGGTTAGTAAATGAATGAGGGGAAAAAGCGGCAAGCTTTTATCCAAAACGTACTGAAGTTAGTTGCGCCTGGAACGGATTTACGAGCAGGAATTGATAATGTTCTTCGTGCAAAAACGGGAGGTTTGATTGTCATTGGCTATGACAATGCAATGATTCCCGTTGTAGACGGTGGCTTTTTCATCAATTGTGATTTTTCCCCTGCCTACTTGTACGAACTGGCAAAAATGGATGGGGCCATCATTTTAAGTGAAGATGGAAAACGAATTTTATATGCGAATACGCAACTAGTACCAAACAATGGCATTACATCGAATGAAACGGGTATTAGACACCGTACAGCTGAACGGGTTGCTAAACAAACAGGTAACTTAGTGATTTCGATTTCACAAAGGCGGAATGTGATAACCCTCTATCAGGGAGATCATCGCTATTCTTTAAAGGATATTGGAGTTATTTTGACGAAGGCCAATCAAGCAATTCAGACGCTTGAAAAATATAAAGTCGTTCTAGATCAAGGGATCACCAATTTAGGGGCACTTGAATTTGAACAACTCGTTACTCTCCATGAAGTGACACAAGTCATTCACAGGGTACAGATGGTTTTAAGAATAAAAAGTGAGATACTAAATTATATTAACGAGCTCGGAAATGAAGGTCGACTCATTACGATGCAGTTAAATGAACTAGTAGCGAATACAGAAAAAGAAGCGATTCATTTGATAAAAGATTATATGAAAAACGATAGTCAAAACCCAAAAGAAATTTTAAAAGAACTAACGAAGTTCCAAACGGAAGAATTATTTGATGAACAAGAGATTGTGAAGACACTTGGTTATAGCAAAAGCATTAACATTCAAGAGCAAGCTGTTTCACCAAGAGGCTACCGGATCTTACACCGTATCCCGAGACTGCCATCAATTATTATAGAAAACCTAATTGAGAAATATGAGAACTTATCCAATATTATGTTTGCGAGTATTAATGAGTTAGACGAAGTGGAAGGAATTGGTGAACCGAGGGCTAAGATGATTAAAGATGGATTAAATCGTATTCAAGAACAATTGTTCGTAGATCGACATATTTAAGCATAACTTGACAACATGACGTCTTAACTGTATAATAATAGGTTTTCAAAATTGACAAACAATTAAGTGTTTGTTACGTTTAAGGGAGTATGGAAGAATTTTGAGAATTTATGTGAAATACAGTTTGATAGGTTTCAAATGAGCAATCTTGTCTATAATAATAAAAGGAGGTGAATATGGATGCTAAAGCGAATTGTACAGCTTTTCTTCGTTCTAGTTGGAGGCACTTTGGGTTTTATCTTCATTCCAGAACTTATCCATATATTAAATTTTGGCGAAGTCCCTGTTTGGGTTACAAGTTCTTATGCTGGTGCAGTATTCGGTGCTATTATTTTCTTTTTTGCTACGTTTTGGTTGGCTGACTATATCGTGAATCTCATGAAGCTTTTAGAGGAAGCGATTGTACGGGCTCCAGTCACAGATGTTTTGTTTGGTACGATGGGATTAATTGTTGGTCTAATTGTTGCTTATTTAATTGGTATTCCATTAAACGCCATCAACATACCGATTGTAAGTACGGTACTTCCTATTTTTGTGACGATTTTCGTTGGGTATTTTGGATTCCAAATTGGCTTCAAAAAACGGGATGAGCTTATTAATTTGTTTACATTAACAAGAAATTTAGGCAAGAAAAAAGAAGAAGAGGTTGATGTTTCCGTAGGGAAGCAATTAAAAATATTAGACACAAGTGTTATTATTGATGGGCGTATTGCAGATATTTGCAAAACCGGCTTCTTAGAAGGAACACTTGTTATTCCTGGGTTTGTGTTAGAAGAATTACAACATATAGCCGATTCATCTGATGTATTAAAACGCAATCGAGGACGTCGTGGGCTAGATATATTAAATAAAATTCAAAAAGAACTACCGATTAATGTCGAGATCTATGAAGGGGACTTTGAAGATATTTCTGAGGTAGATAGCAAATTAGTGAAATTAGCTAAAGTTTCCTCGGGAATGGTTGTAACAAATGACTTTAATTTAAATAAAGTATGTGAGTTGCAAGGAGTTTCTGTATTAAATATTAATGATTTAGCAAATGCAGTTAAGCCGGTAGTCTTGCCTGGTGAAGAGCTGAAAGTTCAAGTTATTAAAGATGGGAAAGAACAACATCAAGGGGTTGCTTATCTTGACGATGGCACGATGATTGTTGTAGAGGGTGGACGTGACTATATTGGAAAACAAATTGATGTAGTCGTTACAAGTGTGCTGCAAACGAGTGCGGGCCGAATGATTTTTGCCAAGCCTAAAGTACTTGAGAAAGCACTTTAAAGATGTTACCTGAGAATAGAAAAGAATGAAATTTCATAAGCGCTATGCTCTTAATAGAGGATAGCGTTTTTCTTTTTCGCTGGTTGTGTACAAGCTCTACTAAACAAACATATGCAATTAAATGGGAGATCATGCTAAAATAAATATCGGTTAAAAAAGTATGCCAATATGAGTAGTAAAGATCATTTGATAGGTATAATAAATGATTATTATATATTGCTTTTGATAGGAGAGAATGAAATGGAGTATCGTGTTGTCATCCCTGCAGCTGGACAAGGGAAAAGAATGAAGGCAGGGAAAAATAAGCAATTCCTTAAATTAAGAGGAGAACCGCTTATTGTGCATACTATTCGCTTGTTTCAGGAAGATCCTTGGTGCGAACAGGTGATCCTTGTAGCGAATCCCGAAGAGCTTGAAATCATGAATGAGTTAGCTAAGAAACACTCCCTATCGAAAGTAACAGTAGTTGAAGGTGGTAAAGAACGTCAGCATAGTGTGAGAAAGGGGATTAACTCTATTGAGGGAGATATGATTGTTTTGGTCCATGATGGGGCAAGGCCCTTTGTTACTAGGGATGTCATTCATTCTCTAGTACAAAAAGCTGCTGAGATGGGGGCTGTTACAGCAGCTGTACCCGTTAAAGAGACAATTAAACGAGTTCTCTCCAAAAGAGTTGTGAATACATTGAAGCGTGAGGAACTATGGACCATTCAAACACCACAAGCGTTTCAATTAAAGTTAGTAAAAGAAGCGCATGAAAAGGCACAAGCTGCTGATATGCTCGGAACCGATGATGCGAGTCTAGTTGAATGGTTAGGGCATGAGGTCGCAATTGTTGAAGGTGATTATCAAAACATTAAGTTAACGACCCCGGATGATCTGTTATTTGCTGAAGCGATTATGAAGGAAAGAGAGATGAGGAAGTCATGAGAATTGGACAAGGGTTTGATGTTCATCAGTTAGTAGAAGGAAGACCACTTATTCTAGGAGGGATTACGATTCCCTACGAATTAGGTCTCCTCGGGCATTCTGATGCAGATGTACTTTTGCATACAGTTGCAGATGCAGCACTAGGCGCAATTGGTGAAGGAGATATTGGTAAGCACTTTCCTGATACAGACAACGCGTTCAAAGATGCAGACTCTGCCAAACTTCTTACACATGTTTGGGAACTTGTGAAGGAAAAAGGATACAAATTAGGGAATATTGATTGTACAATCATAGCGCAAAAGCCGAAAATGGCTCCGCACATCGAAACGATGCGAGCTAGAATTGCTGAACTGTTAGAAGCGGATGTCAGTCAAGTAAACGTAAAAGCAACGACTACAGAAAAATTAGGGTTTACAGGGAGAGGCGAAGGAATTGCTTCACAGGCAACGATTCTTTTAGTCGAGCAGTCATAAAAAAAGCATAAGTTGACCAAAGTAGTGATATAGTGATATAGGTAATTAACATAATTAACATAAGCATGTTAATATGCATAATAGGATGATAGAAATGGAAGGTGTTTATTATGGGAAGTGACGTTCGCGTTCGTTTTGCTCCTAGTCCGACTGGACATTTACATATTGGTGGTGCTCGTTCTGCCTTATTTAATTATTTGTTTGCGAAAAGTCAGGGTGGGAAATTTATTTTACGTATTGAAGATACTGATCAAGCTCGGAATGTCGATCAAGCAAAAGAGAAACTATTAGATAGTTTGAAATGGCTCGGAATGGATTGGGATGAGAGTATCGATGTAGGTGGAGAGTATGGCCCGTATAGTTGTATGGAGCGTGTTGGGTTGTACAAAGAATATCTTGACCACCTTCTTAAAGAGGGAAAAGCATACTATTGTTATATGACGGAGGAAGAGTTAGAGGCAGAGCGTGAAGAGCAAAAAGCACGTGGGGAGTTACCTAAATATAGTGGCCGTGATCGAGACTTAACCGAAGAGCAACGTAAAGAATATGAAGAGAAAGGTCTTAAACCGGTAGTGCGTTTCCGTGTACCAGAAGGAAAGCTTATTCAAATAAAAGATGCAGTTCGGGGCGATGTAACGTTTGAATCAGACGGCATTGGGGATTTTGTTATTGCGCGTAAGGATGGCATTCCAATGTATAACTTTGCTGTAGTGATCGATGACCATCTAATGAAAATTTCTCATGTCATTCGTGGAGAAGAGCATTTATCAAATACACCTAGACAAGTATTGCTTTATGAAGCATTCGGATGGGATGTGCCAAAATTTGCTCATGCATCATTAATCTTAAATCCGGACCGTCAAAAAATGAGTAAGCGAGATGAGTCGATTATTCAATTTGTTGAGCAATATAAAGAACTTGGCTACATGCCAGAAGCAATCGTTAATTTCCTTGCATTATTAGGCTGGTCTCCTGTTGGGGAAGAGGAGATTTTCTCTGTAAAAGAGCTAGGAGAACAATTCACATTAGACCGAGTGGCAAAAGCTCCTGCTGTTTTTGATACAGACAAACTAGCTTGGATGAATAATCAATACATAAAAAATGCTGAACTTGATAAGGTCGTTGAGCTTGCGTTGCCACACTTAGTCAAAGCTGGAAAGCTGCCAGAAAACATGACAGACGAACAAAAAGACTGGGCTAAGCGTTTAATTGCTTTGTATCAAGAGCAAATGCATTATGGTGCAGAGATCGTTGAGTTAACAGAACTTTTCTTTAAAACAGAAATTGGGTATAATGAGGAAGCACAAACCGTTTTAGATGAAGAGCAAGTTCCTGAAGTGTTAGCTCAATTATTAAAAGAGCTAGAAGCGATTGAAGAGTTTACAGCTAGTAACATTAAAGCTGCTATGAAAGCAACTCAAAAAGCTACAGGTCATAAGGGCAAGAAATTATTTATGCCGATTCGTGTTGCAACGACAGGGCAAACTCATGGTCGTGACTTACCTGAATCAATGGAGCTTATAGGGAAAGATGTTGTCAATAGAAGAATTAAAAGCTTATTAAATAAATAATGTTACCGTGTTGAGAGGGAAAAGTAGAAGTGAGCCATTCCTTGCAGAGAGAACCATCAATGGCTGAGAGTGGTTTAGGGATCTCGCTTTGAACATGCACCCTTGAGTCTCTTTTTGAACGATTCATTCTAAGTAGGAAAGAGCGAGTTGCTTCGTTACAGGCTAGTAAAGATGAGTAGGTATTGCCTTCTCTAAGCAGAGTGGAACCGCGCAAAAAGCGCCTCTGTGCATCTAAGATGCACAGAGGCGCTTTTTATTTGCTAAGCACAGCTGGTTCCCTAAAAGGGGGATGAGAACACATGGGGAAAAAATTTCGCACTCTATTAAATGATGTAGACGTTGTATTTGAACAGGACCCTGCCGCGAGGAGTCGACTTGAAGTGATTTTTACGTACTCGGGTGTTCATGCAATATGGGCACATCGCGTGGCACACTGGCTTTGGAAAAGGAAAATGTGCTTCTTAGCTAGATCTATTTCACAAATTAGTCGTTTTTTTACAGGGATTGAAATTCATCCTGGTGCAGTGATTGGTCAACGCTTGTTTATTGACCATGGAATGGGAGTAGTTATCGGAGAAACATGTGAGATTGGAAATAATGTCACGATCTATCAAGGGGTCACTCTCGGAGGAACAGGAAAGGAAAAAGGGAAGCGTCATCCAACGGTAGAGGATGGTGTCTTGATTGCATCAGGGGCAAAAATACTTGGTTCGTTTACAATTGGAGAAAATGCGCGAATAGGTGCTGGTTCCGTTGTATTAAAAGAAGTTCCAGCTAATTCTACCGTTGTTGGCATTCCAGGTAAAATTGTTATCCAAGACGGAGTGAAGGTTGAACATGGACTGAATCACCATCTTTTGCCGGATCCAATTGCTGATAAATTGAAAGAATTGGAAGAAGAAATAAAAGCATTAAAAGAAGAACGAGAGCAATTGTTAAGGTCATCAACAAGAGATTAGCTATTTGCATACTGTAATAGAAATAAGAAAGAGGGAGTAGATCCAATGTCTATTCATGTTTACAACAGTTTAACAAAGAAGAAAGAACCTTTTATTCCGATGGAAGAAGGAAAAGTAAAGATGTATGTTTGTGGACCGACTGTATACAACTACATTCATATTGGGAATGCAAGGCCTCCGATTGTGTATGATATGGTCAGAAGATATTTAGAATACCGTGGGTATGATGTCACGTTTATTTCAAATTTTACAGATGTTGACGATAAAATTATTCGTGCAGCAAATGAACTGGGTGAAGATGTATTTCAAGTCGCAAACCGGTTTATTGAAGCGTATCACCAAGATACATGTGCACTTGGTGTGAAAGAGGCCGATATTCACCCTCGTGTTACAGAAACAATTCCAGAAATTATCTCATTCATTGACGCGTTAGTTCAAAAGGGATATGCATATGAATCAAGTGGTGATGTGTACTTTAGAACGAGAAAATTTAAGGACTATGGTAAATTATCCTCTCAATCGCTTGATGACTTACGATCTGGAGCTCGTATTGAAGTTGATGAAAGAAAAGAAGATGCTCTTGACTTTGTGCTTTGGAAGGCGGCAAAAGAGGGTGAAGTCTCATGGAAGAGTCCTTGGGGAGAGGGAAGACCAGGGTGGCACATCGAATGTTCTGCTATGGTCAAAAAATATTTAGGTGACACAATCGACATTCATGCAGGTGGGCAAGATTTATCTTTCCCTCATCATGAAAATGAAATTGCTCAATCGGAAGCATTAACAGAAAAACCAATGGCAAATTATTGGCTTCATAACGGTTTTATTAACATAGATAATGAAAAAATGTCGAAATCACTCGGAAATTTTGTTTTGGCAAAAGATATAATTCGACAACATTCAGCAGAAGTCGTACGTTTCTTCATGTTGACGGCCCATTATCGTAGCCCGATCAACTTTAGTGATGAGTTATTAGAGGGGGCAAAAAGTGGACTTGAGCGATTAAGGACAGCTGTGGCTAGTTTAGAACATAGGTTAGAGGAATCAGCTGGGTTTGGTGAGAAGGGGGATTGGTTAGAGAGAATCCATGCCTTAAAAGCCCGGTTTATTCAGGAGATGGATGATGACTTTAATAGTGCTAATGGAATCTCTGTTCTCTTTGATTTGGCAAAGGAAGCAAATCGTTACCTTCGTGAGGAGAAAACGTCAAAAGAAATATTAGAAGCATTTTTGCAGCAATTTACGGAGTTCTCTAATGTATTGGGTCTTACGCTACACTCACAAAAAGAGTTACTGGATGCTGATATTGAAGAGTTAATAGAAAAACGTAATGAAGCACGTAAACAAAAGGACTTTGCTCTTGCTGACCAAATTCGTGATGAGTTAAAAGAGCAAGGGATTGTGCTAGAGGATACAGCTCAAGGTGTTCGCTGGAAACGAGGCTAGTATGAAGATTATTGAAGCAAAGACAGACTTGAAACAGCTCAATGCGCTCGCGCTCGCTTACATGGGAGATTCGGTGCTTGATATGTATGTACGCTACTATTTAATTGCACAAGGAAACGTTAGACCGCACCGACTTCATGTTGAAGCAACAAAATACGTATCAGCTAAGTCACAAGCGTATATTATGGGCAGGCTATTAGAAGAAAAGTTTTTATCTGAAGATGAGATTTCTGTGTTTAAACGTGGACGCAATGCCAAATCAGGCTCGATACCTAAAAACACAGATTTAAACACATATCGTTATTCAACTGGGTTTGAAGCGATGTTAGGCTATCATTATTTTCAAGGCGAGCACGATCGTCTCGATGAAATCATTAAAAAAGCTGTTGAAGTTGTTGAAGCAAGATCACGGTTATAGAAAGGAGGAAATAAGATGAGTCAAGAATTTATTGTAGGTAAGAACCCTATTATTGAAGCTTTAAAAGCAGGACATTCGATCAATAAAATTTGGATTGCTGAAGGTTCGCAGAAAGGACAAATGACCAAGGTAGTGCAGCTTGCTAAGGAAAATGGCGTATTGATTCAACATGCTCCAAAAAAGAAATTAGCTCAACTTGTTGACACTGATAATCATCAAGGAGTGGTGGCATCCATTGCTGCCTATGAGTATGCAGAGATGGAGGATTTATTTCAAGCAGCAGAAAAGCGTGGGGAGGAGCCATTTTTCTTACTATTAGATGAAGTGGAAGATCCACATAATCTAGGATCAATTTTACGTACAGCAGATGCTGTTGGTGCTCACGGAGTTATTATTCCAAAACGCAGAGCGGTCGGGCTTACGCAAACGGTGGCGAAATCTTCAACGGGGGCAATTGAATATGTTCCGGTTGTACGTGTGACGAACTTAGCAAGAACAATGGATGACTTAAAGAAACGCGGTCTCTGGTTTGCTGGGACAGATGCAAAAGGAACAGCTGATTACCGCCAAGCATCATTTGATATGCCGATTGGCCTTGTCATTGGAAGTGAAGGGAAGGGAATAAGCCGTTTAGTTAAAGAGAAATGCGATTTTCTAATTCGGATTCCGATGGTTGGCCATGTTACATCGTTAAATGCTTCAGTTGCAGCTAGTTTGCTTATGTATGAAGTATACCGGAGACGTCATGAAGTAGGCAGTGAGTAGAATGAAAGATATTTTGCTCGTCGATGGCTATAACATGATTGGGGCCTGGCCTGAGCTTCGCGAGTTAAAAGACAAAGACCTTGGTTTAGCACGAGATCGCCTTGTGGAAATGATGGCTGAGTATCAAGCATATACTGGTTATCAGGTGAAGGTGATCTTTGATGCGCACATGGTTCAGGGGATAGGCAAGAGCTATAAGAACCACCGGGTTGATGTATTATATACCCGTAAAAATGAGACAGCGGATGAGCGAATTGAAAAGCTGGTTCTTGAATTAAAGCGAATCGATACAACGATTCATGTTGCTACCTCTGATATGGCAGAGCAATCGATGATCTTTGGGAGTGGAGCTTTGCGTAAGTCTGCCAGGGAATTATTAATGGAAATTGAAACGACAGAAAAAGGAATCGACAAAGAAGTCCAAAATACGCAAAAGAAGAAAAATTCGACAAAAATCCCGCTTAGTAAAGAAGTTGCTGAAATTTTTGAAAAATGGCGTCGACAGCGCTGATACGTGGTTGACCGGCTGGAAAACTGTGCTATATAATGGGTCTATAATTTAGACAACAGCCAAGGTCGGAGGGATTGTCATGAGCATGGGCCTTCAAGAAACCAAACTAAAACCAATTTATGACACTGTGGAAGATGATGAATTAGTCGTTCTTGTAAGAAATGGAGATAGTGGTGCACTCGAATACCTAATCAATAAATATAAGAATTTTGTTCGTGCAAAGGCAAGATCTTATTTTTTGATTGGTGCTGATCATGAGGATATTGTTCAAGAAGGAATGATCGGTCTTTACAAAGCAGTCCGTGACTTTAATGGGGACAAGCTCTCTTCCTTTAAAGCCTTTGCTGAACTTTGTATTACAAGACAAATCATTACTGCAATTAAGACGGCAACAAGGCAAAAGCACATACCGTTAAACTCCTATGTTTCACTGGACAAGCCGTTATACGATGAAGAATCAGACCGTACTTTGTTAGATGTAATTTGTGGTACGAGAGTAACCGACCCGGAAGAGTTGCTCATTAATCAAGAGGAATTTGAAGACATTGAGTTAAAAATGGGAGAACTTCTAAGTGATTTAGAAAGGCAAGTTCTTATGCTATACTTAGATGGCAGATCCTATCAAGAAATCTCTGCTGACTTAAATAGACATGTTAAATCTATCGATAATGCATTGCAACGAGTAAAACGAAAGCTAGAGCGCTATGTTGAGCTTAAAGGTGTTTCAATTTCATAAGTAGCTAGGGGTGGCGAAAGAATCTATTCGGCACCCTCTTTGCAACGCAAGAGCTTACAGATTGTTCTAATAATTGACACAGGAATTTCCGTGTGATAGATTTAGATAGTATGTACTTTGAGCGTTGGAGGTGCGTTATGCGAACAAAAGTAGTACTAGCTTGCGAGGTTTGTCAGTCAAGAAATTATGTAACAGAAAAGAATAAACAGTCGCATAGCAATCGCATTGAGATGAAGAAGTTTTGTAAAACCTGCCAAGAACACACCCTTCATCGTGAAACAAAGTAAATAGAATTCCTTAAATTGACTATACACATGTAAATATTTCGAATAGATGAACGTATATTTGTCTATATTGATTGATGCTGGAGGTGTCTTTGGTGGCTGGTGGAGAAAGAGGTGTCGGGAAGTTTTTCCGAGATGTAGTGCAAGAGATGAAACGCGTATCATGGCCTACTCGTAAGGAATTAACACGTTATACTTGGGTTGTTTTAGGAACGGTAGCTTTTATTTCTGTTTTCTTCTTTGTGGTTGATTACGGGATTTCTGAGCTTGTTCGAATCCTACTCGGGTAATTTATAAGTATAATCTTGGAACTGCTTCTAAAAGGCCGTTCAAAGTGAGAATTGCTTGGACAGCCTCGCTAATGAAGAGGAGGGAAGGACAAAACCGTCCTATTTAACATGGAAAAAAATTGGTATGTGCTTCATACGTATTCGGGGTACGAAAACAAAGTAAAGACAAATCTTGAAAAGCGCGTTGAATCTATGGATATGACGGACAAGATCTTTCGTGTGCTTGTGCCTGTTGAAGAAGAGACAGAAGTGAAAAACGGGAAAAGTAAAACGGTAACAAAAAAGGTATTCCCAGGGTATGTCATTGTGGAAATGATCATGACTGATGACTCGTGGTATGTTGTGAGGAATACCCCGGGAGTAACAGGGTTTGTTGGATCTGCGGGAGCGGGTTCTAAACCAACGCCGCTTTTACAAGAAGAAGTTGACTCTCTATTGAAACAGATGGGAGTAGAACAACCAAAGGCGGATATAGACTTTGAATTGAAAGAATCTGTCAAAGTAAAAGAAGGTCCGTTTGCTAACTTCGTTGGTTCGATTGAAGAGATTCAAGTGGACAAGCAAAAGGTAAAGGTTCATGTAAACATGTTTGGTCGTGAAACCCCTGTGGAACTGGACTTTAATCAAGTGGAAAAGATTTAATTCGAAAAAAACTTGCTATCTTTTGTTGAAAGTGATAGAATCTTCATGGTTGACAATGGTTTCAGTAAATGAGCCATCGGGTGCAGATGCATTGCATCCGTTTTTTGAGTGGGAGGGTGCAAATATAAACACCCGGATAACCACATCACGGACTTTAAGGAGGTGTGTCACGTGGCTAAAAAGGTAATTAAAATGGTTAAGTTACAAATTCCTGCTGGGAAAGCTAATCCAGCGCCACCAGTTGGTCCTGCATTAGGTCAAGCAGGTGTAAATATCATGGGATTCTGTAAGGAATTCAACGCTCGTACTTCAGATCAAGCAGGTCTTATCATCCCTGTTGAAATCACTGTATTTGAAGACCGTTCGTTTACATTCATCACGAAAACTCCACCTGCTGCTGTTCTTTTAAAGAAAGCTGCTGGGATTGAGTCGGGTTCTGGAGAGCCTCACATTAAGAAGGTTGCTACAGTAAAGCGTGATAAAGTACGCGAGATTGCTGAGACGAAAATGCCAGATCTTAACGCAGCTGATGTTGAAGCAGCTATGCGTATGGTAGAAGGTACTGCTCGCAGCATGGGTATTGTGATTGAAGACTAATTGGTAAGTGTTTCGGAGGTTGCGATGAGGTATGACCCTCTTTGCCTAGTTACTAGGTTCGCAACCTTTAATAGTGGGAGGTATTACCGCTAAAACCACATTCGAGGAGGAAATATAGCATGGCTAAGAAAAGTAAAAAGTATACAGATGCTCTTAAGCTTGTTGACCGTGAAACGGCATATCAAGTGGAAGAAGCAATTGAATTAGTAAAGAAAACTGCAACAGCGAAATTCGATGAAACTGTTGAAGTAGCTGTACGTCTTGGTGTTGATCCTAAGAAAGCAGACCAACAAATTCGTGGTGCTGTTGTACTTCCAAACGGAACTGGTAAAACACAACGCGTTCTAGTTTTCGCTAAAGGTGAAAAAGCAAAAGAAGCAGAAGCTGCTGGAGCTGATTTCGTAGGTGATGAGGATTTCATCAACAAGATCAACCAAGGTTGGTTCGAATTTGATGTTATCGTAGCTACACCAGACATGATGGCTCAAGTTGGTAAATTAGGTCGTGTCCTTGGACCAAAAGGCTTAATGCCAAACCCTAAAACTGGTACAGTAACATTTGATGTAACAAAAGCTGTAGCTGAAATCAAAGCTGGTAAAGTAGAATACCGCGTTGATAAAGCTGGTAACATTCACGTACCAATCGGGAAAGTTTCTTTTGAAACTGAAAAGCTAGTTGAGAACTTTAAGACAATCATTGAAACTCTTGTAAAGGTTAAACCTGCAGCTGCAAAAGGTACGTACATGAAGAATGTAGCGATTGCATCTACAATGGGACCTGGAGTTCGTGTAAATGCATCAGTTTTTGCAAGATAATGATTGACTTATTTGCTTAGTGTGTGTATACTCTTAAGAGTGTCTTACGCAAGGCGCATAAATTTGAATGTCATACCGTAGACCGTAGGGGTGTCTCGCACTTAATTTCCTACCGAGGTAAGCAATAGATACAGGAACTCTTAACTGTGTTTTTATGCCCTCATGTCTACATGGGGGCTTTTTATATGCTTCTTAAGCGGTATGGTGAAAAACCATAGGAGGTGTAAGGATGAGCGTATTAGAACAAAAAAAGCAAGTTGTTGCAGATATTGCGACAAAACTACGTGAAAGTAAATCAACAGTAGTTGTTGACTACCGTGGATTAACTGTTGCTGAAGTGACAGAACTTCGTAAGCAACTTCGTGAAGCTGGTGTTGAGTTCAAGGTGTATAAAAACACGTTAGCTCGTCGTGCAACTGCTGAGGCTGAATTAACTGCTCTTGATGAGCAATTAGTTGGTCCTACAGCAATTGCGTTTAGTACAGATGATGTTATTGCTCCTGCGAAGGTCATTAACGAATTTGCTAAAAAGAACGAAGCTCTTGAAATTAAAGCTGGTGTCATTGAAGGACAAGTAGCTTCAGTTGCTGAAGTAAAAGCTCTTGCAGAACTTCCATCACGCGAAGGACTACTTTCAATGCTTGCAAACGTACTTCAAGCTCCGGTTCGTCAGTTTGCTTTGGCTACAAAAGCTGTTGCAGAGCAAAAAGAAGAACAAGGCGCTTAATATTTTTCCTGCCTAAGGCTACCGCTGTGTAGATAGGTTGTGAATATTTACATCTAATTTGTATGCAAATATACAAAGAGTATGTGTGAAACAAAATGCGTTAATCAAATAAATTATCAAAACGATAACAGGGAGGATTTACAAAATGAGTAAAGATCAAATCATTGAAGCGATTAAAGAAATGACAGTTTTAGAACTTAACGACCTAGTTAAAGCAATTGAAGAAGAGTTTGGCGTAACTGCTGCTGCTCCTGTAGCTGTAGCTGCTGCTGGTGGAGACGCTGGTGCTGCTGAGCAAACTGAGTTTGATGTAGTTCTTGAATCTGCTGGTGGTTCAAAAATCAACGTTATCAAAGTTGTTCGTGAAATCACAGGCCTTGGTCTTAAAGAAGCAAAAGCACTTGTTGATGGTGCTCCTGCTCCAATTAAAGAAGGCGTTTCTAAAGAAGAAGCTGAAGAATTCAAAGCTAAGCTTGAAGAAGCTGGCGCATCTGTTGAAGTTAAGTAATAAACCTGCACATAAGGGGCTCGCTTTTTGCGAGTCCTTTTTGTTTCGGATTTTATTTGGTTATACTGTATATCGATGTTAAGAAAAGGAGCGATCATATGTCTAACCATTACTATTCGGAAAACCCAACAGTGGGTAGTGAGGAAAGAGATTGGACTTTTACGTTAAGGGGTCAAACGTTTAATTTCTATTCTGATCGAGGGGTTTTTTCGAAAAATGAGGTTGATTTTGGGAGTAAGCTATTAATTGATGCTTTTGAATTTCCTTCCATAGAAGGGGATCTGTTAGATGTTGGTTGCGGTTATGGACCGATTGGCTTATCGCTGGCTGCGAGTGAAAAAAATAGACTTGTGCATATGGTCGATGTAAATGAAAGGGCATTGCATTTATCAGAACGCAACGCCGAGCGGAACGCCATTAGCAATGTGGACATTTACAAAAGTAATTGTCTTGATGGTGTATCAAAAATAGACTTTGCAGTTATTTTGACGAACCCTCCTATTCGTGCGGGGAAAAAAGTGGTTCATACGATTTTTGAACAGTCTTATGGACATTTAAAGGAACAAGGTGAGCTTTGGGTTGTTATTCAGAAGAAGCAAGGGGCACCTTCTGCCATTGAAAAACTAGAATCTCATTTTGGAGAAGTGACTGTAGTAGAAAAGAAAAAAGGTTATTTTATTATAAAAGCAAAAAAAGTTTGACCCAGCTTGTCTTTTGTGATATTGTTATTTAATGCGTATAACTACCTATTTTTAGATCGTATTTTCAGGAAAAGTCAAGAGGAAATATATGAATAGCGATGGATGATAGTGGTTATACTGGTATAATCGTTGAATTTTATGAAATAGATATCTATCTATTTCTTGTTATTAAGAAAGAAATCGAACTTTCTTTTAACGTCCGTACATAATTAGTGTGCGAGTTCTGCTTAATCTATAAAAATGTATAACCTAGCTTTACTTTTAGGTTTTATTCTTTTAAGTGGATAGGTTGCATTTTTAGATACTATAACGCGAGATTTGAGGGGTGAATCAGTTGACAGGTCAACTAGTTCAGTATGGACGCCACCGCCAGCGAAGAAGCTATGCAAGGATTAACGAAGTATTGGAGCTGCCGAATTTAATTGAGATTCAAACAGCATCCTATCAGTGGTTTCTTGATGAGGGCCTTAGAGAGATGTTCCAAGATATTTCTCCTATTCAAGACTTCACAGGAAACTTGGTTCTAGAATTTATTGACTATAGTCTTGGAGAGCCAAAATATCCAGTGGATGAATCAAAAGAGCGTGATGTGACGTTTGCGGCACCATTACGTGTGAAGGTTCGTTTAATTAATAAGGAAACTGGAGAAGTAAAGGAACAAGAAGTGTTCATGGGTGATTTCCCATTAATGACTGAGACAGGGACGTTTGTTATCAATGGGGCAGAGCGTGTCATTGTATCTCAGCTTGTTCGTTCGCCAAGTGTATACTACAGTCAAAAAACGGATAAGAACGGTAAGAAAGGTTTTACAGCTACTGTTATCCCAAACCGTGGTGCATGGTTGGAACTTGAAACAGATGCCAAAGATATCGTTTACGTTCGTATCGACCGCACAAGAAAAATACCAGTGACGGTTCTTTTGCGTGCATTAGGTTTTGGATCTGATCAAGAGATCATTGATTTACTTGGCGAAGATGAGTACCTTCGCAATTCGTTAGAAAAAGACAACACCGATGGAACAGATAAAGCGTTACTAGAAATTTATGAGCGCCTACGTCCAGGTGAGCCTCCAACAGTAGAAAACGCGAAAAGTCTTTTAGATTCACGTTTCTTTGATCCGAAACGTTATGACTTAGCGAATGTTGGACGTTATAAGATTAATAAGAAGCTTCATATAAAAAATCGTTTGTTTAACCAACGTCTAGCAGAAACTTTAGTAGACCCTGAAACAGGAGAAGTGATTGCTGAAGAAGGAACTCTACTAGATCGTCGTACACTTGACCGTATTTTGCCTTACCTTGAAAATAACGTAGGGTTCCGTCATGTACATGCTTCAGGCGGCGTTGTTGAAGACGATGATATTGCACTACAATCAATTAAAATTTACGCTCCTGATGATCAAGATGGAGAAAAGACAATCCGTGTTATTGGAAATGGAATGGTAGAGCGCGATGTGAAGCACATTACACCTTCAGATATCATTGCATCGATTAACTATTTCTTCAATCTATTACATGGTGTAGGGGACACGGATGACATTGACCATCTAGGAAACCGTCGTCTTCGTTCTGTCGGCGAACTTCTTCAAAATCAATTCCGTATTGGTTTATCTCGTATGGAACGTGTTGTTCGTGAGCGTATGTCGATTCAAGATCCGAATATGATTACACCTCAGGCGCTAATTAATATTCGTCCGGTGATTGCCTCTATTAAAGAGTTCTTTGGTAGCTCGCAATTATCGCAGTTCATGGATCAGACGAATCCTTTAGCAGAATTAACGCACAAACGTCGTCTATCGGCGTTAGGTCCAGGTGGTTTGACACGTGAACGTGCCGGCTTTGAGGTGCGTGACGTTCACTATTCTCACTATGGCCGTATGTGTCCGATTGAAACTCCTGAGGGACCGAACATCGGGTTAATTAACTCACTTTCATCTTTTGCGAAAGTGAATGAATTTGGATTTATGGAAACACCTTACCGTAGAGTAGATCCTGAAACAGGAAAAGTAACATCACAAATTGATTACTTAACTGCGGACGAAGAGGACAACTATGTTGTTGCCCAAGCAAACGCTCGCCTTGCTGAGGATGGTTCATTTATTGATGATAATATCATTGCTCGTTTCCGTGGGGAAAACACTGTTGTACCACGTGAGCGTCTAGATTACATGGATGTATCACCAAAGCAAGTAGTTTCTGCTGCGACTTCATGTATTCCGTTCTTAGAAAACGATGACTCAAACCGTGCCCTTATGGGAGCGAACATGCAACGTCAAGCAGTTCCATTGCTAGTTCCGGAATCACCGATTGTTGGTACTGGTATGGAACATGTATCTGCAAGAGATTCAGGTGCTGCCATTGTTGCTAAGACAAGAGGAATTGTTGAGCGTGTTACAGCGAAGGAAATCTGGGTTCGCAGACTTGAAGAAGTCGATGGCCAAGAAGTTAAGGGAGACTTAGATAAGTATAAACTTCAAAAATTTATCCGTTCTAACCAAGGAACGAGCTATAATCAACGTCCAATCGTAGCTGAAGGAAACGTCGTTGAAAAACGTGAAATTTTAGCTGATGGGCCGTCTATGGAACTAGGAGAAATGGCTCTAGGACGTAATGTTATGGTCGGGTTCATGACATGGGATGGGTATAACTATGAGGATGCAATCATCTTAAGTGAGCGACTCGTAAAAGACGATGTTTATACATCTGTACACATTGAGGAATATGAATCAGAAGCTCGTGATACGAAGCTTGGACCTGAAGAAATCACACGTGATATCCCGAACGTTGGGGAAGATGCTCTTAAAAATTTAGATGAGCGCGGAATTATCCGTGTTGGTGCGGAAGTAAAAGATGGAGATATTCTAGTTGGTAAAGTTACACCTAAAGGGGTAACAGAATTAACTGCTGAAGAACGTCTATTACATGCTATCTTCGGTGAAAAAGCTCGTGAAGTACGTGATACATCTCTACGTGCGCCGCACGGTGGAGACGGAATTGTTCTTGATGTAAAAATCTTCAACCGTGAAGATGGAGATGAGCTTCCTCCTGGTGTGAATCAGCTTGTTCGTGTTTATATCGTTCAGAAACGTAAAATTCACGAAGGAGATAAGATGGCCGGTCGTCACGGAAACAAAGGGGTTATCTCTCGTATTCTTCCGGAAGAGGATATGCCTTATTTACCAGATGGTACGCCGATTGATATCATGTTAAACCCACTAGGGGTTCCATCTCGTATGAATATCGGTCAGGTGCTAGAGCTACATTTAGGCATGGCTGCACGTAAACTAGGTATTCATGTTGCATCTCCGGTATTTGATGGTGCGAACGAGGAAGATGTTTGGGGCACGATTGAAGAAGCGGGTATGGCACGCGATGGAAAAACAATTTTATATGATGGTCGTACGGGTGAACCGTTTGATAACCGTGTATCAGTTGGGATCATGTACATGATCAAACTTGCTCACATGGTTGATGATAAGTTGCATGCACGTTCTACTGGACCATACTCTCTAGTAACACAGCAACCACTAGGTGGTAAAGCGCAGTTTGGTGGACAGCGTTTTGGAGAGATGGAAGTTTGGGCTCTTGAAGCTTATGGAGCGGCGTATACATTGCAAGAAATATTAACTGTTAAATCCGATGATGTTGTTGGACGTGTGAAGACGTATGAAGCGATTGTTAAAGGGGAAAATGTCCCAGAGCCAGGTGTACCAGAATCATTCAAGGTACTTATTAAAGAGCTTCAATCGCTAGGTATGGATGTTAAGATGCTTTCAAGTAACGAAGAGGAAATTGAGATGAGAGAGCTTGATGATGAAGACGATCAAACGAGTGAAAAGCTCAATTTGAATTTTGAGTCAAGTGAATCGAATGTGTAATATAAGCTTGGGAGCTAGTATTAGCTAGTTCCCTAAAGCTTTCTTTAAAGACACGATTACTTTTGTATCAGGCATAAATATGTGCTCGAATAGACATGGAAACGAAAAGGGAGGTTAGCCCCTTGATAGATGTAAACAACTTCGAATATATGAAAATTGGTCTTGCTTCACCAAATAAAGTCCGCTCTTGGTCAAGAGGGGAAGTTAAGAAGCCTGAAACAATCAACTATCGTACGTTAAAACCGGAAAAGGACGGCCTTTTCTGTGAGCGTATTTTTGGACCCACTAAGGACTGGGAATGTCACTGTGGAAAATACAAACGCGTCCGTTATAAAGGTGTCGTTTGTGACCGCTGTGGTGTAGAAGTAACACGTGCGAAAGTACGTCGTGAACGTATGGGACACATTGAATTAGCTGCTCCTGTGTCTCACATTTGGTACTTTAAAGGGATCCCAAGCCGTATGGGGCTTGTTTTAGATATGTCACCTCGTTCGCTTGAAGAAGTTATTTACTTTGCTTCCTATGTAGTGACAGACCCAGGTGATACACCTCTTGAGAAGAAACAACTACTTTCTGAAAAAGAATATCGTACATACCGTGACAAATACGGTCGTTCGTTTAATGCACAAATGGGTGCAGAAGCGATTCGTAAGTTGCTTTCCGATATTGACTTAGAAAAAGAAGTTGGTTTATTAAAGGAAGAGCTTGTTACAGCGCAAGGGCAACGCCGTACACGTGCGGTAAAACGTCTTGAAGTGTTAGAAGCTTTCCGTCATTCTGGTAATGAACCATCTTGGATGATCCTTGATGTTCTTCCGGTTATTCCTCCTGAATTACGTCCAATGGTTCAATTAGATGGTGGTCGTTTTGCGACTTCTGATTTGAATGATCTATATCGTCGTGTGATTAACCGTAACAACCGCTTAAAGCGTCTTCTTGACTTAGGGGCACCGAATATCATTGTTCAAAATGAAAAGCGTATGCTTCAAGAAGCTGTTGATGCACTAATCGATAATGGCCGTCGTGGACGTCCAGTTACAGGACCAGGTAATCGCCCGCTTAAATCTCTTTCACATATGTTAAAAGGGAAGCAAGGGCGCTTCCGTCAAAATCTACTCGGTAAGCGTGTTGACTACTCAGGTCGTTCAGTTATCGTAGTAGGACCAAATTTAAAGATGTACCAATGTGGTCTTCCAAAAGAGATGGCACTTGAGTTATTTAAACCTTTTGTTATGAAAGAGCTTGTATCAAAAGGCCTTGCTCATAACATTAAGAGTGCAAAGCGTAAAGTAGAGAAAGTACAGCCGGAAGTTTGGGATGTGTTAGAAGAAGTAATCCGTGAACATCCTGTTCTTCTAAACCGAGCACCAACGCTTCACCGTCTAGGTATTCAAGCTTTTGAACCAACACTAGTTGAAGGTCGTGCAATCAAGCTTCATCCGCTTGTATGTACAGCTTATAATGCTGACTTTGATGGTGACCAAATGGCGGTACACGTACCTTTATCTGCCGAAGCACAAGCCGAAGCACGTATTTTAATGCTTGCTGCTCAAAACATTTTGAATCCAAAAGACGGGAAACCTGTTGTTACTCCATCACAGGATATGGTTCTTGGTAACTATTATTTAACGATGGAACGTGATAACGCAAAAGGTCAAGGGAAGATCTTTAAGGATACAAACGAAGCGCTAATCGCATATCAAAATGGATATGTTCATTTGCATTCTCGTATTGCTATTCCTGTTTCTTCATTAAATAAACCAACGTTCCGTGAAGATCAAAATGATAAGCTGTTATTAACGACAGTTGGTAAATTAATCTTCAATGAAATTTTACCTGAGTCGTTCCCGTATATTAATGAGCCGACAATGTATAACTTAGAGCAAGAGACTCCTGAGAAGTATATTGTTCCTAGTACAACAGACGTGAGTGAATATTTCGAAAACAACGAACTTGTTTTGCCGTTTAAGAAAGGTTTCTTAGGAAACGTTATCGCTGAAGTCTTTAAGAAGTTTGCGATTGCAGAAACTTCAAAAATGTTAGACCGAATGAAAGAATTAGGATTTAAATATTCTACAAGAGCTGGTATTACGGTTGGGGTTGCTGACATTGTCGTACTAGCAGAGAAGAAAGAAATCCTTGCAGAAGCTGAACAAAAAGTAGAGAAGATTTTAAAGCAGTTCCGTCGTGGTTTAATTACAGAGGAAGAGCGTTATGATCGTGTTATCTCAGTTTGGAGTGAAGCGAAGGATGTTATTCAAAATAAACTAATGGGAACACTTGACCGCTCGAACCCAATCTTCATGATGAGTGACTCTGGTGCCCGTGGTAACGCATCTAACTTTACTCAGCTTGCTGGTATGCGTGGTCTAATGGCGAACCCGTCTGGTCGTATTATTGAGTTACCGATCAAGTCAAGTTTCCGTGAGGGTCTTACCGTACTCGAGTACTTTATCTCGACACACGGTGCGCGTAAAGGTCTTGCCGATACAGCCCTTAAGACAGCTGACTCAGGTTACTTAACTCGTCGACTTGTTGACGTTGCTCAAGATGTTATTGTTCGTTCAGATGATTGTGGAACAGACAGAGGTTTAGCTGTTCAAGCAATTAAAGAAGGCAATGAAGTAATTGAGAATTTGTATGACCGTCTTGTTGGTCGTGTGGCATTTAAAACACTTAAGCACCCTGAAACTGGGGAAGTGTTGATTAAGAAGAACGAATTAATACATGAAGACATTGCAAAAACAATTGTTGATGCAGGCGTAGAAGAAGTGACGATTCGTTCAGTATTTACTTGTGATACTAGACACGGTGTGTGTAAGAAGTGTTACGGACGTAACTTAGCAACTGGTAGCGATGTAGAAGTTGGGGAAGCGGTAGGTATAATCGCTGCTCAATCAATCGGTGAGCCAGGAACTCAGCTTACAATGCGTACTTTCCATACCGGTGGGGTAGCAGGTGACGATATCACACAAGGTTTACCACGTATCCAAGAGTTATTTGAAGCGCGTAATCCAAAAGGTCAAGCGGTTATCTCTGAAATCGATGGTGAAATTATTGATTTCAAAGAAGGAGATAAGCGTGAAATTACAATTAAGAGTGAGATGGAAACGAAGAACTATGCGATTCCTTATGGCGCTCGTCTTAAGGTATCTGTTGGAGACTTCATTAAATTTGGTGAGCCAATCACGGAAGGTTCCATAGATCCTAAAGAATTATTGAAAGTAAAAGGCATGAGTGGTGTTCAAGAGTACCTACTTCGTGAGGTACAAAAGGTTTACCGTATGCAAGGGGTTGAAATCGGTGATAAGCACGTTGAAGTAATGGTTCGCCAAATGCTTCGTAAAGTACGTGTTGTTGATGCTGGTGAAACAAAGGTATTACCAGGTGCTCTAATTGAGATTCAACAGTTTAACGATGAGAATAAGAAAGTTCTTCTTGAACAACAACGCCCTGCAACAGGGAAGCCAGTGCTACTTGGTATTACAAAGGCGTCTCTTGAGACAGATTCATTCTTATCTGCTGCATCATTCCAAGAAACAACTCGTGTGTTAACAGATGCTGCAATTAAAGGTAAGCGCGATGAACTACTTGGCTTAAAAGAGAATGTTATTATTGGTAAGCTTGTACCAGCTGGAACAGGTATGCCAAGATACCGTCATTTAAATATTACTTCTGAATACGATCAAGTAGAAACTGAAGATTCAGAAGAAAAAATCGCTGAGGGTGCACTTACTCACGAATAATTTTTTAAAAAAGTTGACAGTGTTGTGCGAGAGTGGTAATATATCAAAGTGTGCCTGAGAGAAACCTGTTACTTTGGAGGATGAAAGATGTCTTATGATAAAGTTTTACAGGCAAAAGAACTGATTATAGGTACCAAACAAACGCTTAAGGCGCTTGATGATGGTATAGTTTCAGAGGTTTTAATTGCAAAAGATGCAGAATACCGTGTGATATACAAAGTAGAAGCATTAGCTAAGACCAAAGAAATACCACTTTTATATGTCGACTCAATGAAGAAGCTTGGAAAAGCATGTGGAATTGATGTCGGTGCTGCCACTGTTGCTTTAAGGAAATAATATGTTTTTGCCAGTCGGTGACATCCGCTTGGCAAAAACTTTCCTTTTGCCTAATAATGAACCACCAGGACCAGTGGTCTTAAATATTTTGAAGAGAGGAGGAAACAAAATGCCTACAATTAATCAATTGATTCGTAAAGGTCGTGTTGCGAAAGTTAAGAAGTCTGATTCACCAGCTCTTAACAAAGGGTTCAACAGTTTCAAAAAGTCTCAAACTAACCTATCATCTCCACAAAAACGTGGTGTTTGTACTCGTGTTGGTACAATGACTCCAAAGAAACCGAACTCAGCACTTCGTAAATATGCACGTGTACGTTTAACTAACCAAATCGAGGTAACAGCTTACATCCCAGGGATTGGTCACAACCTTCAAGAGCACAGTGTTGTTCTTATCCGTGGTGGACGTGTAAAGGATTTACCAGGGGTTCGTTATCACATCGTACGTGGAGCACTTGATACGGCAGGAGTTCAAAACCGTATGCAAGGTCGTTCTAAATATGGAACTAAGCGTCCAAAAGATAAAAAGTAATATTAACTAGTATGGAAGGGAGGGTAAATTATGCCTCGTAAAGGACCAGTCGCTCGTCGCGATGTATTACCAGATCCAATTTACAAGTCGAAGCTTGTTACACGTTTAATCAACCGTATTATGGAGGATGGAAAGCGTGGAAAAGCTCAAACAATTCTTTATAATGCATTTGAAATCGTTAAAGAACGTAGCGGAAATGACCCTATGGAAGTTTTCGATCAAGCATTAAAGAACATTATGCCAGTACTTGAGGTTAAAGCACGCCGTGTCGGTGGTGCTAACTATCAAGTGCCAATCGAAGTTAAGCCTGAGCGTCGTACAACATTAGGTCTTCGTTGGTTAGTAAACTATTCACGCCTTCGTGGTGAGAAGACAATGGAAGAGCGTCTAGCTAATGAAATTCTTGATGCTGCGAACAACACAGGTGCTTCTGTTAAGAAGCGTGAAGATACTCACAAGATGGCAGAAGCGAACAAAGCATTCGCTCACTATCGCTGGTAGGATTTATATTAATCTAAATAAAATGTTTCTTATAGGAAGGAGAAATACCCTATGGCAAGAGAGTTCTCCTTAAAAGATACACGTAATATCGGCATCATGGCTCACATCGATGCCGGTAAAACAACAACAACAGAACGTGTTCTTTTCTACACAGGACGTATCCATAAAATTGGTGAAACTCATGAAGGTGCATCTCAAATGGACTGGATGGCACAGGAGCAAGAGCGTGGTATCACAATCACTTCTGCTGCAACAACAGCATCATGGAAAGATCACCGTATTAATATCATCGATACACCTGGACACGTAGACTTCACGGTAGAAGTAGAACGTTCTTTACGTGTATTGGACGGAGCTGTAGCAGTACTTGATGCTCAATCTGGTGTTGAGCCTCAAACAGAAACAGTTTGGCGCCAAGCTACTACTTATGGTGTACCACGTGTCGTATTTGTTAACAAAATGGACAAGACAGGTGCAGATTTCCTTTATTCATTAGGAACTCTTCGTGATCGTCTACAAGCAAATGCACATGCAATCCAATTACCAATTGGTGCAGAAGACGAGTTTGAAGGAATCATTGATCTAGTTGAGATGGTTGCTTACTTCTATGAAGATGATCTTGGTACTCGTACTGAAGCAAAAGAAATTCCTGCTGAGTACAAAGATAAAGCTCAAGAATTACATGAGCAACTTGTTGAAGCAGTAGCTGAACTTGATGAAGAATTAATGATGAAATACCTAGAAGGTGAAGAATTAACGAAGGAAGAAATCAAAGCTGCAATCCGTAAAGGTACTTGTAACGTTGAGTTCTACCCAGTAATTTGTGGTTCTGCATTTAAGAACAAAGGTGTTCAACTTATGCTTGACGCTGTTCTTGATTACTTACCATCACCTTTAGATGTACCAGCGATCAAAGGTATTGTGCCTGAAACTGAGGAAGAAGTAACTCGTGAATCTAGCGATGAAGGTCCGTTCTCTGCTTTAGCATTTAAAGTTATGACTGACCCTTATGTTGGTAAACTTACATTCTTCCGTGTGTACTCTGGTACATTAAATTCAGGTTCTTATGTTAAGAACTCTACGAAAGACAAGCGTGAGCGTGTTGGACGTATCCTACAAATGCATGCGAACTCTCGTGAAGAGATCTCTACAGTTTATGCTGGCGATATCGCTGCTGCAGTAGGTTTGAAAGATACAACTACTGGTGATACTCTATGTGATGAAAAGAATCTTGTTATTCTAGAATCTATGGATTTCCCAGAGCCAGTTATCTCATTATCAGTTGAGCCTAAATCTAAGGCTGACCAAGATAAAATGGGTATGGCTTTAGCGAAGCTTGCTGAAGAGGATCCAACATTCCGTACTGAAACAAACGAAGAAACGGGACAAACAATTATTTCTGGTATGGGTGAGCTTCACCTTGATATCATTGTTGACCGTATGAAGCGTGAGTTTAAAGTGGAAGCTAACGTTGGTGCGCCTCAAGTATCTTATCGTGAAACAATTCGTCAAGCAGCTCAGGTTGAAGGTAAGTTCGTTCGTCAATCTGGTGGTCGTGGACAATTTGGTCACGTATGGGTTGAGTTCTCTCCGAATGAAGAGGGCGCAGGTTTTGAATTTGAAAATGCAATTGTCGGTGGTTCAGTACCACGTGAATACATTGGTTCTGTAGAACAAGGTATTGAAGAAGCTCTTGTTAACGGTATGATCGCTGGTTACCCAGTAATCGATATTAAAGCTAAGCTTTATGATGGTTCTTACCATGATGTCGATTCAAGTGAGATGGCGTTTAAGATCGCTGCTTCAATGGCACTGAAAAATGCAAAATCGAAATGTAGCCCAGTTTTACTTGAGCCATTAATGAAAGTTGAAATTGTTGTACCTGAAGAGTACATGGGAGACGTAATGGGTGACGTTACAGCTCGTCGTGGACGCGTAGAAGGTATGGAAGCTCGCGGTAACGCTCAAATCGTTAAAGCATTTGTTCCACTTGCTGAAATGTTTGGTTATGCGACTTCACTTCGTTCTCGTACGCAAGGTCGCGGAACTTACTCAATGTTCTTTGATCATTATGAGGAAGTACCTAAGAGTGTTGCTGAAGAGATCATCAAGAAACAAACTGGACAATAATTTTTGTTTATAATTGTTTCTAAAGTCTTTTTGTTGTAAGCTAAGAAAGGTGTGAATTTCGTAACGATATTTCACCTTTCTTATCCATAAAAATTATTTACATTATACTTATGTTCAATTAAGGGAGGAAATGAATCATGGCTAAAGAAAAATTCGACCGTTCCAAAACGCATGCCAATATCGGTACTATTGGACACGTTGACCACGGTAAAACTACACTTACTGCTGCAATCACAACAGTATTAGCTAAAAGATCTGGTAAAGGTAACGCAATGGCGTATGACGCTATTGATGGTGCTCCAGAAGAGCGTGAGCGTGGAATCACAATCTCAACTGCACACGTTGAGTACGAAACTGACAACCGTCACTATGCACACGTTGACTGCCCAGGACACGCTGACTATGTTAAAAACATGATCACTGGTGCTGCTCAAATGGACGGAGGAATCCTAGTAGTATCTGCTGCTGATGGTCCAATGCCACAAACTCGTGAGCACATCCTATTATCTCGTCAAGTAGGTGTACCTTACCTAGTTGTATTCTTAAACAAATGTGACATGGTAGACGACGAAGAGCTACTTGAATTAGTAGAAATGGAAGTTCGCGACCTACTTTCTGAGTACGATTTCCCTGGTGATGACGTACCAGTTATCCAAGGTTCTGCTCTTAAAGCTCTTGAAGGAGATGCTGAGTGGGAAGAAAAAATCATCGAGCTTATGGCTGCAGTTGATGACTACATCCCAACTCCTGAGCGTGACAAAGAGAAGCCTTTCATGATGCCAGTTGAGGATGTATTCTCAATCACTGGTCGTGGTACAGTTGCTACTGGTCGTGTTGAGCGTGGACAACTTAACGTTGGTGACACTATCGACATCATCGGTATCACTGAAGAGCCAAAATCAACTACTTGTACTGGAGTAGAAATGTTCCGTAAGCTTCTTGACTATGCTGAAGCTGGAGATAACATTGGTGCACTTCTTCGTGGGGTTGCTCGTGATGAAGTACAACGTGGTCAAGTACTTGCTAAGCCAGGTACAATCACTCCACACACAAACTTCAAAGCTGAAGTTTACGTTCTTTCTAAAGAAGAGGGTGGACGTCACACTCCATTCTTCACTAACTACCGTCCTCAGTTCTACTTCCGTACAACTGACGTAACTGGAATCGTTCAACTTCCAGAAGGCGTTGAGATGGTAATGCCTGGTGACAACATCGAGATGACTGTTGAGCTTATCGCTCCAATCGCTATCGAAGAAGGTACTAAGTTCTCTATCCGTGAGGGTGGACGTACTGTTGGTGCCGGCGTTGTTGCATCAATTCAAAAGTAATTACATTTATAAAGACACCTTGGTTTAATCCAAGGTGTCTTTTAGTGCTTAAACTAACTTTAATTTAATTAAGAGGTTTTCACTTTATTATTACGCTCTCTAGACAGAAGAATCATACAGATGGGAGCTACTAACGCAACTAAACCAATCGAAGTAAATGCTATTCCCCAAGAATAGTAATCTAAGATTATCCCAAAGATTAATGGTGCGAAGATTGTTGCACTAAATCCTAATACAGACTGTATACCTAAAGCGATTCCTAATAATTCAGGATCTGTCACGTCACTAATGGCTGTATTATAAATAGGGGAATCAGCAACAATTGTAAATCCGTATATGAAAGCAATTACTAACATAATAATTATAGGAACAAACGTCAGCCAACCAATAATAAGTGAGCACATAATACTAATAAGAAGAAACACAGTTGCCGTTTGCCCTCTTCCAAACTTATCCGATAGTCTTCCGCCTAAATATGTAGCAAGCCCACCAATAATAATTATTAGCGCACCTGTTGTATTGCCAAACTGTAGTGCAGCATCTTCTTCATAACCTTGATTGCTAAAATAAAAAACTAAAAACGGACCGATCCACGACCACATTGCATATAGTTCCCAGCAGTGACCGGTGTACCCTCCATTAATAAGTAGATTTTTCTTCTTAAACACACTTCTCATTTTAATTAGCGTTAAATTATATCCTTCTATTCTTATAGATGGTGGTATTCGAATAGATAAAATAAGTATGGCAGCAAAGATACTTAAAGACGATGTTAAAAGAATGACTCCTTGCCAGCCAATCCATTTAATGAATAAACCAGATATAAGAAGCGAACTACCAGAACCAACAACTAAAGATCCAACATAAATGCCGAGTGCTCGTCCGCGTTTCTCTGCTGGAAATAATTCAGCTACAATCTTCATTCCAGGAACATAAATACCAGCAACGCCTATACCAGACAACGTTCTAAGTAACAATGCAGACCAAAAGCCATCTGCTATAAGCGCGAATGCAATTCCGGAGGCTCCAGCTAGAAAAGCACCAACCACAAAGGAATATTTAGGATTATATGCTGTAATTAAAAAACTATAAAAGATAATAGCAATGACATAACCAATATGAAAGAATGCTAATATAAATCCAGACTGACTCGAAGTTAATCCCCACTCAACCTCAATTATCGGAATAATCGAAGAATAGTTAAACCAAACTTGCATGACGAAAAATTGTGCTAATGATAACACCCATAGTAATCGAACAGATCTCTCCATAAAACCTCCTATAGCCATTGCAAATAAACTACATAATTGTAGTTTACAACATTTGCTATTGGAAACTTAGAAATACATTGCATAAAGAAGTTGATTTTTAATAAAAAGGGCTATATAATAGTAAAAGTGTGATCAGCGTAGGTTTTCCACTTGCACTGGTTTTTATTTTTGTGTATAATGTGGAATGTTGGTCATTGGCAGCGATGATGTGGAAGGTTGCTGACACACCCGGCCCCATTGCCATGGCAGGGTGTAGGAAATTTCCACGGAGTATGTCTGTTTATAAAATGGACGAAAAAGGAGGGGCTATAATGGCAAAGCAAAAGATTCGCATTCGTTTGAAAGCATATGATCATAGAGTCCTTGATCAATCTGCAGAAAAGATTGTTGAAACAGCAAAACGTTCAGGTGCAAGTGTATCGGGTCCGATTCCACTTCCAACTGAGAAGTCTGTATATACAATCCTTCGTGCGGTTCACAAGTACAAAGATTCTCGTGAACAGTTCGAAATGCGTACTCACAAGCGTCTAATTGACATTGTGAATCCAACACCACAAACTGTGGATGCTTTAATGCGTTTGGATTTACCATCTGGTGTCGATATCGAAATTAAGCTTTAGTACTAACATTTAATTTAACTAATGAGTAATTAACTCATTATTATGATATGAAAAATGGCATAAAAATATGATTTTTATTAGGAGGTGTAACGGATGTCCAAAGGAATCTTAGGTAGAAAAATTGGTATGACACAAGTATTTGCTGAGAATGGTGAAGTAATCCCTGTAACAGTTATTGAAGCTGAACCAAACGTGGTTCTTCAAAAGAAAACTGTTGACTCTGATGGTTACGAAGCAATCCAAGTTGGATTTGCTGACCAAAAGAAAGCAAACACAAACAAACCAGCTGAAGGCCACGCGGCGAAAGCTAACACGGCTCCTAAGCGCTTCATCAAGGAAATCCGTAACGTAAATCTTGACGAGTATGAAGTAGGTCAAGAAGTTAAGGTAGATACATTTGCTGAAGGTGATGTAGTAGACGTAACAGGAACATCGAAAGGGAAAGGTTTCCAAGGTGCTATTAAGCGTCATAACCAATCTCGCGGACCGATGTCTCACGGTTCTCGCTATCACCGTCGCCCAGGTTCAATGGGTCCAGTTGCTCCAAACCGTGTATTCAAAGGGAAATTACTTCCTGGACGTATGGGTGGAGAAACGATCACAGTTCAAAATCTTGAAATCGTAAAAGTGGATGCAGAACGCAATCTTCTTTTAGTGAAAGGTAACGTACCTGGAGCTAAGAAGAGCTACGTGTCTATCCAAAGTGCGGTTAAAGTAAAATAAAGATTGAAAGAAAGGAGGACACATCATGCCGAAAGTAGCATTATTTAACCAAGCAGGTTCACAAGTTGGAGATATCGAACTGAATGATTCTGTATTTGGAATTGAACCAAACAAAAGTGTGCTTCATGACGCTGTAGTTATGCAACAAGCATCTCTTCGTCAAGGAACACACAAAACAAAAGGACGTTCTGAAGTACGTGGTGGTGGTCGTAAACCATGGCGTCAAAAGGGAACTGGTCGTGCACGTCAAGGGTCGATCCGTTCACCACAATGGGTAGGTGGTGGTGTAGTATTTGGTCCAACGCCAAGAAGCTACAGCTACAAATTACCTAAAAAAGTTCGTCGTTTAGCTATCAAATCTGCTCTTTCTAGTAAAGTGCAAGCTGAGGAAATCGTAGTACTTGATAACTTAGCATTTGATGCGCCAAAGACTAAGGAAATGGCTGCAGTACTTTCTAGCCTATCTGCTGACCGTAAAGCATTAGTAGTAACTGCTGACTATAATGAAGCTGTTGCTCTATCTGCACGTAACTTACCTGGTGTAACATTTGTTACAGCTGACGGAGTAAGTGTGCTTGATGTGCTTAAGCATGATAAGCTTGTTATTACGAAAGACGCCGTTGAAAAGGTAGAGGAGGTGCTTGCGTAATGTCAAACGCTCGTGATATCATTAAGCGCCCTGTGATTACTGAACGTTCAACAGATCTAATGAGTGAAAAGAGATATACGTTCGAAGTTGATGTTCGTGCTAATAAAACTCAAATTAAAGATGCGATCGAAGAAATCTTTGAAGTAAAAGTTGATAAAGTGAACACAATGAACTACAAAGGAAAATCAAAACGTTTTGGTCGTTACACGGGTTACACTGCTCGTCGTAAAAAAGCCATCGTTACATTAACACCTGAGAGCAAAGAACTTGAGTTCTTTGAAGGTGTATAAAAACACTAGCGAAGGAGGGAACTGAAAATGGCGATTAAAAAGTATAAACCAACCAGTGCCGGTCGTCGTGGTATGTCAGTATTAGACTTTGCTGAAATCACAACGGATAAACCGGAAAAATCGTTACTAGCACCTATACACAAAAAAGGCGGACGTAACAACCAAGGTAAATTAACTGTTCGTCACCAAGGTGGCGGTCATAAACGTCAATACCGTGTTATTGACTTCAAACGTAACAAAGATGGAATTCCAGGCCGCGTTGCTACGATCGAATACGATCCAAACCGTTCTGCAAACATCGCACTAATCAACTATGTTGATGGTGAAAAACGTTACATCCTAGCGCCAAAAGGCCTTAAAGTTGATATGATGATTGAATCAGGAGCTGAAGCGGATATCAAAGTAGGTAATGCATTACCACTTAAAAATATCCCTGTAGGTACTGTTATCCATAACATCGAGCTTAAGCCAGGGAAAGGCGGACAATTAGTTCGTTCTGCTGGAACTGAAGCACAACTATTAGGTAAAGAAGGCGATTACGTTCTTGTTCGTTTAAACTCTGGCGAGACTCGCTACATCTTAGCTACTTGCAGAGCTACAATCGGTCAAGTTGGTAATCTAGAGCATGAGCTTGTTAATATTGGTAAAGCAGGTCGTTCACGTTGGTTAGGCAAACGTCCAACTGTTCGTGGATCTGTTATGAACCCTAACGATCACCCACACGGTGGTGGTGAAGGTCGCTCACCAATCGGACGTAAGTCTCCAATGTCTCCATGGGGTAAACCAACTCTTGGATACAAGACTCGTAAGAAGAACAAAGCATCTGATAAGTATATTGTACGTCGTCGTAAAAAATAACGGGATTGCACTACGGTTCTAATTAGAACCGTGGGTAATCACGAAGGGAGGTTTTCTCATGGGTCGTAGTTTAAAAAAGGGACCTTTTGTCGATGATCATTTGATGAAAAAGGTTGAAGCAATGAACGAAGGGTCTGATAAGGACAAACGCGTTATCAAGACTTGGTCTCGCCGCTCAACAATTTTCCCTGAGTTTATTGGTCATACTATCGCAGTATATGATGGCCGTAAACACGTGCCTGTTTACGTTTCTGAGGACATGGTAGGACACAAACTAGGTGAATTCGCACCAACTCGTACGTATAAAGGTCATGCAGCTGATGATAAGAAAACAAGACGTTAATAGGTAAGTAAGAGAGGAGGTCAATCCTATGCAAGCTAAAGCGGTAGCAAAACAAGTTCGTATTGCTCCTCGTAAAGTTCGTTTAGTTATAGACTTGATTCGTGGAAAGCAAGTTGGTGAAGCTGTAGCAATCCTGCGTCACACACCAAAAGCTGCTTCTCCTGTTGTAGAAAAGCTTTTAAATTCTGCAATCGCGAATGCTGAACATAACTATGAAATGGAGCCAAACAACCTTGTAATTAGTGAAGCGTATGTTGATGAGGGTGTTACGTTGAAACGTTTCCGTCCACGTGCGATGGGTCGTGCAAGCCGAATTAACAAACGTACTAGTCATATTACATTAGTTGTAACTGAAAAGAAGGAGGGATAAGACGTGGGTCAAAAAGTTAATCCTACTGGACTTCGAGTTGGCGTTATTAAAGACTGGGAGTCAAAATGGTACGCTGATAAAGATTACGCTGATTTATTACACGAAGACATTAAAATTCGTGAGTATGTAGAAAAACGTTTAAAAGATGCATCTGTATCTAAAGTAGAAATCGAACGTGCTGCTAACCGTGTTAACATCACAATTTCTACTGCTAAGCCAGGAATGGTGATCGGAAAAGGCGGTTCAGAAGTTGAAGCGTTACGTAAAGCACTTAATTCATTAACTGGTAAGAGAGTTCACATCAACATCCTTGAAATTAAGCAAGCTGACTTAGATGCGAAGCTTGTTGCAGAAAATATTGCTCGTCAATTAGAAAATCGTATTTCGTTCCGTCGTGCGATGAAACAAGCAATCCAACGTACAATGCGTTCTGGTGCTAAGGGTATTAAAACTCAAGTATCTGGTCGTCTTGGCGGTGCTGATATCGCTCGTGCAGAACATTACAGTGAGGGAACTGTTCCACTTCACACACTTCGCGCTGATATCGATTATGGTACAGCTGAAGCTGATACAACATACGGTAAACTAGGTATTAAAATCTGGATTTATCGTGGTGAAGTCCTTCCAACGAAAGGAACGAAAAAAGAGGAAGGAGGCAACTAATTATGTTAATGCCTAAACGTGTTAAATATCGTCGCGAACACCGTGGGAAGATGCGCGGTCGTGCGAAAGGCGGTACTGAAGTACATTTTGGTGAGTATGGTTTACAAGCTCTTGAAGCTTCTTGGATTACAAACCGTCAAATCGAATCTGCTCGTATTGCAATGACTCGTTACATGAAACGTGGTGGTAAGGTTTGGATTAAGATTTTCCCATCTAAGCCATACACTGCTAAGCCGTTAGAAGTTCGAATGGGTTCTGGTAAAGGTGCTCCTGAAGGATGGGTAGCAGTTGTCAAGCCTGGTAAAATCATGTTTGAAATCTCTGGTGTTTCAGAAGAAGTTGCTCGTGAAGCTTTACGTCTTGCTTCTCATAAATTACCGGTTAAATGTAAGTTTGTAAAACGCGAAGAAGTGGGTGGTGACGCAAATGAAAGCTAATGATATTCGTAACTTAACCACTGCTGAAATTGAGCAAAAAACGAAATCACTTAAAGAAGAGTTGTTCAACCTTCGCTTTCAACTAGCGACTGGACAATTAGATAACCCAGCCCGTATTCGTGAAGTTCGTAAAGCAATCGCTCGTGCAAAAACAGTTTTGCGTGAACGTGAGCTTGGAATTAACAACGGCTAAAAAGGAGGTTTGCTTAAATGGAACGCAACCAACGTAAAGTTTACAGAGGACGTGTTGTTTCTGACAAAATGGACAAAACAATCTCAGTTCTTGTAGAAACTTACAAAAAAGATCGTTTATACGGAAAGCGTGTAAAGTACTCAAAGAAGTTTAAAGCTCATGATGAGAACAATAGCGCAAAAGTTGGCGATATCGTAGAAATTATGGAAACTCGTCCGCTTTCTAAAGACAAACGTTTCCGCTTAGTACAGATCGTAGAAGAAGCGGTAATTATCTAATAGAATACTGGTTTCGAAGGGAGGTAAGTTTGTATGATTCAACAAGAATCCCGTTTAAAAGTTGCAGATAACTCTGGTGCTCGTGAGGTACTTTGTATTAAAGTACTTGGTGGTTCTGGTCGTAAGACAGCTAATATTGGTGATGTTATTGTTTGTTCGGTAAAACAAGCAACACCAGGTGGCGTTGTCAAGAAAGGTGACGTTGTTCGAGCTGTAATCGTACGTACTAAGAGCGGTGCTCGTCGTAATGACGGTTCATACATCAAATTTGATGAAAATGCTGCTGTAATTATTCGTGATGATAAGAGCCCACGTGGTACTCGTATTTTTGGACCTGTTGCACGTGAACTTCGTGATAACCAATTCATGAAGATTGTGTCTCTTGCTCCGGAAGTTCTTTAATAGAAGATTATTGAAAGGCCCTGTCAAGGAGGTGCGAACATGGCAAATATGCATGTCAAAAAAGGTGATACTGTTAAGGTCATCTCTGGAAAAGACAAAGGGAAACAAGGTGTAATCCTTGAGGCGTTCCCAAAGAAGAACCGTGTACTTGTTGAAGGTGTTAACATTGTAAAGAAGCATGCTAAACCTTCTCAAGATAACCCACAAGGTGGAATCTTGAACCAAGAAGCACCAATTCATTCTTCTAACGTTATGCCTATCGACCCTAAGTCTGGTGAACCTACACGTGTAGGTCATAAGGTAGAGAACGGTAAAAAGGTACGTATTGCTAAGAAGTCTGGCGAATCTTTAGATAAGTAAGTCAGTGTGTGAAAGGAGGTCAATCGTATGAGTCGATTAAAAGAAAAGTATACAAGTGAAATTGTTCCTTCTCTAGTAGAGAAGTTCAACTATTCATCTGTTATGGGTGTTCCGAAGCTTGAGAAAATCGTTGTTAACATGGGTGTTGGTGACGCAGTATCAAATGCTAAGGCACTTGACAAAGCAGTTGAAGAATTATCTGAAATTACAGGTCAAAAACCTTTAGTTACTAAGGCGAAAAAATCAATTGCGGGATTCAAACTACGTGAAGGTATGCCTATCGGCGCGAAAGTAACACTTCGTGGAGAGCGTATGTATGATTTCCTTGATAAATTAATCTCTGTATCACTGCCACGTGTACGTGACTTCCGCGGTGTTTCTAAAAAAGCATTCGACGGTCGTGGGAACTACACTTTAGGTGTAAAAGAGCAATTGATCTTCCCTGAAATTGATTACGATAAAGTGGATAAAGTTCGTGGTATGGATGTTGTTATCGTAACTACAGCTAACACGGATGAAGAAGCTCGTGAACTTTTAACACAAATGGGAATGCCATTTCAAAAATAATCGAAGTCGTTTCGAAGAGGAGGGAAAACGTTGGCGAAGAAATCAATGATTGCAAAGCAAAAACGCACACAGAAGTATAAAGTACAAGAATATACACGCTGTGAACGTTGCGGTCGTCCTCATTCAGTATTACGTAAGTTTAAACTTTGCAGAATTTGCTTCAGAGAACTTGCTCACAAAGGGCAAATTCCTGGTGTGAAAAAAGCTAGTTGGTAATCCCAAGAACGGGAAGGAGGTAAATAATATGGTCATGACAGATCCAATTGCAGATATGCTTACTCGCATTCGTAATGCTAACACGGTTCATCACGAGAAGCTTGAACTACCTGCTTCTAAGGTGAAGAAAGAAATCGCTGAAATCCTTAAGCGTGAAGGTTTCATCCGTGATTTTGAATATATCGAAGATAACAAGCAAGGTGTAATCCGCATCTTCTTAAAATATGGTGCTACAAATGAGCGTGTAATTACTGGACTTAAGCGTATTAGTAAACCAGGACTTCGCGTTTATGCGAAAGCTGGCGAACTTCCACGTGTACTAGGTGGTCTTGGTATCGCATTAGTTTCAACATCTAAAGGCGTAATGACAGACAAGGATGCGCGTCAACAACAAATTGGTGGCGAAGTTTTAGCTTACGTTTGGTAAGACAATCCTTGAATTGAACGGAGGTGCAAAAGAATGTCTCGTATTGGTAAAAAGCCAGTAGAAGTCCCTAGTGGAGTTACTATCACGCTTGATGGTACGTTAATGACTGTAAAAGGTCCTAAAGGCGAACTTAAGCGTAATCTCCATGAAGATATGAAAATCAATATCGAAGAAAATCAAGTAACAGTTGAGCGTCCTTCTGATAATAAGGAGCACCGTGCACTTCACGGTACAACTCGTAGCTTGATCAACAACATGGTTGAAGGTGTAACAAAAGGTTTCGAACGTTCACTTGAACTTGTCGGTGTCGGTTACCGTGCTACTAAGTCAGGTCAGAAACTAGTTCTTAACGTTGGTTACTCTCACCCAGTTGAGATCGTACCTGAAGAGGGTATTGAGGTTGAAGTTCCTTCTAACACGAAGGTAACTGTAAAAGGAATTGACAAGGAGCGTGTAGGTGCACTTGCATCTAACATCCGTTCTGTACGTTTACCTGAGCCTTATAAAGGAAAAGGTATTCGTTACGAAGGCGAATATATTCGTCGTAAAGAAGGTAAGACTGGTAAATAATCACTAACTCACGGAAAGGAATGACGTTCAATGATTACGAAGCGTAATAAAAACGTAGCTCGTAAGAAGCGACATGCACATGTTCGTCGTGCGATTACAGGAACACCTGAACGTCCTCGTCTAAATGTTTTCCGTTCATCTAAACATATTTACGCTCAGCTTATTGATGACGTAAATGGTGTTACACTTGCTTCTGCATCTACTCTTGATCCAGAGGTAGCTGCAGATGCGACGAAAACAGATGCGGCCAAACTTGTAGGTGAACTCGTAGCGAAACGCGCGATTGAAAATGGACATAAAGTAGTTGTATTTGACCGTGGTGGTTATTTATATCACGGACGTGTTGCAACACTTGCAGCAGCAGCTCGCGAAGCTGGCTTGCAATTCTAAGAAAAAAAGGAGGGAAAACGAATGCGTCGTATTGACCCTAATACGTTGGAACTTGAAGAAAAAGTAGTAGCAGTCAATCGTGTAGCTAAAGTAGTTAAAGGTGGACGTCGTTTCCGCTTTGCTGCATTAGTTGTAGTTGGCGATAAAAATGGCCATGTTGGATTCGGTATGGGTAAAGCTCAAGAAGTTCCGGAAGCGATCCGTAAGGCTGTAGAAGATGCAAAGAAAAATCTTATTGAAGTACCTGTTGTAGGCACGACAATCCCTCATGAGATTGTTGGACATTTTGGTGCAGGACGTGTCCTACTTAAAAATGCTTCAGAAGGTACAGGAATTATTGCTGGTGGACCAGTACGTGCGGTGCTAGAGTTAGCTGGTATCGGTGATATTCTTTCAAAATCTCTTGGTTCAAATAACCCGATCAACATGGTTCGTGCAACTATGGAAGGTCTTAAAGGTTTAAAACGTGCTGAAGATGTTGCTAAACTTCGCGGCAAATCCGTGGAAGAACTGTTAGGATAAGGAGGGAAAGTAAATGGCTAAGAAATTAGAAATTACCCTCACTCGTAGTCTTATCGGGCGCCCGGAAGACCAACGCGTTACTGTGAATACTCTTGGTTTGCGTAAGATGCACCAAACAGTAGTTCAACAAGATAACGCTGCGATTCGCGGTATGGTAAACAAGGTATCTCACCTTTTAACTGTAAAAGAAATCGAAGCTTAATTGATAATATTTAAATACGAGGAGGTGTCGACATGAAACTTCATGAGTTGAAACCTGCAGAAGGATCACGTAAAGTTCGTAACCGTGTAGGTCGCGGAATTGGTTCTGGAAACGGTAAGACAGCAGGTAAAGGACATAAAGGACAAAACGCTCGTTCAGGCGGTGGAGTACGTCCTGGTTTTGAGGGTGGACAAAACCCTTTATACCGTCGTCTACCGAAACGTGGGTTCACAAACCCAACTCGTAAGGAGTATACAGTAGTTAACCTTGATACGCTTAATCGCTTTGATGCGGGTACTGAGGTAACTCCTGAACTTCTTATTGAATCGGGTACAGTGAAAAACGTAAAGGTTGGTATCAAGGTTCTAGGTAATGGAAAACTTGAGAAAAACTTAACTGTTAAAGCACATAAGTTCTCAGCGTCTGCAGTAGAAGCTATCGAAGCTGCTGGCGGTAAAACTGAGGTGATTTAATGTTCCGGACTATCTCCAACATTATGCGCGTGGGTGATTTACGCCAAAAGGTGATTTTCACCCTCCTTATGCTCATTGTCTTTCGTATCGGAAGTTTTATTCCTGTTCCAGGAGCGAACAAGGATGTACTGAATTTTCATGATCAAGCGAATGCATTTGGGTTTTTGAATACGTTTGGTGGTGGAGCTTTAGGGAACTTTTCAATCTTCGCAATGGGTATTATGCCATATATTACTGCTTCAATCGTTGTGCAGTTATTACAAATGGATGTCGTACCTAAGTTTGCTGAATGGGCGAAAGAAGGGGAAGCTGGTCGACGTAAATTAGCTCAGTTTACCCGTTATGGAACAATCGTGTTAGGTTTTATTCAAGCGCTAGGGATGTCTATTGGTTTTAATTCCTTATTTCCAGGTTTAATTCCTAATCCTAGTGTTCCAACTTATCTTTTTATTGCTTTAGTGTTAACTGCAGGTACTGCTTTCTTAATGTGGTTAGGTGAACAGATTACAGCTAAGGGTGTAGGTAATGGAATTTCGATTATTATCTTTGCAGGTATTGCTGCTGGGATTCCAAATGGAATTAACCAAATCTATGCTACTCAAATTGAAGGTGCTGGTGAGCAACTTTTCCTAAGTATTGTTACCGTCCTTCTTATTGCGCTTGCTGTATTAGCAATCATCGTGGCTGTTATCTTCGTTCAACAAGCATTAAGAAAAGTACCAGTCCAATACGCTAAGCGTCTTGTAGGGCGCAGTCCTGTAGGCGGCCAGTCTACACATTTACCGTTAAAGGTAAATGCTGCAGGTGTAATTCCGGTTATCTTTGCACTTTCCTTGTTTATCTTTCCGCCAACCGTAGCCGGTTTCTTTGGAACTGATAATCAGATCGCTGCTTGGGTAACAAGAGTATTTGACTATACTCAACCAATTGGAATGGTCGTTTATGCACTTCTTATCATTGGGTTTACGTATTTCTATACGTTTATTCAAGTTAATCCGGAAAAAATGGCTGACAACCTCAAAAAGCAAGGTGGGTATATCCCAGGCATTCGTCCCGGTAAGACAACACAGACTTACTTAACACGTATTTTATATCGATTAACGTTTGTTGGTGCACTCTTTCTTGCTATTGTTTCCATTATTCCTGTATTCTTCACTAGATTGATGGATTTACCACCTGCTGTTCAGATTGGTGGTACTGGATTATTAATCGTTGTTGGTGTAGCATTAGACACGATGAAGCAAATTGAAAGTCAGCTAATTAAACGTTCTTATAAAGGGTTTATTAAGTAATAAGGGGATCTGGGAAGTAATTTTTCTTCCCGTTCGCCTTCTGTTGTTAAATCGGAGCGATGGAGGGAGATTGGAATGAATCTAATTTTAATGGGACTACCTGGTGCTGGTAAAGGCACACAAGCTGAGAGAATTGTTAAGGAGTACGGCATTCCTCATATTTCAACAGGCGATATGTTTCGCGCTGCGATTAAAGGGGAAACCGAACTTGGTTTAAAAGCTAAATCTTTCATGGATGCTGGCGAACTTGTACCTGATGAAGTAACAATCGGGATTGTAAGAGATCGTTTAGCAGAAGATGACTGCCAAAAGGGTTTCTTGTTAGACGGATTTCCTCGTACAGTTGCTCAAGCAGAAGCGTTAGAAGAGTTATTAGAATCTCTTGGACGTAAGATTGATTTTGTCTTAAACGTTGATGTTCCTGAACAACTTTTAATGGATCGTTTAACTGGACGTCGTGTTTCTCCTACTTCTGGTAGAACTTATCATGTCATTTTCAATCCACCTAAAGTGGAAGGGATTTGTGATGTTGACGGAAAAGAATTAGTTCAGCGTGATGATGATAAGCCAGAAACAGTGAAAAAGCGTCTTGAAGTAAACCAAAAGCAAGCAAAGCCTTTAGTAGATTTCTACACAGAAAAAGGCTACCTGCGTGATATAAATGGTGATCAAGATATAGATAAAGTATTTGAAGATATTGATCAGCTGTTGAAAGGACTTCATGCATGATCATTTGTAAGACGGAAAGAGAAATTGAAATCATGCGCGAAGCTGGAAAGATTGTTGCTTTAACGCATCAAGCGTTAAAAGAACATATTCAGCCTGGCATATCTACAAAAGATTTGGATGAGATTGCTGAAAAGTTGATTCGTTCTCACGGAGCAACTCCCTCATTCAAAGGTTATAATGGGTTTACAGGCAGCATCTGTGCTTCGGTAAATGAGGAACTAGTACACGGTATTCCTGGGAAGAGAGTGCTTAAAGATGGAGATGTCATTAGCGTTGACATCGGAGCTTATTATAATGGTTATCACGGTGATTCTGCATGGACATATGCAGTTGGCGAGATTTCTAAAAAAGATCAAGAACTGTTAGATGTTACAGAAGCTTCTCTATTTAAAGGTTTAGAGTTTGCTAAGCCAGGGAATCGACTGTCAGATATCTCACATGCGATTCAATCGTATGCAGAACCATTAGGATATTCGATTGTTCGTGAGTATGTTGGACACGGTGTTGGGCAAGACTTGCATGAGGACCCTCAAATTCCTCATTATGGTCCGCCAGGCAAGGGTCCAAGACTCAAACCAGGAATGGTTTTGGCTATTGAACCGATGATTAATGCTGGTACACGCTATGTACGTACTCTTTCTGATAACTGGACAGTTGTGACTGTTGACGGAAAGAATTGTGCACACTTTGAGCATACAATTGCTATTACGGATTCAGGTTTTGAAATCTTAACGAAAGCTTAAATGTAGGTGATGATGTCTATGCAAGACTCTGGTTCTTCTCCGGAGATTGGTCAGATCGTTTTGATTACGAAAGGACGTGATCAAGGTCAGTTAGGGATTATAGTTGAACTAATTGATGATCGCTTTGTGAAAATTGCAGATGGCGACAGACGAAAAGTTGACCGAATGAAGAAAAAGAACATGAATCACCTAGAGTTACTTGATTACATTGCTGATGAAGTGAAGAACAGCTTTGTTGAAACAGGACGTGTTACTAATGGAAAGTTACGTTATGCGATAACGAATTTCTTAGAGTATCATTCTGATTTACTGAAGGAAGGAGAGTGAGCCCATGGCTAAAGAAGATGTTATTGAGGTAGAAGGTACAGTTATTGAACCTCTTCCAAATGCAATGTTTCGTGTTGAATTAGAAAATGGTCATAAGATTCTTGCCCACGTTTCTGGAAAGATTCGTATGCATTTCATTCGAATTCTTCCTGGTGATAAGGTGACTGTCGAACTATCTCCTTATGATTTAACACGTGGACGAATCACATATCGATACAAATAATACGTTGCGAGAGCGACTAGCATGATAATCTTTGATTGTCCTGCTTTATACTGATTAGTTGTAATCAGAGCACTCCGTACCATATAGGAGGTAAAAAAAATGAAGGTAAGACCATCAGTCAAGCCTATTTGTGAAAAATGTAAAGTTATCCGTCGTAAAGGGACGGTCATGGTTATTTGTGAAAACCCTAAGCATAAGCAAAAACAAGGCTAATTAACAAGGAGGTGCTGCACATGGCACGTGTTGCAGGCGTCGATATTCCTCGTGATAAACGCGTAGTAATTTCACTTACGTATGTTTACGGGATCGGCAAAGCTAAGTCGTCTGAAATTCTAGCGAAAGCAGGTGTATCTGAAGATACTCGCGTTCGTGATCTAACAGAAGAAGAATTAGGGCGCATTCGTGAAGCAGTTGAAGGCTACAGAGTAGAAGGTGACCTTCGTCGTGAAGTTTCACTTAACATTAAACGTCTAATTGAAATTGGTTCATATCGTGGTATCCGCCACCGTCGTGGTTTACCTGTTCGTGGACAAAATTCTAAAAACAATGCTCGTACGCGTAAAGGTCCTCGTCGTACAGTAGCAAATAAGAAAAAGTAGTAAAGGAGGTCGCATAAAAAATGGCTAAGAAAACGAATACTCGTCCAAAGCGTCGTCAACGTAAAAATGTTGAAGCTGGAGTTGCTCACATTCGTTCAACATTCAACAATACGATCGTGACAATTACAGATACGCATGGTAATACAATTTCTTGGGCTAGTGCTGGTGGATTAGGATTCAAAGGTTCTCGTAAGTCAACTCCATTCGCTGCTCAAATGGCAGCTGAAACTGCTGGTAAAACAGCAATGGAGCATGGCATGAAGACTATCGAAGTTTCTGTTAAGGGACCTGGTGCTGGTCGTGAAGCGGCAATCCGTTCTTTACAAGCTGTTGGACTTGAAGTTAACATGATCAAAGATGTTACTCCAGTTCCTCACAACGGTTGTCGCCCACCAAAACGTCGTAGAGTATAACGGAAAAAATCTTTGTATAGATTTTCCTGACTTTGTCAATAATGGATAGAGCGATAACAGTCCTGTTGGCAAAATTGGTGTAAGCTTAGGAATTGCCTGCTGGTTATCCGGTAAGGCAATCCTTGCAGTCTACCGGAGTTCGACGTTTTGAAGGAGGGTTTGTTTAATGATAGAAATTGAGAAGCCAAATATTGAAGCGGTTGAAGTAAGTGAAGACGCAAAGTATGGGAAGTTTGTGATAGAACCATTAGAACGTGGGTATGGTACTACGCTAGGTAACTCCTTACGTCGTATTCTTCTTTCCTCTTTACCAGGCGCTGCTGTAACATCTGTTCAAATTGATTCTGTATTACATGAGTTCTCTACAATCGAAGGTGTTGTAGAAGATGTAACGACAATCATTTTGAACCTAAAGAAGCTTGCTCTTAAAATCTATTCTGATGAAGAGAAGACCCTTGAAATCGACATCCAAGGTGAGGGTGTTGTAACAGCAAATGACTTAACACATGACAGTGATGTGGAAGTTCTAAATCCTGATCTTCACATTGCAACACTTGCACAAGGTGCACATCTTCGTATGCGACTTGTAGCAAAGCGTGGTCGTGGTTATGTTCTTGCTGAGGGCAATAAGAATGACGATCAACCAATTGGAGTACTTCCTATTGATTCGATTTACACACCAGTTTCACGTGTGAATTATCAAGTTGAGAATACACGCGTCGGTCAAGTAACCAACTATGACAAACTAACTCTTGATGTCTGGACTGACGGAAGCATCCGTCCTGAAGAAGCTGTTTCTTTAGGTGCTAAGATCTTAACTGAGCATTTAAACATTTTTGTTGGAATGACGGACCAAGCACAAAATGCTGAAATTATGGTTGAAAAAGAAGAAGATCAGAAGGAGAAAGTTCTTGAAATGACAATTGAAGAACTTGATCTATCGGTTCGTTCTTATAACTGTTTGAAGCGTGCTGGTATTAATACGGTTCAAGAATTGACTCATAAGTCAGAAGAAGACATGATGAAAGTTCGTAATCTTGGTCGTAAGTCATTAGAAGAAGTTCAAGAGAAGCTTGGAGAGCTAGGACTCGGTCTTCGTAAAGAAGAATAGTACTACCCCTCAACTTTTCTATTACGTTTTATATAGTGTTGCTCGATTATTCGAGCAGGTAACAAAGGAGGGAAACGAACATGGCATACGCAAAATTAGGTCGTGATAGCGCTGGTCGTAAGGCTCTATTCCGTGATTTAGCAACTGATCTTATTATTAACGAGCGTATCGAAACAACTGAAGCGAAAGCGAAAGAGCTTCGTTCAATCGTTGAGAAAATGATTACACTTGGTAAGCGTGGAGATTTACACGCACGTCGTCAAGCCGCTGCTTTCATCCGTAGAGAAGTAGCAAATGAAGAGACTGGCGAAGACGCTATCCAAAAACTTTTCTCTGATATTGCAACTCGTTATGAAGAGCGTCAAGGTGGTTATACACGTATCCTTAAAATGGGTCCTCGTCGTGGTGACGGTGCACCTATGGTTATTATCGAGCTTGTATAATTGAATTGATACATGAGTGAATAGATGAGGCGACAAAGGGCAAATCAGATCTGAGCACGTATGCTCTGACTCTGGGCCCTTTTTTGTTTGCTCATTTTTCTAAGAGGGTGAAGATGTGTCCGCTTTAATTTCTTTAGATAATGTCACTTTTCAGTATGAAAATGCTGATGATTATGCGTTAAGGGATCTTACTGTCAGTATTGAGGCTAACGAATGGGTAGCTATACTTGGTCGGAATGGATCAGGTAAATCAACGTTTGGTAGGCTTCTAAACGGATTACACTTACCTTCGAAAGGTACGGTAATGGTCTCTGGCATGTCTACTAAAAACGAAAGTGAGCTTTGGTCCATTCGTAATGTAGTAGGGATGGTTTTTCAAAATCCCGAGCATCAATTCGTAGCCACGACCGTAAGAGATGATTTAGCTTTCGGGTTAGAAAATTTAGGCGTGAGTCGTGAAATTATGGAAGAGAGAATAACAAAGTACGCTTCACTAGTCGGAATCGCTCATCTTCTTGAATCTGAACCGCATCGTTTATCTGGTGGTCAAAAACAACGAGTGGCCATTGCAGGGATTATGGCTATGGAGCCAGAAGTGATTGTCTTTGACGAAGCGACATCCATGCTTGATCCGATTGGCAGAAAAGAAGTGATGGAAACAATTCAAATGCTGCACCAAAGAGGGGTCACAATTATTTCTATTACTCACGACATGGATGAAGCAGTGCTGGCTAGTCGTTTGCTTCTCTTTCATGAGGGCAGGCTCGCATTAGAAGGGCGCCCAGAAGAATTGTTTTCTAAAAAAGAAAGATTAACAGAGTTAGGATTATCTCTTCCTTTTTCGGTTGAATTGCAGCATGAGCTTGAAGAAGAAGGAATTACTTTACGTAAGACATGCCTGAGTGAAAGCGAGCTGATGAATGAGTTATGGACATTGTATTCAGCGAAGTAGAATATCGCTATATGAAAGGTACACCTTTTGAGAAGGTTGCGCTCAAAGATTTTTCTGTAACCATTCCGTCAGGCTCATTTACTGCTGTAATTGGCCATACTGGCTCTGGTAAGTCAACGTTTATCCAACATATTAATGGATTGTTACGCCCTAGTGCTGGCTCGGTTAAGGTTGGTAACTATGAGTTAAAAGCTGGCGAGAAGAAAGTAAATTTAAAAGGATTAAGAAAACGAGTCGGTTTAGTTTTTCAATACCCAGAGCATCAACTATTTGAAGAGACGGTAGAAAAGGATATTTGCTTTGGTCCTATTAACTTTGGGTTACCTAAAGAGAAGGCAACCAGGCGAGCGAAGGATCTTCTTCCACTCGTTGGATTAAAAGAAGACATTCTATCAACCTCTCCCTTTCAATTAAGTGGTGGTCAAATGCGCAGAGTTGCGATTGCGGGAGTGCTAGCTGTTCAACCATCGGTGCTTGTGTTAGATGAACCTGCTGCAAGTCTTGATCCAGAGGGCCGGGATCAAATGATGAAGCTGTTTTATAATTATCATAAAACAAACGAAACAACGACCGTTCTTGTCACTCATCATATGGAGGATGCGGCTAAGTATGCAGATCTAATTATAGTGCTGCATAATGGCTCTATTGAAATGGTAGGGGGACGAGAACTTATTTTTGAGCAAGCGGCAAGATTGCATGAAATTGGCCTCGATTTGCCTAAGTCTGTCCGTTTTCTCCAAAGTATAAAAGAGAAGTTTGGCTTAGATGAGGTACCTATGCATTTTGATACAAAAGGCACTTCTCATTTCTTAGGAAATTTAATTAAGCAAAAAGGGGAGTAGATCAATGTTACAAAATGTCATTATTGGACAATATGTATCTACTTCTTCGATCTTACATCGTCTTGACCCACGGTCAAAGTTAATTAGTGTTTTTTTATTAGTTCTCATTATCTTTCTTGCGAATAATTGGCTAACTAATTTATTAATTATTTTATTTACAATTGGTATGGTAATTTTATCACGTGTACCGCTTACGTTTATATATAAAGGGATTCGGCCAATTCTATGGTTAGTTTTGTTCACGTTTCTTCTTCATCTCTTTCTAACAAGAGAAGGAGAGGTGCTCTTCCGAATAGGCTTTTTTACTCTTTATGAGGAAGCACTTCGACAAGGGGTTACAATTGCTATTCGTTTAATAACGATTATTTTGCTTACTTCACTCGTAACTCTGACAACAAGACCGATTGATCTGACAGATGGGCTTGAAAGCTTATTTAGTCCATTAAAGAAAGTTCGTTTACCTGCGCATGAGCTAGCTCTTATGATGTCAATCGCTTTGCGGTTTATTCCAACCTTTATGCAGGAAACGGAAAAAATTATGAAGGCTCAGATGGCAAGGGGTGTCGATTTCACATCGGGTCCTATCAGTCAACGGATTAAGGCCTTACTGCCGCTTCTAGTTCCATTGTTTATTAGTGCATTTAACCGAGCAGAGGATTTAGCTCTTGCTATGGAGTCACGTGGCTATCGTGGAGGCGAGGGACGTACAAAATATAGAGTACTTCTATGGAAGTGGAGAGATACAATTGCATTCCTTTTTTGTGTTAGCTTTGGTGCAGTGATCATTTTGTTACGGTTTATATGAAAGGGAGGATGAAGGTGAAGCGAGTTGCTTTATGGGTCACATACGAAGGTACAAGCTTTTCAGGTTATCAAGTGCAGCCTAATAGTCGAACCGTTCAGGAAGAAATAGAGACGGCGGTTTCTCGAATTCATAAAGGCGAGCAAATCCGAATCCATTCATCTGGTCGCACAGACACCAGCGTACATGCAAGAGGACAGGTTGTTCATTTTGATACAACATTAGCCATTCCTGCTGATCGTTGGCCTAAAGCGTTAAATGCTTGTCTTCCGGATGATATTCGTATTATAGAAGCTAGTTATGTCTCTTCGGACTTTCATTCTCGCTATCTTGCAGTAAAGAAGGAATATCGCTATCGTGTTTTACTTAGGCAAGAAGGTGATGTGTTCAGACGAAATGTAACTCATCATGTACCGTATCAAGTCTCAATCTCACGGATGCAGAAGGCAGCCGAAACGCTTATTGGGACACATGACTTTTCGTCTTTTTGTGCCGCTAACACAAGTGTAGTAGACAAAGTGCGGACGTTATTTGCTATTTCCATTGAGCAAGACCATGACGAACTCGTCTTTAAGTTGGTTGGAAATGGTTTTTTGTACAACATGGTTCGAATTATTGTGGGAACTTTGTTAGAAATTGGTGCAGGGAAACGCGAAGTGAACGAACTTTCTTCGATTCTTGCTGCAAAGGACAGGACCATTGCAGGAAAAACAGCTCCTGGAACTGGACTATTTCTCTGGAAAGTATCTTACGCAGAGCCTATTTTTAGTGAATTATATTAGTCTTATAAAAAAATCATATAACAACGATGCCTAGTGTAACATTTTGTTGACATTGGGTTTTGAATATTATATGATGTTAGATGGTAATTCCAAAACCCACTAGCCCCGGGTTCGGAATGTTACATTAGACATTGGTTTTAACATTTTAGATTTTATTTTGACAATACGAAAGTGATCGTTTCTTTAGGAGGGAAATTCATGCGTACAACATATATGGCAAAGCCAAACGAAGTTGAGCGTAAGTGGTATGTAGTAGACGCTGAAGGTCAAACGCTTGGTCGTTTAGCTTCAGAAGTTGCTTCTATCCTACGTGGTAAGAACAAACCAACTTTTACTCCTCACGTTGACACTGGTGATCATGTAATCATCATTAACGCTGAGAAAATTGAACTAACAGGTAACAAATTAAATGACAAGATTTACTACCGTCATACAAATCACCCAGGTGGTTTAAAAGCAACGAAAGCAGCTGATATGCGTGCTAACAAGCCTGAGCGTATGCTTGAGCTTGCAATCAAAGGAATGCTTCCAAAGAACACTCTTGGACGCGCACAAGGCATGAAGCTTCATGTATATGCAGGACCAGAACACAAACATCAAGCTCAAAAACCAGAAGCTTACACGCTTCGTGGTTAATCGATAGGAGGGTATTATTTTGGCACAAGTACAATATTATGGTACAGGTCGCCGTAAGCACTCTGTTGCTCGCGTTCGCCTTTTACCAGGTGATGGCCGTATCGTTATTAACGGTCGCGAATTAGATGAATACTTCAATCTTGAAACTTTAAAGCTTATCGTTAAACAACCACTTGTTGAGGTTGGCGTAGAAGGTCAATACGACGTTCACGTTAATGTAGATGGTGGTGGTTACACAGGACAAGCGGGCGCTATCCGTCATGGTGTTGCTCGTGCTCTACTTCAAGTAGATCCTGACAACCGTCCTGCTCTTAAAACTGCAGGTTTCTTAACTCGTGATGCACGTGCGAAAGAGCGTAAGAAATACGGTCTTAAAGCAGCACGTCGTGCACCTCAGTTCTCAAAACGTTAATATACTGGCGTTTGGAAGGCTCTCATCCATTTTGGATGGGGGTCTTTTTTTGTAGAAGTAGGTTCCATTTCATTTTACAAATCATGTGCAACATATGAAGTCTTCAGAGATAGTTTATTCGTTAAGTTGACTTATTATGTTTGAAGGAAGTCAACCAATGGAAATGTAATGTGTTTGTTTCTGTAAAGGGGAGAGGATAATTGCTGGAATTAGACAGAGCCTTTATTGAATTAATGATTCTAAATTATCAAACACTTGGACAATATCGACAGTATTTCCACTGCATGCTCCTAGTTTTTCCTCCTCATACTAATGAGAAAGAAAATGAAATGATAGGAGCGGAGGATTATGACCGTAACTTTGCTTTCAGAAAAACGAAGGGAAAAGCAATGGAAATTTGAACGAAGCGTACTTCGAAGCCTTTCCTTGAAGAAGCTTCAAGTGAATGTTGAAGAGCATTTCAAGACTGTTGTCCCTTTTCATTTTCTTTCTCACCCTTTTTTATTAGACCCATGTATGGATATGGCTATTGATGCTTATTTGTTAGGAGCTGAATACGGAAAGTTTGGCTATCTAGGTGAGTCCATTGCAGACGTAAAGCGAAGATGTGATGATGATGTTACAGAAATAAGCCACTGTATTTTTAATCTTCTCCAAGGTTGGTTAATTGAATCTGATTATTTGCTTGATTCCTTACAGATTGCCACTGAAGCCTTTGTAGATCATTGGTGGACAAAAGGTTTTATTGAAGGGGAGAAAAGGTACCGCTTGAGGTTGCATTAATAAATGATTTTTCTTTATAATATGCGTGGCTTACCACTGCTTTTGAGAGGAATGCAAAGAAGAGAAAAATATGAGGCCACTGAAAAAGCCCTTGAAAGTTATTCAAGGAAGCTGCAATGGCTACACATGTTGCGCGCCTGCTACGAGAAACCCACTCATAGCGGGCTTTAAAAAATTGCAACGGTTCCGCTCATTGCATAGAGTGCACTAAAAAAGGGAAAATCACCTTTTTCAGTGCACTTGAAAACATCTACTTTTTGTATTCCTTTTTCATATTCTGCTCCTTGTCCCAATATATATAAATGGACGAGGAGGGATGGTAGTGAATTTGATAAAGTGGTTAAAAGGTGCGGCCTTTGCTCTAGGTGTAGTCAGTTTGTTATTTATTATTCAATATCAATTTGTAAGTAATGATTCATGGTCTACTTGGAACTTGCCATTGTCAGGTAAAATCATAGTAGTTGATCCAGGGCATGGAGGAATTGATGGCGGAGCTGTTTCAAAAAGTGGAATGCTTGAAAAGGATGTTACATTATTAATAAGCGAGCAGCTTAGAGATTATTTACAAGAAGCCGGAGCGCTTGTGTTAATGACGAGGGAAGATGATCACGATTTGGCAAATGCAGATACGAAAAAGATAAGACAAAGAAAAAATGAAGATTTAAGACGGCGTGCGGAAATTGTAAATGATTCAGATGCTGATATGTTTGTAAGTCTTCATTTAAATGCAATTCCTTCGCCTAGATGGAGTGGCGCACAAACGTTCTATAACCGAGCGATACCAGAAAATGAGCGCCTGGCTAAACTCGTCCAAGATGAAGTCATTCGTAATTTAGAAAATACGACAAGGCAAGCTAAGCCGATTCATAACGTATATTTATTAAAACAAGCATCAATTCCTGGTGTTTTAATTGAAGCTGGGTTTTTATCGAATCCAACGGAAGCAGAGTTATTAAATACCGAGGAATATCAACAGAAGGTTGCGGCATCAATCTATCAAGGGATCTTACGTTATTATACAGATGAAAAAGTTCCAGAATAAACAATGTGGAACCGGATTCACGCTCGCCTTTACTCCTATGCTATACTAGGGATATAACTGGAAAAGGAAGGTGTCCGTATTGGTATCAGAAGCAGTAGTCATCGAAGCATTAAAGCGAGTAAAAGATCGAGACTTAAATAAAAATCTTGTCGAAACGGGTGGCATCCGCGAAATAAAGGTAAAAGAAGGAAATGTTAGTTTGAAAATTGCTTTAGCAAAAACTGGAACCGCTGAACAAATGGAAGTGCAGCAAGAGATCGTTAATGTTGTTAAGGGAGAAGGAGCTACTTCAGTAGGTCTTAGATTTGAAGAGCTTTCAGAAGAGGAGCTTCAAAAGTTAGGTGGAGTGAGTGAACCTGCTTTTTTAGGTCCTCAAATTTTAGCTCCTAATAGCAAAACGACATTTATTGCCGTAACTAGTGGAAAAGGTGGAGTAGGAAAATCTACGGTTTCAGTGAATCTAGCTACGACACTTGCTCGTTTAGGTAAAAAAGTGGGAATCATAGATGCTGATATTTACGGTTTTAGTGTACCTGATATGATGGGAATTGAAGAACGTCCGAAGGTGATTGCCGATCGAATCTATCCAGTTGAGCGTTTCGATGTAAAAGTCATTTCAATGGGATTTTTTGTTGAAGATAATGCTCCTGTTATCTGGAGAGGACCGATGCTTGGAAAGATGTTAAATCAATTCTTCACGGAAGTAGAATGGGGAGATTTAGATTATTTAGTACTAGATTTGCCGCCTGGAACAGGTGATGTTGCATTAGATCTTCATACGATGCTTCCTCATTCAAAAGAGATACTTGTAACGACTCCTCATGCTACTGCGGCATTTGTGGCTGCAAGGGCAGGAACAATGGCAATTAAAACACATCATGAAATTTTAGGTGTTGTTGAAAATATGGCTTATTTTGAAAGCCGTGTAACAGGTGAAAAAGAGTATGTCTTTGGTACGGGTGGAGGCGAAAGGCTAACAGAGGAATTAAAGACTGATTTATTAGGACAAATTCCTCTAGGGCAGCCAGAGATTAATAAAGATGACTTTGCTCCATCTGTCTATGCTGCGGATCATCCAATTGGACAAATTTATGAACAGATTTCTAAAAGAGTGATTGAAAAAACTAGCTAACAAAAAAAGCCCTCATGAGGGCTTTTTTTGTTGATTTAATATGATACATTGTTGAATTATGTTGAAAGTGGTAATGAGTAACTCTGAAGCTAGTTCCCCCCACCACCTTCATCGCCGCCGCCTTCTCCACCGCCTTGGGCAGGCTGATCTTGTTTTTCCATTTGTTGCTCGGCGACCTTGGTAAGAATTTCATTTATTTTCGCTGTGAAATAAGGGCTTTCAAAAGACTCTGACATGATAGCCATAACTTGTGTCCGATACTCCTTGGATTTCATTGTTTCTAAAAAGGCATCTTCCATTTCTGGATCTTGCAGCACAGTAATCATCATAGCTTGGTATTCAGGATCTTTCATTAAACTTTTAAGCATCTTTTCATTTTCCGTTTGCATGCTTTCTGCGAAGGTTTGTGCAAACTCAGGATCTTTCATTACCTCTTGCCAAAAGGTTTTCCCTTCCTCAGACGTGAGCGTTGTTTGGATTGTTTCTTTTACAAAGGCTGTATCCATAACGATTTCCTTTTTTACTTCTTCATCTGCTAAAACTTCTTGAACTGCTTTTTTTCCTTCATCGGTCTGTAGCATATCAACCATCATTTTTTTTGTGGTGTCGTAGTCAGGACTGTTATTGCCACCACTATTGTCAGCTGCTGCACAACTAGCTAGAGTTACTAGAAGGAAACTAATTACAATTACAGATAAAGTTTGTCTCATGCTGTGCGGCTCCTTTCGGTCATTTTGTCATTAATTTGAGATATTTGTCGCTCAATTATTCATGACAAACAGAGAAGTTCTAGCATTTTTTTTAGGAGATTGTTACAATCATGTAAGCATAATTGAATATTGGGGGATTTGTCTGTGAACAGTCGAAAAGTTGTTTACTTGTTTTTTTCCACTCTTTTAGTTGGTAGCATTAGTGGTGCAATTGTAGGATTTATATTGGATTTCCACGTATATACAGAAGGTTCATTTTTGAATTTATTTTTCGGACTAATATGGCTACTCGGTATTTGTGCAGCCTTTAGTTTAATTAGTCAAATGGGTTTCTTTGCGTATTTAACGCTTCATCGTTTTGGTCTTGCATTATTTAAATCACAGAAGCTTTGGAATTATGTACAAGTGATTCTTGTCGGGTTTGTTGTGTTTGATTTAATTTACTTTAGGTACATTGCGTTTGCTGAACCAGGTGAAACGATTTTAAATTATATGATTATGCCATTTTTGTTACTTATCTACGGACTTATAATTGCTTATTTGAAGGCGAAAGGTACAAACCAAGGTGCGTTTATCCCTGCTTTATTCTTTATTGTTGTCGTTACCTCTATTGAATGGGTTCCGGCATTAACGGTAAATGACCCTAAATGGTTATGGCTCTATTTTACTCCTTTAATTACAGCAAATACATGGCAGCTCTTAACGTTGCATCGTTTGACAAAGAAAGAAAATTAGTAGAACTTAATCCAAAGAAGGGCACTCTGTGTTATACAGGGTGCCCTCTTACTTTCTTTTTATTTGATTTCTTCGTTTTCTGATATTGTACTTGCTATTAAATCTTCAACTGTAGTGAAGGAAAATCCTTTGCCTCGAAGTTGATCAATGATAATAGGCAGAGCTTTGTGCGTCTGTTTGACTGAATCAGAAGCATGAAACAAAATGACGTCACCAGATCCTGTTTTAGGTACTACAGCATTCACAATCGCGTCAACTCCAGGGTTTTGGTAGTCTTTTGAGTTAACACTCCAGTGAACAACGCTATATCCTTGTTTATCAGCCAAGTTTAATACACGCTTGTCAAATGAACCATTGGGAGGACGCAAAAGCGTAGGTTTGTCCCCAGTAAGGTCAGACAAAATTTGAGTACTCTGATTGATATCTTTTCTTATTTTTTCATCTTCCCAACTTGTATAGTCTTTATATTGATAACCATGGCTTCCAACTGTGTGGCCTCTTTCTTTAATCTCTTTTACAACATCAGGGTAGCGTTCTGCCCAAGAAGCAGAAACAAAAAAGTTTGCATGATCTACTTCCTTTTGGTCTAGAATGTCTAAAATCGGGCCAATACGATTTTCTCCCCAGCTAATGTTAAACGTTAGTGCTACTTGCTTATCATCAGTCTCGGCCTTATAAAAAGCTTGCGGTCCATCTGGGGTAGAGAAGACGGCTATTTGAGAGCGTTCTACATAAAGTAAACCAGCCGTAAAAAAGGCAGCGATGATAATTAGTGATAATTGCTTAATTCGTTTGGCATGAAAGATCCAAAAGAAATTCATTTCTTACCCTCCTTGTCCATTGTTATGAACAATCTATGGTGTAAACATAGAAGATATGAATAAAATTGGAACAAATTGAAAACAATTTAAAAGAGTTTTTGAGAGAAGAACTGGAGATCATCAAGTAAAGAGATTTTGTAGTTGTTAGTCACAATAGTCGAGGTGGTTTAGTGTTAGGGGTTATTTTAAACGAAAAAGAGGTACAAGAAGTAGAATATATGTTAAAAAGAGAGATGGAAGAGTTACTGTTAGACCTATCTGATCCGCGGATTGATGATGTAGTAAAGCGTGCAATGGAGGAAAAGTACCAGATTGTTTTTAAAATCTATAAAAGATTCGTGCCTCCTAAGGAAACCATGAAATATGTTCTAAACAAACGCAGCACACAGTAAATTGTGTGCTGGTTCTTTTTTGTTACAGGATAGAAACGGCACAAAAGGTGTTACTGCTTAGTTTTTTATTAATTTTCTTTTTAGTGTTGACTTTCATTATAGGCAAATGTTATATTATTTCTTGCCGCAAATAGTTCTTTAAAAGTGGTGTTGACCACTAAAACTGTTTGTGTTATAGTAAGACGAGTCGCTAGTGAAGTGACATTTAGTTCTTTGAAAACTGAACAAAAGCCAAGCGAAATAGAGATACATGATATCTCAGGGATTTTTAAGG
>NZ_JAKRYL010000022.1 GCF_023555415.1 Halalkalibacter alkaliphilus | reverse complement strand
GCTCGAAAATCTATCCTTCCACTTTTTTGCGCTTGCAAATTTCTAAAAAAATCCGAGAAATAATCTTTACAATAAACACCGCAAACATGGAGTGGACCCAAGTCCATCCCCCTTTAAACTTGAGAGCCTTCGTGCATCGCTCAAGCCAAATTTCATAGACAGCTTGTGGTATCCCAAATAACATCAACTTTCCGATGATGCCAGGTAACTTTGAGTTGTATGTTGATTGACAATACCAAACTGATAAGATAGGGCAAACTAAAAAATCATATATAACATTAATTTCAAATTTTTTTGGTAAAAAACGAACCGGGTATTTCAATTTTTTTGTCTTCACTAACGTTTTATCAAATGCATAATTTACAAGACCATCTACAATGAATAAAGGCAACCAAAATTTCACTGACGGCCTTTTAAATAATGTCGGGAAACTTAATATCCCAAAGATGATTCCTAAGTTTAAGATTACTCGTTCCTTCATAAAAATGCACACTCCTTTATATAATGTAGAGTGTGCATTCGCAAATAAAACTATGATGATTTTACTTACCTAATACTGCCACAACCAGTCCTATTGCTAAGGCTATCATTGGCACTACGACGAAGTTAAAAATCATTTTTTTGCGTTGCTTTTTCTTAAAAGCTTCTTCAGGTGTTAAAAACATTTATTTCCTCCATATTTTTTATTTCACACAGAGGACGATTACATCCGGTAGCTGGCTGGCATACTGGCATTCCAATGAAGCCCCTTTAGCTTTGCGTCATCAACTTTCGGTGATTTTGCCCTTTTCGCATGTGTGTACATGTTAATTATCGACACCATTAAACAAATGTTTAGATTTAATTTTATTTACCTGATTAAGTACCTGTAAATAAGTCATAAAAAAAGGCCAGAGTAGAGTTTTCATCTCTACTCTGGCTATACATCTTAGCACCAGCCCTCGTCACAGCCTTCTACGTAAGATTTTACTTCATTAGGATTTTCTTGCTCATAGCGAAAGATTTTATCTTTATCAAATTCAAAGCCTTCAGCCATCTCATGCTGAAATCCTTCGTTTGTTTCAATCACTTTCCCTACTTGCGCATCCCCCATATATAAATTCATATGGCCATTCTCATACTTTCCCTTTACTTTGCTTGTAACGTCAACACGTACGAGACTCATGATATAACCTCCTTATACAGAAGTTAGTTTTATGGTGCCCTGGCGTGACGATTTGCAATCATGGGGATATTATGAAAGTGAGGAAGAGCGGTGGGGAGGCGGTTCGTTACCTGCCTGAACCAATAACAACAAGTTTCTTTCCTCATAAAGCTGTTATTGGACTTTACGATGCAAAAACCTAGGGGTAACAGCCTTCATAATAACGATGATGGACTTTTCAGAAACCGAAATCCAAGGGTAATGTTCTTCATAAAGCTGATGAAGGACTTTACAAGAAAGTAACCCAGAGGTAATGTTCTTCATAAAGCCAATGATGGACTTTTCTGACCTAAAAACCATTGGTAATGTCCTTCATAAAGCCGATGCAAGAACTACGAGACAGATACCCAACAACGGTACGACTCTTTCTTTTAGAATGAATCAAAAATAGCCAAAAAGGAATGGTTTACCTTTTTGGCCTAGATAGTGCGAACATAGTTTGCACTGGCTCCACTCGCCGTGCGCCTTCCCGCGAAGTTCGCTCAAAAGGCTTAAGACATTACGGCGGCTCCGCTCAGTGCATCGAGGATTAGAAAAAAGGGAAAACCACCCTTTTTTCTAATCCTCGCTAATCATGTCCTCGTATTGTTCTGCTGTCATTAGTTTGTCAATTTCGCTTGAGTCGCTTGGTTCAACGACGATCATCCAAGCTTTTTCGTATGGTGACTCATTAACGAATTCAGGAGAATCGTCAAGGTCTTCATTTACTTCTACGACCTTACCGCTAATTGGTGCATATAATTCAGAAACCGTTTTTACTGACTCCACGCTACCGAAAGGCTCGTCCGCTTCAATCTCATCGCCTACTTCTGGAAGTTCAACGAATACGATATCTCCAAGTTCAGATTGAGCGAAATCCGTGATCCCAACACGAACTTTCTCTCCTTCAACTTTTACCCATTCGTGCTCTTCTGAATACTTTAATTCCTTAGGTAAATTGCTCATTCCTAATACCTCCATCTAAAATAATACAAATTTTACTACATTATACCTTCTTTGCCATTGAAAACAAACAGTTAGCTCCAAGATTCCTCAAATTGTTCTTCTTTAAAACCTACTGTCACCTTGCTGCCATCTGTTGTAATCGGACGTTTGATCAGCATGCCGTCGGAAGCAAGTAAGCTAAGAGCTTCATCTTCACTCATATCCTTAATCTTATCCTTTAGTCCGAGTTCACGATATTTTTGACCGCTTGTATTAAAAAACTTTTTGAGCTCTAAGCCACTTTTTTCAAAAAGATCACGCAGCTCTTCTTTTGATGGTGGATGTTCTACAATATGTATAGCGTTCACTTCAATTCCTTTGTCAGCAAACCATTTTTTCGCTTTTCTACATGTACCACATTTTGGGTACTCATAGAACGTAATAGCCATTTTCTCCCCTCCTCCCATGTCATTATTTTGTTCAAAAGCATAACAATATACACCTTTTTTAGGGAAAGCCCCTAATGATTGGTGCTTTCCCTTATTTATTATTGCTCATCTTCTGTTTGTTCACAATTATTTAGCTCAATGATTTGCTCTGTATTCCATGTTGTCTGCAAAGCATCATGAGTAGAGCCTTCAATTGAAGCGGATTGTTCTTCTACACCGGTTAATGGAGCGGTGTAGCTGATTTTCTCTTTTTTTGACAATTTGGATCTCCTCCTCTGCTCGTCCTTGCTTTAGGTTGTGTTATTACAAGGGAAAACATGTGTCCGCCAAGTAATTAGCATATTCCTGCGAGGAAATAGTCCACCAACACCAGTATAATGGCAAAGAAGCCTCAAATATTTGAGACTTCTTTACACTGAGAGGAGAATGCTCCATTTGAAAGGAGTATATTTTATTTTTTGAGAGAGATGAACCTCTCAAAAGTGATCACATCATTACACAACATAGCGTTTTTCTTCTAATACAACTCCAGCAATTTGGCGTTTCTTTGCAATCACATTGATTGGCGTGTGGCGTGTTAGCTTACGAAGAACGCCTAGCATTGTGCGGAGTTTATCGCCTTCTTCCATACCTACGAGAGATTCCTTTGCATGTGCTTCTATACGGTTAAAGGCTTCTTGGCAATATACTTGAGTCATGAGAAGCTTTTGCTGAGCTTTTTCTTCCCCTGATTTATTGATAGCCTTTTCGGTACGTAGGATGACCGATTCCATCGAATAGATTTCACTTACGATGTCAGCAACATTTGAAAGTTGTTCTTGTTCGTGCTGGAGTTTTTCTGCATATTTTTGAGCACCATTTCCAGCAACCATTAAGAAAATTTTCTTCGCCATTCCGAGCATATATTTTTCTTGCTCAAGTGGCTCATCACCAATTTCTTGCGGCATTAGCATCATGATTTCTTCTTGAAGAGCTGTTGCCTTTTGTAGTAGTGGCAGTTCACCTTTCATTGCTTTACGCATGATGGTTCCAGGAACAAGAAGGCGGTTGATTTCATTTGTCCCTTCGAAAATTCGATTAATGCGCGAATCTCTGTACATGCGCTCAACTTCATATTCAGCCATGAACCCGTATCCACCATGAATTTGAACGGCTTCATCAACGACGTAATCAAGTGTCTCAGATCCAACTACTTTATTTAAGGAGCATTCGATGGCGTACTCAGCAATGGCTTTGGCTACCTTGAGACCATCTTTTTGCTCTTCATCAGATAAACCGCCAAGACGTTCTTCAAACAGGCCTCCTGTTCGGTAGATCGAACTTTCTGCTGCGTATGTTGCTACAGCCATATTCGCTAATTTTTCTTGAATGAGCGTGAATTTACCGATTGGGGTTTTAAATTGTTTTCGCTCAGTCGCATAAGTTGCCGCAAGCTCTAGTGCTCGCTTCGCACTTCCAACACAACCAACTCCAAGCTTGTAACGCCCAACATTTAAGATGTTAAAAGCAATGACATGACCTTTTCCGATTTCACCAAGGACATTATCAGTAGGAACAAGTGCATCTTCTAAAATTAATGTTCTTGTTGAGGAGCCTTTGATCCCCATTTTCTTTTCTTCTGGACCAGTTGAGACCCCCTCAAAGTCCTTCTCGACAATAAAAGCTGTGAACTTATCTCCATCAATTTTGGCATAGACAATAAACACATCTGCAAAAGCCGAATTCGTAATCCACTGTTTTTCTCCATTTAATATATAATGTGTACCGGCTTCATTTAGGACAGCTGTTGTCTTTGCTCCTAGGGCATCAGAACCTGAGCTAGGCTCTGTTAATGCATATGCTGCGAGCTTAGCACCTGATGCCAAATCAGGAAGATATTTTTCTTTTTGTGCATGGCTGCCGAAAAAAACGATAGGTAACGAGCCAATTCCAACATGTGCACCGTGGCTAAGGCCGAACGCGCCTCCACGAACGAATTTTTCAGAAATAAGAGAAGAACTAATTTTGTCTAGCCCCAGACCACCATATTCTTCAGGCACATCAGCTCCAAGCAACCCAAGCTCTCCAGCCTCTTTTAGTAATCGAACCGTGTGATCAAATTGATGCTCTTCAATTTTTTCTAACACCGGCTCAACTTCCTTAATGACAAACTCTTCTGTTGTTCGGCCAATCATAACATGTTCGTCTGTGAAATCCTCTGGAGTAAATAACTTATCTGCCTCAAGATCCTCTACTAAAAAGCTCCCGCCTTTGACTACTTTATCTTCTGTTTGACTCATATCCTCATCCCCCTTTTTTATTAGCCAATCAGTTCAAAAACTCCAGCAGCTCCCATGCCTCCGCCGATACACATTGTGACAATACCAAACTGTTCATTCCGACGCTTCATCTCATGCATAAGGGATAGTGTTAATTTCGTACCCGTACAACCGAGTGGATGCCCGAGTGCAATCGCACCACCATTGACATTGACTTTATCATGGTCAATGTTTAAGTGACGGATGACTTGTAATGCCTGAGAAGCAAAAGCTTCATTTAATTCAAATAGTCCTATATCCGATAGTTCTAGCCCCGCTAGCTGCAATGCTTTAGGGATTGCTTCAACTGGGCCGATCCCCATAATCTCTGGTGCTACACCTGCTACTGCAAAGGAACGGAATTTTACAATTGGTTGTAACCCGTTTGCCCTAGCTTCTTCAGAGTCCATCACTAATACAGAAGCTGCCCCATCGCTCATTTGTGACGAGTTCCCTGCTGTTACACTTCCTTTTGGGTGAAAGGCGGGCCTGAGTTTTGCTAACCCTTCTATAGATGTATCTGTTCTTACACCTTCATCCGTTGTAAATTGAACATGTTTCTCTTTCAATTTATGATCATCACCAACCGAGCGAAGTGTTACATCGACTGGAACAATTTCATCTTGAAAGTATCCTGCCTGAATTGCAGCTGCCGCCCGTTTATGACTTTCTACTGCAAAGGCATCCTGGTCCGCACGGCTCACCTCAAAGCGACTTGCTACCTCTTCAGCTGTATAACCCATTCCCATGTAATATTCAGGCTGTTCTTCTACAAGCTTCACATTTGGAGCAATAACATGACCGCCCATTGGAATCATGCTCATTGACTCTGCTCCTCCAGCTATGATTGCTTTTGAATAACCGAGCATGATTCGCTCAGCTCCGTATGCGATGCTTTGTAATCCAGATGAACAATAACGGTTGATCGTAATGGCTGGGACGGTGTTCGGAAGTCCTGCTAACGCAGAAATGTTTCGAGCCATATTCATGCCTTGTTCAGCTTCAGGCATCGAACACCCGATAATCACGTCCTCAACACGTGACGCATCAAAATCTCCGGCACGTTTCAACGTTTCACGAACCGTAATCGCACCTAAATCATCTGGACGGACGTTTGCTAACGTGCCTTTCTTGGCTTTTCCGACTGGTGTACGTGCACCAGCTACAATCACTGCTTCTCTCATTGTATATCCCCTCCCTCTCGCCAATTAGTTACGAAGTGGTTTGCCTTTTGTTAGCATATATTGCATTCGTTGTTGCGACTTCGGCTCGGCAACTAGGCTAAGAAATGCTTCTCGTTCTAAATCAAGCAAGTACTGTTCGTCGACAAGTGTTCCTTTTGCAACTCTACCACCAGCAAGAGAGAATGCTAGTTTCTCAGCAATTTTCAAGTCGTGATCGGAAATCATGCCACCAAATTTCATCGTCTTTGCACCAAGTAACATTGTTGCATAACCGGTTTCACCAACGACTGGAATCTTCGCTCTTTCCGGTGGACGATACCCTTTTTTATCTAAATGAAGAACCTCATTTTTCGCACGGTCAATAAGGAAGTCTCCATTGATGACAATGCCATCTTTTATACCTAAGAAGCCATGATCAACTGCCTCTTGTGCAGATGTTGACACTTTCGCCATCGCAATCGTTTCAAACGTTTTATTGGCAACCGATTGAAGATCTTTTCCATCTGATTTGGCTAAGTTGCGAAGGTAGAGCTCTTTGTTTCCTCCACCACCTGGAATTAACCCAACTCCGACTTCAACTAAACCCATATATGTTTCAAGAGATGCTTGAATGCTAGCTGATGGCAAACAAATTTCGGTTCCTCCTCCTAGTGTCATTCCAAAAGGAGCTGTGACCACTGGCTTTTCTGAGTAACGAATATTAGCCATTGCTTGTTGGAACTGGCGTACAACGAGGTCGATCTCAAAGAAGTTATCATCTTGTGCTTCCATCAAAATCATCATTAAGTTCGCACCAACACAGAAGTTTTTCCCTTGGTTGTTGATGACGAGCCCTTTATAATTTTTCTCTACTTCTTTGATTGATTTATTAATCATTTGAATAACATCTGCACCAATCGAGTTGTTCGGTGAATGGAATTCAAGCAGTGCTACATCATCACCAATATCAAGTAAAGAAGCACCTGAGTTTTTGAATACAATATTATCTGGCTTTAATGATTTTAGGTTGACGACCTTCTCGTTAACAGGCTTCGCCTCAAATCTCCCTTGATGATAATAGGAGCCTCCTTGATAAAAGCTTTCTTGACCAGAGGAAAGCATTTCTTTTACCCATGCTGGAACGGTGTCTCCCTCTGCTTCCATTCGTTCTACAGACTTTGCTACACCGATGGCGTCCCACGTTTCAAACGGACCTAGCTCCCAACCAAAACCCCACTTCATAGCTTGATCAACCGCATAAATGTCGTATGCTATTTCATACGCTTTGTCGGCAGAATAAAGGAGAACTGGTTTTAGTAAATTCCAAATGAGCCTCCCAGCCCTGTCATCGGCATATGTTAACGTTTTTAATTTATCCGGCAATTTTTTAGCTTGTTTTGCACGTTCGATCGAAGGTGCTTTTAACTTTTTTCGCTCGTCATATTGAAGAGTTTTAGGATCTAACTCAAGAATCTCTTTTCCTTGCTTTATATAAAATCCTTGGCCGCTTTTGCTTCCAAGCCAGCCTTTTTCAGCCATATCTTTCATAAATGGTGGAGGATCGAATATACTTTTTTCAGAACCACTAGCGACATCGTACACGTTTTTTGCTACATGTAAAAACGTGTCAAGTCCGACCACATCAAGCGTTCTAAACGAAGCACTTTTCGGACGTCCTAGTAACGGACCTGTGACCGAATCGACTTCCCCAACTGAATAACCGCCTTTTATCATTTCGTTTACTGTAACGAGTAATCCATATGTTCCAATACGGTTCGCGATGAAATTCGGTGTATCCTTACATTCGACGACACCTTTTCCAAGCACCTCTTCAGCAAACGCTTTCATAAATGTCGTAACTTCATCCTTTGTCTTTTCTGTCGGGATAATTTCTAATAATTTTAAGTATCTTGGTGGATTGAAAAAATGCGTTCCAAGAAAGTGAGCTTGGAAATCTTCGGATAACCCTATTGACATAGCTTCAATGGAAATTCCCGATGTATTTGAGCTGACAATTGTTCCTGGCTTCCTGGCCTCATCTACTTTTTTTAATAGCTGCTGCTTAATAGTTAAGTTTTCAACAATTACTTCAATGATCCAATCAACTTCCTGAAGTCGGGGTAAGTCATCCTCGAGGTTTCCGGCTTCTATGTAAGAAGCTTTTGCTTTTGATGAAAGTGGTGCCGGCTTTTGCTTGGCTAGTTTTTGAATCGCGGTCGTACTAAAGCGATTACGAACTACCTTATCTTCAAGCGTCAAACCTCTTGCCTCTTCTTGAGGGGTTACTTCGTTCGGCACAACATCAAGTAATAATGATGGGATACCGACGTTTGCTAAATGAGCTGCAATCCCTGAGCCCATCACGCCTGAACCAATTACTGCAACTTTCCTTATATGACGAGTCATACTTCTCCCCCTTTTACCATTTGAATAAAATAAATAATGGCTTATAAAGTTAACGAATGAATACTCATTCATTATTTCCGCAAAAAAATAACGACAGTCAATTGTCATTTTCTAAAATTATCATACCTAATAATTCTAAATTACGCAATACATAATTCAGAAAAATTTGTAAAGTGTAATGATACCTTTAGATTTTATCGCAAAACAGCAAAAACTAAATTATGGTAACACCTCCTACTTGTTCATTACATAATAATACGTCTTTGTCTCTACACTAATAAAGTATCCGAATGACGGATACGTTGCAGCGCAACATCCAAAGGAGGGTATATGATGGATCAGATGCAAGGAATGCAAAATCAACAGCAAGCGGGGATGCAAAACCAAATGGGTGGACAACAGCAACAAATGACGTATCAAACACCACCTCCTATTATTACAACAAAGGACCATTTGTATATAAACGATATGCTTTCTTGGAACTTACTTGCGATGAAGAAAGCTCACTCCTTCGCAGAGCAATGTCAAGACCAAGAAATTAAATCCGTTTTAGAGAAAACTGGTCAAATGCATCAACGTCACTATCAAAAAATCCTAAGTCACTTAAAAACACAGCAACAACAGCAATCAATACCAATGCAGTAAAGTTCATTCCAAAAGGACACTTCTCCCTTTTTGAATAACTTTAGATTATAGGAGGTATTTGCATCATGAATCAGCAATCAAAAAAAATTCAAAATCCAGAAATGCAAGTTCCTAAAACTCCACAGATGAACGATCGTGACTATATTAACGATATTTTATCGTGTGCAAAAATGATGACAAATAATTATAGTGTTGCGTTAAATGAGATGAGTAATGATCAATTATACCAAGATCTTTCTCAAATCTTTAACGAAACACAAAATTGTCAACGTGAGCTTTACAACACGATGTTCCGCAAAGGGTTTTATGGCTTGGAAGCAGAAGATCAACAAAAAATTGATCAATCGCACCAACAGTTTTCTGGTTATAGTACGCAATTTCCTTATCAGCAATAACATTAGACACCAAAAGGTCGTTCGGACCTTTTGGTGCTTTTTTAACCTTTAAATTTTCTGCGATCCATTCTTGATTTGATTTGAAGCGGCTTTTGGCTTTCTGCTTTTTTCTTATTAACAGAAATGACCATATACAAAATAAAAGCCAGCGTCACACCTGTAAGTCCACCTGAAAAATCTAAGATAACATCTTGGACTAATGGAGTTCGATTCGGTGTAAAAGCTTGATGGATTTCGTCTGAGATCGCATAAAGTAGCACAAAAAGCAGGGATCCAAAATAACTCAATTTCTTCATACATCCACTAGCCCATAGTGCTCGGTATGTCAAAAACCCTAAAAGGAAGAAAAACCCAAAATGAGCACCTTTTCGAATTAAGAATTCAATAAAGCTCTCAAATCCTAATCGTTCCACACTAATTTCATTTCCTGCATATTGAAAACGAATACCTTCTAGAATGCTTTGTGCTCGCCCATTAGTCAGTTGATTTTTCATGATGATTAATAATTCCTCGATTCGAAACGCAAATAACATTCCTAGAAACGCTAACACACCACTTATCGCAATGAGGATTGCAACAAATCCCGACGCTTTCCCAACTTGTTTATATCCATGTTTGCGTACGGCCTTTATGACATAGGTGACAATTGTGACAAAGGCAAGTGCAGTGGCAATACCAATTATAAAAACGAGTACTTTCCACCTATCCACAATAACCTGCAACGTCCGCTTAAAGCCGTTCTCTTCCACATACAGACGATGCTGCACATGTTCTACTTTTAGCTGATTATACATCTCTTTCATTTTTTCTAAATCCGTAGCTTGAGAAATATATGGTCTTATGTCTTGTTGCTCATAAGGTTGAGAAGATGCCGTAAAAATCATCGCTGCTACAAACAAAACAGGCAACCAGTAAAAAACTACGATCTTTAACCATTTTTTCATTATTTACTCCTATTTTATCCGTAGATTCTTCCGTACTCTATTATAACATAGGTTAATAATCGGCCTTCTTATCATCAACTAGGAATGATTCTATTAATTTAGCTTTTGAATTACATATTCACGAATAACTTGTCATACAATGTAACAACAATTAAAAAGGTTGGTGATCGTATGGCAATTGTGACTCTAGTTGAATATCTTAGAAACAATCAATTACCTGTAACCATTCATCTTAATGATGTTAGTTTGCGCAACGTCACGATAGATTTCTTTGAAGTTTCCGATAAAGATTTATGGCTATTCACCAAGGAAGGGCATGAAATGAAAGTCGATATTAGTGATTTTACATTAGTAGATTTTGACGCAACCGTTCATAAAACATTTACTAGTATAGAAATGGTCAGTCAACTTAGAACCCTCAATGAGGATATACCTTACAATGCATATGTAAGAAACTCTAAAAACCAAGTCATCGCAAGTTTTATATGTATCGGTGGAAAGTGTTAAAGAACACAAAAAACTGCCTCAACAAGGTTTTCCTTTTGAGACAGTTTTTATATTGAATATACCCTTATAGGTAGGGGTCAGACCCTCTTTACTACACTAAAGCGTTCATTCTGCTTTCAGTCTCCACATGACGCTTGTGAAATCGCCTTTTACTTTCGGAATGTTGATCCCAACATTCATTAGCTCATCACCGTAGTACGACTCCCCAAGTTCAGCAATCGTGTACTTTTTATCTGGATCTAAGCCTTGTAATTTCACTGAGACAAAAGCAGAGTTCGCTTCATCTAATACTCTAAAATGAGCAAACACGGCTTCAGACTTATCTTCAGAGACAAACATCCACGCTGTGTAGTTGCCTTCAAACGGACTTAGTAGACGATAGAAGTCACCGAATTGAATAAGCGGTCGGATTTCTTTGTAGTACTCTACTTGGTCGACAACAATCTGTTGCTCTTCATCCGTCATCTTCGTTAAGTCTAGTTCGTAGCCAAGGTTTCCAGACATTGCGACATGCCCACGCATTTCAAGTGACGTAATTCGATTTACTTGATGATTCGGTACATCAGACACATGCGCTCCCATTGAACTAATAGGGTAAACTAAACTTGTGCCGTATTGAATCTTCAATCGTGAAATCGCATCCGTGTTATCACTCGTCCATGTTTGCGGCATGTAATAGAGCATTCCAGGGTCAAAACGTCCGCCCCCACCTGAGCAGCTTTCAAATAAAACGTGAGGAAACTTTGTTGTGATTTCATCCATCACTCGGTACACCCCAAGGACAAAACGATGCGCTACCTCTCTTTGACGTTCTGCTGACAGTGTTGCTGAGCCCGCTTCTGTCATATGGCGATTCATGTCCCATTTTACATACGTGATCGGTGCACTTGAAAGAATCATAGAAATTCTGTTGATCATTTCATCACACACTTCTTTTCGAGAAAAATCTAATATTAATTGGTTTCTTCCTGTAGACTTCTTACGATCTGGAACATGAATGCACCAGTCTGGATGCTCACGGAACAAATCACTGTTTTCAGATACCATTTCCGGTTCAAACCAAAGACCAAATTGCATATCCGTATTACGAACGTTGTCCACTAACGATTCCAACCCATTTGGAAGCTTCTTTTTATCAACAAACCAATCGCCAAGTGATGTATTGTCATCATCACGCTTGCCAAACCAACCGTCATCTAATACGAATAGCTCGATCCCCAAATCTTTTCCTTTACGCGCAATGTCTGTACTCTTTTCTTCATTAAAATCAAAATACGTCGCTTCCCAGTTATTAATAAGAATTGGACGTTCCTGATCTCTAAACTCACCTCGGCACAAACGCGTGCGGTAAAGCTTATGGAAGGTTCGTGACATTGCTCCAAGTCCATTGGATGAATAAACCAAAACCGCTTCAGGTCCCGTAAAGGTTTCACCTGGTTCTAAAAGCCATGTAAAGTCAAATGAGTTGATTCCCATCGTTAGACGTGTGCAGTCAAACTGATCGACTTCGACAGAAGCTTCAAAATTCCCGCTGTACACAAGATTAATCCCGTACGCGTCACCATGATCTTCCTTCGTGTCTTTTCTTACTAACGAAACGAATGGATTTTGCTGATGGCTGCTCGTCCCACGACGACTTTCAATCGATTGAACTCCGTAACGTAGCTCTGTCCGATTAATAAAACGTTCTCTTTCATGAGCTCCGTAAAGTGTGATCATCTCAAATTGATTATCTTGAAAATCGACATTCATACTAGAAGCCTTTAACACTTTCAAATTAGAAGAGCCTTCATTCTCTAACTGAACCGAACGAGTAATCACATCAAGATCAGCATATGCCGTATAAAGCAGCTTCACTTTTAAGCCGATTAGTTCATCAAAAAGGAGGATTTCTAACGTTTCCGCCTCATCTTCCGACTCCACATATGTCGCGGGAAGCCCTTCAAGTGTCGGCTTTCCTTTTACAATCGTATGAGAAAGATAGCGCAAATCGGTGATCGTACTGCCATTTTCAAGCTGAACTTGATAAGCTGGCGTTCGAAAATCTGTATTGCCATATGCCGGGTATTCTTGCGGTAATGTGTCTAATGAAAACGTTCGATCACTTGGAACAGGGTTCGGTGAAAATCCTCTATCTCGAAAACGAACCTTGTTTGAGTGATTATACTCATTTATTTTTTTGCCCCAATATAGATGAGCTAAATAGCCATCATTAATAACTTGTATCACATAGCTCGTGTTTTTAGCTTTTAAGTGAAATGTTTTTGTTTCTTTGTTAAACGTAATAGCCATGGTGTCCCCCCTGATTTTTGAGAGGCATCTAAACAGCCCCTCTTCCTAGGTTTCTCTTATTTAATTGCTCCCTTTGTTACTCCACTAATAATCCATTTTTGTGCAAATAGATACACGATCAACATCGGCAATAACGCTAGTAAATAAGATGCAAATGCTAGATTGTAGTTTACGCTAAATTGCGATTGGAAAATATACTGTACTAACGGAAGCGTTGCATCATGACGATCTGATAGAATAACAAGCGGCAACATGAAGTCATTCCAGGCCCATAGCGCTGTTAGGATTCCAACCGTTGCATTCATCGGTGCTAGCAGTGGGAAAACGACTCTCCAGAACACACCCCATCTACTGCATCCATCAATGATCGCTGCTTCTTCTAACTCTTTTGGAATTGTTTTAATGTACCCTACATACAAGAATATATTGAACGCTAGGCCATATACTACGTACAAAATAATCAGCCCAGTCGGATTGTTCAAGTTTAGCGCACTCATTTGTTTGACAATCGGTAACATGATGATTGGAAATGGTACGAACATCGCACTAACAAAATAATAAAATAAAATTTTATAGATGCGTTTGTGCATGTTTCTAGCAATCGCATAAGCGACAAGTGAATTCGTTAAAACGGTTAAAATAACGGTAAAGAACGTAATATAGAAACTGTTTCCTAGCGCATTAAAGAAGTTCGTCATCTCAATCGCTGTTGTAAAGTTCTCAATGCTCCAAGAAGATGGGAGTGCAAGAATGCTTTGTGCTGTTTCTTGTGGCGTTTTAAATGCATTCACGACAGTTAAATAAAGGGGGAACAAAATAACGATTGATCCAACGATAAGTAATGTTGTGACAGTCCAGTTTATTTTTTTCGTCATCATTACATTTGCACCTCCCGCTTCTGCAAGAAACGAATTTGAATAATCGAAATCGTGACAATGACGATGAAGTAAATCACCGCATTAGCTGATTGGTAGGCAAACTCCCCGCCTTGGAAACCACCACGGTAGATTAGTAGAGAGATTGACTCGGTTGAACGTCCTGGCCCCCCGCCTGTTAACGCCATAATGTGGTCAAACACCATTAAGAAGTTCTTCATCGCAAGAACCATGTTGATCGTGAAAAATGGAGCAATAAGAGGGAATGTAATTTTCCAGAACTCCTGCCATTTGTTCGCACCATCTAAGTTTGATGCTTCATAAAGCCCTTGATCAATCGTTGCAAGTCCTGCTAAATACAGAATCGTATTAAATGCCGCTGCTTGCCAAACCGCAACAATAACAATCCCAACCCAAGCTAAGTCCGGGTTCCCTAAGATATTAGTTGCAAGTGTCGTCATCCCAAGATTTTGAGCAATCGACGGAAGAAAGACGGCAAAAATATAGTTAAAGATAAATCCGACAATCAATACACTTAAAATGTTTGGCATGAAGTACACGCCACGTAATGTCTTGCTAAATTTAATTTTCGCATTCAATCCAAGAGCAATTACTAAACTAATAATGTTAACGAGAACCGTTGAAACAATGGCAAACTTGAACGTAAATATGTAAGCATCCATTGCTCGCGAGTCTTGAAAAACGTTAATATAATTTCTGAATCCTACAAAATTCCAGTCCCCATATCCTCGGTAGTTTGTGAAACTATAAAAGATTCCTTGGATAACCGGAAACGTATGAAAAGCAAAGAATATAATAAAAGCAGGAAGAATCATTAATAAATAAGGATTCATTTTTTTCTTCATCGTTATCCTCTCCTTTTATGAGGAAAGGGGCACTCGCTGCCCCTTTTGTTCATTATTGTCTCGCTTGTACTTTATCCCACTCATTGTCCATTGTTTGTAGGAATTGTTCGATATCTTTGTTGATTAAGAACTCTTGGATTAAGTTCTCTACTTGCATACCTGGGAAGTAGTAGTGATCAGCAAAGCTCGTGATCGTACCTTCTTCAAAGTGCACTTGTAAGTCAACAACCGTAGGATCTTCTTGGAACACATTTTCTACAGCTGAGAATAACTTTTGCTCATCAATGTAGAACTGAACGTTTTCTTCTTCTAATAAGAAGCTCACAAACTTCATTGCTTCTTCAGGATGCTTTGCTTGTGATGAGATCGTAAGCAATGTATCAACACCTGAAACAAGACGGTTTTCTTCAGCATTGTTTGTTGCAGGAAGCGCAAAGGCACCGATTTCGATATCAGGGTTCGCATTTTGGATCTGACTAATTGCCCAAACCCCCATCATGTACATTACTGACTCTCCATTCGCAAAGGCTGTGTTCGCTTGATTGTAGTTCGTTCCAAATACATCGTTATCTGTATACTCCATCATTGTAAGCATTTTTTCTGCTACCTCTGGATAACGCTCTGCAAAAGTTGTCTCTTCTGCATGACGTTTTTCAAAAAAGTCATCGCCATGTAAATTTGATGCTAGTGCATTAAACGGCGGCAGCGCTGTCCACGCTTCTCCATACGCTGAATAGAATGGAGTTTCTCCAGCTGCTTCAATTGTTTCTACAATTTCCATATACTCATCCCATGTTGTAGGAATCTCTAAGCCTAATTGTTCAAACTTTGTTTTGTTGTATAGGACTGTGTTTGCGTTTGCAGAATGTGGAAGCGCATTAGTTTGTCCGTTATCTGATAGTTGGTTAATCATATCAATGTAAGCCGGAATAATACGGTCTACTTGTTCATCATCAGTGAAGTCAACAAACGCTCCTCCACGCGCTAACTCACCGTACACACTGTTTCCATTTGTTGCTACAATTTCAGGGACGTCCCCTTGTGATAAACGAGATAAAATAACAGTGTCTGATTCCGGAACATGATTTTGTTCAATTTTAATTCCAGGGTTTTCTTCTTCAAATTTCTCAATTAATTTGTCATACGTACCAACAGCTTCTGATTTAAATTGGAAGAACTCTAAAGTGACCGTACCGTCTGCAGCACCACTTCCTCCCCCACTACCACAACCAGCTAATAATCCTATTGCTAGCACTCCTGATAAAACTGTACCTACTATTCTTTTCATCTCTATTTCCCCCTAAAATGTAAGTTTTTTAAGCGTTGCCTCCACATGACTCTCTAACTAGTAACTCTGTAGGAACAATGACTTTAAGAGGAATCTTCCTCCCCTCCATACGCTCTTGAAGCAAATTGACTGCTGTTTTCCCCATCTGTTCAGTATAGATCTTCACAGTTGAAAGAGGCGGATTCACAAATTTAGACACTTCAATGCCATCAACACTAACAATCGCTACATCTTCAGGTATCTTCTTCTTAGCCTCATTTAACGCGCGCATGGCACCAATGGCCATTGGATCACTTCCAATAAAAAAGGCAGTTGGGACGTCCCCTTTTGCGATAACCTCTTTCATAACTTCATATCCTCTAGAAGTTCCCCATTGGTCAATGTAAAGATCATCCTGATTAAATAAGCCTTTTTCTTTCATGAATGCTTCATACACCTGTTTTCTAACATTCCATTCAGCAACATCATTATCTTTATTAGGCTTCATTTCCGGATCGTTGATTGGACCACCAATATAACCAATCTTTTTATGTCCTAGTTGATATAGATGATTCATGACCTTATCAGACGCTTCTTTCAGGTCGCTTATTACACAGTCATAACCTGGTGATTCACTATCCACAAAAACAATATTTTTGCTCTGTTTATATAGTTCCTCGATTTTATCAGTGTTTCGGTAGCCAACAACGATTAACCCATCTAATTCTTCAAGTGACTGATCATCCGTCCGATTTTTCAGGCGAATAAACTTCGATATTTTCATATTTTTGCGAATACACTGCTCTTCTATTCCTTTTCGTATAGCTACAAAATAGGGATCGTCAAATTCATCTTCTTGGTTACACCCCATTAGAAGACCAATGTTTACGCTTTCTTTTTTCGGTTGAATCGGCGTTACATTTTTCTTTCTAGAAATGTAGTTCAATTCTTTTGCTACCTGAATAATTCTTTTCCTAGTTTCTTCCATCACAGTAATCGTTTCGTCATTATTCAAAACTCTAGAGACTGTCGATATCGAAACATTGGCTTTTTCAGCTATTTCTTTTATTGTAGCCATCATATCCCCACTTTTTACTGGTAAACTTTTGTTTTATTTTACCGTTTTTTTTTAGTTTAACAGATTGAAAACGGTTTAACAACTATTTTTTTACTGTCTTTTTGTTTACTTTTTTACTAAAAATTTGTCATTATAGGTGGTATATTATTAAAAACAGTTATAAATTCAACAATTAAATATGACACAACTATAAAATAAGTAAAAACACCAAGTAAAATTTACTTGGTGTTTTTACTACTATCTATATTTTTAATTAATTAGCAAGTAGTTTTTTAATACTAAACTTGATTATTTGTTGATATCTAAAAATTATTGCTTATTTTATTGTTAATAAATTCCTTTATATCCCCCTAAAATTCATTTAATAATAAAAAAAGAACATACATTCCCATTCGAGGGGGTAATAGGATGTTAACTTTAACAGAAGCCGCTTATCTTGCAGGAATTGTAGATGGGGAAGGTACCATCACGTTAACTAAAATGCACCGCAACGAGAATAGAAGACCGATTATTTCCATTGCTAGTACTGACAAAGAATTGCTCGTCTATATTCAACAGTTAGTTGGCGGGTATATTACTAGCAAGAAAAATTACAAACCTTCATTGCATAAAAACTCTTTCGTATTAACTATAAAAAGTACTTAATTATATTACTCCTTATCTCGTGATTACCCAAAAGAAAAAAGAGCAACTCTAATTTTACAAAAATATGATGAACTGACTCCCCGAAACGGTAAACACACTCCAGAAAAACTACTCTTAAAACAACAATTTGAAAAAGAATTTTTATCTATAAAATAAAAAGAACCGCATGACCTATGCAGTCATGCGGTTCACGGTATGGTTTTGGTGGAGACGGTGGGACATGTTTTTCCAAGCTTTCGCATTGGCACTGACTATATCTTGAACTTGATCACCATCAAGTCCCTTGGCGTATTATGAAGCATATATATTTGCCAGATTCCTGACTGAATGCTCCATCCTAGTACTACCTAACTTAAATAGGCAGCCTATAAGTCGATACACGGCTGTTGGATTACTCCACATACCGCTCGATGTTACCTTATCATCAATAGATGACGTAGACTTCATCGATAAAGCCAAGTTATCACTCATGTGTCACCACACGAGGCGACTATTTCCATAATCGAACCCACGTCCAAGAATAACGACACTTACGCTTCTACGAGCGTAGTCACTGTATTAGCATTTCGCCAACACTTCGGCCCAATGACAGGCTTCCATGAGGCTAGTCTGATTGTTCTCTTCCTTCACCCTCAGACGGAGGGTAACCGGCGTAGCCCACTTAGAGTGAGTCCCAGATCCTACCACATGGGCGATGGAGGGTGGAACCGCAGAGTGCTATTAGGCAGCTACTGCGAAGTTGTTGTTTTCTTTGCCAGTTAATGGCTTTGGCGTTTTAACGAGGCCGACCCCCTCGACTCGCCACGTAAGCACGACCTATCCCTGTCGAATCCAAAACGTCCCCAAGTTAAAGTTAGTTGTGAGGTTTTCACTCGCAAACTAAGTGCTATAAAATCAATCGTCCAGAACAAAAGGTATTAAGTAACTCTCGCTCTGGACACTTATTATTATAGCATACTGACTAATCGTTGCAACTGGTAATTAACTACCAGTAGAACCAATTGCATCTTTAGCCTTTCATTCGATCCTTTAATGCACGCTCGACTTCACGCTTAGCATCCTTACGTTTCAATGTCTCACGCTTATCAAAATTTTTCTTACCCTTAGCAAGACCAATTAAAACTTTGGCAAATCCATTTTTAATATACACTTTCAGCGGAACAAGCGCATAGCCTTTTTGCTGTGTTTGACCAATTAACGTATTGATCTGCTTCTTATGAAGCAGCAGCTTACGCGCACGGGTTGGCTCGTGGTTGTAACGATTCCCTTGTTCATACTCACTAATATGCGCATTATGAAGATACATTTCTCCATTAGAAATACGGGCAAACGAATCTTTCAAGTTCATCCGACCTGCTCGCATTGATTTGATTTCTGTTCCCTTTAAAACAATACCTGCTTCATAGGTTTCTTCAATAAAATAATCATGACTGGCTCGTTTGTTTTGAGCAATTACATTACGATCTTTATCTTTTACAGCCATCTCCTACACCCTTTTATTCATGCGACATTTCTTTCTATGATAGCAAAAGAAATAGACGAAAGTCAAAGAGTGCACGGAAAAAGGTGGGGTTCCTTTTTCCGTGCACTCTTTGCGATGAGCGAAGCCACCGTTATGTTTTAAGCTATTTAGGAGTGGGGTTCTCCTAAATAGCGCACGGTGAGCGTAGCCATCGCAAGCAGGTTCGCACTATTAAAGACGAAAGATCCGCCCTTCTTTTTTATCATTCGAGTCACTACATCTTTTAAAAGCCTAGAGAGAATTGGGTCCTTCTCTCTAGGCGCATTGTACGTAGCCATTGCCTCTTTATTAAGAAAAAGGCGGGTTCCTTTTTCCGTGCACTCTTTGCGGTGAGCGTAGCCATCGCAAGCAGGTTCGCACTATTAAGACGAAAGTCCGCATCTTCTTTTTTATCATTCGAGTAACTACATCTTTAAAAGCCTAGAGAGAATTGGGTTCTTCTCTCTAGGCAACTTGCACTTACTACTTCCGACGCTTCTTCCCTTTTTTCCGCTTCACACTAGGTGCATTCTCGTAAAACTTTTTCTTTTTACGTTTCCCACCAGCTTTATCGTCTTTCTTAGTTCCATCTTTGCTACCGTTACGATCTCCACCTGGGCCTCCGCGACCGCCACGGCCCTTCCCACCAGCATTTCGACCACCGCCGCGACCTTCACGTTTACCGCCGACAATCACTTTCGGGCGATCTCGTACTTCACGGCGTTCGCGCGGTTTCATTCCGACGACTTCAAAATCAATTGACGCTTCATCAACATTCACATTTGTCACTTTTACTTCGATTTCATCACCGATGCGGAACGTTTTCCCTGTACGCTCACCAATCATCGCATATTGCTTTTCATCATAATGATAATAATCATCTGTTAAGTAACTAACGTGAACGAGACCTTCAATTGTATTTTCAAGCTCAACGAACATCCCAAAATTTGTTACTCCACTGATCATACCAGTGAACGTTTCACCAATTTTATCTTCCATATACTGAGCTTTTTTGATACTGTCTGTATCGCGCTCTGCTTCAACAGCACGCCTCTCCATCTCCGAGGCGTGGCGCGTCAACTCAGGTAATACCGAATTCATATGCTCTTGCGTTGCTTCATCTACGTTTCCTTTGATCAAATACGTGCGAATTAAGCGGTGCACAAGCAAATCGGGGTAACGTCTAATCGGCGACGTAAAATGCGTATAAAACTCTGTTGATAACCCGAAGTGCCCTAGACTGTTCGTATCGTACTTCGCCTGTTGCATTGAACGCAACATAACTGTACTAATAACCGTTTCTTCTGGCTCGCCTTTAATTTCCTCCAATAATTTTTGAAGAGCGCGCGGATGAACTGTATTCGCATTCCCACGCACAACGTAACCAAAATTCGTAATGAATTCTAGAAACTTGCCAAGTTTCTCGGCATCTGGGTCCTCGTGAATTCGGTAAACAAAAGGAAGCTTCAGCCAATGAAAATGCTCAGCAACTGTTTCGTTCGCTGCTAACATAAATTCTTCAATAAGCTTCTCTGCTACAGATCTTGTTCTAATAACAACATCTGTCGGCTTTCCTTCTTCATCCACAAGCACTTTTGCTTCTTTAAAGTCAAAATCAATCGCCCCACGCTCAAAACGCTTCTTCCGTAAGATTGCTGCTAATTCTTCCATTTCCTCAAAAAACGGAACCAACGACTCATAGTTCTTACGTGTTTCTTCATCTTTATCAACTAAAATCTTATTCACATCATAATACGTCATACGTTCTGTCGTTTTGATGACACTTTGGAAAATCTCATGGCTAACCACTTGGCCATTAGCATCAATTTCCATTTCACACGTAAGCGTCAATCGATCAACTTTAGGATTCAAACTACATATTCCATTGGAAAGTCTATGTGGGATCATTGGAATGACGCGGTCTGTTAAATAGACACTTGTCGCTCTGTCAGCCGCTTCTTGGTCAATTGGCGATCCTTCTTTCACATAATGAGTGACATCTGCAATCGAAACACCTAATAAGTAGTTTCCATTCTCCAAGCGTTTTACATGAACAGCATCATCTAAATCCTTAGCATCGGCTCCATCAATCGTTACGATCGTTTCATCGCGAAGGTCACGGCGATCCTTTAAATCATCAGGATCAATGCTGTCTGGCACAGAATTAGCATGCTCAATCACTTCATCCGGAAACTCAATAGGAATCCCATGTTTGTAAATAATCGAAAGGATGTCCATACCTGGATCATTTTTATGCCCAAGTACTTTTATGACTTTCCCTTCTGCACTCATCCTTCCTTCTGGATACTTTGTTATTTTAACAACAACTTTATGTCCATCCACTGCGCCTGCTGCTTGTTCTTGAGGTATAAAAATGTCATTAGCAACGCGCTTATCATCAGCAATAACAAAGCCATATGACCCTTGATCTTGGTACGTACCGACGACATCAGTCGTCCCGCGCTCGACAATCCGAACGACTTGTCCTTCTGGTCTTGATCCTGATGACTTTTGATTTAATCGAACGAGGACAGTATCACCATTCATAGCGCTATTCAAATCTCCACTTGTCACATACACATCGTCCATTCCTGGTTCTTCAGGAATAATAAATGCAAAGCCTTTTGCATGGCCTTGAACACGTCCACGCACTAAATTCATTTTTTCTGGAATCCCGTAACGGTCCGTTCTTGTTCGAACAACGAGCCCCCTATGTTCCAACTCATTTAACGCTTTGACTAACTCTTTAAATTCATCACTGCTTTTAATATTAAACGAATCTTCAATTTCTTTTATAGAAAGAGGTTTCTCCGCTGTTTCGCGAAAGTGCGACAACAGTTGTTGAATCAATTCTTCATTCAATGTTTTCTTCTCCTTTCGTTAACAGCTTCTTTCTATGTTTGTCTAGACGGTCCAATCAAGTGACTCCAAAAATTGATACACATCATCATGAAGCTGTTCTTTTTCTTTATCTAATGTAATAACATGCGTTGAATCTTCGTACCATTTTAATGACTTCTGATCAGACTCAACATGGTCGTGAATAATGTTGGCACTCTCTATATCAATCATTTGATCATGTCTTGCTTGGACAACAAAAATAGGAGAATAAATATAATCAAGATGATCTTTTACATCATTTATTAATCCTTGCAAGCCATTTAAGGTTCCCATTGGCGAATCAGCGAACGCAGCCATCTCTTCTTCAATTTGCTCTGGCGCCTTCTTTTCTAACTGCTTATATTGTTTGGCATAAGCAAGCACACCTTTGTAAATAGCATCTTCTGTTTTCGGCTTCATCGGTGCACACATCGGCACTATGCCCTTTATAGGTAGAGTGTACCCTATTTTCAATGAGAATACCCCTCCGAGTGAAAGCCCGCAAACAGCAATTTCTTCATGGCCTTTGCTCTTTAGGAACTCATACCCTTCTACTACATCCTTCCACCAATCCTCTGGACCTGTATGTACTAATTCTTCAGGAGGGACACCATGTCCTTTATATAATGGTGCATGACAAGTATATCCGAGCTTCTGTAAATGTCTACCAAGCATTCTGACATCAGCTGTTGTTCCAGTAAAACCATGAAGCAGCAAAACAGCCCGGTCTCCTCCTTCAAACGTAAATGGCTTAGGTACAACCACTTTCATCTTCATCTTCCTCTCTACACAAAAATGCCTCAATCTTATTAATTAGTAACTCTTTTTCAAAGCCATGACAAATCAAATGCTTAGACTCAGGTAAAAAGTTTAACTTTTTTTGTTCAGAACTAATTGTTTCATAAAGGTAAAGCGCACTTTTACGCGGAACAATCCCGTCTTGTTCCCCTTGCAATATCAACGTTGGAATTGATACTTTGTTAATATAGGGCTTAATCTTTTTTACGACCTGCATAAATTGAAAGACAGCCGTCATCGGAGTATCCATAATTTTTTTCCTATATAATAAATAATGCTCATCTTGGTCAAGCTCACCAAGCACTCGGAGGCGCACTTTGTCCTTCAGCTCTTGCAAAAGTTGCTGCGGATTTCCGTAGTATGCTGCTGCACTCAACAAAACAAGTTTCGACACTTCGTACTTAGCCGCAATGTAACATGCAAGCATCCCGCCCATCGAAAATCCAATCACATATACTTTTTCGCAACGACTTAACAATTCACATACGGCAACCTCCGCTGTAAACACCCACTGCTGGTATGTAACATCACGCAAATCCCCCTTTGGACCATGCCCTGGCAACGTTGGCGTATATACAAGCCAACGCTTGTTCTCAAGAAAATATGTTGAAACAGGCTCTACTTCCCACGGTTCCCCAGTGAAGCCATGCAAACATAGACAGCCAATCATATTCTCTCACACCCTTCTAATCATTGCTGATTAAGAATTCGACGCTTTCTGTTGACATATATCCAGTAGAAGCTATTCCCCCGTACTTATCCTTCATACCCTTATTCTATGTATCCCTAACCTCATTAATCCTTTAGGCTGCCCTTTTTATGTTAGAAAATATAACAAAGAAGCAGCAGGCATCGCACCTACTGCTTGAACATTACAAGAAATATGCAACCGTAACGGTTAGGACAAAGAATAACACAGATAAAACGACAGTTGCTTTAATTAATACCGCATCAATCCCACGAGCTTTTTGCTTTCCAACAAGCTGTTCCGCTCCACCAGAAATCGCTCCTGAAAGACCCGCGCTTCTTCCAGATTGTAATAAAACGACTGCAATCAAGCTAATTGATACAATAACGAGTAAAACTGTTGCGAACATTTGCACGATATCTACACCTCCAAGCACAGTTTGCGCTTATACTAATGTACCACAAAAATAAGCTAAAGAACAATAGAAATATGCACCTACCAAAGGGTGGGTTTCCCTTTGGTAGGTGCATCTTAGCGATGAGCGGAGCCGACGTTTTGTTTTAAGCCTAAAGGAGTGGGTTTCTCCTTTAGGCGCACGGCGAGTGAAGCCAGCGCAACATGGTCGCTCTTATCAGGACAAAGGGTGGGTTTCCCTTTGGCAGCTGCATCTTAGCGATGAGCGGAGCCGACGTTATCTTTTAAGCTTAAAGGAGCGGGGTTCTCCTTTAAGCGCACGGCGAGCGGAGCCAGCGCAACATGGTCGCTCTTATCAGGACAAAGGGTGGGTTTCCCTTTGGCAGCTGCATCTTAGCGATGAGCGGAGCCGACGTTATCTTTTAAGCTTAAAGGAGCGGGGTTCTCCTTTAAGTGCACGGCGAGTGAAGCCAGCGCAACATGGTCGCTCTTATCAGGACAAAGGGTGGGTTTCCCTTTGGCAGCTGCAACAATTAGTGTTGCAGTCCTTTTGAAATTTCACCAACGAGATGGCTAAACTCAGCAGTACTACGAAATGAGTCATCTCGTTCATAAGGAGGTACGTCAAATACATTTGTAATTCGTCCTGGTCTAGCGCTCATAACAGCAATTTTCGTTGATAAGAATACAGACTCAAAGACGTTATGAGTAATAAATAGAACGGTCATCCCTGTTCTCTTCCAAATTTTAAGGAGCTCGTAATGTAAATTTTGTCTCGTCATTTCATCGAGTGCCCCAAACGGCTCATCCATTAAAAGAAGCTTCGGCTTGGCAATGAGCGAACGAGCAATAGAGACTCTCATCTGCATCCCACCTGAAAGTTGTCTTGGTAGTGCCTTTTCATACCCCTCTAGACCAACCATTCCTAGAACTTCCTTTCCTCTCTCTTGGCGCTCTTTTTTTGGTACCCCTTTTAACTCGAGTGGAAGAGCCACATTATCCAACACAGATTTCCATGGTAGTAAAGTAGCATGCTGAAACACAAATCCTACTTCATTTCGATCTATCGTCTTTTCTTGCTGAGATGGCGAGACCATCTCAATTTTTCCTGATGTTGGTTCACTTAAGCCTGCTATAATTTTAAATATTGTTGATTTTCCACAACCTGATGGACCAACGAAAGAGACAAACTCCCCCTCAGGTATATCTAAATTAACTTCACTCAATGCTGTAATAGTTTCGTTATAAATTTTACTAACATTGTTGATTCGTAGTATAGAGCTTTGTTCTTTCGTACTCTCTTTCATCTCCAAAGTTGCTAATTCCATATCCCCAAACCCCTCTCAAATAAAGTTTCATTCCTACTCTTGTTCCATTTCCGATTCATGCCAAGAAGCTAAGAACATTCTTGAGATGTAACTAACTAGTAAAAAGAAAGCAATTCCAAGCACTGCCGCTGATAATCCTAATGCAAACAAATAAGAAGTTTGTAACCTTGAGGCAGCAACGGTAATGGCATATCCCAAACCACCAGCTCCACCGCCAACACCTGCAATATATTCACCAACAATCGCACCAACAACAGCTAACGTACAAGATATCTTCGCTCCTGCTATGATGTATGGAAGTGCTGCCGGAAAACGCAACTTCCACATAACTTGCCACTTAGAAGCATTGTAAAGGTAGAACAAATTTTTCATATTATGATCTGTTGCATTTAGACCAATTAACGTATTTGATAACATTGGGAAAAATCCAATCGTAAAAGCAATGATCACAATGGCGTTCATTCCGGAGCCGAACCAAATGACAATAATCGGTGCAATCGCTACAACCGGAATTGTTTGCAGGATAATGGCATATGGGTAAAAACTTCTTTCAATCAGTTTGGAACTTGCCATTAACACAGCCACTCCAATCCCGCCTACCACACTTAGTAGAAAGCCTGAAACGGCACTCACAATCGTTGTCATTAAAGCGGCTGATAGATTGCTCCAATTTTTCACAGCTGCATCAAAAATATCTGTTGGCTTTGGCAAAATATAATGGGGTGTACCAATTAAGGTGACCGCCACTTGCCAAAAGGCAATAAAAGAAATGAGAGCTACAACAGGAGGAAGAGCTTTTTTCATCAATTCACTACTCTTCTTATTCACTGCGTCTACTGCTGAATTATTTACAACAACTTGACCCGGTCTATTTACAGCTTCTCTAGACATGATGAATAGCACCACCTTTATTTGTGTTGGGTATACTTGAACTTGTACTGATATTGATAAATATCTCGTTTATATTGCTCGTCTTCATCATACTCCTCCTTTTGTATTTGATTATACAAGTCCCTCATTAGCTAGGAAAAAGTACCATTCCCTTTCGCATGTATGAGAACCCTAGTTACAATCCACAAAAACATGTACAATTTTTAGATAGTTCGAATATATGGTAAGAGTAATTTAAATAACTGGAATTTTGTTGTAAATAGTTAGATAACCTCTCAATGTTTTTTACTAGCAGACAGTTACTTAGACTTTTTGTAAGTATTAACTAATGAAGGATTAATCCCACACATTCGTCGTTCTATTCAAAAATCAGTTCCAATAAAATCTTACATTTATGATAACTAAATTTTGTTTTTACAGAGCAGCCTATAGGCTTCATAAATAAATAAGGCATAGCTCTCACAAAAAAATGTGAGGTTATGCCTTAATGTAATGTACTTATTAATCTAAAGCTCCCGATTCTACAAGTTCATATTTGACGCTGACGCTAAAGCGAATTTGATAAATAAGCGGAGAAATTCCCCTTAATTAGGAAATAGCACTGAAATAGCTTAAATAGACGGAAAGATTCCGACTATTTACTCGAAAAACGTGAAAATGGATCATTTTGCTTTGCTTAATCGGAAAATCTCCGCTTATATACCCCGAACCGTCTCTAGTCTGCAGTCTAACTGAAAAATCTCCGCTAATTGGCTCTCTCCATACCTCTTATTAAAGTTGAATTTCCTCTACTTTCTTTGAACTATTGAACAATCCTCCATCGTTAGTTGGACTTCAACTATGTTTACCACATAAACAAAATAACAAGTAAAATAGCCCCCTCTTTTACACGATGACTACAGCCATTGTCAGTATGTCATTCGGGGTGCTATTTTCTATGTTATTATGAGTCACATGTCTATAAAACGTTGATATATCAACAATATAATTCGGATGCTATTTGCAGTGTTTCTCCACGAAAACGGAACTACTTACTTAAATCATTTCTTCCTTATAGCTGCTTCATTTTATCACTGACAAACTCGACATCGGTTCCGACAATGACTTGGATATCTGTCTTATTTAGTTTCATGACTCCTTTTGCACCATTTTTCTTAAGCATGCTTTCATCTACCTTTTCCATGTCCACTACTTGCAATCTTAATCGCGTTGCGCAGTTATCAATTGCTTTCACATTTGCTTTTCCACCTAGTGCTTCCATAAACGTAGCTGCCATAATGCTATAGCGATCTCCAGAGGTTTCAGGATTGCTAGCCTCTCCATCCTCATCATCCTCACGTCCCGGTGTTTTTAGATCCATTGCACGAATGACTACGTAAAAGATCACGAAATATACTGCCCCATAAGCTAAGCCAATGACTAACAAAAATAACGGTTTCTGAGCGATTCCAAAGTTTAACATATAATCTATAAATCCAGCTGAAAATCCAAAGCCATGTCTTATTTCAAGTACATAAGTTAAAGACATCGATACGCCTGTCAAGATCGCATGAATACCGTATAAAATTGGAGATAAGAACATAAACGAAAATTCAATCGGCTCCGTAATCCCGGTTAAAAATGAAGTGAAAGCTAAACCAATAAACATACCGGTTACTTGTTTTTTCTTCTCCTTTTTAGCTGTCATGATCATCGCCAAACAAGCAGCTGGAAGACCGAACATCATAACTGGAAAGAAACCTGTCATAAAAATACCTGCAGTCGGATCACCTGCAAAGAAACGATTCAAATCTCCAGTAGCCCCGTTGTATTCACCAAATACAAACCAAACTAAACTATTCAAAACATGATGCAAACCAATCGGAATCAAAAGTCGATTTAAGAGACCAAACACCCCAGCTCCAAATGCACCTGCTTCAATAATCCACTGTCCAAGTCCATTTATAAGATCTTGAATCGGAGGCCAAACAATTCCAAATACTCCAGCTAGTACAACCATCGTAGCAGCTGTGATAATTGGAACAAAGCGTCTTCCTGCAAAGAAGCCAAGCCACTGTGGGAGGCGAATGTTATGAAAGCGGTTATATAAAAGTCCAGCAATAATCCCGCTTATGATCCCACCTAATACCGCCATGTTAATATTTTCATCTATTGCTTGTGTTCCGTTGACAAGCACAAAATATCCAATTGCACCAGCTAAAGCAGCAGATCCATTATTATCATGAGCAAAACCAATCGCAACCCCAATCGCAAAAATAAGAGCTAAATGATCAAAAATTGCAGCTCCAGCACCTGCCATAAAGGGGATATTTAATAAATCCTCTTGCCCTAGTCTCAATAGTAGGGCGGCTGCAGGTAGAACGGCTATTGGCAGCATGAGCGACTTACCAATTTTTTGAAGAAAACTAAGCATGTTGTTCATCTCCTTAGTAAAAAATAGTTGTTAATAATGAAATTATCTTACCACCACAAAGTATAGTTGTCTATACCTATCCACAAGCCTTAAACAGTATAAAATAGGGTTTGTACAGAATTAAACATAGTAAATATTCTTATAACTCAAAATTGGTATAGACAACTCTAAGTGCGCGCGGTAGAATAATTACAAAGGGATTTTAGAATTTATCAGGGGGAGATTATGAATAAAAATAAGTCTTTATTGATTACGAACATAGCAGTGTATCACGAAGGTGGAGTTTTCGAACAAGGATTTATCAAAATAAAAGCAGGAAAAATTATCAATATCGGTCCTTTCACAGACAATGCTGATCAAAAAGCAGACGAAATCATTACTTTAACACCTGATTTCTCACTCATTCCTGGGTTCATTGACATTCATATCCACGGTGTGAAAGGTGCAGATACAATGGACGGAACACCATCAGCCCTTTCCACTATGGCTAGTTCTCTTCCTAGAGAAGGAACAACAAGCTTCTTAGCAACAACGATTACACAATCAAGCGATAAAATTGAAGCAGCCCTATCAAACGCTGCCACTTACTCATCTACTATTAAAGAGGAGCCTGCCGCTGAAATGCTCGGCATTCATCTAGAAGGCCCTTTCATATCGCCTGAGAGAGCAGGTGCCCAGCCTCTTTCATTTATTCAAGAGCCAGATTTATCTCTTTTTGAGAGATGGCAACGACTCTCAGGTGGATTAATCAAACTAGTGACGATGGCTCCAGAAAGAGAAAATGGCTTGGAACTACTTCGTTATCTAACAGAATCAGGTGTTATTGCCTCAATTGGTCACTCTGATGCATCTTATAATAAAATCCAAGAAGCTATCTCAAAAGGCCTTAGCCATGTTACTCATTTATACAATGGAATGCGTGGATTTCACCATCGTGAACCTGGAGTTGCTGGTGCAGCACTAGCACATCATGAGCTCAAGGTGGAAATGATTGTCGATGGAATTCATATTCATCCAGCTATCGTTAAGAGCACTTATCGCACCAAAGGCGCAAGTGAGATCATTTTGATCACTGATGCTATGCGCGCAAAAGGGCTTAAAGATGGAACTTATGATCTTGGTGGACAAAAGGTACAAGTTTCCAATCAAAAAGCTCTCTTATCAGATGGAACGTTAGCCGGAAGTATTTTAACGATGAACGACGCAATTAAAAATATGATTCAATATACAGGTTGTTCACTGCAAGAGATTACCGTTATGGCATCTGAGAATCCAGCAAAGCAAATTGGGGTGTGGAATCAAAAAGGGAGTATTGCTGTTGGAAAAGATGCTGATCTAACAATACTAGATAAACATTTAAATGTAGTTTTCACATTATGTAACGGCAAAATTGCTTACGAAGGAGGAAGTAACAAATGAAAGTTATTGAAACGAAGCAATATCAAGAGCTAAGCCAATTAGCTTCAAATTATATTAGCGATAAAATTAAGAAAAAACCAAATCTAACTCTTGGTTTAGCAACAGGCGGAACTCCGAAAAAAACATACGAGTTGTTAATAGAAGATCATAAAAACAACGGAACATCCTACAACAGCGTCACCACCTTTAATCTAGATGAGTACATCGGCCTGGATCCAGAAAATGCAAATAGTTATCATCACTATATGAACCAAACTTTCTTTAATCATATTGATATTAACCGTAAGAACATCTTCATTCCAAACGGACTAGCTTTGAAGATGGAACAAGAATGCAGAGAATATGAAGAGAAAATCAAGTTTCAGGGTGGCATCGACCTCCAGCTTCTCGGGATTGGCGCTAATGGACACATCGGCTTCAACGAACCTGGTACACCTTTTCTCAGCACAACTCACGTCATAGAATTAGCCCCATCAACAAGGGAAGCAAATGCTCGTTTTTTTGACTCTATTCACGATGTGCCAACTCATGCCATTACAATGGGAATTGCGTCAATTATAGCTAGTAAAGAAATTTTATTACTTGTTTCAGGTGAGGATAAAAACGCTGCTTTGAAACGACTGCTTACTGAGGAAGAACCTACTGAAGACTTCCCTGCTTCTATTTTGAAAAAGCATCCTCATGTTACAATAATTGCAGATAAAAAGGCACTAAAAGGTATTGGCGTTATGCACTGAAAGGAGACGATTATATTTTGTTAATCGATAAAAATTCACCACTGCCGATCTATCATCAAATAGAAGAGTATATTAAAGATCGGATTGAAAAAGGAGAGTTAAAGCCTGGTAATGTCCTTCCATCTGAACGTGAGTATTCTCAACTGTTTCAAGTAAGTCGGATGACGATTAGACAAGCGATAAACAAGCTTGTAAACGACGGCTACCTTTATCGTAAAAAAGGAAGCGGTACATTTGTGGCAGAAAAGAAATTCGAACAAGCTTTACAAGGGTTAACTAGCTTCACAGAAGATATGAAAGCAAGAGGGTTAACACCTAGTAGTAAGCTTCTTCATTTTGAAATCATCCCAGCCAGCCCTCAGGTAGCCGCTACCTTACAGGTTGCTGAAAACACACCCGTCTATGAAATGAAACGTATTCGTTTAGCCGATGAAATTCCGATGGCCTTAGAAACCTGTTATATATCCGCTAATTTAGTAAAAGGATTAACAGAAGAAATTGTTAGTCACTCGATTTATAAGTATATCGAAGAAAAGCTTCAACTTGATATCGGCGAAGCAACCCAAATCATCGAATCTTCTTTAGCTAACGAAACAGAAACAGAGTTATTAAAGATCAAAAAGGGTTCCCCTATTCTGTTGATTGAACGCTGTACCTTTTTAACGAATGGAACTCCTTTTGAAATTGTACGATCATCTTACCGAGCTGACCGCTATAAATTTATTTCTCATTTAAAACGGTAAAATAGTTGTCGCCTTTTGAAACAACCTAACCTGGAGGTGTGTAATGATACAAGCTTATCTATCTGAGATCAGAGAGTTATTTGAAAATCTTGAAACGGTTGAAAAAAACTCTCTTCAAAAAGCGGCCCATAAAACAGCTGAAGCAATCGTAAACGGAGGAATTGTTCACATTTTTGGTTGTGGTCACTCTCATATAATTGGTGAAGAAGTGTTTTACCGTGCAGGTGGACTTGCTCCCGTTCATCCAATTTTGATAGAAGAAGTGATGCTGCATAAAGGAGCCGTTCAATCTTCAATGTTCGAACGCAGCGCAGACTTTGCCTGTACCTTTCTAGATGATCTAGATATTCGCCCAAATGACATCTTAATCGTTGTCTCAACTTCTGGAAGGAATCCTGTCCCCATCGATGTAGCGCTTCATGGAAAGCAACAAGGTGCCTATGTAGTGGGGATCACCTCGCTTTCTTATTCCAAAAAACAATCATCTAGGCATAAAAGCGGAAAATTTTTATATGACACAGTAGATTTAGTTATTAACAACCACACCAAGCCAGGAGACGGTGTGATCTCAATTGATGGAACCGGAATCTCCTATGGCCCAAGTTCATCTGTTATAGGATTAACTATCATCAATAGTATCATCGTAGGTGCGATTGAACGATTAATAGAGCTTGACATTGAGCCTCCTGTTTTTAAAAGCGGAAACATAGATGGATCCGATGAGCATAATCGGAAATTAATGGAAGCTTATAAAGATCGTATTCCTTTCTTTTAAAGGCGGTTTCTAAAAAAGGTCTGTTTTTGACCTTTTGAGAAACCCCCGAAGCAATGAGTTTTTAAAGTGAATACTACTTGCCAAAAGACTAGAAAAGAAATGAGAGCCACAACAGGAGGAAGAGCTTTTTTCATTAATTCACTCTCTTCTTATTCACTGCGTCTACCGCTGAATTATTTAAAACAATTTGACCGGGTCTATTTATGGCTTCTCTAGACATGCGTAGCACCACCTTTGTTTGTAGTCGGTATACTTGAGCTGTTTCGGATGTTGATGAAAATCTCGTTAATATTACTCGCCTTCATTCATACTCCTCCTTTACATGTCTGCTCATATAACCAGGAAAATGAACCAATCTCCTTACGCGTTTACGCGGTCTCTAGTTACAATCCACAAAAACAAATACAGTTTTTAGATAATTCAAATATATGTTTAGGGTAATTTTTAAAATTGGAATTTTGTTGTAAACCGTAAGATAACCTCTCAGTGTTTTTTTGCTGGCTGAATTTACTTAGCTTAGCGAAATACTGTCTTTTTGTGACCATTGACTAATAAAACGATGTTTTATGAAATACAGAGATATACACAACTCTTTCCTAACGCAACCATCATTACGCTCAAAAATTTCATGTTATAAAATTTCGTAGTTATGAAAACTAATTTTTTTATTTCACTTAAAAACGAACCTTGTCTTAATTTTAAGAGGATAAAGGAAGCAAAAATGAATAATTAAACCATTAAGGGCAGAATATTAGAGACCTCCAATATTGTCATTTATTATCCATGAACGAAAATACGTTGGAAAGGAATACGAAGATGAAAACAGAAGCTTTTCGGAACCCGGTATTTTTAGTGTCAGCGATTTTAATATTTATTCTTGTACTTATAGGGGCAATTGCACCTAGGCAGTTTGGTACTGTTGCTGAGAACCTCTTTTTATTCACTACTGAAAACTTTGGCTGGTTTTATCTAATTTCCGTTTTTATTTTCGTTTTGTTTTTACTCGGACTAGCCATAAGTAAATACGGAAAAATAAGGCTTGGACCACAGGAATCTAAACCAGAATTCCCCTTTTTCACTTGGATAGGGATGTTATTTTCAGCTGGTTTCGGTGTAGGGATTGTGTTTTGGGGGGTAGCTGAGCCAATGAGTCATTTTTTCTCCCCACCTTTTCGAGACCTAGATCCTTTAACAGAAGAAACAGCACGTGTTGCAATGGGGTATTCCTTTTTTCATTGGGGTGTTAGTCAGTGGTCTGTTTTTGCTCTTGTTGGATTAATGATCGGCTTTTTACAGTTTCGAAAAAGCGAAGATGGACTCGTATCTACTGCTGTTGAACCCGTTGTTGGTACTAACAAAGGCATTAAACATTTCATTGATGTGTTAGCAATTATAGCAACTGTAATGGGTGTGGCTACTTCACTCGGACTTGGTATCATGCAATTAAACGGTGGCTTAGTATCCGTCTTCCAAATCCCTAACACCATGTGGGTTCAACTAGTCATCATGGCCGTACTGCTATTGCTTTACTCATTGTCAGCAAGTACTGGGCTGAACAAAGGGATTAAGTGGCTTAGTAATATTAATTTGTTTTTATGCTTGCTTTTGTTAGTGTTTGTCCTTTTTGCCGGACCTACTGTTTTTATTTTAAATGCTTTTACTTTAGGTATTGGCGACTATATCAATAATTTCGTTGAATATAGTTTACGTTTATCCCCTTACCGCGGCGGAACGTGGGTAAGAGATTGGACAATTTTCTACTGGGCTTGGGCCATTGCTTGGTCTCCATTCGTTGGAGCCTTTGTTGCCCGTGTATCTAAGGGAAGAACAATTCGAGAGTTTATATTAGGGGTATTAGTGATTCCACCATTAATTGCCTGCTTTTGGATTGCAACATTTGGCGGAACAGCTCTTCATAGTGATTTGATTGGTGGAACTACGATTGCAGAAGCTGTAAATAATGACGTAACGGTTGCCTTATTTGAGACTTATGCTCATCTGCCTTTAAGCTCCATTCTGTCACTATTGTCGTTTCTACTAATTTTGACCTTTCTAATTACGTCTGCTGATTCAGCTACGTATATTCTCGGTAGCATGTCTTCTAAAGGAAGCTTGAAGCCAGCAACGATTGTCAAACTAACATGGGGAGTATTAATGGCTGCCATCGCTGCCGTGTTACTCGTATCTGGTGGCTTAGATGCCTTACAAACGGCATCATTAATTGCTGCCCTCCCTTTTACCATCATTATTTTCATTATTATTTTTGCTTTCGTGAAAATGATTAAAAAGGAACCATTGCCACCAGCTGATCCTAATAGACGAAAGTTCCGAAATAAAAAACATGAGAGCAGCTAAACGAAATCCTTCGTAAAACCGGCTTTGATATGAGTGAGGGCACTGAAAAAGGTTGATTTGTACCTTTTCAGTGCCCTCTTAATATACCCGGGTTTTCTTTCATTCTTCCGTTAACAAGGCAATCGCTCGAATTGGTGACCCCGTACCGTGACGAATTTTTAATGGAAGACCTATGTATAGAAACCTTTTATTTACTATCTTTCCTAAATTGCATAGGTTTTCAGTGTTTGTTATTTGATATTCTCTGCAAGCAAGATGTCCAGAATACTTTTTGTCATTTGATTGGTCAATAGACGGTGCATCCACTCCTATATTTTTCACACCTAATTCAGCAAGCCATTTCGCTGCCTGATAATGCAAGCCAGTATGGCGCGTAAACCAATCCTCCTTTCCATATGCACGTTCATAATGCCCTGTATAAAGAAGGACAATATCCCCCTCATTCACCGACTCGTTCGATCTTTTCAGTGCATCTTTTATATCACGTTTCATAATAAACTTTTCAGGAGAAATATGAGACACATCTAAACAAATAGCAGGACCATAAAATGAAGCTAAATCCATTTCGTCAATCGTCGGACCATCTGGATCATATTCATAAATGGCATCGCTGTGGGTAGGCACGTGCTCATTAATAATTATGCTATTTGTAGCAAATTCAAATCCTAGTTTTTGCTTCGTATCTTCATGGGAGATATTAGGAAAAATGACGGTTTGTTGTTGAACTGGTAAAACCGGCATTCCTTGGTAAATCTCCTGAGATAAATCTATGAGTTTCGTCATTGGTGTAAATCTCTCCTCTTGTACAAAGTATCTTACTCTAAAGTTCGAAGTATTGGTTCTTAATTACCAATTCCGTAGCTTAAGAGTAATCGATATCTCGTCATGTTTGGTAAAATCGGTTATTAAATCTCACATACTTTTATTAGTAGCTTGTAAGGTTTGCAGCAGTCCAGTAATTTTTTTGGGTTACAGGGGTTTTGTTGGAGAGAGGTATTGCTTAGGAGTTAAGGAGTGTGGACTTCATTGAGCTGATCTGTCCCTTTTATCCTCTTCTGTTCTCGCTTAAGGTCTTCATATGATCGATGAAGTTCGTTTTCTCTCGGCAGGCGATCGCATTTGGTCTTCATAATCCCGATGAGTGCCTTTTCACCATACAAAGGTCCAGTTCTTATTCTTCATAAACACCAATGGAGACTCTCCCCCCTACCCTTGGCATGCACCCCCAAAAATCGCACAAAAAAGACGCACCCTCCGAAGAAGGCACGTCTTTTATCAGTTAAATTATTTCTTTAAGTTGTAGAATGCTTTTAAGCCGCCGTAAGTAGCTACGTTAGCAAGCTCGTCTTCGATGCGAAGAAGTTGGTTGTACTTCGCCACACGATCTGTACGAGAAGGAGCACCTGTTTTGATTTGACCAGCGTTTGTTGCAACAGCGATGTCAGCGATTGTTGCATCTTCAGTTTCACCAGAACGGTGAGAGATAACTGCTGTGTAACCAGCACGCTTCGCCATTTCGATTGCTTCAAACGTTTCAGTTAATGTACCGATTTGGTTAACCTTGATAAGGATTGAGTTACCAATTCCTCTTTCGATACCTTCAGCAAGCTTCTGTGTATTTGTAACGAACAAGTCATCACCAACAAGTTGAACCTTACCACCAAGTTTATCAGTTAAAAGTTTGAAACCTTCCCAGTCGTTTTCGTCTAAGCCATCTTCAATTGAGATGATTGGGTATTTCGAGCAAAGATCTTCGTAGAAAGTAACCATTTCTTCAGATGTAAGGCTCTTGCCTTCACCAGCTAAGTGGTACTTGCCATCTTCTTTGTTGTAAATTTCAGAAGCAGCAACGTCCATTGCAAGTTGAACTTCTTCACCTGGTTTGAAACCAGCTTTTTCGATTGCTTCGATAATTGTTGAAAGAGCTTCTTCGTTTGAAGAAAGGTTTGGAGCGAATCCACCTTCGTCACCTACAGCTGTGTTGTAGCCTTTTGCTTTAAGTACTGACTTTAGGTTGTGGAAAATTTCCGCACCCATGCGAAGTGCTTCACGGAAGTTTTCTGCACCTACTGGCATAACCATGAATTCTTGAATGTCTACGTTGTTATCCGCGTGCTCTCCACCGTTGATGATGTTCATCATTGGTACTGGAAGTTGCTTCGCGTTGAATCCACCAAGGTAAACATATAAAGGTACACCAAGAGCATCAGCAGCAGCGTGAGCAACAGCCATAGATACACCAAGGATTGCGTTTGCACCTAATTTGCCTTTGTTCTCTGTTCCGTCAAGATCAATCATTAATTGGTCGATACCAAGTTGGTCTAAAGCGTCGAAACCGATAAGCTCAGGAGCAATTACTTCGTTAACGTTGTCAACTGCTTGAAGAACTCCCTTACCCATATAACGCTCTCCACCGTCACGTAATTCAACTGCTTCGTATTCACCAGTAGAAGCACCACTTGGTACTAATGCGCGTCCCATTGCACCTGATTCAAGGTATACTTCTACTTCAACTGTTGGATTACCACGAGAATCTAATACTTCGCGAGCATAAACATCTGTAATCATTGTCATTGTAAAGTCACTCCTTAAAATTTATCAATTTATTTTCGGTCAAAAATGGTTATTTCATTCAGCCAACCGTATTATGATTCAACTGAAATGAGGAAATTCCTGCTTTTAAAAAAATTATTTCTTAATTAATGAAACACCTGTCATCTCTTCTGGTTGTTTTCCACCTAAAAGTGTTAATAACGTTGGAGCTAAATCAGCGAGTTTCCCGTCTTGCTGCAACTCAATGCCGTTTTGAGTTACAATGACTGGCACACGATTTGTTGTATGAGCTGTCATTGGCTTATCTTCAATTGTTAGCACTTCATCTGCATTTCCGTGATCAGCGGTAATGACAGCAGCGCCACCCTTAGCGATAATCGCATCAACGACTTTTCCTAAACACTCATCAACTACTTCTACCGCTTTAATTGTCGGCTCAAGCATTCCTGAGTGCCCAACCATATCAGGGTTTGCAAAATTTAAAATAATTGCATCATGTTTATCAGCTTCAATGTCTGCAAGTAACGCGTCCGTTACTTCGTATGCACTCATCTCAGGCTTCAGGTCATATGTTGCTACTTTTGGTGAATCGATTAAAATTCGCTCTTCACCTGGGAATGGCTCCTCACGTCCGCCGCTAAAGAAAAACGTCACATGTGGGTACTTTTCCGTTTCCGCAATGCGCAGTTGTTTGAAATTTTGTTGTGATAACACTTCACCAAGTGTATTATCTAGATTTGTCGGTTTGAATGCGACATATCCATCAACTGTCTCACTAAATTTCGTTAAACACACATAATGAAGATTTCTTGGATGCATGTCACCACGATCAAATCCGCGGAAGTCTTCGTTTGTGAATACTTGAGACATTTGAATTGCTCTGTCCGGACGGAAGTTAAAGAAGATAACCGCATCATCGTCTCCAACTGTCCCTACTGGCGTTCCGTCTTCCTTTGTAATAACAGAAGGAATGACAAATTCATCATGAATTTCATTTTTATAACTATCAGTCACAACGTCAATCGGATTCGTGTACGCAGGACCTTCGCCATATACCATCGCACGGTATGACTTCTCAACACGCTCCCAGCGACGGTCGCGATCCATCGCATAGTAACGGCCGTGAATAGATGCAATCTCACCTACACCTAAATCTTCAAGCTTGCTTTGCAGGGCACGAATGTACACTTCAGCTGAAGTTGGGCCAACGTCACGCCCATCAAGAAATCCATGAACATAAACTTTTTCCACGTTTTCACGCTTCGCAAGTTCAAGTAGTGCAAACAAATGCTCAATATGGCTATGAATTCCTCCGTCTGATAGAAGTCCATAGACATGTAAGGCACTGTTCTTTTCTTTCACATGGTTCATAGCGGCATGGAACGTTTCATTTTCAAAAAATTCACCTTCACGAATCGATAAATTCACGCGTGTTAAGCTTTGATAAACAATTCGTCCAGCACCAATGTTTAAGTGTCCTACTTCCGAATTCCCCATTTGACCTTCTGGTAAACCTACCGCTTCCCCTTGTGCTTCAAGAGTTGCATGCGGGTATTGGTTCCAGTAACGGTCAAAGTTTGGTTTCTTCGCTTGAGCTACTGCATTACCTTTTACTTCATCTCTCATCGCAAATCCATCAAGGATGATGAGAGCTACTGGTTTCTTACTCATTTACCTTCCTCCAAAAGTGCAAGGAATGAGTCAGCTTCTAAACTCGCTCCACCAACAAGTGCTCCATCAATATCAGACTCGGCCATGTATTCTTTAATGTTAGCAGGCTTCACGCTGCCGCCGTACTGAATACGAACTGCCTCAGCAGCCTCTGGAGAAAACGCCTCAGCTACCACTTTACGGATGTATGAGCAAACATCATTAGCATCTGTTGCAGAAGAAGATTTCCCTGTTCCGATCGCCCAGATTGGCTCATAAGCAATAACTGTGTTTTTCACTTGATCATTTGACAAGCCAGCTAGTCCAGCTTCTACTTGTACCTTTACGACATCGTTTGTTTTTCCAGCTTCACGCTCTTCATCTGTCTCACCGCAGCACATGATTGGTACTAAGTTGTGCTTAAACGCCGCGTGAACTTTTTTGTTTACTGTTTCATCTGTCTCAGCAAACATTTCACGACGCTCAGAGTGCCCAATGATGACATACTCTACTTTCATGTCAGCTAGAGCTACAGGGCTGATCTCACCTGTAAACGCACCATTTTCTTCAAAGTGAACGTTTTGTGCACCAACTTTAAGATCTGTTCCTTCAGTCTGACTCACTAAGCTTTCTAAAAATAACGCCGGTGAACAAACAACTGCATCCACTTCACTGTTAGCTGGAACACTCGTTTTTACCGCTTCAACGAATTGCTTCGCTTCTCCAAGCGTTTTATTCATTTTCCAGTTACCTGCAATAATTGGCTTACGCATAGTACTTCACCTCTTTATTAGATTAAAGCGGGGTCTGACCCCATTATTACTTATCGTTAAGTGCAACTAACCCTGGAAGCTCTTTGCCTTCCATAAACTCTAGAGACGCACCGCCGCCTGTTGAGATGTGGCTCATCTTATCCGCAATGCCGAACTTTTCAACAGCAGCTGCAGAGTCTCCTCCACCAATAACAGAATATGTATCCGTGCTATCAGCAAGAGCTTCTCCTACACCTCTTGTCCCTTTAGAGAATGATTCAAGTTCAAATACACCCATTGGTCCGTTCCAAATAACAAGCTTTGATTCTGCAATGACTTTACGATATGTATCAATCGTTTTTGGTCCAATATCTAATGCTTCCCAATCAGAAGGAATAGAATCAATATCTACTACTTTAGTATTTGCATCGTTTGAGAAATCATCAGCAACCGTTACATCAACAGGCAATAAGAAATTCACATTGTTTGCTTTTGCCTTTTCCATAAATGAGTTGGCAAGATCGATCTTGTCCTCTTCAAGTAAAGACTTCCCGATTTCATGGCCTTGTGCTTTTACAAATGTGTAAGCAAGTCCGCCACCAATGATTAAGTTATCTACTTTATCTAACAGATTTTCAATAACACCGATCTTATCTTTAACCTTTGCTCCACCAATAATCGCTGTAAAAGGACGCTCAGGATTTGATAATGCTTTTCCAAGAACATCTAGCTCTTTTTCCATTAATAAACCTGCAACGGCTGGCAAGTGGTGTGCAATTCCTTCAGTTGATGCATGTGCACGGTGAGCCGCACCAAAAGCATCGTTTACATACACATCAGCTAAAGCAGCGAACGCTTTTGCAAGTTCTGGGTCATTCTTCTCTTCCCCAGGATAGAAGCGAACGTTTTCAAGTAACAATACATCGCCTTCAGAAAGAGCATTTGCAGCTTCTTCTGCTTGTGGACCATATGCTTCGTCAACCTTCTTCACATCTTTACCAAGTAACTCACTTAAACGAGCTGCAACTGGAGTAAGACGCAATTCTTCTACTACTTCTCCTTTTGGACGACCAAGGTGAGAAGCAAGAATGACTTTTGCACCTTGTTCTACTAATGCTTGGATTGTTGGGATCGCCGCACGGATACGAGTTTCATCCGTTACTTGTCCATCCTTCATTGGCACGTTGAAATCAACTCGACAAAATACCTTTTTCCCTTTAAGGTCGATATCACGAATCGTTTGTTTGTTCATTTTGGCTAGACCTCCTGTTTGGATTGCAATTTTTTACAGCGGAAAGAGGAGGAAACCTCTATCATCTTCCTCCTCCACCAACTGTTACCTATTATAGTCCTTGCTTAGCGATGTAATCAACAAGATCTACAACACGGTGAGAGTAACCAGACTCGTTATCATACCAAGAAATTACTTTAACCATGCTGCCTTCCATAACCATTGTTGAAAGGGCATCGATTGATGAAGAATGTGGGTTACCATTGTAGTCACTAGATACTAGTGGCTCTTCGCTGTAGTTAAGGATTCCTTTTAATGGACCTTCAGCAGCTTCGCGAAGTGCATTGTTTACATCTTCAGCTGTAACGTCTTGGTTTAACTCAGCAACTAAGTCAACTAAAGATACGTTAGGAGTTGGTACACGCATTGCTCCACCATTTAATTTACCTTTAAGTTCAGGAAGAACAAGAGCAACCGCTTTTGCAGCACCTGTAGATGTTGGGATGATGTTTTCAGCAGCTGCACGCGCACGACGGTAGTCCTTGTGTGGAAGGTCAAGGATTTGTTGGTCATTTGTGTACGAGTGAACTGTTGTCATCATACCGCGCTTGATTCCGAATTTGTCGTTAAGAACTTTTGCAAATGGTGCAAGACAGTTTGTTGTACAAGATGCGTTTGAGATAACGTGGTGGCTACCAGCATCGTACTTGTCTTCGTTAACACCCATTACGATTGTAATATCTTCATCTGATGCAGGAGCAGAGATGATTACTTTCTTCGCACCAGCTTCGATATGTTTAGCAGCATCTTCACGCTTAGTGAAGAAACCAGTTGATTCAACTACTACTTCTACTCCACGGTTAGCCCACTCAAGCTTAGATGGATCACGCTCAGCAGAGATGTTGATTTCTTGTCCGTTAACTACAAGTGAGTTACCATTTACTGAAATCTCAGCATCTAGGTTGCCGTGTACTGTGTCATATTTAAGTAAGTGTGCAAGCATGTTAGCATCAGTTAAATCGTTGATTGCTACTACCTCTACCGCTGGGTTGTTTAATGCTGCACGAAATACGTTACGTCCAATACGTCCAAAACCGTTAATACCAATCTTTGTTGCCATGTTCAATCTCCTCCTAGTAACTTAAAAAGAATTTATCAAAAAGAGCAATGCCCTTTTATCTACGTAATTGTAATAATGCTTCTGCGGCAGCTTCATCTGTAATTAACACATCACTTGGTTGATACTTCATATAGGCAGCGATCGCTTCTCCTTTTGAAGCTCCTCCAGCAACAGAAATTACATACTTATGCTCCCCGAGGTCATCGAGCTGTAACCCAATCGTTCTTTGCTTGTGGATTGGTTCGCCGCGACGGTTAAAATAATATCCAAACGCCTCTGCTACAGCCTCTTCCCGATTAAGCTTGTCAATAAACGAATTCACTGAATCACGCCGGAGCGCCATCGTTCTTGCATCTCCAATTCCATGAATAACCGTACAAGCTGATTTAATCAGCCTTAGGATGTCCTTAACAGAAGGTTCTAATACAAGAGATGAGTAAGCTTCCTCACTTATTTGGTCTGGAACATGCAACAAGCGATATTGTGCCCCTGCTCGACTCGCAAGTTCTGCACTAATCGTATTCGCTTGATTCTCCACCTGCTCGCCAAGCCCGCCACGTGCCGGAACAAAAACAACTTCCCTAGTTTTCGCATCAGGCTTCATCATTTCTGCAACAGCAGCAAGGGTTGTACCACCCATGACAGCAACCACGTCTTTCGGGTTAATGATTGCCTTAAGCTGACTAATACAAGCTCGACCCATTTCTCTTTTGACCCATTCATCCTTGTCGCTATTTCCAGCAACGACAGTGACTTGCCTTACACCGAGTTCCTTTTCTAGCTGTGCTTCTAATTCCCGAAGTCCAAGAAGCTCCTTCATCATTTCTTCTAACTTTTCAAATAATTTTTCGCCTTCTTCAGTGATACTCATACCTGAAGTAGCGAAATGTACAAGACCTTGCTCCTTTAAAAAAGTAACCTCTCCTCGTAACACTCGTTCTGAAAGCTGTAAGTTTGCTGACAAACTTCTTCGACCAATCGGTTGCATTAATTTAATGTAATGAAGGATTCGGTATCTCTTGACCATAACGTCAAGCAAATCGGGTAATAATTTTTTCTGTATGTCTAATAATGAATTCATCGAGCCAAACTCCTTTAAGCCAGGACTGGACTCATTATGTCCCGCATAGACATTTTTAGTCCCGTTATTTCCAAAAAAAAGACCAAAATCCTCATCCACAAGTACATATTACCAAGGATGGAGTCCTTTCACAAGTTATATTTGCCTATTTATTTCAAGTAAACGCTTTCTTACCTTATCTTTTGAAATTTGACCAAAATCAACCTCTTCTCCATTGATCAAAATAACCGGAATCATAATTTGATATTTTTCGAGTAAGGCATCATTTTTATAAATATCGGTAATGGTCATTGTAAAAGGAACCTCTTCAGATAATGGTTTAATTAGGTCAATTGCTTTGTCACAAAGCGGGCAATCAATTTTTGACATAACAGTTACTTCTATCATTTCTTTATCACTCACTTTTATTCGTAGTATGTAAAAATTTATAGGGAGGCTTATACCAACGCAGCGACTCTGCTCCTTCTATAGACGATACTGAAAAAGTCCTTTTTAGTCAATTCGAGGAAGGCCATTGAAAAAGGTCAAAACCGTACCTTTTTCAGTGGCCTCGAAAACCGCCCTTTTGGTATTTATTATTAGCTTATGCTCTGATGTGCAAGGGCTCCGCACGCTGCAGGTGTGAGACACCTCTCACACCGACGCAGCGGCTTCGCTCCTTGCTTCGATACTGAACCAAAAGGGAAAACCACCCTTTTGGTTCAGTATCTTTTCCTTTTTGATGAGGATGGAATCCCTAGTTCATCGCGATATTTTGCAATGGCTCTTCTTGATACAGTTGTTCCTTTTTCTGATTGTAACCAGCTGACAATTTTTGCATCTGAAAGTGGCTTTTGTTTATTTTCTGCTGCAATGAGCTCTTTCATCCATTCTTTAATCGAACGGCTTGATGTCGATTCTCCTAAGCCATTTTGAACAGCTGATGTGAAGAGAGATTTTAGTTCTATGATTCCTCTTGGTGTATCCGCATACTTATTTGTTGTAGCACGACTCACAGTCGATTCATGAACCTCAATCTCATCGGCAATCTCTTTTAATGTAAGTGGCTTTAGCACACCATCTTTCTTTAAGAAATAATCCTTTTGGTGTCTTGCAATAGCTTCTCCCACTTTCACGATCGTTTGTTTTCTTTGCTGTATACTTTTCATTAGCCATTGAACTTGCTGAATTTTTTGTTTGGCATATTGACTTGCTTCATCATCATCTGCCGAGCGAAGTAACTCCTCATAATGATGATTGAGACCAACACTTGGAATTAAATCATCTTCTATATGAACAAGCAAATCTCCTTCATACGGTACAATCCTAATTTCAGGTTGGACAAATTGAACTGGCTCCGACATATATTGTGTCCCTGGCCGTGGATCAAGCTTTTTTATTAAATCATTTACTTCCTGGACTTCTGCTAATTGTATGTTTAATTGCTGAGATATCTCCTTCCACTTGCGGGTGGCGAATGCCTCCATATGAAACATAACGATCTGTTCAGCAATATAATGTGGGTCATCCATGCGCTGCAATTGTAACAACAAGCACTCCTGCAAATTCCTAGCACCTACTCCAGCGGGATCAAAATGCTGTAGTGTTTCAAGTAGATTTTCTCCCTCTCTTTGCGAAATTTGAAGTTCTTCACAAATTTCTTCAAACGGCCTAGATAAGTAGCCATCTTCTCTCAAACTATAAATGAAATACGTTATATTTTTTCTGTCTTTTTTTGAAACTCGAAGGTCTTGTAATTGATTGAGTAAAAAGTCACTCAAACTTGTTCTATCAATATGCGCATAATCAATTGGAGAGGTTTGGTCTTCAGAAACGTTTCTAAAGGATGAATATGATGTCTCCTCTAGCTTTTGTGATTCCTTCACTTCTATTAACGGGTTTTCAAGTGCTTGCTCCTGAATAAAGGTTGACAGTTCTGTTGCTGAATACTGTAAGAGATGAATGGCTTGACGTAACTCCTGCGTCATGACCAAACTCTGCGTCTGTTGTTGAAACAATCCAAATTGCACGTTACTACCCCTCCTTTCACTTAGCTAAGAACAATCCAAATTTTGCTACTCTACACATCCAAGCAAGAGCACACCATTTTTGTAAGCGCTTTCTAATTTATATGCCTTTTATAGTTTACTTCATTCCTATCTTTAATTATATAGGAATTCTAAAATCAAAACTATGCTAATGATAGATTATCTCGTTTAGATTATTTAAAAACGGATATTATGAAAAGAGGGTTTAATAAGTTTGATATTGAATAGTATGTAGTAAGTGGTTAAAAGGTATTGTTTGCGCAACAATACCAGAACATCAACTTTAACCCAACTCGTTGAAGAAGTGTTTTCATTTGACCTTTTTTGACCATTTGGGTATGATGTACATAACATAGTAGAACAATAAGGTTCACTAATACCTAAAAGGAGGAATTTTTCGATGAATTTAATCCCTACAGTTATTGAGCAAACAAACCGAGGCGAGCGTGCATATGACATCTATTCTCGTTTATTAAAAGATCGTATTATTATGTTAGGAAGCGCGATCGATGACAACGTTGCTAACTCAATTGTGGCACAACTTTTATTCTTGCAAGCAGAAGACCCTGAAAAAGATATCTCGATCTACATTAATAGTCCTGGTGGGTCCATTACAGCTGGTATGGCCATTTATGATACGATGAATTACATAAAGCCAAAAGTATCGACGATTTGTATTGGAATGGCTGCTTCTATGGGTGCATTCTTACTAGCAGCTGGTGAAAAAGGCAAGCGCTTTGCCCTTCCAAACAGTGAAGTAATGATTCACCAACCACTTGGCGGTACACAAGGTCAAGCTTCTGATATTCAAATTCATGCGAAACGTATCATTGAAATGCGTGAAAGCTTAAACAAAATTTTAGCAGAGCGCACTGGTCAACCTTTAGAAGTGATCGAGCGCGATACGGATCGTGATAACTTCATGATTGCTGCAAAAGCACAAGAGTATGGATTAATTGACAAAGTTATTCCTGCGACGAAAGCTTAATATGATTAAGAGAGATTCCAGATTGGAATCTCTTTTTTTAAAAACCAAAAAAAGACACCGCTTGCTTGTGGCAGACCGGTGTCTTCTCTTTTATTCAGATTCAATAAAATCACTTAATGTTTCTAGTGCTTCAGCTTCGTCATTTCCATCTGTAATAAGCGTAAATGTTGTTCCATGACCCATGGCTAAGCTCATAAGACCCATGATGCTTTTTGCATTTACCTTTTTATCACCTTTTTCAATAAACACCTCTGCCGAGAAACGGCTCGCCTCTTGAACAAATAATGCTGCAGGTCTTGCTTGTAATCCAGTTTTTCTTTGAACTGTCACTTCTTTTTTTAACATTTTTTCTCCTCCTTAATCGTTTATAATTTTTCTGTTTGAATCTCTTGACCATTTCGTAATTTATCTGCAATCTGATCAATTTTTCGTAAGCGATGGTTCACACCAGATTTACTAACGGTCCCCCCATCAACCATCTCACCAAGTTCCTTTAGAGTAACGTCCTGATGCAATACACGTAATTCGGCAATTTCACGCAATTTCGCTGGCAGCTGATCTAAACCAATCAATCGATCAACAAGACGAATATTTTCTACCTGTCTTAATGCTGCCCCAACGGTCTTGTTTAAATTAGCTGTTTCACAATTAACAAGACGATTTACCGAGTTACGCATGTCCTTCATAATTCGAACATCTTCAAAGTACAGCAGTGCCTGATGTGCGCCAATGATATTAAGAAACTCAGTGATTTTCTCGCTCTCTTTCATATACGTGATGAAACCCTTTTTACGTTCCAATGTTTTTGCATTTAATTCATATTCGTTCATTAATTCACATAAAGAATCATTATGCTCCTCATAGATTGAGAAAATCTCTAAATGATAAGACGAGGTTTCGGGGTGGTTAATAGACCCCCCCGCTAAGAAAGCTCCTCGTAAGTAGGCACGCTTACAACAATTGGATTTTGTTAATTGTTTTGAGATTGTTCGAAGAAAAACAAAACCTTCTCCTAAAATACCAAGCTGCTCTAACAATTCCTTTGCCTCGTGCTGCATACGAACGAGATAGACATTGTTTTTTTTCAGTCTCATTTTTTTTCGAACAAGCAGCTCCACAAACATGGAAGGATAGACTCGCTTAATAAGCGTATAAATTCTCCTTGCAATCGCCGCATTCTCTGTCGTTACATCTAGACCAAGCTTCATTTGACTGAACGAAAGGGATCCGTTCATCCGGATAAGTGCAGCGAGCTCTGCTGTAGCACAGCAGTCTTCTTGTTCAAATTGGGTTAATTCTTTTTTCGTTTTGGCTGCAAAGGACAAAGTCCTCACTCCTTTCAGCCGTGTAGCTCTCTAATACCCTTTCCCTACACGAACAGTAGTCATTCTTACATGCGTAAAATAGCCTTTGATACTTTTATGGCATCATGACGCAACATATTTTCTCGTTCGATTACAAAATGATCAAGTACAACGGATACCCCCATTGAATTTATCCGATTTACATCAACAACAACAGGAACAGCCCCTTCGCTCGCATAACACGCTCGAACTTCAGCTGACACCGGCGCTCCATGAACCACAATTTCGTCGACCAATGTACTGCCGCAGTGATCAGAAATGGCTTGGATATGGTCTCCAGCTGTATAGCCTTCCGTTTCTCCACTTTGTGTCATCACATTGCAAATATATACCTTCCTTGCATCAGACTGTTCGATCGCTTGAGCAACTCCCGGAACAAGAAGGTTTGGGATAACACTAGTGTAAAGGCTTCCTGGTCCTAACACAATAATATCGGCTTCCTCAATTGCTCGAATAGCCGACTGCAATGGTGAAATATCTTCAGGGGTTAAAAAAACACGTTTTATCCTTTTTTGTTCTAACGGAATAAGGGATTCCCCTGTTACAATCGTTCCGTCTTCCATTTCTGCATGCAGCACAATGCTGCAATTAGCCGCAGGATAAACATTTCCACGAACATTTAACACTTTGCTTAATTCGGTAATGCCTCTTGAAAAATCGCCTGTAATGGACGTCATGCCCGCAAGTAGTAGATTACCTAACGAGTGCCCTGACAAGCCATTTCCGTTTGAAAAACGGTGCTGAAAGAGCTCTTCCACCAAAGGTTCGACTTCTGATAAAGCAATTAAAACGTTTCTCACGTCTCCCGGAGGAGGGATGTCTAGTTCTTTTCGGAGTCGACCGGAACTGCCGCCATCATCAGCAACTGTTACAATAGCAGAAATGTCAACTGGGAACGTTTTTAATCCTCGAAGCAATACTGATAAGCCGGTTCCTCCTCCAATCACAACAACATTTTTCTTTTTCACTTATGAGTACCTTTTCCTTTATCTTTATCAATATCTCGATGGCTAACATGCAATACATATTCATCAGCAAAAGCTTCTCCAAAGTGTTCAGCAAGTGTCACAGAACGATGCTTTCCACCTGTACAACCAATGCCAATGACGACTTGACTTTTTCCTTCACGCTTATATTGAGGCAGCATGAACTTCAACAAGTCAGTTAGTTTCTCAATAAATTGTTGAGTTTCTGTCCATTTCAATACATATGATGAAACTTCATCATCTAGCCCTGTTTTCGGTCTCATGTGGTCAATATAATGAGGATTCGGAAGAAAACGCACATCAAAGACGAGATCCGCATCAATTGGCATGCCATACTTAAAGCCAAACGACATCATATTAACTGTAAACGGATGCTTTTCCGTTCCAGAAAATCTTTGAATGATTTTCTCACGTAACTGGATTGGTTTCATGTCCGTTGTATCAATAATTTGCTGCGCTCTGCCCTTCATATCCTCAAGCATCTCGCGTTCTAGCCGAATACCTTCAAGCGGCAGACCATTTGGTGCTAGTGGATGAGCACGTCTCGTCTCTTTGTAGCGCTGTACAAGTTTTGCATCCTTTGCATCTAAGAAGATAATCTGTAGCTTAAATTGCAAGTGCGGAGCATGGCTTATCGTATCGATTGCTTCAAATAGGTGATCAAAAAACTTCCTTCCACGTAAATCGATAACAAGCGCTACTTTATTCATTTTTCCATTTGAACCTTCAATCAGTTCAATAAATTTTGGAATAAGTGCTGGGGGCAAATTATCGACGCAAAAATAGCCAAGATCCTCAAAGCTTTGGACGGCCACTGTCTTCCCTGCCCCAGACATTCCTGTAATAATCACAATCTGTATTTCTTCGTGCTCGATACTCACCCTCATCACCCCTCTATATCTATTCTGAAGTTAACCGATATGACACTAGATCAAAATCTTTTGTATAATAAAACGTTCCGTGCATGACTCCTTGATCATGTAATACATGTTCAAACATATACTTATCACCGGCTGCCATTGGCAGTCCCTGTACATCCTTTATACTTTTCCATTCAAGCTTGCCTTCTGGAGATTGTTCAAACATGTCACCTTTAAAACTCGTTGCATGGAACGTGAACATCATCCATTCATTCACCGGCTGATCATTTTCTAGTATTACGATGGTAAAAACAGCACGCAGCTTCGCATCTTCTACCTGAAGACCTGTTTCTTCCCGAAACTCACGCTCAGCTGATTCTTTTATCGTTTCACCAAGTTCCATTTTGCCACCAGGTGCTACCCACCAGCCACGGCTTGGCTTTTGTAATAATAATGCATGCTCTCCATTCGTTAATACACAGTTAGTAATCCGTTGCAACAGCTTCACCTCACGTTCTATTACTTTATTATACAATTAATTAAAAGGTCTAACAATTGCTAGAATTAGGGAACTTTTTTGAACGTTGGTCTTTTGAGGAAAAAAAAAGGGCACGGACGTAAGCGTCCGTGCAAATGTATATAAAAAAAGGGGGTCAATTACTTATTTATATCTTACCCCTTTTATATTTCACTCGTGTTACAACAGGATTAACGTTTCATATCAAAAAGGATTATTTTTCCTTTTTGTTGTAATGTACGGAGCCTTAGAAACCAAAAAATACCTCAGATAAAAAATCAAGTGTAAAACCTTTTTCCGGTCATACACTTGATTGTAAGCTATCTTATGCTTTTGACTTCTCTGCTAGCGTCTCTAAATAATGCTGTACATTTTGAGCAGCCAAGCTTCCATCACCTGTTGCTGTTACAATTTGACGAAGTGACTTTTCGCGAATATCACCAGCCGCAAAAATTCCAGGGACTTTCGTCTCCATTTCTTCGTTTGTTTCAACATAGCCCTCTGTATTGGTGATTCCTAAGTTTTTCACACTTTCATTTAATGGTAACATGCCAATATAAATAAACACGCCATCTGTTTTAAATTCTTTTTCCTCGCCATTTTCAGTACTAACGAGCGTGACACTTCCGACTTTGCCGTTTTCATCATTGATTTCTTTTACTGTATGGTTCCAAATGAAATCAATCTTGTCATTATCAAATGCGCGTTGTTGTAAGATTTTTTGTGCACGTAACTCATCACGACGGTGAACAACGGTGACTTTTGTTGCAAAGCGCGTTAAATACACAGCTTCTTCAACAGCAGAGTCTCCGCCACCAACAACAACTAGCTCTTTCCCTTTGAAAAAGGCACCATCACATACAGCACAATAAGAAACTCCGCGCCCGCTTAGTTCTTTTTCACCTGGAACGCCAATCTTCTTGTATTCAGCTCCTGTTGCCACAATGACCGCACGAGCTTTGAATTCCTTGCTACCTGCTTTGACGATTTTAAGGTCGCCTTCGTCGACGATCTCTTTCACATCCCCATATCCATATTCAGCACCAAACTTTTTTGCATGCTCAAACATTTTAGTTGAAAGCTCTGGCCCAAGAATATGATCAAACCCAGGATAATTTTCCACGTCTTCTGTATTAGCCATTTGTCCACCTGGGATTCCGCGTTCAACCATGATCGTTGAAAGACCTGCACGAGATGTGTAAACAGCCGCCGTCATACCTGCAGGACCAGCCCCAGCTATGACAACATCATAAATTTTTTCCTCACTCATTATTGGTCCACTCCTTTAAAACACTCTTTTTCACTTGTCTAAATCTACGTCTTTTCACTAATATCGTAGCGAATTGACTGGGGAATGTCTATCTATCTGCTCAGCTACTCAACCCACATATCAAACTGGATCTGATCGTGATTAACTGGCTCCTTTTTCGTAATTACAAGTGTTGTTTTGGCTTGCTTAGAACCAAGTTCTTCTGCACGTTTCATTAATTGGATCGCCTTATGTCGATCATGACAATGATACATTGCTACTGCATAGCCAAACAGCAATTCAGACCGTTGTTCTAGTTCCCACCTGCTTAATTCCTTTAGTCGGTCATAAGCAACTTGAAACTCTCCAACCGTACATAATGTTTCAGCTACTTTGACATAATGGTCGCCATCAATTGGGTAGACACGACGCAAAGATTGAATATACGTTTCAGCACCTTTAGCATTCCCACTTTTCGTGTAAAACAAAGCTAAATTACACAGTGTAAAAAGATTTCCTGGGTCTTTTTCAAGGATGGTTTGACAAATTTCAAAAGCAGAATCCTCCCCTAGACGAAAAAGAGCTTCCGCTAACTGGTTATGTGCAGTCCAATAGGTTGGATGCTCATCAATAATCGTTTGCAATACGGGGATAGCTTCTTGAATGTTGCCCCGTCTCACTAAATAACGAGCACGTTCAAACTGAGCGATCAATTCATCTTCGTCTTCTCCAAGATCATCCCATTCCTCATCTTCTTCTCGTTCAAAACGAAGCAATTCTAAAAGATCCTTTGCATCTTCTGTAAACCGCTCATCTGGACTTAACTCTAAATAGCGCAACGTCATTCGTTCAGCTTTCTCAAAAAGTCCAAGGTAAGCATAATTATTTGCCATGAAGAAATAGCATTCTGCTACATCTTCTTTTTCTGCTAACACATTTTTTAATATTTCATTTGACCGTTCATATTCCCCAATTTCAGAAAGAACTGCTGCCAATTGAACATGAAAAACAGGCTCAGTGTTCGTTAGCTTAACCGCTCTCTCTAACAGTTTGATCGCACGTTGTAAGTGGTTCTTTCTGTACGCTTCGATTCCTCTATGAAAGAAATAATCCCCACTTTGAAACAAAGGAACAACTTTGCCCTTTTCCTGTTCGTCTTTTGGTTTTAATCCCATGAAGTTTTGTTACCTCCAGCTTCTCAATCATAAGACATAGTATAACATCATTTTAGACAGCGCGGGAGACCCTTTCAGTCCCTCTGCATATTAAAAGCCGTCTATGAGCAGGCTCCTCATAGACGGCAACGTACGAGCAAATGCTATTTATTCAAAATCATGGCAAAGATTCGTTTTTGCCGTTTTGATCTCCTTTACTTCTTATGTCTTTCCTCTAAAACAGCTAATACATCGTCGAGCGGTAGCTTTTGTTCACGAAGGAGTACTAAAAGGTGGTACAGCAAATCCGAAACTTCCCACTTTAATTCTTCCGGATCACGATTTTTCGCAGCAATGATCACTTCTCCTGCTTCTTCGCCAACCTTTTTCAAAATTTTATCGACACCTTTTTCAAACAAATACGTCGTATAAGCCCCTTCTGGCATCTCCGCTTCACGCTGTGCAATGACCTGTTCTAACTCGTCAAGGATCGCAAATCGGGTAGGATTCGTACGAACAACTTGCTCAAACAACGAATCAGAAAAGCACGTATAGACCCCTTTGTGGCACGCTGGTCCTGCTGGTACAACAAGAACGACAATGGCATCACTATCGCAGTCATAGCGCAAGTCGACAATTTGCTGTGTGTTGCCTGACGTTGCCCCTTTATGCCATAACTCTTGGCGAGAACGAGAATAAAACCATGTTTCTCTCGTTTCCAGTGACTTCTGTAACGATTCTTTGTTCATGTAGGCTAGTGTCAAAACTTCCTTGCTCACAGCATCTTGCACAATCGCAGGAACGAGTCCATTTTGATCAAATTGAATTTTTTCTATGCTCATCGAACGGCCACACCCTTTTCTTTTAAATATGTCTTCACTTCTGCGACCGACGTTTCCTTGTAATGAAAGATTGATGCCGCTAGCGCAGCATCTGCTTTGGCATCCCGAAATACATCAGCAAAGTCTTCTTTCTTTCCTGCACCGCCTGATGCAATAACTGGTACCGTAACAGCGGCATTCACCGCTTTTGTCAACGCGAGGTCAAACCCCGTCTTCGCTCCGTCTTGATCCATGCTCGTAAGCAAGATTTCCCCGGCACCAAGACGTACAGCTTCCCTCGCCCAATCAGTTACTTCCCAATCTGTTGCTTCACGGCCGCCATGCGTATAAATTCGCCATGAACCAAGCTCTTCATCGTATTTTGCATCAATCGCTACAACGATGCACTGCGAACCAAAGAAGTCTGCCCCTTCTTTAATCAGCTCCGGGCGCTTCACCGCTGCTGTATTCAACGATACCTTGTCCGCTCCAGCACGCAGCACACGTTTCATATCCTCGAGCGAGTTAATCCCCCCACCGACGGTAAAAGGAATCGCAAGTGTTCCTGCAACTTGCTCCACGACTTCCACCATCGTTTCACGCCCCTCGTGAGAAGCGGAAATATCCAAAAATACTAACTCATCAGCCCCTTGCTCATCATAAAAAGCTGCAAGTTCAACTGGATCACCTGCATCTCGTAAATCGACGAATTGAACACCTTTTACGACACGCCCATCTTTCACATCCAAACAAGGAACGATACGTTTTGTTAACAACCTATTCGCCCCCTTGCAATGCTTCTTCTAATGTAAATTGGTTCGTGTATAGTGCCTTCCCGACAATGGCACCACTCACTCCACGATTTTTTCGCTCACGAAGTTCAGTTAAATCAGCTAACGAACTGACGCCTCCAGAGGCAATGACTTGCTTGCCAGTTGCTTCTGCTAAATTCGTAATTGCTTCCGTATTAGGACCAGATAGCATGCCATCACGCGAAATATCGGTAAAAATAAACACTTCAGCCCCGTGACGAGCAAGCTCCTGCGCTAATGTCTCAGCTTTTACTGAAGACGTTTCAAGCCAGCCCTCTGTGGCAACATAGCCATCACGCGCATCTAGCCCGATGGCAATTCGCTCACCACCATATGTAGCTAACATTTCTTTTGTGAACTCAGGATTATTGACAGCGACACTACCTAATATGACACGGTCGACCCCTTGCTCAAGATAAAAAGCGACATCTTCAGCCGTACGAATCCCACCGCCAATTTGCACCTTCGCATCAAGCTCCTTAGCAACACGAAGCACATGCTCATGATTGACGCGTTTTTTCGCTTTTGCACCGTCTAAGTCGACCATGTGAATCCACTGTGCCCCGGCATCAGCAAATAACTTTGCCATGTCAAATGGCGAATCGCCATACACGGTTTCTTGATCATAATCTCCTTGTACAAGACGCACACATTTTCCGTCTCTCATATCAATTGCTGGATAAATAACAAAATTACTCACGACTTTCTCCTCCTTGCGTGATGAGCTCTCCAAAGTTACGAAGGATCGCCATACCTACGCTGCTGCTTTTTTCTGGGTGGAATTGCGTCCCCATTACGTTGTCCCTGCCAACTACAGCTGGAACCGTTACATCATATTCACTCGAAGCAATTAACACGTCCTCGTCCTTATGCTTGACGACATACGAGTGAACAAAATACACGTGTCCCTCTTCAACGTCTTGTAAAAGTTTGTGTTCACGCTTATGAAACGTTAACTTGTTCCAACCCATGTGAGGTACTTTGTATGTTTCACCATTTGCCGTATGACCAACAAAGCGCTCCACGCGACCAGGTAAAAGTTTTAACCCTTCTGTCTCCCCATGCTCCGCGCTTTCTTCAAATAATAGCTGCATGCCAAGGCAAATCCCTAAAAGCGGCTTTCCTGATTCCGCCCATTCACGTAAAAATTCCGTTAAGCCCATCTCATTCAACGTCTTCATCGCATCTGGAAATGCCCCAACACCAGGAAGAAGAAGTCCATCAGCCTTTTTCAATTGTTCAATATCATCTGTTACCACATAGGCTAGCTCTAGGCGCTCCAGTGCTTTACTGACACTGTGCAAATTCCCCATCCCATAATCAACAATGCCGATCATCTTATAACATTCCCTTCGTTGACGGGACGCCTTTTACCCGCTCATCGATACTCGTTGCTTCATCCAAGGCACGTGCTAATGCTTTAAACACCGCTTCAATCATATGGTGTGTATTGTGACCATAGTGGACGATAATGTGTAAGTTCATTCGTGCTTCAAGAGCGAGCTTCCACATAAATTCGTGCACGAGCTCAACATCAAATGTCCCTACTTTTTGACTTGGGAACTCAGCGCGGAACTCAAGATGCGGACGGTTACTTAAGTCAACAACGACTTGTGCTAACGTCTCATCCATTGGTACAAATGCATTTCCATAGCGGCGGATTCCTTTTTTATCTCCTAGTGCTTCTTTTAACACATGTCCTAAGCAAATGCCGATATCCTCCGTCGTATGATGATCATCAACTTCCGTATCTCCGTTTGCATCAACGGTTAAATTGAAATGACCGTGCTTTGTGAACAGATCAAGCATGTGCGTTAAAAAAGGTACGCCTGTTTCTAATTCTGATCTTCCTTCTCCATCCACAGTAAAGTCCAACTTAATTTGCGTTTCACCTGTATTACGTTCGATTTGTGCGCGACGTTCTGTCATCTACTTTTCCTCCAACCTAATATCAATTGCTCGTGCGTGTGCTTCCAACCCTTCTAAACGGGCAAGAGCTGAAATTTTGCGGCCATGTTCTTCGATGGCTTGTTTGCTATATGAAATAATGCTTGATTTTTTTGTGAAATCATCGACATTGAGCGGGCTCGAAAAACGAGCAGTGCCATTTGTCGGCAGAACGTGGTTTGGTCCTGCAAAATAATCCCCAACCGGCTCCGAGCTGTAAGGTCCGACAAAAATTGCTCCTGCATGACGAATTTTCCCGATTAAGTTCATCGGTTCTTCTGTTAGGATTTCCAAATGCTCAGGCGCAAGTTGATTTACGACATCGATTGCTTCAACCAAGTCTTGCGCGACATAAATGACGCCATAATCACGAATCGATGCTCCAGCAATATCGCGTTTTGGCAAAGTCGTAAGCTGCTCTTCTACTTCTTTTGCGACATCTTCTGCAAGCTCCTGAGATGTTGTTACTAACACGGCTGACGCTTGCTCATCATGCTCTGCTTGAGACAAAAGATCAGCTGCAATGTAACGAGGATTCGCCTTTTTATCAGCAAGAACAACAATTTCACTTGGTCCTGCGATCATATCAATATCAACCGTTCCAAATACAGCGCGCTTCGCTAACGCTACATAGATGTTGCCCGGACCAGTTATTTTATCAACCGATTGAATAGACTCTGTTCCATATGCCAAAGCAGCAACGGCTTGAGCTCCGCCAACTTTGTATATCTCCTTCACACCAAGTTCCTTCGCTGTTACAAGGACACTAGCCGGAAGCAATCCATCTGCCCCTGCTGGTGACACCATGACAATGCGCTCGACACCAGCGACTTGCGCTGGAATGACATTCATCATAATCGATGATGGATAAGCTGCTTTGCCTCCTGGCACATAGACACCAACCGAATCTAATGGAGTGACTTTCTGTCCAAGAATTGTTCCATCTTCTTTTGTGGTCATCCACGATTGACGCTTCTGACGCTCGTGGAAATCTTTAATGTTCACGATCGCCTCACGCAACGCTGAAATCAATTCGTCATCAATCTCTGCATACGCTCCTTCGAGTTCTTCCTCCGTTACTCGAAGACTTGTAAGCTCTGCTCCATCAAATTTTTTCGTTAATTCAAATAGAGCTTGATCGCCTTGTTCTTTTACTTGAGCAATAATCGCTTCGACCGCTTCTCGTTGCTGCTCTGTTCCTGTGTCAATATCGCGCTTGATGCTTACCTCTGCTCCAACTTTGACGATCTTCATGCTTCTTCCCCCTCGATCACTCGAGAAAGACGTTCGACCATTTCATCAATACGCTCATCCTTCATACGGTAACTAACTGGATTCACAATCAAACGCGATGTAATCGGCACAATTGTTTCAAGCTCTACTAAGCCATTTTCCTTTAATGTTCTCCCAGTTGATACGATATCAACGATACGATCGGCGAGCCCAATTAATGGTGCCAATTCAATTGAACCATTCAATTTAATGATCTCAACTTGCTCACCTTGCTCTTTAAAATATTGTGTTGCTAAGTTCGGATATTTCGAAGCGACCTTTGGATTGATGTCTCTCTTTTCATAATTCGGAAGGCCGGCAACTGCCAAGTAACACTCACTAATTTGCAGGTCGAGCACTTCGTAGACAACGCGCTCTTCTTCAATCATCGTATCTTTTCCAGCTACTCCAACATCGGCAACACCGTGCTCAACATATGTAGGGACATCCATTGGTTTCGCTAGGATAAAACGCATGTTTTCCTCAGGCACATCGATAATTAACTTCCGAGAATCATCAAACTCTGCCGGTAAGTTGTAACCTGCTTTTCGCAACAATTCTAATGCTTCTTCAAAAATTCTCCCCTTCGGCATCGCGACCGTTAACCATTCTGCCATCTTATGCGTCTCCTTTCTTTGCACCAATGAAGTAGTGTACGTCAGTAAATTGTTCTGACATTCCGTCGACATCTTCTACCCCGGCAATGTCTTGAACAACGACGGACTCGCCTTTTCCTCTTAGACTTGCCGCTTCTTGGAATGCTTCGGCACGTCTTTCTTTGCTAAAGACGATGCATGTTTTTTTCTTCTTTGTGTTCATTTCGCCTAGTGCTTCAACAAGTAAATCTAGACGAACGCCAAATCCTGTTGCCTGACCAGGACGCTCAAATTTGCCAAGTAGCTCATCATAACGTCCGCCACTGCAAAGCGGTACACCTAAATTGCTTCCATAGCCTTCAAATACCGCTCCTGTGTAATAACTCATATGAAGGACTAAATTCAGATCTAATTTTACATATTGTTCAATGCCGTAGCTCTCTAATACTTGCCATAACTCTGTTAGTTCAGCAAGCGCTTTTGACCCTTCTTCGTTAGAAACAAGCTTCGCTGCTTCTTCCACTGTTCCTTTGCCGCCGCGTAGCTTTAAAAGACCAAGAAGTCTCCCTTTATCAATGGAAGAGATCGGCAAGCTTTTCACATGTTCACGGAACCCAACATAATTTTTTTCATATAAAAAACGACGCAGCTCATCTGCACGCTCTCCAACAATATCTTCTAAGAGCGCGTTCACATAGCCAACATGGCCAATTGCAATTTTAAAGTGTGACAAGCCTGCACGTTTTAACGCTGATGCCATAAGCGCAATCACTTCACCATCGGCACTAACCGTCCCGTCTCCTATTAATTCCACACCAAGCTGCTCAAATTCTGCTGGTTTTCCAGCCTCATGCTGCTGAGCTCTGAAAACCGTTGATTGATAGGAGAGCCTAAGTGGATACGCTTCTCCCTTCATACTAGAAGCAACCAATCTCGCAATAGGTGCTGTCATATCAGGGCGAAGAACCAATGTATTTCCTTGTTGATCTAATAATTTAAACAACTGTTGATCTAAAATCGCTGACGCAAGACCAACCGTTTCATAATATTCTAACGTCGGGGTTTCAATCATTTGATAGCCCCATCCAGACATTTCCGTTTCCAATTGCTGACGTACCTGCTTTTTCATCTCATACATCTCTGGCAATGTATCGCGCATTCCAAGTGGTTTCTCAAACATAAGTGGCTTAGACATTGATTTCACTCCTCGTTCTTCTCCGTTGTCTGCTTTTTCGTGCAGCTCTCCGACATCTTTTTTTCTATCTTTCCTATCATTCGCGATTTTTGTCAAAATACCTGTTTTTGTTTCAAGAAAATGTCTATTTTGCTTTAGTTCGCTAATGTGCTAATAAGATAAAGTATATAGTTAGTTTACATGGAGGTCCGAACAACGTCAACCATTTTGATAGAATTATCTCACAATTAATAGTAAGGAGGTGAAAATACATTGATTTTTCAATAGCTATTTTTGTTTACTTTGTTGTTTTTATCGGTTAGGTTGAAGTGACGTGTTCGTTCCATTTCACTGCATCCACCCCCGCGGGTGCGAGTGACTGGAGCTCAGGTGGAACGAACATGTGGTGAACACTTCCTCCATAAAAACAACAAAGTATGCGAAAACAGCTTAAAAAAAGACCCGAGTCTCACCGACTCAGGCCTCCCCTTACTAGTTACCTAGCATTTCGTTAACTTTATCTTGGTTGTTGTCAATCCACTCTCTTGCTGCTTCTTCTGGATCTTGACCTTCGTCTTCAATTTGTACGATCATTTCTTCAACATCATCAATGGAAATGTTCCAGTTGCTTAGAAATTCGAAGGCATCTGGAGCTTTTTCTTGCAGCTCATGATTTGTTACAACATGAACAGATGATGTTTCAAAGAAACCAGCGTCGTTACCGATTACTTTAATATCGTATTTGTTAAACATCGTGTGCGGTCTCCAGCCAAAGAAAATGACTGGCTCTTCCTGCTGCATTTGGCGTTGAGCTTGCGCTAACATTCCACCTTCAGATGAATTGACTTGTGTAATATCCAACCCTAATGCTTCAATCATTTCGTTTGTTTCCTCTTGTGCACTTGTTCCTTCTTCAATTCCATACATTTCGTTATTGAATAAATCTTCATTGCCAACGATGTCTTCTACAGAGTTGATATCTTCCATGTAATTTGGTACTACCCAGCCTGTTTCTGCTTCTGGATAACTTACAGCTGTATCAACAACAGTGTCCTCGAATCTCTCCATATGAACTTGGTGCATTGGGAACCATGCATCCATAAAGACATCAAGGTCACCACGAGACAACCCCATGAATACATTTCCTACATCGGCATTTGTCTCCACAACTTCATAGCCCATATCTTGTAAAATTAGACTAGCAATTTGAGTTGGAGGAACTGTACTTGTCCAAGGTGTTACCCCAAACGTTATCGTTTCCCCATTGCTATTTTCTTCGGTTGTTTCTCCGCTCGTTTCGCCTGATGCACAGCCAACAGCTGTTGCTAGAAATACGGCCATCATTGAACCTAGTAAAAACTTTTTCATAGATTTTCTCTCCTTTTTCTTATGCTTTTTTCGCTAATCCTTGTGTAATACGGTCTAAAATAATCGCTAGCACAACAATTCCTAAGCCACCTGTTAAACCTAGACCTACATTAACTGTTGAGATCCCTGATAACACGGTTGAACCAAGTCCTGGAGCTCCAATCATTGAGGCGATAACAGCCATCGAGAGAGCGAGCATCATTGTTTGATTCACCCCAGCCATAATTGTCGGCAGGGCTAGTGGTAGTTGTACTTTAAATAGCAGCTGTCGCGATGTTGAACCAAACGCTTTTGAAGCCTCTACGACATCACTCGGTACTTGTCTAATTCCTAAATTCGTCATTCGAACAGCTGGTGGCGTAGCAAAAACAAACGTTGCAATGACTGCCGGCACTCCACCTAGTCCGAATAAAAGAATCGCAGGGATTAAATAAACAAAGCTAGGCAATGTTTGCATAAAATCTAAGATTGGTCTTGTGATTTGTTCCATTACCTTATTTGTTGCACTTAAAATTCCAAGCGGTACTCCAACCAATACAGATAAAGTAGTTGATACGAGGACAATCGATACCGTTTGCATTGCAGCTTCCCACAAATCAACAGACCCTAAATACAAACAGCCTACTAATGCGAATAATGCAATTCCTTTACCAGCTATTTTCCAAGATAACAAAACTAAAATAATCATAATAAGCTCTGGCGGGACTGTAATTAATAGATTTGTTACGGCATCGACAAATGCACGAAGCACCGTACTTATGCTATTAAAGAACCCACTCATAACAGGAAGCAGCCAACCATCGACAAAACGATTGGTCCATTCCTCTAACGGGAAGTAGAAGTAATTCATGCTGATACCACCTCATCTTTTTCTTTTCCAAGAACTAAACCTGAGAGAATCGATACACGCGAAATGATTCCTAGTAGTTTTCCATCTTCAACGACAACGATTGGATATTTCGTTTCTGCCGCAATTCCAATCAGGTCATTTAAAGGTGTCGTAGGATCAGCACAATGTACCGCAGAATTTATTAATACGTCCTCCATTGGAATATTCTCTTTGTATGCTTTGATCGCATCATCAATTGTCAACAAGCCTTGGAAATTCTTCTGTTTATCGACAACAAAAATACTCGACGCACCGGCTTCTTCCATTTTCCTAACAGCGACTCTTGGGCCGTCTTTGTACGTCGTTAACACTTCTGGTTTTTTCATCACATGTGATGCTTCCAGGACTTTCGAGCGGTCGACATCTTTCACGAAATTTGAGACATATTCATTAGCTGGATTTTCTAAAATCTCCTCAGCTGTCCCCACTTGAACGATCTGTCCGTCCTTCATAATGGCAATTCGATCGCCAAGCTTTAACGCTTCGTCTAGATCATGGGTAATAAAGAGGATGGTTTTGCCGAGCTTATTTTGAAGATGAAGGAGCTCATCTTGCATTTCCTTACGAATTAAAGGATCAAGAGCACTGAATGCTTCGTCCATTAGCAATATATCTGAGTCATTTGCTAATGCGCGAGCAAGTCCTACACGTTGCTGCATTCCACCACTTAATTGGCTTGGTAAGCTTTCTTCATACCCTTTTAGTCCAACATCCTCAATTGACTTTAAAGCCTTCTCTTCACGTTCGGCTTTGTCTACCCCTTGAATTTCTAACCCATAGGCAACATTCGTTAATACTGTCCGATGGGGTAACAATCCAAATTGCTGAAATACCATCGCTAATTTTTGACGTCTTGTTTCTATAAGAGTCTTTTTATCCATCTTGGTAATGTCTTCACCATCGATGAGAATCTCCCCATCCGTTGGTTCAATGAGACGATTTACTAAACGAATTAATGTTGACTTCCCACTTCCTGAAAGACCCATAATGACGAATATTTCTCCCGCTTTCACAGAGAACGAGGCTTGATTGACCCCAACGGTCATCCCCGTTTTTTTAAGGATATCTGCCTTCTGTTCTCCGCTTTTCAAGCTTTTTAAGCCTTGCTTTGGGTGGGAACCAAAGATCTTGGTCAAATGATTTACTTCAATCTTATTCATAAACATTCTCCTCTGTAATAGCCTATCGCTTCTTTATTCCGATCTGTCTACCTACTTGTTTTGGGGATTGTAAATGTTCATGTGCACTTCGTATTTTTTCAATGATTGATGAGACTTCAGGAGGGAAAGGAGCTGGTCTCCCCTCCGTTGTATCCATCCCCATTAACATCTGCTCACTAGTCGCAATCTCTGCACCGTCACGATTTTTCATCATGAAAAACACGTGCAGGCGTTTCGCATCATCATCTAATAACTGAACCTCAACCGTTAGCTCTTCACCCTCATGTGCTTCTTTTAAATAACAAAGATGTGTTTCTAACGTAAAAATCGTGTAGTTTAGCGATTGGCGAGCTGCTTCATGTAAGCCGATATAATCCATAAAAGAATCAACAGATAAACTAAAGACTCTTGCATACTCCGCATCATTCATGTGGCCGTTATAGTCAACCCACTCTTTGCGGACATGGTCTTTGTAGCTAAATGACGGTAACATCCTTTTCCCTCCAGTCTTTTATTTTTTTACGAGATTGTTAGATTCCGGCCAATATTTTTCAACAAGATCTAGCAATTCTACTAAAAATTCATTTCGCTTCTGCTCTAGTTCAGAGATTGACACATCCCCGGCATGGCTTTCGCAGCCTTGGATCACTTTTTCTTTCAACTCATCTGTTAGTTCAGGCGCTTCTAATTTCGTCCATGGAAGTTTCAAAGCAGGACCAAATTGTTCTAGCATGTGGCGCATCCCTTTTTCTCCTCCAGCTAAGTGGAACGTTAAGAACGGCCCCATTTGTGCCCAACGAAGTCCTGCACCATAAATAATGGCTGCATCGACTTCCTCAGTTGTCGCGACACCGTCATTGACAAGGTGTAACGCTTCACGCCAAAGTGCTTCCATGAGCCTGTCAGCTAAGTGACCTTCGATTTCTTTGTTAATGATCAATGGCTTCATTTGAATCAATTCATAGAACTGAGCTGCTTTTTTTATAACGGCTTGTGTTGTTGCCTCACCACCGACTAATTCAACAAGCGGTAAAATGTATACAGGATTAAATGGATGAGCAACGAGGAATCGCTCTGGATGCGTTAACCCTTCCTGCAACACCGAAGGCATAATTCCTGATGTACTTGATCCGATAATTGCCTCTGGCTTTGCGAATTGATCGATGCTAGCTAATACGTTTTTCTTTAGTTCTTCACGTTCCGGAACATTTTCTTGAATTAAATCCGCATCACTAACTGCCTCTTCTAACGTAGGAACAAACGTTAAGCGCTCCCTAGACGCACCAGGTGCCAATCCCAATTTTTCTAAAGACGACCAAGCATGTGAAACGGTCTTACGCGTTTTCGCCTCTGCTCCCTCAGCAGGATCAAAGGCCACGACATCGTATCCTTGTGCAAGAAAGCGTGCAATCCAGCCATTTCCGATAACTCCGGTTCCGATGACAGCTAGTTTTTTGAACTCTTGTTGAATGTTAGTCATTTGTTATCGCCTCCGTTTGGGTTTCTTAATCCGTACTGTTTGCGTGCCTCTTGTGGTGTCATGATGCCAATGCCATTACTAGAAATGAGGTTCACTGCTTTTTCAACCAATTGATCGTTTCTGGCAAATACACCTTTATCAAGATACAAGTTATCCTCTAATCCAACTCGTACATTTCCACCTAACATCGCTGTTTGAAGCATAATTGGCATTTGCATACGGCCAATTCCAAATGCAGACCAATGGGCATTTTCAGGAAGACGACTCTTCATATACAACATCGTCTCGACATCTGCATCTGCTCCCCAAGGAATCCCTAGACAAAATTGGAACATCGGGTCACCATCTACTAAGCCTTCTTCAATTAGTTGTTTAGCAAAACGAATATGTCCTGTGTCAAAGCATTCTAACTCTGGCTTCACACCGCTTTCTTGAACTAATTTTGCTTGTTGACGCAGCCAATCGGTTGGACTCAAATAAATCATGTCACCAAAGTTCACGCTTCCGCAGTCAAGTGTGCACATTTCGGGAAGCAATTCCCCAACAGGCTTGTGACGTTCTTCTGGCGTTTGCATGTCCGTTCCATCTCCTCCAGCAGCTGGTGTTGCTAAGCTAGGGATGAAGTCGCCGCCTCCACCTGACGTAATGTTAATAATGACATCTGTCTCCGACTCACGAATTCGATCAACAATTTCACGGTAGTGATTAACGTTGTGACTAATTCCTTCTGTTTCAGGATCTCTTGCATGAACATGAGCAACAGTTGCTCCTGCCTTTGCTGATGCAATCGCAGCTTCAGCAATTTCTTTCGGTGTTACAGGGACATGTGAACTTTTTTTCGTTGTATCTCCCGCACCTGTCACTGCCGCTGTTAATAAAATTTTCTTTTGCATCATGTCTCCTCCTCTATCGTCACCTTTGTACAATCCTCAATTTCAATACTTAACCATCCGGACGGTTTATTTATTCACAATTGAAACTATACCATCTGGACGGTAATGTACGCAAGGGTGCTTTTAAAAAGTAAGGGTTTTCGCTCGTCGAATTAGGAGAGATTTTGTCGACTCCACCTCCTGCCATATTAGGTTTTCTCCCTTGTCGGTGAAAATTTTAAAAATCTAATTAATAAAAACGCCCAGAGAGCAGCTCTCTGGGCGTTTATTTCTTAATCTGGAGTAGATTGCTTTCATTTTATAAGTCTTCAAAGAGGCACTCCTTGACTAAATTCATACTCTATTGTCCATAATTTGGCCTCTCTTCAACAGGCAAATGAACAGGAACATCAAACAACCAAAGAAACCCTACACAAACAAGTGCAAACACTACATACGCAACTAACGGATGTTTATAATGCAATCGTAATAGCGGGAACATAAGGAAGAGGGCAAAGATTGACCATCCCAATGTCCATCCATATTGGTACTTAATATTTCCTGTTACAGTAAAAACATATTCCCAAATGCCATAGATCAAAATCCATTGTAATGTATGTAAGATTTGTTTCATGACACCTTTAGGATAATTCCCTAAAAATAGCAAGCCTGTAGCTGGAAACACGATAAATGTATAAAGCATTTCCGTAAGAGTATGATTTGAAATGAAGTCTGCATCCATACGCCACAAAAAGTAATTTGCTGTTAAGAAATTATAAACTAAATTCCCAAGAGCAAAAAATAGCAACGTTGCATGATACTTTTTCCAATTTCTCCAGTCCCCCCAAATCAAAACAGCTATGATGCTAATAATAGCAGTAAGAACATGCATATGTTTTTTCATCCTAGGTAATTTAATATAAACGTATACTTCTTGATCAATAGTTTGTACTCCTAGTAGGAAATTATTTATGTTCTTGTTATAAGTTTCTTTGTTGGAACACTATTTAAGGGGGAGGAGGACTTCTGCGGTCTCATGACGGACTTTTCCTTGCTCTTCTTAGGGGGAGTTTGTCCTTCATCTGCCTATGAAGGACTTTTCTCTACTCTTCTTAGGAGGGTTTCGTCCTTCATCTGCCTCATGACGGACTTTTCCTTGCTCTTCTTAGGGGGAGTTTGTCCTTCATCTGCCTTATGAAGGACTTTTCCTTGATCCTCTTAGGGGGAGTTTGTCCTTCATCTGCCTTATGAAGGACTTTTCCTTGATCCTCTTAGGGGGAGTTTGTCCTTCATCTGCCTTATGAAGGACTTTTCTTGCTCACATTATTCATTTACCCATTCTTTCAACGTCTTATAAACAGTCTCTTTCTTTTCATCACCAATGTGGTAGATATCAAAAAGCTCAGCTAACCAAATCCCATCGGTCGCTAGACGAATGATTGTTGCTTTAACAGGATCGATCCCATCATCTTCAATCGATTCTTGCCATTCTGCATAAAGGTCACGGATTGGGTCTAGTAACTCAGAATTGACCGCTTTTGCTGCTAACAAACCGGAATGCATGTCCTTATTGGCATATACTTGATTAAATGTTACATCAACATAGGCACGGATCCATTTCCCCTTTTCTACCGGGTCCATCTCCGCGTTACCAGCGATTTTTTCGCGATAATTGTTTGCTAAATGCTCAACCATCCCTTTAACAAGTTCTTCTTTTGAGGGGAAATGATAGAGCAGACCACCTTTACTAATCCCTGCTTCTAACGCCACAGCCTCTAATGTTAAATTGAATATTCCCTTTTCACTGACAATTTTAGACGCAGCGTGAAGAATCTCTACTTTTCTAGAAGTTCTGCTCATCTGACTCTCCTTTGTAATAAAATTTCAGCCCTAACTATACCATCCAGACGGTTTATTATCAACAGCAACTAAAAAGATTTACAGAATTTGTAGGTAAGTCTAGACAAATTCACTTACTTTTATTACGGAAGAGTTCTGTTCGTAACGAAAAAAGCTGTCAAGCACCTTTCTACTCAACAGCTCCCTCTTAGTCATCCATCTTTTCTCGAATGACTTTCATCGGATTACCACCGACAAAAGCGCCAGCTGGAACATCTCGATATACAAGCGTTCCAGCTGAGACCACTGCCCCATCACCAATGGTAACTCCCGGTAAAATTGTCGTATTCGCACCGATCATCACTTCATCGCCAATAACGACATCACCAAGACGGTATTCTTTTATTAAATACTCATGTGCCAAAATCGTTGTGTTGTAGCCAATAATCGAGTTACGGCCAATTGTAATCCGTTCTGGAAACATGATATCCATCATGACCATTAATGCCACCGCTGTCTCATCGCCCACTTTCATCCCGAGAAACGTCCGGTATAACCAATTTTTTACGCTAATCCATGGTGTGTAGCGAGCAATTTGAATCACAATAAAATTTCTCACAACCTTCCAAAAAGGAACGGTCTTGTAAATTTGCCAGAGCGAATTGGCCTCTTCTACAGGGTATCGCTCTGTTTTTCTGCTCATTGCTTTTCCACTCCGACAATAGCTAACAAGTCACGCATGTTAGATAGCGTATAATCTGCTTCAAATGTCTTTATTTTCTCTGGCCCTTTGATCGACCAACCTACAACAGCTGTTGGAACACCTAGATTCTTACCAGCTTCCACGTCGAAAAGGCTGTCTCCAATCATCATTGCTGATTCTTTAGAAGAAGCTAGTGCTGCAAGCGCCTTTTCAAGAGGCTCTGGATGGGGTTTGGCATTTTCCACATCATCGAGTCCAATCACAACATCAAAAAATTGATCAAGTCCTGTAAGCTTTAACCCCATTAAGGCTGTTTTCCTAATCTTTGTCGTGACAATCGCTAGCTTGTAGCCCTCTTTATGAAGGCGTTCAACCGTTTCATAAACGCCCTCATATTCGGTTACGAGTTCATCATGTTTTTCGTGGTTAAACGTACGGTATGTTTGTATCATTTCGTCTACACGCGTGGCATCAACCGATTCAAAGCTATCTCGAAGTGGTGGCCCAATAAACTCAATTGCATGCTCACGCGTGTATTCACCTGGTTTGTATTGCTCTAACGTATGAAGAAATGAGGCAATGATTAACTCATTTGTATTGATTAACGTTCCATCTAAGTCAAATAATAGTGTATCAATGTTCATAAGTCGCTTCCTTTCGTTCTAGCTCTTGTTTTTTCTCTAACCGGTTCCAAATATAAGCAATGGCCATTGTTAATAAAATCGCAGTGACGACTCGAATAATTAATAGCGGCCAAACCGGAATACCTAGTGGAATAAATATGAGTGTATCCTCGATGACTGCATGACAGGCCACGAGGAAAATAAAGACTAAGTATAAATCTTTCTTTGCTACTCCATCTTCTTTTGCGGCTTGAATCATAACCCCAGCACCAAATGCAAGACCAAATAACAGACCAGATGCTAGTGTGGTTGACGTATTTTCCTTGATTCCTAGCATTTTTGTAAATGGAGCCATCGCTTTTGATACTAGTTTTAACCAGTTTCGTTCTTTCATAATCTGAACGACAATCATTAGCGGGATCACAATCATCGCAAGCTGGAGAATTCCAAGCGTAGCACTCGTAACTCCTTGCCAAGCAATGGCAAGCCACCCACTCACTTCTGGTTGACCCGTAGTAGAAACAAACCCATACTGTGCTGTTTCCTGTCCACCAGACCAAAATAGATTGATCATGAAGGCCGAGAAAAGAGCCAGCCCGATTCGCACAACTAGTACGACAGACATTCGAATTCCCACTTTTGTTGCGACCGCTGATTCAATAAACAAATTATGTGAGAAAGAGAGCATTACCGCTAAAATGAATACCTCTTTCACCGTAAGTTCCAACGTTAATATCGCACCAATGGCGGCGTACAAGTTTAAGACATTCCCAAGAACAAGCGGAATTGCTGCCTCTCCAGGTAATCCAATCCACCCCATCACTGGAGCTAATAAGCCCGCCAACCATTCAAGGACTGGTGTATAGCCTAAAATCGTAACGATTAAGGTGATTGGAAAAATGATTTTTCCTAGCGTCCATGTCGTCTGTAAACCGACAAGAAGCCCGCGTTTTAGCATCCCCAATGGTCTCTCCCTCCACTTACTCCCGTTCTATTTTTATGTGGGTAAGTTTTTTATAAACAAATCAATAATAAAAAAACTAATGAGTTAAGGTTAAAATCTTCTCGCTTCTCGAAATAGTATAAAAAGGAAGTGCGCCTTTTCCTTTTATTTGTGCGAACATGTTTTGCAGTGGCTTCACTCGCCGTGTGCTTTTTGAGAAGTTCGCTCAAAAAGCTTAAGACATTACGGCGGCTTCGAAATAGTATAAAAAGGAAGTGCGCCTTTTTATACTATTTCTTTTTCTTTGTTTTTTTTGTTATTTTTTTCGTTTGGGCTGTAATAGCCGGGTCATGGTAGTTTGGTGTATTTGGTTGTTTTCGACGGTAGATTGTAAAGATAACAGCAAAGGCAATTAGAATAATTGATGCCACTTGTGCTGTTTTTAGAACGCCGCCAATTAGTAAGTAATCTAGACGAATCATCTCAAGGAAGAATCGCGCAAATGAATAGTATACTAAGTACGTCATGAAGATTTCACCTTGTTTTAGGTTGAACCTTCTTAAATAGATCAGTAAGAAAAAGCCAAGCAAGTTCCAGATCGACTCGTATAGAAATGTTGGATGATAATATGTACCGTTAATGTACATTTGATTGATAATAAAATCTGGTAGCATTAAGCCTTCTAAAAACTCTCTTGTTACCGGACCACCATAGACTTCTTGGTTCATGAAATTACCCCAGCGTCCAATTGCTTGAGCTAATAACAAACTCGGTGCGGTAATATCGGCAATTTGCCAGAATGAATAGCCGCGTTTTTTACAGAAGAAATAGGCTGTCAGCATTCCCCCAATGACCCCGCCGTGAATCGAAAGGCCACCTTCCCAAATATAAAACATTCGAATCGGGTTATCCGCAAATTGCTCCCAGCGGAAAATGACATAATAAAGTCTTGCTGATAAGATCGCAATTGGCAAAGCAAATAAAAGCAAATCAGCATACGTTTCTTTCGGATAGCCACGTTTCACCGCTTCTCTCGTTGCGATTAAGTACCCCAAAAACACACCTAATCCAATTAACGCCCCATACCAATAGATCGTAAACGGGCCAAATTCCAGGAAAATCCTGCTATATGGTTGTATCGTCTCTTCCACGTTTCCACTCTCCCTTTTAACATATCAAAACAAGGCGCGTTCATAATCGAACACGCCGCCATTATACCACACTCTTAACGAAATTCGTCGTGATCGCCCTCTTCAATGACATCTGTTAATCGTTCCGAGAACTCTTGAGCCGCATCAAAGCCAAGACGTTTTAATCGAAAATTCATTGCTGCGACTTCAATAATAACGGCCAAGTTTCGTCCAGGTCTTACAGGTACAGTTAATTTCGTGATCTCTGAATCAATAATTTTCATTTTCTCTTCTTCTAATCCTAGACGATCATATGCTTTCTTCTGATCCCAAAGCTCTAAGTTAATACATAGAACAATGCGTTTGTGTGGACGAACAGCCCCTGCACCAAATAATGTCATCACATTAATGATACCTAATCCGCGGATTTCGAGTAAATGTTGAATCAAGTCAGGTGAACGCCCAACAAGAGTCCCTTCATTCTCTTGACGAATCTCAACGGAATCATCCGCTACAAGACGGTGTCCACGGCGAACTAAATCGAGCGCTGTTTCACTTTTTCCGACACCGCTATTTCCTGTAATCAAAACACCAATCCCATAAATATCGACAAGGACCCCATGAACTGCGGTCATAGGTGCAAGTTCACTATCTAAGAAGGTTGTAATGCTACTACTTAAACGCGTTGTTGCCATGCTTGATCTCATCAAAGGCACCCCGACTTTTTCTGCCGCATCAACCAACTCAGGAGGTACTTCCAAATCACGTGAAATGATAATTCCTGGTGTATCATATGTACATAGCTTTAACATTCTTTCTTCTCTTTCATGTTGCTTTAAATGCTCGAAGAATGAAAGCTCCGTTCGACCTAAAAGTTGCAAACGTTTTGCTGGATAATAGGTAAAATATCCTGCCATTTCGATCCCTGGTCTAGAAAGATCACTTGTCGTAATCGGGCGATAAATTCCTTCTTCTCCAGCGATTAATTCTAAGTTAAAACGCTCTAATAAAGTATTTGCTGTAACTTTTGCCACTGCGCTAATCCCACCTTCACATCTCTATGCTAACTAAATGGAGTGAATACCTTTTCCATTTTAGCATGTTTTACCGGATAGCATTTCATACTTCTACAATTTTTTTATAGTCAGGCCATCACGGTGAACCAATTAAAGTATGAGATCATTGCACAATATTCGGCTAAATCTCCTAAGTACTTACACTGCTATACTTGTTTGAAACTAAATGTTATTTTTTATGAAGGCTTTTTCTGGAGTGTTTTTAATGGGGAACGGTCTTCATCGGAGGCATGAAGGACTTTTCACCTTTGTTGTACATGCAAAGCGTCCTTCATCAAGGTCATGATGCTCTTTTTCGATCTCGTGTTACATGCAAAGCGTCCTTCATTGGGTAATGAAGGACGCTTGTGCTTTACATGCTACTAGCAATTTGCAACTACAATCAAATCTTATTTTTTCCGCATTGGTTTTACGACAAATGTTTGGATAATTGCGATCAAAATAGCTGCTATGATAGCCATTCCGAAACCATCAATTACAAAAGCACTTCCCATTAAAGCAGCCGTAAACATGAGTGTGATCGCACTAATTACAAATAAGAAAAGACCAAGTGTGAGGACAGTAATCGGTAATGTTAGCACAACAAGAACCGGGCGGACAATAGCATTAACGATCGATAAGAGCAAACTGGCAATGAAGGCAGCTACAAAGCCTGACACATAAAAGCCATCAAATAAATACGCAATCCCCATCAAAATTAAAGCATTGATAATTAACCCAATAATCCACCTCATCAGTCTCTCACATCCTCTTCATTCGGAATTATGAAAATGGCGATGATGTAGCCAATGATGAACGGGAAAAACCCTGTAACGAAAAACAAAATCACAGCTAGTAAACGAATGATCGTTGGATCAACTGAAAAATACTGTGCTAGTCCACCACATATCCCTGCGATTTTGCGATCATATTGTGTCCTAAACAAACGTTTCATTGATTCTCACCTCTTTCTTTTTAAGATAAAGGAAGACAAAACATCATATTCCGCCTTCCTTATTTCGTTCTTATTCCTGATCTTTCACAAGAACTGACCCTGTATTTGTTAATGCATTCACCTTCACACGTGGTGACGAGTGTTGATTTCCAATAAAACTCAATGATTTTTGGGCGAACTCTTTCTTTTCTTCTAGCATTTCGTAATCACCCATGTCAATCGTAAACCCACCTACGTTTGTTTTCAACTTCCCTTCAATCCGGTTTTCTTTCGGAATAAACAGATGAATGCTGCCGGTCGTCGCCTTCAAATCCGCATAGCCTGATTCCGTTAACTGATCAAGATGATACGTGATTGAGCCATTTACTGTTTCTGCATCAAAGTCCTGCACCTTTCCTAGTAAACTAATGCCACCATGAATCGTTTTTGCATCAAAAACATCGATTTCAACTTGCTTGTATTCAATCGGTCCATTTACTGTTTCAGCCATCGCTTTTTTTGCTTTAACAGAAGAAAACGCAAGAGGACCATTGATCGCGTTAACGTCAAGTGTGTCTGTTTCAAATGACGCACCTTCGACCTGACCATTAAATGTATACAGCTTAATATGATCAAACGACTCTTTTGGTACATACACCGTTGTTTGGACTTTAATGGACTTCGTTTTCGTATGGAAAAGCAACTTACGCTCATCTACCCGAAACGATGACTCTTGTAAAAAGACGCGACGTGCCTCATCACTATCCTTTACCCGATATACCTTTGCTTTACACTCCACTCTAACATCTGATTCATCCCAAGGCTTAAATGTAATCGAGCCATTTTCAAGCGAAACATCTAGTGATTTGGGAGAAATATCACGATGCTGAAAAATGTGATCGACTTCAATTGACGACCCAAAATTAAAATCTAAATCGACATCTTTAATTTTTTGGATCGTGCTTTCAATAAAGGAGGTAAACAAGTTTGCCGTTGAATGTGCCGCTTGCCTTGCGCGCTGACGATATTGCTCTCCCTCATCCCAATCAACCTTTGTCGAAACTTCCCTTGCTGATTCTTCTCTCTTATTCCCCGTGCCCGATTCGCCTTTTTCCATCGCCTCTAGCAATTTAACTCCTTCTTCAGCTGTAATCTTTCCATCTTCAATCATCTTCAAAACCATCTTACGTTCTTCCAACAAACTCACTCCTCATCTATAATTATGAGCCCTAATCCCAACAAAACGATACCTACACTATTGTATTACGAAATAAATAGAAAAGATGTTTCAAAACAAAAGAAAAAAAGTGCTTTTCTTTTTTTCTTTTGTTTTGAGCAATGCGC
>NZ_JAKRYL010000021.1 GCF_023555415.1 Halalkalibacter alkaliphilus | reverse complement strand
AGCCTTTTAAGCGTTCTTCTTAAAAGGCGCACGGCGAGAGAAGCCATCGCAATTATGTTCGCACAAACGAATGAAACAAGGTGGATCTTTCCGTCTTGAGGAAACAGACCGCTGCTGAGAAATGATCTTAGCAGCTATTTTATATGGAGAAAATTTCATAATCTTTTCGTTCGTTACTGATCATTTTCGACAATTTCCTTTAGATTTCATTGTATAACACTCTAAAATGGAAGGAATTTACTTGCAGGCTGACATGTATGTTGTAAACTGAGGTTAGAAAGTTAAATAAATAGAGATGTTCAAGTGAGTACGAGTTCATCTAGAATCTATTAAATAATTACTATTTCTTTGAACGTTCACTAGAAGGAGATGAACATGAGGTTAGTTGCAATTAGATCAGTTACAGCAGGGGCTAAGCTTGCTAAGTCCATCTATAACGATAATGGACAAATCCTTCTATATGAGGGAGTTGAACTAACAGAACGCTCACTTACTCGTCTATATGAACTAGGCATTTCTTTTATTTATATTTATGATGAGCGAACGCATGGAATAGAGATTGAAACAGGCGTGTCGCTTGAGACGAAACGAAAAGCAATTAGAACAATTAAATCTGAGTTTAAAGGCATTGCTAATCATTTGAAGTTGAAAAAATCCTTTAATATTGATCATTTCAATAAAGATTTTGCGAAAATTGTTCGTGCCATTTTAACAGATATTAAAAATAATGAAAATGCTCTAACATTGCTTTCAGATATGTTTGTCTATGATAGCTACATTTTTACTCATTCATTGAATGTTAGTATTTATACATTAGGACTTGCAGTAGACCTAGGTTTCAGTGACAAAAAATTGATGGAAATTGGTATGGGTTCCTTGCTTCATGATATTGGAAAAATGACCATACCTGTTGATATTTTAAATAAACCAGGAAAATTGACCGATGAGGAATTTAAAGTTATCCAAAGTCACTCAATGGCTGGTTTTGAGATTCTACGAAAAGCCCCCAATATTTCTTTACTGTCTGCTCATTGTGCTCTTCAACACCATGAACGTTTAGATGGCACAGGCTACCCTAGAGGCTTAAAGTCTAATGATATTCATCTCTATGCGAAAATGATTACCATTGCAGATGTGTTTGATGCGGTCACTTCAAATCGAGTCTATCGCAAACCAATGCTCCCACATGAGGCGTTAGAACTTTTATACTCAGGTGTTGGGAAACAATTTGATCAGGACCTTGTTAAAGCATTTAGGAGGACGGTTGCGGTGTATCCTGTTGGGTTAACCGTTACTCTTAGTGATGAAAGAGTAGGGATTGTAGTGAAGCAAAACAAGCAGTTAAGTACGCATCCTGTCGTCCGTATTATAAAAGAGAATGGTATTGAACTTACTGAACCGTACGACATTGATTTAATGGAACGGTATAATATAACAATAGTAGAAACGGAAGCAACATTAGCTGCTGCTACGTCAACTTAAGATTAAATAATAGGAAATAACTAAAAAAGCGATTCGCCGAGGCGAATCGCTTTTTTAGTTAGAATCCCCACCTAATATACATGGTTAAGGTACAGCATGGAGTTCCTCCTGCCTCTGTACGAAGCGTAAAGGTGACACCAGTAGGGTTATAAGACGTTTCAACGATGGTGGGTACACCCGTCTCTCTTATAATTTTATCTACAGTAGCATCATCACTTGCTTGGGCAGCGTCCATTAATTGAGTCATTTTCTCCTCGGAAGTAACAAGACTATTAATGACAATTGATCCATGCTCTAACAGTGTCTGATAAGCAGTCAATGATTGTTTGAAGAAACTTATATCAACAGGTGGGAAGGGAGACTCTTGTTGACGGTAACAGTAAGGTGGCCAAGGCATCCTGTAGTGATAATAAAACACTAAATCCAATCCTTCCTATTACGTATTTACTTCATCCCATACAATATATGCAGAAACCCACCTAACGGACCTCTTTACTGTAGTGCAGAGTTAAAGAGGGGTCTGACCCCCGGAAATTATTTCCCGGACTTGTGCAGATAATGTCACATGAAAATATGTGTTAAAAATAGGGTAATAAGTTGTAAATTTCAAGACTTGGCTATACAATAAACAATGTATAGTTTTGCAAATATATTCCTTTATTTGTAAAACTATTAAACTAAAGAAATAAGGGGGAAATTTACATGAAAAAGTTAAGTTTCTTAATGATGCTAGCTCTTATGTTAGTCCTAGCTGCATGTGGTGGTGCTGATGAAGCTGAGCCAGAAGCAGAAGGCGGAGCGGATGCAGGTGAAACAGAAGATGCTGGTGAAGCAGAAGCTGGTGGATTTACTGATATTACAATTATGACTGGTGGAGAGCAAGGTACATACTTCCCACTAGGTGCTGCTCTAGCAAACAATATTATTAATGCAAACATTGAAAACGTTGATGCAGCTTCATTCTCGTCTGGGGCTTCAGTAGTCAACATTAACGGAATTGTAGACGGAGACGCTGACCTTGCATTAGTTCAAAATGACATTGCTTACTATGCAAGCCAAGGGATTCAAATGTTTGAAGATGACGGTGCATTAGAAGGATTCCAAGGAATTGCAACACTTTATCCTGAAGTCATTCAAATCGTTACAGCTGCTGATAGCGGAATTGAAACAGTAGAAGATTTAGTGGGCAAGCGTATTGCAGTTGGGGACTTAGGTTCTGGTGCAGAAGCTAACGCTCGTCAAATTCTTGAAATTCATGGAATCACATATGATGATATCTCTGAAGAATACATGAGCTTTGGTGATGCAGCTGGAAGCATCCAAGATGGTAACATAGATGCTGCTTTCATCACTGCTGGTTTACCAACTGGCGCAGTAGAAGCTCTTAAAGCTACGAAGGATATCAATCTAGTATCTATTAGCTCTGAGAAAATTGCTGAGTTAGCTGCTGAGTACCCTTACTATACTGAGCATACAGTATCTGCTGACACTTACGGTACAGACGGCGACACAACTACTGCTGCAGTACTTGCAATGTTAGTTGTATCTACTGATATGGATGAGGACCTTGTTTATGAAATTACGAAAGCTATGTTTGAAAATACAGAGCAATTCAGTAACGCTCACCAACAAGGTACTAACATCACATTAGATACTGCACAAGACGGTATGCCTATCGATATTCATCCAGGTGCACAACGTTACTTCGATGAGCAATAGAAATAATAAATTGAGCAGAAAGGCATTGCTATTTAGCACTGCCTTTTTGTTCCTTCTAATCATTTTTGTTTTACTGAAATTTTCACCAAGTGGGAAACAGGAATATCTATTGCAAATTTACCTACCTTATAATGATACAGTTTTTTGGGAAGAAAAGATCCAACCTCATGATACGTTTTATCATGAATATCTACACTCTGTAGAGTTGTCGCCTGTTAGAGAGTATTTTACAGTAGACGAGGAGTTTAGAATGATTGCTACAGAAAGTTGGACGAAATCCTTTGGTGCAGGCTTGCCTTATGAAACAAAGGATCACTTTGAGATCGTAGATGGTTTTTTTGTCATTCAAGATCATCGCGAACTTGAATACCTCAATATTCTTCCATCACATTTGTATCCCCATAGCTTTTATTTCGGAGAAGAATCCATTGATCTATCAGGTGAATTAAGTGGGGAGAGAATTCGTATTCAAGTGGTACATCATGAGTAAATTCGGGGCTTTTATATTGTTGTAAAGGAGTTGAAATTATGTCAAAGAAAGAAGAGATTAGTTATCAGGCTGATCCAGAAGTTGAAAAGAAAGTAAATGAACTTGCTGGTAGTGACCGCTCAGTAAGAGGCTGGATGGCTTTATTAATTTTAGCGCTAGCTATTATCATGTCAGTCTATCATCTTTATACAGCAGGATTTGGGTTAATGCCGGGAGTCGGTACACGTTCTCATATGATTATCCATCTTACTTTTGGACTTGTACTTGTCTATCTTATTTTTCCGATAAAAAGGGGCTTAGGACAGACAAAGATTGTTTGGTATGATTTTATTATTGCACTCATCGCCCTGTTTGTCGGGTATTATCTCTATGCTAATCAAACGTCCAATTCGATTTTAACTGGTCGAATGACGGACATGGATAAGTTTGTTGGGATCGCTTTGTTACTTCTTGTTCTCGAAGCAACTAGACGAGTCGTAGGAAAACCACTCGTAATTATTGCAGGTATTTTTATTGCCTATTTCTTTTTAGGACATCACTTAAATCCACCGTTTAGACATACGAGAGCAAATTTTGAGAACTTTATTTATGAAATGACTTATACAACTTCAGGAATCTTTAGTACACCTTTATCGGTCTCCGCCGTATATGTCTTCATTTTCATTTTATTTGGAGCGATACTAGAAGCAACTGGTGCTGGGAAAATGTTCATTGATCTTGCACTGCGGGCGTTCGGAAAGTACAAAGGGGGACCTGCCAAAGCTGCCGTTGTATCATCTGGTATGCTTGGATCTATTTCCGGTAGTTCAGTAGCGAACGCAGTAACAACAGGGACGTTTACAATCCCGTTAATGAAAAAAGTAGGATTCCGGCCGCAAACAGCGGGAGGAATTGAAGTAGCAGCTTCTTCAAGTGGTCAATTGCTTCCGCCAATCATGGGTGCTGCAGCCTTCTTAATGATTGAGTATACACCTTACACGTATGCAGAAATTATTCGATCTGCGGCAATTCCAGCCATTCTTAGTTATATTGCCATCCTATTTATGGTTCATATCGAAGCGTCCAAACATAATATCAAAGGGTTACCGAAAGAAATGCTTGTATCTGCTAGAAAAACGATGATCCAACACGGGTATTTAATATTACCGGTAATTGTCCTCGTTTACTTCTTAGTACGAGGAAATACAGTTCCGAATGCTGCTTTCTTCTCCATTGTCATTTTGCTTACTCTTGCAGTATTTACGCATCGTTTCCGTGAAAAAATTGGACCAGGTATTGTCATTGCCGTTATTCTTGCAGGGTTAGCATATGCGATGCATTTTGTTTTAGATTGGAACATTGAAATTGCGGTAATGGTAACGATTGGAATCTTTATTGCCCTTTTCGTCGTCTTGTTACAAAAAAGCTTCAAAGTAGATGCTGCTCCTGTTCGTTTTGGAGTTCGCGAGTTATTAGCAGGCTTTGAAATGGCTGCGCGTAATTCTCTTACAGTTGTCGTAGCGTGTGCGACAGCAGGGATTTTAATTGGAGTCATTAACCTAACAGGTTTATCAGCAAAATTACCGATTATTATCGTCGGTTTTGCAGGGGATAGTCTGTATCTAGCCTTAGCCTTTACACTTGTGGCTTGCTTAATTTTAGGACTGGGTTTACCGACAACTGCAACATACGTAATCCTTGCAGCAATGGTTGCACCAGCACTTGTTCAAATGGGTGTACCTATTATGGCAGCTCACTTATTTGTTTTATACTACGGAATTTTAGCGGATGATACACCACCGATCAACTTACCAGCATATGCGGTATCTGGGATTGCAAACTCAGAGCCAATTCGAACCGGTGTCCAAGGCTTTAAGTTTGATTCAGGTGCATTGCTGCTGCCGTTTGTATTTGCGACGAACACGGTTATTCTCTTATTGCCTGAGAATGCGGGTCTATATTCTTGGCCAGTTATTGCACAAAATATTTTTACAGCATTACTAGGGATCATTGCGTTTGTTGTGTTTATTCAAAATTTCTTCCTTGTGAAGCTGCGTTTCTATGAGCGAATTCTTGCCTTAGGGACAGCACTCGTCTTTATCCATGGATCATGGATAACAGATACGATAGGAATTGTGCTATTAGCTTTACTAATCGCTATCCAATATATGCGTAAGAAGAAGGCTGATAAAGAAGGACAAACAGCAACAGCGTAAGAAGATTTTCAGATTAGTTTAAAGGAATACACGGCCTAGCTCTCTTTATTGGGAGGTAGGTCTTTTTTAGCTAATAAGGAACTTATCTGTTAAAATAGACAAAGGTATTCATCAGAAATGAGGGAACAAATAATGAACCAAGCAGATAAAACATATTTAGATCTTTGCAAATACATTTTAGAAAATGGAACAAAAAAAGAAGACAGAACAGGAACGGGAACAATCTCAATTTTTGGTCATCAAATGCGGTTCAATTTAGAGGAAGGATTTCCACTTCTGACAACAAAGCGTGTACCGTTTAAGCTGATTGTTAGTGAATTGTTATGGTTTTTAAAAGGAGATACAAATGTCCGTTATCTTCTTGAACATAACAATCATATTTGGGATGAGTGGGGATTTCAAAAATGGGTTGAATCAGATGACTACAAGGGACCAGATATGACAAATTTTGGGCTTCGTAGTCAGCAAGATGAGGAATTTAAGAAGGTCTATCAAGATCAATTAAGTATCTATCAAGACAAGGTGTTAAACGATGATGAATTTGCCTCGCGTTTTGGTGATTTAGGGAATGTATATGGCAAGCAGTGGCGAAGCTGGGAAGGAGCGGACGGGAAAACATACGATCAGATTCAATATATTATTAATGAAATCAAACGTAACCCTGATTCACGTAGGTTGCTCTGTAATGCTTGGAGTGCATCTGAGTTAGAAAACCAGCAACTCCCACCGTGCCATTACGCATTTCAATTTTATGTTGTAGATGGAAAACTAAGCTGTATGTTTAACATGCGCTCAAACGATGTGTTTTTGGGCCTGCCATTTAATATTGCTTCTTATGCGTTACTCACTCATTTGATTGCACATGAATGTGGACTAGGAGTAGGGGAGCTTATTTACACAGGAGCAGATGTTCACATTTATTCTAATCATGTGGAGCAAATTAAGACGCAGCTAGAACGTGAACCGCGTGAATTGCCTACAATAAAACTCAATGCCTCGAAAGAAAGCATCTTTGAATTTGACATAGAAGATATCGAACTGGTTGGCTATCATCCACATGGAGCAATTAAAGCACCAGTTGCTGTCTAAATTTACAGGAACTGTCTTAGCCCCCGAGTATCCGTATACGGTTTACTCGGGGGCTAGTTCTTTTTTACTATCGTTTGTTATAAATAGTTCTTCTTATGGTGAAGCTGGGAGATGTATGCACTTGAGAGGGTAAAGTGTTATTACGGTCATGCATGCGTTACAAAAGAAAGAAGGTACTTGATCATTCTTAAGGAGAATATATATGACTCGGATTTCAAATATACAATTATTTATCCTCATTTTAATATTTGAAATAGGTAGTACTACCCTTTTTGCAATTGGGATCGGGGCAGGGAAAGATGCATGGATCGTTGTGTTACTAATAGGAATGTTTGGTATCTTTCTTATATTTATGTATACACAAATTGCTAAAATGTATCCAAATCAAAACTTTTCTGAAATCCTGCAAGATGTCTTAGGAAAGAAACTTACAAGTCCTTTACTATTGCTATATTGTGTCTATTTTTATAGTCAGGCAACCTATAATTTTTTCGAATTCGGTGCACTTATTAAATTGACTACTTTGCAGCAAACGCCGCTTATTGTGGTTTTATTTATATTTGCATTTGTTATGATTTATATCCTGAGCTTAGGATTTGAAGTATTAGCTAGAACGGCGGAAATATTGACTCCATACGTCATTATATTTTTAATCTCAATCTATATCTTTACGTTATTTTCAGGTGAATTCGATTTTACAGCGCTTCAACCTGTTTTAGGGACAGGAATTCAGCCTGTTCTAGAAGAGGCTGTGAACCAGATTGGATTTCCTTTTGGTGAATTAATTTTGTTTCTTATGTTTTGGCATTATATCGAAAACCAACATAAAATTCGAAAAGCAGCATTGTTGGCTGTCGGGCTTTCTATCGTAATGTTACTACTCTCATTAATTACGATGATTTCCGTTTTAGGACCTGACTTGACGGCGAAAGCAGAAATCCCTTTACTTGAAACAATATTAGCAATAAATATAGCTGACATCATTATTAATTTAGATAGTTTTGCAGTGTTCATAATGTTTATTGGGGGGTTTTATAAAACAGCATTGCACTTTTGGGGATTTGTTTTATTGTTATCATGGCTAGTTAAACGTGCAAAAACGAAATGGGTAGTCTCTATTTTTGGGCTTCTTCTACCCATTGTCTCTCATATTCGTTTTCCAACACTAGCAGATCAAAGGTGGATAGGAGTAGAAAATCAATATATAATATTTTGTTTTGCATTTCTTCCTGTGTTGCTTCTAACGATCATTTTTCTAAAAGAACGGACCCAAAAATGACTGAGATCTGCGAATTATAGGAACGTATTTCTTTGAAAATATTAGGAGACCTATTAGTATGATTTATATCTCAAATATACAGCTGTTTATCCTTATTTTAATATTTGAAGTTGGCAGTACGACGTTGTTTGCTTTAGGAATTGGTGCGAAACAAGATGCGTGGATTGTCATACTACTCGCTACGTTAATTGGACTCATTCTTTTGTGGGTTTACACCGAGTTCCCTAATCGATATCCAGATCAAAATTTCTCAGAAATTTTAGAGGACTTATTAGGAAAAAAGCTGGCAACACCGTTACTTCTCCTATATGGCCTTTATTTCTTTAGTCAAGCAAGTCATAATTTCTTTGAATTTGGAGCCATGATTAAATTGACTACTTTACCTGAGACACCTCTTATTGTCCTCCTGTACTTATTTATGCTCGTTTTGATTTACATTTTACATTTAGGGTTTGAGGTACTTGGAAGAACAGCAGAAATTCTAACACCGTATGCTATTCTGTTTCTTTTATTGATTTATACGTTTACTGTACTATCAGGAGAGTTTGAAATCATTGAACTTCAGCCTGTTTTAGCTGATGGTATTGAGCCCGTTATAGCTGAGTTACATCATGTCGTTGCGTTTCCCTTTGGAGAAATGGTCGTGTTCCTTATGTTTTGGCACTATGCTGCGAAACAGCAATCAATACGTTTAACGGCTTTTTTAGCAGTAGGTCTCTCAGCCTTTTTGTTGACTATATCATTGATCGTTATGGTAGTTGTTTTAGGACCAGAGCTAGCTGGCAAAGCTGAAATTCCTTTATTAGAAGTAATACTAGTCATAAACATCGCTGATATTATTACAAATTTAGATAGTGTAGCTGTCTTTATAATGTTTATTGGTGGATTTTATAAAACGGCATTGCATTTTTGGGCCTTTTGTTTAACGATGACATGGGCTTATAAAGGAAAAAGCCCAAAACGACTTCTTACCATTGTTGGTCTCATTTTTCCGCTGTTCGCTGTTTACCGTTTTCCAGGCTTTTCAGATCAAAGACTGATAGGTGGAGAACCTGGAATCTACTCAATTTTAATTTTTGCTTTTCTGCCTATTTTGTTACTGTTTATTATGTTTATAAAAAAGGAACAAGGATCTTCAAATTAGAAAGGAGACTTTTTATGCCCTCCATTATGAACTACATTATGAACTTGTTGAAAGAAGATTTCCTTTCGGCTATCCTGCTTGTAGGTGGAAGTCTATATGCATCTATATTAGTAATCATCATATTTTATCATGGGATTTTTCGCCTTTTTAGACGAAAATACCATTGAAGCTAAAGGTTTATTCTTCAGCTTCAATGGTACCTTGGATTAACCCTGAGTTTCTAATTGTCACATCAACTTGTACTGTATATGGTACTTGAGCAAATACCTCATTCCAGTTTTCTTCAACTTTATTCCATGCTTCAGGGTAGTCTTTATTTAACTCTCTTCCGAATCCAAATATATCTGCTTTGAAATCTTGTTGGGCTTTATCTACGACCAATTTTATTTCTTCTTCTATTTTCTTTTCTGCCTCTTTTTCTATATCTGCTAAGTAATCAAGAATTGCTTTTCGATCGTCTACACCATTTGTTGCTTGCAATTCAGCCAATCGCCCTTTTGACTGGACTTCGATCACGAAGGAAATTTGATCCCCTTCGTTTACCTTTGGAATAATTTGTGCCTCTAATTCTTGAATGAGCAAAGTAACCATTTTGTCTTTTTCTATGATAGAAGGGATAGCGAGCGTTGCCATTTGATTAAGCTCTTTTGCTGTAATCCAATGATATCCTCTTGTTTCTATGTCATCTAAAAATCCTTGTAATTTATCGTCAGTAAAGACAGCACCACCTGAAAGCTTAATTCGTACAAAAGGTTCATGTTCTGCTTCTTCGAGTAAGAGTACTCCTGCTACAGGATCTCGGTCTTTTCCTAATGTTTGTTTAAAGAAGTTAAGTACATTAATAGAAGCTGCACTTAATTCACTCTGATCTAGTAATCCCTCTAAATAATCTGCAGGAATTCGTGAAATATTGTTGGCCTTAATGTCTAATAAACTTTTCGCGGAAGTATCTTTAGCAATGCAAACCCAAACATGCCCTCTGATGTCTTTTTCCCTTTCAAACGAATCAAAAATAGGAGTGATCCCTTCTTTGGCCACATCTTCATGTATAATGATGACTTTATTATGGGCATAGAAGCCTTGCCGATCGACCGTTTGGTTTGCTTTTCTCATCATTTCATAGATCGTTTGACCAGTCGTGGAAACCAATAAATAGGGTCTGTCTGGTGTTGGTGTCAGTGTACTTTCTGCTGCTGGTCGTAAATATTGGGATGTAAGGTCATAAAGACCTGTTTCGGGATCTTTATCAATAGCCATTGCTGCTACAAATCCAATCTCTGTTAACTCCTGACGATCCCAGCAGCCAGATATAAAAACGATAGCAGCAAGTAAGGTGAGAACAAAAGCTTTACCCAACTTTATCATTCTCCTTTTTGAATTTGAGGATGGTTTGGTTGATTCTTTAGACTTTTTTCTCTTTTCGATTTCATCCAAGTCACAGATTGAGGTCTTGATTTTTGAGCCCATAATGGCAAGCGAATGAGAGCATCTTTCCATTCGCTTACGATAATCGGTGCTACAGGTGCTAGGTAAGGTGAACCAAAGGAACGCAGTGAGCACATATGACCAAGTATGACAAGAGTTGCCATTAAAATACCATAAAAACCAAATGAGGCAGCCGAAAATAGAAGAAAAAACCTTGATAACACAACGGCATCGTTTAAAGCAGTGACAACAAAACCGGCAATAGCTGTAAGGGCAATAACAATGACCATCGGTGCACTAACAATCCCTGCTTGAACGGCTGCTTCACCAATAACTAAAGCCCCGACAATACTAATAGCGGAGCCGACAGGACGAGGCATTCGAACACCGGCTTCTTTCAGTAACTCAAAAACGATAATCATCATAAAGGCTTCGATAAAGATAGGAAAGGGAACTTTTTCTTCCGCAGCGGCCATGGTTACTAGTAGAAGAGAGGGAACCATCTCTTGATGATAAGTGGCAATCGCAACAAATAAAGCAGGTGTTGCAATCGTTAATAGTAAAGCTAATACACGTAATAACCTCATAATGGACGCTAGATACGGCCGTGAATAATAATCCTCTCCGACTTGCAGTGTTTCAATAAACAAATGAGGGACGGTTAACACAAAAGGGGTCCCATCACAAAAAATTGCCACTCGTCCTTCTAACATTTTTGCTGCAACTTTATCAGGTTTTTCGCTATTTGCTACGGTCGGAAAGATAGAATAAGGATGATCTTCAATAAATTGTTCGATATAGCCTGATTCTAAAATTGCATCCGTATCAATTCGCTCAAGACGATTTCTAACTTCATCAACAATTTTTGTATCAGCTATCCCTTTTATATAACCAATTCGAATTTTCGTTTTGGTTTGTTTCCCAAGCTTCATATCTTCAAAGATTAAATTAGGATTAGTGATTTTTCTACGAATTAATGAAGTATTTACTTTTAATACTTCATTAAAACCTTCACGTGACCCGCGGACACTAGATTCAGTATCTGGTTCTTCAACATTTCTAGCATCAAAGCCTTGTGTTCCAATAAGCAAAGCAGAATCATAGCCATTAATAAAGATCGCAGTTTCCCCAGTTAAAACACCATCGACAACATCATCGATGAGATTGCTTTCTTTCAAACTAGAGGTACTTAAAATTCTTTTTTTAACAAACTTATAAAAGTCTTCCTTTTGGGGGTGACTGGTAGTATCATCAGACTCCATTAATGGTTTAACTAAGTACTGGTTAATAAAATCTTCGTTAACTAATCCATCAACATAACAAATTAATATACGAATGGAATGCTGATCAGACACTTGAAATTCTCGATAGCGTAAATCGGAACTTGATCCTAAAGAGTTTTTTAATAGACTTAAATTTTTTTCGGTGTTTGGGTGAAGAGTGTTGGTAGACTGACTTTCCTTATGATTATTTGCTTTATTTTTTAACGAGTGAATTTTTCTCGTTATTTGGAATTTTTTTAACATAATTCCTTCCTCTTTCAATGCGAGTTTATTTTATTATTGTTTGTGTAAGTGGGAAAAAAATACAATGAAATTGGAAGGGGATGTATTAACACAAAACTCGACCATGAATGGCCGAGTTTCGTGGTTAGTAAGGCTAAAGAGTTACTCGTTTAGTGAAAGTTCATCAATTAACTGTCTCGAACGCTTCGCATTTCCTTCTGCAAAGTTTTCTAACCTTGTCTTTAGCACATCATTATCGTGAATTCGCTCAGCAAGGATTAAATAATTTCTCATCATTTCTTCCTCCTGCTCAAGACTTGACTGTAACGCTTGCATGACAGATGTAACGGATAGGGCATCCTCTCTGTCACCATCTCGATCGTAATCTACATCGTGATTCATACAACACCTCTTTTTAACTAGAGGGCACTGAAAAAGGTTGATTTGTACCTTTTCAGTGCCCTCGAAGCAATGTGCAAAGCTGCTGCCTTTTTTTGAAAAGCCTGCTATGAGTGGGTTTCTCATAGCAGGCGCGCAGCATGCGGAGCCATTGCTACTTAATAGAGGGCACTGAAAAAGGTTGATTTGTACCTTTTCAGTGGCTTCCTTAACTAGTTTATTTTTGATGGAAATAATAATAAAACAACCAGCTTCAGATCGTTCTAATCTTTATTCGCCCGATCCGTCATCCGCCAATTAATAATGCCAATCACTAAAAAGAGAAAAAATAAGGCAATATAGACTCTCATAGACCAAGTTCCGAAATCAGTAAAGGCTAAGAAAAGCCATAGTAGTGCGGCAACAAAATAAAAATAGCTGCCAACTGGAATTTTTTTCATTCAGTCCTCCTTTTTTAAGACCTCAAGGAAGATTATCTTCATATTCGTTTGCGCGGTAATAATTGAGGTCAACTCATGTTCTTTTTAATATCATTCGTGGAAATAAGTTATTTTATTCCATAGAACGTGTCGAATAATGCCAATTAGTATTTTAAGATAGTGGGAATAAAAGAATTATGTCGGTAATTGTAGGACGATTCTTATAGGGAAATAAGAAAGTATGGCGAATTTAGTTACTTAAAGAGAGGAGTGCAGATCAGATGGACAACCATAAAGAATTTACAGTAAAAAATCATTATTTAGTGGAGATTAAACAAAAAGGAGACTCAATTAAAGACAATTTAAAGTCTTGGAGTTGGGATATATACATTGCGATGAGTGAGGACCAACAATATAGAGGAAGAGCTTTAGCCCCTGGAAAAGGTATCGAGATTCCTTGGACAGAGTTAAGCAAAAGCGATGTGCTTGAAGAGATGATTAACATTTGTGAACAACAGATGCCAAAACATATATAAGAGAGGAGGACTCTTTTGCTTGTAAGAGTCCACCACCCACCAAACGACTAGGTTATCCTAGCGTTTTTTTATTTGCTTACCCGCTATGACTTCGAATATGTCATTACGAAGTGTAGGACAGTCGTACGATCAGTTGGGTTTATATATGTATGCTCCTTATCTCCATTGAATGTAATGGAGTCATATTCATACATATGAAACGACTCACCATCTATTTGAATCAATAGTTCCCCAGACATAACGGTAACATACTCGACTACACCTAATTGGTGGGCGCCTGGATTGTATTCGCTTCTTGGTTTGAGGAATGCTCTGTGAATTTCACTTGATCCAAATGTTGAAACGTCAAACATTGGTTCTAACGTACATGCTTCATTGGCGCTTACTACTTTGTTTCCTTTATGTTTACGTGAAATTTTAATGTCGCTGTCTTCATTTAGCAAAAGTGATATTGGGATCTCAAGACCATTGGCAATTTTCCAAATGACTGAGAGTGATGGGTTTGCTTCACCGCGCTCAATATTCCCTAATGTAAGTTTGCTGACAGTTGTAAGATCAGCTAGTTGCTGCAAGCTTAATCCACGCTGCTGCCTTATTTTTCTTAAAGTCAATCCCACTTGTATGGCCAATCTTTCTGCGTCTGTTTGATATGAGCGCTCCAAATAAATTCCTCCCTTGCTTAGGTTTTTTACATAATATATAAGTGGATCTTTTCCAAAATTAGGAGTATATTATAGTTATTTGTTAGTATATTATACTATACCCATTGCTTCTTCTGGAAGGTGAGAATATGAAGGAAATTACACTAGGGTTATTTGCTGCGATGTTTTTTGCGGTTACGTTTATTCTGAACCGCTCGATGGAACTAGCGGGAGGAAGTTGGATGTGGAGTTCATCATTACGGTTTCTTTTTATGCTTCCTTTTTTATTTCTAATTGTCTTGTTTCGAAATAATGTCAAACAAATAATAGTTGAAATTAAGAAGCAGCCTATTCCTTGGTTTGCCTGGAGTTTTGTTGGGTTTGTCTTATTTTATGCTCCGATTACGTTTGCAGCTGCCTATGGACCTGGTTGGCTTGTAGCTGGAACGTGGCAATTAGTTATCGTTGCAGGAACATTATTGGCTCCACTTTTTTTGGAGTCGGTTCAGACAAATAAAGGAATTCAAAAAGTCCGTCAAAAAATTCCTTTCGGTGCGTTTTGTATTTCTCTAATGATTCTATTTGGTGTCGCTCTCATGCAACTGCAGAATGCAAATGGTGTATCGATGCAAACGGCGATGATCGGTGTTCTGCCCGTTATGTTTGCAGCTGTCGCATACCCACTAGGAAATCGAAAAATGATGGAGGTCTGTGGTGGGCGACTTGATACATTTCAACGGGTTTTTGGAATGACGTTAGTTACGATTCCTTTTTGGCTTGTTCTCAGTCTAGTTGCTTTTATCCAAGTTGGAGCTCCTTCATCAGATCAAATTCTCCAATCTTTTATTGTTGCTATAAGTTCAGGAGTCATTGCAACGACTTTGTTTTTTATTGCTACGGACCGGGTAAGAGGAAACCAGAAGAAGCTTGCCGCAGTTGAAGCAACCCAATCAACTCAAGTTCTTTTTGTGTTAATGGGAGAGATTGCGTTGCTATCGACCCCTTTACCAAATGGAATGGCAATGATTGGAATGAGTCTTATTGTAATCGGGATGTTTATGCATAGCTACTTCACGAAAAAGATGAAAACAAAGCAACCGCCACTCACTCGACTACGGAAGGAACAAAGTGTATAAAACGTTCATTTGATTACAAGAAAAACGCCTAGTAGTGAATGAAGCTCTAGGCGTTTTGGGCATATGTAAATGCTTATTGAAGAACTTTTTCTAACTCGGCAAAACCAATTACTTTTAACGCCTCAATTTCTTCATCTGTAAATTGCTCCTGTAGTTTCGCAACCAATTCATCCCGCTTTTGTTCATCAACACCATTACGAACACTTGTAAAAATACTAATTAATTCGGTCAGTGAAAATCGTTCCAACACGGCTTCAATAGCCTCATCTCTATTAGAAAAAACGAGCTCGTCACTAGAGTCATCTCCTTCTAGTTGTTGGTCCTCTACTTCATCATTCTTACTTTGTTCATTGAAGTCGTATTGTTTGGACTTTGTCTCGATTTCCTCTTCAATCTGCTGTTCACTTTGTGGTTCAGTTAGTTGCTCGGGTGTTTGATTAGAACTTTGGTAAAACCCCAAAAAACCAGGAATAGCAACACAAAGAAAAACGAAAAACACTCCAAAAATAACTGCTCTGATCATAATATCCTCCTAACTAGATTGAACTTCGGGCAAGTTTATCGGTTTACGTTTATGAAAGAGGGCATACAGGAATAAGTAACTCATGGTACCGGACACATTAATCAATATATCTAGCAATCTTCCGTCTCGATTAAAAAATGGCTGGATAAGTTCTGTTGAAAATGCGAGAAAGAAGCAAAAGAATAGAGCGCCTACGATTGTTCGAAAAACAGTTGTACTTAAAAATGCCAAAATAAAAAAAGCAATAAAATGGCCAAGTTTTTGTATAGAAAAGTAGAAACTTGCATCAACAAACGAATACATATGGAAAAAGCCTGAAAATTGGGGGGCATTAGTAAAAGCAAACTGAAGATGCCCATGACGAAGAAAATCACTAGCGCTTTGTGTAAAAAGCAATATAGCTAAGAGAATGATCCAAGTTATGAACAACCATAAAGCCAAGTAGACACACCTCCTTGTTATAGATTGAACTGAAAAAGGAAAGGGCGACCTTTTTCAGTTGATTAAGTAGCAATGGCTCCGCACGTTGCGCGCCTTCTATGAGAACCCCTCTCATAAAAGGCTTAATAAAGGCAACGGCTCTGCACATTGCATAGATTGAACTGAAAAAGGAAAGGGCGACCTTTTTCAGTTCAATTACTAGCAGTTTAGTCATCATGGCTGCTTTTCAAACTTATTTTCATATGGCAATAGTTCCTCGTTTGAAACATCGGTAAGGTGCCAAGACTAATATAACGAGGAGGTTGATTCGATGGAACAGTATGATGGAGATGTATTTGTCGGTTTATTTTGGGGAATTGCATTAAGTATTCCACTTTGGCTATCGATTTTTGGATGGGTGAAATGGTTTCTATAGAGAGAACTGAAAAAGTCTCTGTAGCTAAATTGAGGAAGCAGCAATGGCTCCACACGTTGTGCGCCTGCTATGAGAAACTCACTCATAGCAGGCTTTAAGACAAAGCAACGGTTCCGCTCATTGCTTAAAGCCACTGAAAAAGGTCAAAACCGTACCTTTTTCAGTGGCCTTGAAAACCACACCTTTTTCAGTGCTCTCTTTCTATTAAAGTGTTTATCAATATGGTAAGATATTACCAAGAGAATGAGGAGGGAAATGTTTTTGAACTCTTTTTTCGGGACTTTATGAATGGAGTGAGTTTTGTGATATTGGTAACAGGCGGGGCGGGCTATATTGGGAGCCATACGTGTGTAGAGCTGTTAGAGGCGGGGTATGAAATTGTCGTCGTTGACAATCTTTCAAATAGCAAATATGAATCGATTGATCGTATCAAAGAACTAAGCGGGAAGGATTTTCTGTTTTATGAGGTAGATCTATTGGACAAGCAAGCTTTAGAGAAAGTATTTGCTGAACATAACATTAAAGCGGTTATCCATTTTGCAGGATTAAAGGCAGTGGGGGAGTCTGTTGAAATTCCGCTTCACTATTATCATACAAACATTACAGGAACGTTGGTTCTTTGTGAACTGATGCAAGCCTACGGCGTGAAGAACATCGTCTTTAGCTCATCGGCAACGGTGTACGGAATGCCAGATCGTGTACCAATTTTAGAGGATTTCCCGCTAAGTGCTACCAATCCATATGGACGTACAAAGCTTATGATTGAGGAAATTTTACGAGACTTATACGTATCAGACAAAGAGTGGAGCATAGCATTGCTTCGTTACTTTAATCCGATCGGTGCCCATCATAGCGGTAGAATTGGAGAAGACCCTAACGGAATTCCGAACAACTTGATGCCGTTTATTACCCAAGTAGCTGTTGGAAAGTTAAAGGAATTAAAAGTATTTGGGGACGACTATCCAACGGTAGACGGAACAGGAGTCAGAGACTATATTCATGTCGTGGATCTTGCCAAAGGTCACTTAAAAGCTCTTGAAAAGATAGTGACAACAACAGGAGCACAGGCCTATAATCTTGGAACTGGAAATGGCTACAGTGTTATTGAGATGGTGGAAGCATTTAAAAAAGCTTCCAATCGTGAGGTGCCATATTCAATTGTTGAGCGTAGACCTGGTGATGTAGGGATTTGTTATGCAGATCCATCTAAGGCAAAAGAAGAGTTAGGCTGGAGCGCAGAAAAAGGGATTGAAGAAATGTGTGCCGATTCGTGGAGATGGCAAGATAGCAATCCTGATGGATATAAATAAGTAAAGAAAAGGGGTGACTCAAAAAGTTTTTGACCTTTTGAGATAGCCCCACGAAAGCCTGTATCTAAATGATACAGGCAATAATTTTAGTTAGAAAAATATATGGTGATTACCTTGTTCAAGTTCAGAGCATATAAGTAATCTTAACTCTTCTTCTGTTGCTTCATATAATTGACGGCCATCAGGCATTTTGAAAAATTGATTTTCTAAAAGGGTATCGATAATTTTTTCCTTATCGAATTGAGACAATGTTTTCAAGGACAATACGAACACTCCCCTTTTGCAAAGTATACCGAAGTAAAAAAACTGAAAGCGTTTACATTTATAATTATAAATTCTTTTGTCTGTAATTGTCAACCTAAATAAAGGAAAAGTTATGGAAAATAGGTAAAAAGCTTTAATCCGTTAACATAATAAAATACAGAAGAACAGTTTATGGCGAGATGTGATGGTCTGCGTGGAATGGAGCAAGTTACTGTCTATTAGGGCAATAATATTGTTGCGCGGCTAAATTATGATACGATAAAACAAAAAGAAGGTTAGAAAAGGGGATAGTACATATGATTTCATTTGTTGTTGCAATGGATCAAGAACGGGTAATAGGAAAAGAAAATCAATTGCCATGGCACCTCCCAGCAGACTTGGCGTATTTTAAAAGAGTTACGACAGGCCATACGATTGTGATGGGAAGAAAAACGTATGAGTCGATTGGCAGACCATTGCCAAAGCGAAGAAATGTTGTGTTAACAAGAGATAGACAATATGAAGCAGAAGGCTGTGAAGTTGTACACTCGATTGAAGAAGTATTAAATATAGCAAAGCAAGATGAAGAATGTTTTGTCATAGGTGGAACAGAAGTGTTCATGCTTTTTTGGGATCATGTTGATAGATTGTATGTCACATACATTGATGAGACCTTTGAAGGCGACACATTTTTCCCAGAAATTGATGAGAATGAGTGGGAAATCGTTTCTGTCGAAGAAGGGATTGTTGACGAGAAAAATCGTTATCGTCATGAGTTTCGTACGTATGAGAGAAAGAAGAGCTAGTGGTTGAATTTAACATTGCTAATAAAGAAGAAACATGATAATATCCATAATTGGTAATTAAATAGAGGTGCCTCATTGTTACGATGAGGTAGAGGCGCGATTGCTAAGAGTATCTTTTCTAAGGATGACAACGTTGAGGGAAAGGGAAAGGGGCCGTCGCCGAAGTGGAAGTAGAGGTCAGGCTGCTTTTGCTGGATCTGTATTGAATAAGTGCAGAGCTGTCATAACTTGGAGCAGACAAGTTATGGAGGACTACCATGATTATGGGGATTCACGCGCGGATGTTAGGCGATAGTGGGTTATCCACTATCGCTTTTTTCTATGGAAAAGGGACTAGTAACGGAACAAATAAGGATCTTTCGTTATGTCTCTTTGCTCCACAAAATATCAGTTGTTAGAGTGGAGCACTCATAGTTGTATATTTCTATTGCAGTTAGTCCTTCATCTATGTAACTACCATACATTTTTAGGAGGTATCATTATGGAATCATCTATTTTATCTTTAGTCCCTCCAATATTAGCTCTTGTGATGGTTATTCTTACTAGAAGAGTGCTATTATCACTTGGTACAGGTGCTATTGTTGGGGCTTTAATGGTTAATAATTTTAATCCACTTGCAGCAACTGCGAATATTTATGGCATTGTGATGGGGATCATTTTTGATTTTGATGTGGAACACATTACATTTAGTACGGTGACTCGTGCCATTATTGATGAAGGGTTTGCTATAAATACGTGGGAATTCTTTATCGTTCTTTTCTTATTATTACTAGGCATGATGGCTGCACTTATTACCCGTTCAGGTGGAAGTCGGGCGTTTGGTGAGTGGGCAATGAAGCGTGTGAAAACGCGTGTTGGTGCACAATTATTAACGGTTGTTTTAGGTCTTATTATTTTCATTGATGACTATTTTAACAGTTTGACAGTCGGAAATGTAAGTCGTCCGTTAACCGATCGACACCGTATTTCTCGTGCAAAGCTAGCGTATTTGGTCGATTCAACGGCAGCTCCAATGTGTGTAATTGCGCCAATTTCAAGTTGGGGAGCTTATATTATAGCGATTATTGCAGGGATTTTTGCAACGCATTCTGTTACTCAATATGAAGCATTGCAAGCATTTTTATTAATGGTCCCTATGAACATTTATGCATTAGTAGCAATTGGGCTTGTATTAGCTGTAGCATGGTTCAATCTTGATTTTGGTGCGATGAAGGCTCATGAAGAACGTGCGAAGAAATCAGGTGAATTGTTTAATGCAAACCTTGGCCCGATTCCTGGTGCTCAAGATGATATTGCAGCAAGTGAAAAAGGCAAGGTTGGCGACTTAGTATGGCCGATCATTGCGTTAATTGCTGGTACAATATTTTTTATGGTGACAACAGGTATTGAAGGGACAGAAGGCGATGTAACAATTTTGACGATTTTTGAAAACACAGATGTGGCGTCAGCCCTTGTATATGGTGGTTTGTTCGGCTTAGCCATTGCCCTCATTTTGAACGTGTTTAAGCCGAAATCAGGTACTGGACTTGGAGCTTCGTTAGTTATTGGGATGAAGTCAATGCTGCCAGCCATTTATATTTTGTTCTTTGCATGGACACTTATTTCAATTATCGGTGATCTAGGGACAGGAACGTATTTAGCGTCACTTGTTGAACAGTCAAACCTTCCTCCAATGTTCTTACCAGTCATTTTGTTTGTTATTGCTGGTTTTGCAGCATTTTCTACAGGTACATCATGGGGTACATTTGGCTTACTACTTCCAATTGCTGGTGAGATGGCAGCGGTCATTGATCTTACATTGATCTTACCGATGATGGCAGCGGTTCTAGCTGGATCGATCTTTGGTGATCATTGTTCTCCGATTTCAGATACGACGATTCTTTCTTCAACAGGAGCAGGAAGTCATCATATTGATCACGTTGTTACCCAGCTTCCATATGCACTCATTGCAGCTGGAATTACAGTAATCTCTTATCTAGTATTAGGATTTACGACAAGCGTAGTACTGAGTTTAGTAGTTGCTTTTGCATTGCTGATTGTAACAGTGATGGTCTTAAAAAAAGTGAGTGCAAATGCATAATATAAAAAGGGTCAACTTCTAACTGAGGTTGACCCTTTTTATCGTAAAAGAAAGCTATTAAATTGTATGATTATGGTAAAGTGAGAGTAGATTCATAACATATTGTTTGAAAAGGAGTTTTTTAATGAAATCCAACCTAGTTCTCAATTTTATCCTCGCATTGATTATGGTCGTTATTCTAGGTGTTATCGGCTATGTAGGGGCTGTCATTAGTTTGCTTATGGGTGGGATAACCTTTTATACACCACTGATTGTCGTTGTATCGGTCAGTTTAATGATGATTACGGTTATTGTCATCTTCCGACTGCTAAAACCAAAGACGTTGAAGATAACGGTAATGAGTTTTCTTGCGTTGTGTCTCATTTCTATTGCCGTGTATGAGATTTTTGAAAGTTATCAACGAAGTATCGTGACGGTAAGTGATCAAGATTATAATTTATATGGGTATCAACCATTTCATGATGATACAAATGTTGTTGCTTTAGACGAACCTGCAAATGTAAAACTAGAAGGGGATCTCCCGATTCTCGATGGAGCTACAGCTTTGTATCCAGTCTATTCTGCCTTTGCGAGAGCGACTTATCCAGAAAAAGAATATAATGTTCATCAAAGTGAAGTGATGTCAAACCAGACAGGGGAGGCATTTCAAAACTTATTAAACGGAAAAGTGGATATGATCTTTGTTGCTGCTCCATCAAAACGCCAATTGGAGCAAGCGAAAAAGCGTGGGGTCGAACTTGAGATGACTCCAATTGGTCAAGAGGCGTTTGTCTTTTTTGTAAATGAAAACAATCTTGTAACAGGGCTTTCGGTTGAACAAATACAAGGTATTTATTCAGGAGAAATAACAAACTGGAGTGAAGTCGGAGGAGCAAATGATTCCATCCGTGCCTTTCAACGTCCAGCTGACAGTGGAAGTCAAACGGCATTAGAGAAAATAATGGGGGATGTCCCGATTGCAGATCCTCCAACTGAAGATGTCGTATCAGGTATGGGAGGCGTATTTGAAGAAGTTTCTAGCTACAAAAATTACAAAAATGCAATAGGATATACGTTTAGGTTCTTTTCTAATGAAATGGTGAAAAACGGAGAAATCCGCCACCTCAAAATAGAAGGCGTGTATCCAGATAAAGAAACGATCCGCAGTGATTCTTATCCTTTCGCTTCAGAATTTTATGCGATTACAGCAGGAAGTGACAATCCGAATGTTGATGTCTTACTTGAGTGGATTTTATCGGAACAAGGGCAACGTCTTATCGAAGAGACAGGATATGTAGCTGTAAAAAGAAAGTGAAAAAAGGCTAATAATACCGGAAGAGGTCTAGTTTCATTCGAAGCTAGGCTTTTGTCATAAGAGTGATTCTTAACAAAAAGAAAACCCTCGTTTGAACAATGTTGCTCCAATTACAAACAACGATTTGCTACAAGTGAGGATAGAAAATCAACATTCTTTACCCTTGTGTTTTCACGAAGAACTCTTTAGACTTTCTTTTTACTTTTCTTAGTGCTCTTTTGATAAAAGTGGTAACGTCTTTCCCATCTTTAACACGTTCATAACTTTTTTCGAATTTCTCCGCATTACAAGGATACTGTTCACCGTTCGTATCTGTAATAAGATAGTCACCGGGACGCCCAACCATTGAGCCTTCTGCTGTTTCAATAGTAATCGTTCTAGTGATTTTAACAGCCTCAATGATAACGGGCTTTCTCCTATATCTAGCCATGCTTTCACCTCCTTTTCAAACGTTCCTTCCATCATCGAAAACCTCTATATTAATTCATCGTACTCAATTTTCATGTGAGTGTGACAACTCCCCAGAAAATTCGGGATGTCGAGTTTATGTTTTTTTAAAAAGGGAAAACTAATTAAATTGGAATCTAATAAGGCAAGAAGTAAACAGTAATAAGTAGTATAATGATAATAGTAGATGTATTTAAAAAACCTTAAATAAAGTATTCGAATAAATGTATGTCTTTGTCATGTTAAGAAGTTAGGAGTGTTTTTTTGTAATGGTTACATATACAACGACTGGAATTGAGGGATTAGATTTTATTTTAACTGGTGGCTTCCCTATTGGTTCTTCCATATTACTAGACGGGGCACCAGGAACAGGTAAGACTATTTTGGGAATGCAGTTTTTATATGATGGTGCAAAAAATCACAGTGAAGCTGGCGTATATATAACATTTGAAGAATTTCCTGATCAGATGTATAAGGAAATGCTGTCATTTGGATGGGATTTAAAAGCGTTAGAACGAGAAAATAAGCTGCGTGTCATTTGTTTGTCACCAGATGTATTAATAAGTCAAATGAAACAGCCAAACGGCATTTTTGAACAGATTATCAGGGAGATTGATTGTAAACGGGTTGTTATAGATAGTTTAAATTTGCTTCATTTTGGGATTGATAATCAAGTAGAGAAAAGAGAAACGGTATATACGTTAAGAAATATACTAAGGAAGTATTCGTTAACTTCTTTATTAATTCATGAACAGATCTCTCTTAATAAAAATGAAATCCCATTTGTAAGTTATGTTGTGGATGGTGTGATTAGGCTTTCGTTAACAGAGCATAATTCCATTTATCGAAAAAGAACATTGGAAGTTCTAAAAATGCGCGGCTGCCGGATTAAAGAGGGAGAACATATTTACCGGTTAACCGATGAAGGGATGTATTTAGTCCCTGCACTTTCTATGTTCGAAGATATGGTTGTAACAGATAACCAAACAAATGTAACGACAGGAATCACAGCTTTAGATAGGCTGCTGTCTGGCGGGATCCCTAGGGGAACAGCATTTGTTTTAGATACGAATAGTAAGGCTAATTATAAATACTTTTTAGCTTCCATCGTGGCAAGCCGGATTCTTGCTGGGGAACATGTCATCCTTATTTTATCTAGTTTATCAAGCCTGTATGATCTTGAACATATCTATCGACTATATGGTGTTGAGTTAGAAGAAGTAGTGAGGAAGCAAAAGATTTACTTTATCGAGCACTATGATCGTCCAATCCCTGAAGCGTATAGGTCAGCTGTCATTGATGTAAAGCATATGAATAACGAAGAATACAGTCAAGTCATTCGAGAGAAACTGAATGTTGCAGTTTCAAAGAGTGCAGAAAACGGGGAGAAATGGTTCTTATTTAATGATCTTAATACAATCGTTTCTCAAAGAGGGAAAGAATTTGTGAAAAGTTACCTTACTGAAGAAATTGCCTTTATCAGTGCGGCGAATATGAGCATGATTGCCTTAAGTAACTTTACTGAAATAGGCTTGGAAACAGCAAGTTTTCTAGAGAGAACGTGTCATGGTGTATTTCAAACATGGGTAGACGGCAACTATCAATATTTCCAATTGAAAAAGTCGCCGCAAGGTAATATGTCTCGACCTTTACTTGTGGAAAATGTTCAAACAAAACCGTATATAAGGTTACTATAGGGGGGAAAGAGCTGTGGTTTCTTATCACTTAAATCCGTTACAAGTAGAGTGTACTATGTTTTTTCAAGAAAACCCCTACGCGTATGAAACCGTTAAAGGGTTGGCTGCACGACTAGGACGGAATACCGATGATTTAATGGGAGTACTAGATCAATTAGTTTCAACTATGGTTTTAGAGGTAATTGGCACAGGGGAAAGTGCAATTTACCGATATATCCAGCCTGTAACAATCGATCTGCAAAAGGAGGAGTTATGGGACGAAATATAACGTTTCTTCAAGATATTCAGGATGCCTATGCGTTGTTAGCTGATTTAGGTGTTGTGATTATTGATGAAGATGGAAACGAACTAACACATGTATCTAATCATAATTCTATATCAAGGATTACTCATGATCATTGGGGGGAAAACAAATATTATCAGGAGTTTATAAATCCGTTAAAGGTCATTCGTCAACCAACCGTTATTGATAACCGCATGGGCTTGAAAATTATCGTTTCTCCTATCAGGACAAGCCCTCAACATGTTGGTTTTATTCTTGCAGGATATTTTATGGAAATGTCTGCACGTCCATTTGTTTGTGAATATGCCAAAAGAAACTTCCCAGAAATAAAAGGACTGGAACAGGCAATTAAGGAAGTACCCGAACTATCAGATGATGAGATTAATGAGAGATGTCAAACGATAGGGAAATTAGTTGATATAGCTGAGACCTATTTTAAGTTTGGAATAGTAACTAAGCATGAGGATGAGAGCACTGCTTTTTTGTATCGAAATTTAGAGTCAATGCGTTTGGATCAAGCAAATCCTTCTTCTTTCATAGAGGAGATGTATCATTTACATCATCAAATTGAGTTTATTGGATTAGCAGTTGAAAAAGAAAACGAAGAGTATCATATTGAAACACTTCATGGAAGCAATACAGACCAGCTTAAAGGGTTGACCTTTTTAATGGGGGAAGGTTTTCTAGGTCATACTCTTGCAACAGAGCAACTTCAATTTTGGCAAAATGTCAGTAATGATCCGAGAGTTAACTTTTTTAGGCGACACCGTATCGAGCCTAAAAGTTTATTTTGTGTACCTATTTATAAGGATAAAACGGTCATTGGCATTTTATTTGGTGGCAGCTTAAACAAAGAAATAACGGACACTCGATTTCTAGACCAGTTAAAAATACATTCTTCTCTTTTGAGTGTTCTAGTGACATCCCAGCACTTAAAAGAAAATTTACACAATCATTTAATGGAATTGTCAACGTTCAACGAAGTATTTCGTGTTATGACAACAGTTAAAGAGATAAAAAGGGTCTTATACATTTTAGTTGATATAAGCATTAATATTATTCGAGGTCCGTTTGCCTGTATTGTCTTTAAACCTGAGGTAAATCAATCTAAAGTAGACATTGTTTCAAGAGGACTGAAGTCTACAGAAATAAATGGTTACGGTTATGAAGTTGCCGTAAGAGCTTTTTCAAAGTCAAAGATTGTAAACTGGGAAGAGCCAATTCAACAGGAAACCAGCTGGGGAACAAAGGTGTTGGAGTTCCCCCTGCGTTATAACGACCAATTGTATGGTGTGCTGTGTGTTGGGTTATCACCAGGTAATAGCCCTGAGAAATTCAAACCATTCTTATCGAGTCTAGCTATAGCCGGCAGTATTTCCATCCATCTGTGTCAAAATGGAGATGCTGCAGGAACAGATGATTATATAATCAACTTGTTATATGAATTGCTGCGCCAGCAAAATGAAGTGAAGTATCAACTAGCTGAAAAAATAAAAATGCATGTTAAGGATTTCATTAGTTATTTAAATGAACGTAATCGTACATTGGTAAAAATCAGTGGTTTAGTATGTTATGAGTTTGAGTTTCTGAAAGGTTATTTAAGTGATAATAAATCGCTTTCAATTTTAGAAGGGTGTTTCCGCGTCCTTGAACAAAAAGAGTCGAGCAGTCGAGAAAGTGAAATTTTGGCACTCGTATACAAGTTTTCAAGTGATGATGAAAAACTAGAGTCGATTCATGAATTGGAATCGATTGATTATGACTTAAGAGAACAGTTTACCTCGTATATCCAAAAGCAATTAGTGGTTGAAACGGTGATTTCCTTTGAAGAGGAGCGTCCAGTCGCAAGCAAAAATAATCCTATATCAGAAAGTACTAATGTCACAGATACTTTAAAGAAGAAGCTAGGTTTGTCATCACGTGAGATAGAAGTATTAAATCAAGTCTTAAAAGGTTTTAATAACCGTGAAATTGCTACTAATTTGTTTATCAGTGAGCATACGGTGAAAAATCATATTACACGAATTCTGCAAAAATTAGGAGTTAGTGATCGTTCACAAGCTATCGCTATGATTTACCAACTTGGTTATAGTCCAATCTAAACCCGCCTAAGGCGGGTTTTTTGTGTTTTGTGTAGGAATACATTCCTATTTATGAAGAGCCTAAATCTATAAAAGTGGATAAGTTGTCTTTTTAGTCCTAGGTAAAAAGGGGATGTGCATATTTTTAAAGAATGCCATAATCTTAAAAACTTCCTATAGGATAACACTCCTAATGGAATTCAAACCTTTAAAAGTAAATTGAGAGCAGCAGGTGATATACGAGTAAGTAAATTTAAAGGAAAATGAAGGTATAAAACTTAGAAATGGTCTTGAAAAAATTCCTTAGCAAAGTTGGGAAAAAACAAATGAGTTGTAAAAATGAGATGTATATAGTAAACCAATGTATTCTACTTATACTTAGCTGTAATAAAGAAAAGGGTAGTTTTTCATTAGAACATAAATCAATACAAACGATCGAAAGATTAACGAAGATGAAGGTAATTAAGAAATCAGTTGGTTCTTCAAACAATCGTTATCAATATGTACGTCCAAAAGAAACAGTCATTGAAGTAAGTATGATTGAACATGAGGTGAGAATTTGAATAAGGTATCTTATCGTAACCGTGAAAAATTACAAACTATCAATAAAGAACTTCTTTATACTGACCTTTTTTCTGCTTATCCAGAAGCCTTATTTCTTTTAGATACTTCAGGAGAATTTGTTGAGTTGAACGATGGATTAGTGAAGTTACTTGGGTATCCAAAAGATAAGCTATTATATTCTCATTTTACAGACTATATTTTTCAAGAAGATGTAGCAGATGTAAAAGGTTATTTTTTCAATGCGCTAAGAGGCAAGGACCAAGAACGGCAAATAAGAGTTATGCACGAAAATGGAAATATAAAATATGTAAGTGTAAAAGTAGTCCCAGCAAAAATAAAAGGTGAGATATTAGGTGTTTATGGTGTGGCAAAAGATATCTCTGAGAAGAAAGAACTAGAAGCGGCACTAAGAAAGAGTGAAATGCGCTTTGAGTCACTCATCAACCGCTCAACGGATGTTATAGGAATTATTGATCACCGCGGAATCATTAAATATCAAAGTCCTGCTGTAGAACAAGTTTTGGGCTATGACCCTTGTAAGTTGAACGGAACGACTGTTTTTGAGCTTGTTTGCAAAGAGGATTTGAAAGCAGCTCAAAATTTATTTTATTCGGTTTTGAACCGGCCTAATATTACACAAAGAGGTGAACTGAAAATCAAAACCTCAGATGGTGGGTTTATATATTGTGAAGCGTATGTGACAAACCTTCTTGAAGATGAAAATGTAAACGGTATTGTCATAAATTATCGTGACATTTCCAGCAGGAAAACACAGGAAGAGGAAATACAAAAAATGGCCTATCATGATTATTTAACAGGATTGCCTAATCGTTTCATGTTAGAAAAAAACTTTTCTAATGTAATAAGGGAACATGAGGAATTAGCTATTCTTTTTATTGATTTGGATCGTTTTAAAGTCATAAATGACAATATGGGTCATCACGTAGGGGATTTATTAATAAAAGAAGTAACGAAGCGTCTAAAATCTTGTCTGGCTGACAATGATTTTTTGTTTCGTCAAGGTGGGGATGAATTTATTATCATCCTTACAAATGCAAATAGAGAGCTTGCGGCTAATGTTTCCAAAAATATTGTTGCATCATTGTCATATCCTTTTCTAATTAATGATTACGATATTTTCACATCCCCAAGTATCGGGATTAGTATGTTCCCAGAAGACGGACAATCCGTTGAACAACTTACACGAAATTCTGACTATGCGATGTATCAAGCTAAAAAAATGGGTAGAAATACCTTTTACTTTTATTCAGAACGAGAACTTGGTTCAATTAATCCGCTATCAATTGAAATGGATCTTCACTCAGCTTTAGAACGTAACGAACTGGAGTTGCATTACCAACCAAAAGTAAGTTTGAAGACGGGCGAAGTAGTTGGTGTGGAAGCGTTAATGAGGTGGAATCATCCGAAGTGGGGGATGGTCTCGCCAGCAACATTTATCCCAATTGCTGAAGAATCAGGGTTAATTGTATCCGTTGGAGAATGGGCGTTAAGAACAGCTTGTCTGCAAAATAAAAGATTATCATCACAAGGCTATGAAATAGTTATGTCTGTCAACTTATCTCCACGACAATTTAATAAGATTAACCTAGTGCAAACAATTGAAAACATTCTAAAGGAAACAGAGTTGCAGCCGCAGTTGCTTGAGTTAGAAATAACAGAAAGTATGACGACGAATATTGAACAAACTATAGGTACCCTTCATGAGCTAAAAAGCCTTGGAGTAAAAATTAGTATCGATGATTTCGGGACAGGATTTAGCTCTTTAAATTACTTAAAGCAGTTTCCAGTTGATACTTTAAAGATTGATCAATCTTTTGTCCGTGAACTTTCAAATAAAGATGATGAAACAATAGTTAAAACAATTATCTCAATGGCTCATAATTTAAATTTAAATGTAGTTGCAGAAGGTATTGAAACGAAGGAACAGGTTGAATTTCTAAAACAACATCTATGTAACGAAGGACAAGGCTATTTTTTTAGTAAACCAGTGCCAGAGGTTGAACTTATGGGTAATATTCAACAGATCCAAGAAAATCCAGCAAAGCTTGGGGTTACTGTAGAACCGATACAAAAGGAAAATGAAAGTCTATCCTTTAAAGAGGAGAACTGCTTACTTAGTGAAAATCAAGCAAAAACAGAGAAGATAGGTGTAGCCGGAGAACTAGCTGCTGGGATTGCTCATGAGATTAGAAATCCGATTACGTCAATTAAAGGATTTATTCATCTATTTGAAAAAGGCGTTATCAAAAAGGATTATTTTGATGTGATCCATTCTTCTTTTCAACAAATTGAGGAAGTCCTGAAAGAGTTTCTCACTCTGTCAAAACCTGAAATGAATGAACGTAAATTAGTCGATATGAACGCATTAATACAGGATGTAATAGTAGAAGTAGGAAAGTATGATGGAATACAGATCATACATGAGAATGAGGAAAAGGTTCCGAAAATAATGTGTGATCCAATAAAAATAAAAGAGGTATTTACTCATATAATTACAAACAGCACCGAAGCAATTGTACAAGATGGGGTAGTGAACATTGAGGTTCGAACGGATGAGTCTTCCCTTCTCGTTACGATAACAGACAATGGGATTGGAATAAGTAAAGACCGTTTGGAGAGACTAGGTGAGCCATTCTTTAGTCTAAAGGAAAAAGGGATTGGTCTTGGTTTAATGGTTTGTTATCAAACTATATGGTTGCATAACGGTTCAATTCAAGTAAGAAGTGAAGAAAATAAGGGGACTCAAGTTGAAGTAAGATTTCCAATTGGGTTTTAAATTATAGCATAAGCAGGTTGTTTATGATAAAGGCAAACTTATTGAAAAATAGGGACGCAAAGCCACGGGTCTAAAGTGCCGTTAACAAAGATAGCCGGGCTACCGTAACAAAACGATGAATATGGTCCCGTGTACCATATTTTATTCCGAAAGAAGAGAGATAGGAGTAGCTTATGCCGAGAGGAACATCAAAAAAGTATCTACATTTACAAGATGAATGGGTTAAATTATATAATGAAGAAGGTTTAAATTTTACGAAGATAGCGAAAAGGTATAGTGTGCAGCCTGAAACGGTGTCAAGATACATTAATCATCTTGTTTCAAAAAAAACGAGATCACCATTTAAAGAAAATGTTCATAAATGGCTTTCTGATTACCGAAAAGGAAAAAGTTTTGCTGAAATTGCAAGAAGTCATAACGTAAGTGAGACTGCCGTAAAGAATAATATTTATAAAGAATTACAACCAATTATTCAAGATTTAAAGTGGACTTGGATTGCTTTATATAAAAAAGGGCAATCATTAAAGCAAATAGGGGATGTGTATAACTTTCATCCCAAAGTAATTCTTAACGAAATTAAAAATGAAGTTCACTTAAACGTGAAAACGAATCATAATGTTTATGAACACTTTAGAGGTGAATGGGCAAAGCTTTATCGCGAAGGTCTATCTTTTGAGGCGATTGCAAATAAATATAATGTAAGCACTGATACGGTTTACCGAAACGTACGCCACAAAGTGCAGGTAAGAAGTAAGAAAACAAACTCAGATTTGATTCAAGAATTGGTTCCAATATGGCGCCATTTATATTATAAAAAAGGGTACACATTACAACAAATTAGTAGTGAATATAAAATATCTACTTCAACGATTTACAGACATGTACGAGAAACAGTGTCTAGTTGCTAATCAGAAAAAAGACCTTACTTATTAGAGCTACTAAAAAGGTGAAAGTCGACCTTTTTATAGTGCCTCCTTGAGTAAGGTTTTTTGTTTTGGGAAAATTATACAAACATAGATTGTTATCTCCTTTGTTTCCTGTTTACAGCTTTACTGAAGCACAGCGCAACAGGATTATGTAAAATGTAAGCGCTATCTAAAAAACATAAAAATTCGATACTAAAGTGTTAATATTCAGAATAAACAAGTATAGAAAGTGTTTTATCAAATTTACGAGAGAGGTGAAGTCAATGAACGGGAGAGAACAATGGGGAACTCGTGCTGGTTTTATTTTGGCGGCCATTGGTTCTGCTGTAGGTCTAGGTAACATCTGGCGTTTTCCTTATGTCGCCTATGAAAATGGAGGAGGAGCTTTCTTTTTACCGTACTTATTTGCTCTTATAACTGCTGGTATTCCTCTTCTCATTATGGAATTCACGCTTGGCCATAAGTATCGGGGTTCAGCGCCGCTTACTTACGCACGCATGAACAAAAAAACCGAGTGGATCGGTTGGTGGCAAGTAGCAATTTCATTTGTTATAGCGACCTATTATGCTGTTATCATTGCGTGGGCGTTGTCCTACACGTATTTTGCCTTCAACCAAAGGTGGGGAGAAGACACCGGAGGCTTTTTAATGGGTGAATATCTCCAGAGAATTGATGTAGTCTCAGGCGGTGCACCTGGAGATATAGGAGCCCTGGTTCCTGGCGTGTTGATCCCATTGGTGATCGTGTGGGTTATTACACTCGGTGTATTATTTAAAGGAATTAGAAGAGGAATTGAAATTGCCAATCGGATCTTTATCCCTCTACTTGTTGCTATGTTCTTACTCATTGTCATTCGTGCGATTACTCTAGAAGGAGCTTTAACAGGTCTCGATGCATTTTTTAAGCCTAATTGGAGTGAAATTATGTCACCAGGAGTGTGGGTGGCAGCTTATGGTCAGATCTTCTTCAGTTTATCAATTGCATTTGCGATTATGATTACGTACTCGAGTTATTTGTCGAAGAAGTCCGATATTACAAATAATGCCTTTATTACAGGCTTTAGTAACTCGAGTTTTGAGCTGTTAGCTGGGATTGGGGTATTCGCAGCACTAGGTTTTATGGCCCAAGCATCTGGTGTTGGTGTAGCTGATGTTGCTGATGCTGGAATTGGTCTTGCCTTTGTTGTCTTTCCAGAGATCATTAACACCTTCCCGGGAATGAATGGCTTATTTGGAGTCTTGTTCTTTGGTTCACTCGTACTTGCCGGATTGTCTTCTCTCATTTCGATCGTTGAAACGTTTGTCTCGGGGGTTCAAGATAAATTCAAGTTCTCACGTCGCAAAGCAGTTGGCTTCGGTGGTGGGTTAGCAGCTGTTATTTCATTATTGTTTGCAACTCAAGGTGGATTGTTCTTCCTTGATGCGGCTGATTATTTCATTAATCAATTCGGGGTTGCATTTGCAGGTCTTGTTTCTGTTATTGCTGTCTCATGGTTTGTTAAAAAGCTGCCAGAGCTTCAGACGCATGCTGATGGTGTTTCTGATTTCCGTCTTGGGGCATGGTGGAGAATTTGTTTAAGTATTATTACGCCAATCGTGTTAGGATTCATGTTTATTCAAAACGTAATTGAAAATATAACGAACAACTATGAAGGGTATTCGACTAGTTTTCTAATTGGATCAGGTTGGCTGGTAGCAATAGGTGCGATAGTGATCGGATTTTTATTTGCAAGAAGCAAATGGCAGAAAAATGACTTAAATATTCCAAAAAACTAGTTGAAAGGAGCTGAGCGATCATGAGTGGTGGAGCAGTAACCATGATGATTGTTGGTATGCTAATTATTTGGGGAGGATTAGGACTGAGCATTGCCAATGCAGTGAAGGTAGCAAAAGCAAAGAAATAATAAAAAATGGGAGAGGGGTTATCCCAAAAGGTCAAGACCTTTGGGGATAACCCCTTGTTTAATTAAACGTTTATTTCTTTTTCTTTCGATCCTGATAAGCCTTTCGCTCCCACTGTTTTAAAGATGGATATGGGTCAAATGACCATTCCGTAATCCCGTTATCTCGGTACATTCCATAGTGTAGATGTGGAGGGAATTTCCCTTGTGTACCAGGCTTTCCGTAACCAGAGCTTCCACAATAACCGATAACATCGCCAGGGGCTACAATCGAACCTTCTTCAATTCCTTTTTCAAAACCGCTTAAATGAGCGTAATAGTGATAAATATTATCTAGATCACGAATACCGATACGCCAGCCACCGTACTTATTCCAACCTTTTATTTCGACACGTCCATATGCTGTTGCGCGGATAGGAACATTATAACCTGCGAAAATGTCGGTTCCTTCATGAATACGTCTACCACCCCAGCCGCGTCGGTCGCCCCAAGTGTTTTTATAGCTGTAATTATAATTTAAAGGCATTGGAAACGCATGATCATCGAGATCTAACGTATCAAAATTTTCATATACAAGAGCATGACCGTGAACAATTCGAACAGATTGATCACGCTTGTACTTTTCCCAAAGCGCAATTCGAAAGTCTTCTTCATCAAAGCCATAACCTTCAATAAAATGTGCCATCGTAAAAAGAACATCTTCATTATTTGTACGCTCAGCAAGACCGTCACCATCACCATCTAGCCCTACTCCGCCAAACATTTGAATAGATAGAGGATGTGTATCTTCTTTGTTAGGATTTAATTCCCCCGCCCACTCTTCTTCAGAGTAATAAATGGAAATGAGCCCATCTTCTTTTGGACGATCCTTACGTGCACGTCGTAACCCGCGCTCATACGTATCAACAGCAGCTAAATATTGCCATGGTACGTTTGTTAACGTTTCAACCTTTTTATATAGATCCATCCGTCTCTCGTAAATTTGTTCACTTGTTAATTCGTCTTTCTCAGCCGCAGTTACACACGGGAGAGAAATAAACACTGCAATAAGTGCTAATACGATGATTTTCTGAAATCTCATGTCAGGCTCCTTTCTACCTTTGCAAAAACTGCTGGTAACTCGACCGTGTTTTTCTCTTTATATAGTGTGGGAAAAAAAAGCTCGAAAAATTGGAGAGAATGATTGGAAATTTTGAGCGAGCGTTTGGTTATTTTTCGAAAATCATGATAAAGTAGTATAGAGAAAAAGTGTTCACGAGTTTTAAATAGGTATTTTGGATGGAGTGAAATAAATGGCAAAGAAAGAAGAGCATTTACGTAAACCGGATTGGTTGAAAATAAAATTAAATACGAATGAGTCCTATACGGGTTTAAAAAAAATGATGCGCGAAAACAAACTAAATACCGTTTGTGAAGAAGCGCGCTGCCCTAATATTCATGAATGCTGGGCTGTTCGTAAAACAGCGACCTTTATGATTCTTGGGGATGTTTGTACGAGAGCATGCAGGTTCTGTGCCGTGAAGACAGGATTGCCAAATGAGCTTGATTTACAAGAGCCAGAGCGTGTCGCAGAGTCAGTTGAGACAATGGGTCTCAAGCACGTTGTTATTACTGCTGTTGCCCGTGATGATTTGAAGGATGGCGGATCTGCTGTATTCGCTGAGACTGTACGTGCGGTTAGAAGACGCAGCCCTTTCTGTACGATTGAAGTACTGCCATCGGATATGTTAGGGAGCTTTGATAACTTGAAGACGTTGATGGATGCCCGTCCAAATATTATGAATCACAACATTGAAACGGTTCGTCGTTTAACGCCGCGGGTTCGTGCGCGTGCTACATATGAGCGGACACTAGAGTTCTTACGTCGTGCAAAAGAAATGCATGCTGACATTCCGACGAAGTCAAGTTTGATGATTGGTCTTGGTGAAACAAAAGAAGAAATCATTGAAACAATGGATGATCTACGGGCAGCTGATGTCGATATTATGACAATTGGTCAGTACTTACAACCGACGAAGAAACATCTAAAAGTTCAAAAGTACTATCATCCAGACGAATTTGCCGAGTTAAAAGAAATTGCATTAAGCAAAGGGTTCAGCCATTGCGAGGCTGGTCCATTAGTTCGCTCTTCTTATCACGCTGACGAGCAAGTAAATGAAGCGCAAGTTCGAGCAGAAGCGAAGAAGGTTACAAATCAATAAAAAAAGCACTAAAATGTGAGGGTTCGTATACAGAGTCAGAACCTGTAATTTTAGTGCAATTTAGGGACGGAAATCATTTTGGTTTTTCGTCTCTTTCGTTATTTGCTGCAATATTATGAGGGGGTTATCAAGCTAATGACAACCCAACTGAGTCCGGTTAAAACTAGAATAGGTACATCATCAAAGGTGATGAAAGCCCAAACGAGCCCAGCTACATTTAAAAAGGTACATCATCAGGATTATGAGAACCCAAACGAGCCCAGTTACACCTAAAAAGGTACATCATCAGGATTATGAGAACCCAAACGAGCCCAGTTACACCTAAAAAGGTACATCATCAGGATTATGACAACCCAAATGAACCTAGTGACACCAGAAAAGGTACATCATCAAGCTAATGAATGCCCCCTAACTACTCCAATTAAATCAAAGAACGTACATCATCAAAAAAATGAAAGCCGCAGCTTTAATCAGTTTAAACGTTATAAAAACGCAATGGGTTAAAAATACTCCATTGCGTTCTCATATTAAAGTGATATTCATATGTTTCGGGTGTCCTACTCACCCCACCCTTATTTTAAAGGAGCGGTTTTACATTTTCAGTACCATTTGCCCTGTTATTATCGATCCATAAGTCTTCTCTGTTTCGATTGCATGATGTTCATATCATCGTCGGTGTTTTCGTTGTACTCTCCTTGTGGCGATTCTAGCTTCATTTCCTCAATTGTCTGTTCTAATGTACGTTCGATATCGGCAGTAGCTGAAGTTAAATGTTGGAATCGTTCGATTTCATCAAAATGATCGTGGTTATCTGAAATATAAACTTCATAATATCTAGGTACAATAGACAATGCACTGCGTTTTACTTGGTCTGCAACATATTCACGGTTATGTGCTTGAGCATCATATGCAACAAGAACGTACTTGTCTGTTACAAGAGCCCCAGCTTCACTTACGACATCATTCGTTAAGACCATTCTTGTTACGGCATCTGACAAACGTCCGCGATCAATAACAGGAATGACAGGTTGTCGGCCGTTACCCATGACAAGGTCTCTTTCGTAACGTGTATAGCCGAAGTGATTATAATCGTTTGTTTCGTTCAGTTGGTTAATTGGATAGTGTCCACCATTTGGCTGATGACTGTCGTAATTAGCTGTGCGTTGCAATGTTTGTCCTTGTTCAGGCATTTGACATCCAGTAACAAGCATCATCGTTGCAAGGCCGCCAACTAATAATGATTTTTTTATCATGATCAAACCCCCTCTCTTTTCAGATTGACCCAAATACGGCTCTTTTACTGCTAGTAAATGATGGTGATGTTACAGTTTTCGGGAAACCTGTTGCAAGTGTGTCGTCTTCTTGTGTTATAATTTAAGAAAGCAAAGTTAAAGAGGTGAGCCATATGGTTCGCATACAAGGGATGCAATATGAAATTGTTGAAGATGTAAAAAATGGATGGAACGAAGAAGCATTTAAAGATCGCTACGCTGATGTCTTAAACAAGTATGATTACATAGTAGGTGATTGGGGTTACAACCAATTAAGGTTGAGAGGCTTTTTTGAAGACAAGCATAAAAAGTCAACACACGATACAAAAATAAGCACCTTGCCAGACTATTTGTATGAGTACTGTAATTTTGGCTGTGCATATTTTGTCATTAAGAAAGTGAAAGTACCAGCATCTCAAAAAGGGAAAGAATAAGAAAGGGAAAAAAGCAGTCTGCAGAGACTGCTTTTTTCTAACCTCTCACTAATCATTCGTAGTGTAAGGAGGCTCCTCATTTTTGTTTGTATCATCATGAGTGGGGTGAGCCTCCGGAAACTGCCTAGGTAAGTTTTGGTGTAGAGACTTAAATTCATAATTAAAGGCGCTATAGTAGCGCTGCCCTGGTTCCCATGGTGTACTCTTATTTGAAACAGGCTTATCTTTATTGATTGGTGAGCCATATGGCCCCTCAGGAAAGTCTTCTGCAGCAAGGAAATTTCGCTGTGTTTCAACATTTGAAAAGTCGAAATACTTTTGTTCCTCTTTATCAGTCATAAAAAAGACACCTCCTATTCGGTATTTTGTGCGAATGAGGTGTTTTTTATTTTGTGGTGCGCCTATACAATTTCGTACAAAAATGAGCGTAATTCTCCTGCCTCTTCAGAAGTTAAGTTGAAGGCATGTTCTATGTATCCTGGTTCATCAAGGTCATCTGAACCAATGATTGCAAACCGGTTTGATTGGACATCAAGAACAAGTTGTTTTCCGTAATATCTTGATGAGTTAATAATAGCAAGATCAAAACGTTGATTCTCCCCCATAAAGCTTACAAAGCGAGTGCGAGTTTCTTCAATATCGTCGTATAAAAAAAAGCGCTCAGACATAGTATTGCTCCTTTCACCGTGTATATTTAGTATCATACCACGGAAGAGGATTGGAAGAAATGAATCAATGCTTGTATGTGATTCTTTATGCTCAGGATGACATGGATGTTGTATACTAAGAGAGAACAAAACATGTTGTGAAGAACGCGAAGAAGAGAATAATGTGTGGAGGTATCATCATGTATTTTGTAGATCGGGATAAAATTGAACAAACACTCCATTATATGGAATCACTACAAGAACAGGTAGAACAATTAACTTCTTGTAATAATTTAACAGAAAAGCTAGCATTAGAGCGGCTTGCTTATGTCGTTATTGAATCAATTATTGATGTTGGAAATAGTATGATTGATGGATTTATTATGCGGGATCCAGGTGGGTATGAAGATATTATTGACATATTAGAGGATGAAAAAGTTGTGAAGGCTAACGATGCGGTTGCTTTAAAAACAATCATTGGTCTGCGCAAACAGCTAATTGCCAATTATTCAGAGGTGAACCACCGTCAAATAGTGGAAATATTAACGAATTATGAGGCTTCCTTAACACAGTTTCCTTTAGATGTGAGAAGGTATTTGTCAGAGGAGTTAGGTCCGGTTAGTGCGTTTTTGCCAAATGAGAGAAGCTAATTAAGACGGATATGGATGCGGGTTCGAAGTTTGTCACCTGAGGCACTTTCATAAAATTAGGTTTTTGAGCCGGTCCTTTTGAGTTTTTATCGTTCATCGCATACAATGGTGATAAGGATGGTGATCGTTGTGAGGAATGAGGCGAACTCTACACGTCAAGTCATCTTAACGTTGTTAAAACGCAATCAAGAGCTAACAGTTTCAACTTTGGCTACTGAATTAGAGGTAACGGAGATGGCCGTTCGAAGGCATTTACGGGAACTTGAGAAGGAGAAGCTAATTGACTCTCGGTTGGAAAAACAAGCGATGGGACGACCAATTCATAAATATTACTTAACAGAAAAAGGAAGCGAAACGTTTCCGCGGAATTACAGCGATTTATCATTGGGCATTCTTCAAGATGTTGAACAATTAAGCGGAAGTCAAATGGTTGATCAATTATTTGAACAGCGCAGAGAACGTCTTTATGAGAAGTACGAAGCAGAAATTAAAGGCTCTTTTGCTGAACGAATTGCAGCACTCGCCCGCGTTCAAAGCGAAGGTGGCTATATGGTCGAATACAAAGAGTTGGATGATGGGGAGTATGAGTTTATTGAGTATAACTGTCCAATTGCTCAAGTGGCAAAGGAATATCCAATTGCTTGTACTTGTGAACAACAACTGTTTAAGCGTTTGCTAAAGACCGATCATGTTGAACGAAAGTCATGTATTGCGAAGGAAAATACGTCATGTTGTATATATAAAGTAAAAGAGAACAAAGAGGAATAGAGGATGAAGTTTCTCTATAGGAAGAGGGATGTATGAAAGGCTATAAAGGTTTTTTAATCGATTTGGATGGAACGATGTACCGTGGAAGTGAAAAAATTGATGAAGCTGTTACCTTTGTGAAGGAACTTGAGAAGAAAGAGCTTCCTTATTTATTTGTTACAAATAATTCCACTAAGAGACCGGAGCAGGTAGCCGAACACTTACGTGAAATGGACGTTCCGGCAACGGCTGAGCATGTATTTACAACAAGTATGGCAACAGCTACATATATTTCAGAGCAAAAGAAGCAAGCGCGTGTGTGCATGATTGGTGAAGAAGGGTTGAAGTATGCTCTTGAAGAAGAAGGGCATGAAATCGTTGAAGAGAATGCTGATTTCGTCGTGATGGGGTTAGACCGCGCGATTACGTATGAAAAGCTAGCTGTTGCAGCTTTGAATATAAGAGCAGGAGCAACGTTTATCGCAACAAATGGCGATGTCGCGTTGCCAACGGAGCGTGGATTAATGCCGGGTGCAGGTTCATTAATTTCTGTTTTGTCAGTAACGACAGGGGTTGCGCCTAAGTTTATTGGAAAACCTGAATCAATCATTGTTGAACAAGCATTGGATGTTATCGGCTTAACAAAAGACGAAACCATCATGATCGGTGATAACTATCATACCGATATTCTTGCTGGAATACGAGCAGGGATGGATACATTGATGGTGTATACAGGGGTATCAACAAAGGAACAAGTAGAGGCGCTAGAAGATAAACCGACGCATGCTATTGATACATTGGCAGAATGGACGTTTGATTAAGAGGGAAGCACATCTATTTGCAGGTAGTTCCGATAACGTAGAGAAAATCTAAAATCGCAACCCCCAATAACATACGATTTCGTAACATAAATAACAATACAAGACACCAAAAAAGCTTGAGAGAATTTTACAGCCCTCAAGCTTTTTTCTTTGATGTAATGTACTTATTAAACTATAGCTCCCGATTGTACAAGTTCATTCGACACTGAAGCTAAAGCGAATTTGATAAATAAGCGGAGGAATTTCTCTTAATTAGGAAATAGCACTGAAAATAGTTTAAATAGACGGAAAGAGTCTGACTATTGACTCGAAAAACGTAAAAATGGGTAATTTTGCATTGCTTAATCGGAAAACCTCCGCTTATATACCGCGAACCATCTCTAGTCTGCAGTCTAACAGAAAAATTTCCGCTTATTGGCGCTCTTCAAACCCCATATTAAGTTTATTTTTCTCTATTTATGCTGCCTTTGCTTTTTTATTCTGCAAGAGCGCTCTTATATCGCGATTGCCAATAAATCTATTTTCTTGATCATCCCAAAGCTTAAAGCTAAGAGATTTTAAGCTAGATAATAGTGTTAATGTTGGAACATCCTGCAGCTTGGGATCACTTAAATGAGCTGCTTCGAGGTGGTAATTCGGTACACGAGAATTCAAATGGTGAACATGATGATAGCCAATGTTACCAGAAAACCACTGTAATAATTTTGGTAGTTTATAATAAGAGCTACCTTTTAAAGCAGCCTCAACAAAATTCCAATTCTCATTGTGTTCAAAATAACCATCTTCAAATTGATGCTGTACGTAAAACAGCCATACGCCTGCAAAAGTTGCGATATAAAAAATCGGTAGCTGCACGAGAAGGTAGTTTGTCCAACCAAGTGTAGATCCTAACACGAAAACAATAGATGCTAACACAATATTCGTTATCCAAACATGTCTCCGCTCTTTTTGGGAAGCTCCTTTCGTATTAAAACGATAATCGATTAAAAAGATATATAAAGGCCCAATTAAAAACATGACGATAGGGTTCCGGTACGTTCGATAAGCGAAGCGCTTAAACGAAGATGCATTCACATATTCCTGCAATGTCATCGTCCAAACATCGCCAACTCCGCGCTTCTCCAAGTTTCCATTTGACGCATGGTGAGTTGTGTGACTACGTTTCCACTGTTCAAAAGAACAAAATGTAAATAGTCCAGTAATGATACCGACGATTTCATTTGCCCTGCGACTCTTGAAAAAAGAGTAATGTGTGCAATCATGAAAGATGATAAACGTTCGCACCAAAAAACCTGCTGCAGGGATGGCAAGTAACAAGGTCAACCAATAAGAAATGTCTAAGCTTACATACGCTAAAATCCATAATCCTAAAAAAGGTCCAACTGAATTAATTAATTGACGCACACTAATAGATACCCGTGACTGTTCAAATGGAGCTAGTTTTTTCTTCCATTCACGAATATCATTTTTACCGTATTCACTCATTAAAATTATCACCTCACGCTAATTCTATCAGATGATGGGAAAAAAACTATGCTTATTTATTGGAAGTCTTAAATTAGACACGTTTGCTTAGTAAGAAAAAGGGGCTATTCCAAAAGGTGTGACGCTGACCTTTGGAATAGCCCCTCAATTATTGATGCGTTGTCGGCAAAGTAATTGTAACGGTAGTTCCTTTATTTAGCTTACTATCAAAATGAATACGACCGTGATGTGCTTGAATAATTCGATAGCTCACTGCTAGTCCTAGCCCAGTTCCTTTCTCTTTTGATGAATAAAAAGGTTCTCCTAAACGTTCCATTCGATCTTCATCAATGCCGTTCCCGTCATCATGAATTATAATTTGAAGCTTGTCCTTGACCTCACCTACGTGAATATTAATATTCTTAGAATCGGCTTCTATTGAATTCTTAATGATATTTATAAATAATTGCTTTAATTGGTTTGGCTCACACTCAATACGATCTAATGTGTTATCTCGATTATATTCAATTTTGACGTTATATAAATTAGCTTGGGATTCTAGCAACCACATAACACTAGCAAAAATTTGATTGATATCACACTTATCAAACTGAACTTCACGAGGTTTTCCTAATGCTAATAGTTCACTAGAAATTTGATTGATTCTTTCTAATTCATCGAGAATAATCGTATAGTAAGATTGGTTATTGTTATCGTTTGATTTCATAAATTGAATAAACCCTTTTATCGATGTTAAAGGGTTTCGAATTTCATGAGCAACGCTTGCGGCAAGCTCACCGACAACTGAAAGTTTTTCTGTCTTACGTAACCGTTCTTCTGTTTCTTTTTCCTTTGTCACGTCGATTGCGTAGCCAATTGCTCCAAATACCTCGTCATTATACATTGTTGGTACAGCTGTACATCGGAAGATACGCTGACTGCCATCTTTATGGGTTACAGTAATTTCCTGATTTACCCAACTTATTTGTTCTTTTAGAATCTGGTTAAAGGCTCGGATAACTTCTCTTTTGCTCTTTTTCTCAATTAGAGGCAAAATCGATTTCCCTTGAAAATCCTTCGAGTCATATCCTGTCATCGCATTAAATTGCGGGTTCAATTCTAAAACGTTCGCTTGGCGGTTTAAAATAAATACTAATCCAGGGTTAAACTCAACTAGAGACTTATAATTTTGTCGGCTTTTCTCTAACTTCTTCTCAACTTTAACTTGATCCGTAATGTTCCGCCCCATCACGACTAATTCTTTTCGAGATCCATCTTTATTAAAGATGGGCACTTTAATCGTATCGAATGTTTTTGTAGTCCCATCAGGGGAAGGGATTTTTTCAATACACCGCGATACTTTCCCAATTTTCCAGGCTTCTTCATCGGAAGCTTCGCAGTAATAGAACGCCTCACGGTAAAATTCGCTATATTCAGCTAGTTCACTATCTTTTTTACCGACATAATCAACGTGCTCAATTTGAAAGAGTTTTAAAGCAAAATCATTAGCTTGAGTCCATCTGCCTTGTCCATCTTTAAAGTTAACGAAATCAACCATTGAATTAATTAATATCTCTAGTTTTTCCTTTTCAGCTTGAACGGCTTGAGTTTCTGCTTTTTTGACGAAGGCATAATAAATAAAGAAACCCGATAAAATGACGAAAATAAACCCTTTTATTTGCTGTATTAATATATATACCTGTAGATCTGAATTCAATTGCGCAACGATATAATCGGTTACCAGTATCCAAATTATCCCAAGGGTGATGTATAGTAAAACTTTTCTTTTTTTATGCATTGTGATCCCCCTGTATAGTCTGTCGCTAATAGTTCATTTTACCATCAGGAGGCACATTGTGGGTTAACAATTTCCTTCCAGTTTAATAAGAGTTTTCCAAAAAAAGAATAGGCTGTCTCGAAAGGTTCTTTCTTTGACCTTTCGAGACAGCCTTGGGGCAATGTAGTAAATCGCACCATTCTTTTAAAACCTTTTAAGAGTAGTTTTTTCAAAACGGGCGACGAGCGTGCATTGCACTTTTTCAAAAGGCCTTACTTTGACCTTTTTGAGAAAAAAACGCCAACATTACTCCGTATTTGCTGCACTGTGTGCAAGACGACTTGATGCTGCCGCTGCAATTGCTCCGACAATGTCATCTAAAAACGTATGGCAGCTTCCTGATTCTTTGTCGTTCAATTTCTCTAAAATACCGGGCTTTTGTTTATCAATGTACCCGTAGTTTGTGAACCCTATAGAGCCATAGACATTCACAATGGATAGAGCAATAATTTCATCAACGCCGTATAACCCCTCATCTCGGTCGATGATGCCTTGCAAAGGTTCATCAAGTAAATTCTTTTCAGCAAGGATATCTAGCTGAATCCCAGTAATGATTGCATTTTGTACTTCTCGCTTGCGAAGGACTTTATCGACGTTATCTAAACAAACATCTAGTTGGAGATCCGGGTGATACTTTACTTGTAAAAAGTAGACGAGCTCGGCAATATCCTCTAAAGTTACCCCTCGTTCGACTAACCATTCTCTCGCTTTTGTTTCAACTTCGTCCATAATCCTCTTTGTCATCGAAACACCTCCGTCGGCATGCTGCCTGAATATGACTATAGGCTAATACTAGTCTACTGTCCACATACACATTTTATTCATTTGGGTCATAGACTAGGTAAAGGAGTAAGGTTAAGGAGGGAAGGAAATGTTTGAGAGGAACCTTTATGATGTGTATGGGATTTATTGTGAAAAGCGCTTTTCCATTGGGGCATACGAAGGCTTTGAAGCTGATGGTAAGTCGTACATTTTGTTGCCGAAAGAAGAGTGTATGTCACAAGAAGATGAAATGATTGCCTTTGCTGATTTCATGCGATCGATTGGCGATACTTCTGTACTTGAACCTCTTTATACTCTACAAAGGAGAAGAACGGGCTTAATTGACGGGCAAGAAGTTTATGTTTGTGCTTTGCCGATGACGTCGGAAAGAAATGAAGGGCATTTTAGGTTTCAAACGCTAGAAGAGAAGGGTGGACATTTAGCAGCTATTCACCATTTTGGAAAGCAGTTTTCATACCAAAAGCGAGGATATGATTTTTACGGTCAATGGCCGAAATTGTGGGAAACAAGGTTGGAGCAGTTAGAAGGTTGGTATCAGCAAATATTGTACGAGAGACCGCAATCTTATGTAGATGAGGCTTTTTTGTTTTCTTATCCATATTTTATGGGACTGACGGAAAATGCAATACAATATGTTGTCGATGCAACTTTGGATGATCCAACCCGTAATCAGGAAAAGCCCACTATATGTCACAGGAGATTTACGGACCGAACGTGGGTTGTCTTATCGGAAGAAGGAGATATCGTAAAACGTCCGACGGAATTTGTTTACGATCATTCTTGTAGAGATTTAGCTGAATGGACGCGAGATCAGCACTTAACAGAAAAGAATTTTCCGTGGGGAAGATTGAATGAGTTTTTAAAGGGATATGAGCAGTACGAACCGTTGTCGACCTATTCATGGAAGCTATTATATGCAAGATTGTTATTTCCGCTTCATTATTTTGAAGCAATTGAGGCCTATTACCGAAGTCAAATACAAGAAGAAAAAATTCATCTCGGGCAATCTTTTTTCCGAATGCTTGAAAATGAATATAAAAATGAACGCTTTCTAAAAGAATTTGCAGAAACTGTACTTATGAATAAAGGAGTCGGTACAACAATCGTACCACCGCTTGATTGGTTATAGTGGATTTATAATTTGAGGCTAGTTAAACAGTAACTAGTCTTTTTCTAATGCGAATAGAGTAAAGAAATAAGGGTTCGTCAAGGGTAACTGAAAGTAGAAACAATGAAGCGCAATGGCTATGCACGGCGCATTTTCTGAGAAGGTTACTCAGTGAAGGCTTAAAAGAAAGCGACGGTGTCGCACATTGCATAGATATCATAAAAAAAGCCGCGCATGCACGGCTTTTTTATGATATCTTATACTTTTCTGAATTTTATTAAATTATCTATTGTACTTAGACGAAAAGAGGTCTATAATGTCCATTATAGATAAACAAATGTACTTTTTGAGTATACATGAATAGAGTAATGGAGAAGGAGTGGAGAGAGTATGTCAGCAGCGGAAGTTCGCGTCGGATTACTGGGTTTAGGGACAGTAGGAACAGGGGTTGTTTCCATTATTAGCCGCCACCAAGATGAGTTACGTCATCAAGTAGGCTGTCCAGTAACAGTAAAAAAAGTGCTAGTTCGTGATAAAGAAAAACAACGTCCGGTGGATCTTGATGAATCACTTGTGACGGATCAAATAGAAGATGTTCTTTTCGATCAAAACATTGATGTTGTGATTGAAGTAATGGGAGGAGTAGAAACGACGCGCGAGCACTTGCTTACGGCTCTTCGCAACGGGAAGCATGTAGTTACAGCTAATAAGGATTTAATGGCTTTGTACGGTGCGGAACTATTACAAGTAGCTTCTGAAAATGGCTGCGATTTGTATTATGAAGCTAGTGTAGCTGGTGGGATCCCAATTTTACGTAGCTTAAGTGATGGACTGTCTGCAGATCGCATTACGAAAATGATGGGGATCGTTAATGGTACGACAAATTACATTTTAACGAAAATGACGCAAAATGGCAGCTCATATGAAGAAGTGCTAAAGGTTGCTCAAGAGCTTGGATTTGCAGAAAGTGATCCAACAGCTGATGTTGAAGGGCTAGATGCAGCAAGAAAAATGGCTATTTTAGCGACACTTGGTTTTTCTATGGATGTGAGCTTAGACGATGTTTCTGTTAAAGGAATTTCATCTGTCACAAAAACAGATCTAGATTACTGTGATCAACTTGGGTATACTATGAAGTTAATTGGGCTAGCTAAGCGTGATGAGGGGCGTGTGGAAGTGAGTGTGGAACCTACATTGCTGCCGAAAGAGCATCCACTAGCATCCGTTCATAATGAATATAATGCGGTGTACGTATACGGTGAAGCAGTAGGAGAGACGATGTTTTATGGACCAGGGGCAGGTTCGTTGCCAACGGCTACTGCTGTCGTTTCTGATTTAGTATCTGTCATGAAAAACATGCGTTTAGGTGTATGTGGCAGACAGGTACAAGAGCCATTGCATGCTCGAGTGCTCAAAAAAGCAAATGAAATTGACTCGAAATATTTCATGCGTTTACGTGTACTAGATAAGGCTGGCACGTTCCAGGCTGTTACAAGTTTATTTGCTAGCCATGATGTAAGTTTTGAGAAGCTCTTGCAGCTTCCAATTGAAGGTGAAGAAGTGGCTGAAGTTATTGTAATTACACACCATACAACTAAAGAAAATTATGAACAATTATACAATAAATTATCTGAGCTTGAAGTCATTGAATCGATTGAAAGCAGCTACCGTGTCGAAGGAGGACGTTAAAAATGAGTCGTTGGAAAGGGTTAATTCAAGAATATAAGGAATACTTGCCTGTTACAGAGGAGACACCTCTTCTCACATTACATGAAGGAAATACGCCACTTATTGAGCTAGAACAGCTATCAAAAGAGTGGGGTGTCAATGTTTATGTTAAATATGAGGGGTTAAATCCGACTGGTTCGTTCAAAGATCGTGGAATGGTCATGGCAGTTGCAAAGGCAAAGGAAGAGGGGAGCAAAGCGATCATTTGTGCCTCAACTGGAAATACGTCAGCGGCTGCTGCAGCGTACGGAGCGAGAGCGGGACTTAGATGTATCGTTGTTATCCCAGAAGGCAAAATTGCGCTAGGGAAGCTTGCTCAGGCGGTTATGTACGGTGCTGAAGTGTTGGAGATCAAAGGAAACTTTGATAATGCCCTTGATATTGTCCGTGAAATTAGTAAGCAAGAGCCAATTACACTTGTAAATTCAGTAAACCCGTATCGAATTGAAGGGCAAAAAACAGCTGCATTTGAAATTGTTGATGCACTTGGTAAAGCGCCAGATGTGTTAGCTATCCCAGTAGGAAATGCTGGTAACATCACAGCATACTGGAAAGGGTTTAAAGAGTATCATGAGAAAAAAGGAACGGGTCTACCTGAGATGCGTGGTTTTGAAGCAGAAGGTGCTGCTGCGATCGTGCAAAATAAAGTAATTGAAGAACCTGAGACAATTGCAACGGCAATTCGTATTGGAAACCCAGCAAGCTGGGATAAAGCCGTCGCGGCAAAAGAAGAATCTAATGGAGCAATTGACTCTGTCACAGATGAAGAAATTTTAGAAGCATACCAACTACTTGCTAAAACAGAAGGCGTTTTTGCTGAACCAGCTTCTTGTGCGTCCATTGCAGGATTGAAAAAGCAACTCGATTCAGGAGAAATCAAAAAAGGATCAACTGTTGTATGTGTATTAACAGGAAACGGCTTAAAAGATCCAAACACGGCAATTGATACAGTTACAGTGAAACCGACTGTTTTGCCGAATGATAAAGAAGCGTTTCTTGCTCACCTCAAAGGTGGTGTGATGTCATGAGCCAACAACCATTTGTCATAACGGTTCCTGGTAGCTCGGCAAACTTAGGACCCGGCTTTGACTCTGTGGGGCTCGCAGTGAACCGTTATTTGACACTTGAAGTCCGCCCGTCAGATAAATGGTTTTTTGAATCATCATCTGTTGAATTACAAGGAATTGAAGAGGGAGAAGACAATCTCATCTATCAAGTTGCTGCGCATGTCGCAAAAGAGATTGGGAAAGAACTTCTTCCTTGTCATGTCGAAATGACGAGTGATATTCCGTTAGCACGTGGTCTTGGAAGTAGTGCAGCAGCTATCGTTGCTGGAATTGAGCTAGCAAATCAATTAACAGGTGATACACTTTCCGTAAGTGAAAAAGTTCGTTTTGCTAGTCTTTGGGAAGGACATCCAGATAACGTAGCAGCTTCGGTTTATGGTGGTCTCGTAATTGGGACTCATACAGAAGAAAGCACACATGTGTTATACGGTGGCGTCCCCGAAGTTGATCTTGTTTTACTCGTTCCTTCAGAGGAATTAAAGACAAAGAAAGCGCGTGGAGTCTTACCAGCTGAGCTTTCTTATAAACAAGCGGTTCGAGCAAGCAGTGTTGCCAATGTTCTTGTAGCGGCAATCCTTCAAGGAGACTGGGAATCAGCTGGAAAGATGATGAGCGAGGATTTATTTCATCATCCTTATCGTGGTGAATTAGTGCCTCATCTTCAAGAAGTAATTAAGGTAGTTCGTGAAGAAACAGCTGCTTTTGGAGCTGCTTTAAGCGGGGCAGGTCCGACGATGCTTTGCTTGGCACCCCTTCATCGTGGTGAGGAAATTCAAAAAAAATTACAGCGTCATTTCCCTGATTTTGAGGTAGCTGTATTAAGACCAGCAAAAGAAGGAATTGTAGTAAAAAAAGAATCAAAGCAGGAAACATCGGCGTGAAAAATAGATGAATAGGGAACAAGTATGGCGGGCAAACCAACAAAAAAGGAGGCCCGCCATGCTTGATATTCAGCAACTTGAAGAGGGACAGCAAGTTTACATTATTTATCGAAACCCACACACTCAAACGGTATCCAATGTTCAGGAAGCTACGATTGCAAGGGATCCGATGGACCCAAGCAGATTATCATTGTTGCTATTTGACTTTTACCACCCTATAGAGGAAGATGATGCGATTTTCGCTTCATATGAAGAAGCAGAATCGTTATTTGAGGAGTTTTATATGTGAGTGGTTTTAGTGAAGAGTTTCAATCCTTGGTAAGAACTCATGAAGAAGCAATTAACGTTTCTTCATGAGTTCTTATGGGGTACGCGTTCTCCACATGTTCGTTCCATTGCGCTCCAGTCACTCGCACCCGCAAGGAGGTGTCGAGTGACTTCCGCTCCATTTCACTACGAGAAATCACATTACTCACAGTAACAATCTTTACGAAAAAATCCTTTTAAAAAGAAGAACCGCCCGACATTCGCCGGGCGGTAACTATTAAAAGACTTGCTCGATTTCCTTTACTCCAGGCACTTCTTCAAGAAGAGCACGCTCGATACCTGCTTTAAGTGTAATCGTTGAACTTGGGCATGAGCCACAAGCGCCAAGAAGACGAACCTTTACAATTCCATCTTCTACATCTACGAGCTCAACGTCTCCACCATCACGTAGCAAGAAAGGACGGAGCTTATCTAATACTTCACTAACTTGTTCTACCATTTCAGTACTTGTTGACATATCAAAACAACTCCTTTCTACTACCTATTATAATGGGGTTTATAAAAAAAATCCATGATTCTGCTTGAATTTACGCATATGAACAGGTGGAAAATTGGAAAGGGAAGAAAAAAATGAGAAACTGTCGTATAATGATTTCATACATAACATGAACGAGAAAAGGTGGGGTGCAATTTGAAACTGACGGTTTATGGAGCAGAGGAAAAGTGTGCTAGTTGTATTCATCTTCCTACTGCCAAAGAAACGATGGAGTGGTTGGAAGCAGCTATCACAAGAAAGTACCCTCAAATAGCTATTGATTTTGAATATGTTGATATTGAAGTCCCTACAAGTGATGAGAGCCATAAATATTATGCGGAAGCTATCAAAGAGGACGAATTTTTTTACCCTTTAGTTGTACTTGAGGGAGTGGTTGTAGCGGAAGGAAATCCAAAGCTGAAAGAAATTTATAAAAAAATTGATGAATTAAGCAGCAGCAATTCTAAAAAATAGTAAAAACGAGCAACTACACGTTGGTGTTGTTACTCGTTTTTTTAGAAATATTAAGATCCTGAATGATATTTATACATCCAAAGAACACCGCTCTTTAAAACACGTGGCACTCGACCTAGTAATGTGCGTTCGCCCATTAAGCCAAAGCCATGTTTTTTCCCAAGTGAGCCTAACACGCCTTTTAATTTAATTTGAGGTAGTTCTTCAGGAAGTGGTTCTCCGTCCCATTGCTTTTTCAAAATCGTGACAATTTGTTCTGCCTGCCCCTCAGCAAGCTGAGCGCTTGGTGCATGAGGGAGACTAGCACAGTCGCCTACAACAAATACATCTTCATCTGTTGGTAAGAAGTGTTGTGGTGTTAAAATTACTCTACCTTGTTTATCTTTTTCAACATCTAAATTACGAACCACTTCAACCGGCTGTACCCCTGCAGTCCAAATGATCGCATCGCATTCGATAGGTTCGTCGTGATTGTATAGAATGCCTTCTTCGACTTTTGTAATATTTGATTTATTAATCACATCAACGCCGTGATCGATAAACCAGTTTTGAACATACGTACTTAATTTTCGTGGGAACATAGACAAGATGATTTCTCCACGGTCAAACAATTTAATCGTTAAATCAGGACGACTTTCTCTTAATTCACTAGCAAGTTCAACTCCGCTTAACCCTGCACCGACAATTGATACAATCCCATTAGGGCGGACGTTATTTAGTGTTTCATACGTTCTGCGGGTTTTATCCATTGTTTGAATGCTATGAGTGTATTCGGCTGCACCTGGAACGTTATGATACTTATCTTCACAGCCTAAACCAATAATTAATTTATCGTAAGGAACCATATCGCCATTATCAAGCTCAACCATTTTTTCATCTAAGTTCACATTTGTTATCGTTCCGTATTTGACTTGGAGCCTTGCATCTTCAGGAAAGCTAACACGAAGGTGATGATCTGCTGCTGTTCCTGCTGCTAACGCGTAATACTCTGTTTTTAGACAGTGATAAGGCAAGCGGTCAATTAAAGTAATTTCAACATCCTCAGGAAGGCCTTCAGGTAAAAGGCGTTGAAGAATGCGCATACCACCATAACCGGCACCTAAGATTACGAGTTTTTTCATAAATGAATGTCCCCTTTTTTCAATAATTGCTTCAAGACTGGTTTCGACCAAAGTCATTACGTTTTCAAGCAAACGGGTCTTAGTTGGTTCTGATGCAAAATTTTGAATTCCATGCGAAATCAAACTGTGAATGATATGAGACCATGTTTCAATAGAAGCATTTGTATGAATGTCCCCTCGTGATTTTGCATCTTGTAAAAGTTCATTCCAGTGCGTAAAAAGAAGCGTTTGTTCCTTAAGAACGTGATTCCACATCTCAATAGTTAGTGCAGGATATCGGTCATAGTCAGTTAATATAAATTGTAAATACGAACGTAATCGAACCGATAGTGGTCGATTTCTTAAATGCGTTTGTTTAATATGTGGCATAACTGCTAATAGCAAATCGTTGGCAAGTGATTGCATAATAGAGTCTTTTGTTGGAAAATAATTAAAGAAAGTTCCCTTTGCTACTTTTGCTGCTTTTGTAATTTCTTGTACAGTTGTTCGGGAATATCCTTTTTCACGAAACAAAGTTAACGCCGCTTCTTCTATCCGCGCTTTAGTCTGTTCTTTTTTCGCTCGTTCGTTCATTTTTTCTTCTCCTCACCAAAAGTGACCTTGGTCAGTTTTGATTATAACGATAAATATATAAAAAAACAACAAATTTGTGACTTTTTTAAAAGCGCTTTCGTGCTTGTCTTTATATTACTCTTTTTTTTAATATGATAAACTCAATAAATCCTTAGAAAATAAAGGGCTGGCAATTGACTTCTCTCTATTGCGAGAGTAGCATAAAGAGGTAGATTGAAGAGGTGAGAGCAAATGCGTCCAATTATCGAGTTTTGTCTTAGTAATTTAGCTAGTGGATCTCAAAAGGCAATGGAAGAATTAGAAAAAGATCCTAATTTAGATATTATCGAGTATGGTTGTCTTAGTAGTTGTGGAAATTGTGCAAGAGAGCTATTTGCTCTAGTAAATGGTGAATATGTTTCTGGAGAGTCGACAGAAGAATTAGTTGAAAATATATATACGCATCTAGAAGAAAACCCTATGTTTTAATTATAGAAAGGATGTGTGACAGGTGGATGTCATTCCTTTTGTAAATACGTGGCCATATGAACGCCTTTATGATGATATATATTTGCAATCCTGTCCCTTTTGTCACACGGAGAACGTGTTAACAAATATGAAAAAATCCGATTTTAAAAGGGCGGAAGAAGGAATTAAAACAATCTTGATCTTACCATGCTGTAATGGGAAGCTAACTATTTTAGAAGCTGATCAAGATTATTTTTGGACGGATAAGCAGTTAAGAAGGGATTGACGAACATGCATTTTACGAAGATGCACGGGTTAGGAAATAGTTATATTTATGTAGATATGTTTAAACAAACGCTTGATGAAGACAAGCTAGCGCCCATTGCTGTTGAAGTTGCGGATAAAAATAAAGGGATTGGTTCTGATGGAATGATCCTTGTTTGTCCTTCTGATGTTGCTCCTGTGAAGATGCGTGTATTTAACAATGATGGTTCTGAAGCAAAGAATTGCGGAAATGGTTTACGTTGTGTTGCAAAATTTGCTTATGAACATGGCTATGTGAAAGAAGAGACTTTTCAAATTGAAACATTAGGTGGGCTAGTAGAGGCGACTGTTCATGTAACGGAAGGAAAAGTCAAGACGGTTACGGTAGATATGGGAAAGCCTATTCTTTCAAGACAGTTGATTCCGATGTTAGGAGAAGACCAAAATGAAGTGGTAGCAGAAGCTTTTTCAATAGAAGATGAAACGTTTCATGTAACGGCAGTTTCTATGGGGAATCCACATGCTGTCATGTTTGTCGAGGATATTAATCATGCAACAGTTGAAACAGTTGGACCGAAAATGGAGAAGGATGAACGCTTTCCAGAATGGGTGAATGTTGAATTTGTTGAAGTAGTATCTGATAAAGAACTTCATTTTCGAGTGTGGGAAAGAGGCTCAGGAATTACGCAGGCTTGTGGAACAGGGGCTTGTGCAGCTGTTGTCGCTGCGATCTTAAATGGACATGCTGAAAAAGGGAAAGAAGTGACGGTTCACCTTCTTGGTGGAGACTTAGGAATTACGTGGCTTGAGAATGGTCATGTTCTAATGACCGGCGCAGCTGAAGTGATTTGTGAAGGGGTTTTTGAACGGAAATAACTTAATCAAATGTTTGTTTAAGAGTAAACAAGCTAGGATACACGCCTAGCTTGTTTTGTATTTTATCAGAAAAATGAGTTTCTTGTAAAAGGGAAGGGGGCTGGAAAGAAATCTTGGGGGAGACGTCATAAACGTGATGAAGGTCCTAATGTGGTTAAAATTGCAACGGAAAGGACGTCAATGGTGGTATGAAGACTGGAACGTGGTTGAGTGATAAAAGAAAAGGACGTCATCAGAGGTATGAAGGCTGGAACGTGGTTGAGAGTCAAGAGGAAAGGTCATCATCGAAGGTATGAAGACCTGAACGAGGTTGAAAGTAAAGGGGAAAGGTCATCATCGAAGGTATGAAGACCTGAACGAGGTTGGAACTCAAGGGAAAAGGTTCTCATCAATGGTATGAAAATCAAAGGGTTTGAAATCCAAGAGAAAAGGCATTCATTGAAGTTATGAAGGCTAAATAAAGGAAACAGTCCTTTCAACTTGAAAGGACTGTAATTAATATTGACTCCCTCGCTCGTAAAAAACTTCTAGTAAGTCTTTACGACATTATAAAATGTATCTCGTTCAACTGGCGTCTTACCAGCGCTCTTAATAAGGTAAACAAGCTCTTCACGCGTAATGCCTTGTGACGTTAATGCGCCAACTGCGTGGGAAATTCGCTCTTCAATTAACGTTCCATGAATGTCACTAGACCCGAACGTAAGCGCCATTTGTGTTAGTTGCACTCCGATGTTAATCCAGTATGCTTTTATATGGTCGAAGTTATCGAGCATTAATCGACTGATTGCAAGTGTACGCATGTCATCATAAGCTGTTGTACGACGCTTAATTCCAGCGTTAATGCTACGAGGCTGCATCGCAAGTGGAATGAAAACCATGTAGCCATTTGTGCGGTCTTGAAGTTGGCGCAAACGGTCCATATGGATCAGACGTTCTTCTTTCGTTTCAATGGAACCATAAAGCATAGTTGCATGTGTTTTTAATCCAAGGTTGTGAGCAATCTCGTGAGCTTCTAACCATTGGTCTGTTGATGCTTTATCTGGGCTCATTTTTAAACGGTAGCGCTCAGTTAATATTTCTGCCCCGCCTCCTGGTAGGGTATCTAGACCTGCCTTAATTAGTTCTTCTAATACTTCTTTCATAGATAAACCAGAAATACGGGAGAAAAACTCAATTTCGGCACCTGTGTATGCTTTAACTGTAACTTGTGGATAGTGCTTTTTTAATGTTCGAATAGTATTTAAGTAGTAGTCAAAAGGAACCTCATGATTATGTCCACCAACAATATGGAACTCGCGAATGTTATCATTCCACCTTTTTTCCACATATTCTAACAATGCGTCACTGTCCATCGTATAAGCACCTTCATCCCCAGGCTTACGTTTGAATCCGCAGAAACCGCAGCTAGCTTCACAAACATTTGTTGGGTTAATGTACATATTTTCGATAAAATAAACATGATCCCCATTTTTTTTCTGATTTACTTGATTGGCTAATTGTGCAATTCCTAATAAATCAGGACTTTCAAATAAATAAAGGCCATCTTGAATTGTCAGACGTTCGCCGTGGTTCACCTTTTCGGCAATCGATTGTAACTTTGTATCCGTTAAAATTGTTCCCATCCGTACTTGTCCTCCGTTTCTTCATTAAACCGTAACAAAATTCCTACAATCATTCATTTTTTTGAAGGAATATGCTTGTTTTTATAGAATATATTTTATAAGTGATTAAGATCTTTCGGGTTTGCCTACTATTATACTATCAGAATAGATGTAATGAAAGAAATAGAGTTGTTTTGGTATATACAGGGTATTTCTAAATTTGAGAAAAATGTGAATACATACTTTTTTACTATTTGATCTTGCACATATTTCCACTTACTTGGTAAAATTGATTTATGAAGTGTGCAGATACATAGAAGCTGTAAATGGGGGGATGGTGGAGATGAACAAAGTATTGAAACAAGACGCCTGTATGGAAAAAATAGAAGAACTCCGTAACAAGATGGTTGCTGCAGCAGGACAATACGGATTGAGTCATCCTATCGTTCTGCATTATAGTCAGGAGTTAGATCGTGCACATAACAAAGTAATTTTATTAGAGACAGGAACAAAAGACTGGGAACGTTCCCTTTCCTTCTAAAAAATTGGGTGAGCACGTACCTTGAGGTTCGAAGTATTAACGGTTATACTAATCGTAACAGCGATTAGGAGGGGTGTCATGATTACATTAACAGATGCAGCAGTAAGCCAAATTAAAGACATGATGGAAGCTGAAGGTGATCAAAGCTTAATGCTTCGTATCGGTGTAAAAGGTGGCGGCTGTAGTGGTCTTTCTTATGGAATGGGTTTTGATTCAGAAAAGCATGAAGAGGATACATTGCTTACTATAAATGGACTCTCTGTTTTAGTTGATAAGGAAAGTGAACCAATCATTAAAGGACTTGTTGTTGACTATAAGCAAAACATGATGGGCGGAGGATTCACAATTGATAATCCAAATGCCATTGCTTCCTGTGGATGTGGTTCATCATTTCGAACAGCAACGAATGCAGGGACACCTGAGGATTGCTAATGAATATAGATCTTCTTACTTTTTGTAAGGAGGTCTTTTTTTGTTTGATAAAAAAACGAGAAGCTCAATGCATAAGTTTTTTCGCTTTCGCTTACATTAATAGCGAGTAAAAGAACAGATAGTAAAAGGTCAAGAAAATGAATAATTATTTTTAAAAGTAGTTGAAAAATACGTCGAAAAACCATATTATTAAAGATGGGTTTTGTGACTTTTTTACGAAATTTATTATTAATATCTACCTATTATTCTATACTTATTCGTGAAAAGAATCACAATGTTGTTTTTCGGGGGAAAATATAGTAAGAAAAATTATTAGAAGATGGAAGTGATGAAATTGAAAAAGCCAAATATCGTTATTCTTGGCGCTGGTTATGCTGGAATGATCACAGCATCACGTCTTACAAAGCAACTAGGCCATAATGAAGCAAACATTACTTTAGTTAACAAGCATGATTATCACTATCAAACAACTTGGTTACATGAACCAGCTGCTGGTACGCTTTCTCCAGAACGTACACGTATGCCTATTAACAGTGTACTTGATCTTAACAAAATTAAATTTGTTAAAGACAGTGTTGTGGAAATTAAGCGTGAAGAAAAAAGAGTTGTACTTGAAAATGGCGAACTTGAATTCGATTACCTCGTAGTTGGACTAGGTGCTGAAGCTGAAACATTTGGTGTTCCAGGTGTTCATGAACACGCATTCAGTAAGTGGACAGTAAACGGTGCTCGTGAAGTAAAAGAACATATTGAGTACATGTTTGCAAAATATAATAATACTCCTGAGCCGCAGGACGAGCTATTAACATTTATCGTAGCTGGTGCTGGTTTTACAGGTATTGAGTTCATTGGTGAGTTATCAGAGCGCTTACCTCAATTATGTGCACATTATGATGTTCCTAAGGATAAAGTGAAAATGTACGTAATTGAAGCTGCTCCTTCTGCCCTACCAGGGTTCGATCCTGAATTGGTGGAATATGCGATGAACTTACTTGAGAGCCGTGGTGTTGAGTTTAAAATTAACTGTCCGATTAAAGAAGTAACTGAATCAGGCGTAACACTTGCTAGTGGCGATGAGATTAAAGCAGGAACAGTTGTCTGGGCTACAGGTGTTCGTGGAAGTTCTGTTATTGAGAAATCAGGTTTTGAAAACATGCGTGGACGTATTAAAGTAGACTTAGACTTACGTGCTCCAGGTCACGAAAACATTTTTGTTATTGGTGACTGTGCTCTAATGATTAATGAAGAAATCAATCGTCCATATCCGCCAACAGCTCAAATTGCTATGCAAATGGCTGAAGTTTGTGCGAACAACATCAAAGCTCTAATGAAGGGTGACTCACTTAAACAATTTAAGCCTGATATCAAAGGGACTGTTGCATCTCTTGGTGGGAAAGAGGCTATTGGTGTAGTTGGGACTAGAAAGTTATTCGGTACATCTGCTAACTTTATGAAGAAGATGATCGATAATCGTTATTTATTCCTTTTAGGTGGACCTGCTCTTGTGTTAAAACGCGGAAAGAATCCAATGTAATATAAGACAAAAACAAATGGCGAATGCAGAAATTGCATTCGCTTTTTGTGTATGAAAAAGTAAGAATAATTGCAAAATATACAGAAAAAGCAATTTGTTTACGCTTACATCAGTTCGTGAGATGATATGACAAGGTTTTAATATTGTAAAAATTCTGATAATATTTCTTTAATAGGCTAAACTGTCAACAGGGGGGAAAGTGATGAAACATTCGTCTACACAAACAGCTACAGAACAATGTCCTTATTGTGAAGGAACAGGGTATTTTCAACTTCTCCTTGGTGGGAGTGAAACATGCAATAAATGCAATGGAGAAGGGCAAGAGCAACAAGCGTAGGAGTGAAGGTTTGGTTTTTTAATCGTTTTAAAAAAATATAAAGTCATTAAGTTATTTTTTACTAGGTGGGCAATAATTGTTGTTTATTGTGGCAAAGACATAATTTCTGTTTTTGCCACAAAGATGTCAATTCATTGAGTTGACTTCAAACCCCAGTGTTCAGTAAACTTAAAAAGGACATGGGGGTGCAAGCTGTGAATTTGCCGCAATTATTAATATCAATGGTTCTATTTCTTATATTATTTTTTGGAATAGGATTTCTGTTAAATATGGTTTTACGTTCTACATGGGTAATGGCTTTGATCTATCCAATTATCGTGATTTTAATTGTTGATAACGTTAGTTTCTTCGAATATTTTACAGCGCCGCTTACATCATTGTCGATGTTAGGGTCTGATTTACTTGCGCTGCATTTTGTTGATATTTTAGTCTTAACAAGTGGATTTATCGGTGCAATCATCGCTGGAATAGTCATAAAGATGCTACGCGTAAGAGGATATCAAATGTTTTAAAGGGATATCTCAAAGGTCAAAAGTCGGACCTTTGAGATATCCTCTTTTTATTTCCTGATTATTTCCGGGGGTCAGACCCCTCTTTAGTACTTTATGTCATTAAAGTGTTTCGTTTTCTGAAATGTTCATCCAATTTGTTTGTATAAGTTTCAACTTCTCTGGGGATGCTGAATTCAAGAGAGGAGTGAAATTTTGTGGTAAGCATGATAGCAGTTGGGCGCAGAGTGTTAATGAGCGGCCTATTTGTAGCAGCGTTGTTTACAACATTTCAAACTTTTTCTGGTGTGAGTGCTGCTGAACTACATCATTGGATGATGAATAACTTGGAAAATGAACGTGAGGAGCTACTACATACAGCTAGGAACAATGGGTTGAAAGGGACTGCGCTTAAAGCAAGGTCAATGCCAGCTGTAAAAACAGAAGAGCAATTGATGTCACAAGACGTTGTTGAGTCAAAGCCTGTTTCTTTGGAGGAAGCCATTGATTGGTCTCAATATCCTTCACATACCGTTGTGGCAACAGGTTATACGGCAGGCTATGAGTCGACAGGTAAAAACCCTGGAGATCCCAGTTACGGCATTACGTTTTCTGGGGTACAAGTGAAGCGTGACGTTTACTCTACAATTGCAGCAGACCCAAATGTGTATCCGATTGGTACAGTTTTGTTCATCCCAGGATATGGTTTTGGGGTAGTTGCTGATACCGGATCTGCGATAAAAGGAAATCGAATTGATTTATATTATGAAACGGTAAATGATGTTTTCAATCAATGGGGCAAGCAAGAAGTTGAAGTGTTTGTCGTAAAAACAGGTGATGGTAGTCTGTCTGAAGAAGAGTTTAAAAAATTGAATGATGATGAAGCTGTCCAAGTGTTTCGTAATCAAATGTTTGATTAAAAAATTTTGTGAAAATGACGTGTTAACTGATTGAGGTTCAACACGTCATTTTTTCATTCGTACTTAGTCAACCTCGAGCAAGGGATCAAGCTCGTCATCCAATGGCATCACAGTTGGGTGCAAAATGGCTGCTAGCTTCTTAAGTCCTAACAATAGACGAGGAGAAGGACGGCAGTAGAGTGGTTCTTCTAAAATATGAACTTGATTTGTTTGAAGGGCATGCAAGTTTGGCCAATCGGGTCGTTTCCAAAGGAGCTCTGGCTTTACTTTATCTGTCTGAACACCGACCCAGGCTAGACAAATATGATCAGGCTTGTGCTGGGCCACATCAGACCAATCAGTTTGTATACTAGCCTTGTCTACATCGTGATATATATTTTCCCCTCCGGCTAACATACTAATTTCAGTTAACCAATTTTTTCCTCCTGGAGTGAAGACAGGTTTAGGCCACCATTCCCAATACAAGCTGCGACGCTCGACTAGTTTTGCCCTTTCTTGATATGTATGTATAAAGCTTTCGTACTTGTGAACAACTTTTTGTGCATTTTCTTCTTTGTTCGTTCGTTTACCCAAATCAAGAAGATTATTTTTAATATCCTCTAGTGAGTTCGGGTTATACACAACATGGGGAATGCCTCTTTCTTGTAATTGTTCAACATTCCGTTCCATTCCAGGTACACTTAGTGAAGCAAGTACAAGGTCAGGCTTTAGTGCTTCTACTTCATCGATTCGAATGGCGAGGTCAGGTCCTAATCTTGGTAAGTCATTGATTGTCTTTGGCCAATCCGAGTAATCATCAACACCAACTAAATTTGGTGTTAGGTTTAAGTAAGCAACAAGCTCCGTATTGCTTGGACATATTGAAATAAGTCTCATTTATTAACTCCCTTCTCGTAATGATTAAAAAGTTTTAGTGAATGATTACATGCAACGTTAATGTTAGGAAAATGCCAAGTAGTGCCCCGAAAAAAACTTCGATTGGTTGATGACCGAGTAGCTCTTTCAATTCTTTTCTTTTTTCCGTTTCTTCTTTTTGAGGCCAAGATTTCACTTCAGCAACAAGCTTATTAAAATCGGCAACAAGTTGATTAATGACAGTTGCGTGGTAACCAGCATGACGCCTTACACCAGTTGCATCAAACATGACAATAATGCCAAAAACAGCGGCAATTGCAAAGACGGAAGAATCCAAACCAAATTCAAGAGCAATAGCTGTTGATAAAGCCGTAACAGCAGCTGAGTGTGAACTTGGCATTCCGCCAGTACTTGTTAATAGGGACCATTCCCATTTCCTCGTTGCTATAAAAGCAAGGGGAACTTTTACGAATTGAGCAAATCCAATGGCAAACAACGCTGCCCATAAAGGGAAGTTTTGAAAAATTTCCATGATTACGTCCTTTCCTGTAAAGCAATTGAGTTACTAGTTTTTATACCTTGCAGTGTTCATTATTAAACTTTTTTAGTTTTCGTTAAAAATAAAATGAATATGAAAAGCCAAAAATATTATGAAAGGAATCATAGATATGAGGCTAATCTAAGAGGGGATTGCGTTTCTCATTATATCATAAAAAGAGATTTAGTTAGGTTTAGTGTTCGTTAATACGCCACTTTTTATTGATGTGTTATCATTTCGTTTATCGAAATAAACGAGAAAGACATGTATAATAAATGACGGGATATTAAATAAGGAGTGATATAGATGTTTAAAACTTTACCGGTGTTTCAAAGTGAAAATAAGCATAATGTACTTGTAATAGGTATTTTTGAGGAAGCACCTCTTCATCCTGAAGTTGAAAAGGTCGATAACGAACTTCATAAGCAAATATCGAAGCTTAAAAAAATGAAGAAAGCAAAACTTGGTGAAAGAACCATACTTTATACTATGGATAACATGAATTCTGAAACTGTTTATGTAGTAGGGCTTGGGAAAAAAGAAGATTCAACGACTGAATCGATTCGTGAGGGAATAGCTAGTGCTAGTAAGCAGTTAAAAAGGGACAAGATTAAAACGGTCGCTTTCTTAGTTGAGAGTTTTGTAAGTGAATCAGTAGATAAAAATGATGCAGCTGTCTTAATCGGCGAGGCTCTTGCCCTTGGTACGTATGCCATATTAGATTATAAGGAAAAAACAAATGAGGTCGATGTGAACATAGAAGAAGTCGTTTTGTATGGAGAAGAGGCGGGCCTAAAAGAAGCTGCGCAAGTTGGTTTTACATATGGACAAGGCGCTAATCGTGCTCGTAAGCTTGTGAATACACCAGGAAACTTGATGACACCGACAGATTTGGCGGAAGAAGCAGTAGTATTAGCAGAAAAACATGGATTTGAGTATGAAATTCTCGAACGTGAAGAAATGGAGAAACTAGGTATGGGAGCGTTACTTGCGGTAGCAGCGGGAAGTGACCAGCCTCCTAAAATGATTGTCCTAAAATTTAGCGGCAATTCTAGTTCAGATGAAATCATCGGTTTAGTTGGAAAAGGCTTAACATTTGATTCAGGTGGTATCTCAATTAAGCCACGTGAAAATATGCATCAAATGAAAATGGATATGGGGGGAGCCGCGGCTGTTCTTGGAGCGATGGACATTATCGGTACGGTGAAACCAAATGTCAACGTCATAGCGGTTATTCCATCTTCAGAAAACCTATTAAATGGTTCAGCACTAAAACCAGGTGATGTTATAACTTCGTTAAGCGGCAAGACGATTGAAGTTCGTAATACCGATGCTGAAGGACGTTTAATTTTAGCTGATGGAATTACATATGCAAAACAGCTAGGTGCAACATCACTCATTGATGTAGCGACACTTACTGGAGCGGTTATTATTGCTCTTGGTGATTGTACAACAGGAGCTGTGACGAATAATGAAGAGCTAATGGAGGACGTATTAGAAGCATCCGTTGAAACAGGTGAATGGATCTGGCGTCTGCCGAACTATGCTCCATACAAAAAAATGCTCAAAACAAGCGATGTTGCTGATTTAAATAATGCACCAGGACGCCAAGCAGGAAGTATTACGGCTGGTTTGTTTATCGGTGAATTTGCTGAAGAAACGCCTTGGGTACATCTTGATATTGCAGGAACGGCGTGGCAATCAAAAGCTTCTAACCTTGGGCCTTTAGGTGGCACAGGCGCAATGGCAAGAACGCTTGCGCAAGTCGTAATTAACAAAGAAGGCTAACAAAAAGACACGACGAATACGTTAGTAATTCGTCATAGGGAATTATGCACACGACTATAGAATTAGGATGAAAGAAGGGTTAATGAAATTGAGCGCAGCATGCGGAGCCATTGCTACTTAATCGAGGGCACTGAAAAGGTTGAATTGTACCTTTTCAATGCCCTCTCTTTTTTTTGAGGTACATCAGACGTGCATTTAGACTTGTGATTAGACCTTTCTTCCTATAAGAGTCGAGCATTTCAGAATATACAAGCGCTGTTTAGAGGATTAGGCTATAAGAGTGTTGTTATCTAGGTAGATGCTCAAATATGCAAATTTAGGAAAGAACAAGCGTACATATCGCGTTTGAGGTGGGAACTTTCTTCCAGTATGATTATGGTACTTGGTGTTTTTGAACTATTTAATGAAATTTGATAATTCTGTAAAAGAGGGGGGAGACCACTCGTTGAAGGCATTGCGAACGCTAGACCGATGGATCGTCAAATTAGAAGAACATATTTTAAGCTATTCGATTATTTTAATAGCGATTATGGTTGTGGGCAATGTGATAAGTCGGGCAGTCGTAGGATCAAGTTGGGCCTTTCACCAGGAAGTAAGTAGGTTTGCTGTCACGGTTGCTACTTTTATGGGGATTAGCTATGCGGCTAGGAAAGGGAGACATATTAGCATGTCTGCGTTTTATGATTTAGCACCGTACCCCATTCGAAAAGCACTTGCAATCTTTATACCGGCTTTAACAGCAGTTGTTCTCTTTACATTGTCTGTGTTTGCATATGGGTATTTCATGTCCCTTGTTGAGTCAGGGCGTGTGACCACAGCGATGCAAGTACCTGTGTATTTATTTGCCATGTTTATACCAGTCGGGCTTGTACTTGGAGGTATACAATTTTTGCGCAATATGTGGGTGAATATTAAAGAGAAAGAAGTATACTTGGCTCAAGAAAAAAAGGATTATTCATAAAGACTTACAATTTCTGAATCTATGAAACTAAATAAAGACTGCGAGGAAACTGAGAATGATAGCAACTATGTTAACGATTATGATCGTTTTGCTTATATTAGGGTTCCCGATGATGATTCCAATGATTGCAGCATCAATCGTCGTAGTACTTTTCTTTATGCCAAACGTCGATCCAATGTTTCTTGTACAACAGATGATGGAAGGGATATCATCTTACGTTCTACTAGCGGTTCCGCTGTTTATCTTTGCAGCTGATATTATGTCTACGGGAAAAACATCGAAACGGCTATTAGACTTTGTTGGAGCGTTTGTAGGGCATTTGCGCGGAGGATATGCGATCACTACAGCTGCGGCGTGTACGTTGTTTGGTTCAATCTCTGGCTCTACACAAGCAACCGTTGTCGCGATTGGTACACCAATGCGTAAACGGCTCTTATCTGTAGGATATAAAGATTCGAGTGCGATTGCCCTAATTATTAATGCGAGTGATATCGCGTTACTAATCCCTCCAAGTATTGGGATGATCATTTATGCACTGGCCGCACCACGCGTGTCTGTTGGTGACCTATTTATTGCGGGGATCGGACCTGGACTTTTAATCTTTGGGATGTTTGCCATCTACAGTTATATTCATGCAAAAATATATAACATACCAAGGGCGAAAAAATATTCTTGGAAAGAACGTTGGAACGTAACAGTTAAGGCTCTTTTTCCTTTAGGGTTTCCTGCTATTATCGTCGGTGGGATTTATTTTGGGATCTTTAGTCCAACTGAAGCGGCTGGGATTTCTGTGTTATATGCATTGATTTTAGAGCTCCTCATTTTTAGAACGATAAAAATTCCAGATGTTCCGCGTATTGCTTTATCGACGGGACTTGTTACGTCAGCTGTCTTCATTTTGGTGGCAGCAGGGCAAGCTTTTTCATGGCTTATTTCTTATGCAAGAATCCCGCAAATGCTGACAGAGACTGTCTTAGGATCTGATCCAACAGCTTTACAAGTATTGTTGATCGTTGCCATCTTTTTTTTCATCGGCTGTATGTTTGTCGATCCAATTGTCGTCATTTTAATTTTAACACCCATTTTTTACCCGGCGGCAATGGCTGCAGGTGTAGATCCTATTCACTTAGGGATTGTCATTGTATTCCAAGCGGCTTTAGGATCAGCCACTCCGCCATTTGGGGTCGATATTTTTACTGCCAGTGCGGTATTTAACAAGTCGTATTTAGATGTCATTAAAGGAACACCACCGTATATCGTGATGCTGCTAATCGCGTCGGTGCTTATTATACTATTTGAGGAAATCTCACTTTTCTTGTTGTAGAGACGTTCCTAAAAAATAGATTACTAAAAAAACAGGGGGTATTTGATGTTTTTTAAAAAAAGAGGTTGGAAATCATTTGCTGTAGCAGGAGCTTTAACATTGGCTTTAGCTGCATGTGGTAGTGAAGATGCTGGAACAGATGGAGGCACAGTTGACGAAGGTGCTGGAGATGATGGAGCTGCTGCTGAAACGTATAACTGGCAGTTTGTAACGGAAGAAGTACAAGGTCAAGTTCAATATGAGTATGCAGCAGAATTTGCGGAATTGATTAATGAAAAATCTGATGGGCAAATTAACATTGACGTATTTGAGTTTGGTCAACTTGGTAGTGAGGTGGATCAGGTTGAGCAACTTCAAAATGGAATTGTAGAATTCGCAATTGTATCTCCTGGATTTACAGGTGGTATGGTAGCAGAAGGTCAAGTATTCGCTCTTCAATTCTTGTTCCCAGATGATCAAGAAGTAACACAAGAAATTTTAAACACAAGTGAAGCATTAAATACGCATTTAGCTGGGATGTACGAAGCACATAACATTAAGCCGTTAGCATTCTTCACAGAAGGTGCAATGCAGTGGACTGGAAGCAGCCAACTACGTACACCGGCTGATTTTGAAAACTTTAAAATGCGCACACAAGAGTCACCATTAATTATGGAATCTTACCGTGCTTATGGGGCAGATCCATCTCCACTTAGCTGGTCTGAATTGTATACATCACTTGATCGTGGAGTAGTAGACGGACAAGAAAACCCGATCTTCTTTATCGAAGATGCGTCTTTCCATGAAGTACAAGACCATATGACGATTTCAAACCACAACAACTATGTAGCGATGACAACAGTAAACCCTGATTTCTATAATGGTCTACCAGAGGATATTCGTGCATTGATTGATGAAACTGTTGAAGAAATGCAGCCTAGAGTGTTTGAAATGCAAGCTGAAATGAACGAAGCATTATTAGAGTCTATTGAAAATGATACAGCTAATCCGACAGAAGTTTACGAGTTAACAGAAGAAGAGCGTGAAGCTTTCCGTGAGCTAGCGTTACCAGTTCGTGACTTTTTCCGCGATGAAGTAGTAGGTGACGAAGGCCGCGAAATGCTAGAATTACTTGAAGAGGAAATTGCAGCACAACAATAATAAGCTATCGAAAAGGCTGTTGAGTAGTGAAACTCAACAGTCTTTTTGCGTTTTATTTTGTTTACTCACCTGCAACTAGAAAGTTACTCGCACAAGAGTTAAATAATAGGCTTGTGTGCCATTGACTGTACTTTTGTATTAGTGTACTATCTAATTAATACACTAATACTATGTTGACTAAAGGAGGTCACAGTATGACTGCATGGGTATGTTTATTAAAAAAAGAAATGAGATTAGGATTGTCAGCTTTGTTAGGGCCTATTATTGCATTTCTGATTTCAGTCATTATTGCAGCATATCTAGGTTCGCGATATGACGTTACGTGGGAAGCTGTTGTGGCAGTAGGTTTATTCGCAACAGGGATTCAAGTATTCTATTTAATTTACTACATGTTAAATAGTTTGCATGTGGAAAGGAAAAAGTTACATCTATGGCTTCATAGTACGATGCCTGGGTACGGCCTTCTTCTAGCCAAGATAGCAGCTGGCTTGCTATCAATGTTCATCACGCTAGTTATTACTGGAACAACGCTGATAATAGCAATGAATAATTCTGTAACTATTTCTGAGCAACTGAAAATGATTAATACAACAAGTGCAGGGGTACTAGGTGTAACTCACCTCATTCTACTTGCAATAAGTTTTGGGGTATTTACTATTTTTTATTGGATGATTTACTTATTATTTACTCGTTATTTAGGTTCATTTTTAAGTTTTTTAGCAACTCTTGGCGTTTTTATAGGAACCTCATTTGTATATAGCTGGTTTAAAATGACGGAGCTATATGAGGTATTAACAAATTGGGGAGAGGTGCACCTTACAGGCATTACAGAAAGCATTAACATTACAACAAATATGGAAAGTGGAACAGAAGTGACAACGGAGGTAGGGAATATTAGTCTGTACTTAGGTGCTTACCTCTTTGAGGCGGTTATTGTAGTCGCCCTATTCGCAGTCGCCTGTTGGATGCTAGATCGAAAAGTAGAGGTGTAAGATATGACAGATATGTTCCAATCATCACAACCGATATACAGCCAACTTGCTGAAAGAATAAAAAAACAAATTTTACGTGGTGAGTTAAAACCCGGTGACAAGCTTCCATCAGTTCGAGAAATGGGGATTCAAGCAAGCGTAAATCCAAATACGGTACAGCGGACATACCGGGAGTTAGAGGGGATGAAGATTGTGGAAACAAAGCGAGGTCAAGGAACGTTTGTTACTGAGAATGAGCAAACATTACATGAAATGAGAGAGCAGCTTAAGGAAGTTGAGATTTCAGCGTTTGTGAAAGGCATGCATGAAATGGGATATGTTGATGATGAAATCGAAGCTGGTCTTAAAGCTTTTTTGAAAAACGGAAAGGTGGTGGAATTCGATGATTAAACTGCACGAAGTGACCAAAAGGTTTATTAAGAAAGTTGCACTTATGGATGTCGATCTTGAATTAACAAAAGGGAAAATCATAGGTCTTGTTGGAGAAAACGGTAGTGGGAAATCAACAACATTAAAATTAATTGCAGGTCTTACTCATCCAACAAAAGGCTCTATTACTGTTAATGGGAAAAAAATTAGTCGGATTGCAAATCAAGTCTCATATCTCTCAGAGTTAGATGAATATTATAATTTTTATAATGTAGGCCAAACTATTGATTTCTACGCATCGCAGTTTTCCGATTTCAATTTAGAAAAGGCGGAGGAAATTCGTGCATTTATGAACTTGGACCGTGGAGCAAAGCTTAAGCATCTTTCCAAAGGGAATAGAGGACGACTAAAAATAGTATTAACCCTTTCAAGAGATGTGCCGGTTATTTTAATGGATGAACCACTCTCTGGTCTCGATCCGATGGTACGGGATTCTATTGTAAAAGGTTTGATTTCCTTTATTGATTTAGAACGTCAAGTTGTGTTAATTACGACACATGAAATAAGAGAAATTGAAGCCATCCTTGATGAAGTTGTTTTGATTAAAAATGGGAAGATTCTTGGTCATAAAAACGTCGAACAACTTCGTATAGAAGAGAATATGGGAATTGTCGATTGGATGAAAAAGATTTCTGGATAGTTTAGCAACTTAAAATGGTAAATTTTTTTTAACCTTCGTTTGCTTTTAAGCTCACTATATTAGTGGGCTTGTTTGTTATTAATAGGCACGTTACCTCTTTGCTAAACAAAAGAACGCCATTGACAATATAGTAATATAGTGATAGTTTAGTTGAGTACTTTAATATATTAGTGATTTAGCAAAGTAAAGGATTTGAGAAAATGAATGCAGTTTTAATAGCGGTTCTTGTTATGTTAATACTTAGTCTAGTTCGTGTCCATGTTGTCATTGCACTTACAATTGGAGCATTAACCGGAGGACTACTTGGAGGCTTAGGCTTTTCACAGACGGTTGATGTGTTTACTGATGGCTTAGGTGGAAGTGCGACGGTAGCTCTCAGTTACGCACTCCTTGGGGCGTTTGCTGTTGCGATTGCTCGTACCGGTTTGCCGGATGTCATGGTTACATGGGTGATAAAACTTGTTGGACGAAATGATGATTCAAGAAAAAAAGCTCTTTCAAAAGCACTGATTTTCTTTTTATTAGCGGTCGTTTCCTGTTTCTCTCAAAACGTCGTACCAATTCACATTGCCTTCATTCCTATTTTAATTCCACCAATCCTAAAAATATTAAATGAATTAGGAGTGGACCGTCGTGCAATTGCAACAATCTTAACGTTCGGATTAACAGCACCATATATATTCTTACCGTATGGATTCGGTTTGATTTTCCATGGGATCGTTGCAGATAACATGGAGGAAAATGGCTTAGTGATTGCTCTTTCTGATATACCTAAAGCAATGGCGTTACCTACATTAGGGCTTGTTCTAGGGCTGCTCATTGCCATTTTTATAACATATCGAAAAAGCAGACAGTATGAGGACCGTCCTATTGTAGGAGCACCTGTAAATCAACAAGTATTTACAAAGTGGTCTGTCATTGCTGCTGTTATCGCGATTGTTGCCACTCTAATTGTGCAGCAGCTTTCCGATTCTATGATTATCGCCGCTCTTGCGGGTCTTGTTGTACTCCTTGTAAGTGGTTCATTAAAATGGAAGGAAGCAGATAATGTCGTTACAGAAGGAATGAAGATGATGGCATTTATCTCTTTTGTTATGCTTGCTGCTTCAGGGTTTGCAGCTGTCATCCGTGAAACGGGGCATGTAGACTTACTCGTGACACAAGCAGCGAATATCGTCGGAGAAAGTCAAGCCGCTGCGGCATTGTTAATGCTTGTCATAGGCTTGTTTATTACAATGGGGATTGGATCCTCTTTTGCAACGATTCCAATTATTGCTACATTATTTGTCCCGCTTGGTCTAGCTGCTGGATTTTCACCATTAGCCATTATTGCTTTAATCGGTACAGCAGGGGCGCTAGGAGATGCTGGAGCTCCAGCATCAGATAGTACACTAGGACCATCAGCCGGATTAAACGCCGATGGCCAGCACAATCATATATGGGATACATGCGTACCAACATTTATACACTTCAACATACCACTATTCATCTTCGGCTGGATCGCCGCAATGATGCTATAGATTTCAAAGAAAAAGGGCGGTTTTCCCTTTTTCTTTGAAATCGAAGCATTGAGCGGAGCCGTCGTAAAGGTTTTAAGCCTAAAGGAGCGGTCTTCTCCTTTAGGCGCACGACGAGTGGAGCCAATGCAAACGAGGACCGCTCTTTTTAAGAAAGGGCGGTTTTCCCTTTTTCTTTTGAAATCGAAGCATTGAGCGGAGCCGCTGCCAATGTTTTAAGCCTAAAGGAGCGCTCTTCTCCTTTAGGCGTGCAGCGAGTGGAGCCAATGCACACGAGGACCGCTCTGTTTAGGAAGGGCGGTTTTCCCTTTTTCTTTAAAATCGAAGCATTGAGCGGAGCCGTCGTAAAGGTTTTAAGCCTAAAGGAGCGGTCTTCTCCTTTAGGCGCACGACGAGTGGAGCCAATGCAAACGAGGACCGCTCTGTTTAGGAAGGGCGGTTTTCCCTTTTTACTTTTGAAATCGAAGCATTGAGCGGAGCCGCTGCCAATGTTTTAAGCCTAAAGGAGTGGTTTTCTCCTTTAGGCGCGCAGCGAGAGAAGCCAATGCACACGAGGACCGCTCTTTTTAGGAAGGCGGTTTTCCCTTTTTCTTTTGAAATCGAAGCATTGAGCGGAGCCGCTGCCAATGTTTTAAGCCTAAAGGAGCGGTCTTCTCCTTTAGGCGCACGACGAGTGGAGCCAATGCAAACGAGGACCGCTCTGTTTAGGAAGGGCGGTTTTCCCTTTTTACTTTTGAAATCGAAGCATTGAGCGGAGCCGCTGCCAATGTTTTAAGCCTAAAGGAGTGGTTTTCTCCTTTAGGCGCGCAGCGAGAGAAGCCAATGCACACGAGGACCGCTCTTTTTAGGAAGGCGGTTTTCCCTTTTTCTTTTGAAATCGAAGCATTGAGCGGAGCCGCTGCCAATGTTTTAAGCCTAAAGGAGCGGTCTTCTCCTTTAGGCGCACGACGAGAGAAGCCAATGCAAACGAGGACCGCTCTGTTTTGAAAAAGGGCGGTTTTCCCTTTCTCTTTTGAAATCGAAGTATTCTCGTAGTGAAATGGAGCGGAAGTCACTCGACTCCTGCGGGATGAAGAGGTAGGGTCGAGACCCCACAGGCGCAGCCGAGGAGGCTTGACACCTCCCCGCGGAAAGCGAGTGGCTGGAGCGCAATGGAACGAACATTAGGAAAACAAGTACCCCAAAAAACAAAAAAAGTATGCGAAAACAGTCTTTTAGAAAAGATTAAAATTTTTTAGAATAAATGAAACCTTTCACCACATTTCTTCGTCTAATTTAGTAGAGAAGAAAGAGGCGGGGTAAAAGAAATGAAGAGGTCAATTGCTATTCTCATATTTATTTGTTTATTCGTAACAGCTTGTCATAAAGATGATGTTAATGAAGATGAAGTTTTGTCTATTTTCGACGAATTTCTAGAACATGTCCATGAGTTGTTTGCGTATCATACATATGATGAACAAGCGTATTATAACGGAAAGTATCATACAGAAGATGAGATCCGGAAGTTTTTAGGAAGGTTTATGACTGACGCTGGAATGGAACAATTATTAGATGATATCTATGTCCAAAATAATGAGCGGTATGTGTATCAAGAAGAATTTCAATCTTACTTAAGCAATGAAGATTCATCTTACTATGAAATAACAAGACAAACGGTTTTTAACCCAGGGTTGCGGATGATTATGGGGGATGATCTGCAGATATACGAAGCAGAAGGAAAGATTGAACTTAGAGCAGAGCACGTACCGATTCAATTTTATGCTGAAAATAGTCTGTATGGTCATAGCCAATTTGGAGAGCTTGGCTATCCGTCTGTGGATTATTTATCATTGTACGTATCTATGGTTAAAGATGAGAAGACATATCGAATTAAAAGAATTGAAGTGAATTCATTATAAAGGGGTGCCTCAAAAGGTCTGTTTTACCCTTTGTGACACCCCTTTCGTATTAAGCGACTTGATTCGGTAATGAGTTGCGTCCGCGTCTTTTGTTCACAATATGATAAATACGAGAAGAAAGTACAGCAGCAAAGAAAGTTAAAATAATATCTTTGACAGCAGGTGCAGCCATCCAAGTCCAAACTACTTGATAGCTTACTGCCTCAAGTCCTGCTAAAAATTGAAAAGCATAGTACATATAATGAGTACCGACTACATAGTTAATAATAAGCCCAACAAAACAAGCTGCCATAAAAGTAGCAATTTTCTTTTTCTTGCTTCTCTCAATCATAAGTCCAGTTACAAAAGCAACCATAATATATGAAAGGAGAAAGCCAAAGGTTGGACTAACGAATGTCCGTAAGCCACCTGAAAATTGTGCAAAAACAGGGAAGCCGACAAGACCGACAAGTAAATAGACAATCATGGCAAGTGATCCCATTCGGCTGCCGAGAAGAGCACCTGCTAAGATGGCAAAGAGTGTTTGCAACGTGATAGGGACAGATCCGATAACAAGAAAAGATGTTAAATTAGCACCTATAGCCATTAATGCTGCAAACATGGCAACAAGAACTAGATCAACTGTATGTATTTTTGGTTTGATTGATGACATTTGTTCACCTCGTGTGTTTAAGTAGTTAACATTAGAATAATAAGGGATAAGTATATTGTCAACATTTATTTTCGTTTGGTTAACAAAGTGAATATGTGTACAATATCATTGTAAAATGTCTATAATAGAGACAGAGTGTTTGAGAGTAGAGGGAGGTTTTTTCTTATGGTTGAACGTCCTGCTGGATTTTGGGTTCGTGTAGGGGCGAGTATTCTTGATGTTATTGTTGTTTCAGGTACAATTTTTATTCTTGCTGCACTTTTTGGATTAACCCAAGATGCAAGAGAAATCGTAGATGGTATTGGAAATTTATTGTATTCATTGCTTCTTCCTGTATTATGGTACGGCTATACGGTTGGGAAACGATTGTTAGGAATTCGAATCGTTAAATTAGATGGAAGTAATGTTGGGTTTGGTACGATGCTATTAAGAGTCATCGTTGCTGGGTTTGTCTATGCTATTACGTTAATGATTGCTTTTATTGTTAGTGCGTTTATGGTAGCCTTTCGGAAAGACAAAAGAAGCATTCACGATATGATAGCTAAAACGTATGTTACGTATGAGAAACCGGCTGAGGCAAATCCGTATCAAGAATCTTAATAATATGGACTAGAAAGGTCTGATCTGCAGTATGCACGATCAGACCTTTTCTTTTGAGTTACGCTCGTATGTTTATTTCACTGATTCTTTTAATTGCTTTCCTGCTTTAAATGCTGGTGTTTTTGTTGCGGCAATATCAATTTCCTCACCTGTTTGCGGGTTACGTCCTTTTCTAGCCGCTCTTTCGCGAACCTCAAAGTTTCCAAAACCAATGAGTTGGACTGTTTCCCCTTTTGACAATGACTCCTCAATTAAATCAAATACAGCATTGACAGCGCTTCCGGCATCTTTTTTTGATAGTTGTGTACGTTCAGCTACAGCTTGTACTAGTTCCGTTTTATTCATTCCCTGTCATCTCCTCGTTCATTTAAATTCACCGTGCATTCTGATACCATCATCTCCAAAAATGAAAATTATATACACTTTTTTGAAATAATTTTTTAGGTTATGATAGATTGTTATTTCTATTTTTCTTCTGTAAGTAAAGAGTGGCGTTAATTTGACCACCAATAACGAGACTTACCCCTGTGAGAAAGAACCAAAGCATAAGGATGATAACTCCACCAAGACTACCATAGGTCGCCGTGAAATTTCCGAAATTACTTATGTATGTGGCAAATAAAGCAGAGATTACTTGCCAACAAACCGTTGCAGATACGGCTCCTATAATTACTTGTTTAAAAGTTAACTTCACGTTCGGGGCAATGGAATAAACAATCATAAGCACAAACGTCATCAACCCAATTCCTACAATCCAACGCAATGAATGTAAAATTTGTGCCGTTTCATGTGGAAGAAAAAAGTAATCCTCGAGCGCGTGAATAATCACATTACCAAAGACAGGCATTAACAATGTGACTACTATAACGGCAATCATAGCAATGGTTAACAAAATAGAAAGAATACGAAGTTTCACAAAGTTTCTTGTCTCTTCAATATTATATGAACGATTGACAGCGCGAACTAAGGCATTTACCCCATTAGAAGCGGACCAAATGGTCGCTAGTACCCCGAAGGAAACAAGTCCTCCTTGAGGCTCGCTAATGACTTCTAAAATTGTTGTTGAAAAGAGTTCATCAAGGCCTTCAGGGACGTAGTCATTAATAAATGAATAGATTGTATCAAGGTCAAAATGAAAATATGGAATAAGGGCTAATAAAAAAATAAGTAAAGGAAAAATAGAAAGCATGAAATAGTATGCCAATGTGGCTGACCAATCTGGAATAGGATCGGTTTTTAGTTTGTGAATAAATAGGGAATAAAAAGAGTTTTTCTGCATTTTCTTCTCCTTTAAATAGCTTTTTATAATATAGTCCCCCTCTTTATGCCGTATGAAACTCGTGTATAATAAACAAAAACGACACTGTTAGAAATGAGAAGTGTTAGACCAGAAAGGGGTGTCATCTTGACTTATCACGCTAAAGAGCCGAAATTTCTTTGGATTCTCTTATTTATTTTAACGATTACTTATGCGTATGCTCTTGAAGAAACATTATGGACTAATGTAGCATATGGTGTTTCTTTTATTTTTTTTGCAGCTCTGACAATGAGTTATCGACTTGATGTACTGGAAGATAAAATAATTCATATTGTTCACGTATTCGGTTTTGCTATAAGGAAGCGGACAATCGAAGCGGATGAAGTAGCTAAACTGACCACTATTCACTTAGGTGAAAGAACGATTATCCTTCTTCATTTAAAAAAAGGGCTCAGACTGAAGCTGCAGCGCTTCTCTCCAAAAGGATTGGAAACGGAATTGCTTGAATTCGCGAAGAAACATCATATTAAAGTTGAACATACTAACCCAAGTCAAGAAAACAAAAGGTCTAACTAATTGTAGTTAGGCCTTTGTTAAATTGTTAATGATTTTCGTTGAAGGTGAAATATCGGCTTTTAGTACTTCTTCCATAAAGTTTAAGGCATGTTCATTTGTTTGTAGTGTATTGGATGCAACGCAATCTGATGGAATCATAAGCTGGTAATCACGCATATAGGCATCATTTGCCGTAAATTGCACACACATATTCCCGGCTACACCCGTAATAATTAATGTATTGACATGTAAGTGAGTGAGCAACAGGTCTAAAGGAGTAGCAAAGAATCCTGAATACTTAGGCTTTAAGATAAAATAGTCGTCATCATCTGGTTTCATTATTTCAGCGATTGGTTTGCCGCGAACATTTTCTTCAAGACAATGAGACACAAGGTGCCTGAAGTCTGATTGCCACTTCCCGTAATTGTCGTTAACATAGATTACGGGCATACCTTCTTTTTTTAACGTGCGTTTTAAAGTTGCGATGTTCTTCGCCGAAGTAAGAGCATAAGGAAGCAATTGATAGCCACTTGAAAATTCAAGATCATTAATCATATCAATAATGAGTAATGCATAACGTGGTGCAGATGGTGTCATGTTTTTTAGACTCCTCCTAAGCAAGGGAATGAAGACTCTAACGTATCGAATAGAAAGAAACTCTTACATGAAGAAGATAACATTTTTACAAGAAATGTTCGAATAATAAGAAAAAAAGGTGATTCGTTACAGTGGCTCGGTATGTTATGATAAACCAAATGATTAGATAACATACGCTTAACGAACACAAAGGAGATAGAGAAAAAATGAATGAAAAAGCATTGGAAGTTTTGCAAATCATTGAAGGGGATGGCCGAGTATCTATCCAAACACTTGCTAAAATGGTCGACGCCTCAGAAGATGAAGTCAAAGCAATTTTAAAAAAATTAGAAGATGAAAAAGTTATTTTAAGCTATTCTGCCGTTATTGATTGGAGCAAGGTTGAGAAACAAGAAGGTGTTACAGCTGTGATCGATGTCAAAGTTACCCCGCAGCGTGGAGTAGGTTTTGATGAAGTAGCAGAGCGAATCTATCGCTTTCCTGAAGTGAAAGCACTTTACTTAATGTCTGGTGCTTATGATTTATCTGTTGTAATTGAAGGGAAGACCATGTCTGAAATTGCTCGCTTTGTTTCGGAAAAATTATCTACGATTGATACAGTTATTTCTACAACAACTCATTTCCAATTGAAAAAATATAAGCATGATGGGGTTGTCTTTGATCAAGGGGAAGAAGACCATCGAATTGTGGTGACACCATAATGTCAAACGTAAAAACTAACTCGCGATTATCAAATCGTGTTCAACAGATTAAACCATCCGGTATCCGGCGGTTCTTTGATTTAGCGTCGAAAATGGATAACATTATTTCACTAGGGGTAGGGGAGCCTGATTTTGTCACGCCTTGGAACATTCGTGAAGCGAGCATCTCGTCCCTTGAGCGAGGTTTCACCGCTTATTCTGCAAATGCGGGGATCATTGAACTAAGAAGAGAGATCTCCTCTTATATGAACAAGCGTTTTTCTGTTCAGTATGATCCTGAGAGCGAAGTGTTAGTAACAGTAGGTGCTAGTGAAGCAATTGATATTGGCATGCGTGCGATTCTTAATGAAGGCGATGAGGTCATTATCGTTGAACCGAGCTTTGTGTCTTATGTACCGCTTGTACAAATGGCTGGTGGAGTACCAGTTTCAGTTGGAACGAATAATCAAGATAATTTCAAAGTGTCAGCAAAGCAAATTGAAGCAGCTATTACTGATCGAACAAAGGCGCTTATGCTGTGTTTTCCAAATAATCCAACAGGCGCAACAATGAGTCGTGAAGATATGTTAGAAATAGCTTTACTCGCTGAAAGACATGATTTACTCGTATTTTCTGATGAGATCTATGCAGAGCTTAGTTATGACGAAAAACATGTTAGTTTCGCGTCGCTTCCGAATATGAAAGACCGGACGATTTTAATTTCGGGCTTTTCTAAATCCTTCGCCATGACAGGGTGGCGACTTGGCTTTGTATTAGCTCCCGAGGACTTGCTTTCAGCGATGCTTAAGCTTCATCAATATAGCTTAATGTGTGCACCTACAATGGCACAATACGGGGCATTAGAGGCGTTAAAGAGCGGCATGGATGATATCGAACGAATGAAGCAATCGTATAAACAACGTAGAAACTATGTTGTGAAGTCATTTAAAGAGATTGGCTTATCGTGTCATACGCCTGGCGGGGCGTTTTATGCATTCCCATCAATCGAAAGTACTGGGCTTACATCTGAGCAGTTTGCAGAGAAGCTCTTATTAGAAGAAAGAGTGGCTGTCGTTCCTGGTCATGTATTTGGTGCTGGGGGAGAAGGGCATATTCGCTGTTCTTATGCAACATCAATGGATAATTTAGAACAGTCAGTGGAGCGGATAGAAAGACTGTTGAAAAAGCTAACATAGAATTGTTGGACCTATAAAAAAAGAGGGCAAGAGCTTAAGCTCTTGCCTTCATTCGTAGGGGGAATACGATTGTAATATCCATTATGGGCATTGTTTTGAATTTTATACATAATCGTCAGAAAAATGTTACGTTTGTTTTTAGTAGGAAAAAAAGGTAAGATTTTCTCATAATTATTACAACAAGAAGAGGGCGGTTCATTTGTTAGAGCGTGTTCGAAAAGAGAATCCATTGGTCCATTGTATGACCAATGTAGTAGTTACGAATTTTACTGCGAATGGGTTATTAGCATTAGGTGCATCACCAGTAATGGCGTATGCTGAAGAAGAAGTAGCAGACTTGGCTAGTGTAGCTGGAGCTTTATTATTAAATATTGGTACACTTTCAAAAGCGCAGATTGATCAGATGATTGTAGCTGGACAAGCAGCTAATCGTGCTGGAGTACCAGTTGTCCTTGACCCTGTTGGGGCAGGGGCAACGGTTTTTCGAACAGAGAGCAGTAAGAGAATTTTGGACGAAGTACATATTTCTGTGTTGAGAGGGAACGCTGGGGAGATTGCTTCTCTTGTTGGAGTAGAAGCTAAGGTCAAGGGCGTAGATGGAAGTATGGAAGGTGATAAATTAGAATTAGCGAAACGCGCAGCGACTCAATTTCAATGTGTATGTGTTGTTACGGGTGAGGTGGATGTCGTAACCGATGGAGTTCGTGCACAAGCCATCCGTAATGGACACCCTTGGATGACGAAAGTGGTAGGAACTGGTTGCCTTTTAGGCGGAGTAATTGGTGCATTTATAGCTGCTAACCGTGAAAATATCCTTGAAGCAACAACGAGTGCAGTTACCTACTATGGGATTGCTGGCGAGCAGGCATATGAAAAAACGAATAGCCTTGGTATTGGCGCCTTCCAACAAGCATTCATAAATGAGCTTCACCTATTAACAGGGCAACAAGTAGACCAATTAAAGCGCACAGAAACGTTTTAAATAGAAAGAGGGAAAAGAATGAGCGAAACATTTTCATTTCATGTATTACCAAGTTTTTTAGTGAATGCATTAAAAAATATAGGTGTTACCGATCCAACTGATATTCAAGCAAAAATGATTCCAGAAGCCCTTGAAGGACAAAGCTTAATTGCACGTTCACAAACTGGGACAGGAAAGACACTGGCCTTCCTTCTTCCTGCACTTGCGAAGATTGAAAAGGATAAAAAAGGCCTTCAAGTCGTTGTATTAGCACCAACTCAGGAGCTTGCCATGCAAGTGCATGAAGTGGCAAAAAGCTTGACAAAAGAAGAATCAATTGAAATTGGCGCGTTTATCGGCGGAGCCAATATTAAACGTCAAGTTGAAAAGTTAAAAAAGCAAAAACCGCAATTGGCGATTGGCACACCAGGTCGACTATTAGAACTGATTGAAATGAAGAAATTAAAGCTCCATGAAGTGAAAGTTGTTGCCGTTGATGAAGCTGACCGGATGATGGCAGAGCGTCCATCGTGGGAAGCAACGATGCAGATTGCAAAACGGGCAGGAAGAGAAACTCAGTTCTTATTTGTTTCTGCAACGATACCAAAAGATTTTTCTGAACAAGTCGCAGATGCCGCCCCATTTGTTGTTCAGATTGAAGCAGAAGGTGGACTACTAAATACAGAACAGGTGAAACACCTTTTCATCAGAGTAGATACAAGAGATAAGATTGACACGGCTAGACGCTTAATTCATGCAGAAAAAATTGAAAAAGGAATTGTGTTTGTCAATCAATTGGAGAAGTTAGCTGAAACAGCTGAAAAGTTCTCTTATAAAGGAATTAAGGCATTAGCATTATCTTCAGACCAAGGAAAGCAGGAAAGGGAGCATGCCCTCCAATCCTTTAGAAAAGGAGATACCCATATACTTGTAGCGACAGATGTGGCTGCAAGAGGGCTTGATGTCGATGATGTTACACATATTATACAATTGGATCCTCCGGCAAGTCCTGATAGCTACTTGCACCGAGCTGGGCGTACAGGAAGAATGGGTAAGGCTGGAACGGTTATTACGTTAATGGATCGAATAAATGAGTATAAATTAGAAAAGTACAAACGTGATTTGAAAATTGATTTAGAAGAGCGGTATCTTTCAAGAGGGCAGTTACAAGCAAAATAAGGACGTGGGGGAGTCTCAAAAGGTCAAAAACAGACCTTTTGAGACTCCTCTCTTTATTTCCACAAATGCTTGTTTACTTGTTGAAATTATAGGGTATAAGGTATCAATATAAAAAGAGTACAATCCGTTTTTGCTTAAACGCTCTAATTGTGTTAAAATTAAAAGGTTAAAAATTATCTAGGAGATGTATGTATATGTCAAATTATGAAGTAGGCAATATCGTAGAAGGAAAAGTTACTGGCATTAAGCCATTTGGTGCTTTCGTAGCTCTTGATGAAAAAAAGCAAGGACTTGTTCATATTTCAGAAGTAGCGCACGGTTTCGTTAAGGATATTAATGATGTTCTTAAAGTTGGGGACGAAGTGAAAGTGAAAATCATGAATGTAGAAGAGGGGTCTGGAAAAATCTCACTTTCTATCCGTGCTACACAAGAAGCTCCTGAGCGTCCAGCTCGTCCGGCAAAGCCTCGTCCACAAGGAAATGCTGGTGGCGGCCGTAAACCACAAGTACAAAAGCAACAACAGCAACAAGGATTTAACACATTGGAAGATAAGCTTAAAGAATGGTTAAAGCAATCAAACGAAATCCAAGCTGACTTAAACAAGCGCGCGAAGAAATAATATAGTAAAAGCACTCATTTGAGTGCTTTTTTTCTTTTCAGTTACATAAAAAAGGTAAAACCCGACCTTTTTTTAGAAAGAGGGAAGTCAAAGGGAGTGGCCCTGGCTCCGCGCGCCGTACGCCTTTTAAGAAGGGCACTTAAAAGGCTGAAGTGATAACGGCGGCTACGCACTGGGCTTCAGGTATATAAAAAAAGGTAAAACCCGACCTTTTTTTCTTTTAGAAAGGGGGAAGTCAAAGGGAGTGGCCCTGGCTCCGCACGCCGTACGCCTTTTAAGAAGGGCGCTTA
>NZ_JAKRYL010000020.1 GCF_023555415.1 Halalkalibacter alkaliphilus | reverse complement strand
GGGCAGGTTGCCCACGTGTTACTCACCCGTCCGCCGCTAACGTCATAAGAGCAAGCTCTTAATTAGTCCGCTCGACTTGCATGTATTAGGCACGCCGCCAGCGTTCGTCCTGAGCCAGGATCAAACTCTCCATAAAAGTGTTTGATTAGCTCAAAATGTATCGCTAACGATACTTTGCGTGATTATAATAAATCACTTTAGAAATTAACGAGATATAATGTATCTCTATTTCGCTTGGCTTTTGTTCAGTTTTCAAAGAACTCATTTGTCGTTGTTAGCGACTTCAATATCATAACAACAGCGTCGAAAGAAGTCAACAACTTTTTTCTTGTTATTTCAACAAAAGATAATCTGTTTTGACAACGAGATTAAATTTACCACCTTATTGAAGATCAGTCAATACTTTTTTAAAAATTAGTTTTTCTCCTCCCTTAAATAAACTATATCCCTTTACAGCCATAAAAAAAAACAGCACCCTCACAAAAGAGTGCTGTTCTAATTTAACAAGTGTTATTTTGACAAGAAAATAAAGTAAGCAAGAAATACAAAGAAGAGAACATACATTATCGGATGAATCTCTTTTGCTTTCCCTTTAGCAACCATCGTAATTGGATACAGGATAAAGCCCATCGCAATTCCTGTTGCGATACTATACGTCAACGGCATAGCAATTACCGTTACGAAAGCAGGCACAGCTATTTCAAACCTCTTCCAATCAATTAATCCTAATGAAGAAGCCATTAAAATCCCAACAATAATTAGCGCCGCAGATGTTACCTCAGCTGTCACAACAGCCAGTAACGGAGAGAAGAACAATGCAATGAGAAACAATCCTGCAGTTACTACAGACGTAAACCCAGTGCGCCCTCCAGCTGCTACACCAGAAGCAGACTCAATGTAAGCCGTTGTTGTTGACGTTCCTAGGATCGCACCAATAGAAGTTGTACTTGAATCAGCAAGCAGCGCCTTACCAGCACGAGGCAGCTTATTATCTTTAACAAACCCAGCTTGGTTCGCAACAGCATAAAGAGTTCCTGCTGTATCAAAGAAATCAACAAATAAGAAAGTCAACACAACTACAAGTAACTGCCATGTGAAAACAGTTGACCAATCAATCGCAAATGCTTGACCAAATGTTGGAGCCAAACTCGGAATAGATCCAACAATCGCTTCTGGTGGAGCAATCACACCAGTAACAACACCAGCTATAGCCGTTATAACCATCCCGTAAAAGATTCCACCATTAATACCACGAACCATAAAAACTACCGTGATCACAACACCAAAAATAGCTAACAAAGTTGGTGGAGCAAGTAAGTTTCCTAACGTTACTGCTGTCGCTTCATAAGGAACAACAATCCCGGCTCCTTTTAAACCAATAAAAGCAATAAACAAACCTATACCAGCTGCTGCTGCATACTTCAACTCAGCAGGAATGGCATTAATAATCACTTCTCGAATTTTAAATACCGTAATTAAAATAAAGATAATACCAGAAAGAAAAACACCAAATAAAGCAACTTGCCAGTCTATCCCTAACCCAAGAACAACTGAATAAGCAAAAAAGGCATTTAACCCCATTCCAGGAGCTAGAGCAATCGGATAATTCGCTACTATCCCCATAATTAACGTTCCGATCGCCGCTGCTAAAGCAGTCGCTGTGAACACAGCACCAATATCCATCCCCGCATCAGCTAAGATCATTGGATTAACAAATAAAATATATGCCATCGATAAGAATGTTGTTAACCCAGCAACTGATTCTTTTCTATACGATGTTCCGTGTTCTTTAAAACCAAAATAACGTTCCATTTGCGTTCCTCCATTTTTTTGTCTTACTCGTAATATAAACAGAAAAAAGCTTCCAATACATCACACTTGGAAGCTTAACTAACAAAAAATCGTTCATATCCTTATAACAAAAGGGTAGATTGATTTTCGTAGTCAAGCTCTTTACGGAAGCTTGGTAGAGACTCGCAGGCCATATTCCCGCAATTATACGAAAGACTATACAATTCTTGTTGACCTAAAGAATTGTATCAATTCCCTTATCCTTTGTCAATAAAAACACGAACGTTTTTTTGTTTATTTTTATTAAATATTCGTCTTTACACTTATTCCCATTCGATCGTCGCTGGCGGTTTTGAAGTTACATCGTAAACAACACGGTTTACATGCTTTACCTCATTCACAATTCTTGTTGAAATAATTTCAAGCACATCCCAAGGAATACGCGCCCAGTCCGACGTCATCCCATCAATGGACGTAACCGCTCGGATACCAACAGTATAGTCGTACGTACGAGCATCTCCCATAACTCCTACACTACGCATGTTTGGAAGTGCCGTGAAATACTGCCAAATTTCGCGATCAAGACCTGCTTTTTTAATCTCTTCACGTAAAATCGCATCAGATTCCCGAACAATCTCTAATTTCTCTTCTGTGATCTCTCCGAGTACACGAATACCCAAACCTGGTCCCGGGAATGGTTGACGCCATACAATCTCATCAGGGATGCCAAGCTCTGTCCCAAGTTTACGAACTTCATCCTTAAACAATGTATTAAGCGGCTCAATTAATTCAAAACGCATATCCTCAGGAAGTCCACCTACATTATGATGAGACTTGATCGTTTGCGCAGTATCTGTACCACTCTCAATAATGTCAGTATAAAGAGTACCTTGAGCTAGGAAATCCATATCCTTTAGCTTCGATGCTTCTTCATCAAACACATAAATAAATTCATTTCCGATGATTTTACGTTTTTGTTCAGGGTCTGAGACTCCTTCTAATTTACCTAAGAAACGTTCTTGTGCATCAATTTTAATGACTTTCATATTAAAGCCTTCGCTGAACGTTTTCATAACACTTTCCGCTTCACCTTTACGAAGAAGCCCGTGATCGATAAACATACAAGTTAACTGATCTCCAATCGCCTTATGGATTAAGACAGCTACAACAGAAGAATCAACACCACCACTTAAGGCACAAAGAACTTGCTTATCTCCTACTTGCTCTCTAATTTTCTCCATTTCTACTTCGACGAAGTTCTCCATTGACCAGTCGCCTGTACATCCGCACACTTCAAAAGCAAAGTTTTTCAGCATATCATTTCCAAATTCAGAATGACGAACTTCTGGGTGGAATTGAACGCCATATAGGCTTTGCGCCTCATTACTCATTGCCGCTACTGGAGTAGAAGGGTTAAATGCATCAACAACAAACCCTTCTGGAGGGGCAGTAATTAAATCACCATGACTCATCCAAGTAGATTGTTCAATCGGTAACCCTTTGAAGATTTTTGATTGGTTTTCAACTTTAATCGTCGCTTTTCCGTATTCACGGTGATCAGCTGCATCCACTTTCCCACCGAAGTGCTGAGTCATTAACTGCATTCCATAACAAATCCCTAAAATAGGAATACCAAGATCATAAATAGCTGGATCACACTTAGGCGCACCCTCTACATACGCACTATTAGGACCACCAGAGAAAATAATTCCTTTAGGGTTCATTTTTTTAATTTCTTCTGCTGTTAACTTGTTAGAGTGCAATTCACTATACACACCTAGATCACGAATACGTCTTGCAATTAATTGATTGTATTGTCCACCAAAGTCTAGTACAACAATCATTTCTTGGTTTAATTCAGTCATGCTTTCCCACCCTTTTTATGATTTCATTCGTACATCCCTTTACAAAAAGAGAACTAGAATTCACCTACTTGTCCATATACATGAACAAGGAAGGCAGAAATTCTAGTTCTTCTTTCTGCCTTCATAGTCAGATTTTTTACGGTAATCCGGTAGAGACTCTTAGGCCATATTCCTAAGGATATACGAAGGTCGATTCTTTATACACTTTTTAAACACTGATTCATTTTATCAGTGAGCTTTAAGACGGTCAAGAATCGATTTTCCGAACAAAGGAAAGCCAATTCGGCTTTTGTTTCGACCAACTAGCATCAATCGATTGACCACCATACATAATCCGTTCGTATTCAATCGTCAAACTCATCATTTCTGTCGTGTTAAAAAGTTTATCCATTCGCGTAGCGTATTCTCTAAGCGTCTCCCCGTTTTCACGTTCCCAACCAACATACTTTAATAACCAAAGTAAGCGATCATACGCTTGCAAAAAGGCCTCTTTATCGTCTCTTCGACCAAACTTTCTTAATATATAGTATTGGACAATCCGTTTATTTTTAGCAAGAACAAATAAAAACATTCCAACTATGAGCCCAGTTAAGATCCAAGGCCCACCCGGTATCGTCCAATTTCGAGAAGAACCTGCACTTGTAGATGATTGCTCATCATCCCCCTCTAAATCGGCAAATGCATCCTCCACTTCTGGCTCATTTTCTTCTTCCTCATCTTCTACCCTTGAATCTTCTCCTGTTTCCTCTCTTTCGACTTCTGGTTCGTTAAACTCATACACATTATCGAATCCGCGAGTTGGTTCAAACGGTACCCACCCCACTTCTGGGAAATATACCTCTACCCATGAATGAGCGTTTCCATTTGTCACTTGATAAACATTTCGAGAATCTTCAGTACCAATAAGCTCACCTTGGGTAAATCCCTTTGCCCATCTAGCAGGAATATCAATTGTTCGTAGCAATACAATCATCGCTGTAGAAAAATTATCACAGTATCCTCGCATCGTTTCAAACAAAAACTGATCAACATAGTCTTGTCCCTCTCTCGGAACAGGAACATCTTGAGTTTCATACTGAAAATCATTCCGCCCAAAATAAGACTCAATTGCTTTTGCTCGGTCATAACGATTTTCTTCCCCTTCAGTTATTTCTAAAGCAAGGTCTCGTATCCGGGTAGGCAAGTCATCAGGAAGCTGAGTATAATAATCTCGTATATCATCGGGGTCTTGATTACTCGTTTGGCGCAGCCCTTCAATTTGATAACTAGGATACAAGTACTCATATTGATAATGTTCAAGTTTGATAGACTGAGCACCTCGATACGTACTCGCTTTCCCTGTATAAGCATCTTGGAACAATTCAAATTCTCTAATCTGATTACTTAGCTGTAATTCACCAGGATAAAACAAATGATCAAACCCTCTTGAGTGTTCGGTTAACATAATCTCAGCTTCCAACGTTTCATATTCAACTATCTCTCGGCCAAGATTACTATATAAAAAACTCTTTCTTTCTACAGGGGTGGTCGTTTCCCAACCTCGACCTGTATAATAATCCTTCGTTTCTCCTCTCCAATAATGTTCTCTTGTAGAGAAGGCATAAAATACAGGAGTATCATCATCTATGAATCCGCCACCTAGTCGCTCATCATTATCTCCATAACCAATTCGCTGGATGAGCTCTCCTGATCCATTTTCGCCCATTCCAACAGCTGCTCGTACAAATGGAACAGGATCATCCCATTGCGGGTCTAGTTTGGGAGATAACAACCCTAATAACCCACCTGCACCAATAAGCATGATAAGTAACATTGCAAGGCGAACAGGCAAAAGTTTAGGTGCTTTATACACGGTTTGTTGTTCAATCATCCGGTACATAGTAACCAAACCTAGTAAAAGAAAACCAATTATAAACGTACGTATTATAGCAAATGTGGCGTCATAAATAGTAAAAGTATCTATTACAGTGACATAAACAACAGTAAAAACTAGAAAAAACAACACTCTTCTTGCATGTACTGTCCAATAAAACAAAAGATAACTCATAATCGCTAACAAGACGAAGAATAAAAAGCTCCGAAATAGGTCGGTCAGTCCATACCAACCACCCGTCAACATAAGGTTGATATTTATCATGATGTCAGAAACAATATAAAGGAACCATTCAAAAGATAGAAATGGTCCATCCATGAAAACTAAGTAAAGTCCATAAAAAACGACTAAGGACTTTAATACCATGGAGACAATGACAGGCAATTGTAAAAATGTAATAAAGAAAAAGACAGCTGTAACTAGCACAAAAACAAAAATATACCCAGTATCTGTAATGTGCGGGAGTGGTAAAAGCCATTCCATAAGCAGCAGGAAACTTAATCCATACAACAAGAAATCCCTTCCTGTTTCGGTTTGCTTTTGATCTAAACGCACGACTTCCCCTCCCCTTTCAATTTATTCGTTTTCAATAAAGGTCGAAACTCCAGCCTTTTCCAGCTCCTTTATAAACGTACGATCTTGCTCCGAAACGGCAACTAAACATACAGTAACAACAACACTCTCTTCTAATAACGTTTTACAAACTTTTAATACTTGTTCATTTAACCGAACACAAACGTAGTATACATGCATCCCTGACCAATCTCGGTATACCTTATGAATGGCAGGTGTCGGCTCGCCACTTGGTATCAATTGCGCCAATGTCATTAAACCTTTTGAAATAGATCGTTGATTCACTTCAAGTGACATCCAATCTCCAAGTCTAACCGCAAGCCTCACTCCCGGTTGTTTTTGAGTAAAGGTGACCATTAAGGAAGCTGCCAATTCGACTGAATGCTCAAAAACAGATTCATTCGGATCGATAACGGCTGAATCAAATGCAACCACAATCCCTTCGCCCTGATAAGACTCAAACTCTTTCGTCATTAGCTTGCTCGACCTAGCCGATTGTTTCCAGTCAATTGAAGTTAACCGGTCTCCAGGCACATACTGCCGGACACCAGCAAGAGAACGATCTTCCTCAAAAGAATGCTGAATTCTTCTGCCATCTAATCTTCTCGGTTTTCCAAAATCATTAATTGGGGGTAGCTCATGAAAGCGAGGATATACAAGAACCTTTGTTTCACAAAGTACCTTCTTCTCTCTTTCAAACAAACCAAATAAATCACCGAAGACGAGCGATAATTGTTCAAATGTATGTGCACCCCTCTTCACATCACGTACAGTGTACGAGAAGACAAGACGCCTTTGGAAAGAAAAGAAAAAGAGAGAACCTGATTCTTCATAGGTTCCGAGATTTTTTGGAATCAGATCTAGAACCCTAACATAAAAAAACGGCTGAAGCGCACGCTTATGAAGCGTGACCGTAACCGTTAACGACTCACCGGCTCGCAATACATCTTTATGAAATACCCGTTCCGCCTTGACTATACGAAATGGATACAAAGCCACCAAAACGGTGGAAATCACTACCGTTACAACACTATAAAATAAAAACCAACTCACAAATCCACCTTGAAACATCGCATAAGAAAACGCAGTCGCAATAAATAGTAAAAGAAGTGCGCATTTTACAAATAGACGAAAGTTCCTCTTCCCTCTTTTCACGAGCGCGTCAACCTTCTCTGATTTACAGGAATTCGGACCAGCTCCAGAATAGAAGAAATCACTTCTTCTTGTGTTCTGTTAGACATTTTGGCCTCGGCCGTTAACATCATTCGGTGTGCAAGTATATATGGTGCTAGATGCTTCACATCATCCGGAAGTACATACTCTCTTCCTTGCATAAAAGCATATGCTTGAGATGCTTTCATCAACGCAATCGTCCCCCGTGGACTTACACCTAACTCGACTGCTCGATTTTTTCGCGTTTCATGCACTAGGTCAATCATGTACATTTTCACGTCTTCACTAACGAGAACTTTCGTTATTTCAGATTGGATATCTACTACCTCCGTTGTTGTCATTACCGGCTTAATATCTTCAAGTGGATGCTTATGCTGAAGTCGTTCTAGTACTTCTAATTCTTCTAAGGCCGTTGGATACCCTAGATTTAACTTAATTAAGAACCGATCAAGCTGAGCTTCAGGTAATGGGAATGTCCCAGCATACTCAATAGGATTTTGTGTAGCCATAACAAAGAACGGTTTTTCAAGCTGAAGAGTTTCTCCATCTATCGTTACACTGCTTTCTTCTAATGCTTCAAGTAATGCCGATTGCGTCTTTGGTGAAGTTCTATTTATTTCATCTGCAAGGACAATATTCGCCAAAATAGGACCCGGTCGAAACTCAAACTGCTGCTTAAGTTGATTATATATCGATACCCCTGTCACATCTGATGGCAGGAGATCTGGTGTGAATTGAATTCGTTTAAATTCCGCTCCAAGAGATTTGGCTATCGCTTTAACCATCATCGTCTTGCCAACTCCCGGAACATCTTCAAGCAGAACATGTCCTCCAGCAAAGAGCGCAACAAGGCTTAACTCAACCTCTTTCCTCTTGCCAACGACGACAAGTTCAATGTTTTCAATTACTTTTTCAATTCGTTCAACCGCTGCTGTCATGCAACTGCCTCCAATCTAATAAATAACCAGTCTATTTCCATCATACCATTTCAACCTATAAAAAACGTTATAATTGCATTACCAATTTTAAGAGAAATACTAAACGATTTCCTTTTGGCATACATATAGAGTTCATCTATTTTTCTTGTAAATAATCTAACACAAAACGTATAAAGCCTTTGTTTCTGTGTTAGGATATGGAAACTAAAGGAGGGATCTTATGACAATCGGTTTATCATTCATTGCATTCGGACTTATCATTGGGTTCATCACCTATAGTTATGTCGGTCTATTATACGGGTTAATTGCCGCTATCATTATTGCCACAATTGTTAATCAACTTATTTATAAGAAAAGAACAGCTAGCGACGAAGCCTCTTTCACAAAGTAACATTTACTAACGCCTCAAAACACCTCCTTACATTCAAGCTCACATTACATTTAAATTTCTAAATTCCACTCAATATTCCCTCCTCACTGATGCATACTATAGGTATAGGAGGGGGTATTTGATGTATCGATTGTATACTCACAACGACTTAGATGGTGTAGGCTGCGGAATTCTTGCTCGCTTAGCCTTTGGATCAAATGTTGACGTTCGCTATAACTCCGTTCAAGGATTAAATTTTCAGATTGAGCGTTTTTTAGAGAGAGACAACTTAGATGATGTATTACTCATCACTGACCTATCTGTACATAGTGATAACGAAAAAAAATTAGATGAATTCGTTAAAAAGGGAGGAAGCGCAACATTACTTGACCATCATAAAACAGCTCTCCATTTTAATGAATATAGCTGGGGTTCTGTCACAGTTGAATACGAAGACGGAAGATTAGCTGCAGCAACCTCGTTATTTTATGAGTTTCTAGTTGAGCAAGGTTTCTTGAAACAATCTTCTTCTTTAGATGAATTTGTCGAGCTAGTACGACTATGGGACACATGGGAATGGGAAAGGAACAATGTCCTAAAGGCTAAACGGCTAAACGATCTGTTTTTCATGATTTCTATCGATGAATTTGAAGAACGAATGGTGAACCGCCTTCAAGAAAGCGAAACTTTTAGCTTCGATGAATTTGAAGAAAAAATTCTTGATATGGAAGAAACGAAGATCGAACGTTATATAAGAAGAAAAAGAAGAGAGCTCGTACAAACGTTCATTGGCAACTATTGCGCCGGTATTGTTCATGCTGAATCTTATCATTCAGAACTAGGAAATGAATTAGGAAAGGATAGTCCGCATCTTGATTATATTGCTATTCTAAATTTAGGAGGCAAAAAAATCAGTTTTCGAACCATTCATGATGATGTTGACGTATCAGAAATTGCTGGCCAGTTCGGTGGTGGCGGTCACGCAAAAGCTTCTGGCTGCTCGCTCAACGAAGAAGCATACAAACTTTTCATAGCTGAACCATTTCCGATCGAACCTCTGCGAATTGACGCTTTTAGAAACCAACATAATTTAAAGGCAAGTCAATCAGGCTCTTTGTATGCAGATAGTGAAGAAAATCGTTTCTTCATTTACCCTATAAGTGATAAGAAGTGGGTATTAGAAAAGAACCAATCAGTCGAAAGTTCCTTTTCATCGTTCGAAGAAGCCGAGCGCCAAATTAAACGAAATCACTTAGCATGGCTTGTTCGCGATGAACTATTTGTAAGATACCTATCAGAAAATGTCTTAAACGAAAAACGCTCAAAAACAAAAGGAAATTAACTACTCACAAAAAAGTTGACCCCTCATTTCATTAAAATGCGGGGTCATAACCATACTTATCTTAGAGCACTCAAATCAAACTTTGGAACTAATCCTTCTTCAGCCGCCCTTCCTAGTAATGCTTCAATCGCCGCATAACCATCTTCTCCTAAATCTAGCGTAAACTCATTAACATACAAATCAATATGTGATTTCGCAACGTCATGAGAAAGCTCTTGAGCATGCTCCATAATATACGACTTTGACACTTCTGGATGAGCCCAAGCATACTCAACCGAAGCTCGAATCCAACTTGTAATTGCCTCTAGGTCTAGAGAACGGTGTGCAATAATTGCCCCTAACGGAATCGGCAACCCCGTGTCTTCTTCCCACCAATTCCCTAAGTCCGTCAAAAGATTAAGGCCATATTGCTGATACGTAAAACGAGCTTCATGGATGACTAGTCCTGCATCAATGTCTCCAGCTTGGACAGCAGGCATAATTTCATGAAATGGCAGCACAACAATTTCTCCAACTCCACCCGGAACATTTTGCGCCGCCCACAACCGAAACAATAAATAAGCTGTTGAACGCTCACTTGGTACAGCTACTTTTTTACCTGTAATTGCTTCTGGACCTAGCTGCGCTTCTTTCGTTAAGACAAGCGGTCCACACCCTCTGCCCAGCGCCCCTCCACAAGGAATTAAAGCATACTCAGACAGCACCCAAGGAAGTGCAGCATAAGAAATTTTCTGAACCTCGGGGCCTTTCCCTTCTGCTACCCAATTGTTTGTAATATCAATATCTGCATACGTCACATCTAGTTTCGGTGCTCCTGGTATTAACCCATGAACCCATGCGTGGAAAACAAATGTATCATTTGGACAAGGAGAAAATGCTATTTTCATTTGAACACCTCCGAAAAAATTGAACTTGCTTTCTCTAACGTAGCAAGCGCTTCTTTTATGCGCCAAGATTCACGATCTCTCGGACCAACTTTATTAGAAATCGATCTAACCTCGATAACGGGGATTTGAGTTTGCTTCGCTGCTTCCGCTACACCAAAGCCTTCCATCCCCTCTGCTATAGCATGAGGAAACCGTTCTAATAAATAATTCGCTGTTTCTTGTGTACCTGTCACTGTCGACAATGTAAGGATAGCCCCTTCCTGAACCGGTATCCCTTGTTCCATTGCCTCAGCACAAATACGCGTAACCATTGCTTGTTCCACTTCTATCTTAGACGAACCTAACTTTAATTCCTCTAAACTCAAAAATCCATCATAGGATTCTGCTCCTAAATCTGCCGCCACCACTTCAGTCGATACCGCAAGAGAACCAACCTCTGCTTTCCCTTCGAAACCACCAGCAATGCCCGCGTTAATCACATAATTATATTGCGTTTTTGCCAATGCAGTTGCTGTAGCCACCGCAGCTGCAGCTTGTCCCACTCCCGCTACGATGACATCAAAGTCATTGGTATTACGTAACCCGCGTAAGATGGCTTCCTTCTCTGCAGAAACGGAAGTAACGATCAGCACACGTCGATTTAACACTTTATTAGATCCGCTCATTATGCGCACTCTCCTCCATAACACAGTTGACTTACTCTGTAACATTTAGTGTATCTAATTACCCGATCCTTGACTAGTATAAGACTTCCTACAAGCCTTAACACCTCTTAGTTCCCTAAATAATTCTACTAAACATGGTATGATAAAGGATATTGAGTTACTGAAAATTCAGGAGGTAGATTCATGTCTTATCAAGTAGAAATAGCTGTACCTGCAAAAGCCACATTAGGGGAAGGACCGCATTGGGATCATGAAAACGAACGTTTATATTGGGTTGATATTCTCGAAAAGAAACTCCATATTTATGAACCACAAAAATGCGAAAACCGAACAATAACTTTTGAGCAATATATCGGTGCTGTTGTCGGCAGTAAGTCAGGCGACCTCTTGTTAGCGATGGAAAATGGAATTTACCGTTACAATATTCAATCTGGACAATTAACTTTTTTAACGAATCCTGAAGAGAAATTGTCCAATAATCGTTTTAATGACGGTAAATGCGACCCAGCTGGACGCTTTTGGGCTGGGACTATGTCTCTCGAAGAAGAAACCGGTGCAGGTTCCCTGTATTGCTTTCAACCATCTGGAGACATAAAGAAAGTGATCTCTCCAGTTACTATTTCAAACGGATTAGCTTGGAGTCCTGATTATAAGTATATGTACTATATTGATACACCAACACGTGAGGTCCAAATGTACAATTATAACAAGGAAACTGGAGACATCTCACTTGCCAAAACAGCAGTAACCATCCCAGATGGTAACGGCTATCCAGATGGGATGACGATCGACCAAGAAGGCATGATCTGGGTAGCACATTGGGGAGGCAGCAAGGTGACACGCTGGGATCCACATTCAGGGAACCTATTAGATGAAATTGCAGTTCCAGCAAAAAACGTTACATCTTGCACATTTGGCGGAAAAAACCTTGATGAATTATACATTACAACAGCTCGGATAGGGATGGCAGAGTCAGATTTTCATTCTTACCCCGATTCAGGTCATCTATTTAAAGTAAAAACAAATGTCAAAGGAATTCCTGCCTACCTTTTTGAAGATTGATGCTAGTTTAAAAGGGGTGTCTCAAAAGGTCTGTATTGGACCTTTTCGAGACACCCCTTCATATTTAAATTAAATGACTCCTATTAACATAGCAGCTACAATCAATACAATACTAAATCCCCATACCCAAAAGAACGAGTAACGGATATGCTTACCCATTTCAAGTCCTGCAAGCCCAAGAGCTAACCAAAGAGCAGGTGAAAATGGACTGATAAATGTACCGATAATATTCCCTATTACCATCGCATAAGCAGCAGAAGTCGTCTCCACTCCGTACCCAGACACAATTTGTTCTACGACTGGTACTAAAGCAAAATAGTAAGCATCCGTACTCAACACAAGTTCAAACGGTACACCCAAAAATCCGATAACAAGGTGTAAATAAGGAACGATAAATGCTGGTAAAAATAGAACGAGATCTGTCGCTAGCGATTGTAACATTCCTGTTCCATCTAAAATCCCTAAAAATGATCCAGCCGCAAGAATAATGGCAGCCATTAACAAGGCGTTAGGTGCGTGCGCTTTAATTCGCTCCATTTGATCATCAACTTTAGGATAATTCATGATTAAGGCGATACTTAAACTGATCATGAAAACAAAACCAGCAGGGATAATCCCCCATACTAACATCGTAATGACACCTAGCGTCAGTAGTAAGTTAGCCCACAATAGTTTCGGACGCGCAAGTGACTCATCTTTTTTAGATGGCGCAGCCTGCTCTGGCACTTCTAACGTTGCGGCAGCTTCTAATTCTGCATTTTCTGATTCCGTCAACTTTGAAATTTTCCGTTTTTCTCTCAAGCCTAAAATAACAGCTAATCCTATTAATAAAATCATGGCAATAATTTGAACTGGAATTAGAGGTCTCCACAACTCCGTAGGATCTGCTCCAATAACTGCAGCAGTTCTCCCAATCGGGCCTCCCCATGGAACCATATTAATAATACTTGCACTTAAACCAACTAATAAGAGCAACAAATACGGACTCATTTTCAGTCTCTTATATAAAGGCAACAGTGCTGGAATTGTAATAAGAAATGTTGAAGCTCCAGATCCATCAAGGTGTGCAATTGCTCCAATGATAACTGTACCGACAGCAACAGCAATAACATCCCCTCTTGAAATCGCAATCATTTTATTAATAATTGGGTCAAATAATCCCGCATCTTGCATAACTCCAAAAAAGAGAATTGCAAAAATAAACATAATGACGACATTGATTACTCGGTCAATTCCTTCACCAAAAAGGACACCTATTTCAGCAAACCCAAATCCTGCAAATAGCGCACCAATAATAGGAACAAGCACAAGTCCGATAATCGGCGTAATTCGTCCGCTTAATAACAAAAACACAATAGTCAAGATCGTAACTAGACCAATGATACTCAGCATTCATATCTCCCCTTTCAAATTAAATAAACGTTCACTTGAAAAGAGAGAAGGTTTGAAAGCGGATACATTTTAACCTAACTTCACTAGAAAAAATCTCTCTTTTCAAAGTTTTCTATGTACATAGAAATTTACCACGATTGAAAAGAGAGATGAAGTTTATGAAAATAAACAAAATATTGATCATTAAATGAATTTTGTCCATATTGTTCACTTTAGCAAATATCGTCGTTCCGGTCGCCCGACGTCTCCATATTTTTGTTCTGCTAATAACTCTTTAATTGAAACCAAATATTCTAAATAACGTCTTGCTGTCGACCTGCTAGCTCCAATCTCTTTCCCCACTTGCACAGCAGTCAACCCATTTTCGCGGTTTCGTTCCATAATGCTTTTAATCTTATCTAACGTGAGACGATCAATCCCCTTTGGTAAATTATCGACTGCTTCTATATTAGGAGATGTTTGCTTTTGTACGGAAAATCTAGTTAATTGGTCAATTTCCTCCTGCTCCATACTTTCTTTAGAAGCTAATACGCTTCTTTGTTCATAATACTGGTCAAGCGTTTGTTTAAACCGTGAGAACTCAACAGGTTTTACAATATAATCGAATATTCCCCCTCGTAATGTCTCTTCAATTGTCGAAACTTCCTTTGCTGCAGTCATCATAATAAGATCTATGCTTTGATACTCTTTACGAATCTCCCAAAAGAGCTCCAAACCGTGAACATCAGGGATATATACATCCAACAGAATAAGATCTGGTAATGTCGTTAGCCGTTTTAACACTTGTCGTGCTTCTTCACCGGTTTTTACAATATCAATAACTTTAAACCCTTCCACTTTCTCAACAAATTGCCTTGTAATTTCAGCAACCCGAAAGTCATCTTCCACAATTAACACTTGAAAATCATGGCGCATTACTCAAGTCCCCCCTTATCTGTATTTTCCTTTGGTATTGTTACGACAAAACAAGCGCCTCCTAGTTCGCCCTCTTCCAAGAAAATATTTCCACCAATTTCTGTAAGGACCTGTTTTGTTAACGCTAAACCAATTCCTCGGTGTGAACCTTCTTTAGTTGAGAACCCTTGTTTAAAAATATCTAAAGCAAAATCGCTAGGCACACCTTTCCCTGCATCCTCAATTTCAAACACAATCTCTTCTCCGATATCCGTAAAGAATATTGAAACATCTCGTTTCGACTCAGAATTATTTTTCACAGCATCAATGGCGTTTTCTATTAGGTTGCCAAGAACTGTTACGAGAGCATCCCGCTTTTTATCAGACAAACGGTGTGTTAACCTGCTTTCAGGATCAATAGTTAAACGAACCCTTTGTTCATTTGCTTGATTCAACTTACCCAACAATATGGCATTCACCAATGGATCGGGTACTTTTTCAAATAAAAACCGTATCCACTTTTGTTGAATGTTGCTTTCTCTCCGAATAAAATCAACCGCCTCTTCACTTTTCCCTAATTGAATAAGGCCTAATATTGTATACATTTTATTAGAAAACTCATGAGTTTGCGCGCGTAAAGCATCAGCATACTGTTTTACCCTTGTTAGTTCTTTTGATAGCTTTTCAATTTCTGTTTTATTTCGAAACGTAGACACTGCTCCAATTAACATATTGTCATAATAAATAGGGACGCGATTTACAAGGACAATATGGTTTCCTAGCAACAGCTCTTTATTGTATTGGCTCTCTCCTCGTTCAAGCACTTTATGAAGCTCTGAATTCGGAAGCACCTCCAAAATCGGCCTGCCAATCAATTGGTCGGTTTCTTTTCTATTACTCGAAATCAACCGCTTTGCTGCCGCGTTCATCATTGTAATCGTACCTTCTTTATTTACGGCGATAATCCCTTCATGAGTCGATTGCAGGATCGTTTCTTTCTGCAAAAGAAGATGTGAAATTTCTTCAGGCTCTAAGCCAAATAACAATTTTTTTATATAATTTGCAATGAGGACCGCACCTATCATTCCTACCCCAACGATAGCTAAAAGCACATACCATAGTTCCCGGCTATAATTTTTAACAATGCTTTGAACATCCTCATTTAAAAAACCGACAGAAACAACTCCGATTATTTCGCCTTCCTGCGAGATAACTGGCACCTTCCCCCGAATCGATTGCCCTAACGACCCTACTGCCTTTGAGACATAGGATTCACCATGAATCAGTGCACGGTCATTATCCTCGCCAACCATCTTGTTTCCTATTTGGTCTGGATTCGGATGGGCATATCGGATCTCATTTCGATTACCTACCACAATAAATTCTGCACCAGTCGCTTCTCGAATTGGTGAAACAAGAGGTTGAATGACCGCTGAAGGATTATCCAAACCAAATGCATCTTTTAACTCAGGTATTTGGGCAACACTCTCAGCCACACTCAGCGCCCGTTCACCAAGCTGCGTTTCCAATGTATCTGAGAGGAAATATTGGAGAAATAATCCGACAATCGAGAACATTCCAATAATTAATATGACAATAAGAAACGTCATTTTTAATTTTAAGTTAAGCTTCGTTTTTGGCTTATTTAAATATCTTCTACTGTCACCACTCTGAAATGAAATCATTACCCGACGCTCCTTCTCAAAATACTTTTATAGTTTACCATAAAGCCACATAAAAAAAGAGCATGGAGGGATTCCACACTCTTAAACTAGCCATATTAAACACTTAAATATTGACTTACTTTCTCTTCCATTAAGTCCTCGCCTTCATATACAATTCGTCCTTTATCCATCACATAAAAGTAATCAGCTACACTTTTGGCAAAGTCAAAGCTTTGTTCAACTAGCAAAATTGACGTATTGACTTGGCTTCTCTTTATATCTTTAATAACTTCTTGAATGTCACTTACGATATTGGGCTGAATCCCTTCAGTCGGTTCATCTAGTAATAAGCAGCTCGGCTCAGCTACAAGCGCCCTTGCTATTGCAAGTTGCTGCTGTTGACCTCCACTTAAGTCTCCGCCACGACGATCCTTCATTTCTTTTAGGACAGGAAAGTATTCATAGATTTTTTCATTGATTTTTTCCTCACTATTCGAACGAGCTTCTAAACCTAGAAGGAGATTTTCATATATGGTTAATTGAGGAAATATTTCTCTCCCCTGCGGTACATAGCCTATTCCTTTCCGAGCCCTATACGAAGCATTTTTCTTTGTTACTTCTTCATCACTATAAGACACTGTCCCATTAACCGGTTGAAGAACACCCATAATTGTCTTCATAATCGTTGATTTCCCAACACCATTTCTCCCCATTAGGCACACTACTTTTCCAGGTTCAACAGTAAGGGACACATCCCGAATAACTGTACTTCCGTCATAAGCCACTTCTAATTTAGAGAGCTTTAGCATTTGCCTGTTCTCCTTTCTTTCCTAAATAAACTTCCATTACTCGTTCGTTTCTTTGAATTTCTTCCATCGTTCCATCACATAGCAATTGTCCACCATGCATGACCGTAACTTTTTCAGCAAATTTTCTAACAAAATCCATATCATGTTCTACAACTATTATTGAGCAACGTTTTTTCAATTCTAGTAGCAATTCACCCGTTTTTTCTTCCTCTTCTTCCGTCATTCCTGCGATCGGCTCATCTAACATTAGCAAGTTCGGTTCTTGCATCATGACCATACCGATCTCTAACCATTGCTTCTGCCCATGAGACAATGTTTTGGCAACGACATTTTTTTGTTCTTTTAATCCAATCAAACTTAACATTTCATCAATTTTTGCTTTATCTGATGCTTTCATTCTTGAAAATAATACGGGAATAACACGCTTATCTTGTTTCATAGCTAATTCCAAATTATCAAAAACAGTTAAAAAGGGGAAAATGGATGGGGCTTGAAACTTTCTCCCTATCCCTTCTCTAACAATCTCATACTCTTTTAACTTCGCTAGGTTTGTAGTTCCATTAAACATTAACGTTCCTTCACTGTATTTTGTTTTTCCGCATACTGCGTCTAAAAAAGTTGTTTTCCCAGCTCCATTAGGTCCGATTAAGAAATGCAACTCTCCATGTGGAATCGAAAAATCAAACTCTTTGATCGCATAAAACCCTCCAAATCGAACGGAAAGTTTATCCGACTGCAGAATGACTGGTTTCTTTTCTATCTGTAGGTTCTTTACGTTTTTCATGCTTTCCACCTCTCCTCTTTACTTTATCGACTAAACTCATTAATCCTCCTGGAAGGAAAATAACGATAATAACAAAGACTAAGCCTAAGAAATACAACCAAAAGTCAGGATAACTTTCACTAAAAAACGTTTTTGCACTGTTTGTTAAAATTGCACCTATTACTGGGCCAATCAATGTACCTCGCCCACCAATAGCAACCCACAAAATCATTTCAATCGATGGAATAATACCAATCATAGTCGGTGAAATAATCCCAACTTGCATCACAAACAACATTCCAGCTAATCCGGCTATCCCAGCTGATAAAGAAAAAATTAGCACTTTAAACATTGATGTATCGTACCCTGAAAAGCGAAGTCTATTTTCGCCATCACGTATGGCGATCAATGTTTTCCCAAAACGGCTGTTAACCAATATTGAACAAATCAAAAAGACAACGATTAAACTTCCAACCGATATATAATAAAGTCCTTTCTGTGTCGCAGGAGACGAAAGGGAATACCCAAAGATTGTTGAAAACCCCGTTATCCCATTTGTTCCACCAGTAAAGCTTTGCTGACTGACAATTAATGTTGTCGTAACAAGGACTAGGGCCTGTGTTAGTATTGTAAAATACACATCTCTTATTCTATTTCGGAAAATAAAGAATGATAAGATTGATGCGATGATCATCGGCACCATAATAGCACCGATAATAGCTGAAATAGGGTTGGAAAAAATTGCCCAAAACCATGGCAATTCAGTAATCCCATTCCACGTCATAAAATCAGGAACAGCTCCTGTCATGCTTTCCATTGACAAATGCATCGCCATGATATAGGCACCTAGACCAAAGAATATCCCATGACCAAGACTTAATACCCCTGTATATCCCCATAACAAATCCAATCCAATAACTAATATCGCAAATGCTATATAACGCCCAAGTAAATTCGTTCTAAAATCTGATATAAAAAAGGGCAGAATAAGTAATATGATTATTAGAGCTACGAAGAGCCACTTCCTCTCTAGCAAGCGAGCACTTATTGTTTGCATACATTGAACCCCTTCCAATTTTCATTAGTCCAGTGACCGAGATTGGAGCGAAAACATTCCAGACGGACGCCATTGTAAGAATAAAATAATCAGTGCAAAGACAAGAACTTTCCCCATCGAAGCGTTCGTCCAATATTCAAATACTGTATTAAAGATGCCAATTCCAAGTGCACCTGCAACGGTACCAATTAACATCCCTACACCACCGACAACAACAACCATAAATGCATCAACGATATAATACGTTCCAATGGTTGGTCCGATTGGCCCGATAAGTGTTAGGGCTGCTCCTGCAATTCCTGCAAAGCCTGAGCCTATTGCAAAGGTAATCAGATCTACTTTTCGTGACGAAACTCCTAAACACTGTGCCATTTCGCGATTTTGCATGACCGCACGGATCTTCCGCCCATTTCTCGTTTTATACAAAAACCAAGCCAATAGTAAAAAACTAACTATAACTAGGCCAATTATAAATAGTCGGATATACGGTAATGTCACGCCCATTACCTCTAAACCACCTCGTAAAAATCCCGGACTCTGTACCCCAACATTCGGCGCACCAAAAATCGATCTTGCTGTTTGTTGAAGAATTAGCCCAACACCAAACGTTGCAAGCAAACTATCTAACGGTCTTCCATATAAATGACGAATCACCGTAAATTCTATTAACATTCCGATTAATGCAGCAACGACAAACGCAATAGGAATGGCTAAAAAGTAATACATGTCAAACATCGTTGCTGGAAGATATTGAGCAAAGATCACCTGAACTACATAGGTTGTATAAGCCCCAATCATTATTAACTCACCATGAGCCATGTTTATCACTTTCATTAATCCAAATGTTATAGCCAATCCAAGAGCAATTAATAATAAAATTGATCCAAGACTAACGCCATTAAATGCTTGAATAATCATTCCATCCATGCTCCATCCACCCTTTGTATATATAAATAGGGAGAGTACTCCTCTCCCCGTTTTCTACCTATTACTCAGCACTAATGCCACTTGCCCAATCATAACCTTCTAAGTATGGATCTGGTTTTACCGCCTCACCAGAATTCCAAACTTCGTTAAATTGTCCATCAGCTTGAATTTCACCAATTCTTACAGTTTTGTAAACATGCTGATTATCTCCGTCAACTTTAACTGGACCACCTGGTGCATCAAATTCGATCCCTACTGCCGCTTCACGTACAGCATCAACATCCGTTGTACCTGCAGCTTCAACAGCTTTCGCCCATAAATGAACCATGAAGTAACCTGCTTCTATTGGATCACCAGTTACTCGGTCATCACCATACGCTTCTTTATAATTTGCGACAAACTCTGCATTCGCTGGCGTGTCAGTTGTTTGATAGTAGTTCCAGCTAGCTAAATGACCCTCTAGGACATCAGCCCCAATTCCGCGGATTTCTTCTTCCGCTACACTTACAGACATAACTGTTAGATCGTCAGTTGTAATACCAGCATCAGCAAGCTGTTTGAAAAATGCTACGTTACTATCTCCATTTAATGTGTTAAAAATTACGGTTGGCTTTGACTCACGAATTCTTGAAATGATTGTGTTATAGTCCGTATGACCAAGTGGTGTATATTGTTCGTCTACTAAAGTTGCCCCATTCTCTTCTAATTGAGCTTTAATAATTTGATTCGCTAAACGCGGGAAAACATAATCAGACCCTAATAAGAAGAAGTCGGTACCTTTGTTTTCTAGTAACCAATCAACAGCGGGAACAATTTGCTGGTTTGGAGCCGCACCTGCATAGAAAATATTAGGAGAAGCTTCCATTCCTTCATATTGAACAGGGTAGAAGAGTAAACCATTGTTTTGTTCTACGACTGGTAACATCGCTTTACGACTCGCCGAAGTCCAACCACCAAAGATAACAGCAACTTCATCTTGTTGTAGCAATTTTGCTGCACGTTCAGAGAAAACCGGTGGCTCAGAAGCACCATCTTCAATAACAGGTACTAACTGTTTCCCTAATACACCACCAGCTGCATTAATCTCTTCAATTGCTAATAATTCTGCATCTCTTACAGACGTTTCACTCATTGCCATCGTGCCACTTAACGAATGGAGAACCCCGACTTTAATCACATCTTCACCAGCCTCAACTTCCACACCTGCATCTGTGCCTGTGTCCTCTTCTGTTTCAGTAGAAGTTTCAGCACCTCCTCCACCACAAGCACTTAAAAGTAACATAGTCGATACTGCTGCACCAATTAATGCTGACTTACCCTTAAAAGATTTTTTCATATTGCCCCTCCGTTTTATGTAAGATTTTTCTCTACACGAAATACAATACCAAGCTTTTAAAAAATAAACGCAAAATTTGTTAGAAAATGTAACATCAATTTTCAAAAAAATCAAAAAACAATATTAGGACGAACACGTACCCATAAAAACAACAAAGTATGCGAAAGCAGTCAAATAAAAAGACCAGAGTGAAAAATATTCACACTCTGGTCTTTTTTATTTAATCAATCAACTGTTCCATATGAATTGTTTCGAATTCGTCCATATCCTCTATCGTGACTTGAAATCCTTTCTTTGTCCAAAAATGAAACCCTCCAGGTAAAAAATGATGCGTATGCAAATACAAAGTAGAATAATTCGCCTCCCTACAAAATCTCCGTACCCGGTTCATTAGAAGCGATCCAATGCCTTTTCGTCTTTCACTTTTATCTACATAACACTTAATGATTTCACATGTGGTATCGAGATTATATCGATCAAAAAGTGAGGCAATTCTTCCATCATAACGTCTTACCGCAATCGTACCAACGACTCTTTCGTTATGAAAGGCTGCAATCATTGTTGCATCAGTACGCTCTATAAAGAGTGATTCCATTTCTGTAAGATCACGTAAAGATTTCTCACTTAATTGAAAAGGATACACCTCTTGCATTGTCTTTAGTAAAAACTTCGATACCTGTTCGATCTCTGTTGTCTTAACTTCCCTTATATCTATCATTATATCCACCCTCCCTCTACCTGTTTGCATGGTCCTAAGCCACTTCTTCAAAATGACTAGTCTATTTGTATTATAGATTCGTGTATTTATTAAAAATCGTAAAAAGCATTTCTCCATATTACTAATAAATAAAAAAGAGACTTCTTATAAGATTATTAAACCTTATAAGAAGCCTCCATTATAACATCTAGTTATGTTAATGCAGTGACAACCTCTTCTAATTTCATACCGCGGGATCCTTTGACTAAAACAATATCGCCTTCCCCCACAGTTTCTTTTAGTTTAACAATCAATGCCTGTTTGTCATCGTATGCAAACACTTGATTTTCAGAGAAATTCACTTTTGCACCTTCTGCAATTTTGTTCCCCAGCTTGCCAAATGTGAAAACATAATTGATTTTAGCAAAGTCAATTCCTTTTCCGACTTCATAGTGGAAGGTCTCTTCATTTTCGCCAAGCTCTAGCATATCGCCTAAAACGACTATTTTTTTCTTATAATCCTTTAAATCCTGAAGCAATTCAATCGCAGCGCGCATAGAAGTTGGGCTCGCATTATACGCGTCATTAATAACCGCCACTCCATCTTTACCTTGGATTAATTCCGTACGCATCCCGGTGATTTTAATCATTTCCAGCCCTTTTTTAATGTTAGGCGTCGACACCCCAAACTGTTTGGCAATTGCGACGGCAGCGAGAGCATTGTTAATATTGTGTTTGCCTAGAACCGGAATAAAAAACTCAGTCTCATCCTCTCCATTAATCGTAAAATACGTTCCGTCGCTCTTCTGCTTGATCTGCACCGGATAAAAGTCATTTGTCTTTGAGTTGCCAAATGTGATGACATGAAACGGACTGTCTGTGACTTTGTCTGTTAAAAGCGGCTCATCCCCATGAATCACAAATGTTCCGTTTTCCCGCAAACCTGCCGTAATTTCAAATTTAGCCTCCGAAATCCCTTCCCGAGAACCCAAATCCTGTAAATGGGATTCGCCAATGTTTGTGATGATCGCAGCTTCAGGTTTTGCAAGCATAGAAAGAAGCTCAATTTCTCCCCTTCCGCTCATTCCCATTTCCAACACAGCCATTTCCGTGTCTTCCTCTAACCTGAGTATCGTGAGTGGCATTCCGATATGGTTATTGTAATTTCCTTCCGTTTTCTGAACCTTATAAGTCGTAGCAAGTACGGAAGTCACCATGTCCTTCGTCGTCGTTTTCCCATTACTACCAGTGATTCCGACGACTTTTGCAGGAAGACTCGCCAAATAGTTTTTTGCTAAATCTTGCAATGCCAATAAAGTGTCCTCCACATAAATAAGCGGTATATCAGCAGGTGGATTGGGTTGTTTTTTTTGCCAAAGGGCTCCAGATGCACCATTCTCGACAGCTGCTTTCACAAAATCGTGGCCATTGAAATTCTCGCCAACAAGAGGGATATATAGATTTCCATCTCGGATCGTTCTTGTGTCTGTCGAAACCCCCGCAACCTCTACAGGAGCATTATCTAGGCCAACAGCTTCCCCATTCACCCACGTAGCAATATCATTAAAACTCCTTTTAATCATCAAAATCACTCCTTCTTGTCAATTGTACTGTACTGAAAAAAAGTAACTGCTTTCCCATATAGCAGTCATTCGCTCTTCTATGCACTGTTTCTCTATTCTATGTAAAAGGAGGCTGACTCACAACGTAGTCAACCTCATTACTATTTATTCACCTTAAAAAGTGTGTTTAATCTTTTGTTTTTCCTCGTGACGCTCTACTCCAAGTTCCACTAGCTTTTCAATCAACTTAGAGTACGGTAAGCCTGACTCCTGCCATAACATCGGAAACATACTGAACGGCGTAAAGCCCGGCATCGTGTTTACTTCGTTCATAAGGACTTCACCGTCTTTTGTCAAAAAGAAATCAGCACGGACTAAACCAGAGCAATCAAGAGCTTTGAACGATTGAATCGCTACTCTCTTAATTTCTTCGTATTCTTCATCGGTGATGTCAGCAGGAATAATAAGTCCCGTACTTCCGTCCTCATACTTCGCTTTATAATCATAAAAGTCTGTTTCTGGAACGATCTCACCCACAACCGAACACTCTGGATCGTCGTTTCCTAAAACAGCAATTTCCACTTCTCGACCGTCGATCCCTTCTTCAACAATGATTTTTCGGTCATATCCAAAAGCTAATTCAAAAGCTTTTTCTAAGCTTTCTCGATCCTTACATTTACTAATTCCAACGCTTGAGCCTAAGTTCGCCGGTTTTACAAAACAAGGGTAACCAAGCTTTTCTTCAACATTTTTGTATGCTGCATCCGCATCCTTTTCCCAATCACGACGAAGGTACCATACATAGTTCGCTTGCTTAATACCAGCCTGCTCATAGATGTTTTTCATCATGACTTTATCCATACCAGCAGCGGACGCCAGCACCCCATTGCCCACATAAGGCATGTTCATTAATTCTAATAATCCTTGAACCGTTCCATCTTCCCCGTTCGGTCCGTGAAGCAATGGGAAAACGACATCAATCTTATCTTCATTTGTTTGATTTTTTGACGGAACCGGGAAGAGCTCTGAGTTTAACGCAACTGGAGAGATTACTTCTCCTTCTTCTTTCAATTGAAGCTGCTTAACATCCTCAACTGGGCCTTCAAGCTGCGCTCCCCTGACCCACTCACCGTTTTCTGAAATATATATTGGATGGATTTCATATTTTGTTAAGTCTAATGCTTTAATAACAGCCTTTGCCGTTTGTAATGATACTTTATGTTCAGCAGATTTCCCACCATACAACAATCCAAGTTTAATTTTCATATACACCCTCCATATCCATTTTCCCTTTACTATTGTAACACTATCGCCCCTAAATCAAATACGAATTTTTAACTAGTTTATACCCTTGTATTTGCTCATTAGCCTATTTTTTTACTATTGTATGTAAAATTCTTTTCTATGGGCATGTTTACTGGAAAGTTTTTTGAGACCTTTACACATTGAGCCTTAGAAAATACTTGTTTGAAAAAGTGTATACATCTACGTAACTCTAGAAATAAAAAAAGAAATAGCTAGAAAGACTTTACTTAACATGATTCCATTACATTTCCATTTCCAGCTATTATTTTCTCTGTCGATAATCTCACCTTATCAAAAAAAGACCCCACATCAAATGTGAGATCTTTTTATATAATGTTTCTTCATTACCCAAAACCTATCTATGCACTCTTCTTATTAACCAAAATAGTCTCTAACTCTTCCAATGATCTACCCTTCGTTTCAGGTACAAACTTCCAAATAAAGATCGCTGAAAGTAAACTCATAATTCCGTAGAATGAATACGTTAAACCTCCGCTAAATTCCATCATCGCTGGGTATGTCGATGAAATAAAGTAGTTAGCTGCCCATTGTGCCGCTACAGCAATTGCCACAGCTTGCCCTCTAATTTTATTAGGGAAGATCTCGGAAATAAGTACCCAAACCACTGGACCCCATGACATCATAAACGATGCTGTGTAGATAATAATGAAAATTAATGTCCCGATTCCAATTGTGTTAGAGAATGCCATACCAGCCACCCCAAACATACCAATCGTCATTCCAATCGAACCAATAATCAACAGCGGCTTTCTACCAAATTTATCTACTGTGAAAATAGCAATTAACGTAAACAGCACATTAACTAAGCCCATAACGATCGTTTGGAACATGGATGCATCTCTTGCTGCTCCCATGCTTTCAAAAATCCGTGGAGCATAATAAAGAGCAACATTTATCCCGACAAATTGCTGGAATACAGATAATAAAATACCGATCACAATAATTGTTTTACCATATGAGAATAATTTTGCTTTGTTTACATCAAAGGATTTCTTAATCTCAAACATTGTTGCCTTTGCCATTGTTTGATCGTGAATTTTAGAAAGGACTGCCATTGCCTTCTCATCCTGATTTTTAGAAACTAAATATCGTGGCGTCTCTGGAACTGTAAACAATAGGAGTAAGAAAAGCAAAGCAGGAATGGTCTCTGATAAAAACATATAGCGCCAACCAACGTCATTAATCCATTCCATTGATTGTCCTTGCCCAATTCCCCAGTTAACAAAATAAACAACTAACATCCCAAAGATAATCGCAAATTGGTTTAAAGAAACTAGTGTACCTCTTATACGCGCCGGTGCAATTTCTCCAATATACATTGGTGAGACTGCCGATGCTAACCCAACGCCAATTCCCCCAATGATGCGGTAAATATTAAAGGTAATTAATAGAGCAATGGAAGGTTCTCCTTTTGTAAAAAATAAAAATTCAGGAAACGCAGATCCTAGTGCTGACACTAAGAATAAAAATGCAGCGAGGATTAACGTTTTTTTCCTTCCAAATCGGGTTGCAAAATAACCTGAAATAAGCCCTCCGATAATACACCCAATCAATGCACTTGAAACTGTAATCCCATGTACAAGGGAACTAAGACCTAAACTCTCCGCAAAATAAGTTTGAAGTGACCCTTCTGCTCCTGAAATAACAGCTGTGTCATATCCAAATAAAAGTCCACCAAGTGTAGCAACCAGTGTAATCAACACAATGTATAAAGTACTATTTTTCTTCTTCATACGTGACAAAAGAGAAATTGATCTTCTCTTTCTTCCTCCCCTCTCCTAAACCAGTATTTCTTTGTTAATCCTTAGATAATGTAATCTGTGACACTTGTCGAACCGAATCTCCCTCCTATAGGAACGATTTTCACTTATGATTCCGTTTTCATTTTTAAATAATAGAAACTGTGAAAACACTTTCAATACATTAAAAATATCATGAAAACGCATTTTAGATAGCGCTTTCTCCTTCACTTTCATGTCAATACCTATAAATTCTTGTGAAAGCTTAATATTTTCTCGAAAACTCTTTATGAAAAAATAAAAAACAGCAATCCATGATCGCTGTTTACTTATGATACTTATTTCGATATTCACGCGGACTCACACCAATTTCCTTTTTAAAAGCCGTACTAAAATAGTTGGGGTCTTTATATCCTACATTTAACGCTATTTCCTTTAATGGCATGTTTCCACCTAAAAGTAATTCTATTGCTTTTTGCATTCGAGCATTTTTCAAATACTCCATAAAAGTAACTTGAAATCTTTCTTTAAACAACTTACTTAAATAATAAGAGCTAAGCCCAATCTCTTGTGCAACCTGTTCAAGAGAAATAGCTTTATGATAATTACTATCAATATATTCCTTAGCTTGTAAAAGTAAGGCTCGTATTCCGTTCGCTCGCCACTCCCCCAACTGCTCAGTAATATTGATAAGTTGTGATCTAGCCACTTCTTTGATTTGCATCGTTGTTTCTAACTGTCCTAATCCAACTTGAATATGTCCATCAAATCCAAGCTCTTTCATAGAACGGGTTAACACTATGAAGAAGTCCTCCAACGCTTTTTGAACGAGTTTTACTTGAAAGTCAGCAGCTTGCTGAACCGATTGAAAATAAGATTCAAACATTTGTAGCCCTTTTTGCATATCACCTTTTTTAACAGCCTCTACTAACTCTTTTTCTACTTCAAAAGGAATCAATTCTTTACGCTTTTGTTTCAACCGTTCGTTATAAACCAAATAAGTAGCGCTTCGATGACTAAGAACTAACTCCAACGCATAAATGGCTTCCTTATATGAGTTAGAAAAGTGATTCACATTTGATACGACCATTCCAACCCCTGCATACAACCGGCATTCCTCTATCTTCTTCTGCACTTGATGAAGAATCACACGTACAAAATCTTGTCTTATTTCATCATCTTCTTTTTCATGCTCTGTAAATAACACGAGGACAGGAACCTGAAACCCAGTTAACGGACCGATAAAACAAGAAGGGCGGCTTTGCTCATGTAATACTTGTTTCAGTATTCGATACCAACGACTTTTTTCCTCACGATCTGGGTGGAGCTTGTCTGATTCAAACGAAAAAACAGCTGCAAATCCCTTCTTATGTTCGAGTTCTAGGCCTAACCATTCATCCCACTCGCCCTGATCAAACTCATGAACATGGTCCATAATAAGAGAAACAATAAAATCTCTCTCTATTAAGGAATGGACTCTTTCAAGACGACGATTGACCTGCTTTGTTTCCGTCACTCTCTTTTTTTCGCTTTCGATCTCTTCTACCGTGCGATCGAAGGCTTCTAATACCTCAATAACTTTACTTGGTTTTAATAAATACTCTTTTATCCCAAACTTCATTGCCTCACGTGCATATTCAAATGTATCATAGGCCGATACCATGATAAATTTAGTGTTCGGAAGCTCAGGTACAATTTTTCGTATTGCCTCAATGCCATCAAATTCAGGCATTTTTATATCCATAAAGATTAAATCTGGTCTAGATGTTAGGGCACGTTCCACTGCTTCCTTTCCATTTTGAGCCTCCGCCACAACTTCAAAATTGGAGCGATTTTTACTAAGCATTAAGCTAATCCCTTCTCTTTCAATCGGTTCATCGTCAACAAGCATTATTTTTACCACATCATGCCCCCCTATCCTGATTAGTACGTAACCGAATGCTTACCTTTGTGCCTTCCCCAATCCGTGAAGAAATAGTAAACGTACTTTCTTTATCAAATAGCTTGAGCCGATCCATCACATTTCTCATTCCGATCCCAGTGGAATGGCCTGACCCTTTTTTCGATAAAGAAAACTCAGATTCTTCCTCTTTGCTCAACAATCGATCAATCGTTTCTTGATCCATCCCTACCCCGTTGTCATTCACATCTATACATACCATTCTAGCCTTATGGTAAATATGAATTTCAATTTTTGCTCCCGCAGCCATGCCTTCAATACCGTGTATAAAAGCGTTCTCAATGATAGGCTGAAGCGTCAGGCATGGAAGTGGTGTTGATAGACAACTAGGATCTACGTTTTCAATAAACTCTACTCGATCACGAAAGCGCGCTTTTTGGATAAAAAAATACTCCCTTATAATTTCGACTTCATCTTTCAGAGTCTTTTGCCGATCTAAATTCCCGATATTATACCGAAGTAAGGTGGAAACAGAGGAAATCAAGTCACTCGTTCGTTCCGCCCCTTCAATATAAGACGTTTTTGAAATGGTGTTTAACGTGTTAAACAGAAAGTGTGGATTGATTTGATTTTGCAAGCTTTTCAATTCCATTTCTTTTAAAAGCTGAGCTAGCCTTGCCTTTTCTTCTATCTCATTAACCGACTCTAGAATGTTCCTTTTCATTTCATTAAATGTCTTCGTCAAAAGAAAAAGCTCATCCTTCTGTGAAACAATGACATCTTTCCCCGTATAACGACCAGATGATATTTCTTTTGCCGCCTTTGTCAAACGTTCAATCGTTCTCGTAATTCCGTTTGAAAACCAGAGGGCAAATAAAATACTCAGAATGATAATGGCAATAATAATCGACGTTCCCATTTTTTGTATATTCATCACCTTATTATCGATAAGGACAGAAAGCTCTTGATAATTTGCAAGCTCCATATTGATGATATCAAGTGTTTTTTCATGAATATAACCCGATGTTATCTCCGCTTCTTGTAAATGCAGAGAATACTCTTGGATATCTTGGTTCGCTACACCTTCCACTGTCTGTTCTGTTTGTTCAAGGAAACTCGTCATCATATTTAATACGTTTTTCTTGGAGATTCCTTTTTTTTCTTGTTCTCTAAATACTTGTTGTAACTGAAACAGCTGCTCTTTCCCTTCTTGATAATGCTTTAAGTTTTCAACCAAAGGTTCATGAACATAGATTTGCAGTGACTGAAATGTCTGATTTGTTGTTTTTGTGATTTCGTTTAAGAGAAAGAAATATGTAACATTTTCATTATAGAGCTCCATCACTTTATTGTTGCTTTGTTCTCGAACAAAAAATAACAGAATAAGCAAAAGAAGAATACTAGCAAAATAAATGAGTAACTTCGTGCGAATTTTAATCATGAGGACCCACCCTTTTGACGATTTCTATTGGGTAGGTCTACGAGACGGATAATCGATAATTCTGTATGATAAACATCTTGGACAGGCTTATCCTCAATAATAGCTAACATCTTCTCAACGCTTCGATACCCCATCTCAAAAGGTTGTTGTTCAACAATTGCATCGATATCACCTTTTTCTAACAACTGTATATTCTCATCAATAGCATCAAAAGTAATCACATACATATCATTTTCCCTTTTTAAAGCCTTTGCAGCAGCTACGATCCCAACCCCGTTATAAGAACTTGTCCCATAAAATGCGGTAATGTTATCATGCTCGGTTAACATGTTATATGCTGTTTCCTCTACATCTACTCTTGAAATATCTGATTGTTCCATCGCAACAATTTCAATTCCGTCAACCTGCTCTACAATGTCAGTAAACCCTTTTACACGTAGATGATGGAGGGCGTTATCAAAACTGCCGGAAATGACTCCAATGGTTGCTTCCCCTTTCGTATCTTTAACCAAAGCTTTTCCTGCTAACTGACCCGCTAAGTAATTGTCAGTCCCAATATAAACGTCACGCTTACTTTCTGGAGAATCCGTATCAATTGTAATAACAGGAATCCCTTGTTTCACTGCCTGATCAATAAGCGGAGTAAATTGATCATTAAGCGGTTGCACAATGATTCCATCTACCTTCGATTTGATCGCCATATTGAATAGCTTAAGCTGCTCATCAAGGTTCGAACGCTTAGGCCCTCCATATTCAACAAGGACATCATGATTTTCTTCTGCTGTCTTCGCACCTTCTCCGACTAATCGCCAATACTCATGATTCATTTCTTCTCCGATTAAAGCAAAGTGATACATTGGAAGATCAGACTCAGGCGCCATCATTTCCCTAATTTTTTCGTCGTCTACCTGTGATTGTTGATAAAAGTATAAGGAAAAACCAGATGCAGTTATAAATGCAAAAAGCAGTATTTTATATAGAATAGTTCGATTCATGCTGTCCTCCTAATAAAACAATAACTGTATATGTCTGATCTTATCATAATTGGAGTGTAACACATCAAAAGTCTTCGCAATCACGATAACGGAAAGGGCATTTGTTATTATGTCTGCCGTTAACCGGAAATAAAAAATTCAGTCTCTTTCTCTCTATTTATCATAAAATACGTACCATCGTTCTTCTGCACATAGTGTTTACCACTTCTCCCATTAATAAAGGCCATCACCATGTGTCACGAGTGTCGCGTTTTCCAGCGAACCTAAATCAAGTCCAATGAGCGGAACCGTTGCTTTGTCTTAAAGTCTGCTATGAGTGGGTTTCTCATAGCAGGCGCGCAACGTGTGGAGCCATTGCTACTTCCTCGAATCCACTAAAAAGGACTTTTTTAGTGGCCTCCCTAAACCTTTATATGGGACTCGCCAATACACATAACATTAAACATAAAAAAAGCCTCCCACAAGTTTAGTGAACTTATGAGAAGCTTATTCTAATTTCAGGACCCACTATACAATTTTTCACAATACTAACACCTTACCCTTGCTCACTTTTAGAGTAGGGATAGTAGTAATCTAGTCTGTGTATAACAACATAGACTAGATTTCAAAAAAGGGTTTGCCAAATTTTTATCTGTGCCAACTGTAACGACTTACCGTTTAAACGACATCTCTCCCACTCCACTTTTTACAATGAAAAGAGTCTCATTAAATAATTCATTAATGAGACTCTTTAAAAATACCAAAAAAAGTTCTATAACTATAAAACAAGAAAAAAGATGATAGGTAAAGTAGCTAAACTTAGCATTGTACTCACTAGCGTTGCACTTGAAACAAATTCTGGTTCTGTATTGAACTGTAACGCATACATCGTCGTATTTGCAGCTGTAGGCATAGCAGCCATAATGATCATGATTTGCTTTACCATTTCATCGACAGGTAAAAACAATGTAATGAAATAGGCAATTATTGGCGAAATGGCTAATTTCGTAATAAGTGAGAGAGAAACTTTTTCTCTCTCAAGGTTTCTAACTGAAATTTTGGCTAACTGCATTCCTAATACGAGCATAATAGTAGGAATTGCTGCATCGGCAACCATATTGACTGCTTGGATGATAGGAAGACTCAATTTAACATTTAGCGCTTGAAATATGAATCCTACAATCCCTCCATAAATCATCGGCATTCTTTGCACTGCCCTAATTGCAGAGCGAATCCCATCTCCTTCATCGCTACCTTTTGCTGCATAATATACACCTACTGTACACATAACAATCTGTTGAATGACCATTAGAATAATCGCATAATCAAGACCAGCTGCTCCAAACAACAATAGTACTACTGGAGTACCGTAATTTCCATTATTCATAAATGAAGATGCTAAGATCATTCCACATGTTTCTTTAACGGAGTATTTACGAAAAAACGCAATAATATATACAACCACTATCAAACCAAAACAAAGTAGAAATGTGTACAATGCCATATATATATATGTCAAATCAAATTCTGTTGTATAAAAGGTCCGAAATACTAGTACAGGAGACATTAAGTAGAGAGCCATTGTTGATATTGACTTAGTATCGAACCCCAATTTTTTTTGCCCCAAATAACCAAGAGCGAATATACCAAAAATCGGAATAAGATAAAGGAAGAAATTCACTTATCCACCTTCAATCTAAAAATATCTTTTTAACACTTTTTTATAAATTTATTACAATAATTCGCTCTTCTGTCATTTCCTCAATTGCATACTTAGGACCTTCCTTACCATTCCCACTGTTCTTCACTCCACCATAAGGCATGTGGTCTACACGGTAAGCAGAAGCATCGTTTACAATTAGTCCCCCTACTTCTATTTCACGTGCTGCTCTCATTGCAAATTGTAAATTATTCGTAAATAGACCTGCTTGTAAGCCATAGTCTGAATCGTTCACCTTAGCAATAACCTCATTGGTTTCCTTGTACGTTGCTACTGAAACCACTGGACCAAATACTTCTTGACGACAAACTTTCATATCATCATTTACATTAACAAGAATAGTAGGCTCAAAAAGCGCCTCATTACGTTTTCCACCTAAAGCAATTGTAGCTCCTTGTTCAACAGCTTCATTTACCCAACTTTCAACACGCTCAGCTTCACCAATACGGATCATAGGCCCAATATCTGTTGACTCGTCTAAAGGATCACCTACAACAAGCTTTTCAGTGTTTTTCTTTAATAGTTCAATAAATTGTTCAGCAATCTCTTCTTGAACATATACACGTTGTACAGAAATACAAACTTGACCGGCATTGTTAAAGCTTTTTTGAGCAATTAATGATGCTGCTTGCTCTAAATTCGCATCATTGTGTACGATTGTTGCAGAGTTATTTCCTAATTCTAATGCCACTTTTCGTAAGCCAGCTTTTGAACGAAGGTATTCACCTACACGAGGGCTTCCAGTAAAAGTGAACATATTAACATCCTTGTTCTCTAGCAGCCATTCTCCGATCTGAGCACCTTCTCCTGTTACTACTTGCAGACGACCTTTTGGTAAACCAGCCTCTTCCATTAAATCTGTTAACATTAGGGCACAAATTGGCGTTACTTCAGCCGGTTTTAATATAACGCTATTCCCTGCTGCTAATGCAGGTCCAATTTTATGACAAACCAAATTTACCGGAACATTAAACGGTGTAATTGCAGCAATCACTCCAACTGGTACACGAACGGTAAAAGCCATTCTGTTTTCAGAACCCGGCGCCGATTCTACTGGAACCCCTTCTCCATGAATTCTCTTAGCTTCTTCTGCTGAAATGACCAATGTTTGAGCTGCGCGTTCGATTTCTCCTCGCGATTCACGTATTGGTTTTCCAACTTCTAAAGCTAGTACCTGCGCAAATTCTTCACCACGCTCTAATAACAGATTTGCTGCTTTCATTAATACTTCATATCTTTCATATGGTGAAAATGAATCATTTAATGCATCTTTAGCACCTTTTACGGCTTTATCAATATGATCTTTTTCAGCTACTGAAATGCTAGCGATTGATTCTTGATTATATTTATTTAAAACGTCCATCGTTTCAATCGTTTTTTCCCATTTCCCGTTAATAAATAATCCATATTGTTTCCCAGCGACTATTGTTGTCATATTCTCACTCCTCAATGTTTTCTATCTTATAAGTTCGATAGTATAATGTTATTTTTCACTACAGAATTTTGTAATCGTAAACTCTAGTGGTCTCTAGACTCCTTCTCTCAAAAGGAGAGGAGTCCGACCTAACATTGTTATATAGAACCGTCCAAAGCACATAGGTTATAACAATTCATCATATCATCACGATGTTTTCTTTTTTAGCAAAACTAGCAGCCTTACCTTCACTACCAAATGCACGAATCTTTTCTTTTACTTTTTCTTTCATCTTATTCTTCCCTGCACCAAGAGAATCTGCAATGACAATTCCTTCTGGATTTTCTGCCCAGTACTCTTGAACACCTCTTGTAAATGCTTGACGAAGTTCTGTGTCTACATTAATTTTTGCAACGCCAAGTTCTATAGCACGTTGAACTTGCTCATCGGGTACATCTGAACCACCGTGAAGTACGATTGGGCGACGAACTGCTTTTGAAATCTCATCAAGTCGATCCAAACGAAGGTTAGGTGTTGCCTTATAAATACCATGAGCTGTTCCAATGGAAATAGCTAAATAATCAACATCTGTAGCCTCAACAAATGCCACTGCTTCTTCAACACTTGTGATAAGGGCATCTTTTTCGTCAACTGTAATATCATCTTCGGTTCCACCAATCTTACCAATTTCCCCTTCAGAACCTATACCAAGAGATTTTGCAGTTTCGCTAACAATCCTCATAATTCTTGAATTTTCATCAAACTCAAGGGCCGAACCATCAAACATCACGGATTGGAAACCTAGTTGAATTGCTCGGGATGTTTGCTCTAAAGATCGACTGTGATCTAAATGAATGGCAACCGGTACTTGAACCTCTTTTGCGTAATAATCTATTAATTGTTTCATAGGTTCCATACCTATTGTTTGAATAACCTTCTGACCAACTTGAATCATAATTGGAGCATTCATTTCTTCTGCCGCTTCGATAATTGCCATAATTGTTTCGGCATTATGAGCACTGAAAGCCCCAACACCATATTGATTTTCATACGCATGCTCTAACATTACTTTACCACTAATAAATCCCATCACAATTCCCCCTAAAATTTATCTTTTTAATTGAATATCATATTGATATTGGTCACTTCTATATTTCGTTATTGTATATTCTATAGGTTTTTTGTTTAATCCGTAACTCAATCTAGTCATCTGTAACATGGCTTCTCCAGGTCGACTCGATAGAAGATCGGCCTCGATAATCGTAGCATTAATTGCAGTAATGCTCTCTGAAGCTTCATTAAGATAGTAATTATGTTTTTCTAAAATGTCGTAGTACCTTGCTTCATTAAGATCATATTTCATTAAGATTTGACCAATTTCTTTTGGCCAACACGTTCTCTCTAAAGCAACTGGAACAGAATCAGCAAAGCGAATTCGTTCTATGAGTAAGATTTCCTCATCTCCTACATTTAGCATAGATTGTTCATGATAGAGGTCACTTCTGAACTCGGCACGCAATACTTTTGAGAAAATTACTTGCCCCATCTCGATCACTTCTTCTGCAAAACCCGTCAGTCTACCTAAATTCCCGGCTAATTTCTGGGGTTTTACAATCGTTCCTTTTCCCTGCTTTTTTTCTAGTAGTCCAGTTTGAACAAGAATTGATATCGCTTCTCTAATTGTTGTACGACTGACATTAAATTCATCCATCAATTCCTTCTCCGTTGGAATTAGCACATGCTCTTTCCATACCCCACTTCGAATACGTTCAATCAATATGTCTTTGATCTGCAAGTAAAGTGCACTATCTTTATTAGGCTCAAACTTATGTTTCTGCATAAACATCACCCTTAATTATTGGTGTAGGATAGACCATATGATTCTTTGCTATCAAAGGGCTTAACCACTTGTAATATTTAGGCAGGTCCTTAATAAACTCATCTGGGAGCTTTCTCTCACCTGCAGCAAGGACGTCTCTAAGTGGGACATCTATTAAATTCATATAGTTTAGTGAATCTTCTCCTCTACTAAAGCTTACCATAACTCCAGTTATATTGTTCTGAAGAAGCTTTGCAGCAAAGGTTCCACATTGTTCGGCTTCTTGAAAATCAATACTAGAGCTATCTAGAGATAAACAACGTTGATTGATTCCAAGAGTTTCAGCTCGAACATTTACACCCATTCCCTCTTCAATAATACACTTAAGTGTTTCAGCTACACCTCCTAACACTTCTCGACCATTCACTTCTTTTGATCTACTCAGTCCGTTAGGTAGCCTAACTCCTTCACTTACAACGGCTAAACAATAACCATATTTATCGATTGATGATTTGACCACCTCAAGAAACTCTTCTAAGTCAAAAGATTTTTCAGGTAAGCCGATATAATGCGGTCCTTCTGACACATGTTGTGTAAAAAATCCAGACGCAGCAGCAAGCCAGCCTGAGTTTCTTCCCATTGTTTCTATTATTCTCACTTGCTCAAAATTATTCATGGCCATTAAATCACGGCTGTTATCTACACAAGATTGGGCAACATATGATGCTGCACTCGCAAAGCCAGGAGCATGATCTGTTCCACCTAAGTCATTATCTACCGTTTTAGGTATCCCTATGACTTGAAGCTTATACTTATTTTCTCGCGCTAATTGTTCAATTTGAGCAAGAGCGGCCATCGTCCCATTTCCACCTATCATCACAAGAACATCCACGTTACGATCCATTATAGTTTTAAGAGACTTTTTTATGGCTGTTTCATCAGAAGGATACCTTCCTGATCCTAAGCAAGCCCCTGGAACGTTCCTATGTTGGATAATTTGATCATGAAGCGCATCTGTCCCATTAACGATGTTGTTATTCGCTAACCCTTCGTACCCATTAACGATGTAAGATATGTGATGAAGGTGGGAGAGTTCCTCAACAAAAGCAGCAAGTGAGGCATTTATTACCGCTGTCGGTCCCCCCGCTTGACCAATCAATATTTTTTTGCGCATATCCCTACCTCCTCGATTAGTTCCTCTTCGAAGAATAATGATTCTATCTCTTCAACAATAACCAACCTGTACTTCCCTTCTCCAAAATACATTTATTCTTTTAAACTCAGTTTCTTACAGAGAATCAACAGAGACGAAATATTCGGTCCCTGACTCTTGTACTTTAATTTCCCACCAAAAATAAAACCACTCACTTATAGATAATGACGTTTCAATAAAGGTAATTACCTATAAATTTATTATACATCAAGTGAAGGCGTTTTCAACATATTTTTATGGAAGTTTTTTAATAATAGTTAAATTCGTATGTTAAATGACATAACTTCAACTGAACCAGACTGTTAAATAGAAGTAACCGTATATCTGATTAAAAAAATCATGATATACGGTTACTTGTCATGCGGGCCGGTATGTTTATTTTTTTATTTCGAGCTTACGGAGAAAATCTCCAACTTTTAATTGTTTATTACATACACCGTTGACATTACAAACTTTTCACCATCAATGTCACATGTAACATAGGCATAATTACCGGTATAGGTCATATTAATAATTCCTTCTTCTGTAACTAACACGGTATCTTCACATTTAGATCCTTGAATTGTAGGATTAAAAGCATAAACCTCATTCTGCCTTACCACATGTGTACAACCATAATTTGCTCTTAGTTCTCTAGGGATAAAACCAGTCAATCCACCCTGATGATGTTCCTTGTACTCAAGAGGATACCCTTGTTTTTCGTATTCCATTACCCCTCTTTCGAATACCTTTTCAAGCGTACTTCCAACTTTAAGACCACTTAAAAAGGCCGCATTGACCATCGCACATTTTTCGTGCTTATGTATCATTTCAGGATCATTATTAAGAAGAACGTCCCTAGAAATAGACACAATTAATCCATTTCTTCTGCCACAAATGCCCACAAGCGCATAATTTTCCAGTCGTTCACCCGCCATAACCGGGTGTCTGTAGTTATAAGCTCTTTCATCAAAGGCAATTAGAATCGTTATAGGTTCAATATTATGACTCCAAAGCTTGTTAGAAATTTCTCCTGCTAGTTCATATTCACTAACACCCTTCTGAATGTTCATACAAGTTTCCTCAAGTAGCACAGCCGTTTCATAACAAAGCTTACTATACTCCTCACGGTCATACGGTGTCATAATTGAGCGCAATTTAAAGATTTCCGGTTCTAACTCTTCTTCTGTTGCAAGTGTTAATCCTTCCGTAATTTCCTTTATAACCAACTCTCTCTTTTTAGGCTCATCCCACGGAAATCCAATAGGTTCTACAGAAGGATTCGAATCTAACTGTTCCTTATATAAACGCATGATCTCAATATTTTCACTAACTAAGTAGATACGATCAAGTGTAATAAAGAGACTACCACATGCAGCGGTTGACGCAAGTCCGATAAACCCTCTTCCTCGAGTGAGGTAACTAAAATTAGCTTGAGATTTAATTTCTACCCCGTCAAAGCCCTTTTCTTTTAGAATACTTCTAACCGCTTCTATTTTGTTTACGAAATCCTCTTCTCTTCCCAGAGCGTTCCGATCCGTCTCTTTTAAAATACTCACTTTATTCCCTCCTTAATATTCGCATATTTCAGCATTTAAGAAATTCCCTAAAACGAGTAGTTCTTCTTTAATGTCTTTATACACGACGGTAAAGTGTGGTTCCCAACCATCTCTTACACTTTGATTTACTAGATCCATAGAAGGGGTTTCCGTTTTTAATACTAGAGATGTCCCTAAAAATTGCTGTTCTTTATCTAGTATCTCTCCATTTGCAATAAAGAAACGAATAGAACCGTCTGGTTTTCTTCCAACTCTAAAAACAGTAGCTTCTTTAGCAGGTTTCAAGCCAAATTCCATAGTAGGGCCAATTTTTCTATTCGGATGAACGCCAACTTGGGCACCTTTACTTGGATGAGCTAGGCTACAAGCAGAGGTTCCACAATGCCAAAAAGTAACCGTATTTTCAGTTTTATCTAAAGAAACGGGATCTCCGAAGAAAACACTTTCATTTGACAACTTAATGCCAATTAACATTGAAATCGCACCGTAGGCATCCGCTTCACAAGAAGCCGCAACTAAATTATCATTTAATAGTCCAAGTACCGAACAAACGGGAGTTCCGTAATCTACAAAAAGATCTGGCCAACATCTTGAAGAAATAGCTGAAATATTGTTCTCTTTTACAAAGTCAGAGTAGGCTTTATACAAGCGAATGAAATCATCTCTATTCTGCTGAGGTGTATGATCTAGGTTGACCATCTTGTCTTCAGCTTCATTCGATTGGTCTACACATTCTTCAAGAGTTAAATTTTTTGCGCGTTGCAACAACTCTCTAACTTCTATAGCAACATGCTTCATACCAAAGTAACGAGAAATTTCCGCATCCATGCCTCTTCCAAAACCAAACCCTTGAGGTGTATGACCAATTGAAGCTAATGTCGTTGATCTCAATTCTTTTTTAAGACTTGCCGCTGCTACTACTGCTTTGATCTTTTTATGTACCTCTTCATCCGATGGAGAACCCCAAATATATTCGAAACGCTCTTTTCCTAAATGATGCATCAAGTTTCCAGCCGAAAAGGCCCCTGTCAGAGAGTTTAGTCTCAAACGACCACCATCAATTACAGGCTCTTGTAATGTCCAAAGTAAAACATCAGCATCAATTCTTCTTAAAATTTCAGCTGTATATTCAGAGTTAGCAAATGCATTGTTCTGAAGAATGATTAAATCACATTGCTTATCATCTATGAATTCTACCAAATCTGGAATGGTTAACAACGGGTACGCTGGGCACTCGATATCCTCAGATATTTCATTCAATAGTTGTACTGATAATTCAAATTGTTGATTTATACTTTCTTGGTGAAATGTAGGTACACCAATCGGTAAATATAAAGCTTTAAATTTTTTCATAATTCTACTCCTTTGCTGTTTCGTCCCAAGCGTTTCCAAATACAGACAAACCGTGTGTAGTAAATGGGCGTTCCATAGCTTCCTTATAGACCTCAAGACCACATGTAACAATATCAGCCTGCTGCTGCATCATCTTTGATTTGCTTTCCATTTCTTAATGCAGCAGCAATGATTTCAATTTCAAAGTTGTACTAATTTTTATTAATTCATTTCACTATTGAGTCAAACAGTGAACTAAAGGATGAATTTTTTCTATAAAAAACAGGAATATTTCCGAGTTCAGCTGGAACATTTACTGTTCCACCACGATAAGTTTGTTTGCTAAATAGGTGAACCCACTCATCTTCTGGTAAATATACTTCCCATTCAGTAACATTGTCTTTATAAACTGGTGCAACAAGTAAGTCTCTTCCAAATAAGTATTGATAAGCTATATCCAAGCAAGCTTCCTCATCATAATGCATGAACAACGGACGCATAGCTCCGATACCTTTCGTTGCATTTTCTTCAACTACATGCCTTATATATGGAAGTAATTCTTTTCTCAATTTCGAAAAAGCCGCAAATTGCTTTAAGCACTCTTCACTTTGATCGTATTGAAAGTTCTCGTCCGGTCTATTGCCCTCATGAGTTCTCATATACGGTGTAAACACTGAATACTCAAGATACCTTAGCATTAGTTCCTCTGTACGTACGTTGCCAAATAAAGAAGTATATCCACCTATATCTACATGTGTCAGCCCGTTTCCTAACAAACCTAACGATATAGCAGCAGGGATTGTTGACGCCAAACCGTCATGGATGGTGAAGTCCACGCTTTGGTCACCAGCCCACATCAACGTACAATGCTTGGCATTCCCAACGCCGCCAGAACGCATAAAGTATACAACTTCACCAAGCTTTCCACTTTCTTCAACTGCTTCATAATTGCATTTAGCCCAAAGAGCAGGATACTGATTGTGCATTTCTGAGCCAGTTTTTCCATTGTAAAACACTGCGTCTACTGGGATATACTCACCAAAGTCTGCCATCCAGCCACTGATACCTAAATCAATCATGTTCGTTCTGATAATCTTCTTGTACCATTCCATCGCATCAGGGTTTGTGAAATCGATTGTCCCACAGAAGAACTCTCCGAAATCAGCAATATAAGCTTCTCCCTCTGAATTTTTGATAAAGTATTCATGCTCTAGAGCATAATTAAACATATCAGTTCCTTCTAATAAGTACGGATTTATATAGGCAAGGAAGTGGATATTATCCTTTCTTAAATCCTTTATAAGCTTTTCTAATTCAGGGTAAGTTTCGTCGCTCTTCTCCCACTTCCAGAACAAACGCTTTCCAAACGAAGTTATCTTCTTTCCAACCCAATCCTGACACCATACAGCGTTAACATTAATACCATACTCTTTTGCTTGTTTCACTTTTTCATAGACTGTATCGGTACCACCTTGCATACCAATTGTGACACCGTCTAGTAACCAATCAGGTAACATCGGTTGAGTACCAAAGTGCTCAGTAACGATATCCATGATATTTAGAAAAGAAGTGCCCGATTCGATAAATATGCTATGTGGTTTTCCCCAAACAGAAACTTGTACAGCTTCATCCTCAGAAAAGTCAAAATCACTATAGTATGAAGTATCCATGTGAAAAATATATTTCTGATCTGATATAAAAGTAGGTTGCGGAAAATTCGTATTATAGTAGTCACCGCCACCAATGCCCATTTGATCGGCCTGGAAAGTGATTAATGATGTACGATCACGACCAACTCCAGGTTCAGATGTCCAAATTGGGAAGTTACGACCTTTCAGATTTAAGTAGGAAAATTGCTCCCCACATCCAAAGAATCGTTCTTCTTTATTCGATTTCAACATAAAAAACATTCGGTTAATTCTCTCATCAGCTTCTATATTATCAAGGGAAATGCGATTTCCTTCGACCTTCATTTGTAACGTAACTTTATAATCGCAGTTACTGAAAGTTACAAGGTCCCCGTTAAATTCAACGTTTTTTAAAGCAACTTTTTCAATAATTTTATCTTCGATATCAAAATCACCTAAATGCTGTTTCACGGATTCTTTTCCGATACCGGCATAAATAAATGGGCAACTTTCCTGATGGTCAATAATCGCTACACCATTGCTAGAAATTGTGAAACTGTTATCTTTTTTTATAAATTCCATAATACACCTCGCCATAGAAATCGTTTTCATTCTTTTAATCTAATCCACTACTCATCATGATTGAACATTCTTTTCTTGTTCAGCACTAATTTTAGCAACCTTTTTGTTAACCCTTATAAATGACCATACAAGAATAACGGTCAAAATTAAGATTGCAAGACTTATAGGGCGTTTGAAGAAAATCAATAGATCGCCACTATAGATCGTCATACTGTTAACAAAGTTCTGTTCCATGATCGGCGCTAAGATCATCCCCAACATTATAGGGATAACAGAAATGCCAAGTTTAACTAATACATAAGTAATTGCTAGTAAACCCATCATTAAAATTACTTCGTTGCGAGAACCATTTGCAGCAAAAGCACCTGCAAAACAAAACGTAATAATCAGTGGTCCTAAATAGCTATAGCGTACTTGCACAATTTTGGCCACTTGTCTTGTAAAAATTAAAGCGACAAAAAACAGTAAGATGTTTGCAATGATAAGCCCAAATATAATGGCATAGGCTACGGTTCCTTGGTTCGTGAACATTGTAGGACCAGGAACAATTCCGTGTAAAATAAATGCCCCCAGTAAGATAGCCGTTACACCATCACCAGGAATTCCTAATGTAAGCAATGGCATCATCGATGTACCCACAACGGTATTATTACTAGATTCCGCAGCCGCAACTCCTTCTAAGCTACCTTTTCCAAATTCCTCCGGATGTTTTGATGTTCGTTTCGCTTCGTTATAAGAAATAAACTGAGAAACACCACCACCAACACCTGGCATAACTCCAATTATGGATGAAATTCCAGTCGATCTTAAAATGGCTGGCATAATCGATCTTCTTTCTTTCCCCGTTAAACCTTCGTTATCAATTTTTGAAATATTACCGTTGTTGCCCTTTGCATTAATGTATTCTGCCGATTTAATCATAACCTGTATTAGCGCTATAAAGGCGATCATTGCAGGCATGATAGTGATCCCTTGATATAAAAGCATGGTATCAAACGAAAACCTTGATACCCCTGTTACAACATCAAGTCCGATGATCGAAATAAATAATCCTATCAAACCACCCAAGATTCCTTTAAAAATATTGTCTCCACTTACCCCTGCAATTAATGAAAGACCTAAAATAGAAAGCGCAAAATACTCTGTAGATGTAAAGCCAGAAACCAAACTAGCAATTAATCCTGACCCAAACAGTAAGAGCAGACCTGCTAATAAACCACCCACTACGGAAGCAAACAAAGAAACATCTAAGGCCTTTTTAACCTTTCCTTTTTTCGCTAACGGATATCCATCAAAGGTAGTAGCAATTGCGGCATTTGTTCCAGGTGTGTTCAAGAGAATGGCACTAATAGAACCACCATACATACCACCTACATATACAGCAAGTAAGGCTATGATTGCCGTTGATGCTGAAGTAAATGAATAGGTTAAAGGCAATAACAGTATTATTCCAAGCGTTACTGTAAGACCGGGTATACAACCCACGATCATTCCTAAAGCTAGCGATGCTAATATAATTAAAATATTGTGTAATGTTAAAACTTCTTGTAGACCACTTAAAACTACTTCCATGATTTAACCTCCAAATACAGGGAGTGTAATATTAAAAACCTTAGTAAACAGGTAATAGACTCCTATTCCTCCAAATATCGTAAATCCATATATAAACGGTTTTCTTTCACGAAGTATAAAAAGCAAAATAGGTAAAACAACGATAACACTTATGATAAAGCCAAAATTAAGCATGACAATCCCAAACAAAATCATTATTACAAGAACGATCAGCGAGGCTTTTTCAATTTTAAAATCCAAAACAACGATACGTTCTTTTTTAAAAACAAGGCTTTGAATTATGAGAGCAACCGAACAGATTAACATACCATATAAAACGATATACGGAATAATGCGAGGACTTGGACCACCGTTATTAAAAGTTGGAACAGCTACCTGGGAAGGAACTAGCAAAATAAAAACAATGCTAATTATGCCAAAAATTATCCCGCTTAATAGATTTGTACGAATTTTCATTTAAAGCCCCTCCATATTTTAAAAATAGGGAATACAGTTTTTGTAATTCCCTATTTTTTTGCAAAACTATTAACTACTTAAGCAACTCAAAAGCATTGATTGCCCTTTCTACTGCATCATCCAAATGAGCTTGGGCATCATCACCATAAATCTCAAAATGATTCAGGCCGATTTCTTCCTTCCAATCTCTGAATTCTGAAGTAGCCCAAACTGCTTTACTAATTTCAATGACTTTATCTTCCCATGCTTGTTCTGTACCTGTACGAGCAGTAAGGAACCCTCCAGCCGGTAGAATTGAACCAGAATAATCCGTGTCAGAACCTAAATCAGGATGTCTGTCATTAACCAATCCTGGTACACTAATAGGTCCATCTGGTCCTACTAGACCGTCAAATGAATCTTCAGAAAATGCGAGCATTGGAACTAAATCCCCTGCTTCAACTTCACCCATTGCCGCTTGTGTTGTTCCAATAAATACATCAACTTCACCATTTATAAGACCTAACTTTTGCGCTGCTCCTCCATCATAACCAACTACCGTTACACTACCATCTTCAACAGCTACTAGAGAGCCAAGTGCTAGGTGAGGGTCAGATAAAGGATTCCCACCTGACATTCTTAAATCTCCAGCTCTCGCTTTATCAAACACTTCTTCCAGTGTATCACCAGGATTTCCATATAAAATCCATGTTCTATCATCAACTGCTGCTAACGGTTTCAAGTTTTCCATATCAAAAGGAACTTGTTCAGTACCGTATCTATTTCCAAATTCATGTCTGTAAGCATTGCCATACCCGAATAAAAGAAGCTCTTTTGCATTCACATCAATACTTTCAAAATACGCGGCTCCTACAAACCCATCGCCACCGGTTTTTTGTTCCACTACAAAACTATAGTTAGGGTATAATTCCCCTGCAATCTGTGCATACTTCCTACCAATCGCATCTGCTGTTCCACCAACACCGTAAGGGACAATGATCTTCACTACTTCTCTTGAACCAGAACTTGCATCCGAGTCAGCCCCTGAACTTGTCGTGCCCTCGCTTGAACCACTGCAACCTACAGCAACAAACATTACTAGGAACGCCATTAAAACTAACCCCATCTTAAGATAACTTTTCATTCTTACTTAACCCCTTTCCCTGACCTGTTTATATTATGGCAAATTAGCCTCTACCACCAACGTGATAATACTTTAGACTTCTTTAAATCCACCTACATCATAAAATAACTCTCTTAGTACGAGCGCTGCCACTCCGATAGCATCACTAGTAGGATCTAAGTCAGAAAGTTTTATGAACGCAGTAGTGTTGAATCCCAAATACCCTTTAACCTTTGTGTTAATCATTTCAAAAATTTCTGGTTGACTAAATATCAATCCGTAAACACAAATGTACTCCGGATTAAACAATATAATACTGTTTGCGAGAGATTTGGCGAACAGATCATATCGTTTCTCAAAAATTGAAGTGATCGTTGGATCTTTCATTTCTAGCAGTTCATTGACACTTTTATAATCGATTATCGAGAGGTTTTTATTAATAATCAGATAACTGTAATTAGGACCAAGCTTTTCGATGTCTTCGACAATCCCTTTTTCTGAGATGAGGGCTTCAAGACATCCCGTCCTCCCACAGCGACAAGTAGTATTAGCATCTGCATCTACAATGGTGTGACCAATTTCTCCAGCTTTATTATCAACACCTTCAATAATGGTTCCGCTTTCAACAATTGCCATCCCTAGTCCTGGTCCGTATTTAACGAATAGAAAGTTTTCACTAGTCTCTTTAATACTAAAGTCCACCTGCAACATCGCAAGCGCTTTCACGTTATTGCTTAAAACTACCTTCAACCTCAGCTTTTTAGCCATTTGGACTTTTATGTAATCGATATCTACGTTTCCCAATTCACCTATGTAGCTTATACCAATTCCGAGAACCGATTGTTTATCTATACCATTCATCCAAAGGAGATATAAAGCTTTTTCAACAATAAGATCTATGACCTCATCTTTGTCACAACAGTCACCACTAGAAAATTCATGAATATAACTTTCAACAGTTTCGCCTAATAAGTTTGTTATGAGGACTGTTATGAAAGTTTCAGAAATAGTTAAACCTAAAACATAACCAAAATCTTTGTTTAACTCTAGCAAAACCTTTTTTCTACCGACAACACCTGTTTCTTGATTGCCTGTTTCGACGATTATTTTTTCATCAATCATTTCAGAGGTGATTGATGAAATAGCTGCTTTCGTCAATCCTATTTGGTCAGATATATCTTTACGAGAGATCCCTGGTTGTTTCCTCAACACTTTCAGAACTTTGCTTCGGTTCTGAAATTTCACGTTTTTCTGGCTTAGCCCTAATTCAAGCAATCTACTCCCCCCCTTTGAATATTAGTTAACTAACTAAACCAATAAACATAATAACACCTAATTAACTCATTTATTTACTCTCTTAACTAATACTTTTGACTCTTTATTACCGATACCAACAGGCTCTATTATATTAAAACCTGATTTGGTTAACTCAATTTACTAATTATGTTTTCATAATATATTATACCAATCTATATGTCAACAAAAATAGTTAGCGCTTTCATAAGAACATAGTAAATTATTTTTTGCCCTAATTTTGCATTACCTAATAATACAAAAACTTCAACACTATTATCCGATGGTTTGCTTATGTAAAAAAAGGACAAGAAAACTATTGGTCATACGGATGACCAAATAACGAAAAATGTGTACCTCCATGTCATACAAAAAAAAGAAGCTTCCAAAAGTTCAGCGAACTTATGAGGAGCCTCCATTTAAAATCTTCAACGTTAACATTTCACTCTCACCTTACCAACAAACTTAGTTATTCAAAGGGTTTCAAGGATTCATTACATCATGCCACCCCTAAGGTGAAGGTGTGTAATATTTTACACGCTCTGTGCGAAAAGTGCGATAAATTAAGGATTTGTTAAATTTTGACTGTAACATCTTTAACGGGAATATATTGTTTTTCACAGGATTGCGTTAGCAAAATGTTAGCATTTTGTTATTATATAAATCTATTTTTTGGCTTTATTTAAAGCTAAAGATAATTCTTCTATTTCATTCAATGTTTCTTCTTGAATAGAAATACTTATTTCATTAGTTTTCATAAAACTATTTTCTATTTCGCCAGGAATGATGATCTCATCCACACCATCTCTTTTCGATGAAGACTTCATTTTGTGAAACCAGTTCCCTATGTGGTTTTCAAACTCACCAATAGGGACTAACTTTTCTATTTTTATTGTTAGAAAAAAGTGTCCGGTTCCGGCAATTTTTGTTGCTTTTGTAACTGACTCTGTTTCATAACTAAAATTACCTAAATTTAGTCCTCCACATAATGCATCAACTGCAATTGCAAGTCCGTAACCTTTATGACCGCCCATGGGTAGGATGGTACCTTCGATTGCCTTTGTTGGATCTGTAGTATCAAACCCATCTTTATCTTGGGCCCATCCTAGAGGGATTTTTTTGTTCTCTCTTTCATAACTTCGAATTTTCCCTTTAGCTGTTGCACTTACAGCAATATCTAGTGTGAAATCATCAAAGTCACTAGCTGGAAACGATATAGAAAGTGGGTTAGTACCTAGCAATGGATCTTTACCTCCCCATGGAGCCATTGTAGGACCAGCATTTGACTGAACCATAGAATAAAATCCTTTTGAAGCGGCTTTTCTTGTATAATAACCACATGTTCCAAAGTGATTGCTATTTCTTACGGTTGCTACGCTTACTCCAAAATCCTCTGAGTGCGCCATACATAAATCTAACACTTTACTAGCTACTATTTGACCTAAACCATTGTCACCATCAATTAATAATAGTGCACCAGTTTCTTTTATTACCTTAACGTTTGGATTAAGGTTGATCAAACCTTTCTCAATTCTTTGAATATAATGTTTTACTCTCATGAGCCCATGGGAAGGAACACCACGCATTTCGGCATCTAATAAGTTATCAGCAATGATATGAGCGTCCTCAATATTTAGTCCAACATTTACAAATATATTAAGACATTTAGTTTTGAGTTCACTTATTTTAGCATCCACAATTGACATATTAAATTCCCTCCTTTTTTCTATTCTTTTCATTACTTTTTCAAATTATCTATTATTGAATAATCATAAAAGATAACGACTACTTAAAAAAACATCTAGAGAGAAGAGAATTTACCATGCTGTCTCAGTAACTACATATAGAACTAAAAGTGGTTATTAAAACGATATTAATAAGGGATTATTAATAATATACTCTCTATCATGACGCTTAACGTTAAAAGCTTTTAACTACCAATCTTTCAATTACTTTACCGGTGAAGCAGTCATGAATAATGATAAAAATGAGATTATTTGCTCTTAAAAAATTGGGATATAACGATATTAAACGAACTCTTAAAATCCACTTATAAAGACATTCTTTGATAAAAAGGAGTTTTTTCATCTATTCTTAGCGCATGGTCAGCAGAAAACAAATCCGCATAATGTAAAATGTACGCTTCAGTATTAGAACCATGAAAAGGGCTATTAGTAGCATGTGTTGCTACCGTAGTAATAACTTTATCTGAAAATCCAATTTCATTTAAAATTAATGCTCCGAGTACTCCATGCTGTATCTGACTAGCTATTTCTGTCTTTATAACTTCATTTTCCTCTTTAGCTAGTAGTAAAGGTTTATCGATATCATGGAGTATTAATATTTGAATTAGTTCTTCCCAATTAACATGAGTATTCCATCTATTAATTGATCTTTCTGCAAGCACTATCCCAAAGTGCACCACATCATTCACGTGTTCAATTAATTTATACTCAGAAAAAGAAAACCCAGGTACTTCATCGATTGTTTTAAAACAACTACATTTCCAAGAGGTTATCCATGCAGTTATAATATTTTCTTGTATTGCCCAAGGCAAACGGTCTAGTCCCCATAATACATTTCTAATATGAGCACGTTCTTCACTAGTGCCCTCTTGAAGAGTATAAAATGCTCCCATATAGCACCTCACCAATTTTTTTTAAAAGAGGTTATCACCAAAGTTTTTGACACCTTGAGATAACCTCACTACATTTATACCAAAACTTTATAGAGTAACTTTTTTATTTCCACCCTAACACACTTTTTACATTCAACATTTTTTCTTCTTCATTTTTTAATACTTCAACAAGATCCTCACCTTTTGTCCCATCAATGTTAAGCCCCATTTCAGTCATTTTTTGAATATGGCCTGGTTCAGCAAAAGCTTCCTCTAATGCATCCTGAAGAATGGAAACAATTTTAGGATCAAGCCCTTTTGGACCTGCTATTGTTCTCAAAGAATAAAATTCGATATCAGAACCAATAGTTTCTTTGAAAGTAGGTACATCAGGTAATTGTGGTACTCTAGTTGGAATCATCGTAGCTAGAACTTTCAAGCCACCTTCCTCTTGAGATGAGTTAACTTCACCTACTTTTGCCAATAATACATCCACATGTCCACCAAGAACACTAGTTAACGATTCTGCCGCACCTGTAAATTGAACCGTTGAAAATTGAGTACCAAGTTGTTCGTTCATTTCTAATATCGTAACATGGTTTTCGGTACCTACACCATTCGCGTTAATTGTAAGCTCATTTCCCTTAGCATACTCTATTAACTCTTCAATTGTATTAAAGCGATTATCATCTGCACGTACAGCAATAACTCCAGCATCATTAACATGACTTATAATATGTGTAAAGCTATCCAAATCCTCATTGATTCCTGTGCTTGGATTTAAATACCCCGCAATGATTGCGGGAGCATTGACGAATCCTAACGTATATCCATCCGGGTTCGCATTCACTAGTTCTTGCCACCCAATCCAACCAGCAGCACCTGGTTTATTTTCGATAACTACAGGGGCTCCCAATTTTTCTTCTAATATTGGAGCTAATAAACGTGCTCCAGTATCCGTACCTCCACCTGCACCATAAGAAACAATCATTTTAATTGGTTTTGTAGGGTAGTCAATGTCACTTTCACTAGTTAACTCACTTTCACTAGAGTTTTCAGGCCTTGGCTCTACAGTAGAATTTTGATTTGAAGAACAACCAGCTATTACGATTAATAAAAAGATGAAGAGCACTAAACTAAATTTGATTTTTTTCATTTTTTCCCCTTTCTCTTATAAAGAATAAAGAATTAAAATTTAATATACTTTTTATTTATTAATCAAAACAAATTACAAAAAAGCGCTTACAAAAACCACTGAAAGGTTTTTATTCGACTTATTTTGCCGATGAAACTTAGTAAAGGCTCCCATAAACTAAGAAAAAAAACGAACTATTTCAGTACCCTTCCTTATATAAATTTCTGCTTTCCTTTGATTTCTGTAGTCCGAAGATATCCCCCGCTATTTATTGGAGAGTAGATCTGGGGATATTTTCTATCCAGATCTACTTCATCAACTTTAGGTAAGAGGTCGTTGTTTATTCCCAGATTAGATCTTCCAACTCAATTAAGGTTTGCTCTATATCTCTTAGTTCTTGTTCAAACTCATTGTAATCTTTATAATCAGATTGAAGACCCATTTCTACTTGTTTCTCAATCTGCTCCTCATGATTTATGGCATTCTCAAAAGCCTGACGCAAAATCGCCAATGTCTCGTCATCTACTCCATTAGGAGTTAAAAAGCCACGATCCACGCCTGCAAGTATACCACCAAAACCAGACTCTTCGAATGTTGGTACATCAGGTAAAAGTGGAGATCTTTCTTCAGCAAATATAGTCAGAATTTCAAGGTCTTCGCGCGATGATCTAATGTCTCCTAAGTTTGCAAATAAAATGTCTATATGTCCTCCCATTACAGCTGCCGAACTTTCTGCAGCACCTTGATTATGAACAGTTGTAATGTTTGTTCCATGCTCTTGATTCAATTTTAAAGAAACAATGTGACCGTTACTGCCAACTCCAGTCGATGTTGATGTCAACTCATTACTTTGCGCATACTCTATCAATTCTTTAATATCAGTGAATCGAGTCTCATCCTTTTTAACGGCCATCACCACCCGGTCAGTAACGTGTTTACCAAGCATCGAAAAGCTATCTAGGTTTTGATCTCTATTTTGTCTAGGATCTAAATAACCTGTTATGAAATTCGGTGTACCTATATATCCAATCGTATAGCCATCCGGATTGGCATTTGCCACATCAGCCCAGCCAACCCATCCTCCCGCACCTGTTTTATTAATTACATTAACCGGTACACCTAACTCGTTTTCTAAATAAGGGGTAAGAATTCTCGTTGCGGTATCCATTCCACCACCTGCTGCAAAAGGAACAATGACGCTGATTGGCTTATTAGGGAAATCACTATTACTTTCATTTGCAGTTCCCCCGGAAGGCTGATTATTCCCTTCTGTCCCGCATGCTGTTATAGCTACTAAAAGAAAAAACACAATGCATATACCTAGAAACTTCTTCATAATTAACCCCTCCTACTTCTAATTGGTATTATTTTGATAAATAATCAGCTACAAATATAGATTTCCCATTAAAAATTTGAATTACAGGTGAATACCTAATATTCCCCTCCAAGATATCTTCCGAATCCGAATAGGAAATTTTCGAGTAATCTGGCTGTAAAACAACAAGGTTTTTAGTAGGATCAATCTTTATCCCCATAAAATCAGTAGCATTATTCAACAAAGATGAGAATACTTCATCTTTTGATAGTCCACCCGCAATAAAGCGAGATACGATATAGCTCATATCATCTACAGGCGGTTTTTTCCACGTGTTTCTTACAAGGTCTGAACTAATAAAATGCGGCTTTAATCCTTCTGAAATTGCTTGCTTAAATACCTTCCAAGAGAAATGCTTGCTGCCTTGTCCGACATCTAATAGCAGACCTTTCTCAACTGCATCCAAAAAACAGGTTGCTACTTTTCCCTTCGCATCTAAGATATTACCTTTTTTTCCGTGATACGGATGTGTCAAAATATCACCTGGTCTTAAAGTATCTAACACTTCATCTATTGTAAGACTGGTGTCAGTAAGATGAACCATCATTTTTAGTCCGCTTTTCTCCGCTGCTTCACGAGCTACTGTAAGTAAACCTCGATCATTTTCTACACCCCTTTGTCCTAATCTCACTTTGAAACCATAGAGCCTTTGCCCCGACAATGATGCTGTTTCCAATAAGCGTTCCATGGAAATGTTCTCTGGTTTCGTTGGATTTGGATTAGGATGTAGGGTTAATCCTTCTGGAAGTACTGAAAGCCAAGAACGAATTTCAATCTGACTATTTTGCCATAAGCGGTCCGCATTCGCCCAGCCATCATAGCCAAACGTTCCTGCATCTACAACAGCTACAACTCCCGAAGAAAGATATTCTATGTCAGTAACTCCAACTAACGCTCCAGGAGCCCAAACATGACAATGGAAATCAACCAAACCTGGAACAATTAAACACCCGTCAGGAAGTTCAAATTCTCGATCCAACTCATTTATTACATCTATTTTCACTTCCTTATTTTCTACAAAACCACTATTGAACCACTTTAATCCACCTTTAAATCCCCAAGTTGCCATTCCTTCACCTCAAATACTTTCATTAATACTGATTTATTTTGTAACCACTTATATTGGCTACACCTGCTTTAAGTTATTTGTTTTTCTATTTTTCCACCATTTCATTATTAAAGGTGAAAAGAGTGTAATGACAATTAGCAAGATTAAGACAATCGAAATCGGACGAGAAAAAAAGTATGGAAGAAGATCACCTTTAGCCATAACAAGAGATTGTCTAAAACCCTGCTCGCCAATTGGCCCTAAAATCATTCCAAGAATAATCGGGGCTGGATGAAAACCAGTTTTACGAATAAAATAGCCGATAAATCCAAAGACAATCATAACCCAAATATCAAAAATGTTGTTACTAATCGCATAAGATCCCACCACACTAAAACCAATAATAAGCGGGGCTAAAATACTTACCGATATTTCGGATATTTTGACTAGATACCTTGCTCCAAGTAGCCCAACAATTCCCATCAAGATGTTAGCCAATACAAACCCAATAATAACTGAGTATGTTATATTAGCATGGGTAGTAAATAACTCACGACCTGGCACCAACCCTTGAATCATTAGACCACCTAAAAAAACGGCTGTCGCTACGTTACCTGGTATACCTAACGTCAATAATGGAATGAGTGAACCACCTGTTACAGCGTTATTGGCTGCCTCAGATGCAGCAACACCTTCAATACTCCCTTTTCCGAATTCTTCCTTATTCTTCGAAAAACGTTTCGCCTCATTATAACCAACCCAAGAACCAATATCTGCACCAGCTCCAGGCAACATTCCTACAAATGTTCCAATTCCTGATGAGCGAATGATAGTCACCCAAATCTGTTTAAACTCTTTAAGCGTCAGTAAAACTTTACCCTTCACTTTCGAAACAATTTTACTAGTATCTTTTCTTCCAAGTTTCTCTGCCTGAATCATAACTTGCGACAATGAGAATAATCCAATCATTGCTGGTATAATCGGGACACCTGATTGAAGAGACACAAAGTCAAATGTAAATCTAGAGTAACCTGTTAAAATATCCATACCAATAGTACCAATTAGTAAACCAATAACTCCTCCTGCTAGCCCTTTAACCATTGATTTTGTAGCTAAGCCACCAATTATTGTTAACCCAAATACTGCGATTAAAAAATATTCAGGAGCACTGAACATTAATGAGATTCTTGATAACGGCGGAGCCAGAAAAAGTAATGCTATGGCACTAATAAATCCACCAATCATTGATGAGATCGTTGAAACTCCAAGGGCCTTTGCACCTTTACCTTTTAATGTTAATTGATAACCATCAAGACTTGTTGCTGCCGATGACGGAGTACCTGGAGTATGAATAAGAATGGCTGAAATGGATCCTCCATAAATGGCACCAGTGTAAATAGCGGTAAGCATCGTTAGTCCTGCTATTGGATCCATTCCAAACGTGACAGGTATCATTAAAGCTATAGCCATTGTGGCACTTAAACCAGGTAACGAACCAACAATAATTCCACCAATAACTCCCATTGTAATTGCAAACAAAACTTGAAATGTAAATAACTGACCAAATACTTGAAACAGCAATTCTGAATTCATAGTCTCCTCCTTCTAATTAAACAATGCCCCTACCGGAAGCTGAACATTTAGTTGAAGTACGAAGAGAACGTAAATAAATAAGTTTAATCCAACCACCGTATAAACATACACCGTCCACTTTTTCACTCCTACATACCATAAAAAAACAATTACAAATAGTATTGTTGATGGAAAGAATCCTATCAAACTTATTAGTCCTGCATAAATCATAACAAGCAACAGAATAGTCAGCGGGGATTTAAGAGTAGAGAAAGTCAATTTCTCTTCCTCTCCCTCAGATTGAACATCCTCCCCCTCTTTTAATTGCTTTGTTTTCTTAAATCCACCATAAACAATGAGTATTCCAAAAATCGTTAACAGAAGAAGAAGCCCCCTGGGATAAAGAGCAGCCTCACCAGCAAACTCAAATGTTTTAATATAAAGAAAAAGTGAAAGTATTAGCATCCCAATCCCAATGAACACATCTTGATGTAAAGTCCGCATTTTTTTCCTCCTTTCACCTAAATCTAAATGGAAAGTCTAAAAAAGTTCGTTTTTGACTTTTTTGAAACTTCCATTTCTAAAATTAACAACCTAGAAAATCTTAATATCCATTTCCTAAAATCTCTTACTTACATATTTTTTACTTCCATAGCATCAATTACTTGTGACCAAGAATTTGGTGATCTCCCTTGGAATTTTTCTTTAAAATTAAATTCCCCAAGCTGTTGAAGTTTTTCACAAGCTCCTTTTGACATTAAATGATCTAATTTTGCTTTTTCTAACATTTTAATTGTACCTTGTAATTCCACAGACCTTCTAAGCGCATGAATAGATGTTCCCGTAACCAGCCTATTCATCGTTTCTTCAAAAGTCTTACTATCCATAGTCTCGCTAATTGACTTAATCACTAGTTCTTCCACATTAAATTTCCTAGCAGCCTCAAGCATTTCAATTAGCAAAGATGGGAGCCCTTTCATAAATATACTTCGGATTAACTTCACAGCTGAAGCCTCTCCAGCAGTATCACTTACTTTACTAATGTTCATGCTATAAGCAGACATCATATCAATAAACCTATCTGTTCCATTACCACTGGCAAGCATTGGAACCTGATGCTTATAAACAGGTAATGGTCCCATCATTGCTGCATCCACAAAACTTGTACCTTTTTCATTGAGGCATTGACTTATTTCTAGTTTTACATCCGGTGTTGAAGCAGATACATCAACATAAATACTATCCACTTTTATATTAGGCAACAACGATTGACTAACTGCCAATGCTTTATCAGCTGGTACTGCTACAATTACCACATCTACCGTACTTACAACTTCATCTGGAGCTTTCTTTAGAATTACCTCTGCATTATTAGCACGCTCTTGAATTAACTGTCCAAATTTTGTGTCATTCCATAAAGGATCAAAAGCTACTACATTTTTAAGACCCTCACCTTTTAATCCCATGGACATTTCAAATGCGGCCTCTCCAAACCCTATAAATCCTAATTTCATTTTCTACTCCTCCAACAGGCTTTTATTTAAACGACTCGATTTTCTCTTTTAACCAAGTTGGCTCAATACTACCTTCTATTTTTCCCGCTTTACGACTTTCTTCGTATTTTGCGATCACTTCAACTCTATTATTTTCATATTCTAATTTTTTTTCTGCTTTTAATAAAGTTACTTCAATTTGATCTTTCGGAACTACCACAACACCATCATCATCACCAATGATTAAATCTCCTGGTTGAACCGAAACACCTCCACAGGATATTAATGTATTTATTTTACCTGGACCATCTTTAAGAGGGCCATTTGGAATAAATCCTGTTGCGAAAATAGGAAAATCTAATTGACTAAGAATATCTTTATCTCTTACTAAGCCATCAATAATTATTCCTTCTAACCCTCTAGCTTTAGCGGCAAACGCCATTAACTCACCTAGATAAGCATTTTCGGTATGACCTTTACCATCAGCAACAATTACATATCCCTCTTCACCTAGATGAATGGCTTGATGTAAAAATAGATTATCTCCCGGTCTTAAACTTACAGTTAGGGCTGTTCCCACTACCTTTACTCTATTTGTCACAGGTTTTATTTTGTAGTTCATGGAACCAGTACATTCCATTGCATCAGATAAAAGTGTCGTATTTAATCTTTTAGCTCTTTCAACAGTATTCTTTAATAATAACGGTGGTAAATTACTCACAACTATTCTCTCCTTCCAATTTTTAAATTCCTTTCAGGTTTGATTCACAAGCATTATTGATTACTAAATGAAACTTTCTCTATCACTAATAGAAGCGCTTTCACAAATGCATAATTATTAGAATTGATAACCTCACTCCAATTATTTATTTGCAAGGTCTTATCAACGCGGCCTTTTGTTGTAAATATTACAACAAATTTTATTAATGTAATATTTATTACAACTTTAAGGATATAATAACACCGCTCCCCTTTAATGTAAACCCTTTAAAAAATAAAATTAGAAATTGTTTGACAATTTAGCGGTTTTCTTATAATCAACTAATTTGTATAAAAAAAGGTTGAAGGAAAATGTATAACACCTTTTCCTTCAACCTAATTTAATTATTATTGTAATGATAATTAATTTTAGTCAACACATCATTCATTTTATCAAGACGAACTTTTGTCTTATCTGGATAATTTATAGCAATAGAACTAATTAAATAATCGACAACAACCATAGAAGCAATTGGAGAATTATGAAAAGCTAAACTACCTGAGTTACATGGTAAAACGATATCAGAGTACTTAATTAGAGGAGATGAATAACCATCCGTAATAGTGATTACCTTAACACCACTCTCTTTTGCTTGAGATACAAAATCAACAATTCTTCTAGCATATCTCGGGAAACTTGTTGCAATAACTAAATCATTAGAGTTTAGGTTTAAAAGCAAATCTACCCAATCACTTTGATCAGCAATAATTAGCTCGCAGTTTCCCAATAATCGATTTAATCCAAAAGTTAAATATTGTCCCACTGGCAGACCACTTTTTGCACTTGTGCAATAAATTCGGTTAGAAGAAGTAATTAATTCTAAAACTTTTTCCAACGTATCATTAGAAATCATTTCTTTGGTTTTGTTTATATTGCTAATTTGTCTATCTACACAGCGAATCCATAAATCGCTCTCTGGTACATCCTTCAAATTGGCCTCTAGTCTTGTATGTGGTGCAGCTTGATTACGTAATAGTTCTTGTAGTTCCTTTTGAAATTCAGAATAGCCGGAATAATTTAAGTTAAAAGTAAGCCTCATAATGGTTGTAGTACTTGTCCCCACTAAACCAGCTAACTGATCTACTGTTAAAAAAGCAACTTCCATTGGATTTTTTATTATATAATCTGCAACCTTACGTTGTGAAGCAGTTAAATTTGATATTTTTTCTGTTAATCTTAATATTGGATCGTTCATAATTATCACCATTTTTTAATTTAGAATGTATTAAATTTAACAAACCCTTATACAGTAGTATTAATTACCACATAAAATATTAGCACTTAAATATATAAATATTAACTATAACTTCCAATATTCATGAGATTAAATATTACTTCTTTTAGATACAAATATTTCTTACTTCTTGTATTTTATCATTATTTGTACAACAAACTAAATTTCAAAGATATGAATTGTCCAATATCTGTATTGCTTATACTTTCAAGGATATATAGGTTATACTTGACTACAATGAACTTGAAATCAAAAGAAGCTCAATTAGCCTACTTGTTTTTGCTTCTTTTAAAATTTGAGTATAGTTTATAGCTCAATTAATCATGTTACTTTTATGTCCACAATGCCCATATGTATCATAGAAAGAGGCTCCTCAAAAGTTGGTTTAACTAATGAGAAGCCTCAATTTTATATATCAATGGGTGAAGCGGCTTATTACATCATGCCGCCCATTCCACCCATACCGCCCATGCCGCCCATGTCAGGCATGCCGCCGCCAGCGTTTTCTTCTGGCTTATCAGCGATAACAGCTTCAGTTGTTAAGAACATAGCTGATACTGATGCTGCGTGTTGTAGAGCAGAACGTGTAACTTTTGTAGGGTCAACGATACCCGCTTCAACCATGTTTACCCACTCACCAGTTGCAGCGTTGAACCCTTGGCCAACTTCTTCGCCTTTAAGACGTTCAACGATAACAGATCCTTCAAGACCTGCATTGTGTGCAATTTGACGAACTGGCTCTTCAAGAGCACGTAGAACGATGTTTACACCTGTAGCTTCGTCGCCGTCAGCTTGAACTGCTTGAACAGCTTTAATAACGTTAACAAGTGCTGTACCACCACCAGCTACGATACCTTCTTCAACTGCAGCACGAGTTGAGTTTAATGCATCTTCAATGCGTAGTTTACGCTCTTTTAATTCTGTTTCAGTTGCAGCACCAACTTTAAGAACCGCTACTCCACCAGCAAGCTTAGCTAGGCGCTCTTGTAGCTTTTCTTTGTCAAACTCAGAAGTTGTTTCTTCAAGTTGAGCTTTGATTTGGCTTACGCGGCCAGCGATTGCAGCTGCGTCTCCAGCACCTTCAACGATTGTTGTGTTTTCTTTTGTAACAACAACTTTTCCAGCGCGTCCAAGTTGAGTGATGTTAGCAGACTTAAGGTCAAGACCTAGGTCTTCTGTGATCACTTCACCACCTGTTAATGTTGCAATGTCTTCAAGCATTGCTTTACGACGGTCACCAAATCCTGGAGCTTTTACAGCTACAGCGTTGAATGTACCACGTAATTTGTTCACTACAAGTGTAGCAAGAGCTTCACCTTCAACATCTTCAGCGATGATAAGGATTGGCTTACCTTGTTGTACTACTTGCTCAAGAACAGGAAGAACTTCTTGAATGTTAGCGATCTTCTTGTCAGTGATAAGTACATAAGGGTTATCAAGAACTGCTTCCATCTTATCAGAGTCAGTTACCATGTAAGGAGAAGCGTATCCGCGATCGAATTGCATACCTTCTACTACTTCTAGCTCAGTAGAAAAACCTTTAGACTCTTCGATTGTGATAACACCGTCGTTACCAACACGGTCCATTGCTTCAGCGATGATTTCACCTACTTCATTATCAGCAGAAGAGATCGCTGCAACTTGTGCAATTGAAGCTTTTCCTTCGATTGGCTTAGAAATGTTTTTAAGTTCAGTAACTGCAGCAGCAGTTGCTTTTTCAATACCTTTACGGATGACCATCGGGTTCGCACCAGATGTTACGTTTTTAAGACCTTCACGAATCATAGCTTGAGCAAGAACTGTCGCAGTTGTAGTACCGTCCCCTGCAATATCGTTTGTTTTGCTAGCTACTTCAGCAACAAGCTTTGCACCCATGTTTTCGAATGCATCTTCAAGCTCGATTTCTTTCGCGATTGTTACCCCATCATTTGTAATTAATGGAGAACCGAATTTCTTCTCAAGAACGACGTTACGTCCTTTTGGTCCAAGTGTTACTTTCACAGCGTTCGCAAGTGCATCAACACCACGTAGCATTGAACGACGAGCGTCTTCACTAAACTTAATATCTTTAGCCATGTTTGTACCCTCCTAGAATTTTTTCTATTTTATGTAGAGACTAAGCTCTTTCTTTATTAGCCAATGATTGCAAGAATATCGCTCTCACGTAAGATTAAATATTCTTTGCCTTCGAATTTCACTTCAGTACCTGCATATTTTGAAAAGATGATAGAATCTCCTGTACTTACTTCAAGAGCAACGCGCTCACCGTTGTCAGTCACACGACCAGTACCAACAGCTACCACTTTTCCTTCTTGAGGCTTTTCCTTCGCAGAATCTGGTAACACAATCCCGCTTGCAGTTTTTTCCTCTGATTCAACTAGTTCAATTACAACACGATCACCTAATGGCTTTAACAAGGAAAACACCCTCCTTCAAGATCTACAAATTAAATTTTTATTATTAGCACTCATCACCTCCGAGTGCTAACACAATTATTATAATAAGCATAACTGGGTATATTTGCAAGCATTTTGCAAAAAAAAAATTTAAAAAATTGCTGTGCGCTTTCAGGTACTTTAATATATGTATTTTGTTCAAGAATCAAGACAAGCACATAATCAATTATGTACTTACATACCGTAATAAAAGACTGCTTATATGCAGGATTCAAAACAAACCTTCATTATCTTTTCCTAATTCAGTATTCTTATTCACATTATATTCGATAATACTTGGGGCTTTCCTTCAGCTTTTCTGTAAAGCTTATGTTAAAATATGAAGATGCGTTTTGAGACTTTTTAACAAAGGGGAATTACACATTGAATAAAAGATATTGGTGGATTCTAATTACATACACATTAATGCAATTTTCAGCTGTACCTGGCGTCTTACTTCTTAGGGAACTTGACATCCCTTTAGAGCGTATACCTGGTATTTGGAGTATGTTTAGCTTTACGACAGGGTTAATAATAATTGTCTTATTGCTTATGCCTGAGATACGTAATCGTCATGAAGTAAGAGGGCGCTCTTCAAGAGGAGAAGCCATCCGTTGGTCTATTATTGGTGTTTTCTTTGTTTTTGCTGCTCAGTATGCAGCAGCATTAATTGAAATGTTCCTTCTTGGGATTGAACCTGGTTCTGAAAACACAGAGACCATTGTAGAGTTCGCAAAAGCTTTCCCTGCTTTTATTCTTGTTATATCAGTCATTGGCCCTATCTTAGAGGAAATTGTTTTTCGATTAGTTATATTTGGAGCTCTTTACAAACGATTTAATTTCTGGATTTCAGGGATCCTTAGTTCATTAATTTTCGCTGCTGTTCATATGGATTTTACTCATTTACTCGTGTACACAGCTATGGGACTAGTTTTTGCTTATCTATATGTAAAAACAAAACGTATACTTGTTCCGATTATCGCTCATGTTGCAATTAACCTTTTTGTTTCCATTGTTAATGTTTTGTTAGCAGACCAAATTGAAGATTGGATGGAGCAACTCGAACAACTTGAACAACAAACATCACTCATCATTGGAGGATTACTATGAGAGCATCACCGATTACAATGGCGCTCCTCTATTTTTCCATAGGTGTGTTACTAATATTTTTTGCCATTCAAAATGTAAACACCGCCGGTTGGAATTTTTGGAGCTATTTAATTGTTTCTTTTGCCGCAATTGATTTTATGATTGCCTATCGCTTTTATCGTTTACGAAAAGTGATTAAACAGCTCCAGAAAACAAATAAGAAGAAGAAAGACTAAAGGGGTTATTCCAAAGGTATGATTTTGACCTTTGGAATAACCCCCAAGCACTGAGCGGAGTCGCTTCCTTGTTTTAAGCCTTATACGTGGGTTTCTCATAGAAGGCTCGCAGCGAACGGAGCCAGCGCCTCCTCTGTTACTGGCTTTTGCGACACCCCCCAGACATTTCTTCCTTAGTACACCCTTCAAAGAAACACGTGTCTCACAAAAGATAATATTAAGATACTCGTCACTATGACAAAACACACTTTCATCCTGCGTTTGCCGTCCACTACTTACCACCTTCTATGTTTTTCATTCCTACTTGTTTTATATGCAGCTAGTATGTATTTTCATTCGTGCTCTAGTGTCCTTTTCAATAAAAAAGAGCACTATGCTTTTTGCATAATACTCCTTTAAAACTTTTACCTTGAAGCCAATTTTTCCTCCTGCCTTGCTGCTTTTTCAAGGAAGAAAGCTACTGGAATTGAAATTGCTGTGAGAATGGCAATAGCAATAAACCCTTCATTAATTGCATGAAGACTTGCTTCTTCTAACGACCCGAGCGTAATCGCTAATTGTCCTCTTCTCACTTCATAGTAAATGGAAACAAATACAATTCCTAGGGCGGAACTCATTTGCCTAATAACATTATTTACCGCAGACCCTCTGGAAATGAGATGACTAGGAATGGCATTCATTCCTGTTGTCGTTGAAGGCATACCGCTTAATCCCATTCCGATCCCTCTAATAGCCATCCAAAAGAAAACCACCACTAAAGATGTTTCAAGGCTCATAAATCCGAGCGGAAACGTACCAATAGCAACAACAATAAGGCCTGTAGATATGACTCCAGTTGGTCCTTTCCGGTCAAGAATCCGTCCACCTACACTCATAAACACTCCGGTTAACAAGGCTGATGGCAAAAAGATAAGACCTGTCATAATTGGACCAAAACCATACACTTGTTGAATTAACAATGGGATTAAAAATATTCCCGCAAACAAACTGACAGATGAAACACTCGCTATAATCATGCTATACATATAGGCTGGCACACGAAACAATGCTAAATCTAATAGAGGTTGCTCCTCTTTCTTTTCAATTTGTACAAATACATACAAAAGTACAATCCCAACCGCCACTAACGTAAGGTTCATTGGCTCTGTTAAGTGAGCAAGTTCAGACATTCTTCCTAATGCATACAAAATTGCACCGACCCCAAAAGTAATGGTGATAAACCCGTATTTATCAAATGTAATTTGCTTGTTAGCAGTTGTAGTTGGTAAATAACGATACGCAAACCAGATACCAATAAGTCCAAAGGGAACATTAACAAGAAATAAGTAAGTCCAATCTAATGTCTCAAGTAAAAACCCACCAAATGTTGGCCCAATGGTAGGTGCCATCATGGCAGATATGCCCCATACCCCTGTTGCTAAGCCGCGTTCTTTTCGAGGAAAAGCTTCGAAGATAAGTGCCATAGAAAGAGGCATCATAATTCCACCACCTATGCCTTGAAGCCCTCGGAACATAATTAACGAACTCAGATTCCATGAAAGTGAACCGAGTAAAGAGCCTAAAACAAAAATGGCTAACCCAAGAATATATAGTTTCTTTTTCCCAAACCGATCACCGAGATATCCTGTAACTGGCACGGTCATCCCCATTGTTACCATAAAGATCGTTATGACCCATCCAGTTGCAACCGCATCTGCATGAAACACATTCATTAGTTGTGGTACAGCTGGATTTAACATGCTATTATTTAAAATCATTGTAAAAGATCCGAGCAGTACAGCTACAACGACCATCCACTTTCCTGACACTTTCATTGTTAGTCACACCATTTCGTTTTTCGAAATATCATAGCTGTATCATAACATAAGTGTTAAAGCAGGAACACTATAAGATTGACCTATCGCCTTGGCCATCTTACTAATTTCACCCTAGAAAACAGCAATAAGAGGCAAACCCCTTCTTTCTTTAGAGTCTACCTCTTTTTACAGTTAGATGGCTTCTTTTAAGTTCGCTCCACCAAAGCCCTTTTCATTGTTTCTATTTTTGAATACGACACTTTTCAAGTATGGCAATACCCATCTGTCTCCACCGTAACGACCTGCATTTGCTCCTGCTGCTAAAATAAACATTGAGATTAAGATCATCCACGGATTAGAAGAAATCGTTCCAGCAAATAAGAATGACATGTTCATCACTACTCCGAAAAATGCTGCTGCTGATGTGAATACTCCTAATATTAGTCCTAGTCCTACTAATACCTCTCCCCACGCTACCATAAAGCTAAACAGATCGGCGTTTGGAATCGCTATACCCTCTAAAAATGATACGTAGTTTGGATACATTAACGCTTCCCCGCTCATCACTGGGTTTGCCACAGATCCTTGTAAATAGCCTCCTGCGTTAAAATCTCCAGTCACCTTGCCCCATCCTGCTGTTAACCAAGACCATCCTAGATACACTCGTAACACTAACCATATTCCTGCCACATACTTATTTTCTCTTAAAAATTTACCGATCATTGTAAGTCCTCCTCATTATTGTTTGTTCATATTTTCACATATTACTGTAAACGTTAGACTGCTTCTTTTAAATTCGCTCCACCAAAACCTTTTTCATTGTTTCTATTTTTGAATACGACACTTTTTAAGTAAGGCAACACCCATCTATCTCCACCGTAACGGCCGGCATTTGCTCCTGCTGCTAAAATAAACATTGAGATTAAAATCATCCACGGATTAGAAGAAATCGTTCCAGCAAATAAGAATGACATGTTCATCACTACTCCGAAAAACGCTGCTGCTGATGTGAACACTCCTAATATAAGTCCTAGTCCTACTAATACCTCTCCCCACGCTACCATAAAGCTAAACAGATCGGCGTTTGGAATCGCTATACCCTCTAAAAATGATACGTAGTTTGGATACATTAACGCTTCCCCGCTCATCACAGGGTTTGCGACGGATCCTTGTAAATAGCCTCCTGCGTTGAAATCTCCAGTCACCTTGCCCCATCCTGCTGTTAACCAAGACCATCCTAGATACACTCGTAACACTAACCATATTCCTGCCACATACTTATTTTCTCTTAAAAATTTACCGATCATTGTAAGTCCTCCTCATTATTAGTTTGTTCATTTATTCACATATTACTGTAAACGTTAAACGGCTTCTTTTAAGTTCGCTCCGCCAAAGCCCTTTTCATTGTTTCTATTTTTGAATACGACACTTTTCAAGTAAGGCAATACCCATCTGTCTCCACCGTAACGGCCTGCATTTGCTCCTGCTGCTAAAATAAACATTGAGATTAAAATCATCCACGGATTAGAAGAAATCGTTCCAGCAAATAAGAATGACATGTTCATCACTACTCCGAAAAACGCTGCTGCTGATGTGAACACTCCTAATATAAGTCCTAGTCCTACTAATACCTCTCCCCACGCTACCATAAAGCTAAACAGATCGGCGTTTGGAATCGCTATACCCTCTAAAAATGATACGTAGTTTGGATACATTAACGCTTCCCCGCTCATCACAGGGTTTGCGACGGATCCTTGTAAATAGCCTCCTGCGTTAAAGTCTCCAGTCACCTTTCCCCATCCTGCTGTTAACCAAGACCATCCTAGATATACTCGTAAGAACAACCATACTCCCGCGACATATTTGTTTTCTCTGAAAAATTGACCGATCATTGTAAGTCCTCCTTTTATTTACTTTTGTTTGTTCAATACTTCACATATATTACTGAAGTAGTTCACTACTTTATTTAGATTCGGCTGTGATAGCTCTTGTTTAGTATGTGATTGTTTTCACAACCTTTTCTATATTCATAGTATAGGACAGGACAACCTTTTTGGCTACCCTATTTTAAGACATGTCAAACTATGTTCAATATCTCACAAAACAGCATAAAAAAGAGTGACTTTCATCACAGCGGAAGTCACTCTTTTATGCTTTCTTCTTGTTCTCGCTCTCTTTCCAACCTTTGAACTTTTCGATAGGTCAGATAAGACACCCAGATACTAAATTCATATAGAAGCAATAATGGCAAGGTCACCATCAAATGAGACAAAATCTCTGGTGGTGTTATAAAACCAGCTATTACAAGCAAAACGAAATAAGCAAACTTCCTCACCTGAGCAAGTAAACTCGGTGTTAACATCCCTAATCGGGTAAAGAACATCACAATAACAGGAAGTTGAAATAATAATCCAAATGGCAAAGTTACTTGAAAGAGAAACGAAAAGTATTCATTAATCCCATACTGCTCTGTAATTCCTAATCGTTCTGACAAACTCCCCATAAATTGAACGATAAAGGGGAAAAGAACAAAGTACGAAAATGAAAGACCAGCTATAAATAATATGAAAGCAAACGGAATATAGGCCAGTGTAGCCTTTTGTTCTTTCTCATGTAAGCCAGGACTAACAAACGCCCAAAGCTGATACAAGATGACCGGAAATGTGATAATAAGCGCACTTGCAAAAGCAAATGTCATAAATATCCGAATCGGATCCGTCATCTTAAAAGCATTCATTGGCAAGTCTTGAGCAGTAGGTGTGCTTTGCAAATATGTTATTAACGGTGTAGCTAAAAAGAAGCCGGCAATTAGTGCCACGATGAAGAAGACTAAAGTTATAATAATTCTTCGTCTAAGCTCCACAATGTGGTCCATTACCGACATGTCTCTTTGTTCCATTTATAGACCCTTCCTACTTAGGCTTTATCGTTATCTTTTTTCTTGTTCTCATCTTCATCTGCTAAGCCTTTTGTTGCGTTTTTAAATTCACGTAATGTATTCCCAGCAGCTTTTCCTAACTCTGGTAACTTCTTTGGACCAAAAATTAGTAACGCAACGATTGCGATTAATGCAATGCTGCCTGCTCCTAATCCACCCATAGGTAGCACCTCCTTGTCCTACGTTTCATTATAGAGTGTGTTCAAATAGAAGGCAATGGCTTCTATTCTGTATAAAAAGGGAAAACCACCCTTATACAGGGTAATGCTTTAAAAAGTAAACCAATGCTTGTAACTCAACCGAAAGATCAATATGGTGTACACGTACAGTTTCTGGCACGTCGAGTCTAGCTGGTGTAAAGTTTAATATCCCTTGTATCCCTGCAGCAACTAATTGATCTGCAATCTTCTGTGCTGCAACTTGTGGCACAGTCAAAATGGCTACCGTTACTTCAGGATCAATAACTTTCTCAAGATCACCTAGATGGTGAACCGTTACACCGCCTACTTCCTCACCAATTTTATGATCATCAACATCAAAAGCCATTACAATTCTTGTGTTATTATTTTTAGAAAAATTGTAGTGTAAAAATGCCGTTCCTAAATTCCCGACACCAACAAGAACGACTTTCGTTTGCTCATCTTGATCTAGTGTTTTACGAAAAAAGGAAAGCAAATAATTCACATTATACCCATAGCCTTTTTTTCCTAGTGCTCCAAAATAAGAAAAGTCACGTCTTATCGTGGCCGAATCCACTTTAACTGCCTCACTTAATTCAGTCGATGAGACACGTTGCTTGCCTGAGGCAGACAAGTTTTCTAAGAAGCGATAATAAAGTGGCAAACGCTTCGCTGTTGCTTGAGGTATCTTCGTTTGATCAATTTTCATCTATTGCCTCCCTCCTACCATCGTCAAGTTGGCAATTCAAGACTACCGTTATTGTACACCATTTCACAGAGTTTGTAATCGTTTCACACATCTGTTCATGAAGTTGTTGAAAGATGCATTCTACGATACACTTAAGAGGTAATACAAAAAGGGCGATTTTTCCCTTTTTGTATTACCTCTTAGCAATGAGCGGAGCCGACGTTGGCTCTTTAGCCTTTTGAGCGGGTTTCTCAAAAGGCGTACGGCGTGCGGAGCCATTGCCATTTTGGTCGTACTGGTAATGATAAAAAAGGGCGATTTTTCCCTTTTTGTATTACCTCTTAGCAATGAGCGGAGCCGACGTTGGCTCTTTAGCCTTTTGAGCGGGTTTCTCAAAAGGCGTACGGCGCGCGGAGCCATTGCCATTTTGGTCGTACTGGTAATGATAAAAAAGGGCGATTTTTCCCTTTTTGTATTACCTCTTAGCAATGAGCGGAGCCGACGTTGGCTCTTTAGCCTTTTGAGCGGGCTTCTCAAAAGGCGTACGGCGTGCGGAGCCATTGCCATTTTGGTCGTACTGGTAATGATAAAAAAGGACGGTTTTCCCTTTTTGTATTACCTCTTAGCAATGAGCGGAGCCGACGTTGGCTCTTTAGCCTTTTGAGCGGGTTTCTCAAAAGGCGTACGGCGTGCGGAGCCATTGCCATTTTGGTCGCGCTTTTATAAAGTATTTTTTTAGGAATAGATTTTATTAGTTAGGAATGAAATCCATGATTATTTTACAATGTCATAATGTTTGTAAGTCTTTTGGGATTGACCCCATTTTATCAAATATTAAATTAGATATCCAAACTGGGGAGCGTGTTGCTCTAGTTGGACGAAATGGTGCAGGTAAATCAACATTACTAAAAATAATTGCCGGACAACTCTCCTATGATAGTGGACAAATTATGATGCCAAAAGGTACTGAGCTTGGATACCTTGCTCAAAATACCGGTCTTGAATCAGAGTTATCCATTTGGGAAGAGATGTTAACCGTCTTTGCTCCTCTACGTAAAATGGAAAAACAAATACGGGATATGGAATTGCAAATGTCTGATCCCGCCTTGCTCAAGAACGAAACTCGTTACAACAAGCTTTTAAAAGAATATGATCAACTTCAAATTACCTATAAAGATAAGGGTGGTTATCAGTATGAAGCTGATATTCGCGGTGTTCTTGCAGGGATGAATTTCGGCGACTTTGATTATCAAACAAAGATATCTACACTAAGCGGTGGCCAAAAAACGAGACTAGCTTTAGCAAAATTATTGTTAACAAAGCCAGATCTTCTTATTCTCGATGAACCAACCAACCACTTAGATATTGCAACACTTACTTGGCTTGAACAATATTTAGTTGGTTATAAGGGTGCGATTTTGATCGTGTCCCACGATCGCTACTTTTTAGATAAAATTGTGACCGAAGTGGTCGAAATCTCTCGAACGAAATCAACCAAATTCACAGGGAATTATAGCGCGTATCTTGATGAAAAAGCAAAACGCTATGAGCTCGAATTAAAACAATACGAGAAGCAACAAGATGAAGTCGCTAAGTTAGAAGACTTTATTCAACGAAACATTGCTAGAGCTTCGACAACGAAGCGAGCACAAAGTCGCAGGAAACAGCTCGAACGAATGACTTTGCTGGACCAGCCAGCTGGATCAGAGAAATCAGCTTCTTTTTCTTTTACAATTGAACGTCAAAGCGGAAAAGAGGTTATCCGTGCAACCGATCTTCATGTTGCGTATGGCAATGAAACGATCTTTCAAAATTTAAACCTTTCGATTGATCGAGAAGAAAGTGTGGCACTCATCGGGCCAAATGGCGCTGGGAAGTCAACACTTCTAAAAGCACTCATAAAAGATATTCCATTAAAAGATGGGGTTATTCGCTTCGGTAGTAATGTGACAGTCGGTTATTATGACCAAGAACAAGCTAATTTAAAGTCTAACAAGCTCGTTTTACACGAGCTGTGGGATGACCATACCCTCTTACCAGAAAAAGAAATTAGAACGGTACTAGGCAACTTCCTCTTTAGTGGTGATGACGTATTAAAACCTGTATCTACGTTAAGTGGTGGAGAAAAAGCGCGACTGGCTCTGGCAAAATTAATGATGAAAAAGGCAAATCTCCTTATTCTCGATGAGCCAACAAACCATTTGGATCTCGATGCAAAAGAAATTTTAGAAAATGCTCTAATCGATTATCCAGGAACTTTATTATTTGTTTCTCATGACCGATATTTCTTAAACCGCATTGCAACTAAAATGGCTGAGCTAGATGAAGGACAAATTACGAATTATCTTGGCGATTATGATTATTATGTGGAAAAGAAAAATGAGATGGAACAGCGAGAATTGCTAAGCCAACAAGAGAACGCAGCGAGTTCAATCCCAACAACCGCTGGAACTCAAGCAGATAAGCGTTCGTATGAACAAGACAAAGAGGCAAAAAAGGCTGAACGTCAGCGCCAACGTAGAATTGAGGAAATTGAAAAGCAAATTGACTCATTGGAAACGGCATTAGCCGAGAAAGAAGAAGACCTTTGTGATCCATCTATTTATTCAGATCACGAAAAAGCGCAAACGATTCAATCTGAGATTGATGAAGCAAAAACTAAAATTGAATCCCTCATGGAAGAATGGGAGGATCTTCAGGAATAAAGGATAAGACCCCTTTGTGCTTAGAGAGACGAACACCGCACGGTTGTCGTCTCTCTTTTTTAATAACCAAAAATATGTATGCAGCAAAAGGATGAAGGACACCCCTTCTCTCTTCTTTTCTAGTTTTGAGCTTCATTCACCTTATGAAGAACTTCTCCTTCTCTCTTCTCTTCCAGTTCAGGCACTCATTCACCTTATGATGACCTTTCCCCTCTCTTCTCTACCAGTTCGGGCACTCATTCACCTTATGACGACCTTTCCCTTTCTCTTCTCTACCAGTTCAGGCACTCATTCACCTTATGATGACCTTTCCCCTCTCTTCCTCTCCTGTTTAGGGCTTCATTCACCTTATGACGACCTTTCCCCTCTCTCCCCCTCTCCTGTTTAGGCCTTCATTCACCTTTTAATTAAAATACTAAAATAATCTATCACCATTCTCTTTTTCTGTTATTACAGAGATGTTATCTCCGTCAGAACGAATAAGAATGTCTCCGTTTATCCTTGTAGCAAGTACTTTACTTCCTCTTTTCACATACCTGTTAATCACCTTTTTACTTTGCAATATATTGGCACTAATGATTATATATTTAGGGTTAACAGCGTCTATAAAGTCTATTGATGACGATGTACGATCTCCGTGGTGAGGTGCATGTAACAGGTCAGCCTGCAATACATCCTTTTTCTTCTCTAGTAACTCCTTCTCCAACTTTTTATATAGATCACTTGTAAATAGAAATGTGTTATTTTTATAGGTCACTTTTAAAACAAGAGATAAATTATTCATTTCAGATGTTGAAAGCTTTTCTCTTTTCACTTGCTCCAACATTTCCTGAGAAGGATGTAACACTTCTATCTCAACTTCGTTTCCTAAATAAAAGCGATCCCCTTCTTTTACATATTTATAATCAACATCCTTTGCTAGAATCAGCTTTTTAAAAGCTGAATATGCTTTTGTGGAATGTGTTAGATCAGGTAGTAGTAAAGTCCCTACTTCTACTTGTTCCAATATCGTCAAATATCCACCAATATGGTCATGGTGAGGATGTGTGGCCACTGCATAATCAATATGATCAATTCCCAATTGCCCAAGGTCGTTTGACAATTGAATACCCGTTTCAGCAATGCCTGCATCAATAAGCAGTGTTCTTCCATCTGGACTTACTATAAGAATCGCATCGCCTGACTTTCTGTCCGCTTCTAAATCAAAGTATCTTATCTGTAGCTCATCATTGTTAATCGCTAAAATTGAGTTTGGAGATAGTCCCACCCCTAACATTAGCACGAGAATAATCGCTAAACTGCGATAGAAAGAAACCATCCATTTACCAACTCCTGCCTATAGTTTATAATGTCATCTTGCTCATTTAATCAAACATTTATTTAAAATATTTCAAAAAGCACCCAGTCAAAATGACTGGGTGCTGCGATTAAGTAATAACGAGGCCCACAACTCTACTCTTGTTCCTTCCTTGCCTGCTTCCGATCAAGATTCCATTTTATAAGGGCATACACAACAAAAACCCAAAGAACGGGATGAGTAAAATGTAATCCTATTTGTGACTGTCCACCTAATAAGGTAAGAAGTCCAATCACAGCAACGACGTAAAAAATAAAAAATAAATCATGTTCAAACAAAGGAACATTTACTTTTCGATGCTCTTTTCTTGGGATCAATAATTCAGCTACAACTGCTGCCACAAAACAAAAACCAAGTATTACGAATACTAAGTTTCTTCCTATCAATCCTCCTGTTAATCCAGGAAAATAATCCATAGCTAACGCAACTGCGATCACTATGAGAACACTAATCCTCAACTGTCTGGCTAGGATTAATCGTTTTTCCAACTGCAAAATTGTTCTCCTCCTTGCTTGCAGACAACCAGTAATAATGGGCTGACACGACACAGAACATTGACGTCGCAGCTGCAACGACACCCGAATCATTTAATAATAGCAATGCAAATGAAGCAACTACTCCCGTTTGTAAAAAGAGCTGCTTATCCCGTCCTTCAAGCTGCAGTCGTCTTCGCCAAAGAATGATGGCACCTAACAAGTAACTCGTAACAAATAGCTGTGTCCAGTTTGAATGACGGAAGATTTTCATATTCATAGCCATTTTTCTCTGAATCGTATCTGTAATATAACGAATATCTCCATTTAATAACCGATCAAATGCCATGCCTATATGGGTCTGCTCCCCTGTTAATTGTAGCATATAGAGGAAGAGGAATAACGCACTCAAAGACAGAGCAAAAATAATGAGAAGAAAGCGCCATGACCATCTTTTCGTTATCATACGATAAAAGAAGAAAGCAAATGCGATTCCAGCTGATAATGTTGCGCCAGCATTTGTTCCTAGCGTATTTTTGCCAAGAATCACAATAACACAAGTAAAGAGAGGAACAATTAACGCGACTAACCGTTTTTTTGGTATGGATTCTACTAATGGACTGATAACCATTATGGCAGAGATAATATACACTCCTGCAAATTCATTGCCGATTCCATAGTATCTTGCCCCGATAATTGGATCATAGCCTAAATATGAGCGTTGCATTAACGTAAACCCAAGGATAATATCAACATTAATAAGTAGAAATGTAAATAACCCGATCCAAAAAATTGGTTTCTCACTTCCCTTTTCTACAACATATCCACATAGTAAAGAACTAGCTATTAAACCTAATACAAATCCACTTATTCCAAGTGTTTTCACAGTACCTGACAATGCAAGAAACCAAAACGGTGACCACAATGCTGATAATAGAATTAACCTCGTTATGTAGCGCCACGTTCGTCTTTTTTTTGTCCCAAATGCCCCATAAATAGCAGCGCCAATTAAAGCAACGACTAAACAAGTGATATAAATGGAGAGAACACTGGCTCTACTTTTATAAATTAGCACAATTTCATCAACTGTTTGGAAAAATGGAGTTTTATCCATAACACCTACACTCGATTGCATCACTTGATTACCTGAATAGGATTCTGACGGAAGATGAAAGGAGCCGAGCAGTGTTGGGACAATATCAATACTACTTAATAAGTATTCTTGTCTCGTTGTATTTGATGTGAGGTATCCTCCCTTTTGTTGTCCCCAATAAAAAACCGGCGCCAACTGCTGCTTTTCATCATACGCTTGTTTGTTCATCATTGGTGAAATTACCCACAGTTCATCAACTTCTTGACGTGCCTGTTCCAAAAATGAGTGTAACCTCTTCAATTGACTTTCCTGTTCATTTTGAAAGTGCGACTCTTCCATATAGAACATTTGGTCATATAAACGATACAAGTCGCCCCACTCGATGACAAAGAAACGTTTTTGTTTTTCCCCAACTGTTGATAGTTTGTTAATAAGAAATTCAATATCCATCTCCATTCCATTTGGAGATCCCGATTTCTCTTTAACAGACTGAGTAATATCGCCATTAACCGTGCCACTTTGATCTAATGCAAGTAAGGAACCGTAACGAATTCTTTCTTCCAACGTGTCACTGTGACCATACACTTGGCGAACAATTGCCTCCTCACGCAGCATATCTCCAAAAACCCCCACTTGGCCTCGGTGCGTTCCCAGTTCATTTTTATTATTTAAACGATGAAAGTCAGGATGCAACAAGCCTTCTGTTCTTCTTATCCCAGTCAATTGATGGACCCACTCACTTGCAGGAAACCCCTTCACTTCTTCTGTTGCTTCATAGCTATTCCAGCCTTGGACACCAACAGCCTTAGCTCCAGCTCCCATTGTAACCATATTATTTAAATATGAATAAGGTCCATCCGGTCTGACATTCATAGCGCCAAGAGCAGCTTCTTCAAAGAGCTCGCTCGTCCCCTCATTGTGGATAAACCAATGAGCTTCCGTCATAGATAGTCCAGGAACTAAAATAACAGCTATTTTTTCCTTTTTGTCTGTCGTTTCAGCATAACTCAACAAATTACTTTGGAAACTAATTAGTATTATTAAAAGTAATATAAGCTTTCTCCACATCTCTCTCAAACCTTTTTGGGCTAATTTTCTGACATATCCACAATATCCACATAGTTATTAACAGTCAGATTACCGTTTTTTAAGGGGTTTGCTTATTTATTCACATTATCCACTGAGTTATCCACAAATAAGTTAATAACAATTTTATTCACGTGTTTTCTAGCATTTTCGTGTTTACCCACAATGTTAACAATGTTGTGGATAAAACTTGTTAACAACTTTTTACGAAATACGACAAAAACCAACTTGAGTTTAGCCATTTCACTACCGTTTTAACCAAATTTCAACACGAAGCACCAATTTTTCTCTTTCTAAACTAAAAAACCACTTATTGTTAGCATTCGCGCCAATAAGTGGTTTTAAACATATTTACTGTTGTTCTAAGTCAAGTCCAGGGTTTCCATTCAAATCGTAGGAAGCAAACTTCTGATTTTTCCATTTAACACTAGCTGCAGCACCTATCATAGCTGCATTATCCGTACAAAGCGATAACGGTGGAATTCTTAGATCAACTTTAGTTGCTTGAAATTCGTTCTCTAATGCTTGGCGTAAGCCTTTATTAGCTGCTACACCTCCAGCTAATAACAGTTGGCTTACTTCATATTTTTCAACTGCCCGACTTGTTTTTCCTACAAGAACATCTATAACACTTGCTTGAAAACTAGCTGCTACGTTTTCAATTTTCACTTCTTCGCCACGTTGTTTGAAATTGTGCAATGTGTTAATAACAGATGATTTCAATCCACTAAAACTAAAATCAAACGAGTCTCGCTCTAACCATGAGCGAGGAAAATCAATCGTTTCACTTCCCTCTGCAGCAAGACGATCGATATGCGGACCTCCCGGATAAGGTAAACCAAGCGTCCTTGCAACTTTATCATACGCCTCTCCTACTGCGTCATCTCTTGTCTCGCCAATAATTTCAAAATGACCATCTTCCTTCATATAGACAAGTTCCGTATGACCACCTGAAACAACCAATGCTAACAACGGAAACGTAATCGGTTCAACAAGCTGATTGGCATAAATATGTCCAGCAATATGATGCACACCAATCAACGGAATATTGTGCGCAAAAGCAATCGCTTTCGCCGCATTGACACCGATTAATAAAGCCCCAACTAGTCCAGGCCCTTCTGTAACAGCAACAGCACTTAAGTCAGCAAATGTCACATTTGCCTCCTCCATTGCCTGTTCAATAATGATCGTAATTTGTTCCACATGATGCCTGGATGCCACTTCAGGAACAACCCCACCAAACCTTTTATGACTTTCAATTTGAGAAGATACGACATTACTTAAAATCTTCGTTCCATTCTCAATGACTGCAGCTGACGTTTCATCACAGCTTGTCTCGATTGCTAATATCATTTCCTTTTCACTCATCATCTAGATTCACCCACATCACTAAAGCATCTTCTAAATTATCAGCATAATAATTTTTCCTTATGCCACCTTCAACAAACCCCATTTTCCGGTAAAGCTTTTGCGCAATTGTATTTGTCACGCGTACCTCTAATGAAAGTTTCGAAACACCCATTTGCCTCAAAAAAGAGAGGACATATTGTAATAACCTTTCCCCATGCCCTTGTCCTCGACTTTTCGAGTGAATGGCTATATTCGTCACTTGAGCCTCGTCCATCACTACCCATAATCCACAATATCCTATGATCTCACCTTCCATTTCATAAACAAGGTATTGTGCAAATTGATTCGATGTTAGTTCGTTTAGAAAAATTGTCGGATCCCATGGCGTAGTAAAAGCATCACGCTCGACTTCCATTACTACTTCTAAATCTTCAATTGTCATAAAACGAATCGTCTCTTTTTCCTGCTCAATCATTTTTCATGCCCTTTTCTTTCTGAGCCTTTTGCCAATTGGCTTCCGCTTCTGCTAGTTGTAAATAATTTGGTACAAACGAGTGTACTGAATCAATATCTGCCGTTAGTGCCCCACCTAATCTCGCTAATTCTGCAGGCCTCGGCAAAGCCATCGATCCGGTAGCAAAGTGAGCATGATCCCCTAGTTTTTCACGAATCATCACTTCATGCATCGAAACATCTTGTCCAACAAATAATACAGGTTTTCTTAATTCTTGTAAGTAAACAAGCCAATCTTCTAACATTATTAAACGGTCATTCGTTACTTCTAATACGTCGATTCCCTTTGTCTCATAATGGCCCGTATAGACTTGTCCACGTCTTGCATCCATAATTGGAGAAATAACACCTTGAAAAAAACGGCCAGCTTGTGCTAGCACAGCAATACTTGATACTCCAATAATCGGTATATTTAATGACCAAGCAAGCGTCTTGGCTGTTGTGACGCCAATTCGAACCCCAGTATAGGACCCCGGTCCATTAGCTACCACAATTTTCTCTAATTCATTCGGTTTGACATCAACTTCACTCATTAATTGATCAATAGCTGGCATGAGCCTAATCGAATGATTTTTTTTAATATTTGTTGTTACTTCACCTAATGTTCGATCACCCTCTGTAACAGCTATCCCCATGACAAATGATGATGTATCAATCGCTAATGTTTTACTCATAACGCAACTCCTTTAATAACTCCAAAGAACGGACCCCAGACGTTTGCACCGTAATCTCCCTACTTGTTTCCCCTAAATGGAATAAAGAAATCGCAAGGCAGTCCTCTGGTAACTGATTTGGAATCATGCTAGGCCATTCAATTACAGAAACACCTTCACCATAAAAGTATTCCTCTAACCCCAAATCCTCCATCTCATCTTCCATTCGATACACATCCATATGATATAGCGGGATTCGCCCCTTATATTCTTTGATAATTGTAAAAGTTGGACTATTTACAACACGTTTGACACCTAGCCCTTTTGCAAATCCCTTCGTAAAACTTGTCTTCCCTGCACCAAGATCTCCTTCAAGCGTAATCACATCACCAGGCTGCACAATTTCCGCTAACTTCTCCGCTAGTTGCATCGTCTCTTCTGGCGACTCTGTTTTAAGCTTCCACTCTTCCACTACCTTCACCCGCGCTTTTTGAAATGATTATATCCGTTCTTTTCTACCTTTTTCATTTTATTTTCTTCTAGTAAAAATACACCAGGTTCTCCCTCTTCCACAAACCCAACGATCTCGAACATTAGACCTATTTGGTGAAATTCCTCTTCTAAGTCTTTTGCATCCTCTTTTGGAACCGTCCCAATCAATACAAAATCTTCTCCGCCAAATAACGCATACTTTAACTGCTTCTCCTTGGGATATGAGTGCATTGCTTTGTGAATCGGAAGCTTGTCTGATTTAATTATAAATTTCGCCCGGCTTGCTTCTGCTAACTCATTCGCTTCACTAGCGACACCATCACTCACATCATTTAAGGAAATGCGCTTGTTTGCCGTTGAAAGGATCCTCCCTTCTATTACATGAGGAAGCGGCTCCTGGTGAGCTTTTACAAGTTCTTGCTCCTCTATAGAAAAAGGACCATGTAATCCTTTTTGAAACAATAAATCTAGCCCGGCTGCTGACGTACCAGCATACCCCGTTAGAAAAATAAGGTCCCCCGCCTTAGCCTGATCACGATATCTAGCTTTCCCGCGTTCCACTAACCCAATTGCCGTCACCGTTAAAACAAGAACATCATTTGTAGATACCGTATCTCCACCAATTAAATCCATTCGATGTGTTTCTGCTAACTCATTCATCCCTTTATATAATTGAGTTAACTCCTCTTCCGTCCATGATGGCGGCACAGCGATTGACACAAGATAATAGGTAGGAATTGCCCCCATTGCAGCAAGATCACTAACATTGATCGCTAACCCTTTTTTCCCTATTTGATAGGGACTAAGTGTATCACGGCGAAAGTGTACTCCTTCAACCATTGTATCTACACAAACGACTTGTTCCATTTGATCCGAACTAGAATAAACAGCTGCATCGTCCCCTATTCCACGAACAAGCCCTTTTTGATAAGTCTCTTCTGGAGATATTTTTGTAATAAACACGAACTCATCTTCCATTGTAACCGACCCTCTCGACCAAAATCATAAATCTGCAAAAAACCTTAGGATTTCTACATACCTAAGGAGTATCTCTTTTAGTTTATCCGATTTTAACCAAAATGCCCAAGTAATTAGATACAGAGTTAGAAAAACTATTGTTATGTAAACTCTAAAAGAAAACTAACTTAACCAAACAAAAACGATTTGGGATAAAGCTTTATCCGTTTACGAAACGTTTTCTGCATAGAAAAAGCCGAAACATATTCGTTTCGGCTTCTTCTTGGTATTGCGGGGGACGGATTTGAACCGCCGACCTTCGGGTTATGAGCCCGACGAGCTACCAGACTGCTCCACCCCGCGTCGTTATAAAGTAACTGATGATGCTATTCAAAGAAGTCATCTTTTCCTCTTCTAGCTTCGCTTCGTAGTGTATGCGTCAAGACATGTCGCAGATTACTCGACGATGTTTCGCTGCATGCTCCACCCCGCGTCGTTATAAAGTAACTGATGATGCTATTCAAAGAAGTTATCTTTTCCTCTTCTAGTTTCGCTTCGTAGTGTATGCGTCAAGACATGTCGCAGATTATTCGACGATGTTTCGCTGCATGCTCCACCCCGCGTCGTTATAAAGTAAACTGATGTCCTCTACACTAATTAGTATAGTCAATACTGACATATTTTATACAAAGAAATTTGCCTGGCAACGTCCTACTCTCACAGGGGGAAGCCCCCAACTACCATCGGCGCTGAAGAGCTTAACGACCGTGTTCGGCATGGGAACGGGTGTGACCTCTTCGCTATCGCCACCAGACTACTTTCTCTGACACAAGTTCTATAATAACACGTTATCAAACTGAAAGCAAGCTTCTTTTACTTTTTTTCTCAACACAACAAGAGGGATGTCTCAAAAGGCTGTTTGGGACCTTTATGAGACACCCCTTCCTCATTACTTCGCTGTGTCGATCGCTTGAACAAAAGCGTCGATAATATCCTTCTCGTCTTCAATCCCTACTGAAATACGTACCAATTGCGCACCGATTCCAAGTTCTTTTCTAAGTTTGTCGGGAACCGTACGATGAGATGTGCGAAGTGGATAAGAAACGGTTGTTTCAACGCCCGCTAATGTAGGGGCAATTTTTACCCATCCAAGTGAGCGGAAAAACTCCTCAACATTTACATTGTCAGCTAAATCAATACTAACCATAGCTCCATTTCCTTTTTCAGAAACATAATCAGGGTAAAAGACACGAGCCACTCCCTCGTGAGTCTCCAAGGCTTCAGCAAGCATTTTCGCATTGTGGCTTTGTCTTTCCATACGTAAACTTAATGTCTTTAAGCCACGACAAGCGAGCCAAGCCTCAAATGGACTCAAGTTGCACCCAAGAGTAATCACTTTTCCCTTTGCCTTATCAATAAGCGATTGCTCCCCAACAAGAACCCCTGCGGTTACATCACTATGTCCTCCGATATACTTTGTCGCACTATGGACAACAAGATCAGCACCAAGTGTGGCAGGCTGCAACAAATAAGGTGTAGCAAACGTATTATCAATCATCGTCTTAACACCTTTTTGTTTCGCTAGAGCAATGACTTCCTCAAGCCTTTCAACTCGCAGTAGGGGGTTTGTTATAGATTCCGTATAAATCAAAACCGTTTTATCTGTGAAAGCTGCTTCTACTACGTTCAAATCTTGAAAGGAAACAAAACTAACATCAATGCCAAAGTTAGGCAGCTCCTGTGCAAACATCTGATACGTTCCTCCATATAAATCATCAGATGCCAAAACATGATCTCCTGGATTTGCAACGGCTAATACTCCTGCTAATATTGCTGACATTCCTGATGATGTGGCAATTCCATCATCAGTCTCCTCAAGTGAGGCGATACCCTTTCCTAGATCATCTGTATTTGGATTGCTATATCTAGAGTATAGGTATTCTTTTTCCCCTTCATAGAAACTTTCCATATCATCTAAATCAGTAAAAACAAACGCTGATGTTTGATATATCGGCTTTGCTTTACTTGCATTTCTTGCTGGTTCTTTTGTTTGAAAATGTACAGTCTTTGTATTAAAATTTGTTTCTCTCATCTTCCCATCCCCTAATCTATGTTAACTTCGTGATTGAAAAACCAAATACAAACATTGTGATTGACCCTACAATAGTCAAGCTTATGTAAGCTATAAGTGGTTTCCACGCTTTCTGTTGATAAAGTTGTACCGTTTCTGTACTAAAAGTCGAAAATGTTGTAAATGCCCCAAAAAAACCAATAGCTATAAGCAAGAAAGCTGGTTCTTCATAGGCTCCAAGTGGAATTGCACCGTAATAGCTACCGTAGAAAAGCCCTAATCCGAGTGATCCAAGTACATTGACAATTAACATTGCGACCGGAAACGGCGGTGTAGGAAATCTGTTCATTATGACGAGCCCCAGTAAATAGCGAAGTATTGCACCTATCGCTCCTCCAACACTGACCAGTAGTAGGTTCACCCTTGCTCCACCTCCCGCGAAGCTTGTCGTTTTCCTGCTTTTTGTCCCACTATATATCCAGCTAGTGCACACACTATTCCTCCAAAAATGGATAATAAGATATACACGACACTAAGCCACCAAGTATGTTCTAAAAACAAATAGACACTATCACTAGCAAGAGTAGACATAGTAGTAAACCCACCACATAAACCAACACCAAGTCCTGCCTTAAGCCATTCACGCGGGACCTTGATAATAAACCATCCAGTCAAAAAACCTAGAAGCAAGCTCCCACCTAAGTTCTCAATGATTGTACCTATTGGATAACCTGTTGCTAATGTATAGAGATTTAAATAATAGCGAAGGCTTGTCCCAATAGCTGAACCAATTGCAATCGCCCCTATATTTTTCCAAAAATGATGTTTCAAGAATGGATTCTCCTTAATTCGTACGAATAGTTTGATTTTATCTTACTCTAGCGTTGGTAGCAAGGACCAGACTATTTGTAATAACCACCACCATGTAATAATTGTTATATGCCTAGTATTCTCTTACGAACGATTGACCAAGTCTTGCATATTCTGTAAGGAGGATGTTAAAAACTCCATAGTTCGAATATTGGGACTAATTTTTATGCTGCAGATTGCAGAGTACTTCCAACTGGAACGAATATTTTTGTTTTGTTAAAAGGCACCTCACTCTCATTAAGGTGCCTATTTTATTTTGTTAAGGAGGTGCATGTTCAAAGATGAATGCTGATCCAGAACCCCTTAGTCAAACTTTAAATAAACATTTATTTAAACATCCACATGCACCTTTCTGCCTGTGGTGACACATCTTAGAAGGAGGTCATAACATGGCTAGACTTAACAATGAAACAATCGACGACTACACTAATCACTTAATAGAATTACTTAAGAAAAACGCGAACCTTCAATTCCGTGAAGAATTCCTGCAGTTACATCCAACTGACCAAGCTGAAATTTATGCGAAACTGGTAAAGGAACAACGGCAAAATCTTTATGAAATGATCAACCCAGAGGAAATGGCCGATATCTTCCAAGCTCTTGAACTGCAAGAACAAAAAGAGTTAATCCTTGAACTTGATCAACATTACACGTCAGAAATGATAAACCATCTGTACACAGATGATGCAGCTGACTTACTCTCTCAACTAGATGAAAGCGCGGCGCACGCTCTCTTAAAAGCCATGGATTTAGAGGATGCTAATGATGTAAAAGAGTTAATGGCCTATCCGCCTAAAACTGCTGGTGCCATTATGACAAAAGAATTCATTTCACTTGCTTCCTCACATAGTGCACAACAAGTGATAGAGCAATTACGAGAAGAAGCGCCTAATGCCGAAACCATCTATTATTTATATGTCGTCAATGAACAGGATCAACTAGTAGGTGTTGTCTCTTTGAGAGACTTGCTTACAGCACAATCAAATGAGTTAGTTCAAAACTTAATGAGTTCTCGGGTTGTCTCCGTTGATTCTGACACCAATCAAGAAGAAGTCGCCAAAATGATTAAAAAATATAACTTCTTAGCTGCCCCCGTTGTTAGTTCAGACGGAACCCTACTAGGGATTGTTACCGTTGATGATGTTATTGATGTTTTAGAGGACGAAGCTACTGAAGACTTAGGTGAATTTACAGCAGCCAGAGGGGCAACTGATATAAACGTTTCAGCATTTCAATCCGCAAAATTACGTTCTCCTTGGATTGTCCTCCTTATGTTTTTTGGGCTTCTTACTGCTGGAGTAATAGAACAATTTGAAGAAACACTGAATCAAATCATTTTACTCGCTGCCTTTATCCCCTTATTAATGGGATCAGCAGGAAACGCTGGTACACAATCACTAGCAGTTGTTGTACGCGGTCTTGCACTGGGGACACTTGAGAAGAAAGGTCTCTTCCGAATTCTCTTAAAAGAGTTCAGCACCGGTATGATGATTGGATTCATTTGTGCAATGACGTTATTACTGATCATTCCGATTTTTTATGGTAGTTATATGGTAGCTGTTATTGTTGGTATGTCCATCTTTTGTTCGTTAAGTGTTGCAACAATTGTTGGGGCAACGGTTCCTCTTATCATCCATAAATTAAAAATAGACCCTGCTTTTGCCTCCGGTCCTTTCATTACAACTGTAAACGATATATTAGGGTTGTTAATTTACTTTACAATTGCAACAAGCCTGCTTCATTACTTGTAAACTATTGAATTTATTAATAGAACATTTGATTAGAGTAACTTACAACTATATGTGGTGGTTACTCTTTTTATCTTCCAAAAGATCTCAACTCGTTTCCTGTTTGAAAATTCGATATAATGGGATTAGCCTCTTTTAGAATAGGAAGATACTATGGAAGTATTAAAGCACTTAATTTTTGAATATGGTTATTTTGGAATTTTTATTGCACTCGTAGGTGGGATTGTTGGGCTTCCTTTGCCTGACGAAGTATTGCTCATTACTATTGGATATTATGCCTATCTTGGTAGGGTTGATTTAATCACTGCAATAATAAGTTCTTATCTAGGATCGGTAATTGGAATTACAATCAGCTATATACTCGGAGCTAAATTAGGTCTTCCATTCCTTTTGAAATATGGGCCTAAACTCCATTTATCTCATACTAGAATAAGTAAAGCTCAACAATTGTTCGCAAAACATGGAGCTTGGCTCTTATTAATTGGTTATTTCATACCAGGCATAAGACATATTACAGGATATCTAGCTGGTATCTCTCGATTGAAACTTAAAACCTTTATGCTCTACTCTTATGTAGGTGCCTTATTTTGGGTTACTCTATTTGTTTTATCTGGCTATGAACTTGGGATTAGATGGTACTTTGTTAAACAATCCTTTGAAACATACAAGTTTGTTATTTATTTTGCTCTTTCAGCTTTCATAGCTGTCATGTCAATCGTCTTCTTTTTTAAACTCAAAGCAAAGAAAACCTAACCACATAATTCAGATGGTTAGGTTTTCTTAAATATGCAGGCCTGCAATCTTATAGAAAGTTACTATTGGCTTGGACAAAGAATTGTGATTGTTCATAGTTATACGTGACTTTTGAAAAGTCAAATGGTTGGCCATTGGTTAAATGAAAAATCGTTTCCACGCATAGTTTAGGTGATCCAACTTTCAATCCTAAATACCCCGCTTCTTCTTCACTTAGCTTATCCACTTGAAGGTACATATCGCACGGATGATCAACGACAGTTTATCTATATGTAGTAGGCAAGCAATTTTTATGCAAAATAGAGAATTTTTGTGATTGGTACGCTTCAAAAAGAGGTATTTTTATGTAGATTGTTCATTTATGTGGGTAATTTCTAGACTTTATTCTGTAACACGTAGTATAAAGTTTCGTATAATCTGTTTCTGTCGGACTTGAACAATATACTGTAGGAAAGTGGAGGATTTACTGTCCAAAGTAGTTCATTTACTGTCGGTTCTCTTTAATTTTCTGTCGGAGTGTTATTTTTGTTTATGTGTCCTCTTTTTTCTAGACAATAACAATCAATCATCTCTTAGTTGGAGCACACCCTCTGCTTGGCAACGTCCTGGCTCGCCCTTTCACTTCTACGGGGGTGATTAGGCATGGTGTTCTTTCTTCGACGTTTCTCACGTTGTGTTACGAAGAGAAACAGCTCGGACTCACTTCTTTTCTTCTACAAGGAAGGCACGATACTATTCTTAGAAGCACTCTGTGAAGTTTACGAAAAAAAGAAGC
>NZ_JAKRYL010000002.1 GCF_023555415.1 Halalkalibacter alkaliphilus | reverse complement strand
TTTCACTACTAATGTTAGTATGTTTTTTTCACATTTTATGGGGGATCTTCAGGCATATTCCTAGAAAATAACCGATTCAGCTCTGCTTACAAGTACGACATTTTTAAGAAAAAAAGAGGGGGGTGTTTCAAAACAGACCTTTTGAAACACCCCTGGTAAAAATTATATTTTCTTGAATGCCAATGTTACATTATGGCCGCCAAACCCTAACGAATTCGAGAACACAACGTTGACTTCTTTTTCTTTCGCTACGTTTGGAACATAGTCTAAATCAAGTTCTTCATCAGGCGTTTCATAATTGATCGTCGGTGGAACAACCCCGTCTCTCATTGCTAACAATGAAAAAATCGCTTCAATTGCACCAGCAGCCCCTAGTAAGTGTCCAGTCATTGATTTTGTTGAACTTATGGAAAGCTTATAGGCATGTTCACCAAAGACTTCCTTAATAGCGGCTGTTTCATATAGGTCATTATAATAAGTACTTGTCCCATGAGCGTTAATGTAATCTACTTCTTCTGGAGATATTCCACTATCAGATAGTGCGAATTTCATTGCTCGTTGACCACCTTCTCCTTCAGGTGCCGGAGTGGTAATGTGATGAGCATCACCAGTTGCTCCGTAACCGACGATCTCTCCATAAATCGTCGCTCCACGCGCTTGCGCATGTTCTAATTCTTCTAAAATAAGAACGCCTGAACCTTCTGCAATCACAAAGCCGTCGCGGTTTTTATCAAACGGACGACTTGCTGTCTTGTGATCTGGATTTGTAGATAAGGCCGTCATATTAGCAAATCCAGCAATCGTCATATCTGTAATTGCAGCTTCTGTTCCACCGGTAATCATCGCGTCAGCCTGACCATTTTGAATGACACGAAATGCATCACCAATGGAATTAGCGCCTGAAGCACAGGCTGTTACTGAACAATTATTAATTCCTTTCGCTCCTGTCTCAATTGACACCCTTCCTGATGCCATATCAGGAATCAGCATAGGGATAATAAAAGGACTCACCCGTTTTGGTCCCTTATCTAAAAAGCGTTTATGTTGCTCTTCAAACGCATCCAATCCACCAATTCCAGAACCGATCCATACGCCTACACGCTCTGCTTCAATGTTATCGCCAATTTGTAATTCTGCGTCCTTTACAGCCATCTTACTTGCTGCAATCGCAAATTGCGTGAAACGAGCCATTCTTCGTGCTTCTTTGCCATCCATAAATTCAGATGGAACAAACTCTTTTACCTCACCAGCCACTTTCACGTTAAACTGGTCTGAATCTACTCTAGTCATCGGTCCAATACCCGAAACACCTTTTTTTACATTGTTCCATGTTGTGACAACATCATTTCCTAACGGTGTCACTGCTCCAATTCCCGTAACAACCACGCGTCTTTTCATATGCTTACTCCCCTTTTAACCGTATTATCTTCCCCATTTTAAACAGAATGAACCCCAGGTTAAACCTCCACCAAAACCAACCATGACAATAACATCATCATCATGAATATTGCCATTTTTTATTTCTGAATATAGCGCCAATGGAATAGACGCAGCTGATGTATTTCCATGTTCTCTAACAGTGGTTGAGACTCGTCCTTTCTCAAGTCCTAGCCGTTCTCTAGCCGCTTCAATAATTCTCATATTGGCCTGGTGCGGTATTAGAAAATTCACATCTTCTTTCGATAAACCAGCCTTTTTTACTACGTTCAAACTAGATTCAGGCATTTGCCTTACAGCAAACTTAAATACTTCTCTCCCATTCATTGCAACATAGTTCGATTCTTTTTCTACCAATAAATGATCCGAACCACTTCCATCAGCACCTAAATCAACTGCCAGAATACCTCTTTGTTCTGAAACGGTACTCAATACAACAGCTCCAGCACCATCACCAAATAACACACACGTATCTCGGTCTGACCAATCAACGATTTTAGAGAATTTCTCACTACCGATAACCAAAACATTGTTGTAAGTCCCACTCTGAACAAACTGTTGACCTGTCACGACTCCATAAACAAATCCTGAACAAGCCGCACTAATGTCCATTGCCGCTGCATTTTGAATTTCTAGTGCACCTTGAACTAAACAAGCTACAGATGGAAACGAATAATCTGGAGTTGCCGTCGCTACTAAGATTAAGTCGATATCTTCAGCTTCAATTCCAGCATCTTTTATCGCCTCTTTTGCAGCCATAATTGCCATATGAGACGTATCAATATCATCACATGCAATTCTACGTTCCTCTATTCCAGTTCTAGTTCGTATCCATTCATCAGTTGTATCTACACGTTTTTCTAAGTCACGATTTGTTACAATATTATCTGGAACATACGCACCAATTCCGATGATACCAACACGCTTCATTTCATCACCCTAACTTTAATTATGACTAGGTCATAATATCTCCTATTAACTATATTACAGCATGTCCTCTTATTTTTGAAGGACATGCTGCGATTTTTTCAATGTATTTTTTGGTTACACTAGAAAGGTTGTCTCAAATCAGTTTCTGACCCCTAGGCCAAATCCCTTATGAAACAACCTCACTAGTTCATATATATTATCTTTAAAACGTCGTTAATCCTGTCTTTTTTTGTAGACGAAATAAATATTTTTTGTATTCAGAGAAGTCTTCTAAATATTCATCTACTGTAACTGTGTAGGTGGTTTCTTCATTGTTCCACAGTTTCTTAAAGTAATGACTCACTTCTTGTACAATCTCTTTATCATTGGACGCTTCAATTTTTAAAGAAGTGTCCAGATTAAAATCATCTAAATTTCTTCTTGTAAAATTAGCTGACCCGCCAATGATCGTACTCATTTCATCCCTTTCAATCAATATGATCTTTGAATGATACTGCTCATCATGGGTGTTATACCATTTTATATTTAGGTTGCCATTTCCATACTCTTCTAAATCATAGGCGACTGGCCTATTAGGGATACCAATATTCTCATTTCCGAATACCGTTTCATTTGGATCTAAGATCATTTGAACATCTACACCGCGCTCGGATGCTGCGACTAGCTCTTTTACGACCCCACTATCAGCAAAGTTAAACATCCCAATATAAATGCAGTCTTCCGCTTTAGTCTGCTGAATCTCTGCAAGGAGATGCGACCTTGTTTTCCCTTCGGTTAGCAATTGAATAGAAATATCTCCTGTCTCCTGTTTATTTTCAGTGAAATCAGGTAATTTCTTTCCTCCTGAAAAGTTTGCAACAGCTTGTTCTGATTGTAAAATATCATCAATGATATTCCCTTCCACAACAAAGGCAATATTAGAGTTATAGCCACTTGCATCATGGGGGTTAGCTGACGTAATCATCGCTCTTTTATCCGTTGTCATCACTTTCCTGTGATTTCCTTTCAAGTTTAACATTTTCAGGTATGAACCTAAGGTCACTTTTGGTCCATTGTCACTAAACGGATTTTGAATCCACCCTTCGCCTTCACGTCCAAACACATGTAAAAAAGCTCGCCAAAAACCTGAATAGATCGGATTCGCGTCTCTAAGCGGCGTTAAATTTGTTAAAATGACATCGATACCATGATCCTCAAGAGCGCTTAAATGTTTAGAAGGATGAGAACGATAAGTCGTATTAATTTCATCCGTAATAAAAGTAATTTCAAGATCTGGAGATTCTTCTTTTTTCTTAATTAATGCTTTTGTAATCCGATCCGTAATGTCCGGGTATTCCTTATCTTCATCGTACTTGTCATTAAACAAAAACATATCAAACACGATAAAATTTTCCGCTTCCTCAATCATTTCAATCACACGCTCAAAAATGTGATGATCACGTACTAATTCTCCATCTTTTTCATAAGTCAAATCAGATAAAAATTCTACATTCGTTACATGATGCACATTTCCTTCATACGAGACCCCTTCAGGAAGAGGTTTGTATAACCCATACACCGTATACGGAACAACGGTAATAATGAGAACGACAAACAAAACTAAAAAAAGTTTCTTTAACATCTACACCAACACCTACATAAAAAATTCGATTGTGTTAGTATCTCAATCATGTAAAAAAATCATTCAATATTCTCGGTTTAGTAGACAATTGAGAAGGATGTATACTGCTTTGTTTCTTCTTGTTCGTGTAACTCAACATCTGTCACTTTAGAAAACATAGGACCCTTTTTCACCGCTTGAATAAATGCTGACATGTCCTCCCTAGAGCCCTCTGCATCGATCTTAACCGATCCATTTTCTAAATTTTGAACAGTCCCTTTAATGTTGTGCTTCAAAGCTTCATGCTGAGTAAAATAACGAAACCCAACTCCTTGAACCCTTCCATGAACGATTGCCTGATAATGTACTAACATCAAATTTCTCCCTTCACTGTTTCTACAATCAGGGTACCTAGTTTCACAAAAAATGAAAAGCAAAAGGGCTGTACCGATAAAGGTCGAGCTTTGACCTTTTGGTACCCCCCTTAAGAAGTGAATATAGTGGCTGCATTTTTAACTTGCTCAATACCTAGCTAAGTGATTTTTTACAAAGTTAGGAATTCTGTAAAACCTAAAATAAATAACACCCAGATCCCGATCATCATATGAGAGATAGAAACTCCCACAAGAGAGCGTTGGCGAGCAAACATCCATCCCCAATACAGACCAGGTAGAAAAGCCGTCAGGGCAAACCAAATATTTATATGCGAATGTGCCATCGCAAACAATAAATTTGATAACAAGATCGATATTAAAACTTTCCTTTTTGTATAAGGAAGAAACTTGTACAATGCAGATTGCAATCCTGCTCTTGCAATAAACTCTTGGACAACAGAAAACAATATATAGACTACTACAGAAAATGCGAACACGGAATACGAAAATCCGATGTCTGCAAACGTTGCTTCTATGTTAAACAAAGGAATGTGAGAAAACGCAGGTATAAATGTAATTAACCCCCACTTTAAAATCAAGAAAAAGAATAAAACAGGGAGTGTCAATAGTATGGCTTCTTTACTATGCCGCTTCCAATTTTTCGTCGTTACGCCAAATGATTCAAACGAATAGCCACTTTTTTTCATAATTATTACCATAACTAATGCAAAAATGATTATGATACTAATATCAACATAGGTGGACACACCTACTGCTTCAACAAATACGGTAAGTGAAATTAATAAGAGCGTATAAATAGATGTTACTGTTAATAAATTGGTTGTTAACATCCCTAATGCTTTATACGATTTTCTTTCTCGCTCATTTCTTTGCTCTAATTCGGTCGATAATTGAGACGCCACCTTACTAAGCAGCCGTACTTGAAGATCTTTATATCGATCTGCCGCAAAGAGCATTGCGACATTGATTTTAATAACTGAAGTCGGACCTTGAGAGATAACCGTTTCTGTTTGCTGCTGCGATTCATCAAAGAAAGTACGATCGCCAAACATAGCTCCGTCTTTATAAACGAGGCTTTTGTCTCCTTTGAACAGTTGAACCATGCCGCTTTTTATTATATATAAAAACGAATTCGGCTCTCCTTCTTTTATGATGAAGTCGCCTTTTTTATAATAGACAAGCTCAGAAAATTTACTGAGCATTTTCATCTCATGTTCAGTGAACTCGGCTGTCAGATGATTGCTTTTCATCTCTGCGGATAAGTCTACGTTTGTACTAATCATCTGAATATTCTCCTAGTATAATAATTTTATAGTAACCATTATACTGTAGTAGAGATTAGGAATGAAGGTATGCGACTGTGCTAATTTTTAGTAATCTGTCGTTCTCATATGAATATAACGTCACATTTCCTTTTAAAAATGCTTTAAGTTTGCTGTTGTTGTAAGTAAGTTAATACCGTATAGTGTACAAGCTGAATAAAAACAAATTCAATAAACAAAAGCCTCTTTCTAAAAATTAGTATACTAGTCCATGCAATCTACACTTTTTGTCATATAGTATACTATCTCTACAATAAAAGTGGAGGAAAAAATTAGAAAGGGGAATGAAATATGTCACTAAATAAAAATTTAGGACTTGAGGATCTTCTTAGAGACCTTTTAAAAGATCGCAGAGATAAGAAATGTGGTGTTGAGGAAATCCTAAAAAAACTTCCACCTAACTATCCAGTTGGCGGCATTTTCTTAAAAGGAAAGTTAGTACCAGTGGCAGCTTTCTCTAACCTATGTGACTGCCTCGCTTACTTTATTGACGAAGACGGGCAAGTAATTGTCGTAGATGTTGATAAAGTATCAGGTGTAGCATTTGGTGAAGATGTAGAACCTGCATAATGTTCCTATTTCATATAGGGGAAGACATCTTACCGCCTTCCCCTTTTATTATTAGCATCAGGTAGAATCTTTAAGCATTAAGATCTTCTCTCCCCCAATGAATGCCATCTATTTTATTAATATCAAAGGATTTCATACTACTTTCGTCGTCAGTAAAATGGACAATCGTTCCCTCTGCACTAATATTAATGAACCTTGCTACTTCAACAGCAGCTCCATTTAGAAGAACCTCGTTTACCGGAAAATTTGCTGGTAATGTTTGAAATAATGGAACAAATGGACTTTTATATACGGGTAGATTCTTTTGTTTTTTCTCTAGTTCCTTACTTCTATCTAATTGTTCTTTGTAATCTTGGACAAGTTGTGTGAAAAGACTCTCTACATCCTCTTCTTCAGTATTAGTTGAACCTAAAAGGTCTGTTAACTGATGTTCCAACTCTCTCAATGTCACAAAATCATCGTCTTTTTTTCCTGTTTTACCTCTAGAATAATACATACTCTGATTACCTTGACACGTTTCATTAAATATTTTAGGTATTGACTTAGATATCTCTTTTACATACGTCTTCATAGCCATTCCATTCTCTCCTTTTCTGATTATGATTATTATATGGGACATTGACCTTCTAAGTGTGTATCCAAAGAAGATTGGGCTTTATCGAGTATGAAATCTTCCGAATACCAAAATAAGGTAATTAGGCTGCGAAAATAGATTAGTGCTCAGTTAATATTGGTTGCTTGTACCTTTCGATCTATCTCTTTCTTCATAGGATATAGTAGATCCTAATGAAAGAGGTGAATGAATCAATGAGCCATAGCTTTGAATGTCATTCTTGTGGAAGAGTGCGTCATGATTGTTTCTCACGTTGCCATTGCGGGTTTGACTTCCGTCATTTTAGACACCACCATGATTTTCGCAGACATCATGATTTTCACAGACATCACCGTTGCCACAGCTTATGCGACTGCCGCAGAAGATTCGATCATAGAGATAGACACTTTGACCACCACTTTAGACACAGAGATCACCACTGTTTAACAAGACATGGAATATGTGATGACAGGTTTAATGTGCGCCTAAGAGGCCTTGATGGTGGATTTGCATTTAGACTGCGTCAGCTGATTGGGTGTGTTGTGAAATTTGAGATTGAATGTGGAGATGAGTGTAGAGAATTCCGAGCAATCATCTGCCATGTTGGACGTGACTTTGTGGAAGTAGAAAAACTAGATGACGACAAAAAACGTCGAAGAGACTGTGACTGTAAAGGTCGTAAAAAACGTGATTGCACGTGCAAAGATCATAAAAATAGATTTATGATCGTGCCATTAGATGAAATTAAGTTCTTTAAGTTAGATGATAAAAAGCACTGCTAAATGATTAGTGATTTTTTAGTGTGTTTCGATCTAGAAACACACTATTTTTTAGTTCACAAACAAAAGAAAAAGGCATCTTTTGAACTACCTTTTCCTTCAATCTATTAATTACACGTATTGGTCATAATAGTGGCCGAATTCCGTACCTCCATTTTTTATCACTATATATCTTTTATAGGTGGAAGATGTGCTTGAAGTTTATCGTGAACACGCATAATTCCCCATAATCCAAGTTCTACATTCCAACGTATATTTCCAGTTCGATACAGATAGTCGCCTGGGTAATGGTACGTTCCCCCTGCTCCTCCCGTAAGCCTGGCATCTAATTTTTCGCCGATTATATTTTGTCCTCTAACTGACTTAAAAACAGAATCTACATCTTCACTGTCGCTTCTCCAATAATGACCATGAATATGAAAACTATTTGACCTTCTTCTCTCTGCTGGCGTAACTAAACGTACAGTCACAGGCTCACCTGGGTAGGCTTCAAAGAGAGGGGTAGCAGGATCTTGAAATGCTTTCGAACTTGCCCAATCATTAATAATCAAACTCTCGCTAAAGCGATTTATTAGTCTTTCCGTACGATAGTTAAAACCACGAGACCCTTGATCATACGTGTCAAATTCTTCTTCATCTATCTCTTCTAACAGACCATCTACCGGATCTACGATAAGCTGCCCGTTTTTGTCTAACAGTCGTACACCATCATGCAGCAAAAGAACAAATTCTCTAAAATCTGGAGTTACTGGATTTGAAATAATGACATTGCAACCTGTTTTAACCGGTTCTAGCGTTAGTGGGTCAAGATACTCTGACCCTCTAGCTTCTGCAATAAAGGCTCCAAACGCACCGTGGTGTCGATGATTTCGTATATCAGCCATATCCCACATGTTACATGCACCGTATGCTTTATCTACAAACCAACGATACGTGATCGATTCTCCCGGTCCTACTGTTTGATCAGGATTAAAGCCAACCGTTTCCCCGCTTGAGGACTTAACATCATAATCAATCAACTGTGGATGCAGAGATATGCGAGGTGATGGCGGATAAAACGCTGCTACTTTTATATCTGGATAGTGATGAACTCTATCTTCGTTATGAAACAATTTTGGATCTAATTTATTTACTAGATGAACCTCAACACAGTCTCCTACATTTCCTCTTAATACTAACGGTTCTGGGTTTATTCTACCAGATAAAATATCAACGACATCTTCAGCTAGTGCAAAAACAATCGCATGAGGATCATGATCACCATATTCGTTATATTGAATACACGTTTGAAATGCAACAACATCATATCTTCTAACCGGAGCACCTTCAGGGCAAATCGCACCATCATCACAGGCCTTTACAGGAGGACTTCCCGTCACTTCTGGTAATGGAGTGACTCGTGGTGGCGGCAATGGTCGGTCTGCTAATGGGATTAAATCACAGACTTCCTCGTCATAGGCCCGCAAGATCCCCCAAGTACCTACCCACAAATCCTCTTGATCTTCAAAAGCCCATAAATAATCTCCTGAACGCGGTATAAACGTTTCAAACGTAAATGACTCAGATATTCCGATATGCTTTGCAGTTATTTCATTTGAATCTAAATCTCGCCTTGCTTCATTCCATCGTAACCCGTGGACATTGAAACTATGAGATTCTTCATGTGCACCCTGCAAGATTCGAAATCTGATTGGATCTCCCTCATATGCCCTAAGTAATGGTGTTACTGGGTCACCATGCACCGTAGAACTAAATGCATAAGCAGGGTCGCAATTGTTGTTTAAGCGGAACTGTAGTGGTTCATTTTTGTAATTGACACCAAATACTCCTGGATCCTCATGTGAATTTGGAAACGGAGGTGGTTCAATTGGGCAATTATCTTTATCGAACAGTGGAGTGAAATCTTGAATAAATAAAGTGTAGTCGCGGTAATCTGGGATGAGCGGATTGGTTACTGTAACCTGCGTACCTCTATCTACTTCTTCTCCTGTTTTTGAATCGAATACGGATGAAAACCTTGGCAGTATATTAATGGAACCAAACAGACCATGTTGTTGTTGAGCCACAGCAAAAATATGATCATGGAAAAAGGTCGCTTTTAGCTCAACATCTGCATACCATTCATATCGAATGGTTTCTCCAGGGAGACAGCCACTGTTATAATTCCAACCGACATTTGAACCATCTCCAGCAATCGAATCAAATTTCACAAAATGAACATGTGCGCCGCACTCATACGTTCTTGTCACGAGTTGAAATGCATCTCCATCAAGTATATTTGGAAGTCGATTCGTAAAATTGATGCGGATACACGTACCAGCTTCTGCATGAATGACTAGTGGTTCGGGCTCCTTCTTCCCTGAAAGAACATCTTCTAAATCTTCATCCAACACATAAATTCTGCCTTTTGGGTCATGCCAGCCTTCACGATTATAAATAAGAGGTAATTCTATTGCAGTGACATTAAATTCTTTCACAACGGGATTTCCCAGACAGGTATCAACGAATACGGCACCTGGTCGTGCACTAGGAACAGCAGCATTCTTTTCAAGTTCTGTCATTTCTCTACCTCCGACAATGCCAAGTGGAGGCCTTGGTGCTTTACATCCAACTTTTCCTGGAATGAAGTTTGGATAACCTGGTTTTTCTAACGTCGGTTCCGGCGGACAAGGCCGATCTGGTAATGGCTGTAACGCAGCGATCGGAACACCATTTGGGTAACACTGTGAACCGTCTTGTAACGTATTAAATATTCGGTTAAGACCCCACATTCCATCTTCAAAATGAGGGTATAAATGACAGTGAATAATGACATCTCCATATGCCCCATGTAAACTTCCTAATCCATATAAAGGTTCCACTGTATAGTGATTTTGCGGGCTGATTGCTTGAGCATCAATGATATTAGAATCAACATCTTCCGGTGTAGCAAGCCATTGGTGTACGTGATAGTGAAATACATGGGTTTCCTTCACGCCCCCATGAATTAATCTAATTTTCGTTGGATCCCCGATATACCCTTTTAAGATGGGGGTTGCAGGATCTCCAAACACCCATGAATCATGATGCACCTCTTCTCCATCAAGTTCAGGATTTACAACTCCTTCTTCTATTAATCTCGCTCGGTTGGCTAATGATTCAGCCCGGTAATTAACAGCATGAATCGTTTCTGCAGGCTGACCCGTCATGGGATTCATACGCTCATTTCCTGTTAAATCATCACCTTCTGGTTCATCATTGAAATACCAGGCATATTCTCGAAATGATGGTAATAACGGATGATGAATATCTGCAAAAACACCGCTATTAATAGGGCCTCCTGTTTCTGGATCAGTCCAAGTTGAACCTCTTCTTTGGACAAGAATAGCACCAAACAGACCATGAATATTTGTTCCCAAATCTTCCCCGTCAATTGGGTTAGCCATATCGGAAAAATAATGAACGCCTTCTTTATCTACGTTTAATCGATAAAGTATCTCCTCGCCAGGAAGAACGGTTGTATCTGTATTAAAGCCTACATTTGCTCCATCAGAAGTCATGACATTATAATTCGCTTCTTGAAAATGCATAGATGAGGGAGTTTGTAATTGATTCTCAAACAAAATTTCTACTTCATCGCCTGCATTTGCTCGAATTGTTAAAGGCTGAACGAGGTCAACTGTACTAAAGGGATTATTTCGAACTAATTCACGCACTTTATCTTCATTTTCTTTTAATACATACATTTTTCCATCGGGATCGTGATCGCCGAAATTGTTATAAACAATTCGGATTGGAATAGCGACAACATGATACTTTCGTAACACCTTACTATCTCTCCTTTACAAATTAACTAGGACCAGTTTACAAAAGTGTCAAAAATCCTTTAGATGAATAAATGCTGATCACATTTACTTTATCTAAAGGATTTATAAAACTATTTACGTCTTCGTCTTCTTCTTTGTCTTCGTTTTCTCTTTTTAAATATGCTTATTCTAATGACGCTTATATCTTCCCTCCTAATTCGCATCTCTCTTTTCCCTTTGCAAAAAACCAAAACATGGTCATCCATATCAACAAACTCACCAGCCATGTTCTTTTTCTGTGTTCTTACAACAATTCTCTTTTTATCTTGTTCAAGAAAGCAAAGAAATGTTTTTAGGGTTAAGCCAAAAAATAACTGGATCAACTCAGGAGACCTAGCTACCGTTGCACCAAAATCTAGAGTAATAGCACGTCTGAGACATGGATCAATAGCAATTAAGTCCTGTCTGTGCAACGGCTCTATAAATCTCTTTGGATGTTTAATAGAGCAAACATCTTCTAATTGAATGAGGAGCTTATCTTTTTCATCTTGAAGCAGGACAAAATCTCTTCCTACGAAACATAGATGTCCAGTCACTTGCAATTTACGCTTTTGCCCTTCTTTGGCAACTTGAACTCGAATGCATTGCCCTAGCAATCCTTCAAAAGCCTCTCGCAACCTTTCTTCTTCCTCGATATGGGCTGCTCCTTCAGCTCTATTTCTTCTATTCAAAGCTAGGCTCAATAATAATTGATTGGCTGCTCTAATTCTTTCCTCAAGCTCTTCTAACACATCTTCAGGAAGGCAAGAGGTCGGTGACGGGAATTTTGGCGTTGGGATTTGCTTGGGACAACATTCTTCGGGTATACAAAAATCATCTGGTGCGTCTGCAGGGACAAACGGCGGACAGCGAAATTCGTTACAATCATGATCGTGACTCATTTATTCCACCTCCGGATCAAGGCATGATAAATCTTTAATAGGTAGAAGATTCGGTTGCAGTTTGTCATGTACTCGAATAATTCCCCACATTCCTAATTCAATATTCCATCTAATATTTCCGGTACGGTACAGATAGTCTCCTGGGAAACTATAAAGACCTCCAGCTCCATAAGCAAGACGAGCATCTAATTTTGCACCAATTATATTTTGTCCTCTGACAGATCTGAAACTAGAATCTACATCTTCACGATCACGTCTCCAGTAATGCCCATGAATATGAAATGAATTTGACCTTCTTCGTTCTGCTGGTGTTATTAAACGTACAGTTGTTGGCTCTCCTGCATAAGCTTCGAATACAGGAGTGGCGGGGTCTCGGAATGTGATTGAACTAGGCCAATCTTGAATAATAAACTTCTCCGTATAGCGGTTAATTAATCGCTCTGTTCTGTAATTAAATCCACGTGACCCTTGATCATACGTATCAAACTCCTCTGGATCGGTTTCCTCCAATATTCCATCTAACGGATCAACGATCAATTGCCCGTTTTTATCTAGTAATCTCACACCATCATGCATTAACAGAACAAATTCTCTATAGTCTGGGAGAAGTGGATTGCTAATCACAACACTTGTTCCTGTCTTCACAGGCTTTAATGTGCAAGGGTCAAGATAGACGGATCCTCTTGGCTCACATATAAATGCACCAAATGCTCCATGGTGACGGTGATTTCGGATGTCTGCCATATCCCACATATTACAAACACCATAAGGTTTATCTACAAACCAGCGATACGTGATAGATTCACCAGGCCCAACTGTTTGGTCGGGATTAAATCCAACTGTTTCACCACTTGATGATTTCACATCAAATTCTACAAGCTGCGGATGAAGAGAAATTCGAGGTGAAGGAGGGTAAAATGCTTGCAACTTCAAATCAGGATACTTGTGAACTCCATCTTGATTGTGAAATAAGTCTGGATCTAACATATTTACTAAATTAACTTCAACGCATTCTCCAACGTTCCCTCTTAAGACCAATGGCTCTGGATTAATCTTTCCAGATAAAATATCATCAACATCTTCAGCTAGAGCAAAGATAATTGCAAAAGGATCGTGGTCCCCGTATTCGTTATATTGAATACATGTTTGAAGAGCAACAACATCATATCTGCGGATTAGCGCACCATCAGGACAAACAAGACCATCATCACAGGCTTTTTCTGGAGGACATCCAGTTACTTCTGGGAGAGGACGGGTTCTAGGAGGAGGCAATGGCCGGTCTGGTAATGGAATCAAATCGGCGACTTCTTCATCGAACGCCCTCAAAATTCCCCACGTACCGCACCAAAGGTCTTCTGCGTCTTCAAAAGCCCATAAATAATCACCTGATAGTGGAACAAACGTTTCAAAAGTGAATGACTCTGATATACCAAGGTGCTCCTGATTGATTTCATTTGAATCTACGTCTCTACGTGCTTCATTCCATTTTAACCCATGGACATTAAAACTATGACTCTCCTCATGGGCTCCTTGTAAAATCCTAAATCTTATTGGATCTCCTTCATATGCCCTTAAAAGTGGTGTAATTGGATCACCATGAACAGTAGAACTAAATGAGTATGCAGGGTCACAATCCTTACCTAACCTAAATTGCAATGGTTCATTTTTATAGTTCACACCGAATATTCCTGGATCTTCTTGGGAGCCCGGAAATGGTGGCGGTTCAATTGGACACTTATTTTCATCAAATAATAAGGCAAAGTCATGGATAAACAGTGTATAATCACGATAATCTGGAATAATCGGGTTTGTTACCGTGACCTGTGTTCCATGGTCGACCTCTTCTCCTGTGCAAGAATCAAACACACAAGAAAATCTAGGAAGAAGGTTTATAGAACCAAAAACCCCATGTTGTTGCTGTGAAGACGCAAATAGATGATCGTGGAAGAAGGTTGCTTTTAGTTCTACATCCGCATACCATTCATAACGGATTGTTTCTCCAGGAAGAACACTACTGTCATAGTTCCACCCTACGTTCCCTCCATCTGATACAAGCACGTCAAATTTAACAAAGTGAACATGCATTGAAGATTCATATATACGAGTAACTAATTGGAAAGCATCTCCATCTAGAATATTAGGCAGGCGATTTGTAAAATTTATTCGAATACATGATCCAGCTTCTGCGTGCATAACAAGTGGTTCAGGCTCTTTTTTTCCTGATAACACATCATCTAGATCTTCATCTAAGATATACATTCTCCCCTTAGGGTCATGCCACCCTTGTTTATTATAGGTAATCGGAAGTTCAATTAATGAGACATTAAACTCTTTTACTACTGGATTACCGAGACAAGTATCTACAAATACAGCTCCAGGTCTTGCATTTGGAACAGCCGCATTCTCTTCTAGTTCCGTCATCTCTCTCCCACCAACAATTCCAAGTGGTGGCCTAGGTGCTTTACACCCTACTTTCCCAGGTATAAAATTTGGAAACCCAGGTCTTTCAAGTGTTGGTTCTGGTGGACAAGGTCGATCTGGAAGTGGTTGTAATGGCTTAATAGGCACACCGTTTGGATAACACTGTGAACCGTCTTGCAACGTATTAAATATACGATTGATATTAAACATCCCGTCTTCAAAGTGCGGATATAAATGGCAATGAATAATGACATCACCTATCGCTCCATGTAAGCTTCCTAATCCATAAAATGGTTCTATCGTATAATGATTTTGCGGGCTGATTGCTTGGGAATCTTTCGTAAATGAATCAACATCTTCAGGATCGAATAACCACTGGTGAACATGATAATGAAACACATGGGTTTCTTTTACTCCACCATGAACCAACCTAAATTTCACTGGATCACCAACATATCCTCTGAAGGTTGGTGTTGCAGGATCCCCAAACACCCATGAATCGTGATGCACCTCCTCACCATGTGCACCTGGTGCTACGACTCCTTCTTCGATTAATCTGATTCGATTCGCTAGTGGCTCTGATCGATAATTAATGGCGTGAACCGATTCAGCCGGCTGCCCTGTCATTGGATTAATCCGTTCATTTCCTGTTAAATCATCATTTTCTGGTTCATCATTAAAAAAGTAACCATATTCTCTAAATGAAGGTAGGATAGGATGATGAATATCCGCAACCGCCCCACTATTGATTGGTCCTCCCGTTACTGGATCCGTCCAAGTCGATCCTCTTCTTTGTACGAAAAGCGCACCAAATAAACCATGGATATTGGTTCCTAAATTTTCTCCCTCAATTGGATTTGCAACATCTGAGAAATAATGAATCCCTTCTTTATTTACCCTTAAACAATATAAAATCTCTCCTCCTGGCTCAACGGTTGTATCAGGATTGAACCCAACGTTCGCTCCATCTGATGTCAACACATCATAATCCGCTTCTTGGAAATGCATGGAAGATGGAGTTTTCAGTTGATTCTCAAACAGAATTTCTACTTCATCCCCAACATTTGCACGTATGGTTAGCGGTTCCACTAAGTCAACAGGTGTAAAGGGATTTTTTTGAACAAGATCTCTGACCAATTCTTCATTTTCTTTTAACACATACATTCGCCCATCTGGGTCATGATCACCGAAGTTGTTGTACACGATTCGGATGGGGATCGCGACCACGTGATATCGTCTTAACATATGAGTCCTCCTCTCATTAGAATACCGGAATTGTTGGTCCGTCTTCTCCTTCAATAAAAAAGGCGTGAAGGGTATCAATATGAACTTCCCAAATTCGATTTTCTAATTGTTCAATGTGAGTTCTTTCGACATCAATGAGTAGTTGATCTTCTATTACATCAATAAGAATTCCTATATACATAAACGGAAATTGTGGAACAAGGATCAAAACTCTGTTCCCTATAAATTGACTAAAATGATCAGCTAATGCTTGAGTTCGTTCATCATGATTCAACATACTACTCTCTCCTTTTAAACTTTTACGTTAATGGAATAATCGTCTCAGGATCAAAAAGGGTTATTCCGACTACTTTTTCGATTGGAAAACTCAGCGGCGTTGGAAACTTAAAAAAAGGAGCATTCGGCATTTTGATTATGGCATTTTCAATTGTTAGATGGCCTAACGTTACTTCAACAATTGTTCCTGTAAAAATAGGTCGGAATGTTTGACCTAAAATATTTAATTGATGGGACTCGAGTACAACTAAGACGTCTTCACCGATTAAGTCTCGAATCAAACCAGTGTCTGTACCTACTAACTCTGACAATGGCGGTAGATCTCTCCTCTGACCTTGTTTCTGTTTTTGCTTTTGTTTCTTTTTTCCCATATCCGTTCATTCCTCCGCGCAGTAAGATTTATACCTCTTGATTGACTAACGCTGTTTCTTTACTAACAATGAAAGTAAACTGAATAATCTGACTGTTTTAATAAAAATGATGTCCTTTAGTGGTATAGCTCGCTCCTCTTTTATACTTTTTACCACCACTTTGTCATTTTCAGATTTAATAATCTTGCCAATGAATTCTGATTCCCTCGTTACAACTTGAACACGTGTATGTTTCCATGTCTGTAAATTGGTTCGTAATGTTTCTTCAAAAAATTGTTGGACCAAAACGTCTTTTGATGCGACTGTTTCACTAAAACGAGTAATTAACTTCGTTCGTAATTCTTCATCGTATACAAAATGTTGATGAGTCGATGAAACTTCTGGTAATCCATAAGGGACTTTCGCTGATTCAATCGTTTGAAACGGAATCCATATCCGATCTTTTAATGTGAGTAACGTAACAAAGTCACGGCCTATCGTATTGACTTTCCCTAAAAATTGAACAGGATTTGTACCATTCTCTACGTAGACTTCTACTTGCTGATTGCGTTTGTGTTTAAAAAATTTCCGCAAGACAAGAAACTTTTTTCTTTCTGGTAACGCTTTTCCCATATTCAGTAAGTTGGAACGGTGCATATAATCCTCAACCATTTTTAATTCTTCTGTTGGGAGCTCACTAGAGGGAGACGTTAGCCCTTTTCCTTTCTGTAGACTCACAACATTTTCTAAGCTTTCATTGATCTTCTCTTGCCTTCTCTTCTCCCAGAGCAACTTCGAATACTCGTCTAATCTGATATCTGATCGTTTCATGCCATTCCCCTCCCTCCTTTCTTATCCCAACATATGACCGTTTTCCTATTTGTGGAATATTCTGGTGAAAAACTGGGCTTTTGACTAACCAAATTTGGGCAAATGCATATAGTGAACTTGGGAGGGATTTTTTGTGACTGCTTCGATTTTATGGCTTCTGTTTTATGCAAACTTCATTGTTGCTGGGATGTCTTATGCATACTTATTTAAGTACAGAAAGTTAATTGGCTATCACTTAGGAATGAATGTCGCGATGACACCTACTGGTATTATTTCGATTGCATCAGGGTTAATCCTTATCTATCATTTTCCTTTACATTTTACAGAGATTACGATCATTACGACGATCATAGGGGTTGTAATAGGGATTGTGTTCGGGGCGTTAGTCGAATATCAAACGGTTATTATGGGTGTAACAAGCGGTGTCATGGCTGGGATTATGGCTCCCATGATTGGAGATATGGCCCAACATAGTCTACTATTAATTGGATTTACTGAATTTCTTCTCTTTAGTTTGATTGGTATGCTTTGTTTTTCCATTCGATCATAGTAAGCACTGTTGAACAATGGTGGTGACAAAAACTTATGTACAGATGGTTGTTATTTTTTATCCCTTTTCTTTCTCTAGCTATTACTTTTGGATCCCATTCTGTTATACAAATCATTGAGTCTATTACAATGATTTGTTTCATAGGCCTTTATTTCTTTATCCACTGGGTGATTGGTGAGAGAACCTCTTCCCTTTTACGTCATCCTTTTTCTAAAAAGAAAGAAATGAGGGTCTATTTGGTTATATTGTTTACTTTCCTAGTAACTGGATTTTCTCAATTAGTGATATGGGCCGAATTTTTAACCAATGGAGATTTCAAAGACAGTGCTCTTTGGAAGATGATCGGTCTCTTATCTACCACCACAATGATTGGAATCATTGCATGGTTCAGACCTTTGTTGATTGTCCTATTTATATTATGTATCAAGCGGACAGAAAAAAAATGGCCTGCAGTTGTTCTCCTTTTGCTATTCACCTTAACGTTCTCACTCTCAGGTCACGCCGTGCCATTCAATATGGTGTTTTCTCATTTTTTGCATATACTTGCTACGGGGATATGGGTAGGTGGATTACTCGGGTTTGTGATTTACTCTTTTGCCTTGGATCAATCTTCAGAGAAACTAAAATTTATACACCAACGCTTGTCATGGTTTTCCATCGTCGCTTTCGTTCTCGTTGTTGTCATTGGCTTTACTGGATTCATCATGAGCTTCGCTTATATAGGAACGTGGGAATCACTTACAACAAGTCAGTATGGAGACTTACTTATTTGGAAAATTATTCTTTTTATCGTTATTTTAATGATTGCCGCATTTCACCGCCTCGTGTGGTTACCTAAACTTAACAAAGCCGAAAAATCTCTAGATAAACAAAAGACATTTAACAAGTTAGTATGGACCATTCGAATTGAGTTACTCGTCATTACTGCTGCAATCATCATAGCCGGTCTTCTTTCAGCAACCTCGCCGCCAGGTAACCCTACGGATAATATAGACCAAGCTCCTAATCAACATAACCATTCGTTTATTCCTTCTTCAGACAGCAGTCTTTCGTAGTGGCTGCTGTTTTCTTTATAACAACAACCTTGTTGTACAAACATAAATTAAAGATAAGGTTTTAGTTTTTCGTGCACAAAAAAGGAGATACAAAAAGCACCTCCTTTTAACCGCTTTTGGACAACAATAATTCACCACTTCACCCAGTTCTAATGCGTTTGCGTCTCGATGGTCCTTCTTGCTGCTTTTCTGCAAGCTCATTTCGTTCTCCACCATCTGATAATTCCTCTGCAAATTCATGGTCATATTCTTGTTCTTGCAATAGATGCTCTACCGGTTCCTCACAAACATCTCTTCGTTCCTTCACGAGTTCCACCTCTTCATTTATTTAAATTTTGCTGCGCCATTCGAATCATTTCTTTTACCATACTCCCGCCGATTTTGCCACCGACCTCACCTGCTTGTTTGGAAGTAAGGTGACCGTTGTAGCCTTTTTGCAATGGTACATGTAAGTCTTTTGCCACCTCATATTTTACATTCTCAGGATTTGAAGTTTTGAATCCCTCTTTTGCCATTACTTGTCCTTTGAAGTGATTAACCGCTTGTTCTGCTTCAGGTACAAGTAATCTTTTTCTTCTCGCCATTTGGATCATCTCCATTTCTACTCTTATCATTCCCTCTTTTGTTAAAAGCTTTCATAGTAGTAATTACCTTTGTTAATTGCTGCTTAACAATACAATAATAAAGAAGCAAAGGAGGGATTGATATGGATAAGAAAGACAAGTTAAACAACGAAAACACGTATAGAGCTGGCAATTATGCTTCAACAGATAACCATATCCCAAAAAGTGTTCGTGACGAATTCTTTAGTGATGATATGAAAACGTCTCGTAAAAAGAATAAATAGCGAAGGGGCTGTCCAAAAAGGTGTGATTTTAAAGGCCACTGAAAAAAGTCAAAACCATACCTTTTTCAGTGGCCTCGTGATTTTGACCTTTTGGACAGCCCCGCCTCTGTTATCGGCTTTCGAAACACTTCTCTAATTAATGAATGTTTTTCCCGTAAAAGATCTCATCCATCTCGGTTGTCAGCTTTGCCGTGATTTCTTCCGCTTCTCCTGGATGAAGATCTACCTTTGTTGTGCCGAACAAATAATTATCCAAATCAAATTCTTTTAGTTTACATTTCGTGTGAAAAATATTTTCTTGGTAAATATTCACATCGATCATGTCATACAATTTTTTCACTTCATCCGGTATGTAGTTTTGGATGGAATTAATTTCGTGATCAATAAATAACTTTTGTCCTTGAATATCCCGTGTGAAACCACGAACACGATAATCCATTGTCATAATGTCCGTTTCAAACGAATGGATTAAATAATTCAGAGCTTTTAGCGGTGAGATTTCTCCACACGTTGACACATCGATGTCTGCTCTAAACGTACTAATTCCTTCTACCGGGTGATATTCAGGATACGTATGAACGGTGATGTGACTTTTATCTAAGGACAAAACAACTGATTCTGGCAATGGTCCAGGTGATTCATCATAAGATTCGGTTGGTACTTCCACTACCGGCCCCTCTGATACTAGTAACGTAACACTCGCCCCTTGTGGAACAAAATCTTGCTTAGCGACATTTAACACATGAGCACCGATAATTTCTGTTACGTTTTCAAGGATTTTCGTAAGACGATCCGCATTATATTGCTCATCAATATACTCTATATACGCTTCACGCTCAGCCTTCGTTTTCGTATAACATACATCATACATATTAAAACTTAATGACTTCGTTAAATTATTAAATTCATGCAACGTCACTCGTTGTTCTGGTGTTATTTTCATGAATAAGGTCCCCCTTATCTCCCATTATCTTGTCAGTCTCGGTCTTATATTTTTTATGTTACCCATCTTTACTAATCTAAATCAGTAATCCTCACATTGCATAATAGATATAGATGTTAATAATTGACTGACGTTCGAAGTTACTTAGTGGAGATACTGTAAATGTAAAAAAAGATAAATGAATGGAGTGTCATCATGAGAGCCGTAACATATCAAGGTCCAAATCACGTGGAAGTGACGAACGTAGAGGACGCTAAAATTGAGAAAAAAGACGATATCATTGTAAAAATAACGAGCACAGCCATTTGTGGCTCTGATTTACATCTGTACCAAGGTAACTTTCCTGTTCCAAAAGGATATAGCATCGGTCATGAACCTATGGGAATTGTTGAAGAAGTCGGCCCTGATGTAACAAAAGTAAAAAAAGGGGATCGAGTCGTTGTTCCTTTTAACGTAGCGTGCGGTCATTGTATTTATTGTGAACATGATTTAACGAGTCAATGTGACAATTCCAATCCGCACTATGACTCAGGTGGATATTTTGGCTATACAGAAAAATTCGGAAATCATCCAGGTGGTCAGGCTGAGTATTTAAAAGTCCCATTCGGCAACTTTACTCCTTTTGTCATTCCAGAATCATGTGAGCTTGAAGATGAATCTCTCCTCTTTTTATCGGATGTACTACCAACTGCGTATTGGAGCGTCGAACATGCGGGCGTAAAAGAAGGAGATACTGTTATTGTACTTGGATCCGGACCAGTTGGTCTAATGACGCAAAAATACGCATGGAGAAAAGGCGCCAAGCGTGTCATTGCTGTTGACTATTTAGATTACCGCTTAAATCACGCGAAAAAAACAAACAATGTTGAGACATTTGACTTTACCGAGTTCCCTGACATGGGTGAACATTTAAAAGAAATCACTTCAGGCGGTGCCGACGTTGTCATTGACTGTGTAGGAATGGACGGAAAGAAATCTCCACTGGAGTTTATCGAACAGAAATTAAAGCTGCAAGGTGGAACACTCGGTCCGGTTCAAATTGCAACAAAAGCTGTAAGAAAAGCTGGAACGGTTCAATTAACCGGGGTGTATGGCAGCCATTATAATAACTTTCCATTAGGTCCATTCTTCTCACGAAACATTACAATAAAAATGGGACAAGCTCCTGTCATCCCAATTATGCCGACGTTATATGATCAAATTATTAATAACGAATACGACCCTAGAGAAATTATTACACATGTAGCTAACCTTGATGATGCGAATGAAGCGTACAAAATGTTTAATAATCATGACGATGATTGTATTAAAGTTGTTCTAAAACCATAATCCATTTGTTGAAGAAATAATGAGCATTCAAAAGAGTATAGGAATACACTTTTGAATGCTCTATTTTTTGTACTTTCTCTTTATCCAGCTTTCTAAAATCCCATCCTCACTCTTCAGCCACTATCCTAGCTCAAACCCTGTTTTAACCCACTTATACCTTCCATCATCTCTTTTACAAACAGTTCCCTCAAAAAAGTTCAAATTTTTTCAAAATCCATAGTGTCACATTTACCCATAGATGAATATCTTGGTTTTAGAAAAGGAGGAGAAAATCAATGCACAATCAGCAAATGAATCAACTGCCACACGGTCAACCAGTTCAGCACGGAATGATGCCGCAGCAACCACATACGGCGATGGATCCTACTATGCAACAACAACAACACATGGGATTAAGTCCTGATCATCTTCAACAATTACATGATTTATGTCAAAGGTATCATCATCACTTAATGCAATTTGAAACTCAAGACGGTCAAGTTCATGATGGAATTATCGATGGTATCGACCGGAACGGCGTGAACATGCTTATGCCAGCCGGTGATACGGACCGCGATGACGAAACAGATCTTCGTTATGGAGGGTATGGCGGTTATTTCCCTGGTGGAGGATATGGGCATGGCTATGGATATGGTTTCCCTAGAAGATTCCGTCGTTTTAGACGTCGTCATTTTCCATTCCATTTCTTAAGAAGATTCTTCTTCCCTTATTTTTATTAAATCCAATGAGAGGATGACGTTGATATTCCTTCTGTCATCCTCTCCTCTTTATTGCATGTTTTACGCTATCTCAATAAGTTGAAGGTGGAACACCCCTACATTATTTTCTTCATACAAATTGGTAAATGACGTAGAATAGTTCTGAATGGTACCCTTGAACTCTATCTCTTGTGCTGGAACCCTCACATCAAAATTCATTTTATAGAGCAATGTAGTGATTTTGTGATATTCCTCTCCACTTCTCACTTTAAAATCAAATGTGATTTTCGTTAAAGATTTCCCTTCATTTGATTCTACCTGCTCAGACTTAAAACTGATTACAGGAATTGATACATCATTTAAATAGACTTCCGTTACCACCTATCCTCACCTCATTTACTCTATTTTGTTTAATTATATGCTTACAATTGGATAAATTGTCTTTTTCCTGTCATTCTAAATCTAAAAACTTCTTAATTTCACCTTTTTTCTCTTCGAACACATGCTTTCCTAATGCAATTAATTCATCAACAAATGTCACATCATCAAAAGGAATTTCATCTCCTAAATCCCTATTTAATCGAAAATATTGATTTCCTAAAAGAATTTGACAATGATAGGAAATCGATTCAGACGAAAGATCAAGAGCCAAGTCAAGTAACTTAGGTTGAACTTTCATGGTCATTAAACGAAAAGGCAACCACTTTTTAATTCCCCAATATTTGTCTGGTTCAATATTGTATTCAATGTCCTGTAACCCTGTACCAAGTGATAAAATCTTCAAGTCTCCTACATTCAACTTAAAATAATCAAGTGCCTCTGTAATACAAACCAATGATGGATTATTGGCCCATAACCCTCCATCAACAGATAAATATTTATTTTTAATGTTGTTTGGCGGAAAATAAACAGGTGCTGAACAAGATGAGAGCACAGCATCCCATAATTTAATTGAGAGATCATCGCTGCCAGGATGACCATAATTTGAGCGGTATACATACGGTTTGCCATGAGTCACATCGACCGCTGGAATTAAAAGCGGTTTCGCTATATCCGATAACGTTAAATCACCAAACATCCCCTTAAAATATTGGCGCAAATCCTTATCACTATAAACACTTTTAAATATCCCAATTTTCGCCTGGCGCTTAAAAACCTTCTTTCCAAATTGTTTATAACTGTCTAATACATCAGACATTCTTTTTTCTAAAATAACCGATGTAGCAATAATCGAACCTGTGCTCGTTCCTGCTACAAGGTCAAATAAATTCGTAATAGGCTGGTTGTATTCTTCTTCGAGCGCTTGTAATATCGCTACTTCAAACACTCCTCGAATCCCACCACCATCAAGGCATAAAATCTTCAAGATCGTCACCTTTTCATGCTTAGTTTTAGTCATAGCATTTACCTACTAATGAAGCAGTATTACAACAATTCCAAATCATTACATTTTCTATGTCAGTATAGAACTTCTTACTTAAGAGAATTTTATTATTGAGTAAATGAAGGAGTTGAACCAAATGGAGTCAAATAAGCCAGTAGAATTTGATCGCTACACAGCGGCACATTTAAGCCCTGACATGTTACAGAGAATCGTATCGTTAGAAGACGAAATTAGAAGTACAACCGATAAGGATGTTGTTCTGATTGCGTACGAAGAAAGTCAGCATAATGCAACTTAGGACTAAAGGGGATGTATCAAAGCCAATATTAAAAGATGGCAATGGCTCCGTTCGCTACTCGCCTTGAGAGGAGAAACCCACTCCTCTCAAGGCTTTCAAAAGATGTAGCGACTCCGCACATTGCTTCGGGGTTATCCCAAAAGGTCAAAAAACAGACCTTTTGGGATAACCCCTTTTAAAAACTATACCCTGCTCGTAATGCATTCGGAGTTAAAATTTCACCGCCTAATGCAAGCGACGCTTCATTCGCCCAAAACGGACTGCGAAGCATTCCTCTACCTACGGCAACAAGATCTGCTTTTCCTTCACGAACAGCCTCATCACTAAACTGAGCATCTTCCATTCTTCCAACAGCAATTACAGGTACATCTAACGCTTGTTTCACTGCTGCAGCAAGGTCGACTTGATATCCTTTGCCAGAGTATTCAGGTCCGTTGTTACTTTCCCCACCTGAAGAAATATGGAAAATATCCACGCCTTCTTCTTTATACTTCTGTGCTAACTCAATCGCATAATTCACATCGTAGCCTTCTTGAGCGTACTCTTTTGCTGAAATCCGCATAATTAAAGGCATCGATTCTGGCATAACGCGACGCGCAGCTTTTATGATTTCACGACCAAATAAACTTTTATCTTGCCCGTATTTGTCTTCTCGCTGATTCGTTAAAGGAGATTGGAACTGATGAATTAAGTACCCATGTGCTCCATGAATTTCAATTGTATCCACCCCAGCCGCTACCGCACGCTGAAACGCTTGTTCAAATTTACCTACCATCTCTTCTACTTCTTCTGTTGTTAATTCTCGAGGCGCTTTGTAATCCTCTGAAAAAGCAACTGATGTTGAAGAAACAGGAACTTCGGCATCCTCTGCTTTTCGACCAGCATGTGCAATTTGAATGCCTACTTTCGCACCGTAGCTTTGGCAAGCCTTTACGATCCGTTCAAATGCCGGAATATGATCATCGGACCAGATTCCTAAATCAAAATCAGAAATTCTTCCATCTGGCTCCACATCTGTCATCTCCATAATAATTAACCCTGTCCCGCCAATCGCTCGACTTGTATAATGTGTGAAATGCCAATCATTTGGCTTCCCATCTTTTGCCGTAACGGAGTACTGACACATTGGTGGCATAACAATTCTATTTTTCAGCTGTAATCCCTTATATTCAAATGAATCTAACAAAGTTGGCATAATTAGTCTTCCTTTCTAATACTTTCTTGATACAGCAAACTGCTGTACTTCTGGAGGAGTTGCAAACCAATCTCCTGCTCTAGCGCCGAAGTTTTTGAAATGTTCCGTTTGATTATGGAACTCGACTGCAGCTTCATCTCTCCACTCTTCGACCATCACAAATTTCGTTTTTTCTTCCGTATCTTCATACAGATGATATGTGATATTTCCTTCTTCTGCTTTTGAGTTCGTAATTAAGTCCTGAACGTGATCAAGAAACAGCTCTCTTTTTTCAGGCAACACATGAAGATAAGCATGAATAACAACCATAACGTTCCCTCCAACTACATTGTTTTTTATTTATGTATCCAGTGTTAAAAAATAACAAAGGCAACATCTACACTATAATCATTTACGAAATCAATAGCAAAAAATCTGCTTATTTGAAATGGAAATATTTAGAACAATTGAACAATCTGTTAAAATATAACTAGCAATCTATTACCCAATTAAGGAGTGAGCTATTTGATCCAATTCCCTAAGCCTGATGTCGAACAATTTTTTCGTACATACGCAATTTCCACGTTTGCTGTAAGCAAGGATGAAAGCAGACTCATTTTCAGCAGCAATTTAAACGGAAAGAATAACCTTTGGAGTGTTGATTTCCCAAACCAGTTTCCTTCTCTATTTGCTCAAGTGGATCAACAATGTAACTTTATTAAAATAGATCCGGAGAATCGCTTCGTCCTAGCTGGCTTTGACGATAACGGTGATGAAAACTATCATATATACGCCCTTCCTGCAGAAGGTGGAAAACCGCAGCCACTTATTACAGGTGACAAGACCGATAAATTCTTTTTTGCCGATCAATCAAAAGACGGCAACATTCTTTATTACATTACAAGTAAAGGCAATTCTCAGTTTTTAAACATTCATCGTTATGACATGAAGTCAAAAGAAGATACGATTCTGTATAAGGGTGTCGAAGCACCGACCTACCTTTCTGCTGTAGCAAAGGATGAAACCAGCTTTGTCACAGCTCGAATTTTTGCTAACACGTACCAAGTAGCCTACCTTCATATTGACGGGGAAGAAGTGCTGCTTACCCCTTCAAAAGAAGAGGTACACACTGTATCTAGCCCTGTTTATGTCGATGAAGCAACTATTTACTTTGTAACTAATTATGGAGAAGAGTTTTCCTATATTGCTTCATTTGATATTGCTAGCCGAACGTTCACACCACAATTAAAACTAGAACAAGAAAATATCAAGTTCATTAAATGGAATGAGAAACAAAAGAAGCTGTACTTTGCAACCGAAAAAGGCGTAACGGACCATCTTTATTCATTTGAGCTAGGTGCTAAAGCTCCGGAACGTATTGAATGCCCAACAGACGTAATTGAAGAGCTTGTTGTCAGTGAACAAGGCAACCTTTATCTTCGTGGCAGAAGCTCAACCGTTCCAAGCAATATTTATGTACAAAAAGCAGATCAACCATTTGAACAACTAACAAAAAATAACGTCCTCGGTGTCTCCGAAGAACAAATGGTCGAACCTGATGTCATCACATATAAATCGTTTGATGGGATGAACATCGAAGCCCTACTCTTTAAAGCAAAACCAGAACTTTCAAATGGCTATACGATCGTCTGGCCACACGGGGGACCACAGTCAGCGGAAAGAAAATGGTTCAGAGCGATGTTTCAATGCTTTTTAAATCGCGGCTATACGATTTTTGCACCGAACTTCCGCGGGAGTACGGGCTACGGTGCTTCTTTTACAAAGCTTGTTGAAGGAGACTGGGGTGAAGGCCCTCGCCTTGACTGCGTACACGGTATTGAATGGTTATTCGAACAAGGAATTACGAATCAAGAAAAGCTATTTGTCGTCGGAGGAAGTTACGGAGGATATATGAGCTTGCTACTTGCCGGAAGACACCCTGAATACTTCCGAGCAACAGTTGATATTTTTGGAGTAAGCAATCTCTTCACATTCCTTAATTCCGTTCCAGAACATTGGAAACCAATAATGAAACGCTGGTTAGGAGATCCAATTGAAGACAAAGAGCGCTTAGAAAAAGATTCACCTATTACGTACTTAGACAACATGGTTAAACCGATGCTCGTTATTCAAGGGGCGAACGATCCTCGAGTTGTTAAAGAAGAATCTGATCAAATTGTTAACGCTCTAAAAGGAAACGGAGTTGATGTGGAATACCTCGTGTTAGATGACGAGGGTCACGGATTCTCGAAAAAAGAAAATGAGATTAAAGTTTATGAGAAGATGCTTGAGTTTTTGGAGAAGCATCAGTAACGGTATTAGAGGCACTTCGGTGGTGCCTCTATTTTTGTTATGCCATGGCAGATTTTGACGAGTTCTAAAAAATTAAACAAACGTTTGATTAATCTTGCTACAGGTTAAAATATCTGCAGTTATTATTCGTTTCCAGTTAAATTTTTTCAAATTTTTGAATCAATCTAAATCTTTAATTCGTATAGCCGGTGTACCTGCGTATAAACCATTTGACTGACAATCTTTATTAACGAGAGCGCCAGCCGCGATTACACATCCATCTTCAATAACGACCCCTGGTAAAATTGTCGCTCTAGCCCCAATCCAACACCCTTTACCAATAGTTATAGGCTTTCTATTTGATTCACCAGCCCTTTTATTTGATTTTCCAATAGCATGGCTAGATGTACAAATTAACACATCAAAAGCTATAGAGGTATTTTCCTTTATTGTTACTCTCTCCCAAGCGTCAATAAATACATTATGGTTCAGGAAAACACCTTCCTCTATAAAAATGCTTTTACCTCTAAAAGTACATCCTGACCTAATATTAGAAGTCTTGATTTTCATTCCTGCACACCTATATAAATAGAAACGAATTTTTTGAGGGATTAATATAGATTTTGCAATTGTATTTACCAATAAATTCCAAATAATCGTAGATACATAGATTTTAATTAATTTCATATTATATTCCTTTCTTTTTCTTGATTTTATAGTTTTTTCCAAAAAACCTCAAGAAAAGAATATTTAATTGAATGAAAATAAGGTTGGCGCTTAGGGTATCTCAATATTAGATAGCAAAGGGGTTTGATTCTCGGAAAAAGAATTAAATAACTTTATGAGAAAAAACTCAAGTTATTTCGGAATCATCAGTAAGAGTTATGAGGCACTTAAGTTGAATTAAACAAACGTTTGATTAATTTTTTGTAGGTAGGTCTCGAGGATCGTAATTATTTGCATTAAAATGACGAGTAGTCCTAAAGAAATGACAAGTATGCTCAATAATTTTTAAAATAGTAGCTGTTATATTGTAGACATTCCTTTTTAAAAATGAGGGGCCTTCTATCAAAAATGCCACCACCATAATAATCCACTCTCTCCTTTCCTGGGCAAGCGCATAAAGCAACATTTCCTTACGATTCTCGACGTTTCCTACCGTCTAACCAGACAAAAATCCCCTCGCATATAAAGGCTTCTATAGCGAGGGGACGTTATTATTATTGATTTCCTTTTTTAATCCACTCAGCAACTTGAACCGTACGCTTCGCTTGGTACTTCGCTGCTTCTTCTACATTTTCTTGCATCTTTCCATCTTGACCTACTGTTACACTTGTTCCGTACGGGTTCCCGCCTGAAGCAAATAATAAAGGATCTGTGTAGCCAGGTGATGCAACAATCGCACCCCAGTGGTACATTGTTGTATAAAGGGATAGAATCGTTGCTTCCTGCCCACCATGTGCATTACTTGCTGAAGACATCGCACTAACCGCTTTGTTAGCAAGTTTTCCTTCAAACCATAATCCACCAGTTGTATCAATGAATTGCTTCATTTGAGCTGCCATGTTACCAAAACGTGTCGGAACACTGAAAATAATCGCATCTGCCCACTCTAGATCATCCAATGTAACTTCTGGTACATCTTTTGTTTCTTCGACATGCGCTTTCCATGCTGGGTTTGATTCAATCGCTGCTTCAGGAGCAAGTTCAGGTACTTTCAGAACTTTCACTTCTGCACCTGCTGCGTTCCCACCTTCTTCTGCCCACTTTGCTAATTGATAGTTTGTACCTGTAGAACTGTAATAAATAACTGCTAATTTAACGTTTGACATATTGATCGACTCCTCATCTTTTTTATTAGTTTGACCAAATAACTTCTTTATAAAACTCATAGCCTCTCACACTCCTTTTTATATGTACTTACATCAGAAGACCAACACCCCCTTAAAAAGTTCTAGTTTATATAAAACGAGTTCATACAATATGAATTCGAGATATTTGTCGTGAAAATTCCCTTCTGATGTAGAAGGGCAATTTATTGTGGACGTTCAAGTTCAAACGTTTCACCTAACTTAGAATAAGCATTACCAGCTAATCGGCTGACTGGTTGTAATCTTAAAGCATCAATTCTCCCATTCTCATACAATTCTTCTCGAATGTGGTATTGAACAACACGCCCAATTAATAAGTCACAAGAAGGACTGTCATCTGTTCCACCAAGAGATATCGCTTTTTCTAGCACACATTCCATTCGAATCCTTGCTTCCTTTATACCCGGTACACTTATTTTTAAACTATCAACGGGCGTTAAGCCTGCATCTGCAACTTCACTTTTATCTGAAGGGAGGTTTTTAGCGGTCATGTTGATCTTTTCAATAAAGGATTCATCAGAAATATGAACAACAAATTCATTTTGCTCAATCGCATTTCTCGATGTATCTTTCATTTTCCCATTTTTCCGACCGACAGAAACAGAAATCAACGGCGGATTTGACGAGACGACATTAAAATAACTAAATGGTGCAGCGTTAAGGACACCCTGCCCCGAAAGAGTCGTCACGAAAGCAACCGGTCTTGGAATAATGCTTCCCGTTAAAAACTTGTAATTCTCACGTTCAGCTAACTGGTATGGATCAATTGATTTCATTATGCTACCTCCTGCCTATCTCTATTACATTATGAATTCATTTAATCTTAATTCGAGATAAATAAGTAAAAAAATTAAAGCTCTTGTGCATAAAAGCCTAATTTTTTTAATTGCTCAATCATTAGTTCTTTCTCTTCTGCTTTAAGCCCTCCAAAGATCTCTTCAATAGCTTCTTTATGCTTCGGAAAGATTTCTTGCATTAACTGAGTGCCTTCCTCTGTAATTGTCGCATACGTGACACGACGATCTTTCGGGCATGGCTGTCTTTTAATATACTGTTTCTTCTCAAGCTTATCAACTACATACGTAATGCTGCTACTTGCAAGCAATACTTTTTGACCAATCTTTTGAATTGGTTGATCGCCTTTGCTGTAAAGAAGTTCAAGAACACCAAATTCAGTTGGATTTAAACCATAACCTTTTATATCTTCTTCGACTCGTTTGGTAATGGCTTGAATCGCTCGGGTCATGACAACAAATAATTTTAATGAAATATCCTCTTCATATTTATGCATAAATATCAGTTCCTTTAATTACCTCAGTTTCGAGATAATTATACAATTTACTTTCACTCATTGTCAACTACAACTATAGTTGCAGGAAGAATTAAACATTTCCATTTTATTACAACCGTTTCAGAAAACCAATTCGACAAAAGTCTTTGTAGGATTTTTACAAATAATGTCGATATTTTTGGAACTTTTTACTAATATTGGCACAAAAAATATGGTACTATTGTAGTGAGATAATTAATGAAATTTTAAGAAGTGTCTGAAAAATTTACTTCTGCTAACTTTTTACTAAACTACTTTTCCTTGTTCAATCTTTTTTATAAAAATAATAGCGAAAAAGGCAAACTTCTTGAAAAATTAGGGCGCAAAACTACAGATCTAAGGTGAAAATTTCTTTTGCTATGATGGCTGAGTTACCGAACAATGGAGGCGGAGAAAGACTGTGATTGTATCTTCAAATGCAGAAAAAATGGAAACACTTGACCAAGAATGGGTCACGCTATTACAGGAAGCAAAAGAAATTGGACTTACACCTGAAGAAGTAAAACAATTCATTTGTAAGAATAGCAAACTAACTAATAAGTAATGATTCTTTAAGTCTAGTTAAAAAGTTAGTAGGATAAGAAGCAAAGGTGGGGGATAACCCATCTTTTTTTCTTATATTTTTATTTACCCATTTCATTTAGGTAATAAACCTATTTTTCAAATTTATTTTTTCTTTAATGTTAATATATTTATTTCCGGAGGATTCAAAAATCGAAAACGTAACATTGGAATCGCATCGCTGCTCCCAAGTCCCGTACTGACATATTGCTGAATCCCGCGGTACTCCCATAACCCTTTTACCCGATCACGCGGCGGTAAAATTCCTCTCCGGTCATACCACGGCTCTGGAACGAATAGAGCACCTATAAATGGAAGACGTATTTGCCCACCATGATAATGCCCTGCCAAGAGTAAATCAAACTGTCTAAACATAAACTGAGGGCTAGACGCCATATAATCGATTCGACGGTCAACGATTGGATAGTGAGAAAGGGCAATCGTTACGTTCGATTTATCCAAAGACTCCATTTCATCAAACAATTGCTTTTGATGATCCATATACGCTTTGTATGCCTCATTATTCGGCTCTGGTCTATTTAAGTATATTTCTTTATTTTTTACCGCTATGTCAAATTCCACAAACTGAATCGCAGCTCCTGCTTCATCATTAATTGTATAAATCGATTCAAGCAGCTTTACTCCACGGTGTTCCATGCCTTTAATGAATTCATCCTTCTCAAAAGGCCTGGTAGGGTGCAGGAAATAGTTGTTCGGATCCGCATTCCCCGGCACGTAAAGGGCATGAGTCTTATTATGTATCCCTTCAATCAACTGATAAAAAGGCCGATAGTTTGTACTCGCATTGCTATCTAACATATCTCCAGTAAAAACGATTGCATCATACTTAACTGAGTTCACCTTCTCAATTAAACTCGCTTGATTCTTCCCAAATTCTCTTTCATGCAAATCGGTTATTTGAAGGATCGTAAACCCGTCAAATCCCTCTGGCAGGTGCTCTATTACTATTTCTTGCTCTACCACAATGATCCGCTGATTGTCCCAAACCGTATAAATAATTAGAACAACAAATAGCAATAAAAGACCTAGCATCCCTTTTCCTCCTACTTTCCTCAATGACTCTCTCTCCTATCTAAACAGCAGGGGTGTTTCAAAAGGTCAAAAACGGACCCTTTTGAAACACCCCCTTAAGGTGTAGCTTCCATTTGATTTCGTAACAGGTGGCTAAATGTACTTTTCTTTTGAGCAGCAAGCTGTGTGAATCCACCCTTTTGAATGATTTCTCCCCCATCAAGAACAACAACTTGATCGGCATTTCGTATTGTGGATAAACGGTGTGCAATAACGATAATGGTCATCTTTCCTTTTAATCGTTCCAAAGCTGCCTGGATTTTTGCTTCATTTTCTGTATCCAAAGCACTTGTCGCTTCATCTAAAACAAGAATGGATGGATTTCGTAAAATCGCTCTAGCTAACACAAGGCGCTGCCGTTCTCCCCCAGACAGTTTAATGCCGCGGTCACCAATTAGTGAATCAAGACCTTCAGGAAGCTTTCTTACAAATTCCGCTGCGGATGAAAACTCAAGTGCTTCCCACATCTCCGCTTCGGTTGCATCAGGTACGACCAACTGCAAGTTTTCTCGGATACTAGCATTAAACAAAAACGGATCTTGAGGTACATAGCTGATCGCTCTTCTAAGTGAAATGAGATTGTCACTTGTTAAAGGAGTACCATCAATGAGTACTTGACCTTGCTCCGGTTGATTTAACCCCATGAGTAAGTCAATTAACGTACTCTTTCCTGCACCTGAACGCCCGACAAAAGCGGTCATTTGATTTGCTGGGATTGAGAGGTTAATATTTTTTAAGGCGTAACCAGATTCGTTGTAACGGAATTGAATGTTTTGGCACTCGATCCCTTTATGTACTTCGATTGGCTTTACATCTGTACTATTGATGTTTTCAAATTCCTTTGCTTCCCTGCATTCATTCTGCAATGCTTTAACCGCCTTAAAAGAAGGCATCGTCGTGGCAATTTGCTCTAAAGAACCTTGAATTCCAGCCACTCGTGGCCAAAGTCTAGAGAATATGACGATAATGAGCATGAGTTGAGCTGCTTGGGCGTTAAACAAGTTTACTGCGATAAAAATAAAGACAGCAATCAAAACCGCAGAAGCCACTTTGTAATAAAGCTGTGAAGTCGTTTTTAAAACGGTATATTCCACTTGTTCCTTCTCCATGCTTGCTGTTACTTTTTTAAACCAGTTCATACGGGATTCTTCTAAAGTATTGCTTTTAATATCTTTGATGCCGTTGATTTGGTCTGTGACACCACCTAAATATTCTTTCCCTAATGTAAAGTTACGACTCCCTAACTCTAGAGAACGTTTAAGGAATTTACGGTTAAAGAACAACAAAATTAAACCGCATGCTAAGACAAATGAAGTAATACTTGGCGATAGCCAAAAAGCCAATCCAATTTGTATACAAGTAAAAATCAGAGAAGCTAAAAATTGTAAAAATGAATGAGTTCCAGCACTTGAACGAGCAATCTCAGCTGTCATAAAATTCACGAGATCAGATTTTCGGTTTTTAATAAAAAATCGCCAATTGGCATGAAGCAATGAACGGTAGGTCTCAACGCGCATATGTCTGAAGAAACCATGTTGAATTCTAGTATTTCGAATCGTGATCTGCCTTTGGATCAAGTTTTGACCAATAACAATCAATACAAAGGCTGCTAAAATGACAGGTAGACCTACGGCACCAGGAATATCTTGCAAAAAGCCTAGTACTCCAGCTAAAGGCGTCCCTTCTGCATCTAAGTTTACAACCCCAGTCATAGCGATCATGGGAATTAACAACAATATCCCAATCCCATCAAGCAAACCAATTAACATCATCGCAAACATATTCGTGTATAGCTTCTTCCCAGCATATGCATGAATCTGTTTAAGAAAATAGAGAATATCTTTCATATAAATACCTCCTACAAAACAGCCTGTTTCCTAGTTTTCCTCCAAGCCCATAAGACAGGTCGAAGGGGAAAATATAGAAAATGAAGGGGTTTCGGTAATGGTAACGTTTGAGCATCCTCTGGAAATGGATGCAATAAGCTGAGAAGGTGGATCGCCTTTTGCTGAGTAGACATTAATGAAAAAAGATGGCTCGCATGATAGCTTGATATGTCTTCTGGAACCGGATCTGTATGTAAATTCACCATTCTTTCAAGATAAAAAATAGCCTCTTGAGCTAATTTCATCGCTGTATTCGTTACAAACGGAGTCATTTCTTCTTTGAACTCAGCATCTAACAGTTCAGAAGCTAAAATGATCGCCTGACCACCAACATGAGGATTGTGATACTTTTGAAAAAGCTGATAAACCTTAGCCCAATCAAGTTCCTGTTTCATAATTTTTTGGATATCAACTAACCAGCGCAGCCGTGACCAACCATGTCTTGCACCGTGTGCAACTAGGAAGACAAATAAATCTTCTTTCCCAAGCAAATATACAGGTGATTTTGTATTAGAACTTTTATTCCTGCGTTCCCATAACTCTTGAAAACTTGGTTCTTTCCCAGGACCTGGATGTAGACGCCAATGAATCTCAAGCTTCATCTGTTTCACAGGATGATAGTAAGTCACATGATGGTGCCTCCAGCGCCAATCGTTTAATACGGATTCAATATAATCATCTTTCTCATATCCAAGTTCAACTAGAATCTCCTCTGCTCTCTCAAGATGTTCAATTGGAATGAGAAAATCTAAATCACTCGATGTACGAAGCGACAAATCTCCATACAGGTCATGAGCAAGAACAGGCCCTTTTAAAAAGAGTGTTCTTATCTTACTGTTAGAAAAGATTTCACTCACCTTTTCCATTTCTCCCGTTAAGGACATCATCCTAAATATATTTTGCTGATAATGTACTTGCAAAAACTTTGAAACATGAACTGGAACATCAAGATTCTTAACCTTTGAATGTAGCAACGGAAACACACGATGATGTAATGAAAGATTTAAAAATAATTCCCAGTCTAATTCTGGCATTCGAGTGTTCGTATTGTTATCCTTCAATAATTCAAAGATATATGTAAGTTCGCTTGATATGCCAGCTGTGTTAATTGACTTATCCATAGGTTTCTCCTTCAACCTTCTCAGGCGTAATCTCCTTTGCAAATTTTGCAATCACGGTAAATTTCTCCATTCCTTCTGAACCAGATACGTAAAACGGTCCGCTACGCAGCCATGCATGTGCGGCGAAATTCCCTTTGTCGTCCTTCCCGGTTCCTAAATACAGCGTACTCTCAATGTTCCTCTTCTCTAGCATCTTCATCCCAGCAATGGCCTTCACCAAACATTGGCTTTCCCAAAATGTATAACGACTCATAATATGGGTCGCATTTGATATATTAAGTAACGTTTCTCTATTCGCCATGTTCGGAGTATAAGTCGTTTCTTCCATTTTTTTACCGAGTGAAGGGGCGATTTTAGCGAAAGGACGAGTTTTCAAAAACCTAGCCCATCCTAAATAGATAAACGCTTCTAACAATAACTTTTTTGTTTCCCACTTTAATTCGAAAAAAGCTTTGGCCCGTTTTACTATTTTCATATATACCTCCGAATCAACTTTAGCCTTCTACATGTACTAACCCTTCATCGATTAATTGACTTAAAAAGGTAATAACATGTTCCTCGCACTCAGCTTTTCCTACATCGTACTGTGCCTGCAATTTAGTTACTAAACCTTCAATCGTAATTGGTTCTTTGATCGAATCCCAAATCTCTCCACCTATATCCCCAAGGTTGTAGTACTTGCCATTATGGATACTTAGCATCACTTTTTCCCCATCCATATCGGAAACAATATTGCCTTCAATTTGACTAACGACATGAGTATTTATAATATTTTGATTTTTGATCATATAACCTTCTCCTCCTCATAGACAGTTTCTAAAATTAATTCAGTTAAGTCATGGGCAGTGAACCTAGATATTGGTCGCTGCAATTGGAACAATTCAATATGATTAGCCATTCTAGCTGTCGTGTGGAAATGCCAATCCATCAAACCTGCTGGGCCAATAAAGAAATTGCGATATGTATGAACAAATAATGTATGTAATTTGTTTAAATTTTGGATGGGCAGCATCTCAATTTCTTCATTCTTTGTTTTCACAAGTTCGATGACCCCAGCAAGCGGCAAAGGTTCAGTTACAAATTGATTCGTTACTGGTATCGCAAATTTTGTTTCACGATCGATAATGGGACGGTATCCATCTGATGTCATCCCAAATTGACTCAAGCTCTCTAACCAAAGTTTTTGTTGAGGATAAGCAGGTGTAACGATTGGACATCCGGATTCATTTAATGTTACAGGTATTACATCATCACTTAATAGTTGATAACCTCGCTTTATAAAAGCCGAAGCTAATGTGGATTTTCCTGCACCAGAATTACCTACAATCGCATACGCTTTTCCACCAATAACGACTGCACTGCCATGTAGTGGAAGAACTTTCCTTTGCATTAAGATTGCTCCCATACAAGTTCCTAACGTATAGAGTCTAATGTGGTCTTCATGAGCATCATCAAATGAAGAAACAAGAATTTCGTTTCCATTTCTGATTAGAAAAATCGCGACCTCTGGCATACGGAACATGATGAATGTTTCATCGATGACAAAATACTGATCATCCTCCGAATGTTCAAACCAGACTTGTTGTAAATCTGCTTGTTTTATGGCTACGTCGGGTACTTTAGCTTCTAGTTTAGTTGGAAGTAACTCTGGTAGAGGAAATTCGCTTGATATGGTTAGGCCGAAAGCTGTATAAGTTCTATAACTATTCACTGTGTTTCCTCCTAATAAATAATAAAAAACCAATTAGTGTTCCCTTATACTTGCTTAAGGTATAAGGGCCTTCACTTTCATTAATTCAATTTATAAAGATCTAAGAGATTTAACTACCCAAACTTCCTCCACCAACGCCTGAAGTTTTGTTTTTGCAACTTGCATTTGATTGATCATCATGTGTTTCGTGCCTTCCATCAGAAACATCAAAACAATCTGCATTTGCATTACCTGGTCCATTCATTGTCATGCTAACATCTAATACTTCTAATAATGGCTGTTTCCACTCTTTTCTCATCTATCTCACCTCCTTTCAATATTCATTTCACTGGTCAGAATCTCTTTAAAAAACGGTAAACTATTAAACTGCGTGTCAAAATTTTAAATTCATCTTCAAAAACCATTTCTGGACGTGGAGTATTCCCTAGTTTTTGCAAAGCATTTTTTAGAATTCCACCGTCTAGATAGTAAGAAACTTGGGGATCCTTAATCATCTCATGTAATTGTGAAATAAAATCACCCCACTTTGGAGTCATACGATGAATTACATCAGCCCCTTGAATCCCGCGACGGCTTTGATTTAATCTAACGGTATCAGGAAGAACCCCCTTAGTCGCTCTTCGAATAAATGAGCGTTCCATTCCTCCGTTAACATATTGTTCTTCAGGCAACGATAGACAAAATTGGATGACTCTTAAATCATTTGTAGGATCTCTATCCCACAAGGAATAACGCAATGATAATTTCGTATTAGCTACCCCGCTTTTATTCCAAGTATATAAGTTCTGGTAATATTTCTTTCTATAATCAGTTAGGTTTCCGACACTTGACCCACCATTTAAGTTAACTCCATAATCTCCTAGTTTTTCAAAAACTTTAGTCCTTTCAGCTAAGGATGGGTTAATGAAAACCGGAAACTGATAGTCACTTTGAGCACCTTTGGAGAATAATTGGCCTATTTTAGGAAATGTCTTTTTAGCAACAAATGGAATCATGACTTTCTTACCAGTCCTAAAATTCCTACAGTAAGCGTCTAGCTCTTGATTAAGGCGTAACCAGTTTAACTTCTTCATTAAATGACTGTAATATTGATAGGTTAAAGACAGAGACCCCCATGAAATCGAGTGATTCCCTCTTGCACCGTTTAAAAGAATTTTAATTCCATCTTTATGTGCTCTTTCACTTATCCCCTTAAGCCAAAAAGTGTTTTCAAAAAATTTAAATGGCATCTCCATTATGTCTAAGAAATTATCAATTTCTGTTAAAGGACTTATGCCAGCAAAATCCAAGTAGTTGTCATTTATGTTTCCGACGTGTTTGACCGTTTCCTTTATAAAAGGTCTTTCATCGGGTACATAATACTTATCAGTCCAATCGACAAAATCTCCTTCTGGAATATAACTATACGTATGTAGTTGTTTATTTTCTTTTTGTAGATTTTTAGCAGCGAAACTAACAACTGATCCCGAATCTAAACCACCACTTAAGTGAGATCCAACCTTACCAAAAGTTCGAAGCCTATCTGAAACAGCCCTTTGAAACACTTCTTGAAAAGCTTCTTCATATTCTTCGTTAGAACTAAGTTTTAAGGTTTCATTAACTTCAATTTTGCTGTACCTTTGTAGGGTGACTTTTCCTTCTTTCACAGTCAAACTATGTGAAGGAGGTAGTTGATGCACAGATCGATATGGTGTTGACACCATGTCTACAGATTCGACTATGTTAGGAATTGCAAGAAATTCAGCCATCCATTCTTCGTTTAGTTCTTTCTTTAAGTATGGTAATGTGAATAATGGCTCTATTGTGGTTGAAAAAGCAAATCGTTTGGAATCATTGTAAAAGTAAAGTGTACGAGATCCACTGAAATCTCTTGCAGCAAAGAGTTTCTCCTTCTTTTCATCCCAGATGACGATTGCAAAGTCACCTATTAAGTACTTAGGTACATCTTCACCCCATTTTTGATAAGCCAAAACAATTAATTGACTATCAGGCATTGATCTTCTATCTTGTTTATTAACCTGTAACATATCAAATAACTCTTTTCGATTATCAAGGATCACGTCAGCTGTTATAGCTAACTGTCTATTATAGTCATAATAAGGTAGTTTTTCATTGATGGATTCAGATGTAATCCATTGTGCATGACACCCCAGGAAAATATTATCTTGTTGCAAAGTATGAACATTATCTGCAGGAAAACACTGCGAAGATTTCATTAAATCCATACTACAGTTATTATTTATTGGTTCTTTTTTAAAATTATATATGCCAACAATTGCACTCATTACAGCCTCCTAACATCACTTTATTCGCACACTTTATAAAGAACAATAGGGAAGTTAAAAAAGATAATGATTTAATTTCTTATAATTACATAATCTCTAATTCTTAATTAAAGAACGAACCCATAAAAAAGTGTTTTTACATAAATGTCAAATGTCCTTTTTTGTGATATAAAAAAATAATCTGTAATTTTTACCGCTTGTTACTACTTGCTAAATTAACTTAATAAAACCTAGTTTTATTAAGTTAAAGTTCTCCTAGAAGAGAACTTTAACTTAAATCTAGTATGATTTCATATGTATGAAATCGAAGGTAAAAAACCTTAACTCCAAGTCAATTCCCATCGAGGAGTCCCCTCAGGATACGCTTGGTCTAGATGATCCCCATCATTCGGGTTAGCCATTGTCATGTCTACGTCAAGTACTTCTAATTCCGGTTTCTTCCATTCATTTTTCATCGTCTCACCTCCTTTCAAGTAAATCTTTTTAAAAATTTTGAAACAATTAGACTGCGCATCAGTAACCTATAATTCGGATCAATGGCGTATTCCGGAAGAGGTTCCTTTCTTACTTTTTCAAGAGAGTTCTGTATAACCTCTCCGTCCACAAAGTTTAATAATCTTTCATCAGTAGCAAGCTGCTCAACGTCTTTCATAAAATTATCCCAAATAGGAGTCATACGATAAAGCCAATCAGCCCCTTGGACACCTCGTATACGCTGGTTCAACCTTACTTTATCAGGTAATAAATTTTTAGTAGACCTTCTAATGAGTGCTCGATCCATTCCATTCTGAACATACTGTTCTTCAGGTACAGATAAACAAAAGCGGATAACTCGTAAATCATTGGTTGAATCTCGTTTCCATAACGAATAGCGTAAAGATAATTTAGCAGCTAGAGTATTCGTTGCATTCCAATGAAATATATCCTCAAAATGTCTTTTTCTTTGTTCATAAATATCATTTGTACCAAACCAACCTGTTTCATCTAAACCATACTTATTAATTTTATTAAATACATCTTTCTTATTTGCGAATTCCGCATTAATCAATCTAGGAAATTGTTTAGTTGTAACAGTAGAATTAAATTTATTAATGAATGGAAAAGCTACTTTTGCAAGTACAGGGATTCTGCGTAATCGAGCTCCTCCCGCATTCTGGCTATACTGATCCAATTCTTTGTAGAGTTTAATCCATTTCATTTTTTTAAGTAGAATTGCATAATAATTTAATGCATGCCCCCAAGAAATAGTGAAATTTCCTCTTCCTCCGTTTAAAAGAACCCCAACTTCCTTTTTATTAGCTGTTTCAAACATTCCTTTTATCCAAAAAGAGTTCTCGAAAAATTTGTATGGCATTTCTAGAATATCGAGGTATTCATTAATTTCAGAATATGAATCTTTTCCATCAAAATCTAAATAATGATCCTTAATTCCTCCAATATGATTAACCGTTGATTTAATAAATGGTCTTTCGTCAGGCAACAACCGTTTTTGTGTGTAATCTTTAAAGCCTCTAGAAGGAATATAACTAAATGTATGTAATAACTTATTTTCATTTTTTAGTGACCTTGCTGCGAAACTGACAACTGAACCAGAATCTAACCCTCCACTTAAATGAGCACCAACCTGTCGGTGTGTACGCAAACGAGCATTAACAGATTTTTGAAAGACTTCCTGAAAGGCTTCTACATACTCATTTTCAGATTTTAATTTCAATTTACTGTCAGCTAACAAAGTACAATATTGTTTAATTTTAACTTTATTTCCTTCTACAGAAATAATATGAGCAGGTGGTACTTGTTCAATTGTTCTATAGGGAGTTATTGATGTATTTACGGTATCTACAACTGAAGAAATAGCCAAGAATTCAGATAACCAATCTTCATTTAACTGCTTTTGTATATACGGTAAATTTAATAATGCTTCTATAGTTGTACAAAAAGCAAAATGCTGTTTGTCATGGTAATAATATAAGGTTCTAGTTCCTGAGAAATCTCTAGCTCCGAAAAACTTTTGTTTTCTCTCATCCCATATCATAAAAGCAAAATCACCTATTAAGTATTTGGGACAATCCTCTTCCCACTTGTAATAAGAAAGTAAAATTAATTGACTATCTGGAATGGTTTTTCTTAAACCTGTTTCTACTTGTAATAAGTTAAATAATTCCTCACGGTTATCAATTATGGCATCCGCAGTAATAGCTGCGTTTCTTTCTGAATCATAAAATGGCAATGGTTCGCCTATAGATTCAGGTGTAATCCACTGCGAAAGACATCCAAGGAAAGCATTATTTTTGTTCCAGCATTGAATATCATTAGCAGGAAATTGAGCTAGATTATCCATAATGATTGAATAATGATCCCTTGTAACAGGTGCATTATTAGAATGATAAATTCCAGCAATTGCGCTCATTAACTTCCTCCTATCGTGTTGTTCTTTTTAAAGAACAACACTACCAAAAAAATGTGTGGATAGCGATATCCAACAGTTTTAAAAATTTAATAAATTATTACTTTATAAAGGTCACTTGGTTATTCTTTATAAAGAACGTCTGTTACCTTTATCATACAACATAATCACCATAAGTCAATAACTCTCTATATAAAAAGTTTTAATTTTTATCGTTTTATTCAGAGAAAAAGACGGATTTAATTAGGTAAACAAAGTATCAAGCTTATATATTCTTACAATAGATTTACATTCTCCATATAGTTAATTATACCTATAGCGCCGTAGGGATTTATATAACCCATTAGGCACTAATCCAACAATAAGTGGTCGAATAGCATAAATATAAGATGTACACGGCAGCTTCAACATTTTATACCCACTGAATCGTACGTATGCCTCTTTTAATCTCAAACTATATTTCCTTCTCTTAATTGCACTTCGATCATCCCTTACTTCATAAAGAGACTCTTTAATATTGCAGCCCCTCGATCCATTTGCATACATCCTAAACCAAAGGTTATAGTCTTCAACACGTAAAGTTCTCTTTGTAACATCATAGCCATTAACAGCAAACAAGGCCTTACGCCGAACCATAGAAGGTGCATGGCAAAAAGGTGATTGGGCGATAAAATCCTCTGGCAATGGTTCTTCAATTGGAATAATCTCACCCCAAAACCCTTTTTCATCATAAAATCTCATCCCTGTACTGACAATATCATACTGTTGATTATCATCTAGAATCCTTACTTCTTTTTCTAATCGTTCAGGTAGAGAGCGATCATCAGCATCCTGTCTAGCAATATACTCTCCCCTACAATATTGAAGGCAATGGTTTAGGCTATATGCAAGTCCCTGATTTTTATCATTTTTAATCACTTTAATGTTAGAGTTTTGATCTGCATATTGTCTTGCAATACGATAGGTGTCATCTGTTGAACCATCATCGCACATAATTAATTCCCAATTCTTATATGACTGATTTACTATTGAGTCTACACTTTCTCTTAAAGTACCAGAACAGTTGAAAATCCCCATAATTATTGATACTTTGGGCTTATCGTACTTCATACTACCCCCTCTTTTCTTGCCCTTTCTTTCATAACAAGCCTATTTCTGTCCTCAAGAATATGTTTCCAAAGTACCCGTTGATCAAATTTTTCACGAACAAATACGATAGCTTTTTCACCCATTTCGTGACGTAGCGTTGGATTTAACATTGTCTTCATTGCTTCAATTAAAGGATCTACTTCACCTTTTGGAACGACCAGACCTGTTTCTCCTCGCAGCATAGCATCAGTAGGTCCAGGTATATCAGTTACAATAACGGGAATTCCCATTGCTTCAGCTTCAATAACTACAGAACCAAACCCTTCACGATAGCTTGGTAAAATAAAAACATCAAGAGCAGAATAGTATTTTTCTACTTCATTGGTAAATCCACAATATATTACTGTTTCACTTTGCTGAGACCATTCAAATAGGTCCTGGTGAACTCCAGCGTTCTCCTCAGGACCAATCATCATTAATTTAACATTAACATTATGTTGCGAAATATATTTAAACGCTGATAGAAGCTCATTAATTCCTTTATCTTTATTAAGCCTCCCTATAAAACCAAATACTAGATCATCATTGGAAATCTTATATTTCTGGCGAATCTCATCGCTCCATTTTTGCTTTGAAGTAAAATCAAACCTATTAAGATCCACCCCGTTCGCACTTCCATTCCATATCACGTTACTTTTGTTACTAGTATAAAGCTTTTCTGATTTGCTGAATTGTAAGTTTCCATAACTATCCGGCTCTATATAGGTAGAAAGAGAGCATACTATCTTCTCAATAGCTTTAAAAACCCTTCTACGCCAACCAGTAAAACCGACATAACGTATTCCCCACTGGCAATATAATCTGACAGGGGTTCTTGTTAACCATGAAGCTATTGAAGCATATAGTGCAGCGTTAGGTGTGGAATATTGGACTATATCAAATCTCTCTTTCTTGAAAAGTTTATATAGAAGATCCAAACTATTTAATGCACCTAGCCCATCAACACCCCTTTTCATGGTAATTGGATTATATTTAATATTTTTTGGTAAGAAAGCTATTAATTCTTCATCGTAATTACAAACTATTGTTATGTCGTAACCATTCTGTGATAAAAAAATAAGTTGTTGCAGGAGAAAACTTTTAATTGTTATGGATGTCGTTGTGACAACACACATTCGATTTTCCTTCATTTACAACACCACAAATTTCTTATAATAATTAAATTACCTTGAATAATGATATTCATATGACAGGTTGTTTTGAGTATTTTAGCTGTTATTTAGAAACATTTTCTTTCAAACAAAAGAATTCTCTGCTTCCATTATTAAAATCTTCAAATAAAATAAACCTATTTACCCACGCTACAACATCTTTTAGTTGCTTATCAGAATTAACCTCCCTACATTCTAGTTTAAGAATTGAAAGCTCTATATAAAATAAATAACGGTAAACATCAAAATCATTTAAATTTTCTATAAGATCAGAGTTAAGAGTATTATTATTTTTGTTTTTTATTTCGTTTAATAATTTCATAAAACTATTTTCTAATACTTTATCTAAACTCAATATCCATTTGTTATCATACACCTTAAAATGACTATTTTTATTAGCAAGCATAAACATCATAAAATAAAAATCAAAAAAAGCTGTACGACTACCTTGTGTGTTCCAATCAATAACAAAAGTATACCTTTTATTACTGAGAATGTTACCTTCCCATAAATCACCATGTGAAAATACAACGACAATGTCTTTTTTATTAATCTCCTTTAATTTCATTCTTATTTCATAATAAAATCTTTTTATTATTTTTAATTCCTCAATATATTTTTCGTTATTAATAATACGTTTCTCTAGTATAGTATCTAATAAATTTAGCTTACTATTAAGATATAAATTATAATTTAATACGTCTGGTTTCTTAGTAAACATGAGATCCTTTAAAATGGGTAATGCATCTTTATAAAATACGTCTATATTATTAGTACTATATGATTGGCTTTTAATATTGATGAACTCTTCAATTAAGCATCTTTTCTTTACATCCCAGTCTAAGAGATTTGGTTTAATTTTACATGTTGAAGCTACAATTATTGTATTGATCCTTTTTTCTACTTCATGATTACTTATACACACTGGAAAATCTGTAATAACTTGTTCAGCTTTAAAATTAAATATTTTATTCTCACCTTGACGCAGGTTTAAAAGCAAATGACCACAGAAAGTTGAAGTTATAACTTTTTGAGAGTTTGTATTTTTAAAAATTCTCTTCTTCTTATAAAATGTAAAAGTAAAAGTAAATACTCTTATTACCCTAACTACAAATAAAGGTAATAATCTTGAAATTTTCCAAGTAAACCTTTTTTCAAATAAACCCATCGGTTTTGTCTTAAAATACAAATAAAAAAAAAGAGGAAGAAAAGAAACTTCCACATTGATATAGACTTTATCTCTAACGTAAATATAATAATATTTTTTATTATTATCCATTTTTTCTCCTTAACTGAGTGAATTGCATAATTAAACCAGTCTCGCATTGCTTTCAAGACAAAAAGAGTCCCTTCCCAAAAGTAGAATAGTAAGTTACCGGACCAACTAACGGTAGGAGGAAGACTCCCTAACGATTAACTAACCTTTCATTGAGAGGTACTCATGAGCGACTAGCAAAATAAAAATTAGCTTCTCATGTTCCATAGATAAGGCTTTATGAATTTAATTTTTTTAAATAATTGATTTTACAACCTTATTTTTAATTTCTGCTAGTTTACCTTTTTTTATCTCAAATACAATATCACAATTTTCAATTGTACTTAAGCGGTGTGCAATAATAATCAATGTCTTTTCCCCTTGTAAACCGTCGATAGCTTTCATAAATTCTTTTTCAGTTTGATTGTCTAGAGCTGAAGTGGCTTCATCCATAAATAAAATCTCTGGATTATGATACAAAGCTCGAGCGATTCCAATTCTCTGTCTTTGGCCTCCCGAAAGCCTGACACCTCGCTCCCCAACTTCTGTTTCTAATTTATTAGGGAGCGATTCAACAAATTCTTTTAATTGCGCTTGTTCTAGTGCTCTCCAAACTGCATCGTCATTAATCTGCGAATTTTCTATGCCAAAAGCAATATTTCCCCGTATAGTATCATCTGAAAGAAATATAGATTGGGGAATATACCCTATTTTTTGTTGCCAAAGTGATTTTATGTTTTTTATTTCGTTACCATCAACAGATATACTTCCTTTTTCCGGATGTAATAATCCAAGAATAATATCAACAAGAGTTGTTTTCCCAGCACCTGACTCCCCTATAAATGCAACTGAATTTCCAATCGGTATAGTTAAAGAGACATCTTTTACTGAATACTCTTGTTGACCTGGATAACGGAAAGATACTCCGGTTAAATTAATTGATTGATGAAATGCTCTCCTTCCTTTACGGATTAACAGGTCATTTGCATCTTTATCAAGAATACTATTAGAGGATTTGTCTTTGTTGTTAAACAAATCGTCGTAAACAACTGTTAAAGCTGGCTGACTGTATCGAATAGTTGTTATTAATGCAACAACACGATTGATCGAAGGCATTAGTCGAAAAGCTGCCATTGCGAAAAGTGCCATTGTAGAAACTAGCTGTGTTGTATCTAAACCTTGGAAAATGATAATAAGCATAGTAATAAGAACAATAGATACCAATAATGTCTCAATAAATAACCTTGGAACTAACTCTAACATTTTCATAAAACGGCTGTTTTTTACTTTAATAAGACTTTGCTTTGTGTAAGCGTTTATAAAGAAGCCTTCTTTCCCTGACACTTTCACTTCTTTACTTGCTCCTAATCCCTGATTAACCCACTTTATAATAGTTCCGCTTACTTTTTGTTGTTCTTTTCCTAAATAACTAATTTTTCTCCGGAACACTTTGAAAAATATAACTACACTGCCACCTAATAATACAGAAGCAGTGATAGTTGCTACAGGTGATGTAAGTAATAACAATATTAATATAAATGTAATGACTAGTACCTCTGTTAGTAGTTGAAAGCTAGACATCACAATTCCTTGGAACACTTTAGGTACTTCTCCGTTTACATTCCTAAGTAGATTTGAAGTATTTTTTTGCAAATGGAAAGTGTAAGGTTTTGTTAAGTACTCTTTAAATAATTCTCTTGATAGTTTTACTTGTTGATTATAAATGACTCTATACTGTACATAATGGAAGAATAATAAATATACATTCTTTAAAAGAAAAACTGAAAGTAAAAAAACAACTGAAAATATAATAAAACCTGTTGTTGTCTGGAATTTAAATAGTTCATATATATATGATAATATTGCTTGCTCTTGTATCATTCCTGGATTAGTAACCATACCAACAAATGGAACAATTAAACCTATTCCTATTGTTTCAAATAGAGCTGCTACGATCATCATAAGAAAAATAATAAATAGCTTTTTCTTTTCATTTTTATTAAATAATATTAGCAATTTTTTTATTGTATCAATCAACCTAATCAACACCTTTAAATTTAATTATGTTTGAATCAGTTCGTTGGAAAATAATCAATGAAATATATCATTCTTATTTTTCATATCTGTTAAGAGATATTGCTTTTTGTTTTAATGAAATTTATATATTTCATTATATTTAACATAATTTAACTGTTCAATTGTCACAATCCTTAGTTCCTAAAAAATTATTAAAAATTTCAAACATCGTTTGGAAAAATTATTTAAGAAGGTTTTCTAGAATATTTTTTAATTCTTATTTTATAATAAATAGTTTTGAAAAGTAATTTTTCATTTTTTTTTAGACATATTTTCTTTAATATATTAATAAATATTGAAGGAGCCTTATATTCTTCAATGTCCTCATAAAATTCTTTTTCATTCAATACTTCAGATATTATTTCATATTTTCGATTCACTGGAATGGTGCTTTTTACAATTTCTTGCAAGTAATTCAAAGTAACATTAGTATAATGCCTTTTTACTTCAGGTATGTAATTTTCAAGATTATATTTTTCACATAAATTTAACATAAATATTTTATTATCTAGAACATCTCTATACAAATCTTCCCTAAATGTCTGAGTTAAAGAATCTCTTGGATAAATATTGTAGTTATATAAAGGTTGTTCGATAAACACTAAATTCTTAATAAGTGGTAATAATGTAAAATTGAAACGTGCATCTTCACTGTGATTCTTATTCTCATCAAATATTATATTAAAATCATTAAATATTGATGTTTTATAAAGTTTATTAACACTTGATACTAGACTGTAGGTTTTGTTTTGTATCAATGAAGGGATTATCTCTTCAACTATTTCTTTATTATTAATAATACAATTAACATTTTTCCAAATAGGTGTTACGTTGTTTGTATTATTTTTGTGGTTAATAATAGTGATCGGGCTAACAACTATCTCTGCATTAAAGGTTATCGCTGTATCAATTAATCTTTCATACATGTTTTTTTCAACAGTATCATCTGGATCAACAAATCCTACATACTCTCCCTTAGCAATTTCTATCCCGCTATTCCTAGCTGATGAAACACCATTATTTTTTTTATGTATAACAATTACTCTATTATCATTCTTGGCATATTTTTCACAAATTTCACCACAATTATCTGGTGAGCCATCATTTACGAGTATTAGTTCAAAATCTTTAAAAGTTTGAGCTAAAATTGAATCTATACATTGCTTCAAGTACTTTTCAACATTATATATTGGAACAATGATACTTATCTTAGGATTCATCCTACAAATTCCTTTCTATTAATAAAACTATCCAGCTTTTTGCTCTCATTTTTCAACTTAGCTTTATCTTTTATTAAATTTGCAATTAATCTTGATCGTTCTTTTCTATTTTCGATTAAATATTTAACTTTCTCATATATTTCTTCATCATTACTTTTAACAATATATCCATTGCACTGATCGTTGATTTGTTCAAAAGCACCTACAAAATCAGTCGTAACAATCGGCTTATTTAAACTCTTAGCTTCTGATAAAGTTAAACAATACCCCTCATGTCTGGATGTTTGAACATAAATGTCTGATTTCTCAATGAACGGATATGGGTTTACTTTTGCTCCAAGTAATATAAAATCATTGCTTACTCCATTTTCTTCTATTAACTTTTCATAACCTTTCCTAGCATTACCCTCCCCAACACAATACCACCGAACGTTATAGCCTTCTTTCCGAAGTTTTGCTAATACTTTTATGGCTATGTCTTGCCCCTTTTCCTTTGAAAGTCGTCCGACGGTCACGATCTTTATTCCTTTAAAGTCATCATCAAATTCAACAGATCTTTGTGCCATTTCTCTAATTAGTTCTTTAGATATAACATTCATAAAGACATCAGTTTTGCTTTCTATATTAGGGATTTTCTCTATTAATTTTTTACTAGCCTCATTAGAAACCGCAAAGATTTTGTCATATTGAATGTATAGTTTTTTATATAGTCTCTCATTGATTAAATGTTTAGAAACATCAAAGTGAACCCACGAAATTTTCTTCTGCGCTGTTACTTTATTGGCTATATAATAATCAATAATATCTGTTGGTCCTTGATATGAAATGGCAACATCATATGTTGTTTCTTTTATAGGAACACTTTTTAATACTTCTTTGTAAAATAAATATCTGTTATCAAGGTATTTCGACACTAAATAAGAACACACAAAACTCGGAATTCTTATAAATTGTTTTCTTAAGTAATAATCTTTGACTGTTTGTTGAGGTGGCTGCATAATAACAGGCTTAATCTCTTTAAACCAAGTAGCTTCCTCTACTTTCACCCAGTCTGGAATTTCCTTCAAGAAACCACCTTTTTTCTCTAAAAGTAAAACTGTAATATCATATTGGTCTTTTGGCATGACAGATAAAAGTGAAAGCAATGACTTTTCTACACCACCAATATTCATACTGCTAAGCATGAATAATATTTTCTTCATTATGGCCACCTCTTAAAAAATGGAATAATTATTAATTAAGTAAGTCTCAAACAGTATAAAAATACTATTTGAGACTTACTAATTAAATTAGCTTGAAAGTTTTTCTATTTCTTTTGTCGAATCAACAATTTCATTGCTAAGATTTTTTTTGAGCTTATTTTTTAATATTTCGTCATCTAATATTTTTTTGATTGCTTGATACATCTCTTCCTCATCAAAATTCACAATTAAACCCGTGTGGTTATGAGTGATCTGTTCTTCTGCCCCAGTAAATTTCGTACTAACAATTGGGTTAGAAAAGCATCTGGCTTCTGCTAGTGTTATACAATATCCTTCATGACGAGACGATTGTACATATACATCACACTCTTTCATAAAAGGATAAGGATTAGATTGACTTCCTATTAAGATAAAATCATTTTCAACCTCATACTGTTTAATAAGTTGTTCATACTCCATTCTCGCATGCCCCTCACCAAGGCAATACCACTTAACGTTATACCCATTTTCTTTTAGCTTCGCTAATACAGGAATAGTGAGATCTTGCCCCTTTTCTTTGCTTAAGCGACCAACAGTTAGAATTCTCACTCCATTAAAAATGTCATCAAAACCTTTTTCTTTTGATGCTAAAGTAACTATTTGATTCTTTGATAAAACATTATAAAACGTATAGAATTTCCCCTTTAATTCAGGAAGCTGATTCACCAGGACATTTTTAGCTTCATTTGAAACTGCAAAGATCTCATCGAATTTTGGGTAGAGCTTTGATGCAAATTTTTGGTCAAATCCTATTTTCGAAATATCAAAGTGAATCCATTGAATCTTCTTTGCTGCTTTCATTTTATGGACGACAAAATAGCTTATGAGATCCATTGGACCAGCATAAGCTACCGCGATATCATACTCTTGATTCAGTTTTGGATGATCCTTTAATAAATATTTGAAGAAATGACTTCGATCTCTAGTTGCTTTGGATAGAATGTGTATGACTGCAATTTGACATGCCTTGATTACTTTACCTTTCTTTAATAAGCTCTTAGCCGTTAAGAGAGGAGGATTATTTAGAGCATCTTTTATTTCCTTAAACCCATTAAAATATTCAACGTTGACGCTGCTTGGAATATCATTTAAGAAACCGCCATACTCCTCTAGCATAAATATTGTTATATCATATTCATCTATAGGCATTTCAGCTATCATGTTCAGTAATGCTTTTTCAGTTCCACCGATATTCATATTTTTTACCATGAATATTATTTTTTTCTTCATTAGGCATTACACTCTTTCGATATAAATTTATCCGATTAATTGATAAAATTTTTCTAGCTCTTCGACATTACCTTTCTTTTCTACTTTCAAATACTTTACAATGTTTTCTTTAAGATTATCATCTTGTAGAACCTTCATAATCCCATTTGCTACAGCTGCTGGATTCATATCCACAACAAGGCCATTTTTCCCATGAACCATTTGATTGTATACAGCATCAAACCTAGTTGTAACGACTGGTACATTCAGCATTCGAGCTTCTGCAATAGCAAGACCAAAGCCTTCAAATTTTGAGGTTTGTACATATAAATCAGCATGTTTAATGTATGGATATGGATTCGCTTTTACACCTAATAGAATAAAGTGATCAGATAAATGGTTTTCTTTGATAGATTGTTCGATCTCTTCTTTTAATGGGCCTTTTCCTAACGCATACCATTTGAAGTTAATACCTTCTTCTTTCAGTTTCTTACATGCTTCTATTGCAATATCATAACCTTTTTGATTAGCCAGTCTACCAATTGTTAAAATTTTGATGCCATCAAAATCGTCCTCAAATCCTCCGTCTAATTCAGCCATTTTTGTTATAAATCCGGGATCGTTAATGTCATATAAGACTTTGACTTTATTTGTATAGTCTGGAAAGGTTTCTAAAAATATATCCTTTGTAGAATCGGAAACTGCAACAATTTTATCGAACGTATTATAAAATTTCTGCTGAAATCTTTTCTCTAGCTCATCGAGTTTGTAACTAACATTTACCCATGCGATTTTTTTCTTTGCTTTTATCTTTTCAGAAACATAGAATGTTGGGATCCCTTGGGAATAACTAATGGCAATGTCATAGAATGTAGGGTTAGTTTCTATCACCTTCGAAGCATACTGCCAAAATAAGCGTGCTTTTTGAGCATTTTTATAATTGTTTTTTCGTATTTTGAGAGAAAATTTCATTCTTGAAGTTAACATTTTAAAATTAGATTTCTTGATTGAGTTTACAAGGGCATTCTTTAAACTTAGATTAGAAAATGTTGTGTATTCCAATGGAGTTAATATATTAACTTCTTTAGGGACTAACTTTTCCAACACTGTTCCATGTGCAAAAAGCATTAAATCGACTTGATACTTAGAATAATCGAGCAAAGATAATAAAGTGACTAAACTCTTCTCCGCTCCTGCACAATCCAAAGATTCAATCACAAACAATAATTTTTTCTTCTTCATTGTATCAATCTCCATGTTTTTTAAACTATTTCAAGCTTCTCCTTCACAATCGTCGAAGAAACTCCCTTCGTATAAGGAAAAAACACCAGCTCCACTCCAGCTTTATTAAACTTAGTTTCAACCTCATTAAAAAGAGGGCTCCCTTTCCAATCATCTCCGACAAACATCACATCAAATTGAATTTGTTCCCAAGCAGCATACTTATCACGATGCACTTGTGGAACTACTTTATCTACATATTTGATTCCCTCAACAATCTCCATTCTTTCATTATGTGGTATAACTGGCTGTTTCTTTTTGTAGCTCATTACTAATTCGTCTGTACTAACGCCTACGATTAAGTAGTCGCATTGCTCTTTTGCTTTTTTTAATATATTTAAGTGTCCAACATGAAACAAATCAAAAACTCCTGTGGTGTACCCAATTTTATACGGCTTCATGTAATTCCCTCCTTTTCTTGTTAAAGCAAACTTCATCTAGTTTTTCCTTTACGTGTTTACAAGCTTCTCCGTTCTCAAATGAACCTACACTTTTTTGAAATCTAGATAGATCTTTTTGATACTCTTCGCTACTGAAGTTTTCTATTTTATGTAACAGCTCTTTATTGCTAACAGCGGTTTTAAATGGCAGTTTATTAATATCAAAATACAGGCTACGGTCATTTTTTGTATAGTCGACAAGGTCTGGAACATACAAGAAGCATGGTCGTTTCGTTAAGCTAAAATCAAACATTAAAGAAGAATAATCACTTATAAGTACATCAGATATGCTTAACAATTCTTGAATATCATCGTATGCCGTAACATCCATAACCCTTTCGCCATAAACTAATTCACTTGATTTAGACAATAGGTGAGGATGGAGCTTGATAAGAAACGTCCACTCTCCTCCATATTTCTTTTGTAATTGATCCAACACTTTATCATAGTCAAGATTATAAACATCTAATTGATTATCTTTCCTAAACGTTGGTGCATATAAGATAACCTTTGAATTTATTGGTATATTTAATGAACTTAAAATCCTTCTTTTTGTACTTTTATTACTTTGAATTAAAAGGTCATTTCTTGGAGTGCCTTGTTCAAAGATTTCACCCGAATACCAAAATGCTCTTTTAAAGATGTCTGTACTATACTTACAACCAGATAATAACAAATCACATTTCAGCGAATCTTTTTTTGCCATCTGAACATATTGTTCTGGCAGAGATTCCACAGCATCCTTTTCAATTTGTTTTAATCTCAGTGAACTATGCCATGTTTGGATATAATACTGCTCTCTCCTTTTTACGAATAGTTCAGTAGTACGAAAGTTTGTAATAATTACTTTCGATGTACATAATTCGTAGAAATATCTTACTGTCATCACCTTAACTTTCCGGATTCCATTTTTTTCTGGAATTAGGTTAGGATTATTAAATGCCCATACTAGATCGTATGTTTTAGCATCGTTACTTTTAAGAATGTACTCGGTTATATATTTTGGATTGCATCCATATTGGCTCCCGTAATAGCTAAAGAAAAAGATTTTATTTTTCTTAATAGGAAAACAGTTAAATAGATGGATGAGGAAGAGAGCTAGTGTTGTTTTTATGCTCCCTATTAACTTATTCATTTAACATGCCTCCTCTATGTATTAATGCGCTCTAGCCCAATCGGTCTTGGGAGCAATTTTATTTTTCTTAATAATTTCTTAGCTGCAAGGAAACCAACATTTAAGTAGGGATGAATTAAAAATAAAGCCAATTGTTTTTTTAATTCCTTATCCTTCTTTACAGCTTTATTAAATTGTGCAGCATGAGTTTGAATATAGTTTTTGATTTCTTGCTTATGTATGCCACCTTTATCCTTTTGTCCATTTAATAGAAGAAGGTTAAAGTGAGTTAAACATGTTCTTACTATCACCTTATATGATTCATCAATAAGCCCTTCATAATGTCCTTCAATAAAAGAATGCCTTTCTTTTAACCCTTTGATAATATCTAAGTTTCTCGGTGTATAGGTTGCAACTATGCTGTCACTCCGCTGCAGATAATAGAATTGGGGTCGATTTAATATCACATACTTGTTCACTTGATGCATCACCTTATGAGCCCAGAACACATCTTCAAATAGAACGCCTTTTTTAAACGGGATATCTTTAATCAGCTTTGTTCTATAAAGCTTCCCCCAAGCAAAGTTCTTCACTCTTTCATTAATGACTAACTCAGACATGACTTCTTTATTATTTAAGATCACGGGAGGATCGTCTTGGGAATAGTACCTATTATCAAATAACAAATGATCTTCATAGGCATAATAAAAAGCCGATTGCACGACATCCGCTTGAAACGATAAACTAGTCGATACCATGTCCTCAATCATAGAAAGATCGGCCCAATCATCACTGTCAACAAACAGGGTATACTCTCCTGTTACATATTTCATTCCATAATTTCTTGCATCTGATAGACCGCCGTTTTGTTTGTGAACTGCTTTGACGCGAGTATCTTTAGCTGCATACTCTTCAATCATTTTCCCGCATTGATCAGGAGAACCATCATTGACAAGAATCACCTCAAGATTTAAGTAAGTTTGATTCAAAATGCTATCTACGCATCTAGCAAGATAATTTTCTACTTTATAGATAGGAACAACAACACTCACTTTTGGTAGCATGTTTTGTCCCTCCTTACACAAGTTGATATAACTTCTCTAATTCGTCATTATTACCGTAGTTTGTAGCTTTACAATTTTGTGTTAATTTAGTTCGTAATCGAGTATCTAGATAAAGCTCTTCAATACCATTTGCAATCCCTTCAATGGACATTTCGCAAATGCACCCATCAAACCCAGTTCTTACTTGGCTATTTGCTGTTGTATAGTTTGTGATTAACACTGGCTTCGATAGGATTTGAGCTTCCCCTACTGTTACAGCTTTTCCCTCATAACGCGATGGCTGGACATATAAATCAGCTTCTTTCATAAATGGGTAAGGATTGATTTGTTTCCCTAATAATATGAAGTGATCTTCCAGACCGCTCTTTTCAATCAACCCTCTTATCATTTCTTCATCTCCGCCATATCCAACAACATACCAAGCTATGTTGTCATAGCCTCGATTTTTTAATGCTTTTAATGCATGTACGGCGTTGTCAATTCCTTTAGCATGGGATAGTCTAGCCACAGTAATAATTTTAAACCTTGGATCCTTAACCATTGGATTTTCAACTTTTTCATTTGCTAAATGTCTAACCATATCTGGAGAAGTAATGTTCTCTAAGACTACAACTTTCTTTTGTAATCTAGGATATTTTTGAATAAATGAATTTTTACATTCCTCAGATACAGCTATAATGTAGTGAAATTGATCCCACATTTGAATATCCATCTGTACATTCGTTTCTACTGTTGAAAAGTCGGTATGGATCCAGGCGATTTTTGTTATGGCCTTCACTTTATTAGCAATGAAATAATGAGGCCATAAGTAACTAATGGCAACATCATACTCTTTCTCTAATTTCGGTAGAAAGGGCAATGAATATTTCCACATATATTGCATTTGCTTATAGCCACTTTCAGAAGAGTTACTTAGACTTGCTTTGTATTTGGCAATTAGTCTAACAAGCCCTAATGAAAGGTTTCCAGATTTTAACGTTTCTCCTATGGAAAGTCGAAACGTTTTATATGGCTTTAACTCAGTTAATAGGTTTGGCTTACTTGGAAGTAGGTTCATAAAGTCACCAGTATGACTGTAGAGCATGACATCAACATCATACTTTTGATAGTCAAAGTTATTGAGCATACTGATCATGCTTCTTTCTACTCCGCCAACCTCCATATCAAATGAGGAGATTAATATCTTCTTCATATGTCCCTCCATTATTCATTGCGATTGGTAAATACTCATTAAATTATCAATCCCAACCGGTAATGAATAACCACTTTTTTCAAATGCTTCGGTTACGTCTAATTTCTTTTTCTCTACTTTGTTAGCTGCTTCAAGTATTTTCTCTGCCCAAATATCAGGGCCATCAGCTAGCTTTAATTTTGTAAGTAAATTCATGTGTAAGTCAGCTTCTGGTTGAATCGCTTCAGAAACAATACAAGGTACTTTGCAAGCTTGAGCTTCTAACAACACTAAGCCCAATCCTTCATAAATAGAAGGAAACACAAAAACATCCATGCTATGTAACATAGTATGGATATCATCTCTAAGTCCGACGAATCGTATGTGTTCGTATAAGCCTTTTGCTTTTGCTTCTTCTTCAATTTGTTTGCGAAGGTCACCGTCTCCAACAAGAAGCAATTTGGTGTTACTGTTTTTATTTAGCGTACTTTTTAGAATATCTAATAAAAAAGTATGATTTTTCGGTTCAATAAATCTGCCAATATGGCCAATAACAAAGCTATCTTCTAATTGTGCTTCTTTCTTGAACCTCGTTACAGCATGTTTATGATCACCTAAAAACGTTGAATACTCGATAAGATTAGGAAAAAACGAATACTTTTTGCTGTTAACTACTTTATTACCAAATAAATAACTACCAGCTTGATTGCTGCACGCCAGTAACTTCGTTGAAACCCCAGAGATCACCGTTCTCATTGAATGAATATATAGTTTTCTAATTAAACTATCGCTTTTATCGAGGGTCGTATGTGCATGTGCAATTCTCACCTTAACTCCGGCGAGCTTTGCTGCTATATTAGCAATCCCGCAATGAAACAGTGTATGAGAATGAACCACATCATACGGGCCATGCTTCTTCATTACTTCTATCATTTCTTTAATTGATTGGGTGTTTGATAACTTTATCACTTTCCCGCCCAATTGCTTAATTTCTTCGTCATAATGAGCATCCTCTTGACTGTACGAAATAAAATCAAATTGCACTTTTGTTCTGTTAACATTTCGAAAGACATTCATTAACATAGTTTCCGTTCCAGCACGGTTCATTGCACCAACAACGTGCAATACCTTTAATGGCTTACGAGCATTCATTTGCTACCCCTTATACTTTTAATTTTACCGACTTCTTAATACAGTCGATTACCCTCATTTGGTCTTCTTCTTTTAAGTTAGATCCTGAAGGTAAACAGATACCTGTAAAGAATAACGTTTCTGAAACATTTTCTGCTTCATCATGTTTGTAATATGTTACACCTTTGAATAGCGGCTGCAAGTGCAGTGGCTTCCAGACAGGACGTGCTTCAATGTTTAGTTCTGACAATGAATCTATTAGTGACTGAACGGATACACCCGCCTCTTTTTTGTTGATCGTTAATGCCGTAAGCCATCGGTTTGACCGGGTACCTTCTAATTCAGGCATGAATTTGAATCCTGGTAAATCAGCTAATTCTCGTACATAGTTTTCAAAAACCCTTCGCCTTGACTCCACTCTTTCATGTAATACCGCTAATTGCGATCTTCCAACGCCAGCAAGTATATTGCTCATCCGGTAGTTGTAGCCTAGTACACTATGCTGGTAATGAATGGCTTGATCCCTTGCTTGCGTTGCTAAAAAGCGCGCCTTTTGAAGTGCCTCGAAATTGTTAGAGACAAGCATTCCACCACCGGATGTCGTAATGATTTTATTTCCATTAAAGGAGTATATTCCAAACTCTCCAAAAGTCCCGCTTGGCTTTCCTTTATAACTTGAACCAAGTGATTCAGCAGCATCTTCAATCATCGGTACTTGATAAGCACGGCACAGTGAAACAATTTCATCCATTTTTGCACTTTGACCGTATAAGTTTACAACGATGACAGCTTTAGGAAGAGCTCCTGTAAGTGCCGCATCTATGAAAGCTTTTTCTAATGCCTGCGGAGACATATTCCATGTATCTGGCTCAGAATCAATAAAGACTGGTTCAGCACCTTGATAAAGAATGGGGTTCGCACTTGCCACAAAAGTAAGACTTGAACAAAATACTTTGTCTCCTTTTGTTACTTCTAATAAAGAAAGAGCCAAATGAATCGCTGCGGTTCCTGAACTTAACGCGACAGCTTCATTGACTCCAACATAAGTAGCTATTTCTTTTTCAAATGCATCGACATTCGGCCCAAGTGGTGCAATCCAATTTGTGTCAAAAGCTTCTCTTATGTATTTCTGCTCTTCCCCGCTCATGTGCGGAGATGACAGATAGATTTTTTTATTTTCTTCCTTATTGTACAAGTTTATCACCTTCTTTCATTGTTAGTTTTGCAGGAATACCAACAGCTGTTGAATAAGCAGGAATGTGAGAAATCACGGTTGCTCCAGCACCAATGGTCGACCATGCCCCGATACTAATATTGGGAATAATCGTAGCACCTGCCCCGATATGCGCACCTTCTTGAACGACGACCGATCCAGTTATCGTTGCATTTGGTGATATATGAGTAAAATCTTCAAGATGGCAGTCATGCTCGACAATGGCCCCTGTATTGATAATTGTATGATTTCCTACTTGCGTATCTGAGTTAATAATAGAATATGGCATGATAACTGTACCGTAACCAATTTTTGCTTCTGGACTAATAATGGCTGAAGGATGAATTAATGTTGTAAATAACTCCATTGGTAAATCTAGTTGACTAACTACTTTTTTTCTAATTTCGTTGTTACCGATACCAATAACAAACTTTATATCCTCAAAACGATCAGCAAACATATGTGCCGAAGCAATTGGTCCTGTATACAATTCATTTTTTTTCTGAAAATAGTTATACTTATCATCTAGGTATCCAATAACTTTCATTTCCTCTATAGATAAAATGAGATCACTTAACACTTTGCTATGACCACCGTGGCCAATGATTACAACCTTCACTCCTACTCACCACCAATTCTTGAATTAGTACCTTCAAACCGCTCAATCGTCGCGCTTCCTGGCTGGTTAATTCCTTCACGCTTCACCACTTTATAAACAGTTAAGAAAAGGATCTTTATGTCCAAAAGGAATGATTGATTGTTCACATACCAAACATCTAATTGAAATTTTTCTTCCCATGAAATAGCATTTCGCCCATTTACTTGGGCCCAGCCGGTAATGCCAGGTCGAACATTATGCCTCTTAAACTGTTCTTCCGTATATAAAGGAAGGTAATCCATTAACAAAGGTCTTGGACCAACTAAGCTTATGTCCCCTTTTACAACATTGATTAGTTGTGGAAATTCATCGAGACTGAGCTTCCGTAAGAAAAGCCCAAACGAGGTTAATCTTAATTGGTCTGATAGTAAGTTTCCATTCTGATCTTTTGCATCTGTCATCGTTCTAAACTTGTAAAGATAAAACGGCTTCCCGTGTATACCAGGACGTTCCTGCTTAAAAATAACTGGCTTTCCGAGCTTTACTCTAATCAATAAAGCAATAATGGTGATAACGGGAAATAAAAACAGTAATAAAGATAACGAAATAACCAAATCGAAAGTGCGTTTGATATCGGTCACCCCCATGTTGAACTACTTCTCATTCATTTCGTATCTTTATTAGCTGTCATAAATTCTTGTTTTATATCTTCAATTATTTCTGTTACACCAATGTTTTCTGTTTCTAAGCCTTTTTTATAAATGGTTATTAATATTTCTTGTAATTTCTCCTGATCAATTTTATCTGCGATTTTCATTAGTTAAATCCCTCATTTTCACTCACTAAATGGTAGAAATTCACTTCTATAAATGATATTTAAGGATAGGACATGCTCTTGATAAAAATAAAACAAGTAACAAGCAACGATTGCGAAATATATAAATTTTTGATCCTTTTCTTTAAACACTTTTACAACCCAAGCAATAAGGATTAATTGATAAAGCCCAAAGTAAATATTAAACCTAGCAAATATCCAGTTCTGTGAAGCAATAATAATAAATACGAGATTCAATAAACATAAATTTACGATATAGTCGCTCTTAGGGAATAACTCTCTTAATCTTTCTCTTCCTATAAAAGCCAGGGCAAGTGGTGCTGCATTAACAGCAATTCTAAGAACATTGGCCCCGCCTTCAGCAAAGTTTGCGTAATTCCCATATTGACTATCAGATATAGCTGAGAAGAGTAATTCAGAAAATTGGTTATATCCGATAACGATTACCACTGCTAATGCTAATATACGGAACGTCGTCTTCGTCCATGCCTCTCTTCGAATAATAAAATAAATAGGGATTAAAATAAGTGCACTTTGATGAAAAGTTGATGCAATTAATACAACGATAATGAATTTTTTCCAACTTCCATCGAATATATATTTGGTCGCTGCAAAAATGACAGCGGCCGCAAGAAATTGCCTTATCCCATTCATCGAAACCAAAAATAAGCCACTTGCTATATAAACATAGAGGCTTAATTCAAATAATCTTGCATATTTATAAAGAACCATGACAATTAGAGCATTTGTTATTAATGCAGTAGTAAAGATCATGATTTGAGCATCATAAGAGAAATTCTGCAAAAACATTTGCAGTACTCCAAATCCTATGTCTTTCTCGTTGCTAATGTACTCCCAAGTAAATATATTTTCATCATATATGCTTCTATACACATACGTGTCACCAATATTTCTCCTTAAACCAGATACTAACACTAAAGTCATAAGTGCAAAAAATGCAAAGAGTCTATTTGGTCTAACTGACACTGGTGAATTTGCAAATACCGTTGCAGGTTTAGCTAAATATCTAGCATAGATGGAAAATACAGATACAAGCGAAAGATTAATCCATAACATTGTCATCTCATATTCCCTCTCTGATTACACATTAGCAACTCGAGTTTTAGATAATACATAGAAATAAAGAACAAGCCCTAAAGGAATTGCCAGTACGGTTAACCCTTTGTTAGGAGTTTCACTTACGAACTTACGGTTACTAGTTAATAGACTGCTTGAAACATAATGAATCGCTTGCCTAAATTTAAAGGGAGTCGTTGCAAACGGAAGCTTCATTAATTCTTTTCGATAAAATGCAAACCCATTAGGATTCTTTCGATATTGATTTAACATATTTAAAGAAGATCCATCTGCTAAATATTCTACAACGCACAACGTTTCATTCATTAATAGTAACTCAAACTCTTCATCCAATTTGTAATATTTATAAGCTAATCCTACGTATTTTTCATTTTCGAATAAAGGATAAGGAAACTTCTTTGTGAGCTCTGTTCGATAGACTAGTTTTTTATCACCTGTCACCCCATGCTTCGTATACAACTCAAATAGAGTACAAGTTTTTAGATTTTCGGGAAGCTTGGTACCAATTACTTCGCCATTTGAATAGGAATCAAGTCCAACTATCCCGCTCACTTTATCGTTTCCATACTTTGACCAAAATGTCAGGATCTTCTCGACGGCGTCAGCAGGCATAAAATCATCTGAATCAATACATACATTTAACTCCGTATCGATATGCTCATAAGCCGTATTGTGAGCGCCATGCATTCCTTGATTTTCTTGCCAGTGGTACTGAATTCCGATAATTCCTTCTTCGATCCATGAGTTTACTAACTCTTCTGTGTTATCCGTAGAGCCATCGTCAACTATTAACCAAATAAACTCTTTATTTGTTTGGCTTTTTAAGCTTTCATAGCAGTTATGAAGACAATAAGCTCTATTAAATGTTGGTGTAAAAACGGTTAATCTTTTCATCATGCACCTCTAAATCGCAGAATAAAAGACTTGTGTCCATATTGCTGTATTTTTTATGTCGTAGCCTTTTTCTGATAAAGATTGACTTGATTTGATCCTAGGAAAAGAGTGAGTTGCTAGGTTCTTTATTTGTTCGACCCAACGTTTTCTTCCATCTAAAGAACAATATTGTACTAAATTCATTCCCATATCCACTTCATTCGTAATTTGATCCGATACGATACATGGCAAACCGGCACCTTGAGCCTCTATGAGGGTAACAGGCAAGCCTTCATGTAACGATGGGAACACAAATGCATCGAAACCTTGCAGTAAACGATTGATATCGCTGCGAACCCCAAGGAAGTGAACTTTCTCTTCTAGGTGTAAGGTTTTCACTTTTGCTTCGATTTCTTCTCGTAAAGGACCGTCGCCAACTAGTACAAGCTTAGCATTAGGTATTTCTCTACAAACATCAGCAAAAACATCTAATAGAAATACGTGGTTTTTCTGATGGTTAAATCTTCCTACATGACCAATGATAAACTCATCATCAAACTCTAATTCCGTGCGTATTTCTTTACGAACCTCTTTGGAAAACATAAACTTCTCGCACTCAATGCCATTTTGTAAGATCTTTACGTCTTTTGTTTTCCCTTGATATAACCACTTGGCTGCCGCTTCTGAACAAGCAAGGAAATGAGTAGCATTTTGTAATATATGTTTCCCTGCATACCATTTGTACATTTTTGCTGGCAGGCTTCCTTCACTGCTTGTATTGTGACTATGAGCGATTCGTACGGGTATCTTGTTTTTATTTGCTGCTCGTAATACAAATCCGCTCATTTTATCCATGTGAGAATGTACAATTTTATATTGTGAATGCTTAGAGAAAAACTGTTCTAATTCTTTTATGTATCCAAAGTGACCTTTCTCAGTAATATAAGGGATCTGGTAAACTTTCCCACCCATGCTTCTTATTTCGTCATCAAATACTCCTTCTTTACACGTTAGAAAATCAAATTGAACTGTTGATCGATCAACGTTTCGGTACAAATTCATGAGAAGGGTTTCGGCTCCGCCACGGTTCATATTCACAACAACATGTAACACTCTTATTGGATCGCCCATTCCACACCCTCCTGTTCATTCATATTTTTACGATAGATTCTGCTTAATTCATCGATAATGTTTTTGATTGAATATTTATTTTTAATTATGCTGCGACCGTTTGTGCCTAAAGTCTTTAACAATTCTCGGTCTTTAGCCAATCTAGTTAATTTTTCTGCAAAAGCAACAGGATCTTTTGGATCAATGACCCATCCATTTTTATTATTAAGAACTAATTCACAATGTCCTCTATTCTCACTAGCAACTACAGGCAAACCACAGGCCATTGCTTCCATGATGTTAACTGGCAGCCCTTCTCTCAAGCTTGAAGCTACAGCTACATCACAAATAGGCAAAAGCTGATCAATATCTTTGCGGAACCCTAAAAAATCAACTTGGTCGATAACATTTAGACTTCTCGCTAACTCTTCACACTCATGTCTTAATGAGCCTTCTCCAGCTAGTAAAAGACGAGCTTGAGGAAGCTCGTCTTTTACAGTCGCAAGAGCACGAATAAGCAATTGCTGATTTTTATTTTTGTTAAATTCAGCGGCATAAAACATTAGAAAGTCATTTGGATTGTACCCCAATTCTTCTCGATTTTCCTTTTTTGTTTGATCAGATAGAGGCTTAAAACGGTCATAGTCTATTCCGACACCATGGACATGTTCTATATTTTTCGCTTTAAATCTATGAGTATTTGCTAGCTTATAATCCTCTGAATTAATCGTTATTAATTCATCAGTAAGGTTAGATAAATAGCTTTCAATAGGATAATAAACCATCCAATTCATCAACGGTGCTCCTTTACAGAAGTGAAAGCCGTGGGCAGTATAAAGCACCTTTGTTCCTTTTTTCCTCACTTGTCGAGCTGCTAGTCTTGCTAGGACACCACCAAGTGGTGTATGACAATGAATCATGTCATATTGGTGTTCATGTAAGATCGCTTTTAATTCTTTATAAGCTTTTACGTTTGTAAAATGAAATGGAGAACGCGCAATGGGTATAGAAAATTTTTGATCTGTGTATGGTAATTCCATTGTTCCGGCGGCCGCAACATGAACGTCCCAGCCTTGTTCTTTAAACCATTTCATATATGGTAAGTGAAAGGCTTTAAAATGATAATCAACTGTCGCACAAAATAAGATTTTCTTTGCCACTGTCATCACCATTCCCAGCCTATTTAATATATTCTTTTTCCATAACTTTTGATAGATAATCTAATAGTTCGTACTTAAGTTCGTCGTGCTGCAAGGCAAATTCAATCGTCGTTTGGATGAAACCCATTTTATCACCCACATCATAGCGAACCCCTTCAAAATCATATGCATAAACAGCCTCTTGAAGATTTAAACTGGCAATAGCATCAGTCAATTGAATTTCTCCACCTGCCCCAGGTTCTTGCTGTTCTAGAATATCAAAGATTTTTGGACTTAGAATGTATCTGCCTAAAATAGCTAAATTCGAAGGAGCTTCTTCTAGATTTGGTTTCTCAACAAGATTACTTACGTTGTAAAAACGCTCGCCTATTTCTTTTCCAGCAACGATCCCATATCGCGACACATCTTCATCTCTTACGGTTTGCACACCGAGGATGGATGATTTATAACGATCATATTGTTCGATCATTTGCTTTAAACATGGTTTTTCTGCTCGGACAATATCATCGCCTAAAAGAACAGCGAATGGTTCATTGCCTATAAATTTGCGGGCACACCAAATGGCGTGACCAAGGCCCTTTGGTTCTTTCTGACGAATATAATGAATATCTACGAGCTTGGAAGACTTTTGAACTTCATTAAATAACTCAATTTTTCCTTTGTTTAATAGATTTTGTTCTAGTTCAAACGAATGATCGAAGTGGTCTTCGATCGCTCGTTTTCCTTTTCCGGTTACAATGATAATATCTTCAATTCCTGATTCCACCGCTTCTTCAACAATATATTGAATCGTTGGTTTATCAACAATCGGGAGCATTTCTTTTGGCATTGCTTTTGTTGCTGGTAAAAAACGTGTTCCTAATCCCGCTGCGGGAATAATGGCTTTTTTGACTTTCATTAGATCCTCTCCTCTTCAATTTTTACCCTGGTATTGGTAATGGTTTATCTTCAATCCGTTTAATGTCGCTCTCTTTGCGATTCGCTAAAGAAACAAGTGTAGCAGCTAATGTTTCTTTGTCTTGTACCATATAAGTACGAACGATCTCATCAATTTCATCGATAAACACATTTGCTGTTTTTCCGATATAAATTTTCGGAAAGACTTGTTTATCGTGTACTTCGTTTTCATTAAGTAATTCTTCAAACAATTTTTCACCTGGTCTCATACCGGTATAGTTAATTCCTATTTCATCAACTGAGTTTCCAGAAAGCTTAATTAAGTTCTTTGCTAAATCAACAATTTTCACAGGGTCTCCCATATCAAGGACAAATGTCTCTCCGCCTCTTGCTAAACTTCCAGCTTGGATCACCAGTCTAGAGGCTTCTGGAATGGTCATAAAATAACGGACCATATCGGGGTGAGTTACAGTTACCGGCCCACCTTCTTGTATTTGCTTTTTAAATAATGGAATGACACTGCCGCGGCTGCCTAAAACATTTCCGAAACGCACCGCAATAAATTTTGTTTTGCTTGTTCGTCCCATGTCTTGAATAATCATTTCAGCGAGCCTTTTCGTCGCACCCATCACACTTGTCGGATTAACGGCTTTATCTGATGAAATCATCACAAATGTCTTCACATAATTCCACTCAGATGCTACAGCAACATTTCTTGTCCCAATAATATTATTCTTAACGGCTTCTTCAGGATTTCGTTCCATTAAAGGAACATGTTTATGGGCTGCTGCATGGTACACAACATCTGGATGGTGCTTTTTCATAATAGAGATCATTTTATCGAAATCTTGAATGTCTGCGATTTCCGTAACAATTTGAATGTTTGAATCTCTGTGAACTCCCCTTAGCTCCATCTCAATCGAGTAAATGCTATTCTCACCGTGACCTAGTAGTATTAATTTTTCCGGATGAAATTGAGATACTTGCCTGCATATTTCTGAACCTATCGAACCGCCCGCTCCTGTGACAAGAACGACTTTGCCAGAAACATACTCCGAGATACTTTCAATATCTAATTCAACTGGCTCTCTTCCAAGCAAATCCTCTACTTGGACATCACGGAATTGTTTGACAGAAACCTTTCCTGTTACGAGGTCTTCTAGCATAGGCAAAATTTTCGTTTTGGCTTTTGTTTTAGCACATTCCTGAAAAATTTCATTTAATTCTCTCTTACTTAATGAAGGAATTGCTATAACGATGTTATCGATACGCAAGTTATGAACTGTCTTTTCGATTTGATCAATCCCGCCTACAACTGGAATTCCCAAAATATCGAGGTGATGTTTTCTCTCATCATCATCGATGAATGCAACAGCTAAAAGTTCTGCCTCGTTGCTATTTTGTAATTGTCTTGCAACCATCGTTCCGGCAGCACCCGCACCTATAATTAACGTTCTTTTTCTGTTCTCATTCTTTTTGATGTATGTATCACGTACAATCCTCCACCAAAAACGCGACCCTCCAATAAAGATCATGTGAAGCATCCATGTTGTTGCAAGCAAGCGTAAAAATACTCCTTGTACTAACAATTGCTGTACTACGGCCGCTATTAAAATCGAGAATGTCACAATCTTTAAGATGATAATTAATTCACCAATGCTCGCATACTCCCAGGCTTTTTTATAAAGTTTAAAATGAAATGAAAACACATGATGACAAACTAATAATGTAATCGCCGTTATAATGAGAGTTGAGTTCAAGATAAGGTGCCGATCATACACCAGTAAATTACTTAAAAAGATCGTTGTAACTATAAATAATGAATCAATTAAAATTAAAAGAGATAACCTTTGATGATATGCCACTTCTTCCCCTCCTTTCCTTACTTATAAGCGTAACGTTCTTCGTTCTATCGCATAATCTATAAGCTTCCTTATTTCTTCCAGCTGTTCTTTTGATGCATCTTGCTTAATATACCTAACTGCTTTTTTAATTGACTTTGGGTATTTATCGATATTTTTCATTCACTTACAACTCCTTTGCATCCATTTAAAAACTTTAACCGTACGGCTTCACGTAGAAACCATACAGTTAAAATACTTAAATAAAATCGGGCATTTAACCCGCCCTCACACCACACTCTTGATGACTAGCATCTAAGGTTTTTCAACCCACAGCATGACCGAGTACCTCCATCGATAATGGCAAGGAGACATCACCAAAATTTTTTCATGTCAATTGGTTCTTAATAAAGAACAAGTTGATCAAAAAAAAGAATTTCAAGAACTACATATTTGTTGTTCTTTTTAAAGTACACTTTTAGCTTTTGCATTGAAAATGACACCGAGTAATTTCGCATTCGAAATATCCAACATATTTTTTGCTTCTAGTGCTTGTTCATCTTCGGTCTTTCCATCTCTGATAACCATTATGACTCCATCGCACCTACCTGACAAAATCTTCGTGTCGCCCTCCTCTAAAACAGCTGGCGTATCGACTAAAACATAGTCATATAGTTCTCTTGCTTGATCTAAAACTTTATCCATTAATTGAGATTTAAATAACCTTTCTGTATCTAACGGCAGTGGCCCGCTTGTGACGACATTAACTAAAGGAACTTCTGTATGATTGATTGTTTCTTCTAACAGTTTTTGGCCTATTAAAATATTCGTAAGACCTACGTTGTTTTTAATTTTAAAGATCGTATTAATTGACGGTCTTCGAACATTTGTATCAATTATTAATACCTTTTTACCGTCATGAGCTAATGATATCGCCAAGTTAGCGGTTGTAATCGATTTTCCTTCACCATAGTTCGGTGAGGTAATGACAAAAGTTCGACAGTGATTTTCCAAGGCTGTAAACTCAAGATTCGTTTTTATGGATTCATACTCATCATTAATTAACGATTCTGGATGTTTATTAATTGTTATGAATTTCTTTTTCTTAAATTTAAGGAGCAATGGTTTCACCTCTTACAGAAGGGTTCGTTTTATTATTTTCATTCTTGTTAAGTGATTTTTTATTCATTTTTGAAACAGATCCTAAAACAGGGAGTTCGAGAGACTTTTCAATTTGTCGTTCTGAGCGGAACCGATTATCTAAGCTGTCTAGAAGGAAAACCAAACCAAGTCCAACAACGACTCCAAATGCGAACGCTAATTTAATGATGCGGTTATTTGCAGGGTTAATCGGCCAAGCATTTTCTCTTACAACAGCTTCTGCAAAAATCTCTACCCCTTCAAAACCTAAAAGCTCAACAGCTTTTTCTTTATATACATTTGCCACTGTATTGGCAATGATTGTGGCTTGTTCCTGGCTTGTATTTGTCACAGTTATTGCAACTATTTGGGAGCTATCCACTCGTGAAACATTAATTTGTCCCCTTAAAGACTCAGCAGTTTGGGTTAGTTGTAATTCTTCAATGACAGCCTCCAAGACAGGTGGTTCAGTAATAACTACTCGTAACGTATCAAAGAAACTAGAAGTCTCACTAATCATAATTCTTGACGTTGAATCATAAATGGGTGTTGGTTTGTTTAGATGATTGTAAATGGCTCCAGCACATGTAGTAATAACAGTAATTACAACAACCATCCATAGCCGTTTCCTTATTACATCAAATATCTTTCTAATATCAATTTCATTTCCTTTACCCTGCTCCACTTTTTCACCTACTCATTATTTTATTAGTTCTTTATAAAGCACAGACGAAGCAAAAAAAATTACTATGGACCAGATTAAAGAACTAGAACTTTTGAACCGGTATTAATTTTTGGATTTTTTTACAAAATTTTTGTCATTTCTTACCCTTATTTTAGTTCTGTATAGCGAACGTGTCAATAAGAGATTTCAAATTTCTGAAATTTTTTCTATATATAGAACAAAATCTGGTCTCAATTTAAGCTTTATAAGACTTTAGTCTCGGTTGCCTAGACCTCTCTCTTTCATTTTCCTAAACATCCTTGTCTAATATTTGCTAAAATAAGAAAAGATAATCTAATACATATACATAAAGGCAGTGAATCATAACATGAAATATTTCAAACCAGACTTTGAACTTCACCACTTCTCTGATATTACAGCAGATTGGTTAAAGAAAAACCAAATCAAGACCATCTTTTCTGATTTAGACAGTACCCTCGCTAGTCACGACCGCCCTGCTGGAGATGACCTAACGAATTGGATTGCAATGTTAAAAAAACAAGGTGTGCAATTAATCGTTGCATCGAACAATAGCCAAGGACGTGTCGATCGTTTTTGTGAGCCGAATGGCATTATTGGTTTTGGCAAATGTAATAAGCCAGCTGCCTCAAGAATTGAAAAACATATGAAAACCGTCGGTGCCACAAAAGAAACAAGTCTCTTCTTAGGAGATCAGTTATTTACTGATGTTTGGTGCGGGAAACGTGCGGGGATGAAGACTGCTCTTGTGAAGCCAATTGGTCAAGAGCATGAGCCGATTCAAATTGTTCTTAAGCGTAAGCTGGAGCGCTGGGTGAAAAGCCGCTGGTAAGTATAATGTGTTGAATGAGTGGGAAACTATCTTATCCCCTTTAATAAGAGGTGATTTGACATGATCTATATTTACAATTGTTATGCAGGCACCCACTCTTCCGCTCTTTGTGCAGCTTATCATTTAAAAAAGATTCCGAATGATCGCGTACCAACAAAAGAAGAGATTTTGGGAATTGATATCTTTAACAAATTAACGTCAAAATCGTTAGGGAAGCTTATTTATCATGGGAAAGATGAAGATGGCAGCCAGGTGTTCACACTGGGCCGTGGCCTTTCACACAAAATGGTGACAGCAATGAGCGAACTCCTTCTATTGTTAGAAGGCAAAGGCTATGAGCATGAGAAAGTAATCTGCTCCAACGCGTCTCCTACGGTACCACTTGAAATGACGTTTGGCGGGCTGTTTTCGCACAAGATGCATATTGATTTTATTGGTGTTCCATTGCTTGTAAAAGGAGCACAAAAAACGTTTCCGAACATATCAAAGTTAGTTGAAAAGACGAAACATGCTGCAAAAACCTCCACGAATTCAATTGAGGTGCTGGAGAATAAGGAATTGGAAGTAAGTAAGATCTCGAATATCATATCTCGATAAAGATTCAGTTGCAAACTGGGTCTTTTTTTCTTTAACTTCACTCCCCAATTATCACATGAAAACCTCTCCATCAACTCATACTACATACAGGAGGTAGTGTAGCACATGATACATATTTTTCTTGGATTTCTTTTGCTTTTTGTTCCTTTTACCGATATTGCCGATGATTTATCAATTAAATATAACGGTGAGACGATTGCGTCAATTTCTCGATCTGACTTTGCCAATAATCTATTAGGAAGAGAAATGATCGATCATGAAACATATGATCAATTTGTCCAACAACTTGATCAGGTAACGTTTGAACCTCCTGTTAATGCACAGATTGATAAGTTGGGAAATCTTGTTTCTGAGCAAGTTGGGTATCGGTTAAATAAGCATAAGTTAAAACAGTTATTTTACCAATATTATTTTGGCAAAGGTCCGATGGAGATAGATGTTCCGAGACAGGTACTTCACCCGCGAGTCGACAGTGAACTTCTTTCTGATATCCGTACTCGGCGAATTGGTCAGTATGTTACGTACTTTAATAGCCGCAACAAGCAACGCTCTCATAACATCAAATTAGCTACAGAAGCCATTAATAATCAAGTCGTGTTTCCTGGAGAAACGTTTTCGTTTAATCAAATTGTTGGAAAGCGGACAAAGGAACGAGGGTATTTGCCTGCTCCTGTCATTGTCAGAGGTGAGCTTTCTGAAGGAATTGGTGGCGGGATCTGTCAAGTATCTTCTACTTTGTATAATGCCGTCGATCGTGCGGGGTTAGCTATTGTTCAGCGTTATTCTCATAGTCGCAGGGTTCCTTATGTTCCGCGTGGTCGTGATGCGACCGTCAGCTGGTATGGACCTGATTTCGTGTTTCGGAATGAATTGAATCAACCTATTTTATTGCAAGCGAGGGTGTATGGCGGGCAAATGAGCGTCGTTGTGCTTTCTTCCGAATCGATTAATGTGGAACAACGTACCGTTCCCGGTGCGCCGCAGAAGTTACCTCGAGAAATTAATATAGAAGAGGATGACCAATAAGGAACTAGTTCCTTATTGGTCATCCTCTTTTAATGGAGTAAGTCAGTTGGGACGCTTTCTAACTTCCAATCACCTGTTGGTGAGTCACGTCGCACTTGGAATGTATAGAATGAACCTACTTCTCCTTTGTTCTTCTTTTTCACGAGAAAAGATAGCGGAAGCTCATATACAAGCGGTCCAGTTATAGACGGCGGATTTTTCTTTTTAACAAGTCTTATGGACTCAATTTCTTCAATTAATTTTTGTGATTCCCCGTTTTGATCTTTATAGATTAAATTTAGTAAATCAAGATCATTTTGATTTATTGCGATTAAAAACAGTTCAACTACCTGATTTGGTGGCAGTTGCTGCACGTACGGAGCAAGCATTCCTCCTGCCTTATACACCATTACTTGATGGGATAAATCAAGACTTTTCGATCTGTGCGTCGTACTGCCTTTAAAGTGGATACAGAAATGTCCTGGAAAATTATTCGCTAGCGCTCCCCCGCCATGTGGCATTCCGTGCATGGAAGCTGCAATCATTTTTCCTTCATGGTGCACGAGGATCGCCCGTCTTTTCCAGCTCCACTTTCCACTATAGATTTCTTTCATGATTTTTGTATCTTTCGTTGTTAATGGTTGGACATCTGCATGACTTGATCCTGCTCGTCTTTGCGCTTCAAATTTTAAGCCTGTTTCGATATCGGTAATCGTGAAAGAAGTGTAGCGCGGTATTAGCTTGTCAACTTCCTCCCACGAGAGAACTGTACCGAAGTGATGCGCCTCTAACCCACTAAAGTAATCATTAAGTTTATTGATGATTTTTTCTTCAACTTGAATTTTTTCTTTTTGTTGAACATCATATAACCCGTTTTTATAATCAAGCACAAAAATTCTTACGGTCCCTTTATCTTCAAGTAAAAGGTAGTGGTTGGAATGAGGTATTTCTGAGACAGGCTCAATCGTTTTTGCTTGGAATAGGGCTTGAACGATTTTGTCTGACTTGATCTTAAGTACGGTTTGATGTAATGAATGGCTCGAAGATTTGACTATGAGAGATACTTGTCCATTGCCTTCTGCTGCAGTTACGGCAGATGGTAACATCATACAAAGGACAAACAGCAAGATAATTGTTTTTTTCATTTGTCTGACTCCTGTTTATGTTTTTATTCGTTTTCCTCAGTGTTTAAACAGGAACGTACTATGAATCGGTTCCTTCCATTTCCTCCATAATTGCGGGGTTAAATAAGGAGCTTGTTATTGTTATATTCGGGTCAGGCATATCTGATCCGTCTGTATATTCTGCAATTTCTTCTTCAATTTTACGTAAGTCTTCCTCGATTAGATTTGTCGGTTGATTTTCTTGCTTTACTTGCTCTAACTTCGCTTGGAGCATTTTTTTCGTTTCCATAAGGACATAGAGATTTTCTAATTTTTCAAAATAAGTTAATGGTTGATGTTCCATCTTAAGCCTCCTGCATCTTCTGAGATGATATTTATAATTCCTCAGGCCAAACAAAGCTATTCCTGCTTACTGTTACAGATTGACTAGCTGCAGGACAATTTGATCTTCCAATTGTTTCGCTTTCTTTCCGTCTAATACGTTGTTTAACAGAATGGAGAAAATCACCGTTTCTCCTGACTTTGTTTCCACGTAACCAGATAATGTACTAACAGTAGTTAGTGTTCCCGTTTTAGCTTTTACCTTCCCTACTGCCTCTGGATTTGCTAAACGTCTATACAATGTGCCTCTTTCTAATCTGTTCTCCCCTCCTGAAACAGGCAGCGAATGTAAAAATACAGGGAACCAGTCTTCGGATTGAACTGAAAACAAAATTTTTGTTAATTGATTCGCTGAAATTAAGTTAATGTGAGATATGCCTGATCCGTCTCTTATGACTAATGTATCTGTCTCTACCCCAAACGAACGTAATTGTTCGTCCATCACCTCTAGTCCCTTTTCCCAGCTACCTTCCTCTTTCATCACCTTCCCCATCTCTTTAACAAGCACTTCTGCATGTCCATTGTTACTGAGTTTCATAAAAGGGACCATGAGCTCTGACAGTGGAATGGATTCACGTACGGCTAATAGACTTGTATTTTCAGGTGTTACTCCTCGTTTCACTTCACCAAGAAGCTTGATTCCCTTTTGTTGAAGCGCTTCTTCAAACATAGCAAGTGCGAAATCTGTTGGCTCCCAAACTGCAACTGTGCTTTTTTCTTCCGAAGTGTCTTTTGAAATTGTTCCTTCAATAATAATAGTGTTCGTGCCATGCTCTCTATTGACTGTTATTTTTGTTGTGTGATCAGCAGAAACGGTTTCTGTTTCATTGACAATGTGAACATATTCCGTCTGTGGTTCGATCTGAATTTTACCACTTTGACCTATATCTTGTGGGCTAACTTTTACAATAATTGATCCGGCATCGTAATCGTCGTCAGCGGATACTGTTAAAGCGGAAATAGCTGATCCATAATAGGTGGTTTCATCACTCCACGGTAAATCGACTGAATAGCGTGTGTCGTCATACCACGAGTCATCTCCAATTACATCGCCTCGAATGAATTTGACTCCTTTCTTTTGAAGGGTCCCTACTAATTGATCGATGTCTTCTTTCAGTAAGGTTGGATCTCCTTTTCCTTTTATATAAAGATTTCCATCTAATAAGGCCCACTTTATATTTCCATCTGTTACTAACTCTGTTTGAAACGTGTAATTATCACCTAATACTGCCAATGCTGTAGCTGCTGTAAAAAGCTTCATATTTGAAGCTGGTCTTAGGCGAGTTGTACCATTGTGTTCCATTAACAGCTCGCCTGTTTTAGCTGATCGAATACTGATGCTTGCTATTGCCCCCTCCATACTCGGATCCGTTTGTATAAGGTGCTCAATTTGATTCTTCATAAGCTCTCTATTTGTTTTCGCTTCGACAAACGGAGCATGGAACACGAGACAAATGACTATGATTGCTACAACAATTTTACGCATACGATTTACTCCTCCATCAAGAAAAGGTTCCTTTACCTTAATTAGTATGCAAAATGAACGATAAACCAATTCTTATGAAAAATAATCAACAATAAAAGGGGCAAATTATAAGTAGTACGTTACCTGGCGTACACTTGATGATATGGTGGTGAGCTTGATGGAACCAAATGAAGTTAGAGACCAAATAACGATAGAAGATGAACAAGGACATATGAAAGATTATGCAGTCGAAGCGTTATTTGATATGGAGGACCATTCATATGCTCTTCTAACATCAAACGAAGAAACCATTTTAATGAGAGTCGAAGATGAAGAGGATGAACAATACCTTGTAGGGATCACAGACCCTGAAGAAAGAGATTCCATTTTGGAAGCATACGAAATTGCTGTTGAAGCGAATCCTGCTGAAGAATAAACCTAGGTCTATGAGGTGATTGATGTGGCAAATGAAAAAAGTGATGTTCAAGAACATGTCCGAATGGGTCAAGGTGGAACAATGGGACTATTTGGATTAACTGGTCCCGATGAGATCGCTGACTACTCTCTTTCACCGAAGAAGGATACAACAGGCCAGATCGACAGAGAATATGACGGTGCTACAGCAACATCAAAAGAAACAGAACAAAGATCAGAATAGAACATGGAAAGCTACGGTATCTTCTTTACGTGCCGTAGCTTTCTTTTTTTGTCCTAATTGAGTTGGCATTATAATTTAGATAATACATACAGTACGTGAAATTATATGTATCATCTCTTAATTTCCAGTCACTGGCCCTAACATTTTTACAGCTGTACCATTTTCTCAAAGTATTGCTATTGATAATAAATTTGCTCGTTTCAATCCATAATAATAACCTCCTTACAAATATTCACAGAGGTGGTGACGATTGTGACGAATGAATCTCCTGCTCATTTAAATGCGTTTAAAATTGCAGCTACTTATATAGGTACCATTGTTGGGGCTGGTTTCGCATCTGGTCAAGAGGTACTTCAATTTTTTAGTGCGTTCGGATTATTAGGAATATGGGGAATTGTTCTAGCAACCTCACTTTTCTTTGTCTTTGGTTATATGATTTTAGTTATTGGACGAGCTTTAAGCGCTTCTGCATATGTGGAAGTTGTTCGCTTTTCAAATGGGCGGTTTTTCGGTTCACTGATCGATTTAATTATTACGATTTTCTTATTTGGAGCCCTTGCAGCGATGATTGCTGGTGCTGGGGCTATATCTGTTGAACAATTTGGTTTGTCCTCATGGTGGGGTACGATTTTGATGGCACTGCTTGCACTTTTCACGGTCATTCGTGGAATCAAAGGAGTCATAAATGCGATTAGCTATGTTGTTCCCGTTTTATTAATATCTGTTTTATTAATTTCACTATATGGAATTTATCGTAGTCCTGTAACAGTAGAAGATATTGAACGTACGGCAAACTTAGTAGGTGCCGCACCTAACTGGTTTATTGCTGCATTAAATTATGCTTCCTTTAATTTAGTTATTGCAGTTGCTATTTTGGCCCCAATGGGACCGAATGCAACGAAGAAAAGCACTCTGTTCTGGGGTGCGTTGTTAGGAGCTCTTGGTTTAGGCCTTGGTGTGTTAGCGATTTATTTTAGTGTTTTGTCTAATATTTTGGTAGTGGCTGTAGTGGAAGTTCCGATGATTTATATCGCTTCTCTCATCTCTCCGTTCATCCAGCTATTGTTTGCAGTTGTCTTATTTTCAGCTGTCTACTCTACAGCTGTTAGTAATCTGTATGGATTCGTTTCAAGAATGACCTTTATTGATCAGAAGTTTCGCATTTCGCTGATCGTTGGGACAACAATCGCTGCTTTTATTGTGAGCCAAGTTGGATTTTCTACGTTAGTAACGTATTTATATCCGGCTGTCGGGTATGGGGGATTCATCTTTTTTGCAGGATTGCTTTATGTGTGGGTGTTTAAGCGTGAGGCTTTAAGGGCTGCTGGCAAGAGCGGTTGATTTGTAGAGTTCATTTCTGAACACTCGAATCTGCTATATTTGATTTCCTCCTCTCACCCTCTTGCCACGAACCGCAACAAAAAGACGTGCCATCGCTGACACGTCTTTTTTGCTTAAATTGAAAGTTGACTCGATAATTCATACATTTTCGTATCGATTTCATGCGGTTTTGAAAAAATTTCATCGAATGAAGTGCTCACTAAGACATTTTTTTCAATTCCAACAGCTAAGCCAGATTTGCCTTCTAATAGTAAATCAACGGCGTGAGCGCCCAAACGGCTCGCTAAGACACGGTCAAATCCAGTTGGAGAGCCGCCCCGTTGGATATGTCCTAAGACGGTTACACGAGTTTCGATATTTAATTGCTTTTGAATGCTTTCTCCGATTTCAACGCCTGAGCCTACGCCCTCAGCGACAACAATAATACTATGTTTTTTTCCGCGCTTGGCGCCTCGTTTCAATCGATCGATAATCTCTTCCATATTATGTTCAACTTCAGGAAGCATAATGGTTTCTGCTCCGGCCGCGAGCCCACTCCATAATGCGAGATCTCCAGCGTGGCGTCCCATCACTTCGATAACATACGTTCTCTCGTGTGAGGATGCGGTATCTCGAATTTTATCAATAGCGTGGATGATCGTATTTAACGATGTATCAAAGCCAATTGTAAAATCAGTACCTGGAATATCATTATCAATCGTTCCTGGTGCTCCAATCGTTGCAACCCCATGTTCGGCAAGTTTTTGGGCTCCGCGATAAGACCCATCGCCCCCAATAACTACAACGCCCTCAATTTGATGTTTTTTTAAATGTTCAACAGCTTTTAATTGGCCTTCTTTTGTTTTAAAATCTTCACTTCTTGCTGTGTGAAGCATCGTCCCACCGCGATGAATAATATCACCTACAGAACCTAAATTTAGTTCCTTAATATCGCCTTCCATCATCCCAGCATAGCCGCGGTATACACCAAATACTTTGCAATCATGGTATATCGCTTTACGAACAACGGCACGAACGGCCGCATTCATTCCTGGTGAATCTCCTCCACTCGTTAATACAGCAATTCGTTTCAATCTACCCACTCCTAGCTATAAATTCACTATCTTTTAGCAAGTATTTCAATAAATGGGCGTAGTTATACGTACGTGAACGTAGCTTGACTTTTTTTGTAATTGACAGTGTATTTTATCATGTTACAGTAAAAGAAAATGCTTTTAAATAGGATGGGAGTGGAATTATTGGAACAAGCCGTAAGAAAAGCAGCTGGAGAGGAACATGTTGCATCAAAATCTGATCATCTAGTATTTTTAAGTGTCGTCTTTTGTTTTTGGTTTTGCACTTATATTTACATACCTGTTTTTGGCTTATATTTAGAGGATATTGGTTTTAGCTATTCTATCATTGGAATCATCTTAGGAAGTTATGGGGTGACACAAATCATCCTGCGTTTTCCTTTAGGTGTCCTTTCAGACCGACTGGCAGGTTTACGAAAGCCACTACTCATTTCTGGTTTTGTTATCGCATTCATTAGCAGCCTTCTGCTTATTTTCACGCAATCGTTTATCGGAATCTTTACTTCACGTCTTTTAGCAGGAATTACTGCTGCGATGTGGGTGATGGCAACTGTGTTGTATTCTCAATATTTTAAGACAGAAGATGCTTCCAAAGCGATGAGTCGTGTGCAATTTTTAACAGTGTTTGCGCAATTCTTTAGCATGATGATTAGCGGGTATTTAGTCATCCAACTAGGTTGGTCATTTCCGTTTTGGGTTGCTGCTGTTACCTCCATCATTGGGCTAATCTTAGCTTTTCGTATTAAAGAAGTTACTGGATCAACAAATAAAAAACCTATTAAAATAACTTCGCATATACAAAAGACGTATCAAATCCATGGACTAAAAACGATTACATTCCTCTCGTTAAGTGGACATGCGATTTTGTTTATTACCATTTTTGGGTTTTCACCGATGTATACAACACAGCTTTCATCAGGCAGTCATGCAATCACGTTGTTAGTTTGTTCATTTTTTATCCCGCATGCACTTGCTTCCGTTTGGCTTATGTTTTATCAAATTGATCTAAAAAAGCAAAAACTTGTTTTACTCTTTTGTTTTGCTTTCATGACACTGTTATTGTTCATGCCTCCTCTAGTAAACTCATTTTTATTGTTTTGTCTCATCCATGCTGGAATTGGCTTATTACTTGGGATTATTTTTCCTCTCCTTTTGGGTATGGTGATTCAACTTGCTACAAGTGAATTGAAAAGCTCAGCAATGGGGTTTTATCAATCCTTTTATGCCATTGGAATTTTGGCTGGGCCGTTGGTCGCAGGAGAGTTTGCAGACAGAATAAATTTACCTTTTGTCTTTTTCTTATGTGGAATCATATCTTTATGTGGGTTTATCATATTACTTTTCTACCGCCCAAAATATCAATAAACGATAAAGGGAGGTGCCGTAAATAGGTTGCGAATTCCGTTACCTATCGCAAAAAAACCAGATTTACACATGAAAATGTATATCTAATTGCACCGCATAAAATGCGGTGCTTTTTCCATGAAAAATAGCCCAGTCATTAATCTAAGCTAATTCTTATATTTATTTATAATCGCATCTTCAACAATAAAAATACATATTGGTTTGTATGAAGTTCTTTTTTCCATACTGATTTATCTGTTTGGGTCTTCATTGGCTTTATGAAGACTCTTCCCCATGCTTTTCTAGGCTGTTTGGCATTCATCAGCTTTATGAAGATCTTTTCCCCTTCTTTTCTGAACTGGTTTGGCATTCATCAACTTTATGAAGATCTTTTCCCCTTCTTTTCTGGACTGGTTTGGCATTCATCACCTTTATGAAGGGGAATTTGTAATACAATTTAACATACGAAATTTCACTCAAAAAACGTATAAATCCAACTATATCAATGCCCATCAAATTACTATACAATTTGATAGGCATTTTAGCTTGCTTTTATAATGTTTTGATAGGAAACGGAATCCGTTAGTAATCGGTACCTTCCTTTTCTTACGAATCCTTACGAAAACAAATAAAAAACAAGCAGTCCTCCCAAGCAAAACGTAACAACGGTTTCTCCAATGACGGAACCTGTTTTAACATAAATGGGTGTTCTCACATTCATTTTGATTGGATAAAATAATTTCACTCCTTGTGGGGTCATCGCATCAAGTACAATATGACTGCCCACACCAAGAAGGAGTCCGAGTTGGATTGCATTGGCTCCTTGGATCGTTAATTGCTCGGTAAGCATATGAACAATCACAAGAAATAGCAGGCTATGACTAAACGAGCGATGTCCAAAAACGGTGCTAATCGTTCTTGATACTATCGGTAGTCTTCTGCCGATCATTGATTTAGGGTGGCAAATGTCTGGAATAATGGCTCCTGCTAATGCCGTTGTATAAAATAAAAATGGCTCATTAATTGTTCCGGGAAACTGATTTTCATAGATCACAGCTGCCGTCAAACCACCAATCAGGTGAGTTGTTCCTTTCATCGTCTTCTTCCTTTTCTTTTAGTTTACATAATATTGTTATGGTTACCTTTTGTACTATTTAAAGCATTAATGAAGGGTACTGAAAATAGTCCATTTTCAGTACCCTCTACTCACTGAAAAAGGTCCCCCTTTTTCAACGGTTTCAATTAATCCTCGTTTTTCGGTGTTGTATCAATCTCTTCTCGAACTTCAATCACATTGCCGCTAGTTGATACGTCAATGATGAACGATCCATTGCTATAACGATCACTATTTCGATAGTTATCTACTTCCAATGTTTCTTCATGATTCTTATCAGTGATAACTACAAACGTTCCATCTTGATCTTTTACTCGTTTGCATGCGATGACTCGATGTGGATTTGATTTTAATTCACGTAACATGACAAGTCCGCGTTTCGCTCTACTTGACTTATCAAATTCGGTAATTGGTACCTTTTTCACTGCCCCGCGCTGTGTGACGATGATAAATTCAACTTTCTTATCGTCTGCTAGGAATGTGGACGCATCGACAACATGGTCTTCTTCCTTTAGGTTAATTGCTTTGACACCAGCTGCTCTTTGGCCAACTAGGTTAATTTCTTCTTCACCGAGCCAGAGCCCGTATCCTAGGTGGGTTGCGATAAATAATTCTTCATTTCCATTTGTTAACATACAAGCTACAACTTCGTCATGTTCCTTCAACTTTAGAGCCATTAAAGGCTTTGAAAAACGTTGAGCTTGGTATAGGGACAATTGTGACTTTTTAGCCATTCCATTTTTCGTGATAAACAGAAGCGATTGCTCTTCTTTAAACTCTTTAACTGGCAATGCTTTAATAATTTCATCATCTGAATTGTACCCGCTAACTAGGTTGGCTACATGTTGGCCGTTGTCTTTCCAACGGATATCTGGGAGCTGGTGAACTGGAATATAGAGATAGTTTCCGGACTTTGTAAACAACAACAACGTTTCTGTTGTGTTAATTTCAAAATGCCCGAGTAGGTAATCTCCTTCCTTCATCCCAGGATTCTCTCCATTTGATGCCCCGTATGAACGGATGCTTGTTCGTTTTACATAGCCTTCTTTTGTAACGGTAACCATAACGTCTTCTGATGCAATGAGGACGTCCATATTGATTTTGATTTCTTCGATTTCTTCTTTAATTACCGTACGGCGTGGGTCAGCAAATTCTTTTTTAATCGTTTGAAGATTGCTCTTAATAACTTGGATAAGCTTTTTCTCACTGCCTAGAATCGCTTCTAGCTCATGAATACGGCGTTCTAGCTCAGCTGCTTCTTCTTCGAGTGTTGTAATATCCGTATTTGTTAAACGGTATAGTTGCAATGTAACAATTGCTTCTGCTTGTGCTTCTGTAAATTCAAATTGTGCAATCAGGTTATCTTTCGCATTCTTTTTATCTTTAGACGCACGAATGGTTGCAATGACTTCGTCTAGAATTGAAATCGCCTTAATGAGCCCTTGAACAATATGTTGACGGTCCAACGCTTTGTTCAAATCGTATTTGGCACGTCTTGTAAAGACAAGCTTTTGATGGTCAATGTATGCTTGGATTAGTGCTTGCAGTCCCATTAATTTCGGTGCTTTATTGGCGATTGCTACCATGTTGAAATTATATGTAACTTGTAAATCAGTATTTTTTAATAGATAGTTTAAGATTGCATTTGCATCCGCTTCTTTTTTCAACTCAACAACGATTCGTAAACCAGTACGATCGGTATCATCTCGAACTTCTGCAATTCCGTCTACTTTCTTATCAAAGCGAAGCTCATCCATTTTTTTCACTAAGTTAGACTTAACGACTTCATATGGAATTTCCGTGATGACAATTTGCTCACGACCTCCGCGCAACTCTTCCACTTCTGTTTTCGCCCGAACGACGACCTTTCCTTTTCCGGTACGATATGCTTGGCGGATGCCATCGAGACCTTGAACGATACCTCCTGTAGGAAAGTCAGGGCCTTTAATGACATGTAACAGATCATCAAGCGTTGTTGTTGGCTTTTCCATTTGCATGATAACACCGTCAATAATCTCCCCTAAATGATGCGGAGGGATGTCGGTTGCATAACCAGAGGAAATTCCTGTGGAGCCATTGACTAGCAAGTTCGGAAACATGGCTGGAAGGACAACTGGTTCATCCTCTGTATCATCAAAGTTAGGAATGTAGTCAACCGTATCGCGATCAATGTCACGCAGAAGCTGTGATGCAATTTTCGATAATCTCGCTTCTGTATAACGCATCGCTGCCGGTGGGTCGCCATCAATTGATCCGTTGTTTCCGTGCATATCAACTAGTAGGTTACGAACCTTCCATTCCTGACTCATTCGAATCATCGCTTCATACACAGATGAATCACCATGTGGGTGATAGTTACCGATGACGTTACCAACGGTTTTCGCTGATTTACGGAACGGTTTATCTGCTGTGTTTCCATCTTTATACATTGCGTATAAAATTCTCCGTTGTACGGGTTTTAAGCCGTCTCTTGCATCAGGTAATGCACGCTCCTGAATAATGTATTTACTATAGCGACCAAATCGGTCACCGATGACTTCTTCTAAGGGAAGGTCTAAGTAACGCTCTGTTTGTGCCAAGCTTACTCCTCCTCAATAATTGCTAAGTTTTCGTTTTCTAAGATGTTTGAGTCTTCTTCCATCCCAAATGCAACATGAGACTCAATCCATTTTCGTCTAGGTTCAACTTTATCTCCCATTAATGTCGTGACACGCTTTTCAGCACGTGCTGCATCATCTAGTTTCACACGAATTAGCGTTCTCGTTTCTGGGTCCATCGTTGTTTCCCATAGCTGAGTTGCGTTCATTTCACCTAAACCTTTATAACGTTGTAATGTATAGCCACGACCGACTTTTTTCGTCGCCTTATCAAGTTCACGCTCGTCCCACGCATATTCGATTACTTCTTTTTTTCCGCTGCCTTTGCTGATTTTATAAAGCGGAGGCAAAGCAATGTATATTTTCCCTGCATCATACAGCGGGCGCATATAACGATAAAAGAATGTTAGCAAAAGGACTTGAATGTGCGCACCATCGGTATCCGCATCAGTCATAATGACGATTTTATCATAATTGACATCTTCTAACGTAAAATCAGACCCAACCCCTGCACCGATCGTATGAATAATCGTCCGAATTTCTTCATTTTTCATAATATCTTCAAGCTTTGCTTTTTCTGTGTTAATAACTTTCCCCCGTAAAGGCAAAACAGCTTGGAACTTACGGTCTCGTCCTTGTTTAGCCGATCCTCCAGCGGAATCACCCTCAACTAAATACAATTCATTACGTTGTGGATTTTTCGATTGAGCTGGTGTCAGCTTCCCGCTTAATAGGACGTCCTTCCGCTTGCTCTTCTTGCCGTTTCTAGCGTCTTCACGTGCTTTTCTTGCCGCTTCACGCGCTTGTGCGGCTTTCACAGCTTTTTTTATGAGCATTGTACTGACATCAGGGTTTTCCTCAAAGAAATAAGACAGCTTCTCAGAAACAACGCTATCTACTGCCGATCGAGCTTCGGTTGTACCGAGCTTTCCTTTTGTTTGCCCCTCGAATTGAAGCTTTGCTTCAGGTACGCGAACGGAAATGATTGAAGTGAAGCCTTCGCGAATATCTGATCCATCTAAATTTTTATCTCTATCTTTTAACAGTTTCACTTTACGTGCATATTCATTTACAGCGCGCGTCATTGCTGCTTTTGCACCAAGTTCATGTGTTCCGCCATCTTTTGTACGAACATTGTTAACGAAGGAAAGAACATTTTCTGTATACCCATCGTTAAACTGGAAAGCGAATTCAACTTCAATGTCGTTTTGGTCTCCTGAGAAAAAGACGACGGGACTTAACGTTTCTTTGTCCTCATTTAAATATTCAACAAACGCTTCAATTCCATTTTCAAAATAAAACTCTTGCTGTGAACCTTCGCCACGTAAATCGACTAGTTCAATTTTTAATCCTTTTAAAAGGAATGCCGCTTCACGTAATCGTTCTGTTAACGTTTCAATGTTATACGTAGTTGCGCTAAAAATGGTTGGGTCGGGCTTGAAATGAATGGTTGTGCCTGATTTGCGCGTCTTCCCTGTCTTCTCAAGTGTAGTAGCAGGTTTGCCGCCATTTTCAAAACGTTGCTTATATACTTGCCCATCTCGCTTAATTTCAACAACGAGCCATTCCGATAAGGCATTTACGACAGAAGCCCCTACACCATGGAGACCTCCACTTGTCGCATAGCCTCCTTGTCCGAACTTTCCACCGGCATGCAAGACCGTAAGAATAACTTCAGGTGTTGGTTTCCCAGATTTATGCATTCCTGTAGGCATTCCTCGTCCTTCATCACTAACAGAGATACTGTTATCGCGGTGTACCGTAACATTTATGTATGATCCGTGTCCAGCAAGTGCTTCGTCAACGGAGTTATCAACTATTTCATAAACAAGGTGATGGAGACCACGAGCGTCTGTACTCCCGATGTACATCCCCGGACGCTTTCTCACTGCCTCTAACCCTTCTAATACTTGTATCGCATCATCGTTATAATCCAAATGTTGTTTCTTAGCCAAAGTTGGTACTCCTTTCAACATGCTACTTTTCGTATTGTAGCACAAACGAACAAATGTTTCTATTTATCGAACAGTGCTGCTTTATCTATTGTAGCGGTTATTTCTGTATTCGCAACCTCTTTTCGATTATCCTGCATTTTCTTTAACATTCTGAAAAGAAAAGGGTGGGCTCTGCAAGGCTAGTGAAAAAGGCTAATGGTAACCTTTTTCACTAGCCTTGCAGCTTCAATGTTTCGGTGAAATAAGAATTAATTTCACCTTGTCCTCTCCCCATTATGTAATATCTTAAAAAACCTTCTATGAGTGGGTTTCTCATAGAAGGCGGCTACGTGCAAAGACATTGCTAGTATAGATCAACGTACTGATTATTGAGTGACTTTTCACCTTGTTCAGTATTCATTCTCTCTATTTTTAACCACTGTTTCTATTTCCACTTTGCATGTTCGACTTTTATGCAGCGATTCATGACGGTTTGAATTCCTTTTTCAGTTAACATATCGTATGCCTCTTCGTTTTCAAGCCCGAGTTGCGCCCAAAAAGACTTAGCTCCCACTTCAATCGTTTCACGTGCTACTTCCGGGAGAAATTCACTTCTTCTAAAAACATTAACAATATCAATGTCACCTTCAATTTCTTTAAGTGATTTAACTGCTTTCACCCCTAGAACTTCATCTGCTGTAGGATTGACTGGGATGATCTCATATCCTGCTTTTTGCATTGCTTCTGACACCATGTATGACGTTCGCTCTGGGTTTGCTGACAGACCGACAACTGCAATTCGTTTGCTTTCGTGTAATAATTGCTTCACTTCTTCATTGCTTGGGTATTGAATGGCCATCTAAACACTCCTTTATTCTTTTTCACTCTTCACATGTTTCCGCATGATCGGCTCATTTTCCTGCATAAACGAAAAGTTAAATGTTTAATTTTGACAAAATAACTAAAAATACTACGTAATACATCGTTAAAGAGGGAGGTTGTTTGTCATGAAAAATCGTCCCACATGGCTTATGTTGCGCTCACATTTTTGGTTTATCCCGGCATTATATGGACTCGTCTCTTTTATACTCGCCTTCTTGAGTGTTCTATTTGATATGTATGTAAACAATGATGTTTTGCCTGGATTTTTTATCGTTGACATTGGTTTGGCACAGACTCTGTTAAGCACAATCGCTTCTTCTCTGTTAACGATGACAACCATTTCATTTTCAACGATTATGGTCGTTCTTACAACCTACTTATCACAATTTTCTCCACGGACAATGCAGGATTTTTTAACGGATGACAACACACAGCGAATTCTTGGTGTTTTCATTGGCGGATTTGTGTATGCTTTAATTTTATTGTTGTTCATTCGAGAAACAAAGGAGCAAACGTTGTTTCTCTCACCGACACTAGCTGTGTTATATGCGATCGTTTGTGTAGGCTTTTTTGTATTTTTTGTCCATCATGTAGGAAGATGGATTCAAGTGAGTAATTTAATTCATCATATTACGCGAAATACAATTGAATCGATTCATGCCAATTATGAAGATGAGATGATTGAAGCTGCAGATGAGCCGTGGAAAGATTGGGAGAGTGAAGAACTAAATTTAATTGAGCCTACATACATTCATTCTGAGAAATCAGGGTATCTGCTTGTTGTTGAAATCGATAAATTAGTTGAGCAAGCAAGTGATGATGATATTATTATCAAAGTAGAAGTTGGACTTGGTGAGTTTATTGAAAAAGGTTCAACCATCCTTTCCTTTTGGGGAAATAAGAAAAGCAACGTAGATCAGGCTACGTATCAAGATTTGTTTCATGTAGGAGAAGAACGGGCGACTATTCAAGATATTGATTTTGGCCTTACAAAGCTTGTTGAAATTACTTTACGAGCGCTATCTCCAGGCACAAATGACCCGAATACGGCCATTAGCGGCATTCGAGCACTAGCTAGAATTCTGAAAGTGTTAGCAAAAAAGAACCTTCATCGTTCTTATTATAATGATAAATTTGAAAGTTTACGTGTCATCGTAAAACAGCGACATTTTGAAGACTATTTATATCGTTGCTACTATCAAATCAGACATTACGGGATCGAGGATGTATCCGTTGTTGCTGCTATGATCGACTCCTTACAATTAATTGCCTCACAAAATGAGACAAGAATTAAAAAGATGGTATGGCAATTCTCTCGTTACATCCAGCAAGGAATCAAAAAAGAAGCGATATTGGAACTTGATCGTAAATATTTAAATGAAAAAATCTATAAATTAGCTATTCAAACGGAACATGCGAATGATTACCATCCTTTATAGAGTAAAATGAATTACAAGTGTAGTAAAAGCCGTTATTTGCTCAAAGACTCTTTAAAACGGGATTTGTTTTGAGCAATATAACGGCACTCCGTAAACCTTAACTTGCACTTATACTTAGAGGGCCTGAAGTTCACTACAGCTTATAAGAAGCCCCGCTTAACCATTGCGCCCCATCGATGGTAATGCAATCTCCGTTAATATAACGGGCTTCTTCTGAGAAGAGAAACGCAGCGACTCCAGCTACTTCCTCTACTTTTCCAAATCGTTTTGCCGGAATGCCTTCTATAATTTTTTTATGAACACGCTCATTCTCAATCAGCTTATCGACTCCTCCAGTACCTTCAATTGGCCCTGGTGCAATTGCATTGACGCGAATTCCGTACTTGCTTCCCCATTCAACAGCGAGTGATCTCGTCATCGCTAATACACCAGCCTTAGCGCTAGCAGAGTGAACAACACCTGGTCCTGCTGTCCAAGCGTATGTTGCAACAATATTGATGATGCTCCCAGTCTTTTTCTCTTTGATCCAGTCCTTTGCCACCGCTTGTGTGCAATACCATGTTCCATTTAAGACAATGTCAATAACAGAGTTCCAGCCGTTTAGTGATAACTGCTCTGCTGGGACGAGAAAATTTCCTGCCGCATTGTTAACAAGGTAGTCAACTGCTCCAAACTTCTCTTTCGTTTGACTGACCATCCATTGGACTTTTTCTGGGTCACGAACATCCATGACAATTGGTAATACCTGTCCATCAAACGTCTCAATTTCTTCTTTTGCACGTTCCAATTTTTCCTCATCCCGCCCACTAATTGTCACAAAAGCACCTTGTTTTGCAAATCGTTTGGCCATTGCTTTTCCCATGCCATTGCTACCACCTGTCACAATAACTGCTTTTCCTTTCACAGCTCTGCCCCCTCTTGAGTGAATATTCATTCATTTTCCTATTTCATCATACCATGTTCCTCTTATAGTTAGAACTCTTTTTATTCATTGTACTAATAGAAAAAAGACTCTTTTATGAAGGCTGTTTCGCATACTTTGTTGTTTTTATGGGTTACGTGTCCTCCACATGTTCGTTCCATTGCGCTCCAGCCACTCGCTTTCCGCGGGGAGGTGCCGAGCCTCCTCGGCTATTTGCCTGTGGGGTCTCGCCCCTACCTCTTCAACCCGCAGGAGTCGAGTGACTTCCGCTCCATTTCACTACGAGAAAACACAATTTCTTCACAGCAACACTCTTTACGAAACAGCCTTTATTAAAAAAAAGACACTGAAAAGATACAATCGACCTTTTCAGTGTCTCTAAAATGAACCTTTTTCTTCTATTTAGTTACGTTCAACAATAAGTGCTGTTCCTTGACCGCCACCGATACAAAGCGTCGCTAAACCGCGCTTCGCATCTCTGCGCTGCATTTCATGTAACAAAGTTACTAACACACGTGTACCAGAAGCCCCTACAGGGTGACCTAACGCAATTGCACCACCGTTTACATTGACCTTTTCAGGATCTAAGCCAAGATCTTTTACGACAGCTAATGATTGTGCTGCAAAAGCTTCGTTAGCTTCGATTAAATCTAAATCTTCCACTGTTAATCCAGCACGCTCTAACGCTTGTTTCGTTGCTGGTACCGGTCCATATCCCATAATTTTTGGATCAAGTCCTGCATTTCCGTATGATTTAATTGTCGCTAATGGCTCAAGTCCAAGCTCTTCTGCTTTTTCTTTTGCCATTAAGACTACCATAGCTGCTCCATCGTTAATTCCAGATGCATTCCCTGCAGTAACCGTACCATCCTTCTTAAAGGCAGGACGTAGCTTTGCAAGCTTTTCGATTGTTAAACCATGCTTTGGATGCTCATCTGTATCAACTACAATTGGCTCCCCTCTTCTTTGCGGGATTTCAACTGGGACGATTTCATCTTTAAAACGGCCCTCTTTTTGTGCTTTTTCTGCCTTATGTTGGCTATGTAGGGCAAACTCATCTTGCGACTCTCTGCTTAATTCCCATTGTTCTGCAATGTTTTCAGCAGTAATACCCATATGAAAATCATTAAATTTGTCTGTTAAGGCATCGTGAATCATTGTATCAATTAACTGGCCATGTCCCATACGTTGACCCCAACGTGCATTTGGTAGAACATAAGGAGCGTTACTCATGCTTTCAATTCCACCAGCTAAAACTACGTCAGCATCTCCTAATGCAATAAATTGCGCTCCCATACTAACCGTACGAAGACCTGAACCACATAATTTATTAATCGCTGTAGCTGGTGTAGTTTCTGGTAAGCCAGCATTAATAGCAACTTGACGTGCTACGTTTTGGCCAAGACCAGCTGACAGAATGTTTCCAATTAGTACTTCATCAACTAGTTCTGGAGCAATATTTGCTCGTTTGATTGCTTCTTTTGTTGCGACAACCCCTAAATCAACTGCTGATACACTCGCTAATGAACCACCGAATGTTCCAACTGGCGTCCGTACTGCACTTACAATGACTACTTCTCTCATCTTTACTCCTCCTGCGACAAAAAAATGTATTCGATTTCCTTACACATACTTAATTCGACCAAAACATTTCAATTCCTTCAAAAAAATACAATTTTTCAGAAAGAATATGTTTTATTTTGTGGAGGAGGGGGAAAAGGGTAAGTTATTACCTTGTCAGTTACCCTTCTGTTAGAATGTAAATATTAAAAAAACCTTCTATGAGTGGCTTTCTCATAGAAGGTTTGCAAAGAGCAGAGCTTGTTATCTTCATTGTAGATTTTACGATTTATTTAAATTTAGTATTTTCTCGATAAATAAATCATGTGCTCGTGAGACAAATTCATGTTTCCCTTTTATAATAGATAATTTTCGTGTGAACCTTTGGTTTGCAATATCGATTTCTTTTAGCTCACCTAATTCTAATTCCTTCCTTACAGTTAAGCGTGAGATCATCGCTATACCAAGTCCTGCAGAAACCGCCTCTTTGATTCCTTGGCTGCTACTAAAGACAAAGGATCGCTTCATTTGTAATTCTAGATGCTGAATCAATTGGTTACTATACGCCCTTGTTCCGGATCCACTCTCTCTTAATATCCATACTTGATCTTGTAATAATTCAGGAGTTACTAAACTGACTTGTGCTAATGGATGGGAACTTGAAGCAATAATAATCATCTCATCATCCATGAACGGGACAGCTTCTACTTCCTGCTCGCTAACTTCTCCTTCAATTAAGCTAATATCTAATTCATTTGTCCGTGTTTTCTCCATAACTTCTTCTGTATTTCCAACCATTACTTCAACATTGACCTTTGGGTGATCGTTCGCATATTCAGCAAGGACTCTTGGGAGGATGTATTCCCCTATCGTAAAACTAGCTCCAATTTTGATCGTACCTTGAACAATATGTTGTTGATCGGCAATTTCCTGCTTTGCTTCTTCATAAAGAGATAACATTTGTCTTGCCTTTATATAAAACATCTCTCCTGCTGCTGTTACTTTTACTTGTTTCGGTGAACGAATAAACAACGTTGTTTCTAATTCACTTTCTAGATTGCGTATATGAAGACTAACATTTGGCTGTGATAAATTTAGAACCTTTGCCGCTTTTGAAAAATGCTTTAACTCTACAACAGTGACAAATATTTTTAAATGATCGATATGCATAATAAACTCCTCAAGTTTCATTTCCTTTTATTTTATCATAATTTTTTCAAATGATAAGATTCTCCTATATTTGATTGACTTATGATCAATAGGCACCTGCTTAATTTTTCATTTAATGGTCCCCTGCCCAATCAAATTCACCACCTCATCATACAGTGTAGTATAGCAACTCAAAAAGGAGGTATTCCACATGGGTTACTACGGCACAGGTGGTAGCGGATTTGCGTTAATCGTTGTGCTTTTCATCCTACTAGTTATTGTAGGAGCTGCTTTTGTTAAATAAAGAAAATGACAATAACAGATGAGGCCATTGAAAAAGGTTAAAACCGTACCTTTTTCAGTGGCCTCTTAAACTTTTCTACTATTCAATTAAATGATATAATCTACTAACTTCATTTTGGAAAGGGTTAAAATTATGCAATCATTTGTATCAAAAGAAGACGGAATTTCCCCAGCGGTTTGTTCTTTAGATTGTCCTGATCAGTGTGGACTATTAGTACATAAAAAAGCGGGGAAAATTGTTAAGATTGAGGGTGATCCTAATCACCCTGTTACACAAGGAGCGATTTGCAACAAAGTTCGTCTTATGACAGAACGTCTCTATGATCCGAAGCGACTGACCACTCCGCTAAAACGTGTCGGTGCTAAAGGCGAAGGAACCTTTACTCCTATTTCCTGGGAGGAAGCCATCGAAATCATTGCTTCCAACTGGCAAGAATTAATTGAAAACGAAGGACCTGAGTCAATCCTTCCATACAGCTTCTATGGAAATATGGGAAACATCAATGCAGAAGGTATGGATCGTCGCTTTTTTCATCGACTAGGTGCCAGTCAGCTTGACCGGACTATCTGTCAAGCTGCAGGGTCTGTAGGCTATCGCTATACGATGGGTGGAGCATATGGAACAGACCCTGAGGAAACAACGGAGACGAAACTTTTTATTTTGTGGGGAATTAATGCTGTCAGTACAAACATGCACCAAATGATGTTGGCTCAAAAAGCACGAAAAAATGGGGCGAAAATCATCGTCATTGATGTTCATAAAAACCAAACAGGCAAAATGGCTGACTGGTTTATTCCGATTGTTCCAGGTACTGATAGCGCGCTAGCTCTTGGAATGATGCATATTCTTTTTAAAGAAAAGTTAGTTAATGAACCATTTATGAAAAAATACACGGTTGGATATCAACAATTAGAAGAGCATGTAAAGCAATATGATCCTGAAACGGTTTCTGTGATTACTGGAGTGCCAGTCGATGACATTTATAAATTATCTCGTATGTATGCTGCCACCTCCCCCTCCCTTATACGTATCGGGAATGGCTTACAGCACCACGATAATGGTGGGATGATTGTGCGGACGATTTCATGTTTGCCAGCCCTTACAGGAGCATGGCTTGAAAAAGGCGGTGGTGCGCTCAAATCAAATTCAGGATTTTTATCTCACAACTCGTCAGCATTGCAGCGACCAGATCTGCTAAAAAATAAACAAACTCGCGTGTTTAACATGAACGAACTAGGAAAAGTGTTACTAGAAACAACTCCTCCTGTAAGGTCTCTTTATATTTATAATTGCAATCCCGCAGTCGTCACACCGGATAGTAATAAAGTGCGAAAAGGGTTGGCACGCGAGGATTTGTTTACTGTTGTTCATGACTTATTTTTAACAGAAACAGCGACATTTGCAGACGTAGTATTACCAGCCACTTCAGCTTTTGAGAACACTGATTTCTATACGTCTTATTGGCATCATTACATTCATATGCAAAAGCCTATTATAGAACCATATGGAGATAGTAAGTCAAACACTGAGGTATTCCGATTGTTAGCAAGATCCATGGGATTTACAGACGATGCCTTACAAGATTCAGACGAAGAATTAGTTCGTCAAGCTGTCCATCATCCAGAGAATCCTTTCTTAAAAGATGTACAGTTCGATGAATTAGATGAAAAACTGTATATCAAAGCAGATCGAAAGTCATTTTCTTTAGACAACCTTACTACTCCAAGTCATAAAATTGAACTTTATTCAGAAACTATGGTCAAAGATGGATATCCTGGGTTACCGACACACATACCTTTGGTTGATGACGGCGAGTTTCCCTTTCTATTTGTTCCTGGCCCAAATCATAATTTCTTAAATTCCACGTTTTCCAATAACGATAAGCACATAACGTTAGAAAAAGAACCTAAAGTTCATATAAATCAATTGGATGCACAAAAACTTGGAATTGCAGACGGTGACATGATTCGAATCTGGAATAATCAAGGCGAATGTGAATTAATAGCCGCAGTAGGAGAGAATGTTCTTCCTGGTGTTCTTGTCAGTCAAGGCTTATGGGCTGATACGCCCGGAAAGAAGCAACTTGTCAATGCATTAACACCTGACCGTCTATCCGATATGGGCGGAGGGGCTACGTTCTTTTCAGGTCGTGTTGCTTGTTCGAAAGAGTTATCCTAGAAATCTAGTAATACTACTTTTTTGTCATATTAATCACTTACATTCATATACTTGGACAAAGCGTATATAAAATAATAATTAAAACAATGAACGGTGGTGCTTAAATTGAAAATTATTTCATGGTATGCGCACAAGGAAAACAAACATGAAAAAAAAGAAGATCAAAAAGTAGCAGCAAAGACTTCTTTAAAGGACCTCTTTAAGGCAAAGAAAAATGATCAATCCGAATAAGTAACGAGATAATGAGTAACAGCAACCTTCTATTCTTCCATTGATAGATTGGTTTCTGTTACTCTTTTTACTTTTAATACAAAAGCAGAATCGGTTAAAGCACCAGGTCTGTTTTGCCCTTGTGCTTTAACCCTTCTTTCATTTTAATTTTCTTCGATCCAATTCAAACTGCCCGGTTAGATATACAATTACCCCTTTTCTCCCTAGAGACTGAATGGATTTAATCTTTCTTAATACTAGATCCGCATGTCCTCTTTGTTCAATTGTGTGTAAGACTTCTTTGACCGTTGCTTGTTGGTTTGTTGCAGGAGAAACCAATATATCTTCCTTAACAATCCCAAATCGTTCCTCTAAGTAGTTTTCAATCAAAGAAAATCACACCTTTCTTTTTAAAATCCAATTTATAGTAAATGATTGACCTTTTATTCTGTTCTTTTTCAAATCATATACCTCACAAGGTCGTCCCCTCAAACCTTTCGTCAGAATATATCTCATTAAAATAATCACTCATTTCACTATTTAGACAAAAGTTGAACAACACAAGTACAGAAAAGGTCAAAACCGCTTTTTTAGCTCAATTTTTAATTGCAATGACTCCTTCCTTTGCTTTAATAGCATTAAAAAAAGCTACTAACTTTTTTATCCGTTAGTAGCTCCATTCTATTCAAGCTATTTGACAATGTGACAAAATCGAGTAAATGTAATAAAATTTACATTTTATCGTCTCTAATTTCTCATTTTTGATACACTTTTAAATATTTTTTCAAAGATATCAAACTTGCGAGATTGAACATCGCTCAGATCTTCTGTATAAAATTGATAATTATTTTTACCCTTTCTTTTCGCATGATACATTGCCTTATCGGCATTTTCAATTAGCGTTTCCCTATTTTCTCCATCTTCTGGATAAACGCTAATTCCTATGCTTGGTGAGACCGTAACTTCTTGATCCTTTATTAAAAATGGCTTAGAAACAGTTGTGATAATCCTTTCAGCAATATCACTCGCTTCCTCTTTATCTGCTTCCTCACAAACAATAACAAATTCGTCCCCACCGAGTCTGACAATTAAATCTTCCTCACGAACACTTTCGTTTAACCTATTGGCTACTTCTTTTAATAGGAGATCACCACTCTCATGACCATACGTATCATTCACCTTTTTAAATCCATCCAAATCGATAAACATTGTCACAAGGGTATGATCATGGCGCTTCGATCGTGCTAATGCTTTTTTTAATTGGATGTCTAGGAGCTTTCTATTTGGCAATTCAGTTAAATCATCATAGAAAGCAAGCTGTCTTAATTGGTCTTCACGCATTTTTTGCTCAGTAATATCCAAAAATGTCCGATAAACACTCACCAATTTTCCGTTTGAATCATTGAACGGAACAGCCTTATTCTCAACCCATTTAACCTTTTGATTCTCCAGTTCAATTCGATGGGTATATGTAATGGAAGTTCCAAATAATAATTGTTTCTCTTTATTTAAAGCAAGCTTCATATCTTCTTGGTGGATGACATCTTGCCACTTAAATGGATTACGTTCAAATTCTTCTTTTGTACACTCAAAAATGCTCTCAATCCTACTTGAGACATGAATCGTTTTGTTCGTTACATCATAAGCGAGATGAATTAAGTCGAGATCATGAATGATTTGTTTTTTTTCATTTATTTCTTTTTGCAAACTCTTTTCTTTTGCCGTTATAGTCGCTAATTTTTCGTTCAACTCCCTTTGCGCAGCAGACTTCTTACGGTACATTCGTTGTAAGCTAATAATCGGGATTAGTAGAAATATAACTATGACTAGCATGTCCATTGTTAATTGGCCAATGATCATCAAATAAAATACATACAAACTGAACAAGAACCCATATAGATAAATCACTGATTTTGTCATAGTTACACACATCCATTTTAAGAGTGACGTTGAATACAACGCATTTACCTTCATCTTACTACAAGAGGCTTAATATCGTAACCTAAAATTCGACAAATTTCTTAATTGTTCACTACCTTTTTTTACAATAAAAGATGCAGACAGTTTTTTAGGAACATCTCTTTTGCTAGGCGAATATAGTAACCTTGAAACTAAGCCTGTTATAGGAGAGATATAAAATGACTATTGCCATACATCAGGGAAATAATCTCGAGTTGGAACGATCAGATATTAATATCGTTATTGACGTCATACGTGCATTCACAGTAGCTCATTATGCCTTTTTAGGAGGCGTGAGAAACATACTACTCGTTAAGTCGACTGATGAGGCAATAACATTGAAAAAAAAACATCCACATTACCTATTAGCTGGAGAAGAACACGGCATAGCGATAAAAGGGTTTGACTTAAGTAACTCTCCTAAACAAATTACACAGGAAAGGTTGACTGATAAAACTCTTGTTCAAAAAACAACAAATGGTGTTAAAGCAACGCTGCACTCTTTAAATACGAAACACCTCTTTGTTACTGGCTTTTCAAACGCAAAATGCACAGCCGAATATGTTAGGAAGTTAAATTCATTAGCCGATAAGAAGCTCATCATTAACATCATTGCTTCTCATCCTACCGGAGATGATGACCTAGCCTGTGCAGAATATATAAAAAACGTAATTTTAGGATCGAATACGATCACAGCCGCAGAAGTTAGGACTAGAATTATTCACTCACATGTTACACAGAAATTTTTTGATGAAACAAATTTAGATTTTGATCCTGAGGATATAGGTTTTTGCTCTAAGGAGCACAACAGCCATTTTATTATGGAAGTGAACAAAAACAGAAAAATACCAGTGATTGAGAGGAAAAACGTATGAATGTCACATCAACTTCTGGATTAATTCTTCCAGAAAGACAATTAAAGCCGAGAACAAAAGGACTCACTGTGTTAATTGATAACGGGTTATCGTTACATGCATTTCAAGACGCTATCACTAGCTCACCTGAATTGATCGACTTTGTTAAATTTGGCTGGGGGACGTCTCTCATAACGAAACAACTTCAAGAGAAAATAAATTGTTTAATGGACCATAACATTTATTATTTTTTTGGCGGCACTCTTTTTGAGAAGTTTCTAAGTCAAAATAAAATTGATCAATATTATGATTATTGTAAAATGTACAACTGTAAATACATTGAGATCTCTAACGGAACGATCGACCTTTCAAATAAAGAAAAAGCAAAGTATATATCTGAATTCTCAGCAGACTTTCACGTTTTTAGTGAGGTAGGCAGTAAAAATTCAGAAAAATCCGATAACTACTGCACATCTGAATGGGTTGAACAACTACACGAGGATTTGGATGCAGGATCAATAAAAGTTATAACAGAAGCCAGGGAAAGTGGTACAAGTGGTATTTGTCAAGGCAATGGAGACATGCGCTATCACGTTATTGAGGAGATACTTGCCTCTTCCATTAATAAAGAGGATATCATTTTTGAAGCTCCAACGAAAAAGATGCAAACATTCTTCATACAACTACTCGGTTCAAATGTGAACTTAGCAAATATCCCTTTTACTGACATCATTTCATTGGAAACTCTTCGATTAGGTTTACGCTCTGATACGTTTAATTTATTTGATAAGAAGGAGTTAGAATAATGAGAGAGACAAACAAATTGTTTCACCTCGCGATCCCGTGTAAGGACTTAGATGAAACAGTAGATTTTTATGAGAAATTAGGCTGTAAATTGGCAAGAAGGTATGACGACCGGGTTACGTTTAATTTTTTCGGAGATCAAGTGGTATGTCATTTAAATCCAAATGACATTGACTTATCACCAAAAATGTACCCACGACATTTTGGACTCACCCTTATTAATAAGAAAGAATTTGATCAACTTCTTGAACGAGCAAAAGCGAACGCTCTCCCGTTCTATTTGGAGCCAACTACTCGCTTTGAAGGAAAGCAAGAGGAACATATCATGTTCTTTTTAATCGATCCTGCCAATAACCTATTGGAATTCAAATATTATCATGATATTGAAATGGTTTACTAACCGGGTTAATCCCAAGAGGCTTTTGACCTTTTGGGATTAACCTCCTTACCATATCAAATGACATAAAGGTATGTAACACCTAGAGTTACTGAAATTGGTTAGGTGTTTGATTCATATGATTCATATTCATATGATTCGTACTATGTGTCATTGGTTGCATAGAAGTAGATTGCATGGAATGCATAGATTGCGATTGAGATAAGCGCTGATTTTCTTGTATTAACTGGTTACACATGTGAGAAAGTTGTTGAATTTGTTGACTTGCCATCCCTTCATGCTGAGCAATCTGTTGAAGTTGGCTAGTAATTTGTTTTAATTGAGAAGCGTGTTGTTGTTCCATTTGCTGCATTTGGTGCAGCATCTGCTGTAATTGCCCTGTCATTGATGTCATGTTCATGGATGTCATTGAACTCATTTGATTCGGTTGTTGAATCATAGTTTCATTCCTCCTAAAGGTTTGATGTTATTGGTACAAAAGTAAATTAACCTTGAATGGAATGAAATATGTGTGAAATTCCAGTTTTTTTCACAAGTCAACTATAACTTCACAATTGTCCTTCCACGAACGCTGCCAGCAACAATTTTGTCCAACACTTCTGGTAATTGGTCTAGTGAAACTTCTGTAACAACTTCATGATTTAAATGTACCGGCTTTAAATCAGTTGCTAAGCGATCCCATACCTTTACTCGTGTGTTCATTGGACAATACACGGAATCAATTCCTAACCAATTTACTCCTCTTAATATGAATGGAAACACTGTCGCCTCGACCTTCGTTCCACCCGTTAATCCACTATTAGCAACAGAACCGCCGTACTTCAGTGACGCAAGCACAAATTCCAGCGTTTTTCCTCCGACTGGATCAACCGCAGCCGAAAAGAGCTGCTTTCGTAACACTTTTTTATCTTCTGCGACTAAATCGTTACGATGAAGTACCGTTGAAGCTCCTAATTGACGTAAATAGTCGTGTTCCTCTTCTTTTCCTGTACTTGCAGTAACTTCATACCCTAACTTAGCTAACATATCTACAGCAAGACTCCCTACACCGCCAGTTGCTCCTGTTACAAGTACTGGGCCTTGATCAGGAGTTAAGCCATTTTCCTCTAAACGTTGAATCGATAAAGCCGCCGTAAATCCTGCCGTCCCTATAGTCATTGCTTCTTTAAGAGTTAATCCTTCAGGGAGCGGAACGACCCATTTTGCCGGAACACGTGCTAGTTCACTAAAGCCACCATGATGAGAAACCCCTAATTCATAACTTGTTACAATGACCTCGTCCCCTTCAGAAAACCGTTCATCTTTGGATTCAAGCACTGTCCCTGCCAAATCTATTCCTGGAATAAGAGGATATGATTGAATAATTTGATTTGGAATCGTGGCCAATCCGTCTTTAAAATTTACACTTGAGTACTGAACTTTAATCGTCACATCTCCTGTATGTAAATCAGATGGTGATAACTGCTTTACTTCCATCTTTGTTTTTCCGTCTACTATATCTAAAACGAATGCTTGAAACTGATTTTTCACATCATTCATCCTCTCTTGTCTTATCTCATTTATTTTAAATAATCCTACTGCTATAAGAATTACTTCTGTAACAGCACTGGCGTTTCCTTCCACTTTTTTTGACAAATTAATGGCTTGGACAAGACTGAAGATCAATTTCAATCTACAATAATAATAAAAGGAAAATGCTTTGCCTATGATTTGCATTTAAATAGTCTTTGAAGCGCAGAGTATAAGTAGGAATAAAGAAAGGATGATGTTTGTTGGTAGCCGTCATATTTGATCTGGAACTCATCAAACGATTTAGAAAAGGTCAGCCTAGTGAAATCGTTGAAATTGGGGCATGTAAAGTTCACATTGGGAAAAAAGAAATCATTGACCAGTTCCAGCTCTATATTTTACCAAAACGAGGTCACATCTCTAAAAGCACAAGAAAGTTCATTAAAATGAAAGAAGAGGATGTAGATAAAGCCGTATCATTCGAGGAAGCTATTCGACAATTTGCTAACTGGCTTGGTGATGACTATTATTTATGTTCATGGGGAAAAGACGACAAAGCGCATTTTATTAATCAAGCTGCTCAAAACAAGATAAACCTAGAATGGCTACGAAATTACAATGACATCCAAAAGCCGATCGGAAAATTAATAACTCAAAACCCAAACAATCAATTAGGATTAAAAAATGCTTTGAAAATTGCAGGAATCGAACCAAAAGGGAAAGCACACCGAGGGATTGATGATGCGATAAATACAGCCGAACTTTTTATTAAGTTTATTGATAGAATTGAGTTACAAGAAAATACATTGTCCGAAAAAGAAATCCTTAACCAATATAAAAAATATAAGCGATCTAGGTTTCGCCATACAGACCAAAGACAAAATAAGAAGGAACGCACGACCGCCTTACATTCGTCTAATAAACCGACTTAATACGTCTACATTCTTTGTTTAGTAAAGGAGGAGTGGTGTGACAGCTATATTTGAACGAGGATCTTATGTGAACGATGCACTCTTTCTTTCTCCTGTCCATATAACAACGTTAGTTCTTTTCGCTGTGCTCGTTTTTTTGCTTTTTTTATTCCGGCATTCCTCTTTTTTAAGGAAATATGGTCGCTGGATTCTTATTGTCACTTTAATCTTATCTGAAATAAGTATCATAAAATGGAGTATTTCTGTAGGGCTTTGGGATATTCGGATTAACTTACCTTTACAACTATGTACAATAAGCCTCTATTTGTGTGTATTTATGCTCATCACGAAGAGGCGCTTTGTATTTGAAATTGTTTATTTTTTTGGTTTGGCAGGGGCTTTGCAAGCACTCATCACACCTGAATTATTTTACACATTTCCTCACTTTCGCTTTCTACACTTTTTCATAGCCCATTTTGCTATTATCTTAGCCATCCTATATATGGTGTGGGTAGAAGGAGCAAGCATTACACTTAGATCCGTCTTTAAATCATTTATTGTATTAAACCTATTTGCCCTTATCGCACTCTTTATTAATATCGCAACGGGGGCCAATTATATGTTTCTTGCTCGGAAACCGCAAAACCCGAGCATTCTTGACTTCTTAGGACCATACCCTTGGTATATTCTTTCCCTTGAAGTTATTGCTTTGGTGATGTTTCTTCTCCTCTATCTTCCCTTTTTAATTAAACAAAAGCGTTTAAAGTAAGTTTGAATGTTCTTTGTTTAGTGTGGAGAAGATTCAATCTCTTCAGTATAAAGAGGAACGACTTCCCCTCTTCCAATATAGGTAAATACCGTCATAAAAGCTAAAAAAGAAATTATTAGTAGTACAGAACATAATCGTTTCATTTCGTGTTTTTCCTTTCAATTTTAGTGCAGGTCACTTTTGGTCCTAACCATACGAGCGGTAGCTAATGCTGGATACGTGCGAATCACTTCATTCTCTTCTATCCATACATCGACTATATCCCCCTCTTTAATCTGATCAATCTCAAGGGCACGTAAATTTTCATCAAATAGCGACGCCTCTCTTATATCAACGTAAATGTTATTACAAAGTAACAACCAATGGTCTTCTACATTACATACTTCGCTTGATAAATTTGCTTTTTCTTTCACTAAAGATTCTAAACTGACCTGATTCTTTTTTCGGGGGAAATACGGACTAAAAAAAGAGATCCAAGCCTTTTTCGTTAACGGTAACATCACCTTTTCACCTTCCTACTTTTTATAATAAAACGATCTATTTCTTCAATTCGTTTCAGCCAAAAAAAGAAGGAGGTGACCCAAAAGGTTCAATCCCCTTTTTCGTCACCTCCATGTTCAATCCCTTTTGCATAACCTAGTCTAGTTCAATGCAAGGATATATTGGATAAATCAAACTGATATTCATTCATATATCGCTGTACGAGGCTTGCTTCTTGCTCTGATAATCCTTGTAACGCTTCACCGCAAACGATGGCTGGACCATAAAGAGCTTTCACTTCATTGTTCTTTACTTGTACACCATCTTGGTGACAAACGAAGCTATATTTCTTTTCTCCTAATGTTAAACCAAGAATTTTTGCCTCACCATGAAAATACGTTTGTGGATCCGTCTCTAAAGCTATTACTGAACTCTCTTCTCTTGGATGCATTTCAACTATACGCATTCGTTATTTCACTCCAACTAAAGATTGTGTCAATAGTATTGCCAAAAAAGCTAAGATCCAACCATTTCCACCTAAAACTTATATAATCTGCGGTATTTTTCTTCTAGGTAACGAACAAGCGGCTTAGAATCAATGCCTCCACCTGTAATATCCTTAATAATCTCAGCTGGTTTTTTCATTTTTCCATGCTGGTGAACTTTATTCGTTAACCATTCACGAATAGGAGCAAACTCACCTTCTTTCACCAATTGATCAAAGTTAGGGAAATCTTTCTCCATCGCTTCTTTTATTTGGGCTGAATAAATATATCCAAGTGCGTATGAAGGGAAGTAGCCAAATGCCCCAAACGACCAATGTACATCCTGAAGAACACCCTCGCCATCATGAGAAGGACGGATACCTAAATACTCCTCCATTTTGTCGTTCCAAGCTTGTGGAAGTTCAGCAACCGTAATCTTATCTTCCATAAGAGCTTTTTCAAGTTCATAACGTAATATGATATGTAAACAGTAAGTTAGCTCATCACTTTCAATACGAATTAGCGATTGCTTCGCTTGATTCACAGCAAAATAGAAATCCTCTAAAGATACATCATCAAATTGACCTGATGAATGGCTCTTTAGTAAGTCATAGTTGCGCTCCCAGAATCCAAAATTCTTCCCAACGAATTTCTCCCAGAATAGCGATTGTGATTCATGAATTCCCATCGATGTTCCATCAGCAAGCGGCGTTCCGATTAATTCTTGTGAAATATTTTGCTCATATAAAGCATGACCGCCTTCATGTATCGTTCCGAATAACGCTACACGAAAATCATCTTCATTGTATTTAGTCGTTACACGAACATCATTAGGGTTAATCCCAATTGCAAACGGATGAACGGTCTCATCTAAACGACCAGCTTCAAAATCATAGCCAATCTCTTTTAGAATATCTAAGCTTAATGCTTGTTGATTTTCTTTAGGGAATTTCTTGAAAAGAAAATCTGTCTTTGGCTGATGAGATGACTCCATCACCCCTTTTACTAATGGAATCAGTTGGTCACGCAACTCTCCAAACACTTTGTCAATCGTATCAACAAACACACCTGGCTCATAATCATCTAACAATGTATTATATGGGTGACCTTCGTAACCCCAATAACCAACAAATTTCTTTTTAAATTCCACTAATTTTTCTAGGTTGGGACGGAACAATTCAAAGTCAGCCTTATCTTTTGCCTCTTCCCACAGTGACTCAGACTGAGACTGCAGCATGACATATTCCCTAAATTCATCTTTCGGGATTTTCGCATTTCGTTCATATGTCTTATGGCACTCGTCAACTGTCTTTTTTGTGATATCCGATAACTTACTATATGTACTTTCCTCACGTAATGCTTTTAAATAATTACCCATTTCTTCAGAAGTGGACAAAGCAAATACTTCTGATGACAATGTACCGATTACTTCTGATCGTTGTGATACTCCTTTTTTCGGAGCACCTGTACGTGAATCCCAAGCTAATAGAGCTAGCGCTTGCCCGTAGTCCTCCATTTTCTTTACATACTGCCTAAATTCTGACTCAAGATTTTGTATTTGTTCTGTCATATTTGGATGTCCCACCTTTACTCAAATATTAAATTTCATCCTTAGTCATTTCGCTATACGAATAAGTTTATCCTGCACGATAAATCAAATTATAGAAAAATGTCGACTGCTATGATATTGTTTTTACGAGGAGGGAAAACCATTGCATGTAACGATTACTGATTCAGCCGTAACATTATATATAAAGGAAATACCGCTAAAACAAGGGGATTCACTTAGACTTTATGTAAGAGTAGGTGGTATCGGATCTGGTGGGTTTTCTGTAGGTGTGATAAAAGCAGATCCAACCCCAACATCATATAAGATCAAAAAAAATGGGATCACTTTTTTTGTAACTGAAGATGACTTTTGGTATTTGGATGGAATGACGATCGACTATGACGAAGACTTAGGCTATTTACATTTTTCAAATCCTAAATTCGAACAACTTGATCATCCTGAAAATATATAAGAGAAGAAAAAGGACGTTCCTAGTAGGGGCGTCCTTTTATTGATTGCACATACTTATTCTTTTGCTTCCTTCAGTTGATGATCTGCTTTGGCTATCAGCTCTTGCGACATTTCAAAAAAAGCTTGATCAACACCAGTTTGATGAGCCATTGCTCTGTGAAGCTGCGCTTTCGCATCATTTAACGCATTTGTTGCAGCCTCAAGCTGCTCCTCATCCATACTTCGTGTTGCTTTACCAACCATATGTTCTGCAGACAGTACAGACATCTCTACTTGTTTTATGTCGTTAAATCCCGTTTGATTATAATGTTCTGACATAGCATATTCTCCCTTCCTTCAACTAAATGACAATCCTCAATTTCAGGTTGTCCATATCCTACAAAATCATACTTTTTACTGAAGTAAGAAAAAAAATTTGAAATGAGGAGAATATTTTATTCTTTAGCGGACATCATAATAACCGAGGAGCAGTTATTGCTTCTCACACACCATTCACCAACTTCATCAATTCGATGAACGATTGATCAACTCTTATGAGGTGGTTGCGTTGTACACAGTCCAAAAATTTCAAACATGTTCTTTGTAACATAAAATGAAATGAGGTGTCTGTGAAAGACAATAATCGTTAAGGCCGCAGAGAGTTACTAAATAGTATGTGAACGATTTTATCAACCTTTAATGAGGTGATAGCGTTGAACAGGATCCAGAAATTTCAAGAGTGTTATTTATAACATAAATGAAATGAGGGGTGTCTGTGAAAGACAATAATCGTTACGACCGCATAGGGTACTACTAGTAAAGCTAATCGATTCTCAAATGTTTGAGGTGATTCTATTGTACACATTCCAGGATTTTCAAGAGTGTTATTTGTAACATAAATGAAACGAGGGGTGTCTATGGAACGTAATAATCGATACGGCCGCAGAGAATAAAGAAAGTAAGGTGTTTGGTTTGAAGGGATGACCACATTGCGTTGGTCATCCCTTCTTTTTTATAAATCTGTTTTCGTAAGGATTGATGCTGTGAAATGGAGCGGAAGTCATTCGACTCCTCCCCGCGGGAAAGCGAGTGGCTGGGAGCGCAAGGAACGAACATAAGGAGAACACGTACCCAAAAACAACAATGTATGAAAAAAAAAGGAGAAAGTCAATAAGATAACTTTCTCCCAAAATACCATGATCATATTCAAGAATCATATTACATATGACAATGTGGTTTAAAACGATTTCTCTCTGTACACGCGACGTCGCTGCAATCACCTATTTGTGATTGGATTGGATCGTTATCTTCCTATTGTATATGTCAACATCAACTTGATGGGATATGGTTTAGGAGGTTGCAGGACTCCTGCCCCCTCACTAATAGAATGGTGCATTTCAAACACCCTTATGCTATAAATATCTTCCACTTAACATCAAAGAGGCAATGAGTGTAGTCGCTACATTATTTGAAGAGAAGCGGTTTCACCTGACACATAGTCATTGCCACCTTTGTTCCATTTTTAAGACAGCTACTTTACTTAGCCATTAGATCAGTCGTTTTTTCTCGGTGGACGCGGTCCAAAAAATTGGTAATAATCAACCTTTAAGTTTCCATTATACAGTTTCCGCTTCTTTGTTGCCTTCTTCCCATATAGTTCTTCAAATCCTTCATGAGATGTTAGCATATATATCGACCATGTATCTAACAATTGAAAGGTTTTTCCCATGTCTTTATACATTTGCTCAACCTCTGGTCGTTCCCCAAGACGTTCACCGTACGGTGGATTTCCAACAAGAATGCCATACTCGCCGCGATGCCTAAAGTCTTTTACTTGCATTTGTTTAAACGTAATCATATCACCGAATCCAGCTTCCATTGCATTGTTCGTTGCAAGCTCAACACTTCTATGATCGATGTCAGCACCTAAAATATCAAGAGGCTGGTCATACTTAGCTACATCTTCCACTTCTTGACGCGCTTCGTTCCAACGATCCTTTCCAATCCAATGCCAATCTTCCGATACAAAGTCTCGATTAAAGCCAGGAGCAATGTTTTGTCCAATCATGGCTGCTTCAATCGGAATCGTTCCTGATCCTGTAAATGGGTCAGCAAAAGGGCGATCTGGTTTCCAAGGCGTTAACATAATCATCGCTGCAGCTAATGTTTCTTTAAGCGGAGCCTCATTATGTAAATATCGATACCCGCGTTTATGAAGCCCTGTTCCACTTGTGTCAATCGTTAGCGTTGCCACATCTTTATGAAGAGCCACTTCAATCCGATAAAATGGTCCATTTTCATCAAACCAGCCTCGCTTATAACGCTTCTTCATACTTTCAACAACAGCCTTTTTCACAATAGCTTGGCAATCAGATACACTAAACAACTTTGATTTAACCGATTTACCAATGACCGGAAATTCAGCATGAACAGGGATTAAATCTGCCCATGGCAAGGCTTTTGTCTTTTCAAACAACTCATCAAATGTATACGCCTTAAATTCTCCGACTTTTAATTTGACCCGATCCGCTGTTCGAAGCCATAAATTTGCTCGAGGAATGGCTGATACATCTGCTGTAAATGTTACTTTTCCATTATCAACTTGCACATCTTCATATCCTAAATCTTTTACTTCACGTGCAACAAGAGCTTCAAGCCCCATCGTTGCTGTTGCAATTAATGTCACTTTTTCCATTATGTACTCCTTACCAAACATAGTGCTTCTATTATACGATTTCAAACTTCTGATGACAAACATCGCAAAAATAAAAAAAGCCCCTAAAAGGGGTTTTCTGTAAGAAAATCATCCATTAAACATTCGATAAGCCATGTTCTGTACCTTTGTACTGCAAACGGTGATGAACCTCGTACTCCGGTGGCAATCATCTATCTACAAGGGATCTCTCCCTTGTCCTTCTCAACAGTTCAATTCCCGTTTAAGAAGATGCCCCTACCATATTTTGGGTTTCTCGCTCGTGGGGTTTACCTCGTTCCACTCCATTCGTTTCCAAATGGACTCCGTCACTGTGGCACTTTCAAAGGCATCACACCATATCAAATGACGTAGGTGCTTACCTTGCCGTTAGTCCAGTCAAAACCAGACTACCCTAGCTTATTGATTGGCTAGGCACGATCACTACGGACATCGCAGCCCGTGCGAGCATGGACTTTCCTCTACACGTCAAGCGTGCAGCGATTACCTGAATGTTTAACGTTGTCTTAAGCGACAAAAATAAGTATACCTTGAAAAAAGGTAAGTTTCAACAGGAAAATTATTTCAATTTTTTCGAATGGCCTGCCTTGCCAAAGAATCGGCATTTTTATTTTGGTTGCTTGGCACCCATTTCATAAAAAACAATTCGAATTCGTCAATTCGAGAGATAGCTTTTTCTAAATACGGTTGAAATCGTTTGTTTTTTACGTAGCGTTTTTCAAGTGCATCATCAATTAACTTTGAATCAGTCCGAAACGAGGCAATCTTGATTCCACGATCAATGCATAAATCAAGCGCAATTATAAGAGCCTCATATTCCGCCTCATGATTGGACATTTGTCCAAGTGGGACGGAATGATTTTCAACCTGACCGTTTTTGTAGTTAATGAATATACCCGCTCCAGAAGGACCAGGGTCTCCGGCACTTGCGCCATCAATATAAACGTCGATCATTCATTAATCTCCTACTCGTACAATTTACTGCCAAAAACTTTCTTCTCTAAATTAGATAATCGTTGAAGAATATCATAATTTGTGCTGCCAACGTTTTGAGTTGGTGCTTGACGCTGAGACCTATCAGATAACTTCTTTACTTCCCGTTTAAGATGTGCATTTTCTTGCTCTAGTAGCTCAACTTTTCGTTGAAACAGTTCGTAATCTTGTATAATAGCGTCTAAAAACTTATCGACTTCATCTGGGTTATAGCCTCTCATGCTTGTTTTAAAATCTTTTTCAAGAATTTCTTTCGCCGTAAAGCGAATGTTTTGTTGGTTCATTTCCCTCACCTCTACCCACGTGTATGAACAGCTTTACTCTCTATTTTTCCAAAAGTTTGCCTTCTTGTCAATTTAAATTACGATTCCCACTCTGTACTAAAATTGTCGAATTGTTCTTCTTGAACTAATAAGTCGAGATCTGTGGGTGTAATAAATAATACAGGAAAAGACTCACTTGCTTGTCGCTTTTTAGCCACTTCTAAATAGAATGTTGGAGACCCGGGCTTGTCTTCATCATAAAGCAATAGCAAGCCATCTGCTTTTGCGATAATAAATTCGTTTTTTTGCCTTAATTGCATTGGATTGTCATAAGGTCTTTTCGTAATACTATCAACAAAATCGGCTTGACTAACGATGTCTTGGTAATATGATTTTGTTGCATCTTGCCAACGTTCTTCTTGATTAAGAAATGGTGTTAAGATAGCCAATTGCAACTGTGGGTATTCATCTTTCAATGTAAAAACGACTTCAGCTGCCCATAATTCAACTCCTAGCTGACCGCTAATAATCACCCACTCTAACCCTTCATCAATCAATGAACGCAAGCGATGTTCTAGTGCTTTCTTTATGTAATGGATTCCTTTATGCTTTTGATCAAAAATTCCTAGTTCATGCCCTTTGTATCCTGAAACGGCAATGGTTTTCATTTTATCGCCTCTTCCTGATAGAAAGAGCGAACTGATATCAGTTCGCTCTTTTTTCATCATTACTAACGTCTGCCGAAGCCAAATCCTGGGCCTGCTTGAGGACCGAAGCCTGGTCCTGCTTGCGGGCCAAATCCTGGGCCTGCACCTGGACCAAATCCTGGGCCGAAGCCTGGAGCAGTTGGCTGTGCGAATTGCTGGTGAAAGATTTGTTGACTCTGAGATGTTGTATGCGGGAAGCTCGCAACATGTTTATAAACGTGATTTGTATTATAGTGAGTGTGTGATGGATATACATGTGGCACGATATACTCACACGTCTTATCAACAACTTGATGTTGAGTAGGTGCTACTTGTGCAGGCATCACCTGAGTTGTTGTTGGAAGCTTACAAACTTTAGGTCTAGGTTTGCAAAACATAAGTTAATTCCTCCTTTTTTATTTGAGTCAATATTAACCTATGTTACAAAAGTATTTGTTGTACTAGTTGTTTGACCTAATTAACCGCCTAATCCCTTTAAAACCAATGGTTTGGGTCTCTGTCTATAAGAGAAAGAGAGCCGAATCACGAATTTCACTCATAATAAACAAAGTTAAGCCAATCATTACAAAAAATAATACTAAAATAGCACGATACATTTTGTTCACTCATTTCCTTAAAAAGAATTACCGAAACATATTGTAATCGTTTCTGAACGTCTTGACAATTACTTTTTTTACATTACATATACTTACAAAAACGATGTTGAAATTTGTTTAAAAACCACTAATAATGCGCTTCCCCAGGAAATGAGCGCTGCATGTCACTAACTGATTTTTTTCTCCAATCTTTTTATTCTAACATGAAGATCGTTAAGCATTTTTTCTTGCTTCACTTTCTGATGATTTACTAAATATTCTTCATCTGCAAGAGCTAATTTAGAATAGTATATTGCTTTTTCATAATCTTTTATTTGATGTTCATGTATTTTAGAACATTCAACTGCAGCTAAATACGTGTACTTTTTTGTCCCCACCAGAGAAGAAAAGCTTTCTAGTGCCTTCTCCCAATTCTTTTCTTTTTTTAAACACGTAGCATAAGCAAACATGCTCGCTTCAGCTACACTTGATCCTACTCCCTTTAATAATTCGTATTGAGCCATAGAAATCTCTTTCTCCCCTATCGCCTCATACCATCTCGCTACTTCGTATTTTTCTTTATTATTTAAAGAAAATGAATCCCACTTTAGAATCATCGATGATAAATGGCTATAAAGCGTCATTAATGAAAGGACATCCCACTCATGATGTTGGAAGATTCCTTTTACGTATTCCGGGGTTGGATCTTGCAAAAAATCAAAATACAACATAGGCGCCATATAACTAGGCGTATCTTCTATTCTTTCAAATCCCAATATTTCTTTTTCGACAACTGCTAATTTACAAGAAGGAAGAAGGTCTTTCCACATTCGTCTAGATGCGTGAAGCAAATCAAAATGTCCAAATTTCGGAAGTTTCGGAACTTGATCACGAACAAACGTGTGACGAGTCTTTACTTGTGGCCAATCGAATGCTTTTCCGTTGTATGTTACAAGATTCCCTAAAGTTCCTACGTCTGATAAAAAATGGTGATAAAGAGCTACTTCTGATTCCGGCCCGGGCAAAAAGTATTGTTTTACTCCAACATAATCTTCTTTAAAGTAAGCGTACCCTAGCATAAATATTGTATTCCCAACACCGCTGCTTAGACCTGTTGTTTCTGTATCAAAAAAAAGTAATTCTTCAACCTCTCGATCTTTCGCTGACAACGGGTGTGAAAAAGTATGTTCCTGCCACCTTTTCACTACTTCTTTCGTCATAGAAAAGTCATATTTCCCATGTTGGTGATCTAATGGATAATGTTGTTCCCTTATCATCGTATATTGATCCTCAAACCAAGTTGGAGTGGTTTGAAAAAGCCGCCAATCATTTTCAAAAGGGATGAGCTTCTTCTCCTCGGTTTTACACGTTGGTGGTCGTTGTATGAATGTTTCTTCTTTTTTCTTTTCGATTCCCATGTGCTGCTTCATACGCTGCAACTTATTTTTCATGCCTGCCACCCTCCCCTATTTCACTCTTAGTAGTCGTATAAATCGTTTTACTAGAGCCTTTATATTGCCTTCAGCTGCACCAACACAAGCGGGGCACCCATGTTCACAACAACAATTTGAAATTAGATGATCAACTTGTCCTAAAATCGTCGGCAGATTTTGATATACCTCTTTCGCTAAACCAATTCCACCTGGGTATCGATCATAAACGAAAATCGTTGGCATTTCAGAGTGTTCTGCTTTCATTTGTGGAACGACATGAAGATCGTGACGATCACACATGACAAAGACAGGTGCGACTTGTTGAATCAATTGTGCTAAGCCTGTTAGTGCTTGGTCAAAAGGACCTTCTCCAAATCGCTTAGTTATATCGGAAGAAAAGCTGATCCACATCGCGTTTGTATGAAGCTCTTCTTCTGGTAAATGAATGGGCCCTGAACCAATATTTTCAAAGGTTGATAGACGAATCTTCTTAAAAATCGTTGCTTTTGCATTTACCATGACATCTCCGTAACTTACAGTAACCTCTTTGTCAGTTTGAATGAGATCTTCTTCTAATACTTTTAGTTGAACAGCTAAGTTAGCATCCGTAAAATATTCCACGTCTACTTCACGGACAAAAGCCTTTTTCTCATCCCAGTCTAAATATTCCACTTGGTACTGCGTTCCTTGGTGTAAATAGATCGCTTCATCATGCAACAATGTCATTGCACTAAATCGATCCATTTCACCAATAACTGAAGGCTTAGACACATCACTTTGATCGATAATTACAACGTTTTCCTGCGATGCAGAACGTAAGCTAATGCCATGAGCAGGAAACGCATCATTCATCCAATACCACTTATCTGCTCGTTCATGCAGGACGTTCTCTTCAGTTAGAAATTCAAGGATATCCTCAATTTCCACACCATCAAACGTCTCACCCCTTTTAAAGGGGAGTTCATAAGCAGCACATTTTAGATGATCAACAAGTATAACGAGATTATCTGGGTTGATTCGAGCTGATTCTGGACTTTTATCAAAAAAGTATTCAGGATGTTGGACTATATATTGGTCCATTGGCGTTGAGCCAGCAACCATAATGATCACGGACTCATTTTGTCTGCGCCCAGCCCTTCCTGCTTGCTGCCATGCACTTGCAACTGAACCAGGGTATCCTGTCATAATACAAACTTGCAGTTGACCAATATCAACCCCTAATTCCAGTGCATTTGTACTTACGACACCAACGATCTCACCCTGCCGAAGTCCACGTTCAATTTCCCTTCGTTGTTTCGGTAAATACCCACCACGATATCCACGAATGGTATCGGGTCCGATATGCTTTTTCGTCAATGCTTGCAAGTGGCTTAAAATAATCTCCACACGGACCCTGCTTCTAGCAAATACGATTGTTTGAATGTTATTTTCTAGAAATCGTTTAGCAAGGTCATTGACTTCAACCGTTGCACTTTTGCGGATATTTAGCGCTTGATTCACAATTGGCGGATTGTAAAAAAGAAAATGTTTTTTCCCTCTTGGAGCACCATTTTGATCAACTAACCGCATCGGACTTCTCGTCAATTCTTCGGCTAGTTCTTTCGGGTTGGCAATGGTTGCTGATGTACAAATAAAGATTGGATTGCTTCCATAATAATTAGCGATTCGCTTTAACCTGCGGATGACGTTAGCAACATGGCTTCCAAACACACCACGATACGTATGAAGCTCATCAATCACGATGTACTTTAAGTTTTCAAAGAAAGCGACCCACTTCGTGTGATGTGGCAGGATGGCAGAATGAAGCATATCTGGGTTTGTAATCACGACATGGCCAGCTTTTCTAACTGCCTGACGGATATTTGGCGCCGTATCTCCATCATAGGTAAAACACTTCAAGTCAATGCCCATTTCATCTATGATTTCATTGAGTTCACTCTTTTGATCTTGGGCTAGCGCCTTTGTCGGAAACAAGTAAAGAGCTCGACTTTCCTCATTCTCAATAATTTCTTGCAACACAGGTAAGTTATAACATAGCGTCTTTCCAGATGCTGTTGGTGTAACAGCAACAACATTTTCCTTTTTCCTAGTGTATTGAAAAGCCTCGGCCTGATGCGAATAAAGCGAGCCAATCCCCCGTTTTCTAAGTGCCTGTTGGATTTTTATGTCCAAGCTACTAGGGAAATCAATCGATTTCGCTTCAACTTCTTCCATTTCATGCCAATGAACAATTCGTTCTTTCCAATCATCATTCGTACGAAAATCATCTAATATATGTTGTAAGCTTTTTTTAAACATTACACACCTCAAATTCCTATACTAAAAATAAGTTACAGTCCTTCTTCTATATAAATAGTCTGTCGTCAAACATCACTAAATCTAGTTTACTTTTTTATTTTAGCGAATGTTTGTTTGTTTTTCTAGCATGAACGCTATGAATCTCATGAAAAAACACGATTAAATCGTTTGTAAATGTTTGGTAGTCGTTACAACGAAATGGATTACGATTGACATCTATTCGCCTTCCTTTTACCATTGTACGAAACATGGTTTAGCTAAACTAGAAATCTACAGTTTACAATTTTGTAATAAAGGGTATAGATTACTTGGGGTATGAGTAAACCTTAAGTACGTAATATATCTTTCTCTAAAGCTTAATAGTTAGTCAAATTTGAAACTTATTGAAGCACTCGTAAAGAAGAAAAATAGATAGAAAGATGTTGATTCGTTATGGGGAAAAAACATATAAATGAAATTTCTTTCTTGCGTAGTATTGCTTGTTTAAGCATTGTGCTGCTTCATTCGATTGCTTGGGGAATGGAATATGTTGGTTTTTTATTAAATCTGCCTGAATACAGTGAAATGATTCTTGATTCCATTAATGTTTTCTTGTATTATGGAACACCTACTTTTATTTTTATTACTGCTTTCATATTAGGATATAGTTATAAGGAGAAAGCGAGCATACCAAAGGGCTTTCTCACTAAACGATTAAAATTCATTCTAATCCCATACGTCTTTATGGCTTTTCTATACGCGGCCCCCTATAGCCTACTCTCGTTAGAGCAATACACGGTAAAAGTACTTTTAAACATTTTTATTGGAGATTTCCATGCTTATTTTGTACTAATCATTTTCCAGTTTTATATATTGTTTGTTTTATGCAAAAAGTGGTTAGATCACGCACATCCAAGCAAAGTCATTTTTTATTCGTTATTGATTAATGGAGCGTATTTATTTATTTTTAATTTTACAAAGCCACTCGACTTTGTTTTTAGTGACTATGTGTGGGACCGATTTTATTGGATCCCCTTCCCTGGCTGGATTTTTTATTTTTCAATCGCTTATTATATTGGGCAAAACTATGAAACATTCATCCGGTATATTCAGAAATACAAAGCCATTGTCATAGCTGCCCCTTTTGTTACCGGGATTGCCCTCCTCTATTTTTATCATAGCGGGTTGATTACGATCCATAGTTCTAAGAGAATTGATATTTTATTTCATACATTAAGTGTCATTGCATTTGTTATCTATGTTGCAATGAAAATGAAAAGAATCCCTTCTTTATTTATGATCATCAATAAGTATTCGTATGGGATCTATTTGCTGCATACAAGTTATATTTCAATACTAATTGTTTTCTTCACATTATTGTCGGTGAATTTTGGGATATTTACGATTCTCATCCTCTTTGTAGGAAGTACATTATTCTCAATTATGACGATTTATTATTTAAATCGGTATAATTTTGGAAAGTATATCGTTGGAAAGGTGGATATACCGAAACAGGTAAAAAAAGTTACTTCAGAAGCTGTTTTTGCCAGCAATAAGCAACATTCAAATTCTTAGACATATCAACAAACATACTTAAGTTAGGGTGCATCATTATGATTGGACGAAAAAGGAAACTCATGCTGCTTGCAGGAATGGTTCCTATTTTAGCTTTCAGCCTTATTAGTTGCAAACATTCAACCACTCAAGGGGATTCAACTTGGGAATACCACACTCATCCAGAAGAAGCAGGTTGGTCTAAAAAGAAATTAAATGAAGCAAAAAAATTTTATAATTCACTTGGCTCAACTGCTGTCATGGTCATTTATGATGGAAAGGTTCTCGTCGAATGGGGAGATGTCACCAAAAAAAGCAATGTTCATTCGGTAAGGAAAAGCTTTTTAAGTGCCCTCTACGGCATTCATATTGAAAACGGGATCATTCATCTAGATGATACATTAGAGGAACTAGCTGTCTCAGACCATGACCCCTTATCCGTTTTAGAACAAAAAGCAAAAGTCGAAGACCTCCTCACCTCTCGTTCTGGTATTTTTTTAAGGGCTGGCGAGGAGTCGTTAATGATGAGATGGAATCGTCCAGAACGTGAAGCCTATATACCTGGAACGTACTTTCATTATAATAACTGGGATTTCAATGTTTTAGGAACGATCTTTAATGAAAAAACGAACACAGATCTCTTCAGCGAATTTCATGAAAGAATTGCCCTTCCTCTTGGTATGGAAGACTATACACCGGAAGATTCTTTCTATAAGTATGAGCTTAACCGTACGATCCATCCATCTTACTTATTCCGAATGTCCGCAAGAGATATGGCTAGATTCGGGCAATTGTATCTTCAAAATGGTCAATGGGCTGGAAAACAGTTGATTCCAAAAGAGTGGATCAAAACAAGTACATCTAAGCATACAGCTGTACCAGCTTCTAAAGAATATGGATATGGGTATATGTGGTGGGTAGCGGATAATGGTCGATTTCAAGATTTAGGTTTGTACTCAGCAATTGGCCGTTACGGTCAATCAATAGATATTGTTCCAAAAGAAAACCTTGTTTTGGTGCATCGAGTAGATTCGGATCATCTTTTAAATCGCACGTTTAATCATGTGAATGATCGAGATCGGTTACGTTTATTAGAGATGATTCTCGATGCCAAATTATAGATAATAAAGAAAAACAGGCTCCATTGAGGAAGCACTAAGGTTGATAATACCTTCTTGCCTTACCTTGAGCCTGTTTTTACTTCTTTTTTTTAACGAGTTATGAACATTTGTGTCCAATAGTGTCCATTCTCTTGGTACCCGACACCAATATGTGTATATGAACCATTTAAAATATTTGCTCGGTGTCCTTCACTATTCATCCATGCTTGTACGACTTCTTCTGCTGAACGTTGACCTTGGGCAATATTTTCTGCTGCAGCTTGATAAGAAATATCGTGGTCCCTGATCATATCAAAAGGAGATCCATATGTTGGACTAGTATGTGAAAAATAGTTATTTTCTTGCATATCATTCGACTTTACTCTCGCAACATTGCTAAGTGGTGCGTCTGCCTGCAAATCTGGTAACCCATTATTTCTTCTTTCCACATTTGTTAGTTCAATAACCCTTTGCTCAATCTCACTAATTCCCTCAGTTGTTTCTGCTTGAGGTGTCTCTTCTTGTTGAGCTGGTGCTTCTGGCTGTTGCTCTACAGGCGCTTCAGGTTGTTGCTGTGCAGGTTGCTCTGGTTGAACAACTTCAGGTTCAGGAGCCGGTCCGCCCCCTTGCCCTGGTGGCATCCCTCCACGTAAACGTTCAGCAATATCCTCAGGAGAAAGTCTTGTTGCTCCTTCTGGTAAAAGCCGAGCAATATCTTCTGGCGTTAATTGATTAGCACCTTCAGGCAAATGCTGCATTACGTCACCCGGTAGCAATCTTGCAATTTCGTCTCTAGACATTTGAACAGAGTGTTGTACTTCAAAGTCATATTTTGCATGTTGGACTTGGATTGGTTTTGTGTGAGGGTATTGTTCACTTGATGCTGTTGTAAAATCACTTGAAATTTGCCCTTCTCCAACCCCTACTCCTTCCATTGCATTTTGATCTTCTTGACAACCGACAATAAGTAGTAGAAATGCACTCATTAAAGCAACAAAGATAATTGTTCTTTTCATTTTTTTTGCTCCCTTGTTTTGTATTTTTATTGTTCATTATTGTTCATCATAGTTGTTCAATATATAGACTATTTTCATTGGTAAATTTATGAAATATTGAACTGAATTTATTGTCTAACATAAGTTGGCAAGAAACTCGACGCATAACTCTGCACGAAAAAACTGATCATAACTAATGTTTGATACACAGATTCAAACAATTTTGAAGGGGGAAGCAAAATGCAAATGTTTGGTCGTAAACGTAAAAGAAACGGAAATGGTTTAATGATGTCTGTTGTAGGCTTAGGAGTTGGAGCAGCTGCCTATACGATGATGCGAAACAGAAATAATGGCGGGGGCAACATGAACATGATGGAACCCCTCAAAGATATGTTAGGCCAAGGTCAAAACCAAAACCAACGTTAAGTGAAAGAGGATAAGTCAAAACGACTTATCCTCTTTTCTTTTATGCAACAAAAAAGCATCAGTCTCATTACAGCCTGATGCTCTTTATGTTACGTTATGCTATTTTTAGTGTCTTACCGAAAGGCACCTTAGGAACAAAATCATTCGGAACTAACCACATAACGTCATATTCTACCTTTAAATCTTCATAAAAATAACCCGTTACATCTGTAATATAAAATAAAATGTCGATATTTTCAGTTTCTCCCCATTCCAGAACTTCCGTATATGAAGATTTTCCGTGTTTATAATACGTCACTTTTGCTTTATCAATTGAAGAGACATCTCTTATTTTAAAATCGGACTGAACGAGTTGTGTTTCCGGGTTTAATTGTGCAAATAAAGAAATGATGTTATCAATTAATTCTGTATTGACTTCGTTTGTTGATGTATCAACCGCTAACGCTATTTTTTTTCCTTGATGACGTTGAAGTGTTGTTAGTAGTGCTTTTTGCCATTTCACAAAGCATCGCCCCTCAATAATCATTTTCGTGCAATGATTATTTTGTTTACCTAAAGCAAAAGATATTCTTGTCAAAAGAGGATATATATCTTAAAGAGGATCCAATGTTAATAACAACTTAGTCATAAAATCAATAAGGCAAATCGTAAACAATGTGGTTGATTTTTTTGTTTCTAAAGTGGAGGTTATTATGAATAAAGCTGTTTTTCTAGACCGCGATGGGGTTATAAATGAAGTGTTAAGTAAAAGGGTTAAATTCGTGAACAACCCTAGTCAATTTTACTTATTAGAAGGCGTTGGTGAAGCAATACGTCTGTTTAATGAGGCATGTATTCCAACATTCGTTGTTACAAATCAAGGTGGTGTGGGACTTGGATTTATGAAAGAAGCATCTTTAATAAAGGTTCACAAAAGAATGGTAGAAGAACTAGCAAAATACGGAGCTCATATTGATGATATTATGTATTGTCCTCATAAACCTAAAGCTGGTTGTGCATGTCGAAAACCAGAAGCACAAATGCTTTTGGATTTAGCTTCCACTCATAATATAAATTTATCATCTAGCATTATGGTGGGAGATCGCGAACCTGACATCGAGGCAGGTAAAAAAGCCGGCTGTAAAACTGTATTTATTGGTGACGAAACAGATAATTCTGCACAGGCAAACATTGTGTTCCCTCACTTATTAGCAGCAGCTCCCTGGATTTTAGAGGAATTAACATAAAGCCTTGAGAAAAGGAGTGCACTGAAAAAGGTACGGCTATCACCTTTTTCAGTGCCTTCGAGAGGAGCAGGTTTGTGCTCTTAAGGCTAGCTAAACTAATTGTATTCCAAGCTTTAGTGACCGCTCCGTTCACTAATGTTTCCTATTAATCCCAATTATTGTCCCAATTGTTATTATTCCAATTGTCGTTATTCCAGTTGTTATTATCCCACGGATTCATTTGTGTTGTTTGACCGGCTTGCCAGTCAGCACTATCCGGTGTAAATGGTTCATCATGCCCAGGGAATCCTGGTCCAGCTTCTCCCCATTGACCAGCTGGTACTTGAGGCATTCCCGCACCTGGAAACCCTGCGCCTGGCATTTGCCCTGCTCCCCATTGGTCAACTGGTGCGTGAGGCATTCCTCCTCCCGGAAATCCTGGTCCCGGCATTTGTCCCGCTCCCACTGGCGCGTGAGGCATTCCTCCTCCCGGAAATCCTGGCCCCGGCATTTGCCCTGCTCCCACTGGTGCGTGAGGCATTCCTCCTCCCGGAAATCCTGGCCCCGGCATTTGGTGGCCTGCTCCCACTGGTGCGTGAGGCATTCCTCCTCCCGGAAATCCTGGCCCCGGCATTTGGTGGCCTGCTCCCACTGGTGCGTGAGGCATTCCTCCTCCCGGAAATCCTGGCCCCGGCATTTGGTGGCCTGCTCCCACTGGTGCGTGTTGTATACCAGCCCCTGGAAAGTCCATAGGGGTAGTTCCGCATTTACCGCACTTACATCCTTTAGCAGCTTGCTTTGGCTTTTGGATTTCCCACCCTGGACAAGTTGATTGGCTTACTGGTTGTTGCCAGTGGTTATGTGAATAATGATTCATTTACAATCGCTCCCTTCGATACATAGTTACAATATCTATGCTATGCATACACCTATGGAGCGTTCAAAATTATTTTATAAAACAAAAAATGACCCAGCACGATCTATCATTCATGCTGGATCATTATTATTCATTATAGTCCGATTGCAAATAATGCAATTGCTAACACGACACCTAAAAGAGGAACAACAACCGTTAAAGCTCCAAATGCTGGATACGCATCTTTGTGTGTTTCTCCTGCAATGGCGCGTATTGTCGTTACAGCATATCCCCCATGTGGAAGGGAATCAAGTGCACCCGATGCAAGTGCTGCTGTTCTGTGCATCGCATCAGCATTCACTCCCATTTCTAAATAATGTGGAGCGAGAAGTGGCAAGGCAATTGCTTGTCCACCTGAAGAAGATCCCGTTACCCCTGCAATTAAACAAATAGCAACTGCACTTCCAATTAATGGGGCACCAGGTAGGTTCGTCATAAATGCTACCGCATCAGCAAATGCTTGCGTTTCTCTTGCTACTCCACCAAAGCCTACAACAGCTGCTGTGTTTCCAATAGCAATAAGAGCCCCTGTTGTTCCTTCTTGAATAGCGTTAGAGAAATTCTTGAAGTATTTATAATTTAGTACATATGTTGCAATCACCCCTGATAACAATGCAATAATCAGTGCTGACTTTTCTAAGAAGCCATGCGTAAAGAAGGTGACAACTAACACAACAATTAGTGGAATTAAACTAATATATGGATTTGGTAGATCCTCACGACTATCTTCTGGATCATTGTCTCTTGCTTCAAATCTTTCTCCATTGTTTACCGCTTTCTTAATCATCTGCTTTAACCACCAATAACCAAAAATGATCATAAAAACAGCAACAATTAAACTAACTTCCCAAGCGGCATATGGCGTAGTACCTAAAAATTCAATCGGAATCCAGTTTTGAATTTCAGGTGAACCCGCAGAAGTCATCGTGAAGGTGACGGAGCCAAACCCTAACGCAGCAGGGATAAACCGTCTTGGTAAATCAGCTTTCTTAAATAAGCTGACAGCCATCGGGTATACTGCAAAAGCTACAACAAATAAGCTAACTCCACCATACGTAAGAACCGCACACGCAATCACAATAGCAAGTGCCGCTTGTTTCATTCCTATTTTCCCAACGATCCAGCGAGCAACACTGTCTGCTGCGCCACTATCTTCCATTAACTTCCCGAATATCGCACCAACTAAAAACATTAAAAACCATGATGCCACAAATCCAGAAAATGTGTTCATATAACTCGTTAAAAAGTCAGCAGCTCCCGCTTCTGCCAATTGTGGAAAAATTGGTAAGCCACTAAAGATTGCACAAAGTAAAGCTGCAAAAGGAGCAGCAACTAATAAATTCATTCCCCTAACCGTCAAAATAATTAGTAGAGCCAGTCCACCAATTAGTCCAATAAAACTTAGCATTTTTCTCTCTCCTTTAACCTGCTAAGCTCTGAAACTAGCAGTTCATCTTACACAACCAATAAAGCGCTTTCCTTTTTATATGCTAGTTTTTATCTATAGAAAGAGGTGGGCAGAAGTAGAAGTTTTCCTTTCATCTCTTGCCCACAAATTTACAATCGATCTTTAACAGAATCTCTAATGATTAGTTCTCCTGGTAAAGCATGTATAGATGCTTTTTTCTCTTCCTCATTCATCTCATTCATTAATAATTCAACCGTCGAATTAACCATGGCATCAACAGGTTGTTTCCATGTAGTTAACGAATAGGAAGGCCAACTAGCCATACTAATATCATCAAATCCGATAACGGAAAGATCATTTGGCACTCGTAATCCTAATGACTTAGCCGCATCCATCGCTCCAAGTGCTGTAATATCATTTCCGCAGAAAATGCTATCAATTGGTTTGTTTGATTGTAGCAGTGTTTTTGCTGCCGCATATCCACTTTCGTAAGAATAGTTACCTATCTCAACGGCTACATCAAAAAAACCATGTTTCGCTAATGATTCTTCAAATCCTTTTTTCCGGTCCATTGTTGTTGATGTTTCTAATGGACCAGAAATAAAGGCAAAATGCTTATGTCCCGTTCTAACTAAATAATTAGCAATTTCCTGACCTGCAAAATAATTATCACAAAACACAGCACTATAATTAGAATTTTCTATATAACGGTTAAACAGAATCACAGCAATATCATTTTTCAGAAAACGCTTGACAGCAGATGAAGAAAGCAAAGCGTCGGTAATAATAACCCCATCGACGTGATATTCAATCAAATGACTGATTTCATCTTCTTCAACTAGATTGTGCTCTGAATTCATAAAAATTAAGTGATAACCTTTTTCCGCTAATTTTGTATAAAATTTCTCAAGCACTTCAGGATAGAATGGATTTTGGATGTTCCTCATCACGATCCCAATCATTTTTGTTTTATTAGTGATCAAACCTCTTGCGATAGCATTCGGTTGATAACCTAACCTCTCTGCTGCAGCAAGAATTTGGTTGCGTTTTTTTTCTGACACATTAGCACCTGAACCAAAAACTCTTGAAACCGTCGATTGCGAAACACCCGCTAATTTAGCAACATCCATTGAAGTAACTTTCTTTTTGGTCATATTTATTCCCCCTTGTGTCAGGGAAATTATATCATATTTAGTTGTTTACTTTTTCTTTTTTGTAACGTCTTACGCGAAGGTCAGCTTGAGCCTTATGTCCCATGAACCCTTCAAGTTCACATAGACGAGAACCATATTCACCGACAACAACACTTGCTTCAGGAGTAGCTTTTTGATATGTGCATGTCTTAAGGTACTTACCAACCCATAGACCGCCAGTGAATCTAGCCGCTCCTTTTGTTGGAAGTGTATGGTTCGTTCCAATCACTTTATCTCCATAAGCAACATTTGTTTCAGGGCCTAAGAATAATGCACCGAAGTTTGTCATGTTCTCTAAGAAGTAGTCTGGGTTTTCCGTTAGGATTTCCACGTGCTCATAAGCTAGTTTATCTGCTTCAACTACTGCCTCTTCTAAACTATCTACTATTATAATAGATCCATAATCATTCCAAGCTACGCTTGCCACATCCGCTGTAGGCAGTGTTTCAAGCTGACGCTCAATTTCTTTTACTGTTTCTTCAGCTAACGTTTTAGACGTTGTAATTAGAGCAGATGGAGATGTTGGACCGTGCTCTGCTTGACCAAGTAAATCTGTAGCAATGATTTCTGCATCTGATGTTTCATCTGCGATTACAAGTGTTTCAGTTGGCCCAGCGAATAAGTCAATTCCAACTCTTCCAAATAATTGGCGCTTTGCTTCCGCAACAAACGCATTACCAGGTCCTACAATCATATCTACTGGCTCAATTGTTTCTGTTCCAACGGCCATTGCTGTCATAGCTTGAACGCCACCTAAAATGTAAATTTCATCAGCGCCAGCTAAATACATTGCTGTTACCGTTGCAGCAGGAATTTCTCCTTTTATTGGAGGTGTGCAGCCAATCACTCGCTTCACTCCAGCAACTTTGGCAGTAAGAATACTCATATGCGCTGAAGCAACCATTGGATACCTTCCGCCTGGAATGTAACAACCTACACTATTCACTGGAATATTTTTATGTCCAAGTGTCACACCTGGCAAAGTTTCTACTTCAAGATCTTTAATACACTCTCTTTGCTTTTCTGCAAAGTTGCGGACCTGCGCTTGTGCAAACTTAATATCTTCAATTGTTTGTTCAGGAACTGAATTCACAATTTCAGCAATTTGTTCATCCGTTAAGCGAAAGCTTTCCGCTTTCCAGTTATCAAACTTTTCAGCTAATTCACGAACAGCTTTGTCACCATTTTCTTCAACATCTTTTATGATTCCACTTACTATTTCTTGTACCTTCGTATTTGATTCTTTGATTTCCACTTCACTTTTACCAGTTTTAAAAAAAGTAGCCATTTTGTTCACTCTCCCTTTCTTTTTGCATACGTATTCAAAAATAATCAAATAAAAATGTTTTTTCCATTGCAATCTTGAATATAAAAAATATTTAAATTTGAATACGTATGCAAAACAAATTATAAACACGTTTTTATAATCTGTAAACCCTTTCTTTCAAAAAAATGACTAATTTGTGTCGTAATTTCTCCATACTACAAGTAATATCAAACAAAATTACACTAAAAAGGAGTACGATTATGATAAAGACGCTGGACCTTACTAAAGCCATTTTAAAGCATGCCAAGCGTTTTGATTCTTTAGAAGAATTAGAACCATTATTACAGCAGGCAAGCGAAGCAAACTATGTCCTCTTAGGAGAGGCTACTCATGGCACATCTGAATTTTATTCATTACGTGCTGAAATTTCAAAATGGCTCATTTCTAAGAAAGGATTTCAATTCATTGCAGTAGAAGGAGATTGGCCTTCATGTTATGAAGCAAACCGATACATTAAAGGTTATAAGAATTCATATTCGAATGCAAAAGATACTCTTGCCGCATTTAAGCGCTGGCCATCATGGATGTGGGCAAATGCAGAGATAGTTCCATTTCTTGAATGGTTAAAACATTATAACTCTCATGAAGAAGCAACTGATAAAATTGGTTTTCACGGAATTGATGTGTATAGCCTTTGGGAGTCCATGTCTGAAATTGTAGATTATCTTAAAAGTATTGAGTCACCTGATCTAGAAAAGGCAAAAGAAGCTTTCACCTGTTTTGAACCGTATCACAAAGAAATGCAAATGTATGGTGTTTCGGCTACTTTTTATGCTCAAGATTGTTTTGAAGAGCTCGTAACCCTTCTAGAATCCATGCATAGCAATCGTTCGATTTATAAAAAGGACGCAGAAGCCGATTTAAACCTTAAAATGAATGCACTAGCTGTAGAGAACGCAGAAAGCTACTACCGCACGATGGTAACCAATGATAGTGAATCATGGAATATTAGAGACGAACATATGGTTGAAGCTCTCGATCAAATTTCGAATTACTATGGTCCTAATGCGAAAGGAATCATCTGGGAACACAATACACATATTGGAGATGCCCGTGCAACAGATATGGCGGAAGAAGGTATGGTGAACGTTGGACAGTTAACACGAGAAAAGTATGGAGATAATCACGTTTACGCGATTGGCTTTGGAACGTACGAAGGAACAGTGATCGCAGGTGAGAAATGGGGGGAACAAGCACAGAAAATGGACGTCCCTAAAGCGATAGCAGGAAGTTGGGAAGCTGAACTACATGAAGCAGGAGCATTTGATAAATTTATTATGTTTAATGAGGCGAATCACTCCTTATTTTCTGAAGTAATAGGTCATAGAGCCATTGGCGTCGTCTACAACAACCAATACGAACATTTAGGCAATTATGTTCCTTCAAGAATTTCGGAGCGTTATAACGCTTTTATTCATATTGAACAGACAGAGGCATTAACCCCCTTGTTTGATTAATAACAGCTTACAAAATGACCCGTACCTCCTGTTAAAAGAACGGGTCATTTTGTCTGTAATAAACCTCCTAACGGGATAATGTTAGTCTGTTCCATTCATGAGTAAGCTCAGCTAACTTATCTTTAATGTTATTTACTGATTGATCGTCACCAATTTTTTTGAAATAAGACAATTCAATTAAAAAATGGTCGATCTCGTTATAAACAGTCTCTTTATTTCTTTTTACATTACTACTATTTTTTGAGGCTGCTTTCATTGTAAAGTCAATATCATTGTCCAATAGCTTCAATACATTGGGACTTTTAAGCTTTGCCTCTACTAATTCAAGAAACCCTTTATGTCTTTTAAAGATTAATTTATTGTTTACTTCACTATTGTAAATGTTTAAGATCATTCTACCTTTATTGAAACCCCAAAAAATTCGATATTTATCTTGGAGTACCCCATTTATTAGCTTATCTAATTGGTTTTTAGGAACATAAATGGATAAATCATCATAATGCGTTGCTTCCATTTGAACACCCCTCACATTTATTGTACGAATCAGGTATTACTAATGTGTATACACTCAACCGAAACAATAGACTCTTCCAAGGGAACTGAAAAAGCTCTTTTTCTTTTTCAGTTCCCTTGAAGCAATGTGCTGAGCCGCTACGATCCTTTAAGTCAGCTATGAGCGGCTTTCTCTTAGCTTGCGTGCAGCGTGCGGAGCCATTGCTACTTAATCGAAGCACTGAAAAAGCTCTTTTTTCTTTTTCAGTTCCCTTCCCTATTCGTTTACGTTAACCAATAAAATGTAAGCCCTTACAATACTATTATATTCACGTTTTTTAAATCATGCCACATTTATTCACTTTATCCATAACTTCTACTGTTGAATATTGAACAAACAAAAAAAGACAATGTCTCATATTTGAGACACTGCCTTTTAAAAGCAATTTATAGTTTTACTACGTTAGCTGCTTGTGGTCCACGGTCGCCTTCTACGATTTCAAATTCAACTGATTGACCTTCGTCAAGTGATTTGAAACCTTCGCCAGTGATAGCGCTGAAGTGTACGAATACGTCGTTTCCGCCTTCTACTTCAATGAAACCGAATCCTTTTTCTGCGTTGAACCATTTAACTGTACCAGTTTGTGCCATGCTAAAAAACCCCAATCTTAAAATTATTTACTTAATATGCAATCGTATTTACAATCCGAGGTAAATAAAAATTCACATATTATAAGGAACATCAACCACGAATCGAGTGAATATCCCTTATAACATGTGAATACTGAACTCTTTTATGTGCTGCTAATTGATGCAATTTGTTTCTAATGGGAAAATATAAGGATCCATCAATCAATCTCCAGACGATGAAAGCCCTGCCTCTCGTTCATCCTTGCGGCTCCTTGACCGCGCCAGCTGAATGAAAAGCGCTACCTTTTTAAACTGAAGTTGACGACCGTTAATTTAACTATAGCCTATTTATTTGTAGATTGCAAGTAACTTTCCATTCTTTTGTTAAAAACTGTCCTGAATTTGGAAAGTAATGTATAAACCCCACCCTATTACTGAAACTGTTTCATAACAGGAGACTAAATAAAAACAGAGCTTCTTTAAAAAGAAGCTCTGAACTGTTATTTTTCTTTTCTTAATTACGGCTATAATAATCATTAATAGATTCAAGAATAGATTGATCTTCCTTGATTTCCACTGGCTTTTGTGATGAATTCGTTTTTACTTTTTTCATTTCCCTCTCACCCTTCTGTTTAGTATTTTGAATTTTTCTTCTCTTTATCTTGGTTTTATTATATATCATCTGTTCTATATCAGTCAACACCTTTTTTGTTGTTGTATTAATACATTATTATGTGAGTAATGTTAAAAATGACACAGACACAAAAAAAATAGGCTGACACAAAGTCAACCTACGATAGAGCCCTTCCTTTCCCAGAATCACTAATTGCTATTAGCCCTATAGGGTAAGGTTCAAAATATGTTTGATTTAATAAATATTCATTTTCAAAGCGGTGGCACCATGAATGAAGAATCCCAAGCACACTGCTTAATGGAATTTTTTGATTCTGATACTGATCTAACAACTGAAAGAAATGATCTTTTTCGGCTTTTGTAAGATGTTTAGAAAAGTAACCAAATACATGCTGACAAACATTCATATGTGAGGTTGGCTTTGCAGGATTAATAAACAACTCATCTAGTGCACGTTCGTAATTTTCAATTACCTGTTCAATGGAAAGGTGATCATGATTGGCAACGATTCTTCCAAGCTGTTTCACCTTGACTTGATCATAAGCCATAAATAAGTATTTATTCTTTGCATGGAAAAGAATCAGTTCTGATTTGCTCTTCATTTGCTTCACAGATCGAAATTCTGAAATCGTAAATAAATGGGTAAAAAAATGCTCTCTAAGAACAAAATTTCTAAGTCGCCCTTCGTCTTCACGAGGCTTTAATGGAAAGAAGTACTCAATACGAGTAGCAAAGATTCCACTACCATTTCGAATAACAGGAGATTTTTCGATCCCGCTATACACCTTTGCATCTGTTATTCCACACGTCGGCGAACGATTTTTTAATAAGAAACCATCTACTTCACCAATATCCCCTAGAAACTCATTAGCAAATTCCGTCATTTGAAGCGTCAAATCTTCATTCGTTTTCGGTTGAATTAATTTATTTTCATCTCCATCGGAAACAAGCCGAACTACTTCTCTTGGTGTTCCTAGACCAATTTCCATCTCCGGGCATATAGGAATAAATTCAACATAGTCGGCTAGCTTCTTAACGGTAGGCTCATTTATTTGATCGCCATTATATCTGCAAGCAGCAAACTCCATACATTTACTGACAACCACTTTCGGTTTAGCAAACGTCCGCACACCTTCACCTCTTATCTACTTATCATTCAGTTGCCTTCGAATGGCTAATGCGACTCCATCTTCATCATTTTGTTTTGTAACAAAGTCAGCAAGGTCTTTGATCGCTTGTTCCGCATTTCCCATCGCTACTTTATATCCTGCCACTTTAAACATGGATACATCATTAAAACTATCTCCTATTACCATTACTTCATTCATGGAAATCCCTAGTTGTTTTGCATAAGCTTGTACAGCGATCCCTTTTTGAGCTTGAATATTCGTAATCTCGATATTATCTGGAGCAGAAGCACTAACCGCTATGTTTGGAATTTCATGAAGCTTCTCTCTTACCTCATTTAGTTTCTGTTCGTCTTTTGAAAAAGCTAATACTTTTAAAATAATCGTATCTTCTTGATCTAGTAGTTCATCATAACTTCCCACTAAAGATATCGATCCCATCTCAAATCGCTCTTTAGCCATCGCTTGTAATGTTTTAAAATCCTCATCAGAACCTGATGAAACGAAAAAGTCAATAACTGCTTGAATGGCTTTTTCATAGTTATCAGAAAATGTTCCTCTGTTTGTATACAACTCAAAATAAATATCTTGTGTTAGCAACATATCAAATATTTCTTTGCTATTTTCTTTTAGAAGTGGGATCGTCGATAATAGTGTTTCATTTTCATCTCGAAACTGAGCTCCGTTCACACTAATAACAGGACAGGTAATTTGAGCTTGCTTTAATGGGTACCGAGCTTCTCTTTCATCTCGTCCTGTTGCAACAACAACCTCAACACCAAATTGTTGCGCTTCTTTCACTGCTTTAGCATTTTCTTTTGTAACTTCATGTGCGTCACCAAGTAACGTACCATCCATATCAATTGCAATTAATTTAACCAATGTATTTCCACTCCTATGTCTTGTCTCTTTAAGTTATTTTAATCCTTTTACTATATCATATTAAGAAATACAAAATATTTAAAAAGTAAAACACGAGCACGCATTAGCATACTCGTGTTTTATTCTTCATTTATTTGTCGTTCTCTCTTTTATTGTATTGCTTCATCATTTCCTCAATTTCAGCGAGTTCTTGATCTGCTTCTTTTGCCTGCAAATATTCGAGTGTATGCGCAACCCTGTTCCCTAACATCATAACCCCCAAAAACAACACAAATATGATAGAGATTGAAATAATTAATAATGCAGTATACATTTTGCGCTCCTCCTCTTCCCTTTGCTACATCATACGGAGGAACTTTAACGTTAATGCATACTTTTTCCTTCTCGATTCATACTAGGGGAAACGTTTGTATATCGGAGGTAGATGCACCTTGAAAAAGAAACATGTCTTTATCTTGTTTGGAACCAGTTTGATTCTTGCAAGTTGCGGAGCCGATTCGGAAGCTGATATTGTAGGTGATGTAGAAGCTCAACAATTTAGAGCTCATTATCAAAATGATGGCCCTGCCCCTCCTAGTATTAGAGATCAAAACAAACAAAGGGTTCCTCGTTATACTGCGCTTCAATCTTATGCAGATGAAGCCGGACATTATATTAGTGACACTGCCACCTTGTTAGAAGAGATTGCTCCGTTCTTTGATCAACCACATGTTCAATCCGCTGATGTTGACAATACGTTAAGTAAAATAAAAAACATCCGCGACAAGAGCTCTGAATTCATTGATTTAAATCGACCAGAACCGTTTGATAGTATGCATCATGTACATATTTCAACATTAATGGAACTTGATGCATTGGAGAGAATTTTAAAAGACATGAAAGATCCTGTTCATCATCTTCAAGTGACAAACGCTCGCGTCTATTACGAAAATGCAATTTTGTCACATAAATTAATGGAACGTGAATTCCTTTCAGTCACTGAAGACTTCGGAATTCATTAAACAATATTGGGTGTTCGACACAAAAAGAGCAGGGGTTTTTCTTCCCTGCTCTTATCTACGACCGCGTATTGCATCATCCACTAAATCAGTTAGTTCCCCAGCTGTTCCACCAATGGAATCAAATGGTTTATCAAGACCAACATGATGCTCGACAGCATTCATTCGGTTAATCATCTTTCGATCTGTTGTAATACGGACATTTCTAAGGTCTGTTATTTGTCGTACCTCTTCTTCCACTAACCTTTTTAACTTGACTCGATCTTGTTCACTTGACTCAACACCAATTACGATATGGTTGCCATCTGTCATAACATGGGCATCCCTAACATTTTCTAATGATTCAACACGCGTCTCAATTTCCCTCGTTATGTCGGTTGTTGCTTGCTGATTCCTTATTTTGTTCTTTCGCGCAACATGAGGATCGTTGCTGTATGAGTATTTATCACGCAAAACACCAGGACGATTACTAAGGATTCGGGCTCCTTGTTGATTAAGTCCCTCATGATTCATACTCAAATTCCGGTGCCTCGTTGTATATGAACCTCTATCTGTTAAATGACGTACTGGATCTGTTAACCCTTTTGGTGATTGATCTGGGACCATCATATCACTAAGAGGTCCTTCTAGAGCACGTACCTGCTGAACTCCATACCCATTAAAACCTTCATTCCTGTCAGGGCTGGCTCCCATTTCCGCTTCTTGAGGTATGGTGCATCCTGTTAATAATGCGGCCGTGATGACCAAATAACCTACACATTTCATTGGAATCCCTCCTACCTTTATTGTGCGGAGTAAATCCACATCTCAACCTGAAAATATCTAGAAATCAACTTGCAATTTTTGTCGTTTTATTACTAATTTCATCTATTTATGACTACTTTAGAAGAAACACTTTTCAACATACTTCTAATGGGTATAATAATTTTTATAAATAGACATTTGCTTAGACACATCAGCGCTTTTTCTCATTTCAGCCTAATCAAGTCGTCTGTTTGTTCATTCTTTTTGAGGTGGAGTGCAAAATGATATGTGTAGAAATAGAGCAAAAGCGATTACAAATGCTGAACCTTGCTAAAAAGTATGGAATGACAGCAAAAGTAACCGTTGAGTGTAGTCAAGAACTGGACAAGCTTTTAAATTTATTACAAAGAAATTCTCATTAAAGCATTGCAATCATCGTAAACATTTGGTAAGGTAGACACAAATTACGTTATATCTTACTTCATACATTGAAGTGAGGGTAGAGGTGCAAGGATCATAAGTACATTAGCGGAGGAGAATGAGCTCTGAAGATGCTAATTGGAAAGGGATACTTGCCGAAGTTAATGAGTTCTCATGTCTCATTAGCTGGGACTGTTCTAAATAAGGGCAGTACTGTCATATAGCAAAAATTGCTATATGGAGGGCTATCTCACACATTGAATTGGTTTTGCTGCATTTGCTAAACCTAACAACAATGAGTAGAGGCCTCATTGTTGTTTTTTTGTGCCTCCCAGTAGCCCATCTTCCCCTACGTATATAGAAAATTATTTATGAATTGAGGGTGAATTGGATGAATTTTGGTCGTATTATCACGGCAATGGTCACACCATTTAATCAACATGGACAACTTGATGTACCTGCAACACAAGAGCTCGTAAAACATCTTATCGCAAATGGAACGGATGCAGTCGTCGTAGCTGGAACGACAGGGGAGTCTCCTACTCTCTCTACAGAGGAGAAATTATTGCTGTTTAAAACTGTCGTTGAAACAGCAAATGGCCAAATTCCAGTTATCGCTGGAACAGGCTCAAATAATACTCAAGCCTCAATTGAACTTACAAAACAGGCTGAAGAAATCGGTGTAGATGGAATCATGCTTGTCGTACCTTATTACAACAAACCTTCTCAAGAAGGAATTTATGCGCACTTCAGTACGATTGCAAATGCAACGAAATTACCTGTCATGCTTTATAATATTCCTGGAAGAAGTGCGGTCAATATGAACGCAGAAACAACATTACGTTTAGCACAGCTACCTAATGTTGTCACAATCAAAGAAGCTAGCGGCGATTTAGATGCAATAGCAACAATCATCGAACACGCACCTGAAGGTTTTACAGTATATAGTGGAGATGATAGTTTAGCATTGCCTATGTTAGCAATTGGTGGGGCTGGAGTTGTATCCGTTGCTTCCCATATTGTTGGTAACGAAATGCAGCAAATGGTTCGTAACTATCAAGCAGGTCAGGTGACAGCTGCTGCTATGCAGCATCGTCAGCTTCTCCCAGTGATGAAGTCTCTATTTATGGCTCCTAACCCAACAGCTGTAAAAGCTGCAATGGAAATGAAAGGGATAAAAGCAGGCCCTGTTCGCTTGCCTCTAATTCCTTTAACGGCTGAGCAACAACAAGAACTACAGTCAGTTGTTCAACCAAACATTAATTTTTTTGTTAGCTAATTAATAGACCAAACCGCTCAGAGATCACTCTGAGCGGTTTTTATTTATTATTTGAATGTTTACAAGGCGCTTAGTGAACCACTTAGTAGGTAAATCACCTATATCCTTTTGCTTTTTCATATAAATATTGCACCCCATATAATAAGTATGCTTTATAGTGTAAGTAGATAAAAAACTGAAGAGGATTTAATTGATTAAGACGTATAATTTTATATTTTTTTAGAACATCAATGATTAAAAAAGCAAAAGTTGCATCGGCTACGACATTAAGAAAAACAAACTTTTTAAAGTTTCCAAATGAATATTTAAGCAACCACATGGAAAGTGGCATATAGGGGCCAACACTAAAAGGAAGTTCGTCCCTAAGAAATGATTTTTGTTTATCATAAAACTTCCACCAATTTCGCTTGTTTCCGTACAAATGATTGACAATCTCAAAAACAATAATAAAAAAACCTGCAAAAGAATAACGTTTCCTACTACTTTTTCCTATAAACAATAGAGATAACCACGGAATCATTAATGCCAAATTAAACACAAAATGCCTTTTTGTTATCATATGAAGTTTCACCTCAACCAACTTAATTTACTCTTATTAAAGTATCCAAACTCATCATTAATATAAGCAGCAAAAAACCAAAGCGCTGTTCGATTTGGCCTTTTGCTGCTTTACAATGTTTCTTTAGAATAATGGACACGCTAAGAAATACTACATGCTTTTTTTGTGTAACACTTTAGACATTTTTTTTGGTTTCATCAGTGCATTTTCTAAATAACCAGTTCCAAATAAAACACCGACCACAATAAAGATAAATCCAAACGTTTGATACCAATATACTTGTTCGTTTAAAAAAATAGCTGAACTAATTAAACCAAAGAAAGGCACGAAGTTATTAAAAATAGCTGTTTGCCCTGCTCCAATTTTTTGGATTGCAGCATTAAACAAAAAATGCCCAACCGCAGTAGCGACAATCGCTGAAACAAAAAAGATAACATAGATGCCTAACGGTGCGCCAATCATACTTCCAAAACTTCCTGGTTCTAACAGAAAGCTAATGAAAAGAAGTCCAATTGATCCAATTAGCAGCATCATGCTTGTCATTTGTTTTGAATCTAAAGTTGCAGTCGCTTTTTTAATATAAATAAAACTAATCGCTTGTGCGAACATTGCGATAAAAATATACATCTCACCTAGAGATATAGCACTATCTCCTCCCCCGCCTTGAATAAAAAGTACACCAATAAAACCTAAACCTATTCCGACGACCCTCCACCTCGTTAAGCGATCGCCAAGAAAGACAACAGCAAGAATCGAAGTCGACAGTGGGAGAAGCGCTAAAATTAAAACAGCATTCGAAGCATTAGTCATTGTTAAGCCCATCGCTAAAAAATAATGATGAGCAACGACACCAAAAAGAGCTCCTAATAGCGTGTATTTCCACTCTCTTTTCGTTAGCTTCCTCATTACTTGACTTCCAATAATGATAGCAGCTGTTGCCACTCCTGCAGCCATAATTCGAAATACGGTCATTGTTATCGGTGGAAACGCCTCTACTAACATTTTCAACATAACAACATTTAATCCCCAAATAATCATCACAAAAAAGACAATGCCATATGTGAATATCAGAGATTTTTCTTTCATAGCAAACCGTCCTCTCTACATTCCGTAGTAGTATCTTACCACCGCCAATATGTATGGTCACTAGTTTTTTCGTGTTACGTAACAATTTTTTAAATACGAACCCTTTACACTTGTGATAAAACACAAAAAAGGTGACTCAATAAGGTATGCTTTACCTCATGAGTCACCTTGCTCATTAAGACGTATGCTCATCTGATATGATTGATAACATCGGCTTTTCATACAAATCACGTGGGAAGTTTGTTAAAAGCTCAACACCTTGGTCTGTTATGCGAATCGTTTCCGTTATTTCCACTCCATAATCGTTATACCAAATACCTGGCATTAAATGAAACGTCATATTTGGCTTTAGGATTGTTTCATCTCCTGGCCGGAAGCTAACAGTATGCTCTCCCCAATCAGGTGGAAAACTTAGCCCAACCGAATAACCAAGCCTGGAGCTTTTTCTGTGCCCATGTTTACCAATTGTCTTGCTCCAGATTCGTTCAACTTCTTCCGCACGAATTCCAGGTCGAATAAAATCAAGTGTTGCCTCTATTCCTTCTTCAACGACTTTAGCAAGTTCCTTAACCTCGTTTGGCGCTGTGCCAATCGCCATCGTTCTTGCCATTGGTGCATGATAACGTTTATAGGCACCAGCAATTTCTAAAGTTAAAAAATCACCTTTTTGATAAAGTCGGTCCGTCCATGTGAGATGAGGGCAAGACGTATTCTCATTTGTTGGCATCATAGGTACAATCGAAGTATAATCCCCACCAAATTCTTTCGTTCCCTTTATTTGAGCATAATAAATTGCTGCTGCGACATCTGATTCTCGAACACCAACTTGAACACGTTCGTATGCTGCTGTCATGGCACTCTCCACAATCTTTCCTGCTCTTTTCATATAAGTGATTTCATCATTTGATTTTATAAGCCGAATCATATTTACCAAGCTTGACGTATCTTTAAATGTCGCATTTGGCAGACCGTGTTTTAACCGTTCGTAACAAAGAGCTGTAAAATAATGAACATCCATTTCTATACCAATCGTTCTCCTGCTCTGACCAATTTCCGTTAATATATTAGCGACAAAGTCTATCGGGTGTCGTTCCGTTGACTGAACATAAAAGTCAGGATAGGCAATAATATGGTGTTCATCAAGCCACGTTGTTTTTGCTACACCATTTGCGTCCATTTGACGCCCAATCCATAACGGTTGAGCGTCTTCTAACGTTACAACCATCATTTGATGGACATAAAAACTCCAAGCCGAATAATTTGTTAAATAATACATGTTGGAAGGGTTAGAAATAAGAAGAACATCAACTCCTTCATCAACCATCCGCTTTTTGACGGCCTCCAACCTTCTCGTGTACTCTTCTAATGCAAACAAAGATTTCACCCTCTTTCTATAGCCCCACTCTCATATTTAGCGAACAGCTATTTTTGTAATTTAAACGCCACTACTTTTTGTTCCGTCATCGCTTCAATTGCATACCGAACTCCTTCGCGACCAATTCCAGAACCCTTTATTCCACCAAATGGCATTCCGTCAATTCTTACATCACTGCTATCATTAATCATGACTCCTCCAAATTGAAGCTCATGAATTGCTTGAAATGCTGTTTCTAACTTCTCTGTAAAAATGCCGGCTTGCAAACCATATCCACTGTCATTTGATTGCTCAATGGCCTCTTGGAGCGAATCAACAGGTTCAATGAGTACGACTGGACCAAAGACTTCTTGTGTTGCAATCGTTGCTTGTGTCGGAACATTCGTTAGGACAGTTGGCTCAACATAAGCTTTCTTCCTTTCCCCTCCACAACAAATGGATGCACCTAGTTTCTTTGCTTCAGCTATCCAGCTTTCAACTCTTTTTGCTTCTTTTTCAGAGATCATCGGTCCAATATCTGTTGTTTCTTCACTTTTTGTTCCTACTTTTAATTTTTTCGTTTCTTTAACAAATCGAGTTAAAAATGTTTGATACAAGGGATACTCAACATAAATTCGTTGGACACCAATGCAATTTTGACCTGCCACTCCAAATGCCCCAGACACTGTTGACGAAATGGCTTCTTCTACATTTGCATCTTTAAGAATGATGGTTGGTGAATTAGAACCTAGCTCCATCCCTGTTTTCTTAACTCCGACTTTTTTCGTAATTTCTTTCCCAGTTTCATAGCCTCCCGTGAAAGAAACAAATCTGACATCGTCATGTTCTACTAATGGATCGCATATATTAGAACCACGTCCTGTAATAACAGATAGTATATTTGCTGGCAGTCCCGCGTGTAAGAAAGCTTCTGCTAATCGCAAAGCACTTAATGGCGTCAGAGATGCCGGCTTAACGATAACTGCATTACCTGCAGCAATAGCTGGGCCTACTTTATGAGCAACTAGATTAAGAGGATCGTTAAATGGGGTAATTGCTGCAACGATTCCTACTGGAAAACGATATACATAACCAACTCTCGTTTCATGACCAGGCATCTGTGAAAAAGGGATCGTCTGCCCATCAATTCGTCTTGCTTCTTCAGCACTTAATCGGAGTGTTTCAATACAGCGAATCACTTCTTTCCTAGCTTCACGAATTGTTTTACTGCTTTCTGCTATGATGGTATTTACAAAGCTAGTTTTATTTGCCTCTATATAGGAAGCTGCCTTATGAAGAATGTTCATTCTCTCATGCACAGATAAAGTTGCACTTTTTTCTGCACCATCTTTTGCCTTTTTAATTGCCTCCTTAACATCTTCAACACTCGCTGACGGTACCGTTGCTATTAATTCACCCGTACCCGGATCAAAGACATCCATTTCTTCCTTTGCCTTAACCCACTCGCCTCCAATTAACATACGTTCTTGAACGATTTGGTTTTTCATTTTATCCCCCCTCTTGTTACCTGCCACGTTCCATGTGTATTAAATCGATAAGAACGGCAAATCCCGTTTCTTTAATTCCTGCTCCTGCTCCAACAAGTGTAATTGGTCCAGACAAGTCACATTGATAGGTTATTGCATTCATCGCACCTGATACCCCAGCTAATGGGTCATCTAATGTCACCATCTCCGGTGCAACAGAACCCTTTACTCCCTCTTCTGTTCTTTTCAATGAACCAATTAATTTCCAACATTTCCCTGATCTCTTTGCTTCTTCTATGGCACTTTGTGTTACACCTGTTATTCCTTCACACGTAACATCGTCTCGTTTCAACGGCACACCAAGGACAACATTCGCTAAAATTAACACCTTATATAAAACATCGTACCCTTCGACATCAGCAGTTGGATCTGCTTCTGCATAGCCTTTTTCCTTTGCCTCTTGAAGTGCTTCTTTATAACTAAGCCCTTCTTCCATCCGCATTAACATATAATTCGTTGTACCATTTAAAATACCGCGTATTTCATTGATATCATTTCCAGTTAACGTTTCTAATGGTAAACGCAACGCCGGAGAACCGCTCATTACGGCGCCTTCAAACGACCAGCGGACACCATTTTCTCGAGCAAGCTTAGATAGGGTATCATATGCTAAGGCAACAGGACCTTTATTTGTCATCACAACATTTTTTTTATTCGAGAAAGCCCAAGTACAATGATCGATAGCAGGTTGGCCTGTAACAACGTCTGTAAACGTCATTTCAACAACAGAATCTGCATTAGATTTCTCAATGGTCTCCTGAGTTGACCAGCCCCTGATAAGACCTGGTTGATCAGGGTATGAGTCTAGGCTCCCTGTTTCCTTAATTGAACTCATCACTTTATCTAAACAGAGACCATCTGGATGATGAAGGGACCCCTTATACAAATCAGATATGGAAACAACTTTAAAGTCCAGATGTTCCTTCTTAAGCTTCCACCCTTTTTCTCTTAAAATTTCAACAAACCCTTGACCGACTCCGCCAAAACCAATTAAATCTACTTTATGTGCCACCTTCAATCCCTCCCTTTTTCATCAAAAGTAAGGCTGCTTTCACAAGTGTGTGTGTGCCAATTTCTAACGCACGTTCATCAAAACAAAACGAAGGCTGGTGAAGACTTGTTTTCATGTTGTTCTGATCAGCTGCTCCAAGAAACATCATCGCTCCAGGAATTTGTTTCGTTATATGACTGAAGTCCTCACCGCCTAATCCGTATGGTATCGAATGAATAGCAACATTGGGGTCTACTAATCTAATCGCTTTTGAAAGAACATTCACCATGTCAGGGTCATTTATAAGAGCAGGTTCCCCATGATGAAGGTACAGTCGATAGGAACCACCTAGTGCTTCAATTTGAGCTAATCCTTTATCAAGTTCAGCTGAAAGGTGATTCCTTGCTTTCTCAGAATACGTTCTCATCGTTCCACGAATCGTTACCTCAGATGGGATTACATTTGATGAGACTCCTCCTGTAATTTGACAAACGCTTAATACCGATGGTTCAAGGGCAGAAGTTTGTCTAGACGGCAAACTATACAAATATGGCAATATCAAAGAGCTTAAATAGATTGGATCAACTGATTGTTCAGGGTATGCCCCGTGTCCCCCTGTTCCTTGAATCGTCACCGTAAAGGTATCGACATTAGCCATTGCCACTCCCGCCTTTAACTTCACTTCACCTATTGGAATATCTGGATCTAAATGCAAGGCAAAACACGCTTCCACTTCATCTAATGCTCCACTATTTAATACATACTGTGCACCTGTTTTTCCGAATTGATCTTCAGTTTCCTCTGCTGGCTGGAATAAACACTTTACCGTTCCATGTAGCAGATTCGCTTCATATAAGCTTGATAGAAAGTAAACCGCTCCAATAAGCATGGCTGTGTGTCCATCATGCCCGCATGCATGCATCACTCCAGTATGACATGACTGATACGGGGCTTTCGTCTCCTCTGTTATCGGCAAGGCATCAATATCGGCACGGAGCCCAATAACTGGGCGCTCTCCATCCCCAACTGTTGCAATAACTCCTGTATCTAATCCGATTTGATCTTTCCCTGATTGAATCGATACACCTGGCAACCCTTTAATTTGTCGAATAATATAGGCAGTTGTTTGTTTTTCTTCAAAACTTAATTCTGGATATTGATGTAGATGTCTTCTCCACTTAACTAATTGTTTCTGCCACTGACCTTTTGCCAATTGCCATCACCCTTACATTGCAGCTTTATTTGAGGGCCCTGAAAAGGACGGGTTTTCCTTTTCAGAGCCCGAAGCAATGTGCAGAGCCGTTGCAAGTCTTTAAGGTCTTTATGAGTGGGTTTCTCATAAAGCGCAACGTGCGGCGCCATTGCTGCTTAATCGAGGGCCCTGAAAAGGACGGGTTTTCCTTTTCAATGGCTTTTTATTTCATCGAGTGCTTGCTTTAAATCATTAAGTAAATCGTCAATATCTTCAATCCCGGCAGAATAGCGTACTAATCCTTCTGGTATCCCTAAAGCAGCACGTTCTTCCGGTGTATTTTCAACATGACTTGTCGTTCTTGCAGGACCAACGGTTGTTTCAACAGCACCTAAATTTGCAGCACGGTGAGCATATTCTAACTTTGGTAGAAATTGACGAACAGCATCTAGTTCACCTTTTAAGGCAAAGCTCAGCATCCCGCCAAAGCCCTTCATTTGCTTTTTAGCAATCTCATGGTTTGTGTGCGTTTGAAGCCCTGGGTAATACACTTGTTCTATTTTTTCATGATCTTCTAAAAATTGAGCGACTTTCATCGCATTTTCTTGCTGCTTTTCCACACGCAGCTTTAATGTTTTCATCCCTCTCAGAATGAGATAGGCAGCCATAGGATCCATTGTAGCTCCATTTATTTCACGATAATGATAAATATCCTTTACAAGGGATTCTGACCCACAAACAACCCCGCCTAACGCATCTGCATGACCACCAAGAAACTTAGTAGCACTATGAATAACAAGATCCACTCCAAGCGTTAACGGGTTTTGATTGATCGGGGTTGCGAATGTATTATCAACGAATACAAGCGCGCCAACTTTTTTCGCCGCTTTTGTAATTCGGACAATATCCGTAATTTTGACTGTTGGGTTCGTCGGCGTTTCTAAATAAACCAAGTTACAGCCTTTTGCAATTTCTCTTTCCATTTCCTCATGATTTCCTGTTTCAACGAGCTCGACTTCTATATTTAATCTAGGGAGAAATTCCGAGAATATTTTATTTGTTCCTCCATAGGTATCTTTAATAGAGACAACTCTATCACCAGGTTTAAGTATCGTAAGAAGTGAGTTTGATATTGCTGCCATTCCTGTTGAAAAACTAGTAGCAGCTTCTGCATGTTCTAATATTTTCACTTTGTCTTCAAAGGATTGCACAGTCGGGTTCGTATTTCTTCCATATATATGACCTTTTCGCTTTCCGATCGCCACTTCATACCATTCATCGATATCATCATAATTGTAGGCAACACTATGCACGACTGGAACTTGAGTTGCTCCGTGTACTAAATATTCTTTTTCCCCTGCCCAAACTGACTTTGTACCTGCTTGTAAACGTTTTTTTGCTTCCATGTTGCCACCCCTCTCTTTTGTTACTTTCATCATATTCATTTACATAGAGCAAAACATTCAACAATTTGTATGAAAAAAAAAGACGGTTATTCATCTTTTTTTACAAATGTTCTGACATTGTCTTACAATAGAACATAATCATATTCATCTTGTAATGTAATAACCTTGTTGTAAGGAGGATGGTTTTATGACAATTACAATGAATCGTGTTCAGTCGTTAGAAATCCTCAAATCAGCAGTCACTCGGACGGGCGTATCCGAGTTAGAAAAGACCAATGTAGATTGGGTATCCGTGATTGAAACACCTGTCGAAACTTTTGTTCGTAAAAATGAACTCGTTCTCACAACTGGGATTGGCTGTGCCAATAATGAACAAACGTTCTATGAATTTGTAAAAGAAATAATCGAAGCAGGTGCTTCAGGACTTGCTATTGCAATCGGCCCTTTTGTGAAAGTGATCCCAAATTCAATCATTGAGCTTGCAAACAAGCATCAATTCATTTTAATCGAATTAGATTGGTCCATTCGATTTTCTGATATCTTAGAGCAAGTCCTTGCAGAAATTCATGAACAAAAACATCTATACCTTGAAAAGATTGAAAATATTCGGAAATCTCTACTCGACTTCATCCTATCTGGTAAGTCCTTAAACGTTGTTGCTGATCATGTAGCTAAGTCCATTGATTGTGGAGTATTAATTGCCGATAAGCGTGGTGTCATTCGCGGCAAGTCAGACCCTTTTCCTGATGATTTATTGACTAAGTGGGCTGATTTTTTGCATAAGCAACTAGAAGAGGACGGAATATATCACTCTCTTGACCAAACGTTTGAATGGATTGAGTATGACGGTGGGTATGCCTTACAAATAACAATTCACTCTACCGGAAACATTCAAGGCTATATTGTTGTTGGTGGCTTCGGAGCTGAACCTTTTAGTGAAGAGGAACATTCTGAGTGGGTAATGTTGCTTGAACACGTAACGACCGCTGTAGCCATTCATTTCTTACACGAACAAGCGGCTAAGGAGGCTGAATGGAGGCTACGAGATGATTTTGTTTGGGAGTTGTCTAGAGATGCCATTCCTTCAACCGAGCTGATGCTCTCAAGAGCAAAATCTCTTAATTATCAAATTAATCTACCATATATATGTCTAGTCGGGAAACCAGAACAGCTTGAAGAAAGCTTTCGGTCAATGAAGCATTTATCGATTACATTTGACCACTGGCTGCATGAATGGATTCGTCATATGGAAGAAGAAGCTGAATCGATTGCTAAATCGATGGCACTAAAATCATTGGTCACATACCAAAATGAAGAACTAATCATCTTTTTGGAAGTTAATCATCATGTTATGGAACAAGCAAGAACCTATATCAACAAGCTACAAACTCGTTTTCAATTCCTTAATCCTTCGATCTCCATAACTTGGGGCATCGCTAAGCAATATGGTTATTCTTGTTTTGGAACTAGTTATCAAGAAGCAAAAAAAGCATTAGAAATTGGGCGGAAAAGGAATGGAAGAAATAGCATATCTGTTTACGCCGATACAAAAGTTGATCGTGTAATGGATAATTTATTGAAAAACGATGAATTAATTGACATCGCAAAATCAATTCTTGATTCTCTGCTTCGCTACGCTGAAGAAAGACAGATTGACCTTCTCCATACATTTACCGCATACCATCATAATCATGGGAATGTTAGTCAAACAGCAAGGGAATTAAATCTACACCGTCAATCACTTCTTTACCGTTTACGAAAAATTGAATCGTTAACGAATTGTTCCTTAGATGATCCTGACGAATTGTTTTTACTGGATTTAAGCATTCGTTTATGGCTTCATGGAATGGATATGAAAGAAGCCGAGTATAGAACATAATTCTATACTCGGCTTTGTTTCAAAAAATTATGATAATCCATATTCTTTCTTACACTCTTCTAACTTTTCTAATGAAAGCTGGGCCCACTCTGTCTCTACATCCTCTAACTTGCTAATCTCATCATGTAGAGCTTGCTGAAGTGAATCCTTATAACTCGGTACTTCCCCTTCATATGCCTTTAATGACGAGAGAGGCACCCACGTTTTCTCAAACTCAGCCAATGCTTTCCGCTGATGAAATAAAGGTACATCTGTCATCTTTGGGTTGTGAAGATCACCTTGTGTGGGATGTTTAATAACAGCTTTAACTTTCACAAGAGCACGGCCGTTCTCCTCTTGCCTTTCAATTAATTCCGCAATATAGACCCCTGTTTTGTAAAATGCTCGTACATACTCAACTCCTGCCAATATTACCCCTCCTTATAAACCACCGAATCCTACTATAAACATAGCAAGCAAGTAAACAATAATTAAGAAAAATCCAATAGCAAAGCACCATATGGCTCGCTTCTTTTTCTGATGGAGAATACTATAAATACCAATTCCACCAAACAAACCTGTCAATAAAAACAATAGAAATGCGATTATAACGATGATGATTTCTTGTGACATATATCCTCCTTATAACCCAGGCACTAACCATGTAAAGAGTCGCCACATAAATTCAGATACAGGTACAAAGTATTCCTCAGATATGGCTCCTAAAGAACTTGTATCTGAAAAGCTGTCAATAATGATAAACGTAAAAGTTATTAAAATGGCAATAATTGTAATTGCTAAGATGACAGCTAATACAAGCGCATAGGCTAGTATAACTCGAATCGTCCACTTTAACCATTCTGGACGTTTTTTTTCTTCCATACGTGATTCCAAAAAAAACCCCTCCAACAGCATTGATCGTTCATACCTTAATCCTACCAAAAAAAACAAAGAAATTAAGTAAGATTTACGAAAAAATAATGAACAACGTCTTAATCCAGTTTAAGTTTGGTGAGAATTTCCTGTATTGGTACACCCTCTGGCGTTGATACATCACTAAAATCGAAATCTTCAAGATTAATGATCGTAGTTTCATCGTTTTTATTTTCATCCATATTAATAGTATCATTTAATTCTTCACTTCTAGTATTGTGTTTGGGTTCCTCATTTTCTCTCTCTATAGTAGCAGCCTGTAATACACCTTCTCTATCTTCATAAGTTATAGACTCTATTTTATAGTTTTCTACCTTCTGAGTTCCGTTAAATTGTAAAATCACGAGAACCCAAACGGTAACAAACATCGAAGCTGCGAACAAAATTGCTAGTAATTGCTTAATCATAGTAGTACCTTTCTTAATCATATTAATATAAAAATTATATCATATTAAAAAATAGGCGGAGTATGAAGTTCACACTTTCAAAGGATACAAAAAGACCGTGTATATTATGAATATACACGGTCTGTACTATTCCATTTTGGAGGCATATCTTTGCCCCAATGAATATTTCCAATAGTATGATGTTTTTCATGTTGATCTAGGTACGTATGGTAGTGAAAATTAAATACATAGCCTTGCTTAGGTGGTTGATCTCTTCGTACATGAAAGCGGAAGATATCTTCTCGACTTTCTTCATTGTAAAGATGAAAAATTTTCTCTCCTAAACCAGCCGATGGACTTGTCGATATTTTAATTTGCTCCCAATCTCGATCGGATAATGTTTCAGTTGTCTCACGTAAGACAGAGTCGAGTCGCGGTAAAATCAGCTCATTAAAAGACATACTTATTTTTTCACTAATCACTGTGCCAAATTTAAACATACTCTGTTCGGCTGCTTGTTTCATAATATAATCATTAATGACATCGGCTGATGATGCATTCCTGTGAATATATTGCTCAGTCTTAGCTGGTAATACATCCCCGAACAGATCATAACTATCTTCATTTACTTGATATATTAGCGGATTCTCATTACTTTCACCTTGTGTCTTCTGTGGCTCTTCGGCTTGTACGTCTCGAACAAAATCGATCGAAGGAACAAACAGTCCAAATGTAAGAAGAGCTGATGAAATGACGAGGCCACGCTTCACTTGTCGAAGCATATTCATACGCCCTTTCATAGTTTCAATTTTCTATTAACTCTATTCTCTCATGAAATCTATGAAAACGCCATTACAATCCCGTTACAAGCTTATGAAATTCTATGGTAAATTTGAACTCCCCATTAAGTAACGATCGCATTCTCTTGCTGCTTCGCGTCCTTCATGAATTGCCCAAACGACTAAGCTTTGGCCACGACGATTGTCTCCTGCTGCAAACACGCCAGGAACACTTGTCATGTATTTTCCGTACTCTGCTTCAATTGTAGAGCGAGATGTCGTTTCAATTGACAACTCTTCAATTATACGTTCTTCCGGACCAGTAAAACCGATCGCTAAAAATACTAGATCAGCCGGCCAAACCTTTTCAGTACCGGGAATAGGTGTACGGATTTTTCTACCTTTATCATCAATCGTTGTTTCTACACCAATTGTATGGATTTCTTTTACGTTTCCATCTTTGTCACCAACAAACTTCGTTGTGCTAACTTGATAACTACGAGGATCTGTACCATAAACTGCTTTCGCTTCCTTCTGACCATCTTCTACTGTGTGGATAATAGGAAATAATGGCCAAGGGTTCTTATCTGAACGCTCATCAGGCTTTTGGCGATTAATATCGAATTGAGTGATTGATTTTGCACCGTGTCGCACTGATGTTGTAATACAGTCAACCCCTGTATCTCCACCGCCAATAACAATAACATTTTTGTCTTTTGCAGAAATGTAATTGCCATCTTCATGGTTTGAGTCTAATAGACTTTTCGTATTTGCTGTAAGGAAATCCATCGCATAATGAATTCCTTTTAATTCACGACCTTCTACTTCTACATCGCGCGGTTTTGTAGCACCAGTACATAATAGAACAGAATCGAAGTCCTTTTTTAATTGTGCTGCTGAGATATCTTTTCCGATCTCTACATTTGTTTTAAATGTGATTCCTTCTTCTTCAAGAATTTTCACACGGCGTTCAACGATATGGTTGGCAAGTTTCACATCAGGAATCCCGTATGTTAAAAGCCCACCGATCCGATCTTCACGTTCAAACACCGTCACAGAATGACCTGCTTTGTTCAACTGAGCTGCAGCTGAAAGACCAGCAGGACCAGATCCTACAACAGCAACTTTTTTGCCCGTTCTTTTTGAAGGGGTTTGTGGTACGATCCAGCCTTCTTGAAATCCACGCTCAACAATATGATACTCAATGCTCTTAATAGAAACAGCATCATCACTAATGGCTACTGTACAAGACCCTTCACAAGGGGCAGGGCATACTCGACCTGTAAATTCAGGGAAATTATTTGTTTTGTGCAGTCTTTCAAGTGCTTCCTTCCATTTACCTCGATATACTAAATCATTCCATTCTGGAATTAAATTGTATACAGGACACCCAATTTCTCCAGATCCGTCCATAGTTGTTCCAGTTTGACAAAAAGGAACGCCACAATCCATACAGCGAGCTCCTTGTTGGCGTAAAGCTGGTTCAGGCATTAAAATTTGAAATTCTTTCCAACTTTTTGTCCGTTCAAATGGATCTCGTTTCGTTGGATTCTCTCTTTTATATTCAATAAATCCAGTTGGCTTCCCCATCGCATTCACTCCAATCTCTTCTATCTCTAAAAAATTAGAAGGAAAGATGAACTCAGAAGGACGGCCTGATCTTAAAGTTAACGATCCGTCAGCTTACGATCGATAATGCCGCCCCTTGAGACACCTTAACTATTTTCCACTTACCCGAGACTTATCACTCTTATTTTCATCGAAAGCAACCATCACAGCATCACTATCTGTAAGCCCTTCTTGCTTCACTCGATTAATAGCTTCAAGCATTCTCTTGTAATCTTTCGGAATCACTTTAACAAACTTCGCTAGTGATACGTTCCAGTTTGCAAGAACAGCAGCTGCTTTTGTACTCTTCGTATAAGCAGAATGTTTTTCAAGTAGTGTACGTAATAGATCCATATCTTCTTGTACTGTTATATCTTCTAATAACACCATTTCTTTGTTGCATTTTGAAGCGAATGTTCCATCTTCATCAAGCACAAACGCTATACCGCCAGACATACCAGCAGCAAAGTTTTTCCCAACTGAGCCAAGGTTCACTACAACTCCGCCAGTCATGTACTCAAGACCGTGGTCACCAACACCTTCAACAACAACACTCACACCGGAGTTACGAACAGCGAAACGCTCCCCAGCAATACCATTGATGTAGGCCTCTCCGCTTGTTGCACCATAGAAAGAAGTATTCCCGATCAGGATATTTTCTTCAGCTTTAAATGAAGAGCCTACAGGAGGGTGAACGATAATCTTTCCACCTGATAATCCCTTACCAGTATAATCATTCGCGTCACCTTCAAGGCGTAAGGTCATTCCTTTTGGAACAAAGGCACCAAAGCTTTGACCAGCTGAACCTTTAAAGTCAAACGTAATCGTATCTTCAGGTAATCCTTCAGCCCCGTAACGTTTACTAATTTCGCTTCCCACAATCGTACCAACAACACGGTCGATGTTTTTAATTGTAAATGTACCTTGAACTTTTTCACCATTTTCTAGCGCTGGCTTACTAGCTGCTAAAAGTTCTCTTGCATCTAGTGACAACTCAAGCTGATGATCCTGGCTCTTTGTACAGTAATTACTCTCATGATCTTCTGGATTCGGTTGGTAAAGCAAGTTTGATAAATCAATATGCTCAGCCTTCCAGTTATCTACCTCTTTATTTGGTTCAAGAAGATCTGTACGACCAATTAATTCATCCAATTTCTTAAATCCTAGTTCAGCCATTAGCTCACGGATCTCTTGTGCCACAAAGTGCATGAAGTTTTCAACGTGTTCAGCTTGACCCATATACTTTTTGCGAAGTTCAGGGTTTTGCGTAGCAATACCGACAGGACAAGTATCTAAGTGACATACACGCATGATGATACAGCCTAAAACAACAAGTGGTGCTGTTGAGAAAGCAAACTCTTCAGCTCCAAGTAATGCAGCAACAACGACATCACGGCCCGTCATTAGCTTTCCATCTGTCTCAAGTGTTACACGGTTACGTAAGTTGTTTAGTAGAAGTGTTTGATGAGTTTCTGCTAGACCAATTTCCCACGGTAAACCAGTGTGTTTGATACTTGTTCTAGCTGCAGCTCCAGTACCACCATCATATCCACTAATGATAATTCCGTCTGCACGGCCTTTTGCAACCCCAGCTGCAATCGTACCAACACCTGTTCCAGCAACAAGCTTCACGCTCACTTTTGCTGTCGGATTCGCATTTTTCAGATCATGAATAAGCTCAGCTAAATCTTCAATTGAATAAATATCATGGTGTGGCGGTGGTGAGATAAGGCCTACACCTGGTGTAGAACCACGAACCTCTGCAACCCAAGGATAGACCTTGTTTCCAGGTAATTGACCACCTTCACCCGGTTTTGCCCCTTGCGCTACTTTAATTTGGATCTCATCCGCATTTACAAGGTAATGACTTGTAACCCCAAATCTACCAGAAGCAACTTGTTTAATAGCACTTCTACGTAAATCTCCATTTTCATCAGGAGTAAAACGAGCTGGATCTTCTCCACCTTCCCCTGTATTACTCTTTCCGCCAATACGGTTCATTGCAATCGCAAGTGTTTCGTGTGCTTCTTTTGAGATCGAACCAAACGACATGGCACCAGTACGGAAACGTTTGAAGATTTCTTCTACTGGTTCAACTTCCTCTAGCGGAATAGATTTACGGCCATTCTTAAACGCAAGCAATCCACGTAACGTTGTTTGCTCTTTTGTCTGTTCATTGAGTGCATTGGAATACTTCTTAAATAAGTCATAATTGTTATTCCGACATGCATTTTGCAACATATGAATCGTATGAGGATTGTATTGATGCGGATCCCCATTACGACGCCATTGAAGGTCATCACCTGGATCTAACGCCTTATCTACACCTTCTTGTTTTGAATAAGCACGATTATGACGTGTACGTACTTCTTTTTCAATTATTTCTAGATTCACTCCACCAATTCTAGTTGTTGTCCACGTGAAGTAGCGATCGACGACCGATTCATGTACACCAACAGCTTCAAAAATTTGTGCACCTCGGTAACTTTGAATTGTTGAAATACCCATTTTTGATAAAACTTTCATAATTCCTTTTGCCGCAGCTTTAACATATTTGTTTACTGCTTCAACATAAGAAATCTCTTCAAGTAATCCATCTTGGATGAGCCCATCAATTGAATCAAATACAAGATAAGGATTAATTGCTTCAGCACCGTATCCTAACAAACATGCAAAGTGATGAACTTCTCTAGGCTCACCAGATTCAACAAGCAAGCTTACTTTTGTTCTCGTTCCTTGACGGATTAGGTGGTGATGCAATCCTGAAACTGCTAGCAGTGCAGGGATCGCTGCTTGTGTGTCGTTCATTCCACGGTCGCTTAAAATGATTAGCGTGTGGCCACATTTAATCGCAGCGTCAGCACGAGCAAATAGCGAATTAAGTGCGTCTTCTATTTGACTTTCTTCCTTTGAAACATCAAACAAGATTGGTAACGTAATAGATTTGAAACCTTCCATTTTGTTATGGCGAAGCTTCGCTAACTCTTCATTGTCCAAGATTGGATAAGGAAGATGAATGTGGCGACAGCTTAATGGTTCTGGATTCAGCAAGTTACGTTCTGCCCCAATAGTCGTACCAGTAGCCGTAACCACTTCTTCACGGATTGCATCAATAGCTGGATTCGTTACTTGAGCGAATAGCTGTTTGAAATAGTTGTACAAAAGTTGAGGTCTCTTTGATAAGACAGCAAGTGGTGAATCATACCCCATTGAACCAACAGGATCAACCCCATCTTTTACCATTGGCTGGATGACCTTTGACAACTCTTCATACGTATAGCCAAAAGCAAGTTGGCGTGTACCAAGGTTTTTAAAGTCCGTATTTTCAACATGAGCAGTCTCAAGAACATCTTCAAGGTTAATTAAGTGCTCGTTAACCCAATCTTCGTACGGATGTTCACTAGCAATCTGGTGCTTAATTTCTTCATCAGGAATAATACGGCCTTCTTCCGTATCAACTAAAAGCATATGTCCTGGGTGAAGACGTTCCTTATAAAGGACGTTTTCAGGGTCAATATCAAGAACACCTACTTCAGACGACATTACGATATAATCATCTTTTGTTACATAATAGCGAGACGGACGTAATCCATTTCGATCTAAACATGCTCCAATTTGTTTTCCATCTGTAAATACAATCGCTGTAGGGCCATCCCAAGGCTCCATTAACGTGCTATGGAACTGATAAAATGCTTTCTTTTCAGCACTCATTTGCTCATCATTTTGCCATGGCTCTGGGATCATCATCATTGCTGAATGAGCCATCGATCGGCCTGCTAATGATAAGAATTCAATCGTATTATCAAACATCGATGAGTCCGATCCACTGCTATCAACAATTGGAGAGATTTTTTCAATGTCCTCACCAAAGGCATCTGTTTTAAACATAGCTTCACGCGCATGCATCCAGTTAACATTTCCTTTTACTGTGTTAATCTCACCGTTATGAATCATATAACGGTTTGGATGTGCCCGCTCCCAGCTTGGGAATGTATTTGTACTAAATCTTGAGTGAACAAGTGCAATAGCTGTTTCAAAATCAGCATCAGGAATATCTAAGAAAAACTGATCAACTTGTTCTGTCGTTAACATCCCTTTGTAGACGATTGTACGACTTGAGAAACTTGCAAAGTAAAATGATTCATCTGGTGGAACAAGATCAGCAAGTTCATGTTCAGCACGTTTTCGAATCACGTAAAGTTTACGTTCAAAATCTAACTCCGTTTTAAGTTCTGAGCTGCGCTTAATAAATAGTTGACGAATAAATGGCATTGCTGCTTTTGCCGCATTACCAAGCATGGAATCATCAACAGGAACATCGCGCCAGCCTAGAAGCTCCAAGTTTTCTGTTTCTATAATGGCTTCTAGCCCTTTTTCGCAGTTTTCCCGTGCTTCTTCATCCTGTGGCAAAAATAGCATCCCTACTCCGTAGTCGCCTGCTTCAGGAAGAGCTATACTATCTGCTAAACAGACTTTTTCAAAGAAACGATGAGGAATTTGTAACAGGATCCCTGCACCATCTCCTGTATTTACTTCGTCACCTTGCCCACCACGATGTTCTAAATTTCGCAGAATTTGAAGTGCATCTTCAACTACTTGATGCGACTTCTTCCCTTTCATATGGGCTAAAAAGCCGATACCGCAATTATCATGCTCAAATTGTGGATCATATAGGCCTTGTTTTTTCGGTAATTGTGCGTACCGCATTGGCATCAACCCTTTCTCCAAAAAAGTAAAAATCAATCAACTCTCCCCAAAAAGCTATGAGCTAATATACAGGATCATATCATTTTTCTGACATTTCGGCAAATTGAAATTTGCTGAAATGTGTAATGAAAGCGCTTTACGTATGGTATTTCCTCAAAAAATTTTTATTAATTGTTTAAAACGACTAATTATAATTTCGTATAAAAATTCTATTTTATTGTATAAAAATTCATCGATTTTCGTTCGTTAATTTATTTTTTATAAAAAATATTTTTTAGGTTTCAAACAACATGTCAACTTTGTCTAAGCTCTTTCCATTAGGGCCATATCCTTGCTCAATAAAACGAATGAATCCTTTTTTAGAGAACAGAATGACCGTAGAAGCGCGAGTACCGTAATTAAAACCCTTAATAAAAATCGGCGAAAGCATGCGTTCAATCTCAATAGGAACACCTGTACTTGGGAGCTGGTCATCGTGAAATAATCTTTCGTCCTTTAGAATATCCATGCATCGTTCAATCAGACACTCTTCGTTCATAGACTCTAAGAAAACATCTGAAAGTTTTTCTTTCAGTTTTCTAGCCTTTGGCCAGTCTGTATTTAACTGGGCATTGCTCACTACATGTAATCCACTTTCTAATCTTTCGCTATCTGCCCTGTTAGAACTATAAAGCCACTGATCACCTTCACCTGTAATCAGGTTAAAACCTTGATATAAATCTTTTTCCTGCAATACTTTCCTTACATATGCTTCTGGTTCATCGTTATGAAGCAAGAAGTCGGTAACTAATGCTCCTCGTGATTTCATACCTTCAACGCTACGCTGTTCCCTCACATTCGTCACTGCTGCAAGCCTTCCGCTCTTGGTCACCCCTAACCAGGTGCCACCTTTTTCAAGATCTCTTCCTGCTACTACAGCTGTATCACCCGTCCATAAATGTGCTCGTTCTGTTGCACGATTAAAAAACTCATCTCTATTGCTGACTAATACTACGTCATATTCTGAATGTACATGTAACCCTATAGCAAGCAGACACATATAATCACACCTTTCACACAAGCTTTATGTACAAATGATATAAGAAAATATTTAATCCTTACCATTGATTACACCTTCCCTCTTCAATCTTTAACATACTTAATTAATTCACTACATCCAACTAGAGGATGATTGTATTCATCCATAAAATCCATCATAATATTACATAGCTTGAAACTGGATGAGTATTCAATACGTAAGATAGAATAAGAAAAGAGATAAAATTGCTAAAAGATCAACCTTAACCTTTTAGCAGCAAAAACAAGAACACACCATTGCCAATAGAGGAGGAATGATTCCTATGAGTAAGGCTAGCAATCAAACAAATAATGTATTAGACCAATACAAGCAAGATGAAGACCTTTCAAAACTCCTAAACTCATTAGATTCTTTAGGAGAAGATGAACAACGTGAAGCCGGAGAATCTTTAGAAGCATTAAAGCGCCCCGTAAAAGAAATGATGCAAGATCAATCAAATCAATTACCTACTCAGCTGCATCAATTAAAGGAAACAGTCAGTCAGTTAGAACCAACTTATTTGAAGGAAAGTCAGACAAAAAAATGGATTAACAAACTATTGCGACGCAACCCCATTGAGCAATATGCTCGTAAATATCAAACGGTCGAAGCACAAGTCGATGATATTGTTGAGGGGCTTTTAAGTGGAAAAGATAAGTTACAAGAAGATACACTCATGCTTCATCAACTAAAAAGTGTCGCTAAGGAGCGGATTGCTAATTTAAATGAACAAATTGATTTAGGCAATCAACTAAATAAGATGCTTGAAGATGAAATGGTGAAAGAACAATGGGCTGATAACCCAAACGAATTAAAAAAAGGCCAGTTGAAAGTCATTTCTCGTGTAAAAAACATGTCGCAGGCAGTTATGGTATTACAGCAATCATTGGCTTCTGTTGATTTAATTGTTGAAAATAACGACAAGCTTGAAGAAGCGATCTTTAACGCAATTACAATGACGAAAAACGTAATTACGGTTTCTGCTTCAATCCAATTAGCGTTGTCAAATCAGCAGAAGGTCATTAAAGCAGTCAAACATGTTAATGAGGCAACTGAATCGATGTTATTGTCTAACTCTGAATTGTTAAAACAAAACACAGAAGAAACATTAAAAACTCTTGAAGAGCCTGCTATTGCGATTGAATCGTTTCGCAAGGCATACAACAATGTTTTTGAAGCCATTGAATTAACAGAGAAATCAAATGAACGGATTGTGCAGACTGGTCAAGAATTTATACAAGAGCTCGACTCATTAAATAAGGAAATGAGAACAAAATTATTAAAGTAATGGGCGAGCTATTTAGAAAGGCGGGGTTTGATGGAGTGGGTAGATAAAATGAAGTTGATGTTTACACCGGCTCATAAAAAGCCGGTCGAGGATCACATTATTAGAGATACCGCGACAAGAAGTATGCTAGAGGATGCAGAAGACTTGCTTGTTAGAATGGCCGAAAATGCCCCTTCTTCTAATCAAAAGAAATCCATCCGTCGCAAACAAAAAGAATGGCTGATTAAAGTAAAAATCAATCATAAATATATCTCTGTCGTAATGCTGGATCAAAAACACTCATCTTCCCCTATTAAAAAACGGATCGTCATCGTTTGTTTTCGTAAATATATGAAAGCTAAAAATGGAATTGGCATTTGTAAAGAAGCTTCAATTCGCTACATTAAGGATGGACGAGCGCACATTCGTTCCGTTCGTGAATCATCCTTATTTCAAAGTCTTTTTTACCGTATTCACCATCTTGATTTAGCCTATTCAAATGATGCGGTAACGATTCAACAATCGGCTAAAGAGTTATTAACAAATCAGCAACATTTGTTACAAGAAACAAAAACAAATGATTTATCCATGTTACTTGAAGAAGCGAAGCGCTATGTTCGAACAGTAAATCAGTTTTCCGTTGATCCACTTATCGAAAGCAAAATGCAGAGACTTATACAACAAGGAGAGAAACTACAAACTGATTTTACATTATTAGATTTCGAGGAACGTCACACAGTTAGGCGTATGTTTAAAGAAGACGTCCCCTCCATTATTCATACTTATTTATCGCTTTCATTAAAACATCAGTTAGATCATAAAGAAGAGCTTTATGTTGCTTTATCTAAAATGGAATTAACTTTAATTCGTTTTGTCGAACGTTTGGAGCAACTTCGTGTGGAACGGATGAATCATTTATTGAAATTACAGTCAGTAAGGTATGATAAATAAGAATCGCAAAAATAGACTCTGCCATTTGTAATTATTTTCCTTGTCACCTTTCATTTCTTTGCTTACACTTAATGTAAGTGTTTTCAATTGATTGGAGGCTAAAATTATATGTCTACTATTATAAAACTGTCACCGTCTATCTCTCTAATAGACGGTTATGACTCAAACCTTTCCTACAGGACAGGTACATACGTTTTACACGAGAAAGAAACAACGTTAATTGAAAGCGGTCCGTCCCCTTCTGTTTCACATGTATTAAAGGGCCTTAAAGCACTTGATATCAATCCATTAAATGTGGCTTATCTTATTGTAACTCACATCCACCTAGACCATGCAGGTGGAGCGGGGCTTTTACTTGAACACTGTCCAAATGCAAAACTCATCGTCCACCCTAGAGGGGCAAGACATATGATTAATCCCTCTCGCCTAATAGACGGTGCAAGAGCTGTGTATAACGATAAATTTGAGAGTTTCTTCGATCCAATCGTACCCGTTTCAAAAGACCGTGTTATTGAAAAAAATAATGGTGAATCATTACAAATCGGGCAGGATTCGATACTTACTTTTTATGACACACCTGGTCATTCTGCTCATCACTTTAGTATTTATGACTCAAAATCGAAAGGAATCTTTACTGGGGATACATTAGGTGTACATTATGAACTCTTGCAAAAAGAAGGATATCACTTTGTCCTCCCTTCAACGTCCCCAAGCCAATTTGATCCAAAAGCTATGTTAGAGTCGTTGAAAAGGATTGAAGATCTTAACGTAGAAGCAATCTATTTTGGTCATTTTAGCGCATCTTATGAACCTAGTTTGGTTTATAGTCAAATTAGAAAATGGCTCCCTATTTTTGTTTCTGTAGGTCAATCTATTTACGGCAAAAACGAAAGTGAAGAGAAACTTGCTGAAACGTTACTTGCAATGATTCAAGAAGAACTTGACCAACAACAGATTCCGAGAAATCACCCCGTTTATGACCATATACAACTTGACTTACAAATTTGTTCAATGGGGATTTTTCATTACCTTCAAAAAAAAGAGATACAGTAAGTACTCCGTCATGAGACTGGATAATACGGCCTACTTGCGTAAAGTAGGCCCACCTTATTATAATGTGAATACCATTTTAAATGATTAGATACAATCACCGATGAAGTGAGGGGTTTTATGGACCGGAAACAAGCACAATCAAACATTGGCAATGTTGTGAGAATAGATGAAGGTGATTTAGGCACTTATTACGGTATACTAGAGGAAGTAATTGCTGAACCTAGAAAACCATGGCGAGGAATTGTAGTTATCCAAGGCGTTTTTGACCTACCTAATTTAGTAGATAAGGAAAATCACTCAGAAATCCCGCGACTTCTATATAAACAAGGAGAAACACGTGAATTTGAAGGAATAAAATTATCGGTAGTATCGGATGACGATCTTCCAGATACATTTGAGATGAGTGTTAATAAAGCTGTAAGGACCCGACATTTTGAATGGCAAAGGGAAATTGAAAGTCTTAAAACAAAACAAGATATGTTATTGCACTATTTTTCTACTTCTAATGTAAATCTAGACAACTTCCAATCAAACAAACACTCTGACGTAATCACCTATACGTTTCATCATGACGGCGATCGTTTTATTTTAATTGACGAGAACGAAGAACGTCTTGATTTAGAGGACTGCCCTTTTACGATGAAGTGGGAAGCGCAAAATGAAAAAATGATTGGTACATATGAGCGAAATGGCATATTTGTTTCAGAGCATGGATATCGATATAGCCCAAAAGAAGGGGATCTCTTTATGATCGATCGTGAGCAATTTGATCCTTATGTCATTCTTCGGAATGAATTAGAGCCAGCTGCTCTATCATCTCTTGAAAAAAACTTGGAACATTTCCAACTTACTCACGAAGATTTGGTAGATTGTCATAACTCACTATTAACTCAACTACTAAATACAAAAGATCAAAGAACGTTTCGCGGTGCTAATTTTTTACTTTATAAAAGCCCTGAAGGTATGATCCTCGTGCAGCATCATTATGAACGAACCCTTCATCATTACAAAAATGATCGAATTTACGATCGGTTTGAATTTACGACTGATCAAGGCAAACGAGCAATCGCAACATATACAAATGAATATTCTATATAATGGCAAAGGGGCTGTCTCAAAGGTCAAACATAGACCTTTTGAGACAGCCCCCTTTTTTTATTTGTCTATTATGTTCGTTCGGCCTGAATACCATTCAAACAACTGATCAGCTGTCTTTCTATCAAGGTCTACGGCGGTAAATGATTTTCCAATAACACTTGATAATATCGAAAAGCGGAAGCTAGCTAATTGTTTTCGCTTTTGAAAAAAGGATGTCTGAATTTCAGCTGCTTGTATTTTAGGCTTTTCTGAGACAACGAGCATTTGACTTATTTTCCGATAACGAATCCATACATGTGTTTGATTGATTCCTGCCCCAGCATCACGGTATTGCCAAAAACCAAAAACAAGGCAGATGGCAACAACAATAAACCCATAATAACCCGCGGGATGGATAAACCAGCCAGTGATGATAGTAGCTAGTAAAGGGACTGCCGTTGAACGGATGAAAAAGCGAATGAGTGATCGTCTAGGAGCAGGCGTTATTTCAAATTGTTCAGCATACTTCGGTAAAAATTTTGATAACTCCTCGATCATCTCTTCATCTTTAGTGATAGGAAAAAGGACGGTTGATAATTGTTCATCATTTGTCCCTCCACCAGCACTTTCAACATATACAGAGCTGAAACCAAAGGGCTGACGAAATAAATTTCGAACAACACGTACAGCAGTCACCTTATGCGTATGTATCGTTAATTGCCTACGCTCAAGCAGCCCTCTAGAAATGACCAACTCATTGTCGAACTTCTCAATTTTGAACCGACCATATTTTAAAAGTGTCCCCAAAAACGAAATGCACCAAGATATAAATATAACAAAAACGATAATCATGAGAATAATTGCCAGTCCTGAACCTGACAAAAAACCAAATACTTGTTCATAAATCGCTTCGGGTAGAAATTGTTCAACTTGAGTAAATAATGCAGCCACTGCAGAGATCGTTAATCCTAATCCACTAGATGTCAACGCGGCAATGACTAAACGGTTTGAAGAAAGATGCCAAATAAAATCTGCTTGTTCTTTCTTTTTCTCCTCTTCATCCATAGAGGCTTCCACCTGTTTTTTTAGAAGTTCAGAACGAATTTCCTCCGCTTCTTCACGACTAATAGCAATCAAACTTACCTCTGGTTCTGCTCCCCCGCCAGCAGTTTCGATTTTCACTTTTACTAAACCAAATAATCGTTGAAACACCCCTGCCGTTATATCAATACTTTGGACACGCTTCTGTTGAATATAGCGCTTTTTTTTAATAAGGAGTCCTTTTTGAATGTAAAGTTCTCCTTCAACAATTCGATATTTGAACGTAAACCAATGAGCAATACCGCTTAAAAAGACAAAAATAAGTATCCCTAGCCATATGTACTCAAACCGAAAAAAACCTACTGGCTCACTTGTACTACCTAAAAAGAAAGTTAAAATAAACGGAAGTAAAAAACTTCGTAAAGTAGTTAGGAAAGAAACAAAGATAGCGGCAACATGTAGTCGCTTAAGTTCACTCATCCTCTGCCACCGCCGCTAGCTCAGCGATTCTATCCCGTAATTCATCTGCAACTTCCATTGTTAAAGAAGGAATTTGATGAACGGTAGCAGCAGTAGATATTGATACCGCCGCTAATTTATACCTTCTTAATAGAGGGCCTTGCTCTGTGTCTACATGTTGGACACGAGTCATAGGAATTAACGTACGTTTGACGATAAATACACCACGTTGTAAATCAATTTCATCTGCCAATACTTCATACCGCCATTTCTTCCATTGTAACGGCGGAATAACAAAAACCGTAATAACAAAATAGACAGTAAACCCACTTAGTAATATCCATAAGATCCATAAAGGAATAGAAAAGAAATATACAAGAACACCATAACCAATTGGAATGAGCGCAACAAACAGACTCTCAAAACATGCGCGAAGCCTCCAAACTGGCAATGCTTTTTTAGATAAGAATTGGGATGGTTCGTGGCGCAAAGCACAACCTCCTAATATCAAAATAATCTACGAGCCTTCTTCCTCATCTGTTACATAAATAATTTGTACACCTAAATCTTTCAATACGTTTAGTAAGGCACTGTTTAGTTCCTTGTCATAAACTAAGCCGATGGATTCCACTAGCTCTAATTCCTCAAGATGACCTGCTTCTGCATCTTCAATTAGCTCTACCATATCATCCATTTCACGGCTTTTCAGCTCATTTAGCACCGCTTCTTTCGTCATCCTTGCCCACCTCTATTCATTATTTTTTCGCGATTCGGTCATTTGCTTCCAAACAGACCCTTTTGCTTCTTCGCCACCTTCAATTCGCGCAAGTGCCATTTTCACTTGTAAAGCAACTTCAAACTCAGGATCTGATTCAGCTTGTTTTAATGCCTCAATTGCTTGATCGTCCCCAACTTCATATAAAAACATAGCTGCTCTCCAACGAACCAGTTTGTTCTTATCTTTTAATGCTTCCATCATAGATGGAATGGCTTCTTCCATACCTAAATCTGATAAACAGTCTCCAGCTGTCCGACGAACAGTAACAGAAGTATCCTTTAATGCTTGATATAAATAAGGCAATACTTCTGTTGTTTCTATCATCCCAAAATAGACAGTGGCTAATCTTCTAATTGATGCTTTCTCATCTTGTAATGCTTTTGCTAAAACAGGAATATCTTTTTCCTTTGGATTCATTCTCTCGAGTACGGCATAACGATCACGCCAATCTTCTTGATCAAGCATATCTAAAGTGACATCAATAAATCGTTCCCGCTTTGCTGCTTGGATATCCTCTTTCCCATTTGCCATCGCCACAAGTCCATTTAAGCGATCTTGAGAATATGCTGCTGATATTTCTTCAGCAACGTCTTTTGCAATTTCATCTAATTCACCATAACGTACGCCTTTTTCAACCCATTTTCGTTCCATAACAACATTGTCGTCCTCTTTTTGAGCCTTAGCAATCGCAAGAGCAAAACGTTCTGGCAACCCTTCTCGTTTTTCCTGTTCCCCATCTGATAATTTGATTTGCATCGGTATCCCTTTAAAAGTTTGGACAAATACATTCACTTCACCAAAATGCTCATTTACTTCGTTTTTTTCTGATTGTGACTCAACATCCTCTCCAAATACAGCACGCACATGTGGAAGGATGTTTTTCCAATCTACCTTTGGATGTCGATCAATCGCAATGAAGTCTGCTACATGGTACACACCTTTTACACCCTCAATATTAAATAATGATTGTATGTATGAAGGGGCTTCGTTCTTATTTTTTTCCGTATAACTATTTCTAGCACTTTCACCAAGACTCTCACTTAACGTCAATTTCATCGTATTAGGGCTTGGTGTTGGTTCAATTGATGTTATTTTCATAATGAAAAACCTCCACAGCTTTAGATATCTTCTCCCTTTGATCTTATCATAGCACCAATTTTCGTGCCAATCAGATGATTCTCATGTAAGTTGCTAACAAGTATGTAAAAAATATTATTAGAAACATGAAAAATGGAGCTAGTCTGTTATAATAGAACAAAAGGGAGGGTTTTTTCAATGAGAATAGCTTTTTTATCTGATATTCACGGAAATGCTACTGCTTTAGAAGCGGTATTGCGCGATGTACAATCTCAACGTGTTGATAAGATTTGTTTCCTTGGTGACTTATGTTTCCGCGGTCCCGAGCCAAAGCGCGTTCTAGACATTGTTCGCAGTCTTGATGCGGATGTCATTAAAGGAAATGCCGATGAATGGCTTGTTCGTGGAATAAACGAAGGAGAAGTCCCTGAAAGCGCTCTTACTATTATGAAGCAGGAACGAGAGTGGACATTACAGCGCCTTAGCGATGAAGACCTTACATATTTGAAGGGACTTCCAACTGAATTAGTATTGGAAGATGGGTTAGATTCAATCGTTCATGCGTTTCATGCGACACCTAACAGCTTGTTTGACGTCGTACTACCTGATCAAACATCAGAAATTGAAAATACAATTATGCAAAGAGACGATGCTGACCTTTATGTATATGGACATATTCACCATCCATATATCCGTTCGCTTCATGGAAAAAATGTCGTAAATACAGGAAGTGTTGGTATGCCATTTGACGGACACCCACTCGCTTCTTATTTAGTAGCTGAAATTGAGGAGGGACGCCATCGCCTCCATTTAAATCGCGTTCCATACAACAGAGAACATGTTGTTGAAATTTATAAGCAGGGTGGGTATCCTAACATTGAAACAATGGGACGAGTTATTTTCTATGGTGTCAGACCGTAATTGATAACGGACCTATGCCTCAAGTATTGATGTAACACCTTTCATAATTTCCATTATGGTTGCCTTATCGTGATAGATGAAGGCAACCTCTTTTTTTTCATTTAACAAAACAGTTGTTGGCACCCCCATACACTGGTATAAATCATACACTTTCGTTCCCTTGTCTTTTAACACCGGGAACGTATAGCCATTCTTTTCAAGAAATACATTGACGTCCACTTCTGGGTCACGCCCTGTCACATGAATCATATACATATCAATCTGATCCGTTTCCATTGATTGGTAGAGCACCTGTTTTGCTTGTAAATCTCTTTGTGAATCTGGGCACCATGAAGTCCAAAATGAAATCATCGTGACTTTTTTAGTTGCTTCTTCAAGTGACCATTCCATATCTTTCCTTGCCATAGGCAATGTAAAGTCAGGTGCTTGTTTCATCTCACATCATCCTTTTTTATAAATAATATGGTGAATTTAAGGAGGGCACTGAAAAAGGAGGGTTTTCCTTTTTCAGTGCCCTCGATCCAACCTTAGTTTGAGTCACTAATCTTCTCTATATTTATTTACTACAATGATCATTGTAAGCAAGTGCTAAGTTACGAATAATATCTTCAGGTGCTGCTCCCTCAATTTGTTCACGTGGAATAAAGTGAACAACTTCCTTCCCTTTTAAGATAGCCATTGATGGCGAAGAAGGTGGAATATCCGCAAAATAAGAACGCATTTGCGCAGTTGCTTCTTTATCTTGACCTGCAAATACAGTTACAAGATTTTCAGGCGTATTGTCATGTTGAAGAGAGGTTACAGCAGCTGGACGAGCTAATCCCGCAGCACAACCACATACGGAGTTAATGACAACTAATGTCGTACCTTCTGCTTGCTCCATATACTGATCCACTTCCTCAGCTGTTGTTAATTCTTTAAAGCCGTTCTCTGTTAATTCTGCCCTCATCGGTAAAACTACTTGACGCATGTATTCTTCGTAAGCCATTGACATGTTTATTATCCCCTTTCAGTCTGTTCGTTTTCTAGCAAAGCCCGCGCCGCCGCATAAGGCTTCAGTACATCATGAATGAATCCAATCGATTGAAGTGCATAAATGCGCTCTACTCCTAGTCCTTTTTGAAACAAAAGTAAACATGGTACGCTTTTGATCTTCCACTTTTGTGCAAATGCAGGCGAGTGGTTAATATTCAACGAATAAATAGGCAATGACTCTAAGGTGGAATCAACAACCGCTACCATTTTTTCTGCTAACTTACAGGTTCCACATAATGGTGTATAAACAAAAACAACCGTTATAGGTTCTCGATCTGCCAGCATTTTTTCCAAGGTACTATGTGATATTTCCTCCATCTCATTCCCTCATTTCTTCATTCCCTATTTTAGCAGAAAAAGAACAATTATGTATAGGAGAAAGCTGAAAACCGTACCACTGCTCTTTTCACAAAAAAGAGGTTGTCGTAAATACGACAACCCCAATGACAATGTTACTAACTAACGCTTCAGTATAAAATGATTTTGTAGTTGATTGACTTGAATTTGCGTACGGTGCAATTGATCGCGTTGCTCAGGAGTGGCTGCATGCATAAGAGTTCCAAGTTCATCATTTAAATCTTGCAAATTCCTTTGTGCTTGGATGTACTCCCCGTAGTCTCCTTCTTGTACACGTTGTGAATCTTCAAAAGTCCTTTGTGCTTCTTCAAGTGTTGTTTCTGCTTTTTCTAGAAAATGTTCAAGATGAGTGCGCTCTGCCATGATCATTCCTCCTAATAATCTGTGATGTATGATCTTACTTTGCGCAACTAAATCAAACGTTATTCATCAACTTGTATACCATTAAATCATGAGCGACAATCGTCCCATCTAAAACCGAGCGAACTTCTTCTTCCAACTCATTCTCCGCTCCAGCATACCTTGAACTAATATGGGTTAAAATTAACTGATCAACGTTCGCTCGTTTTGCAATTGATGCCACTTCAGTAATCGTAGAGTGGCCAAATTGTTCAGCGTGACTTTTTTTATCTTCCCGAAATGTACCTTCGTGAATGAGCAAATTAGCTGATTCACTAAAAGAAATCATTTGTTCTAACGGTCTTGTGTCACCTGCTATAACAACCTTTCTTCCCTGCTTTTTTTCATGTAGAAACTCATTACCATCAATGATTCGACCATCAGGAAGCTCAATCGTTTCTCCTTGTTTAATCCGTTGGTAGATTGGGCCAGGTTTGATTCCAAGTTCTTGCAGTTTTTCAACTTTCAGCGCCCCTTGTTGGTCTGCTTCTGTTAGTTTAAAGGCAAAACTTGGCATAACATGATCTAATCCCATCACTTCTACCTTTATTGAATCGTCCTCATATATAATACCCTCATCGATCGAAATGAAATGGATGTCATACGAAAGGTATGATTTTGAAATCGTTAGCGCTGTTTTCACAAATGTTTCCACACCGTCAGGTCCATAAATCGTTAACGGCGTTTTAGCACCTTGGGCCGATCTGGAACAAAGCAAGCCAGGTAGACCAAACAAATGATCACCATGTAAATGAGTTATAAAAATACGATCGATTTTTGTTAACGTAATTGGACTTTTCAAGATTTGGTGCTGTGTCGCCTCTCCACAATCAAATAACCATTGCGTGCTTTTCTTCTGCAAGAAACGTACAACTAAGCCGCTCACATTTCGACTTGTCGAAGGAACTCCTGAACCTGTTCCTAAAAAATGAAACTCCATATACCTCACCTATTCTTTTCTATTACTTAGCTAATGCATCTGCAAATGCCTTTGCATAAGGAGGTAAATCTGGAGGTCTACGACTTGAAATAATATGGCCATCAACAACAACCGCCTCATCAAACCATTCTGCTCCCGCATTTTCCATGTCATCACGAATGCCAGGTGTGCTTGTTACTTTTCTTCCGTTCAAAATTTTCGCTGAAATCAGTACCCAGCCAGCATGACAAATCTGACCTATTGGTTTTTCGTCTTTATCCATTTCTTTGACAAAAGTTAATACTTCTGGATAGCGTCGTAATTTATCTGGTGCCCATCCACCCGGGACAAGAATTCCATCATAATCTTTTGATGATACTTCTTGATAACTATAATCAGAAGTAGCCGGCACTCCATACTTTCCAATATATGTCTTATCCTTTTCATTTCCAACAAAATGTACAGTTGCCCCCTCTTCACGCAACCGCATAACAGGGTACCAGAGTTCTAAATCTTCAAACTCCTCATCTAAAATAGCCATTATTTTTTTTCCTTCTAATCGCACTGCTATCACTCCTTTTCACTTATGTACATTGTAAGTATAGCATGACTAATTCTTCAGCAAAAATGATATCATCTACAAAGAAGGGGTTATCCTAAAAGGTTTTGACCTTTTGGGATAACCCCGAACATACTTATATTATGATTCATTAATTGTTTGAGAATGAGCCTTTTCGAATACAGGTTGCTCAGCTGGTGCTTTAATCGGTGATTTTTTGTAACGGCCTATAATCGTACTTGCTACAAAAATTACAAATACAGAAAGCAATGCATTACCCCAGCCAACTAAAAGGCCTGCAAAGATAATAATTAATAAATCACAAATAAAAATCGACAACCCGCGATTGACCTTCCACTTCTGATCAAGGTAAAGTGCCAAAATGTGGATTCCTCCGAGTGAGGATCCATTATTTAATACTAATGTAACTCCAAAACCTATGCATAACCCAGCCAAGATGGTCGAAAGCCACATCGGGACTGAAAAGAATGGCAATAGGTCTAACCCGTCACGAACGAGCGAGATACCAATGATCGACATAAAACTAGAAATGGTAAACCACTTTCCTAGCTTTTTAAATGACATTAAGAAAAAAGGTAAGTTAACTAAGAAAAACAGCACACCCCACGACCATGGGCTCACAAACGTTAATACTGTCGCAAGTCCTGCTGTTCCTCCAAAGGTAAGCTCATGTAAAGCTAAGAACTTTAAGCCGATTGATGTAAGGAATAAACCTAAAATAACTAAAGAAACCATTTTTAATCTTTCTATCACTAGTTCTCACCTCGACTTCCTCTACTATACTATCTACATTACGAGAAAAAAGTAGATTGGTCAATGTATACATCTGAATTTTTATTCATCAGAATTATCAGATAACTAACTGTTTTCAACATATTTTAAAAGTACACAACAGAAAATATGCAACTTTTTATACATTATAAACATAAAAAAACGAGAACCATCATAGGTAAAACGTTATATACTTTGTTCTTTCTGACAACAAAATATATAAAAGAATATACCTATCGTTCTCGTTTTTTATAAGGCTATTTTCGCATACTTTGTTGTTTCTATGGGTACGCTCTCCACATGTTCGTTCCACCTGAGCTCCAGCCACTCGCACCGGGGAGGTGTCGAGCCTCCTCGGCTGTGGGATCTCGACCCTACCTCTTTATGAGGCCACTGAAAAACTTGTTTCTTCATTTGATATCATTAGATTCACCTACATCTATGTAATACCTAAATTATAAAATAAAATGACAGTGAAATGTTTGATGAAAATTAAACTTCAGACTGTAGACAAAAGGCCTTTGAGTTTCATTTCTCAAAGGCCTTTTTACGCTATTTCTCCTATTTCTTTTGATCGTTGAAGAGTAGGGAATTTCTATCTTCCCACTCAACAAAGCGGACGGGATGGGAGGGCCGACTCCTGCAGGAGGGAAGGGCAGGTTGAAATCCACCGGCGCAGCCGGTTAGTTCAACGCCCGCCTGCGGAAAGCGTGCCCCCCATCCCGGGAGCGAGGTCGAAGCTCCTTTTCAAGTCCGAAATAAACGAGCACTTTTTCAGTGGCCTCCCTCTTCATCCCGCAGGAGTCGAGTGACTTCCGCTCCATTTCACTACGAGAAAACACATATCTTCACAGCAACACTCTTTACGAAAACAGCCTTTAATAAAATTCAACTGATCAATCGTTTCAATTAAATTTCTAGCTTACTGTCCGCCTAAAGTTTTCACGTGATTTAGCCTCAAATCAGTAAGTGAAATAAGCTCTCATCTTTATTAATTTCCTGGTAATCAAAGCCTTTTTTCAAAAGTCGATCTATGAGGCCTGGATAGTCATCACGACATTTCAGCTCAATTCCAAGTAAGACAGGTCCATTTGATTTGTTGTTTTTCTTTGTATATTCAAACCGTGTTATATCATCATCAGGTCCTAGAACCTCTTGAATAAATTCTCGTAGTGCTCCAGCACGCTGAGGAAATTGAACGATAAAATAATATTGAAGTCCTTCATAGATTAAAGATCGCTCTCTCATTTCCTGCATTCTCCCAATATCGTTGTTACCTCCACTTACAACACATACAACGGTTTTGCCTTTAATTTCTTCTTTATAAAAGTCAAGAGCCGTAATTGACATTGCTCCAGCTGGCTCAGCGACAATCGCATTTTGATTATACAATTCTAGAATTGTTGTACAAATTTTCCCTTCAGGAACTAATACAATATCATCTAAAACATTTTGACAAATTTCAAAAGGAATTTGTCCAACTTTCTTCACTGCTGCGCCATCTACAAATTTATCAATTTTTTCAAGTTCGAGTACTTGGCCCTTCTTAAGGGATTCTTTCATAGCAGGAGCACCTGCAGGCTCACAGCCAATGATTTTCGTGTGTGGACTTATGCTTTTAATATAAGTTCCAACTCCACTTATTAATCCCCCTCCACCAATCGAGGAGAATAAATAATCAATATTTTCATCAATATCGTTCATGATCTCCATTCCTACCGTACCTTGACCAGCAACAATCTTTTCTTGATCAAATGGGTGGATAAATGCCATTTCATGTTCATTACAATATTCCATTGCTTCATTAAATGAGTCATCAAAAGTGTCCCCAGACAACACAACGTCAACATATTCTTTACCAAAAAATTTCACTTGATCAACTTTTTGACGCGGTGTCGTTGACGGCATAAAAATTCTTCCTTTAATTTTCAGCGTTCGACAAGAGTAAGCCACTCCTTGAGCATGGTTTCCTGCACTTGCACAAACAACACCATTATTTAACTCTTCTCTCGATAGACTAGAAATTTGATGAAACGCACCTCTAATCTTAAATGACCGAACTACTTGCAGGTCTTCTCGTTTTAAATACACGTTACATTGATAACGCTCTGATAATACTTCATTTTTTTGTAACGGAGTATGTGTCACTACATCCTTTAAGCGTTGGTTCGCAATGATAATATCTTCAATATGTACGGTTCCCATAATCGTAATCCTTTCACTTTAAAAACTGTCTCTACTTTTACAATACGTTTATCTTATCATACCGGCTATCATTGCGTAACCCCTCTGTATCGTAATGAGTGAAAAGAGCAAATGATGACGCTTACACCCTATTCGTTTTTTGATCATTGATTATTTAATCATTCGTAACTATAATAAAGAGGGTACATTGTAATTTATAACAAATACATATGTCATTTGAAACATTGTTTGTTTTATTCAAGGAGGGGTGACCATGGGAAAAAAGATTTCAGTATTAACAGCAATTATGTTTGTGTTGTTTCTTTTGCCAGTACAAGTACTAGGTGCAGGTGGCGGATCTGAAGAAGCAGCAAGCAGTGAACCTTCAGGTATGCTTGTCCTAGCTCTTACAATTATGTCAATATTAACACTTGTTACTATGATTTTTTATTCGTTTCGTGATAATGGTTAATGACACTGTTTAACCAAGAAAAGAGGAGGCAATGGCTCCGCACGTTGTACGCCTTCTATGAGGAAACCACTCATAGAAGGCTTTTTAAGTGAGAGACACTTCTTTCTACTAGGCAACGGCATCGTACATTGTTTCGAGAGTACTGAAAAACCTTTTTTAGTACCCTCGTTGGGACACCTCCTTTTTCATGCTTACGATATTAATAGGAGATGACCGACATGTGGGAAGTACTAACTATTATCGGAACGATTGCTTTTGCACTAAGTGGAGCCATTGTTGCGATGGAAGAAAAATATGATTTAATGGGTGTGTATATACTAGGTCTTGTTACTGCATTCGGGGGAGGAGCTGTACGAAACCTTTTAATTGGAGTTCCGGTTTCAGCTCTATGGGAACAAGGTTCGTTATTTATTATTGCTATCGTTGTTATGACGATCGCTTTCCTGTTTCCTGTTATATTGCATCAACAATGGATTAAATTTGGTCTTTTGTTTGATGCGATTGGCCTCTCTGCTTTTGCCATTCAAGGTGCGATGTATGCAACGGACATGGGCCACCCATTGTCTGCTGTTATTGTAGCTGCTGCCTTAACCGGAACAGGTGGTGGGATGATAAGAGATGTTCTTGCTGGAAGGAAGCCATTATTCTTGCAACAAGAAATTTACATTGTTTGGACAATGGTAGCTGGTGCACTTATTGGTCTGCATGTTGTCACAACTCCTATGGGCTATATCGTCTTATTTGTTTCTGTCATTATTCTTAGGATGTTATCGGTCCATTACAAATGGCAGCTTCCGAGACGTGAGTTAAAGAGCTTTCCCGAAAAAACAAATACGAGCCTCTAATAAAAACAGCTGACACATCTAATATGTGTCAGCTATTTTTATTTTTATTGTTGTAATGCATCGATCAGTTGTTTCAAAACGTATTCAACAGACTTATATGTTTCCATTTGCCGTTTTCTCCCTGTCTCTTTATAAAAAGTCTTAATCGCGACAATTTCTAGGTTTTCTTCAGTTTGTTGTAATTGACTAGGATGTAAATGCATTGGCTTCTCATTTTGAACGAAATTTTTCGCCAATGGCAACCATTCACTTCTCACACGATCTACATTTTCGGCAAAAGGTTTAACGACTCCGTAAAAATCAGGTTCATAATTTTCATCTGCTCTAACAGTCTCAACATACATTTTTTCAGCTTCTTTATTTAAACGACGTAACTCTTCAGTTAAAGTAGTTAATTGGGAACGGTTTACTTCACTCATTTCAGCACCTCCGCTCCCAATCTTAGCAGAAAGGCCCTTCTAATTAAAAGGAAGTTGTCTCATTTTTATAGAGCGTGTTGAAAAAGGGAAAATTACCTCTTTTTGCACAAAAGCTTATAGTGAAAATAGCTGCATAAAAGAGCGCCATTTTTTCGGTTTAACGTTCCCTCCAACAACCATTGGCAATTCATCATTGTCTGATACTGCCCTTACTGGCTGATGAACTTTGCTTTCCATCTCGCACAGGCGTTCTTCAAGACTTTTAATCATTTTCATCATATCCTCTAACTCCGTACGATGTTTTAACAACTGATAGCTAACAACATCATCTGCTTTTTGAGAGATTTTTTCATCTAATTCATTCACCCGACTCATAACAGCTTCCAGTTTTTCTTCGTACGCCGAAGTTTCTACAAAATGCTTATTCACTTCAACAGCTTTCACATTGTTACCCTTTATTTGAATATCTCTCATCCGTTTTCCTTCTTTAAGTTGATCTTGCACGTTTCGCATAATCGCCACATGTTCATCTGTAAATAAATAATGTCCATGTTCATTTGTCTCACACACTAAACCAAAATATTTCGCCCACCGTTGTACCGTTGTTGGATTCACACCTAACTGCTCAGATACCTCTTTTGTTTTCATAGTCATTTCCATCAGACGTACCTCCCTAATTTTTGGTCTTGTACAACGAATTCTCCTTTGTGTATGAAATCCCTCCAAGCCTGACAAAACTAGAACTGATTCGGCAAAGAAAGTGAGAATAACCCTTTCTCACACAAATACGTTCGGATTTTGACAAAACTTGTTATTTTTTTGTTCGCATTCATTACGAATGTCGAAGACTGTGGATTCACATACTACAGATGAAAGGAGGCGTCCGATATGAATAAAGAGCGTAAACGTAATAGTGAAATGAATACTGCCGATAAAACAAAAGAGCAAAGAAAAGAAGGATACACAGGCGATAAGAAGCTAGGTGGACCAAACCGCCCGGCTGAATAATGTATGAAAAGGGTACTGAAGCAGTCAAAGTTACTGATTCAGTACCCTCGTTTATTTTAGAGTTCTCTCCTCTTCCATTTCATAGAGATCCTTTTACCTTTTGCATTAAATAAATTTCAATCCATTTTTTTTGTAACCATTTCGTTCGATCAACAGGCTGTATTTTTCTTAGATTTGAGAAATAGCACTCTGTTTTCTTTACCGATTGTGACCAATCGATCTTCTTCTTCCAATGATGAGCCACTATAGGATATGTTTCTCTAAGCTTTGGACTCGTATTACCAGTGGACCACCTGAAGTATTGTTCATAGTCATTTCTTGAACCTGTTGGAACTGTAGCTAAGCAAAATTGATAAATAGAATCATGGATCTCTGGGTGAAATAAAAGAGATTGTAACTGCCTCCCTAACCAAATCCTCGACTTAACCTTCTTAAAATTACGGACGTACAGGCCATATATTTTTTTTTCCATACTCGGAAAAATGACATAGCTCATATGTGCATGTTCTTCTAAGAAATAAACGAGAGATGAAAAAACTTTCTTTTGATAAAGAGGATGTTTCATAACGGGTTCCTCAATTGTAAATTGCTCATTGATAATTAATGATGTACAAAGTCTTTCTTCATCTCCAAAATCCCAAAACCACTTCCATTCCTTTTGCATAAATTCCGACACTTCTAGTTGTTTAAGTAATGAAAAGTCCGCGTGCTTTTGTTTTTTAGAAAATTCGTACCATAGTAGTTGTGGGTATGCATCAGCGAAAATCGTCCAATTTGCCCTTTCAAATGTTTGGAACAATAAGTCACTAAAAGGGCCCGTTATTAATTGTTGAAACCATTTGCTTTTTAAATCCGTCATATTCCAGCCAGCATTCCTTGATACCAATCCTGCTAATAAAGCCCATTTTATTTCAGGATTTTTTTTATAAAAGCCTTCATAAATTACGGTACGTGAAATATTATCAATGTTGCCGATTTCGGTTTTTCTTTTTATTTCATTTATAATTTTTGATTGTTTCATATTTTGACTTCTCCTCGGTAGTTTTACAAGAAAATCTATACCAGTTACTTGACTTATTATGGTAAGATTACTTGATGGAGTCTACTTTTACTGTTTCTAGTTTTCAGTAGTTCCATTCACATAAATGATTTCGTATTTGAAAGGTTTGTGAAAAGAATGGCGATACGTTATCCAAATGGACGGCGTTTTAACGAGCAAAAGTCCCCTACAAAAAAAGTTCGAAAAAAAGAGTTGACGTATAGCAACCGTGGAATGACGTTAGAAGATGATTTAAACGAAACGAACCAATATTACCTTGAAAAATCAATTGCTGTTATTCATAAAAAGCCGACACCTGTACAAATAGTCCAAGTTGACTATCCAAAACGTAGTGCAGCAGTGATTAAAGAAGCCTATTTTAAACAAGCATCAACAACCGATTATAATGGAGTTTACAAGGGACATTATCTAGATTTTGAAGCAAAGGAAACAAAAAATAAGACTTCTTTTCCATTGCAAAATTTTCACAAGCATCAGATTGAGCATATGAAACAAGTACAACAACAAAATGGAATTGCTTTTGTCATTTTGCGCTTTTCACTCACTGATGAAATTTACTTGCTTGATGCAAAACATTTAATACAATTTTATGAACAAAAAGAAACTTCTAGAAAATCAATTCGTAAGTTAGATATTGAAAAATTGGGTTTTTTGATTAAAATAGGATATCATCCACGTATTGATTACTTACAAGTAATCGACACAGTTTATTTACAAGATAAATGAACTTAGAGAGAAAGGGAGAAATTACGATGTCGAATGAAAATAATACAAGGCAAGGGCGTCGTCAAGCCCGTGAACAGTCGAAAAAGAAAACAACGACAAGTAAAAAAGGAATTTGGAAAAAAATATTGGTAGCGATTGTCGCATTATCTGCTATTGCTGTTATTGCTGGAGGGATTACCGTCTTTGCAATGATTCAAGGCGCTCCTCCTCTTGACGAAGAGAAGCTAATGCTGACACAAGGTTCACAGTTTTATGATCAAGATGACGTGTTTGTCTCACAATTAGAATCATCTGAACGCAGACAAAATGTTAGTATTCATGACGTGCCACAAGTTGTGGAAGATGCATTTATCTCCGTTGAGGATATTCGATTCAGAGATCATTTTGGAATTGATATTAGACGACTTTTCGGTGCTGTTCGAGCAAATATAAGAGAAGGATTTGGAGCTGAAGGAGCTAGTACAATTACGCAACAGCTCGTTAAAAACTTATTTTTAAATGAACAAAAGCAGTTAACGAGAAAAGTTCAAGAGCAATATTTGGCTATTAAACTAGAACAACAATATTCTAAAGACCAAATTCTTGAAATGTATTTAAATCAAATTTATCTTGGTTCTGGTGTATACGGTGTGGAATTAGCATCACGTACGTACTTTAACAAATCTGTTGAAGAACTTAGTTTAGCAGATGCTGCATTACTTGCAGGAATCCCTCGTCGTCCGAGCTTCTATGACCCAACGAAAAACCCTGAAGCTGCGGAAAGTAGACGGAATCTTGTTCTATCGTTAATGGAGCACCACGGTAAAATTACAAGTGAGCAAGCTCAAGAAGCAATGGCTATCCCTCTTGCGGATCAATTAGTGTTAACTGAACGTGAATCCTATCCGTATGAAGCTTTTTATAATCAAGTTCTAGCTGAGCTTGAAGCTATGGAAGGAATCACCATTAACGATATTTATAATGCAGGACTAAAAATTTATACAACGCTTGATGTTAGTGCACAGGAGCACGTCGAGAGAGTACTTCAGACTGATGAATTTGTGAACGTCTATCCTGACAATGAAGATTTCACGGCAGCTGTTACCCTTCTCGATACGAAAACAGGACAAATTAAGGCGCTCGGAAGCGGTCGTGAAGATACAGGCTACCAACGAGGGTATAACCTTGCAACTGATGACCGCAGACAGCCAGGATCAACGATTAAACCGATTCTAGATTACGGTCCAGCGATTGAATATTTACAATGGTCAACCGCTCACCGAATCGTTGATGAAGCCCATTCTTATGCTGACGGTACACCGATTAATAACTTTGACCGTCAATTTCAAGGACCAATGTCCATGCGTACTGCTTTAGCACGTTCTAGGAATGTCCCAGCCGTAAAAGCATTACAAGAAGTTGGACTAAGTCGTGCCCAATCATTTGGTGAAGGTTTAGGGCTTACATTTGAATTACCAGAAGGCCAAACGCAGATAGATGAAGCATATTCATTAGGAGGTTTTCACACTGGTGTGACAACAAAAGAACTTGCTGGAGCGTATGCTGCATTTGGAAACAATGGGATGTTTACAGAGCCATACACGGTTCGTAAAGTCGAATTTCCTGATGGTCGTATTATTAATATGCAGCCGGAATCAAGCCAGGCGATGAGTGATTACACAGCTTATATGATTACAGATATGCTAAAAACGGCTGTTACAAATGGAACTGGTGGCGTAGCCAATATACCTAACCTTCCAATGGCTGGAAAAACAGGTACGACAAACTTTGCTCGAGAAACTCGTGAAGCCCGCGGTTATCCTGAAGGTGCTGTTCCTGACATTTGGTTTTCTGGCTATACAACTAACTACACACTTTCTGTTTGGACAGGGTTCTCTCGCCAACCAGAGGATATAAGTAATAACTATTTCCCTAGTGGTGCAAATTCACGTCAAGCCGCTCAGCAAATCTTTAAAGCTATTATGCAAAATATCTCTGCTGATATTGAAACAGAGGATTTCACGATGCCAAACTCCGTTGTCCGTGTTGGAGTTGAACGCTCTACCGGCTTACTGCCTAGTGATTTCACACCACAAAGTGAAATCATTTATGAGCTATTCGTTCGTGGGAATGAGCCAACTCGAGTATCTGAACAATTTAAACGTCTTGATGCTCCTACAAATTTAATGGCAAATTACGAAGAAAGCGCAAATCAAATTATTGTTACTTGGGATTATCCAGAAGAGCATGCCGATAATGTAACATTTGAAATACAAGTAGCTATTGATGGTGGAAGTGCTCAAACGCTTGAGCGTAAGAAAGAGATGCAATATATATTCGGGGACCCGCAACCAGGCTCAAGTTATGTCTTTAGTGTCATAGCTATTTCAGATGAGGATAGTAGCCTGCGCAGTGACCCAGCTTCTGTTCAAGTGAAAATTGAAGAAGAAGAAGTTGAAGAAGAAGTTGAAGAGGAAATCGAGGAAGAAGTTGAAGAAGAAGAGGAAGTGACGATTCCAGATCCTCTTGATGAACTCGAAGATGATGAGCCAGAAGAAGATGATGATCAAACTGGTGATGGTGACACAGCAACAAATGAAGAAGAAGAAGAAGCTGAAACTGAATAATAACAATAAGCCCCGCATGCGCGGGGCTTATTGTATATTCAACTATTCTTTTATTTCCTGTAATTGTTCTAGCTCTTCTCTTATCGACTGTGCGTGCTTCGGGTCAGAGAGTGAATCAAATCGATCTAATTCACGCTTCAAGGCTGCTTGCATTGATTGTTTAGCTGCATGAACTAATTTTTCAAAATTCCGGTGTAATTTTTCTTTTGTATCACCTTCAAGATCTCTTAACAGATCACTTGTTTTTTTCGCGCCCTCTTGAACTAGATCTTCTTTAAGCTGTTTCACCTTTCCTTGTTCAAAGAACGCCTTTAACGATTGGAAATAGTTTTTGTATGGCTCTACCTCAACCGGGATATACCTCTTGGTTTCTGATGGGCTAAAGTCAGCCTTTTCTATTTCATGAGTCATAGAAAACGCATGAAAGTCTTTACGTATTTCCTGAATGGTCTCTTCTATCCATTCTTCTAAGGCTTGGTATAGTGCTAATTCGATCCGTATAAACGTAGCCTCAAGCTCTTGCTTGATAAAATGTTCCCCTTCACTTCTCCATTCCTTCAATGACGAAAGCAACGCCTGTTGTTGAGCTCGTTTGCTATTGCCAACAACAGTAGAAACATTAATAGACTCAGAAAATTGATCACCTAATACGTACCGAACCCTGTCACGTAAATACAAGAATAGCTGGCTTACTTCACGTGTACTCAGTTGCTCTGCAGTTAGAGGCTTATATGATTTAATTTTCTCATTCCAAACTGAAATGGTTTCCTCAATTTCCTGCCTTCTTGAGGTTTTTGTTGACTCTTCCCCATTTGCATATTCAAGCCCTTTTTCTAAAATAGCTTTATATCTTCTTGACTCTTCTTTCACTAACTCAAAGCTTAACCGCTTTAATTCAGTAACCGTATTTTGATAAAAAGATTTCTCAAATGTCGCGAACATGTCATCAGAAGACCGACCATCCCGTTTAGCTGCAAGCCCTTGCTTACTAGAAAGTGGATAAAGCCTCGGTTGGTGCACCCCATTTTGAATGAGTTGATCGTATACATGTTTTTTTACACCATTTAATTCATATGGACTACTCGCTAAATCGGCAGCATTTAAAATAAAGTAAAGTTTATCTGCTCTGAATCCTTCGTTCACTTTTGCCATTTGTTGTAAAAATTGCTGATCAGCCTTCGAAAAGGCATGATTATAATATGTTAAATAAAAGATAGCATCTGAATCTCGTAATTGTTTAAAAGCAACATTCGTATGTCTGCCATGTATCGAATTTACTCCCGGTGTATCTACTAATACAATTCCCTTTTCTGTTAATGGACAGTCAAAGTACAAGATCACTTTTTCAATAAGACACGCATCATGTTCATTTGCAACAAACGGTTGTAGTTCTTCTAACGTCACTTCAAAAGAACTCCCTAACTCCCACTTCCCATCTGCGATACTATTTTTTAAGGTTGTTAAGTAGGACTGGTATGTCTTTTGCCAACTTGTTGTTGCGTTCGTGTCTTCTTTCCACGTATGAATCGTTTCTAAACGAACATTTCTATCTAATTGAGATGCAACAGATTCGATTTCTTTGTTTAATTGTTCCTTTGACTTTACTTTCACAACGGCCGTTCTAGAACGGTGCCCTTCTTCTGATCGCTTTACAACGTTAACCGTTGCTGTCGTTGGATGTGGCGATACTGGCAATACCGTTTCACCGAGTAATGCATTTGCAAAACTTGACTTCCCAGCACTAAACGCTCCAAATAGTGAAATTGTAAACGATTGGTCCCGGTATCGTTCTAATCTATTGATCAATACTGATCGCTCATAGTTCATTCGTTCATCTTCCCGATAATCATGAAGGACGGATTCTACTCGCTTCGTCCACATTCCCGCTTTTTCTTCATCAAAGTCAATTTGTTCGTTCGCTTGCTCTGGCTCCCAATCTGTATCAATGACTGTCTCCTCAGGCAAAGTAATTGATTCAAAGGACGAGGTTTTAGGGAAATCTGGTACAGGTTTATCCATCGTCGCAACAAGCACGTTTTCATAAGCACCAGCATCTTGATATTGATTTACTTTTTCTTTTTGTGCACTTATACACTCTGTAAAACGATCATTAATATTTGTTAGCTGCATTACATAAGCATCTAATTCATGTAATCCTTCTAGCTCTTTCTCTAACTCAATTCGTTCCTCATCCCAATGCCTTTCCATCCCTTTAGACATAAGGTCAAGAACTGTTGATGCTTTTTGGCGAAGCTGCTTAACGACAGCTGCAGTCCGTTCCTTTGTAAAAGTGTAGACATATTCTCTATTTTTAGGACCGACTTGAACGGCCTGTTGGAAAAAGTCACGGTCAATCGTTGCATGTAAATGTTTAAGCTCTTGTTCGACAATTTCTCGATTCGATAGCTTCGTAAAATCATACGATTGAAAGATCTGATGAAGATGAAACTCTAATTGACTCTTTACTTTATCTTGTGTTTCTTCAATAAGCTCCTTTAACCTTGCCTCTTGTTCTTCTTCTGTTTTCTTCTTTGAAAATAAGAATCCTACTTTAAAACCAGGTTGGATGCTCTCAAGCCAATTACGCACTAATTCAGTTGTTGTATATGGAAAAATCGTAACATCCTTGACAAGCTCTTGCCATTTTTTTTCAAATGCTTGTTCAAATCGTTTCTTAGCATGAAAGGTTTCATCGTACTTGGCAGCAACCTCATGCCTTCTTTCTAATTGTTCAACCGAGTAACCTTCCTCCTTCATCCTCCCTTTTACTTGTTCCAATTCATCTTCTTTCTCCTCTTCAAGCCGATGAATGATGCTTAAATAAAAGCCTTGTTGCAGACGCTGCTTCGCATAAGGGAGAAGCTTCCCACCATGAAATAAAATCGCTTTCATGTCCTGTTCAAATTGAGTAAGTTGATTTAGTGGATGACTACGTGCTTTCATACTCGTATAGGAAAGTTTAATCATATTAATTCCCCACGCTGAAAATGTGTCGCGTACGGACTTATCAAACGTTTCAAATGACAGCTCAGATTCATCGTGCTTATCGATTTGGTTAACAATTAAATAGAGAGGCTTCTTCTCATCTGATAACTGCTTTAAGAACGTTAAATTCGTTTCCGATTGAACATGATTATAATCCATAACATACACAATAAAATCGGTTGTATATAACGCCTCTAAAGTCACAGCTTGATGAGTTGGATCAGTTGAATCCACTCCTGGTGTATCATATATTACACTGCTCTCGCCCAAAAACGGTAATGGTGCCTCAATTGTTAATGATGAAATTTCTCCGCCATTCATCCCCCATTCTCTTACTCTTTGCCAAGGGATTTCCCCTGTCCATTCCTTTTTTTCGCCATTTAATGAATGAACCGTAAGCCCTAATTCCCCATTTTTTATTCCAATAATATTGGCACTCGTTGGAATTGGACTTGTTGGCAGCATTTCTGCTCCAAGTAAATAATTTAGGATCGTTGACTTTCCTGCAGAAAAATGTCCACAAAATGATACTTGAAATTTACCGCTGTCCTTTTTTTCATCTACTAATCGTTGACGTTCACGTTCTTTCTCTGTTACGTCAACAATCTTAATTGGTGTTTCTATACCTAGTGCTTTGCTGCTCATCTAATCACCTGCTCCTACAAAATCTATCTATGTATTCTGAAAATAAATAAGAAAAAATAATTAATTTGTAAACGAAGAACAGTATCCCCTTTTAGTTTCCTCGCTTGCTTTTATATGTCTCTATCACTTTTAATTTTGCATAAATTTTTCTAAGCTCCACAAACAATGCTTTTAGCTGAACGTACGTATGATAACGAATGGGGCCAGTCAGAATAAATTCAAGCCTCTCTTCACAATTTACTGGCTTATATTGTAGCGACTTGACTTCCTTAGTTATCGTTTTTAATCCTTGAACTTTCGTTTCATTCATCCAAAACAATGCATCGATAAAAACGGCTGTCATGATGACCATTTTTCTTTTTGCTGCATTTGGATTTCGATTAGCATAGAAATGCTCAAGCCCAGGCTCTTCATCTTTCCACCACTCGAGGAGCTGAGGAACATACGCATGCTTTTTTTCCCAAGGCTTTTTTTCCATCGTTATATCATAATAGAATGGAGCAGCTTGACATATGTCTTTTAAGGACGAAAGTGTATCGTCCTTACTAACATATGATTCGTTATAAAAAGGTGGAACCTGAAAAGCTTGCGGGATGTATATGTTCATATTCTTTCTCTTGCTTTCATTCGTTTTTGTCCTTCACGACACATTGGCAGCAATGGGCATATGTCGCATTGAGGAGATTGCGCTTTGCAGTGATAACGACCAAAAAAGATCAATTGATGATGAGAATCTGACCAGCGTTCGATCGGGATTTTTTTCATTAACGTGTCTTCAACTTGGCGAACATTATCCTTCCAACGGCAGATGGCAAGTCGTTTTGAAACTCGTTCGACATGAGTATCAACAGCGATTGCTGGTACTCCAAAAGCTACTGAGGCAACAACATTGGCCGTTTTTCTTCCAACACCCGCCAACTTAACAAGTTCATCTCGTTCTTTTGGTACTTCCCCATTGTATTCTTCAAGTAATGCTTGTGCGAGTTTTTTTATATTTTTAGCTTTACTACGAAATAACCCAATTGATCGAATATCCTGCTCAAGCTCTTCTAATGGTACCTCAAGGTAATCCTCGGGCTTTTTATATTTAGCAAAAAGATGAGGAGTCACTTTATTTACGAGTGCATCTGTACATTGAGCGGATAGTAAAACAGCGATAACTAATTCAAAAGGATTAGAATGAGTTAATTCACACTCAGCATCGGGATACATATCCGCAATTACATCAAGAGCTTCGATTGTTTGTTTCTTTGATAACATGAACCTAATCCTCTCCTTAAAACGACTTACGATTGATCGAGCCAGCTAAAACCAGGATATGATTCAGCGTTTGCTCTTTTTTGTTCTTGTTTAGGCGAATGCTGATATTTGCGAAATTTTTCCCCATGTGCGCGAGCCTGTTCAATGGTTTTCACACCATTTCGCTTCCATTCAAAAAGAATGCGGTCAATATACCGAAAGTTTAATTTGCCAGACACTACCGCTTCTCGTAATGCTGCAGTAATTAGCTCCGTTGTATGTCTATCTTGATCTAACCACATCCCAAGTGTTTCTGCTTCAATAGGTGACAGGGGTCTGCAGAATTCTTCTTCAAAACGTTTATATAAAAGTCCTTCTTCGCTTTCTTTTTGTTGTTCTTCGAAATCTACTTCTTCTCCTTTTAACAACTGGATTAAGCGAACCCATAACGGTTCAAGTGTATAATATTCAAATAGGATTCCTTGCTCATCCCATTTTTTATCTAACGTTAAAAAACCTTTTCGTATTAATTGACCTAACATATCTGCACAATCATTCATCGACAGCGTCATACGCTCACTAAGAAGCTCAGGCGTCGGGAAGCCATCTCCATCCTCAATACAAGATTGGACATGTAACAAAGCCACTAGTTCACTTTCTTTTAAACCTAATTCGGAATAATGCTTAAGAAGCAAAGTAGGAATGGATAGCTGTCTTTGGGTTGTCCATTTCAAAAGTAAATTATGATCCATTTCAAAACACCTCATCCATTATTATAACATGATAGCATCAACTAGTCGTTTCCTTTTCCTTACACAATCAAAACCACGATTAGGCAAATCAGGGGTTATCCCAAAAGGTATAATATTGACCTTTTGGGATAACCCCTACATACATTTAGTCCATTAAGAATTACGGATACAAACGATTTAACAATCGAGGGAAAGGAATGGTTTCACGCACATGTTCTACTCCTGAAATCCATGCAACCGTTCTCTCAAGTCCTAATCCAAACCCTGAATGCGGTACGGAACCATATTTACGTAAATCAAGGTACCATTGATACGCATCCATTGAAAGATTATGAGCCACCAGATTACGTTTTAATAAGTCATAATCATGAATACGCTCAGAACCCCCAATAATTTCACCATACCCTTCTGGTGCAATTAAGTCAGCACACAACACTACATCTTCTCTATTAGGATCAGGCTGCATATAAAATGGTTTTAACGATGTAGGGTAATGAGTAATGAAAACTGGTTTCTCATAATGCTCTGCAATCGCCGTTTCATGTGGTGAACCGAAATCATCTCCCCACTTTATATCATCGAAGCCTTTCTCTTGCAAAAACGTAATCGCTTCATCATAAGTTATACGCGGAAACGGAGCTTTAATCGCTTCAAGTTTAGATAAATCTCGACCAAGGGTTTTCAGTTCCAACTGACACGACTTTAAAACAGATTGAACAACGTACGCTACGTATTGTTCCTGAATTTCTAGGTTTTCATGAAATTCAACAAATGCCATCTCTGGCTCAATCATCCAAAATTCAATTAAATGACGACGTGTTTTTGATTTTTCGGCACGGAATGTTGGTCCAAAAGAAAACACACGTCCCATTGCCATCGCAGCAGCTTCCATATAAAGCTGTCCGCTTTGAGAAAGATAAGCATCTTCATCGAAATACTTTGTTGCAAACAACTCAGATGTTCCCTCAGGAGCACTTCCAGTTAAAATTGGAGGATCTATTTTCACAAAATCATTCTCATTGAAAAATTCATATGTTGAACGAATGATTTCGTTTCTAATTTTCATTACAGCATGCTGACGCTTAGAGCGTAACCATAGATGACGATGATCCATCAGAAACTCAGTACCATGTTCTTTTGGTGTAATTGGATAATCTGTCGCTTCATGTAATACTTCTATTTTAGTTACGGTTAATTCATATCCGGATGGAGCTCGATCGTCTGCACGCACAACTCCAGTAACATATAATGAACTTTCTTGCGTTAGGTTCTTTGCTTTTTGGAATATTTCTTCCTCTACGTCCGCTTTTACAACGACTCCTTGAATGAAGCCAGTCCCATCACGCAACTGTAAAAAAGCAATCTTACCACTTGAACGCTTACTAGCAAGCCAAGCGCCAATTGTAACTTGTTGCTCGACAAATTGACCGACTTTTGCAATTGTTGTTTTCACATTCATACCTCCTACTATGTATACCAATCTTCATTATACCCTTGTGTAAAATTTCAAGTCAACGATCCATGAATGAAACGTGCGAAAAACAAAAATTCAAATTATTCGCTGAAAACATAAGAAACAGGCGTAGCAAAGGAGGCCAGGTCCTCCCCGTGGAAAGCGAAAGGCCACTGAAAAAGGTCAAAACCGTACCTTTTTCAGTGGCCTCGAAAGCGAGTGGCTGGAGCTCAAGTGGAACGAACATGTGGAGAACTCGTACCCCATAAAAACAACAAAGTATACGAAAACAGCCTTAAGCCTTAACTAAAGAAGCAAGAAAGCATAATTAAAATAAGAAAAAGCCGCATGGCGCGGCTTTTTCTTATTTTGTATGATTACGTACAAATCGTTCGATACGTGTCAATGCTTCTTCTAATAAATCAAAAGATGTTGCATAAGATAAACGAACATTATCTGGTGCACCAAAACCTGAACCAGGTACTAGTGCTACTTTTTCTTCCTCTAAGATCGCCTCAACCCACGAATCAACATCAGCAAAACCATTTAATTTCACAGCTTCGCTTACGTTTGGAAAAAGATAAAATGCTCCTTTTGGTTTAACGCAAGACACACCTGGGATTGCGACTAGCTTTTCAAACACTCCATTTAAACGTTCTTCAAACGCTTGTCTCATGGTCTCAACTGAACCGTCATCCTCTGTGTACGCAGCAATCGTACCATACTGTGCATTTGTTGTAGGATTTGACGTACTATGACTAGCTAGGTTGGTCATAGCTTTAATAACTTCAGCGTTTCCTGCAGCATATCCGATTCTCCAACCAGTCATTGAGTGAGACTTAGATACTCCATTAACAACAATCGTCTGTTCTTTTAATTCATTTGAAAGCTGAGCAATAGATGTATGTGTTGCCGTACCATATACAAGTTTCTCATAAATTTCATCAGAAACAATTAATACATTATGTTTTACACAAACGTCTCCAAGCTTACGAAGCTCATCCTCTGAATACATAGAACCCGTTGGATTACTAGGTGAATTTAAAATGAATGCCTTTGTTTTCTCTGTAATCGCTTGCTCTAGTTGTTCTGACGTGACTTTAAATTCATTGCTTTCAAGTCCTTCAATATATACCGGGCTTCCTCCAGCAAGCTTTACTTGTTCAGGGTAGCTCACCCAATAAGGTGTGGGGATAATTACTTCATCCCCCTCATCTAAAATCGCTTGAAATAATGTGTAAAGTACATGTTTTGCACCAGAACCAACGAGGATTTCTGCTGGCTTATACGTGATTTGTTGATCCTGCTCAAATTTACCAATGATTGCTTCTTTTAGCTTTGGTAGCCCTGCAGAAGGAGTATACTTAGTATGTCCCTCCTCCATAGAACGAACAGCAGCATCAATTATGTATTGAGGTGTATTAAAATCTGGCTCGCCTGCTCCTAGCCCAATGACGTCATGTCCTTGTTCTTTTAATTCCTTTGCTTTTGCTGTAATCGCTAACGTTGATGAAGGTGTTAATGTCGAAACTCTTTTCGCTAATCTCATATGTATGTCCCTCCCAAGTAATATACTATACACTATAAATTGTCCAGAGCCATCATTCAAGTATGAAATTGTTAATCTGTTCGTAATAAATATCTTTTCATGAACGTTCCTTTTTCAAACGTCACATAATAATAACCTTTTCGGTTCTCATCATTGATGTACGTAATTTCGTATACAGGTAACTCTCTTTCATATCCTAACTTAGCCGTTCGGATACGTGACACTTCTTCATTTCGCTCTACAATGGCAACAGCCTCTTCTCTTGTTATGCCGTCACTTGCTTTTTCTACATGATGAAAGTCATATTCAGCAGACACCCATACAATTGTTTCTTCATCCTTTTCATCTAATCCGGTAAAGACATAAAAGGCATCCGTTCCATGATAGTAAGTGACAGTCAATACAGTTTTGAGTAACGATTGTCCCACGACATAATTTTCTGCTTGTGCATAATTATGTCTGAGAGGTTCACGAATCGATTGATATGCATACACACTAAGTCCAGTTAATGATAAGACAATAATAATAACAATAAGAATCATCCATTTTTTCATATATATCTCCTGTTACGTACGATAAATCGAAAATACCATTGTGTCGTTATCCTTATCATCCAGTGCTAAGCCGAATAATAAGTCCTGTTCTTTTAATGTACGATTTAGTGCATTAACAATTTTATACGTGTCTTGTGCTTTTTTTACTCGTGTCGTTGATAAAACAACCATTTTTTGTCTCATGTTTTCTCCTCCAAATATATATTAGTTCCTTCCTTGATGCACAAGTTTTGCTAAACATAGTAATAAGGGTTAAGGTGATACTAAAAGTACGCCAAGCAAAGGGGGGCGTAACTAGTGTCTAACAATGAGCAATCGATGGCAACACGCTATCAAAAAGAAAAGGAAGAAGTGGCTCTGCTTAGTCGAAAAGGCTTGAAATGGCATCAAGTTTTTCCGATTTCAATCAGACAAACGTTATTTCCTTCAATGTTTCAGAAGGATCATAATTAAACTGTAATACAACCAACCAAAATAACTGCCTGCTCACACCTCAAAATGTTCTGCACAAATGCCTCGTGCAGAACATTTCACTTTTCCCTTAACAAATCATTCCTCTGACGAAATCATTATACCATTAGCAATAACCTTCGAAAACCATTGCTTCAATCACCCTTTAAAATGAACGGTTACAAGCTCATAATCATTCTGATTTACTTTTATAATAACAGCTCCATTTTGTTTCAATCGATACGTATCGATCCACGTTTCCTGCAACCGTTCTAACAACTGTGCACTGACTTCTCGATTTTCTCTCGTAAACAAAACAGCTACTTGTGGGTCTATTTCATTTAAAAACCGCTGGCTCGTTCCATTATTTGTACCAAATTCGGCAACTTTTAATACTGAAACAGGAGACAGCTCATCATTCATCCATACTCTCTCTATGTCTTCGTTTGCTTCAGATGAAAAGAAAAATTGATGTTCTTCATGAATAGTAACAATAAACGAAAGCGTAGGCATGATTGTAGAAGGGCTCGGCAAAACCTTCACGGTAACATGTTCGGCAAGTTCCTTTGTTGTATCGTCGGACCAACCGACAATCCGAACATCAAGTTTCTCATATTGCGTATTTGCCTGGTCCAACCCTTCTTCAGGTACGATTAACGTTTTCGCTCCCAAACGTGTTACAATTTCTTCTACATTCCCACTATATTCTTTTTCAAACCTCGGCAAGATAATGGTATCAATGGATGTTACATTTAACTTCTTCAGCCGGAAAAATAACGATTCTTCAGAGTCTTCTTCACCTGTGCCAATGAGAACTGATTCCTCATTTGGTAATTCTAAATATGTTGACTCCCCATTTGGAAGATCCAAAAATACAAAGCCAACATCCTTTTCTTCTAGCTGTAGATCTAGCTCCATTTCTTCTTGTCCATCTGAATTACTAACCATCCGAACTTCCAATCCTAATAAACCAGCTAATATGCCCACACAAAGAAGTCCGATAAGAATTTTACGCATCTCGCCTTAAACCCTCCATTAATTTTTAATCGATGGCAGCCTTACATATAATCTTGAAATTGTTCAAGTAGATCTTCTAGCTTCCCTTCGTGTACGGGTACATTGGGCAAGGATCGAATAAATTGTTTTCCATATCGTGTCGTAGAAATGCGCCGATCTAATATGAACACACAACCACGATCTTGTGTCGTTCTTATTAATCTGCCAAACCCTTGTTTAAACCGAATAATTGCTTGAGGCAAAGAAATTTCCATGAAAGGATTTCTTCCTTCTTCTTTCGCTTTTTCGTATTGGGCCTGAAGCAATGGCTGGTCAGGGGGGGAAAAGGGCAAACGAACAATAACTAAATTTCGAAGCTCCTCTCCTGGTAAATCAATCCCTTCCCAGAAGCTACTTGTGCCAAAGAGAATAGCTTGATTTGTTTGTTTGAACATTTTCATCAGCTTTGCTCTACTCCCGCTTGTCACTCCTTGACCTATTAACTGAAATGTAGAAAACTCATTAAACTTCTTTACATGATAATATACTTGTTTCAGCATCTCATAGGACGTAAAAAGGACTAACATTTTTCCACTTGATGCTTCCATCATTCTCCATAATTTAATGGACACTTCTATGGCAAAATCTTCATCCGATACTTCTTTAATTGCAGGAATATCACTAGGCAAAAGCACTCTAACTTGATCCATATACGAAAAGGGAGAAGGGATGACACATCGTGCTACACCAAAATCAGTTAACCCTAATCTCTTTTCTTGGTAATCAAATGAACCATTTATAGAAAGTGTCGCTGAAGTCATAACTACACTTTTTTTCTTAGCAAAGAAACGATCCGCTAAAATTTCTGACACATCAATAGGTTTGCTATATAAAAAAGTCGCATTTTTCGCACCTCTTGGCTCTACCTCTACCCAGTACACCATGTTTGGGTCATATTCAAGCAGTAATTCGTATAACGTTTGTTCTTCCTCATACACCTGATCTATTAATCCTTCGACATCAGCAATAAGACTGCGGTCTTTGTAAGTCATATCATCCTTCTTATCAGAGAATGGTTTAACCCAATTTTGCAGTTCAGCTATGCAATCCTTTGTCTGCATATGAACACGCATTGCACACTCAAGAATTGCTTGCCATGTTGAACTAGATTCCAAATAGCTCGCATATCGGTAACGGAGTCGACCTACATCAGTTGCACTTGCTTGGTTTTTTGATAAGACATACCCATGCAACATACGAAATAATTCATCAACTTCATCCTTTAATTTTTGGACTAATTCTAAACTAGTATCAGATGTTCCAACACCTTGAATTTGGTATTCGTGGATAAGGCGATATAGCTGTTCTAGCATACCATCCTCTTGACTTAACCCTAGTCGTTGAAATAGGTAAGAAAACGAGACAAAATCTGCTTTTGCGCCTAAATGGTCACTTGCTGTTTCTTCTAAGTGATGCGCTTCATCTAAAATCGCATATGAATATGTTGGCAGCAACCGTTGTTCATGGACTAGATCTGTACATAAAAGGGCATGATTCGTTATCACGATGTCTGAAGATTGAGCACGTTTTCTCGCTCGATGATAAAAGCAACGTGAGAACCACGGGCTATAGCGGCCAAGGTCTGAAGCTGCATCACTTTGTACTTCATACCAGAAGCCTTTCCCTCCTGAAGGAAGGTTTAATTCTTCCATATCTCCATGCTCTGTCTCTGTTAACCAAATTAAAAGCAACGCCTTTGTCAAAAGCACATCATAACTATCTTCATGAATATGCAATAACGATTGCTCAAATTTACGCAAGCATAAATAATGACTTCTTCCTTTCAGCAATGAAACACGTACGGAAAAGGGGAGAAGATGATTGAGTAAAGGCAAGTCTCTTGATAGTAACTGCTCTTGTAGTGGGATCGTTTGAGTACTCACAATAACAGGCTCATTTTTTGTATAGGCAAAAAAAGCTGCTGGAAGTAAGTACCCTAATGACTTACCCGTCCCCGTTCCCGCTTCGATCATTTTATGTTCATTATGTTGAAATGCCTCATCTACTTCCATCATCATTTTTTGTTGCCCAGGTCTTAACTCGTAATTTGTAAAAGCCGTTTGCATCTTTCCATCTTCATCATATAACGTTTGCAAATAATCATTGAAAAAAGGTTGAATCCCTTTTTCTTTTAATTCAGGTTCATCCTTAATTTTCTTTAAAGCGATTTGACGGTAACAATCATATTGCTCATCATCCGTTATCCCTTGAGTAAGCTTCTTGTGAATGATTGATTGTAGCATAGGTTCTAGATCACTTTTAAATCTTCTTGAAAGTGGTGCCAATTGTTGTAGTGTTAACACTGGCAGTTGATTTAATTTATGTAATAATGACAAAAAAAGAGTCGATGTTACTTCTGCATCACTATCTGCTTGATGTGGCCTGTCATGAGAGAAACCAAGGTGCTCAGCTAGCTGACCTAATTTGTAGCTTTCCTGCTTTGGTAGTAATACTCTTGCTAATTCAACTGTATCGAAAACAGGCATATCGGGAAGTTGATAGCCTTCTAATTCCATTTGGTTCTTTAAAAAAGCTTGGTCAAAATCAACATTGTGGGCAACAAAGCTGCTATTTGTAAATAACGGAAGTAACTCAGGAATAATTTCACGAAAAGAAGGGGCATTTTCTACTAAATCATCAGAAATGCCCGTTAACTCTTCAATAAATGGGGGGATAGTTTGCCCAGGATTAACAAAAGAGGCAAATGTTTCAACTATTTCCCCCTCTTCTATAACTACCGCCCCAATTTGAATAATCCGGTCCCCTTTTCCTACAGAGTGGCCCGTCGTTTCAACATCAACCACAACATAACGTTCGTTCATAGTACACCTCGTTCTATAAAAACCCTAATCAACAAGTTGCAGTTCCGAAATTTCGGGCCAACTTTTTTGCAGCCAATTAAGCGAGTAAGTAATGTTTTTATTATTTGGGTCTAAACGCATTGCTTCATGAAATATTCTTAATGCATTGGTTTTATCGTCTAATAATGCATAATTCCATGCTAGACCATGTAAAACGTTTACTGAACCTAAATGCTTTTCTTGCACCCGTTTGTAACAATGGATAGCAGCTTGATGATAGCCATGCCATTCACAAACGTATGCAAGAGCAAGCAAGGACTCTTCAGAATCCAAAAGTGAAATGCTCGTTGTCCAAGACGTCCAGGCTTCATCTAGGTTCCCATCTTGCCACTGACAACACCCTAAAAAAAAGAATGCTTCTCCATCATCAGGAACTTGTTTAATATAGGATAAGAAATATTGTTTTGCTATATGGAATACTTCATTAAAAAAGTAACAGATACCTAAATTATACACGACATCAAGAGATGAAGTAAGGTCATTTGCTTTCTCAAATGATACGATGGCATCATCTAGACGTTCTTCCCTCGTTTGAACGCAACCTAATCCTACATGTGCAAAGTGCTTAAGAGCAGGGTAAATACTTACTTGTATTATATATAAAAATGCTTCTTTTGCTTCTTCCAGTTGCTCTGAAAATAAGTATGCAAACCCTAAATAAAGCCGCCGCAACTCATCATTTGGTCCATTTCCTGACTCTTGTTTTAACGTACGGGCTGCCTGCTCAAACATCTCCAGTTCATAAAACGTTGTGCCTTTTGAAGTATAAGAAAAGGACGGCTCTCTTTCCTTTTTAGGATCTTTTAACTCATTTATCTTTTCATCAAGTTCTGTCCATTTATCTAATAGGGTTCCTGCTGTTTCTTCTAAATATTTTAAATGATTTTCTTGTTCTGCTTCAGACATGAATGTCCATTTTTTTTCTATGTTTTCATATATGGCATTCCAAGATGTAATCCAATCGTTCAAAAAAACCCCTCCTCTCGATGGTTATACTTAAAGTGTTTATCGAAGAGGAGGGGAATATTCGAATTATAAGACGGTAGAAGCTGGCTCCTTGTCTAACATTTGAACAATTTGATTGTTCTCATTCATAATTGCTACTTTTGGCTCGTGGTCCCTTACTTTCTCTTCTGCCACTTGTGCATAAGAAATGACAATAATGACATCTCCTTCATGAACAAGTCTTGCAGCAGCACCATTTAAACAAAATACATTGCTGCCTCGTGGACCTTTGATCACATATGTTTCAAATCTTTGCCCATTGTTATTATTTACAATTTGCACTTTTTCATTTTCTAAAATATCAACTGCATCCATGATGTCTTCATCAATCGTAATACTGCCTACATAATTTAAGTTTGATTCCGTTACACGTGCACGGTGAATTTTTGACTTCATCATCGTACGATACATTTACTTTTCCCCCTCCTGTATATCTACTATATAATTATCAATTAACCGAGCGTTCTTATAAAAGTAAGCAACAGCAAGGATTACTTTGCCACTAAGTTGTTCCGATTGTTCTAGACTTGGATAACGAAGGACATCTACATAATCAATCCTGCCAGATCCTGTTCCAAGGCGATTCTCTAGCTCAGCTAAAATGACAGAACGCCTTGTTTCACCAGAGAGGATCAAATTGGCTCCTTCCTTTAAAGCTTCATATAGGAACGGCGCTTCAGCTCTATCCTCATTCGTTAAATAAACATTTCTTGAACTTTTTGCTAATCCATCCTCTTCACGAACCGTTGGACATCCATGGATGTTTACAGGTACATTAAATGCTTCAACCATGTTCATAATAATAGCTAGTTGTTGCGCATCCTTTTGTCCAAAATAAGCCTCGTTCGGTTGTACAATTTGTAGTAACTTCATAACAACCGTTGCGACACCGTCAAAATGACCAGGTCGACTCGATCCACAAAGAACATCTACACCACTTGTAACATGAATGGACATTGGCATATTTGTAGGATACATTTCGTGAACAGACGGATAAAAAATAACATCTACCCCGGCTTTTTGGGCGATTTTTTCATCCCTTTGAAAATCCCTTGGATACCGATCCAAATCTTCATTTGGTCCAAACTGAAGCGGGTTTACAAAAATACTCAAAACAACAAAATCATGGTCTTTCCTTGCTGCTTCAATTAAACTCACATGACCTTCATGTAAGTAACCCATAGTTGGAACAAATCCGATCGAAAATCCCGTTTGTTTTGCAGCTATTACTTCATTCCGCACAGCTTTTATTGTCTCAACTACTTTCACTTGCTCACGCCTCCGTACAAACCCGAAAGCGCCTCTTCACTCATTGTAAAGGAATGCTCTTTAGCTGGAAATTTCTCTTCCTTAACTTCTTGCACATATGACTTTAATGCCTGCTCAATTATTGGTGATACATTCGCATAGCTCTTAACAAACTTAGGCACATGAACATCCCCATACCCAAGAATATCATGATAAACAAGAACTTGGCCGTCCGTATCAACACCGGCTCCGATCCCAATAATTGGAATATTACACTTTTCCGACAACATCTCACCTACTTGCTCCGGGACACACTCAACGACAATAGCAAACGCACCAGCCTCTTCTAACGCTTTAGCATCTGCTAGCAGTTTTCTAGCTGATTCAGGGTCTTTCCCTTGCACTTTATATCCACCTAATACACCTACCGATTGAGGAGTCAATCCTAAATGGCCCATTACAGGAACGCCTGCTTCTGTCAGTTTCGCAACTGTTTCAATGACTGGTCCTGCACCCTCAAGCTTAACGGCACTAGCACCACCTTCTTGGAGTATCCGTTTCGCATGGGCAAATGTATCCTGTAAACTAGCGTGATATGTCAAAAATGGCATATCTGTAACAATGAATGTATTTTGTGCTCCTCGTCTTGCCGCCTTCGTGTGAAGGACCATGTCGTCAATTGTTACTGGTACAGTTGAATCATAGCCAAGAACGACCATTCCAAGAGAATCGCCAACAAGGATCATATCCATTCCTGATTGTTCTACAAGACGTGCAGCTGGTGCATCATAGGCAGTCATCATCGTAATTTTTTCTTTCATTTGTTTCATCTTCATAAAACTAGCTGTTGTTTTCATATGTTTTCCTCCTTTTTTACGAGGAGGGCTTCATGACGTCAAATAAAAAAGGACTGATCCTCCAATCAAATACACAGTCATGTGTTAATCGACAGGAGGGCAGACCCTTTTTACGCATTCTAAAACAATTTGCATGACACAAACTGTTTGTTGACGTTATGTTATGAACCCCTCTGTCCTAGTCCTCATGGATCAAGGCAGACCCGTTATCATTGTATTTATCGGTGCAGTTCCTATTGGATACCGCCCATTCCTAAAAAAGTATAACAGATTTTTATTCTTGTTGGGAAACAATTTCAATATCAGCTGAATAAATTTTATGTTCTTGACCTTGTTCGTCCTCTAGAAGAAGAACACCGTCATTCGTTATTCCTTTAGCATAACCATAAATAACCTCACGCATCGTCCGGGCGTAAATATAGGTGCCTATACTGAGTGAATAAGCTTCCCACAGCGATCTTATTGTTGTAAATCCCTCTTTCAGATACAAATCATAAAGTTGCTCAAATTCATTTAGAACCGCTGAAATAACTTGAGCCCGATCGACTGATTCATCTTTCTCAATCGCTAAAGATGTCGCAAGCTCTCGTACCGCTGGATCGAAGTCATCTGACCGTTGATTAGCATTCATGCCAATACCAATAATGACCGAATGTACCCGATCAGGGTCTGCTTGCATTTCAGTTAATATCCCAACGAGCTTTCTCCCTTTTAAAAGGATATCGTTAGGCCACTTTATATCACACTGAATCCCCGTTATGTTTTTAATCGCTCGAACAACGGCAACAGCTGTTAACAAAGTCAGCTGTGGAGTTTTTTGCGGAGGTAAATCCGGACGCAGGATTATACTCATAGATACACTCGTGCCCTTTCTCGAATACCAATCACGACCAAGTCTCCCTTTTCCAGCTGTTTGTTCATTAGCAATAACGACATGGCCTTCGGTTGCACCTTCTTGTGCTAATTTATGCGCTGTATATTGAGTTGAGTTTGTCGTGTCAAAATAGGTTAATTCTTGTCCTAATCGTGTTGTGGATAACCCCACTTTAACTTCATGAGGGTGGATTCCATCACCTTTACTGACTAATCGATATCCTTTTCTAGGAGCTGATTCAAGTTGATAACCGTTCTTTCTAAGCTCATCAATATGTTTCCATATCGCCGTTCGTGAACAGCCTAATTGCTGACTAATCATTTCGCCAGAAACAAACTCTCCTTGATGCTCGGCAAATATTTTTAGAAGCTTTTCCTTCAAAGCTCATCCCTCCTCTCGAGTAAAGTGTTCAAAAGATCTTCCTTGTTATTACGATATTGACCAGTAACAACTAACTGTTCTGCTAGCGTAAGAGCTTCTTTCACCCAAGGTCCTTGTGGCTTTTCTAATGAATGGATAACATCTGCTCCAGTTATCGCAAGCTCTGATTTATGGCGAATCGGTAGTGCTTCCCACATTACTTGCAATTGATCAATAGACTCGCTCTCTTTGTTACCTAAAAGCCGTAACGTTTCAACATCCCTCGCTACTTGGATTGAAGCATAATAAAGATCTAGCCAACCCCAACGCTGATGGTTTCGTTTTTCATAATAAGTTAGTCGTTCACGTATCTTTTTTGATTGTTCGTTTGACAATGCAAGATTTCTCAAAAATGGTTCATCAACCTTATCTAAACAAAGACAAAATGCCGTTAGACAAAGTGTGTCTGAGGAATGTGTTAACGATCGAAATTGAGCTAATTGCTCTAATGCATGTTCTGTAAGCATTAGTCCTGGAATTGACTTGAACAACAGTGTCGTCTTTATCATTCGTAGAGCTTGATTACGATGTTTCCCTTTTAATAACTTGATCCATTCCTTCATAACTCGTTCAACAGCAACCTTTTTCAACAAGTCATGTTGAGCCGTAATGACAGACATTAGTTCATGATCTACATCAAACCCTAGCTCACTTACAAAACGAAAGACACGCAGCATTCTAAGTGGGTCTTCGGTCATGCGATCATATGGTTCAATTGACCTCAGAACATTATGTACCAAATCATTCTGTCCACCGACGAAATCAATCAGTTTGCCTTCATAGTCCATAGCCAAGCTATTTATCGTAAGGTCTCGGTACTTTACATCTTCGACTAATTTCTTTCCTCTAATCGTAGTCACTTCATAATGTTCGCCTCTATATTTGACGATCACTGTTTCGTGCAGATTGTTCATTCTATATGTTTTCAAAAAACAGGTAGACACCTCATAAGGAGTGGCTGTCGTAACAATATCAATATCAGCTAATTTACGGTCTAATAGTAAATCACGGACCGCACCGCCGACAATATAGGAGTCAAACCCTTTACCTTTTAATATATGTAGAACTTCTCGTGCTTTCTTCCATTCACTTGCCAAAGCGAATTCCTCATTTCCGAATTACTCATTTAGCAATATTTGTTGATAAAGCTTCTCATACCTTGAGACAATGATTCGAGAATGAAAAATGGTTTTCACTCTTTCTATCCCACGTAAAGAAAATGCTTCATAGCTTGCAGCATCTTGTAAAAGCGAAATCGCTTTATCAGCTACACAGTCTGTATCACCAATCTCGCAAAGATATCCTGTTTCACCATCTACTACTACTTCTGGGATTCCTCCTGTTCTTGTCCCTATAACAGGGACGCCACAAGCCATTGCTTCTAATGCAACCAGTCCAAAGCTCTCCTTCTCACTTAACAGCAACATAAGATCACTCATTGAAAGAAGCTCAGCAATATGCTTTTGATTACCTAAAAACAATACCTTCTCTTCTACTTGTAATTGTTTTGCTAACTGTCTAGCAACAGCAAGTTCAGGGCCGTTCCCTATTAACAACAGCTTTGATTTTACTTTAGCAGATATCTTTGCAAAACTTTTAATCACATCTGACACTCGTTTAACTGGTCGAAAATTAGAAATATGAATTAAGATCTTTTCATCCTCTTGAAGTCGGTAATGCTCCTTTAAGTCAGCAACCTCTCGTTTCATATAGACACGTTCATCAATAAAATTATAAACTGTCTCAATCGGTTTATCCGTTGAAACAAGTTCCCGGGTCTGCTGCACTAAATCATCAGACACAGCTGTGACTAGATCTGACTTTTCAATCCCAAATTTTATAATGTCTTTTAAAGATGGATCGTAACCAAGTACAGTTATATCCGTTCCATGTAGAGTTGTCATAATTTTCACATCATGATCAACCATTTGCTTTGCTAAAATCGCACAGATCGCATGCGGTACAGCATAATGGACGTGGATAATATCTAGTTTTTGTCGTTTTACCACTTCAGCCATTTTGCTAGCAAGTGTTAAATCATACGGTGGATATTGGAAAACAGAGTATTGATTCACTTCGACTTCATGATAGTATATGTTTGGGTATACACGATCTAAGCGAAACGGAACACTAGAAGTAATGAAATGAACTTCATGACCTCGTTCTGCGAGTAGTTTTCCAAGTTCAGTTGCAATAACCCCAGACCCACCAACCGTTGGGTAACAACTGATTCCTATTTTAAGACTCATAAATGCCGTTCCTTCCTTCAAGTAAGTTCGAAATGACTATCGGTTTCGTTGTTTTAAACCCTTCTGCATAAGTAACCCCAGCTTCTTTTCCGAATAAACGGTCTCTTGCTTCAACAACAGGTATGTATCCATTCGTTAACGGAGTCTCTACAGAATCGGACGTTTTGGTAAATTGACTTTTATATGCTTGTAGCGCTTGCATTTTTGTTTCGAAAAATTGAGAGACATCTACGACAAAATCAGGGTGCTCATATCCATTAATAAAATAAAAAAACACATCATCAGGACGAAAGGCATCTAATTTATTATCTTTACACTTATATCGCTTGATTCCCGCATTAAAGACAGCCTCTTTTACAATATCCGTACAGGCACCATGGTCTGGATGGCGATCCACATGATAAGGAGTAAACACAATTGACGGCCTATACTTACGGATGACAGATACAATATCGGAAAGTTGGTCTTCGGTAACGTTTCTCAAACCTCGATCGCTTAGAGTAAGTTGTATGCGGTTAGTAAGGTTTAAAATGTTCCCTGCAGCCTTTGCCTCTTCTTGCCTTTGCTCAACCGTCCCATTTGATGAATACTCGGCCTTTGTTAAGTCACAAATACCTACACGATAGCCCTCGCTTGCATATTTAGCTAAAGTTGCACCCATCCCGATTTCAACATCATCGGGATGGGCACCAAAGGCAAGAATATCTAACCTATCCATTATATTCATCCTTATCCGCTTCGCGCCAAGCAAAGTCCCCACGGTCTAAACCTTTAATAAGAACTTCAGCTGTACCGATATTGGTTGCAAGCGGAACATTTCGAACATCACATAAACGAATTAAAGCCGTTACATCTGGCTCATGGGGCTGTGCTGTTAATGGATCACGGAAAAACAAAATCAAATCAAACTTATTCTCTGCTACAAGAGCTCCTATTTGCTGGTCTCCTCCAAGAGGCCCCGATTTAAAACGTGTAACAGATAATTCAGTTGCTTCCATAATACGAGTCCCCGTTGTGCCAGTACCAAACAATTCATGTTTAGCTAAAATATGCTCATATGCAGTTGCAAATTGAACCATTTCTTCTTTTTTCTTGTCATGGGCTATAAGTGCAATTCTCATCCGTATTTCTCCCCTTTTACGTAATTAGATTGTTATTCAATAATATGTTCTAATCCATAGACTAACGTATCAATTTGAAGGACAGCATCAACAGCTAATTTTACCCCTGGCATAAATGATGCACGGTCAATGGAGTCATGACGAATGGTTAACGTTTGACCAACACCTCCAAAGATCACTTCTTGATGAGCGACAAGTCCAGGCAAACGGACACTATGAATTCTCATTCCCTCAAAATCTGCCCCGCGTGCACCAGCCAATTCTTCTGTTTCATCTGGATGACCTTGAGCTTTTTGCTCCCTCGCTTCTGAAATAAGTTGAGCTGTTTTGACAGCAGTTCCTGAGGGAGCATCTAATTTACGGTCATGATGACGTTCTATGATTTCTACATCTGGCAAATATTTTGCTGCCATTTGTGAAAATTTCATCATTAAAATTGCGCCAATTGCAAAGTTAGGTGCAATGATAGCACCGATTCCCTTATCCTCAGCAGTCGTTCTAAGCTCAGTTATGTCCTCTTCTGTAAAACCTGTTGTTCCAACTACAGGGCGGACACCATTTTCAAAAGCGATTTGCATATGTTTTTTCCCAAACGCAGGAGCAGTTAAATCAATGAGGACATCTATTTCATTTTCTTCAAAGCATTGCTGCATATCTGTGTAGATAGGTACATCAATCCCGTGAAACCCATCTAATTCGCTTAGCTTCAATCCATCGTGTTTTGAATCTACAGCAGCAATAAGTGTAAATTCTTCTGTATTTGTAACCATTTTTACTGCTTCTTTTCCCATGTTCCCCCGCGGCCCCGCGACGACAATCTTAACTTTACTCACTTGAAACACCTTCTTCTTCTATTCTTGTCCAACGATCTTTATCACGTGATTCAAATTTATTCATTACGAGATCAAAAGCTTCTTCTAAATCAATATGTAATGAATTAGCAAAACAGATTAAGACGAACAGAATATCCCCCATTTCTTGTTCCATAGTTCGGTCTTCTTCCGTTGTCTTTTTCGGTTTTTCTCCGTAGTAATGGTTCACTTCTCTTGCTAATTCCCCAACTTCTTCACTCATTCTAGCTAGCATAGCTAAAGGACTAAAATATCCTTCTTTAAATTGCCCTATGTACTGATCAACTTCGTCTTGCATTTGCTTCATTGACTTTTCATTCAACTAGACTTCACCTCACATCCTATCAATCCATGTTAGCGAATTGTTCCCAATTTGACAAATAAAAAACAATGATTTGCCGATAAATGCCAATTTTTATATAATATTCGTATTGTTCGGAGACGGCTGCCTTCAGCAAATGTCGATTATGTAAAACAGTAACCTCTTTGGGACACCCTAAACAGAAGAAGACCTTACTCCAACAATTGTATTTTATCATAAGGAGGACAAAATGACTTATAAGGTTCATATCAAAAATATACTTTTTATTTTATTAGGTTCATCTATCCTGTCTTTTGGTCTCGTTTATTTTAATATGGAAAACAATTTAGCTGATGGTGGATTTACCGGGATTACACTAATCCTCTACTTTATGTTTCTCGTTAATCCAGCCATATCAAACCTAGTTCTGAACATTCCTCTCTTTTTCATTGGTTGGAAAATCCTTGGAAAGGTAACCTTTGTTTATACGATTATCGGAACAGTAGGTGTTTCAATCTTTCTTGAAATCTTCCAACGTTACACTTTGATCAACATCCCATTGCATGATGATATGACACTTGCCGCTTTATTTGCCGGTGTCTTTATCGGTGTTGGCCTTGGTATTGTTTTTAAGTATGGAGGGACGACGGGTGGAGTTGATATTATTGCAAAATTAGGATTCAAATATATTGGCTGGAGCATGGGAAAAACGATGTTTATGTTTGACGCACTCGTTATTGCTACGTCTTTGATTTATTTAAATTATCGTGAAGCCATGTATACACTATTAGCTGTTTTCGTTGCAGCAAAAGTGATTGATTTTATCCAACAGGGTGCTTACTCTGCAAAAGCTTCCCATATTATATCTGATAAGGTTCCAGACATTGCCCAAGCGATAATGAATGAGATGGACCGTGGGGCAACGATCTTGAAAGGAAAAGGAAGTTTCACAGGGACAGACAAGGAGATTCTCTATTGTGTTGTTGGCAGAAACGAGCTAATTCGCTTGAAGACCTTAGTTGAACGAATTGATCCACATGCATTTGTTACAGTTAATGATGTACAAGACGTCATTGGAGAAGGGTTTACACTTGATGAAAATAAGAAACCACTACATCTATAGAAAAAAGGGCTGGCGCAAAAGTCCGGAGCGGGGGTGTCTCAAAAGGTCCAAAACAGACCTTTTGAGACACCCCCTATAGAAAAAAGCTTGGAGCACATGCTCCAAGCTTTTTAATCATCATTATTCATACCAATGTACATAAGGATGAATCGAACAAGTTCAAGTAATGCTACTAGAGCTCCGGCAACATATGTTAATGCTGCAGCATTTAATACTTTACGTGTATCACGCTCTTCGTCATTACGAATTACTCCGGTTGAGACAATTTGTTCCATCGCGCGGCTGGAAGCATTGAATTCAACTGGCAAAGTAACTAATTGGAATAACACAGCCGCAGCCATCGCAAAGATACCTAGCAGAATAAAGTTAGAAGCACCTAACAAGATCCCTGCCAAAATTAAAAAGAACGATGCATTTGAACCAAAGCTAGCTACAGGAACGAGGGCGTGACGAAAACGTAAAAACGCATAGTTTTCTGCATCTTGAATTGCGTGCCCGACTTCGTGAGCCGCTACTGCCGCACCTGCTACTGATGTTCCAAAATAGTTATCAGTAGATAAACGCACTACTTTTGAACGAGGGTCATAATGATCCGTTAACATCCCTTTTGTTTCTTCTACACGAACGTCATATAAACCGTTATCATCCAAAATTTTTCTTGCGACTTGCGCTCCTGTCATACCAGAAGAAGCATGAACTTGTGAGTACTTTTTGTACGCACCCTTCACTCTCATTTGTGCCCAAATTGGGATTATGAGAAGAAGAATAAAATAAACGATAAAACCCATCGAATGTACCACCTCTGTTGTAAGATCTTATCTAATATTTTAAATTGAACATCAAACAAAGTCAAACAAAAACCCTATCATTACAGTGTTTTCAAGCAGTTCTCACAATTTTGTCACAACCTTATTCTTTCACACGAACTTTTTGTTTCTCTGCTTTGTATTTTTTATAACCTACATATGATAGGGACATTGTAATCATCCCGCCAATGGTGAACATAACCCACCATAGGGACGGGTCTGCACTATCTTCTTTCACTCTATTATACAGATTCGTCCACTCCGCTTCCATTACTTCAATATGAGAGACCACCTTATCTTTATCTAGACTTTCCGATCTCATACGTTCGAGAAACGTTATTTGAGAATCAATTCTTTGCAACTCTTGCGGTTCAATATTTATGAATAAAGCTGGGCGAATCATATCGTAATGACGTAAAAATTCATTGAAGCGATGTTGATAAGCTTGGTTATCTCCGTCTTTAGCCGTTTCTTTCATAGTAGCTAACGATTGCATAACCGACTTTTCAGTGTGCAGCCAAAGTGGATGGTGCTCACTGGACAATGCATCAACAGCTAGACGAAAGGCTGTTACTTTATAGATTCTTTGATCTATAGACATATTTGTAGCTGTAACAGCTTCAACTGCTCCCTCAAACGAACCTGTAACTGTTCGTAACGCAGTCATTGTTATTCCTTCCTGTTGAAAATCAACGTCTAAGAAAGTAACTGAAAAATAATCCAACAATTGCTTAGCTTCTTCAAATTGTTCTCGTTTGACTAACTGAAGGATTTGGTCAGATGTGTGATTTAGCTCTTTCCATGTATGTAGCGATGTCGATTCATCTGCTTCAATACTCATTGGAAAACTTAAAACGAGTGCGGCAACCATTGCCATGATTACTTGACGCATGTTTGTCCCTCCTTCTTCTCATAACATCCTATGAAAGAATGGACAAGAGTAGACCAAGAAAGAGAGACAAACCCTCATTGAATTTCTAATTTTAATCGATTATTTCCGACGCTTAGTAAGTAAACAACCGCAATGGAAAAGATACTAAGCCAAAAGGTAAAGTACCCAATCAAGTCGATGTCAGGCATGAGCCGGGCTGACACCCATGGGTGCATCATAAAGACATAATCGATGATATCGTTATGTAGTGTCCATATGGCTGCGATAACAAGGTGAAGTGGCTTGATCCTAAAATAAGGGGCATATAATACTGCTTGTAACGCCATCCCCGCATGAGAAAAAATCAACATATAATTTTTCCAATCAAGCGTATCCCCTGCCCATCCTGCAGCAACATTCATAACAACCGCCCAAATACCATATTTAATAAGTGTTACTGCAGCTAACGCTTCAATAATCGGCCAATTTCTTCCCATTAAAAACGCCAATAAAACAAAAACAAAAAATAAACTTGCCGTTGGACTATCAGGAACAAATAACAAAAAATGTGATGGCGTCATTGCTAATTGACCCTGATACCATATATAGCCGTAAATGGTTCCAGGAACATTGATAAGCAACAACAATATGATCACCCATTTTTGACCAAATCGTTCAAGCAATTGTTTTCCCATAGCGTTCCTACCTTTTTATGTAAATTTTGATATAAGAAAAGCTGACTGTAGCAGTCAGCTTTTTCTTTTATTCATCTTCAGGTTGACCATGAGCTGCAATGTATTCAGCGAGAATTTCAAGCTCCTCGTCTGAACCTTCAAATAATCCAGCAGGCATCGAACCAATACCGTTAATAATAACATCCATTACTTCTTCAGCAGATTTTTCTGTATCTAAAAGTGATGGACCACCAGCTCCACCAGTCATCGTATCGCCATGACAACCAATACATGAAGCTTGAGCAGAGTAGATAGCATAACCTTCTACGTCTGTATTGATGTCGCCCTCTTCTACGATTGCGCCTTGCTCAGCAGCAGCTTCCCAATCATGTTGGTCAACTGACTCCCAAGTTAAGTAGAAGATAGAAATGAAACCAAGCATCATCATACTTGAAGCAATTGGGCGTCTAAACGGACGGCGCTCTTTTCCTGTATCTAACCAAGGAGCTAGTAAAAGTGCACCAAATGCAAGTCCTGGCATTACGATCGTACCGATGACATTAAAGTCACCTGATGCATATTGATATTTAAGTAACTGATACAAGAATAAGAAATACCAGTCAGGTAATGGAATATATCCAGCGTCAGTAGGGTCAGCCATACGCTCAAGCGGTGCTGGGTGAGCAACCGTAATGAGAAGGTAACCCATTAAAAATACCGCACCAACCATCCACTCTTTCAGTAGGAAGTTCGGCCAGAACGCTTCTGTCTTACCTGGATATTCCGAGTAATCCTTTGGAATATTGGGTTTGCGATTGTTTGCCTTGACACGAGAGTCACCGACAAACTTCATCCCTTTACCACGTTCCATCTCGTTCCCTCCTTTTCAATTGTTAGCTTTTTAAGCATAGTAGTAAGTTAGTAAATCTTACAACGGTCCAGAAATACCTTGTTTACGGATCATATAGAAGTGAGCCGCAAGTAAACCAAGCAATGCTGCTGGTAAGAAGAAGACGTGGATTGCAAAGAAACGAGCAAGTGTAGCAGCACCAATAATTTCACCGCCGGCAAGCAACGTTTTTGTAAATCCACCAACAATCGGTACACTTTCAGCAATTTGAAGTACAACCGCTGTTGCGAAGTATGCCTTCATATCCCAAGGTAATAAGTAACCCGTTACTCCTAATGCAAGCATAACAAAGAAAATAAGGACACCAACTACCCAGTTTAATTCACGAGGCTTCTTGTACGATCCCGTAAAGAAGACACGCAATGTGTGTAGAAACATCATAACAATAACTAAACTTGCGCCCCAGTGGTGCATACCACGAACGATCACACCGAAAGCGACTTCATTTTGTAAGTATGCTACTGATTGATAAGCGTTGACAATATCTGGTACATAATACATTGTTAAAAACATTCCAGATAAAATCTGAATTACTGTAATAAAGAATGTTAATCCTCCGAAACAGTACACGAACGCAGAGAAGTGGTGAGCCGGGTTAACATGCTCTGGTACTTCATGATCGGCAATATCGCGCCACATTGGCGTAATATCGAGACGCTCATCAACGTAGTCGTAAATTTTTTGAAGCATCAATTACGCCCCTCCTTATGTTCGCTGATTAATTTGACCTAAGTATACTTTTCCATCTTCCACTACAACATCATAAGCGTCTAGCGGACGTTGTGGAGGTGTACCCGGAACGTTAATACCATCTCTATCGAACCTTCCGAAATGACATGGACAATAAAATTCATCCGGCTCTTGCGTTCCATATGCTACTGTACAACCTAAATGCGTACACGTCGGTGATAAAGCTGTAACCGAATTATCACGAATGTAGATGAATGCTTCACGAGTTACTTCTGATTCATACCATGCATCAACTTGTTCAAATGAGAATCTGAACGTTTGTGGCTCTTCCGTTAGTTCGTCCACATCACATACATAAATCAGGTCTGACTCCGCACCAGCTTTTAGCGCAGGATCAAGCGCAAATCGAGCCATTGGCATTAACATACCTGCTGCCATAAAGCCACCAACACCTGTAAGTGTGTATGTTAAAAATTGTCGCCGTGAAACTCTGTGGTCTTTTTCACTCACTTGTTTTCCCCCCCTTACACAATAAGGTAAACCCAAAATTGGGCACAAAATAAGCACATATTATACTAGGACATACCCATGATAATACAACACGAATGAATTCGCAACATTTTCCGCATTCTGGCACAAATTCGGCATAATTTCATGGGCATATGTGTGAAAAGCATCATTGACTATCATAACAGATTCTGATTTTTTATCAAAACTTGTCTATAAAAAAATCAAAAAAGAGGTTATCCCAAAGGTGAATTTTGACCTTTTCGGATAACCCTGAAGCAATGTGCGAAAGTTGCTACATCTTTTAAAAACCTTGAGAAGAGTGGATTTCTTCCTATCAAGAAGCGTAGCGACCGGAGCCATTGACACCTCCGTACCGGATTTTGAAAGCAAACCATTGTTTACATAAAGACGAAAGAAATCAGCTTACTTATTTTGCCACTGATTCGTTAAGATCGGAATAAGTTGCTTCATTTGATCACTAATAACATCTTTCTTATAAGTCACATCCATATGTTCAAGAGGAATCGTTGGCATCCACAATAACATCCCATCTAATTCTCCTTCGACCGTTTTCCACTCACCGTCGGAAGTCAAGAATACAATATGGTTGATTCCTCCCGCTCGCAATTCTTCTTGCCACTCAGATAGTCTCTCGAGACGTTTGTCAAACTTCTCTGATTTCAAATAAGCAAATGATGGGAATTGAACAACCCTGCCATGAAATTGCTTTTCTACTTCACCTGTGATAATTGAAATAAATTCGCCCATCGCTACCGTTTGTTTTACTTCTTTTTGCCAAGATAACGGTATTAGCGGAATGATCGCTGTATCAACGTATTCTTTTGCTTGTAAATATGTATCCATTTCAGTTGCTTGCCATTTCATATGTACACACCTTCCACATTCAACACACAATTTGTTAAATTACCTTTTTTACAATCTAAGTATATAGTACCTTACTGTATGCGAAAATTAAAGTCACTAAAGAGGTACGGATTTGGGTAGGATTTCACCTTTCTGCACTCTCTAGGCAATGTTGTGGGACCTTTGCCTTTGGTTTGAGAAATGTCTCTCACCTAAAAAAGTCTTCTATGAGAGGGTTTCTCATAGAAGACACGTAACGTGCGGAGCCATTGCTACTAATACGCAGCCACTAGAAAAAGGTCTGTGATTACTTTTTTGTAACCTTGAGTCACCCTCGTCCTTAGCTTTCTTCTAATTGCTTAAGTTCCAGCACTAAATGTTTAAAACGTTCCTGATCCTGTTCATCAAGTGCACGGTCAATGTCTGATAATAATTGTTCCTTTTTAAAAGACTTTAATGCACGGTCTAATATCCATTCCGTCTCTTTCTGAAAAGCGACTGCAAGTTCTAAATTCTCGGGAATATGCGGGTTGTCTTCTAAAACAACTAGGTACGGTGGGTATTGTCTAGCTCCAGTAAAATGAAGTTCGATATAAATGTCCTCCGTTTGATTTAAACGAATATCGTGGAAAGCTTTTTCTGCATCAGTTGTAACGTGCTTTTCTTTATGAAAAGAGAACGGGATACTGTCTACTCCCTTTGCTGAGATTATCAACGCTTTTGGAGTATGCGCAGCCTGTTCAACAAAATGCACTCTTTCCATTAACTCATCATCACTCATTAAATAATTCAGCAGCCATGCACATTCACGCCTTTTTAATTCAAACTGTTGCAAAAAGGTCTTTAGAAACTCCTTCTTATCTACAACTGGAATGATGTTGCCCACGCTTCACCCCTCCTTACATCCTTCTCACTCATCACTATTCATTTGATGGATTGTATGATGTTAGTATTCGCTAAATTCTTTGAATTTCCTTTCAGAAATCGAAATTCCTATAAATTTTCAAGTAATTCAACAATATCTTCTCTATCGGGTTGATATTCAATTACTTTTTTAAATTTTGGAATGGCTTGATCTCTCATCCCGAATTCAAGTAAGAAATACCCGTATTCCTCTAAGAAGTCTATATCGTCTTTGTAAACTTCCTCAATTTCTCGGTACCTTTCATATGCCTTCTCATAATTATCTTGTTCTTTTAAAGCTGTTGCCCCGTACCAAGTGTAGAGTGAGTCTTCTTCACCATATTCGCGCATATGCTCCATGAGTTCAAGTAATTCCTCATATGATTCTGTATGCTTAAGATAGGCGGCGAGTGTTTGGACTGCTTCTACATTTGATGGGTTAAGAGCAATCACTTTTCGTAAGAGAGTCTCACCTTCAACAGGGTTTTGTTTCTTGAAGCTCAATTTTCCTGCATGGATATAAAGTGATTCATTAAATTCATCAATCTTCATCCCACGCTCTAATGTTTCAAATGCATCATCAAGCCTTCCTTCAGCCTCATACGCTTTTGCCAAGTAAGGATATAGGCTTGAGTAATCAGGATCAAGAGCCATCAGTGCTTCCAACTGTTCGATAGCTAAAATCATATCCCCTACCTGAAAAGCCGTAAATCCGTAGCCAAAAAGAGCATTAGGATCAAGATGATTTTTCAACCCTCTTTCGTAATATTCTAACGCATCCTCAAATTGACCGCTAGCACTGTATGCATCTGCTAATAGCAGTTCAACATGGACATTCGGTAACCGTTCGCTTGCATGAACTGCTTTTTTTAAATAAGGAATGCTTTTTATGTAGTCCCCACGTTCTAAATAAAATTCCCCAAGCCCATAAGAAATAATCGTCTCATTAGGAGCGGCCTGTGCTGCTAAAAGCAACTTCTGTTCTGCCACTTCATCAAGAGATTGCATTTGATATAAATCAGCTAATAGTAGCTGTGCTTGCAAAAAAGCCGGATCCTCTTGCTTTATTTCTAACAACATTTCAATGGCTTCGTCTTCCTCGTCCATATCAATTAATAGTTCGGCTGCAAATGCATAAAGACTTCCTTCATCAGGATATAACATTAACAACTCATCAATTATTTTTTTCGCTTTCTCCACATGTCCTAATTCGTGATACAATTCAGCAATATCATGCTTTAATTGATGATCAGCATTTTTCTCAAGTTTTGCTAACTGCTCTAATCCGTGCTCTACGCTTCCGCTTTCAATCGCACTTATTGCCTGTTCAAGTACATTCATTTTATATCCCCCATTATAATCACCAGCTTACGTACATTCTTTCGACATTTATAATTTATACCCTTTTAAAAAAAGAAGAAACCATCATCCAAAGAATGACGGTAATGTAATCACTAAAGAATTTATCACAAGTAATTTTCTTGTTGATATACATCAGCTGATACATCTTGCAATGACATGAACCTCCCTGGCCGAATCACTTCAATGAGACGCCCGTAGCCTGGTTTTAGGGAAATTGTTTCATACGTTTTAACAATTTCACCTTTTAAAACAACTACAACAGGTTCTTTTTTATAATAAACAATCCCGTCTCCTCGTGCAACTTTTTGGTCGATTGAATGAATCTGATCTTCTCTTTCATCAATAAATAATAGATAATCAGCATCACTGCCTTGAAGCATTGTACCTTTGTTTGGGTACAGCCCAACTTTTTGTAACAAAGGCTTCTTCCAACATGCAAGTACTTCTAATGGATCTGTTGTGTGAATTTGAAAGAGCGAGCAATAAGCCATCCATTCCTTTAACAATGCAGCTTCTAATCGATCTGATGAAGGAGTTATAATCGGAATAAGCACAGTTGGATAGGTTAGCAATGTCTGGGATATATGTGTCCAAGGTATGGTTTTCAACTGTTGAAACGACTGAATTTCCACTCTTACAAATGGAATACGGAACTGTTGAAACACTCGAAGGACTGCTGGACGCAATAATGAAATGGGAATAGTCATGCCAACAACATAATCTAATGTGCTACTTGCCATTGCATGTTTGGCTCGCTTAAAAACCGCTTCAATTTCTCGTTCATATTGTACACTAGGAGCAACAGCCACTCCCGTGCATCCTTTTTTAATAAGATAGCTCTGTCTGTCTTGAAACTCCTGAAAATCTTTAGAAGCAAGAAGTTCGTCATCGTACATAATACGACCATTTGTCATCAAAACCCCTGACATGTTTACCCTTTGTTTGTTCCATTTATCAAAAGAAGATGTGACATAATTAATTTGACCGTTCTCTATTAAATAAGACCGTATTTGATTTCGTTCTTCATCCATTTTTGTAACCTTGTCTAATAAATACATCACCATTCCTCCTACAATGACTAGATATAGACAAGCTATGACCGAAAACGAAAAAAGAGAACTGCAACACTTCTTTTTTTTATATATTTGAATGTCAGAATTTTTTAATATTGTATTGACATTGGTTTATTTCTGTATATAATAAAAGTAAGCGTATGGTTTCTCTCCACTCCTATCCATACAATTTTTAGCTTATTGCTAAGCCCTCATTTTGAAAACGCTTACGTTTTCGGATGAGGATTTTTTTTGCTTTTTAGAAGTCTTGTACTTCGATATATTTTAATGATGCACGTTTCTTACCTCTTCTCGCGCCGTTTTTCCTTCATCTCCCTTATGACGCTCTTTTCTTTGCTCTTCTCATGTCGTTTTGTCCTTCATCACTTTTTTCTTCTACAACCTCTTCTAAACCAGAAATCATGATTCAACACAAAATGACGTATGATGGAACCATACGTCATTCGATCGATCGTTATACTAAATTAAGACCTAACTACTTACCTTGCTGAAGCTGTTTAATATGATCAAAAAAGTTCGGGTACGAAACAGCGATTGAATCACTTCGACTTATTTCAACATCTCCATCAGTAATAAGACCTGCAACAGCTAAAGCCATTCCAATTCGATGATCACCGAAACTACTTACGGATGCACCGTTCAAAGAGCTTGGACCTTCGATAATCATTCCATCATCAGTCGCCTGAATCTTTGCACCTAACTTTGTCAGTTCACTTACAACCGTATCGATTCGATTGGTTTCTTTTACTTTTAACTCTTCCGCATCACGGATTACTGTTTTCCCTTCTGCTTGGGTTGCTAAGACAGCAATAACAGGAATTTCATCAATTAGTCTTGGGATTAGGTCTCCCCCGATTTCAATTCCTTTCAATGATGATGTAGAAATTGTAATATCAGCTATTGGTTCGCCACCAACAACTCTTTCGTTCTGAACCGTCATGCTTGCACCCATTTGCTCTAACACATCAACTATACCCGAACGTGTAGGATTCATGCCCACACCTTCGATTGTAATATTACTGTTTGGAACAATTGCAGCAGCAACTAAGAAAAATGCTGCTGATGAAATATCACCAGGTACAACGATGTGTTGAGCTTTTAACGTTTGACCTCCTTCAACAGAGACCGTTAATCCATCGCGCTTCACATGAACTCCATAAGCCTCAAGCATTCTTTCCGTATGATCTCGAGATAAGGCTGGTTCAGTTACGGATGTAACACCTTCACTTTGCAATCCAGCCAATAATATAGCAGATTTCACCTGTGCACTTGCCACTTTTGATTGATACTGGATTCCTTTTGTAGCCCCTCCTCGAATGGAAAGCGGTGTGAAGTTCCCCTTTTGACGTCCATCAATAACAGAACCCATTTCACGTAATGGGGCAGTAACACGGGCCATTGGACGTTTCGCTATTGAATCGTCTCCAATAATTACAGAATGGAAAGGTCTTGTTGCTAAAATACCTAACATTAGGCGAGTAGTTGTTCCTGAATTTCCAACATCAAGTATTTCAGTTGGTTCTGCTAGTCCATCCCAACCTTTTCCCTCAATCGTAACTTTTTCTCCTTCTTGTTTAATAGTAACTCCTAACTTACGAAAGCAAGAGATCGTACTTAAACAATCCTCCCCTGGCAAAAATCCTTCCACTGTTGTTGTTCCTTCAGCGATCGCCCCAAACATAACAGCACGATGGGAGATCGACTTATCCCCAGGAACTTGAATGGTTCCATTTAACCCTACATGTGAATGTTTCACAATAGCAGTACTCATCATATTCCTCCTAAAAAATCTTCAAATTTTCGCAATTTATAAAATGTACGTATCATACATCTCTTGTTGAAGATGTATTTGAGCTCGCTCACGATCTTCTTCAGAACGAAAACTAAGCCTTAAAACCCCCATTATATCTTCGCGTGTTTCTAAAATACGAATATTCGTTAAACTTATTTGATGCTGAGCTAGTATCCCTGTAACATCGGAAATAACACCAGGGTGGTCAGGTACATCAACAAATAAATCGTAGAATGATGGGATTGCACCTTTTTTTCGAACTGGTAGTCCATCTCTAAAATCTTTTGCTTCTTGAAAATATGTAAATATAGCTTCTCCACTTTCTTCTTCAATCAATGCCTTCACACATTCCATTTCGCGAGTCCAACCTTCAAGCAGCTGCAATAAACTATCCTTATTATGTAATAGGATGTCTCTCCACATCGCAGGATTAGATGAAGCAATACGTGTAATATCCCTAAAACCTCCTGCAGCTAATCGCGAAACAAGTGGATCTTCCCCTTCAATTTTGGCAATTTGATGGACGAGACTCGCTGCGATAACGTGAGGGAAATGACTAATAGCTCCCGCTAAACGATCATGCTGCTCAGCTGATAATTCAATAAAAGTTGCTTTCGTTCCTTTCAACCAATTTTGTAATTGAATGACGGCACGAACATCGGTTCCTTCTGCTGGCGTTAAAATATAAAAGGCATTCTCAAATAAATGGGATCTTGCTGCCTCTACACCACTTTTATGCGAACCGGCCATTGGATGACCACCGATAAACGTCACCTTTTTATCCTGTAGATGTTTTGCTTTTCCGACAATACGTACTTTCGTGCTTCCAACATCGGTGACAATCGCTCCAGTTTTCAATGAAAACTGTGCAATCTCTTCTACTAACTGCTCCGTTTTTAAAACCGGTGTAGCGAAAATGATTAAGTCCGCTCCCTCAACCCCTTCTCTTAATGAAGTGGCCGCTTCATCAATGACTTTTAATGATAACGCTACTTTTAACTGTTCTCCTGAAATATCGTAGCCCCGAATATGAACATCGTGTTCCTTTCTTATTGCAAGCGCGATAGAACCACCAATGAGTCCAAGTCCTACGACAAATACCGTTCGCTTCATGCTGTGCTCCCTTCCCTGTGTTAAGAAAAAAACGCCCTTCATTAAAAAGCCACAAAAAAAGGTACAAACCAACCTTTTTCAAATGCATGGAATAAGCCGCAATGGCCCGATACGATAAACCCGCTCATAGCATTTTAGGTATGAGACACTTCTCTATAGCAACGGCGCGCCACATTGCTTCGAGGGCACTGAAAAAGAAAAATGCCTTTTTCAGTGCCCTCATTAATCATGAAAGACGATTTCCCTTCAACTTCTTATTGTCCGACTGGTTTTGTAGCTAACATTTCTTCTAAAACAGCGAACAACTCTTTATTCTCTTCTTCGGTTCCAATAGTAATCCGGACGCAAGTTGGGAAACCAAGTGCCTGTCCTGATCGAACGATGAACCCTTTCTTTAGCAAGAAGTCAAAGATCTCATCACCCGGTCGATTAAAATCAATTAAGATAAAATTCGTTTGCGATGGGTAATATTTTAAACCATGCTGTTTGCAAAACTGCTCAAACTGTTTCAAAGCCTCTGTATTTTTTTCAACACATGTTGAGATAAATGCATCATCTTCAAGCGCGGCAACAGCTGCTGCATGAGCAAAAGTCGTATTGTTAAATGGCGGTCTTACAGGGTCAATGAGAGAGATAAGCGCTGGATTAGCGACTCCATAACCAATTCGTAATGCAGCTAAACCGTATGCCTTTGAAAATGTACGTAACACCATTAAATTATCGTACTTTTTCAATAACGGCAAAGTTTCTGGGTAGTCACTAGCCGTAACATACTCATAATAAGCTTCGTCTGAAACAACAAGAACATGTGAAGGGACACGCTCTAAAAAGCTCACAAACGCTTTTTCATCAACATATGTACCTGAAGGATTGTTAGGGTTACATACCCAAACAATTCGAGTATTTTCATCTATCGCATCTAGCATTGCATCCAAATCATGAACACCATCAACAGAAGGCACTTCTCGAACTTCAGCACCTTCGATCGTTGCGTTTAGCTTATACTGCGAAAACGTAGGGTCAGCTGTGACGGTATTTGTTTCAGGTGATAAAAATGCACGACATAAAAATTGAATAACTTCGTCCGAACCGTTCCCAAACACAAGTTGATTCCCATCAACACCAATTTTAGCTGCAACCTTTTCTCTAATCACTGCTGCATATCCATCTGGATAAATCGCTGTTTGTGACGCTGCTTCTTGAATCGCTTTTGCAGCTTTCGGTGAAGCTCCATATGGATTTTCATTTGAAGCAAGCTTCACAACTTTCGTTAATCCTAATTCTCTTTTTACTTCCTCTATAGGTTTGCCTGGCTTATACGAAGGTAAACCGTGTAATTGTGGTTTTGCTTTCATGATAGCACCTCATCTTATAAAAATATGCATCTATCTATTATGTTACGACGAAATGAGCGAAGTGACAAACTTTTTTATTTCCTGAAGTGCTGCTGGTCTTGTTTCCTTATTTCGCAATGCCTCTTCCTGTTCTCCAATAACAGAGACTAGGGCACTTCCAACTACAACTCCATCAGCATGTTGCGTCATTGCTTTCACTTGCTCATTCGAAGAAATTCCGAACCCAACTGCCGTTGGAATCCTGCTAGCTTCACGTACAGTTTTTAAAAAGTCATATACTCGTGGATCTAGTTCATTCCGAACACCTGTTACTCCTAATGAAGATACGCAGTATAAAAACCCTTTTGCTCGTTCTGCAATCTTTATCATTCGTTGCTTAGAAGTTGGAGCAACGAGCGAGATGAGAGATAAATGATTCTCTTCACAAAGTTTATCTAAATGCTCACTTTCTTCAAAAGGAAGATCTGGTACTAACAATCCATCAATACCTAGCTCCGCTGCTTCATTTACAAACCGTTCTTCCCCGTACTGCAACAATGGATTAAAGTAAGTAAAAATAATTACAGGGATCGTTAACCCACGCTTTCTCATTTCAGGGACAAGTTTTAAGGCCGCTTCTAAAGACATGCCTCCTTTTAAGGAACGCTTTGATGCAGCTTGAATCGTTGGTCCATCAGCGAGAGGGTCTGAATACGGAATTCCTAACTCTAAAATACTAGCTCCAGCTTCTTCTAATGTTAGAGCTATTTCGATTGTTGCATCAGCTGATGGATCACCAGCTGTAATAAACGGAATAAACAATGATTGATCGGTACTTGTAGCTATTTCCATTCGCTTATTCGCCATTTGAATCACCTCTAAAATGCTTCATTAATGTGTGAACATCTTTGTCTCCTCTGCCTGATAAGCAAACGAGAATAGAGTCATCTGGCGTCAACTCTTTTGCACGTTCAAATGCTTTTGCTAAAGCATGCGCTGATTCAATTGCAGGTATGATACCTTCTGTTTCAGATAACAACTTTAATGCATCTAACGCTTGTTGATCAGTAACTGCTTCATAAGACACTCGTCCACTACTCGCTAAGTAGGCATGCTCTGGACCTACACCAGGATAATCAAGACCAGCAGAAATGGAATACGGTTCTGTAATTTGCCCTGCTTCATCCTGTAATAAATAAGTAAGTGACCCGTGTATAACTCCCTTTCTTCCATGAGTCATTGTTGCAGCATGTTTATCCGATTCCACCCCTAAGCCCGCAGCTTCAACTCCTATTAATTTAACTGTATCTTCAAGAAACGGATAAAACATCCCAATCGCATTACTTCCACCACCGACACATGCAATAATTTCTGTCGGCAGCTGACCAACTCTTTCTACAAACTGCTTTTTCGCCTCGTCTCCAATAATACGTTGAAAATCGCGAACCATCTTCGGATAAGGATGAGGTCCTACAACGGAACCAATTAAATAAAATGTGTCCTCCGCGTTTGCTACCCAATAACGAATGGCTTCATTTGTTGCGTCTTTTAAAGTTTGGCTGCCTGAAGTTGCAGGCACGACTTCTGCGCCTAGTAATTCCATCCGGAAAACATTTAGAGCCTGTCTCTCCATATCTTCTGCACCCATAAACACTTTACAATCAAGTCCAAATTTTGCTGCAATGGTCGCAGATGCAACCCCATGCTGCCCTGCACCTGTCTCTGCAACGATTTTCGTCTTCCCCATTTTTTTGGCTAGCAACGCCTGACCCATCGCATTATTAAGCTTATGTGCCCCCGTATGTAAGAGGTCTTCGCGTTTTAAATAAATTTTGGCTCCTCCTAATGATTGAGTCAAATTTTCTGCATACGATAAAGCCGTCGGTCTACCTGCATATTCTTGTAAATGAGTAAGGTACTCTTTAGCAAAAGATTCATCTGCACTTGCTTCATCTAAAGCCTGTTCTAGTTCTTCAATGACACTCATTAAGGTTTCCGGAACATACTTCCCACCGAAATCACCGAAGCGTCCTCGTTTATCTGGGTACGTTGTGGTCATATCGCTTCATCCTTTCTTCTAGCTGCCTAATAAGATCCCTAGACTTCTTTCCATTTTCTTCAATACCACTTGAAACATCGACTCCATCTGGCCGATATTGTAAAACTTTTTCGACATTTTCTGGGCGGATTCCTCCAGCAATGAAAACCGGAACACCTTGTCTTTTCCCTTCTTCTAAATATAAAGGGATGTAGTCCCAATCAAATGATACGCCCGTTCCTCCCCACTGGTCCCCCACCTTACAGTCAACGATATAACCTGAGACGATCCCTTCATAACTTTGCATGAGTTTGATCGCATCTTGATGATGATGAATGGCTTTCCAAATTGGGATGTCAATTTGTTCTTTAAGTTCTTTTACTTCTTCTGCAGATTCATTGCCATGGCATTGAATCACATCAAGCGGGAGGTCTTGAATTGACTCTAAAATTGACATTACAGATTCATTGACAAAAAGGGCGACGAGTTTTTTATTGTTCTTGCTTTCATGCTCATGTAGCCACTCTAATACTTGTTCGCGGACAACCTGCCTTTTGCTCTTCGCAAACACAAATCCAATATAATCTGCACTACTAGCCAGTGTTACTGTCGTATCATGAGCGGAGTGATTTCCACACAATTTAAGAAGAGGCTGCAATGGCTTCTCCTCCAAACAACGTTGCAATTCCTTTTTCTGGCGACTCAGCTCTCATTAATGATTCTCCAACTAGTACACCAGCTGCTCCTGCTTTTTTAACTCGTTTAATATCGTCACTTGTGTGAATGCCGCTTTCGCTAACAAATAAACTACCTTCAGGAATAAGTGTAGCCATGTCTTCCGTTTGGGTTAAGGATGTTTCAAACGTTTTTAAATTACGATTATTAACGCCAATGATCTTCGGAGCAAAACAAGAAAGGAGTTCTTCTAATTCTTCTTTCGCATGAACTTCGACTAAACATTCTAGTCCAATGCTATAGGCGTAATCATATAATTCTTTTAATTCTTTAATTGGAACTGTACCTACAATAAGTAGCATCGCATCTGCACCGATATTCCGAGTTTCTTCTACTTGTTTTTTATCAATAATAAAATCTTTTCTCATCACAGGTAGATGTACTTCTTTTTTTATAGCAGAAAGATAATCACGGTGTCCTTTGAAATAGGTAACATCCGTTAACACAGAAATTGCATCTGCTCCGCCTTTTTCATACCCTTTAGCAATCTCTACGGGATTAAAATCCTCACAAATAATTCCTTTTGAAGGAGACGCCTTCTTTACTTCTGCAATTAGACCCGTGGAACGATTTGAATTGTTTAAAGCTTTGTATAATGAGAAGTGTGGTACTTCCGTATATTCAGGCATGATTAATTGCTCAATTTCTTCACGTTTCGTTTCTAATATTTTCTCAAGCATATTGCTGTTTCTCCTTTTGAAGTGATTGATAGTGACGATACACCTTACCTGATTCAATGGCGTTTTGTACTTCTTTCACACCTTCTTGAATGGAATTCACCCGATTGGTCGTATATAGCGCAGCAGCGGCATTAAACGTGACAATTCCGTGAGCCGAAGTGTTTGCTTCCCCTCTTAAGATCTCTTTAATCAGTAAGGCACTTTCCTGAGGTGTTCGTACTTGAATATCCTCCAAACTTCCTCTCTTCAAGCCAACATCTTCAGGTGAAATGGTATAAATTTTTTGTTCGTCTCCATTTATCTCAATAACATTTGACTCCGTTGTGATTGATAATTCGTCCAAGCCTTCCCCACCGGTTACGAGTAATGTCTTAGTTGTCCCCAACCTTACTAGTGTGTCGGCTAATTTCTTTGCAAATTCATGGTCGTACACACCAATTAGCTGATGCTTTGCTCCAGCTGGATTAGTTATAGGTCCCAACAAATTAAAAATTGTTCGAAATCCAATTTCCTTTCTAGGTGTAACTGCATGCTTCATTGATTGATGATAAAGCGGTGCAAATAAAAAGCAAAGATTGGAATTTAACAGAGCACTTCTCGCTTCTTCCTTATTATGTTGGGTTGGAATAGAAAGCTCCTCTAATACATCTGCACTTCCACTCTTGGAAGAAACCGCACGATTTCCATGCTTAGCAACTGGAACGCCCATAGCAGATAAAACAATCGCAGAAGCAGTTGAAATATTAAATGTACTTAGATCGTCTCCACCTGTTCCACATGTATCAACTACTGGAATATCATCTGTTTCTAAGCGAAGAGAATGCGCCCGCATCGCTTTAGCAAATCCTGTCATTTCATCAACTGTTTCCCCGCGAAAACGCATGAGCGTTAAAAGGCTCGCAATTTGACTAGGAGTTGCAGCTCCTTGCATAATTTCATTCATTGCTTTCTCTGCTTCTGCTTCTGTCATTGTGTGTCCATCCATGCATGAACGTAGAATATCTTTAAGCATGAGTGGTTACCCCCTTTTCCCCGAACATTTTTTCAGCTAATTGTACAGCTCGAATGAGTGCTTTCGCCTTATTTTGCGTTTCCTCATATTCTTTCTCTGGTACGGAATCAGCAACAATTCCCGCTCCTGCTTGTATATATGCCTTTTTATTTTTAATAACCATTGTTCGAATCGCAATACATGAATCGATGTTGCCATCGTAACCAAGATAACCAATTGCCCCTGCATATACGCCTCTTTTCGTTGGCTCTAGCTCCTGTAATATTTCCATTGCGCGAATTTTCGGTGCTCCTGAAACAGTGCCTGCTGGAAAAGATGCCATTAATGCTTCTAACGGCTTTGTCCCTTGTCGAAGTCGTCCAGTTACTTTCGAAACAATATGCATAACATGTGAGAATCGTTCAATCGAAAGCATTGTAGGTGTTTTAACAGATCCATATTCAGCAATTCGCCCGACATCATTCCTAGCTAAGTCAACAAGCATATAATGTTCAGCACGTTCTTTTTCATCTGCTAATAAATCCTCCGCGAGTTGTTGATCCTCTTTTTCATTTTGACCTCTTTTTCTCGTTCCAGCGATAGGATGAATTTCTACATGACCATCCTGCACTTGAACAAGTCTTTCTGGAGAACTTCCTACTACTTCCATCTCATCAAACTTTAAATAGAACAAGTAAGGGGACGGATTCACCATTCTTAGTACGCGATATACTTCAAGTGCAGAAGCCGACACACTCATCTCAAATCGCTGTGAAAGTACTGTTTGAAAAACATCTCCAGCTAAAATGTAATCCTTTATTTTCTTTACATCTGACAAAAATGCTTCCTTTTCATAGTTCGAAGTAACATTCTCAAAAGACACTTCTTCATCCGTTTTTGGAACGTTTTTTAACATTAGTGCATTAACCGGTTGTTCTAATAGCGAAGAGATTCGCTTTATTTCTGCTCTTGCAGAATGATACGTAGTAACTAATGATTCTTCTTTGTTAGGTCTAGCATGAACTAATACGGATAATTCTTTATTTTGATGATCATAGGCAATTAATGTTTGACAAAATAAAAATTGATAATGAGCTAACCTTTCTTCGCTACTTGTAGCAAGTGTTGGTTCAATCGTCTCAATTGCATCATAGCTCATATAGCCTACCGCGCCACCGCGAAAAGGAATTGGTATATCTAACGGTTGAACGTTAAGAAAATTCATCGTTTCATCAAACGCTTCTTGAAATGACTGTTTCTCAAGAACAATTTCACGATGCTTTGAATACGTGCGATAAACGCCTTTCTCCTCAATTAATTCAAACATAGGGTTTAACCCTATAAAGGAGTATCTAGACCACGAAGACTGCTCATCCTTACTTTCTAGTAAAAATGACACTTGATCACCTAATTGATGGACAATCTGTACTGGAGTTAAGCCGTCAGCAAAAAAACGTTCAAAAACAGGGATGGTATTAAATGCTTCAGCTGCTTTTTCAAATTCTAAAAAAGTTGGGGTTATCATTTGCAATCACTCCTTAATGGGAATGAATGAAATGAGTGGGAGGGGTGTGGGGTATATCCAGCCAAATTATCTAAATGTGTACTTTAGATTCGGCTCTTTTATAAAATTAAAACCTCCTAAACAAAGCGTTTAGGAGGATTATAGATAAACGTATCCCTCAACTAAACTCAGCTCTCCTCAACTCAATCTCATTCTCTACTAAACTAAATATTCATTCTTTTTAACGTAAAACATTACTAAACTAGGCTCGAAGAAAATCATTTCTTCATCTCATCTGCCCCTAGTCTAACGTTTTCTTAATCATTCGTCAAGGTTAAATCCGGTCGTAACTTCGTTGCTTCTCGCAAATAAGCATGTGCGATCTCTTCTTGAGCAACGTCTGTATTGACTGTCATTAATACTCGAATGCAAAGCGGCAGGCTCCCAGGAACAGGAATTTCCTGTGCACAAACAACTGGTACGTATGACCAGCCGTCAAATTCCCTTAATACTTTAGCAGGAAAAGCAGCTGTCACATCCTCGGTGACTGTAAAAAGTACTTGTGCTACACTTTTAGGATCGATGTTATTTGTCGAAATTAAGACTTGTACAAGTTCTTTTGATGCTTCAACAATCTCGTTCTCCGTATTTGAATCAATTGTAATAGCTCCACGTATTCCTCTAACCATTTATCTCCACCTCCATCTGTTCAACTAGTAACTGTTCAATGGTATTAGGTGGAACTTCGATTAATATCGCCTCTTCGATCTTTCGCAAAAGAACCATTCGAATCGTTCCAGCTTCTGCCTTCTTATCATTTTGCATCTTCGTTACGAGCCTAGAAACTTGCAATTGGTTTGATATTTTCGTATTATAACCTAGTTGTTTAAACCATTCTTCATATCTTTTTACGTCTAAGTCTACTTCAAAAATTTGTTCACTTAGTTTCAAAGCAAAAATCATCCCAATAGCTACAGCTTCTCCATGTGTTACAACTCCATAGCCTGATTCTGACTCGATCGCATGAGCCAGAGTGTGCCCGAAATTTAGATAGGCTCGAACACCAGATTCTAACTCATCCTCTGCAACAATATTCGCTTTAACAGCTAGGGATTTCTCTAGCATTTGATTAACTAACTCTACAGGAAGTTCCTCAAACGAAGTAACTTCTTCTTGTAACCAATTTAAAAATGTATGATTACGAATAAATCCATGCTTAATCACTTCAGCAAACCCAGAACGCCATTCTTTTTCTGGCAGCGAATAAAGAGCTTCTGTATCATAAAAGACTGCCTCAGGTTGATGGAAGCTCCCTACCATATTTTTTCCAAGTGGATGGTTAATTGCCACTTTGCCTCCAACACTGCTATCATGTGCTAACAACGTAGTCGGCACTTGAACAAAGCGGATGCCACGCATATACGTAGAAGCTACAAACCCAGCTAAATCGCCAACAACTCCACCACCTAATGCGACAATAACAGATTTCCTGTCTAATCCACTTTCTAAAGCCTTAGTCATAACCTGTTCATAAACTTCAAATGATTTGGATGCTTCTCCGCTTTTTATTACCGTTGTGTAAATAGGAAGCTTCTCATGAAAGCTTCCTACTACATCATCTAAATAAAGCGGTGCGACAGATGAATCCGTAATGACAAGTACAGATGACACATGACTCTCCATAATCGAATCCATCATTTCGCCTATCTTTGAACGTAATCCAGTATTGATAAAAACTTTATACGCTTTTGACTTCGCTTCAATTAGAACGTGATTCATTAAAACTCCCTCGCTTTAGCCTGATGACGTTCTACATTTTCTTGAATCGTACCGATTTGATCGTGACCGAACGTTTCAAGTAACGCATTGGCAATTTCCCAAGCGATTACTGACTCAGCGACAACAGAAGCAGCTGGAACTGCACAACTATCAGAGCGTTCAATACTTGCTTCAAATGGCTCTTTCGTTTCAATATCTACACTTTGAAGTGGTTTATATAATGTAGGAATTGGTTTCATAACACCACGTACAACAATTGGCATACCTGTTGTCATTCCACCTTCTAGCCCACCTAAGCGATTCGTTTTTCGACTATAACCATGTTCTTCGTCCCAAATGATTTCATCATGCACTTGACTTCCTGGTAAATGTGCAGCTTCAAAGCCAATTCCAATTTCGACTCCTTTAAAAGCATTAATACTCATAATCGCTGCAGCTAATTTACCATCAAGCTTACGATCATAATGAACGTGACTGCCTAACCCAACTGGAACATTTTCGACTACTACTTCCACAATACCCCCAATTGAGTCACCGTCTTTTTTGGCTGCGTCAATTGCTTCCATCATTTTCACGCTAGCTTCTTCATCTAAACAACGAACTTGTGATGCTTCTGAACGCTCCTGAAGATCTTCTACAGAATCATAGTGAACATTCTCTGCTTTTACTCCCCCGATTTCAAGAACATGTCCTCCTACTTTAATTCCAAAAGCTGCAAGGATCTTCTTCGCAACAGCACCTGCAGCCACACGCACGGTTGTTTCACGCGCTGATGAACGTTCTAATACATTACGCATATCACGGTGCCCATATTTTATCGCCCCATTTAAGTCAGCATGTCCAGGACGAGGGCGTGTTAATTTACGTTTCACTTCTTTTTCTTCTTCTTCACCAATCGGTTCTGCCCCCATAATTTTTGTCCAATGAGTCCAGTCTTTATTCTCTACAACAAGAGCAATTGGTGCACCTGTTGTTTTACCGTGGCGAACTCCGCTTAAAATTTGAACTTGGTCCTTTTCAATTTGCATCCTTCTACCGCGTCCGTATCCTCCTTGTCTACGGGCTAAATCATTATTAATATCACTCGCTACTAACTCAAGTTGAGCAGGTACCCCTTCAATTATCGTCGTTAGTTGCGGGCCATGTGACTCACCAGCTGTTAAATATCTCATCTCGACTCCTCCAATTCCAACAACACTTTTCTCTTTATCGCTTTTATGCGTTAAATTATAACATAGTTTATAATGTGCTGTCTCAAAAAATTTAGACAATTTCGTTATTATTTAGACATTTTATCAAACTAAGACCAATTCGTCTAAGGAAACTTTTATAACCTATTCTAAAAGCTATATTTTTTTATAAAAAAACGTATCTTCCGGCTCAAATTGATATATAGCCGGATTAAAGATTTGCTCTGTACTTCCAACAAATAATACTCCTCCAGGCTTTAGTGCTTGGCTAAATTTATGGTAAAGCTCATTTTTTGCCTCTTCAGTAAAATAGATCATAACATTACGGCAAATAATTAAATCATATTGATTTCCGAAGCGATCCGCAAGTAAATTTTGCTGCCTAAATTCAACAGTTCTTTTAATTTCCTCTTTTACTTGATATCCGATTGGCTCTTTCACAAAATATCTTGATAATATATCTGCAGGAACTTCCTTTAATGAACGTTCCGTATATAATCCAAGTTTAGCGCGCTCAAGGGTTGCACGATCTAAATCTGTCGCCAATATTGACACATTTCTAATTGGCATAAATTTAGACATAACCATAGCTAATGTGTAAGGTTCTTCACCAGCAGAGCATGCAGCACTCCATAGTTTTAACCTGGAACGCCCATGTAAAAGCCTAGGAAGAATCTTCCGCTCGAGCACTTCCCATCTCTTTGCATTACGATAGAATTCAGATACGTTAATTGTCATTTTCTCAAGAAATTCATTAAACAGATCCTCATTACCCGACATCGCTCGGTAAAATGATTGAAAATCTGGATAGCCTTTTTTGCTGCGCAAAGAGTCTAGGCGGCGCTTCATTTGTGCTTCTTTGTACAAAGACAAATCAATCGCTGTTTTCTTTTTCACATTCAATATAAAATGCTCATAGTCTTGACTCATGTATGTAACCTCTCGTTCTGTAATGGATTAATCATACGACGAATAATTGAAAATTGCTATGATAATTTGCATGCTAAACTAAGACTAGTAACATGTATTCAAATTCAAACCAATAAACTCTCATAAATAATAAGACTACAATCTTCTTTTTCTTCCACAAAAAAAAACTCATCCAATTGGACGAGCTTTTTAGAAGCGCTTACATTATACCCACTTACTAACTTCTTTTTTATAGTTATTTAGTTCTTGTTCATGAAAGAAAAGAGAAATTTCTCTTTCTGCACTAGCCGGTGAATCTGATCCATGAATTACATTCATAGATACTTGTACACCATAATCTCCTCGAATAGTCCCTGGTGCCGCTTCTGCAGGATTTGTTGAACCCATCATCGTACGAGCTGTAGAGATAACATTCTCACCTTCCCAGACCATTGCAAAAACAGGACCTGATGTAATAAAGTTAACTAACTCTCCAAAGAAAGGACGCTCCTTATGTTCACCGTAGTGCGTTTCAGCTAATTCCTTTGAAACTATCATTAATTTCGCTCCTACTAAAGTGAAACCTTTCTTCTCAAAACGCGATACAATCTCACCAATTAAATTACGTTGCACACCATCTGGCTTAACCATTAAATATGTACGTTCCATTTGTTGATCGCTCCTATCAGAGTATGTAGTAAAACCACTATTAGTATAGCAAACATCTAGAACAGTCACAATATGATTGTGAAATATTTCAAAGAAAACACTATCATTTCCATATTAAACAATAAAATAATTATTGTAGTGTCATTATTGCTAAGAGGGTACTGAAAAGGCAAAGCCGCCTTTTCAGTACCCTCTTAAAATTTGCGCTTGCCAATATAGGCTGCAATTTCTCGTAAGTATGTTTTTTCTTTTGTATCAGGTAACCTTTCTAGTGCTTCATTGGCTTTTTCTAAGTATTGATCACTTATCGAAATAGAATATTCAATTCCTCCTGAATTTTTAATAGCTTCTAAAATCGGAGAAACATCTATATCTTCAGGATAGTTTGTTGAGAGCATTTCTTTAATCAGCTGCTTAATGTCTGTATCATAATGCATCGCATATAGCGCAGGCAACGTTACGTTCCCTTGTCGTAAATCACCACCTGCTGGCTTACCTAACTGTTCTTCTGTTCCAACAAAGTCCAATACATCATCGGTAATCTGAAAAGACATCCCAACATTGTAACCAAATTGATAGAGGTTTCTTTGTATATCTCTATCCGCATTTGCTGCGAGCGCACCTAACTCACAACTAACAGCGATTAACAAAGCTGTCTTTCGCTTAATGCGCCGTAAATAAACCCTGAAGTTTTGCCCCCAATTGTATTGATCTTTAATTTGTTCAATTTCGCCAAGACACATTTCTACCATCGCATTCGATAAAATTTGATGGATTTGTGGATTAGCAAAGAAAGTTGACGTTTCTAAAGCTTTTCCAAAAATAAAGTCACCGGTATACATCGCGACACGATTATCCCACTGAGACTTAATTGTTTTTTTTCCACGTCTAAGTTCAGCATCGTCAATCACATCATCATGAACAAGTGAGCCCATATGAATTAATTCAAGCGGAACAGCAATGTGCTTTAAATTGTTAATATCATATTGGCCAAACCTCGCTGCCAACAAGACAAAAACAGGCCGAATTCTTTTTCCACCTGCTCTTAGCAGTTGAGTTGCTGCCTCTTGCAAGACATCATTTTTCGCTTGAACTGTTTCTTCAAGTTCTTTCTCAATTATATTAATATCTGATTGAAATTGCATATAAATTTCAGCTAGTTTCATATTGTCCACCTTATATCATCACGACGATGTCAAATCGTCAATTAGTGTTCTTTCTACTACTTACTTACAACCTCATCCCAAATACGCAGCACTTTCACTGGTTGAGATAAATAATTCAATTGATATAAAAGATCAAAATAATAAGATAATCCCTTTTGCTCCTCTGGCCCAAAGTCATTGCAGAGCTTTTGAAAGTAATGATCCCAAAATGCCTTCTCGCCACCATGCGTTTTTAAAATACTAGCAATCATCGGCTGATAATTTTTCGATTCACTTTCTAATTTACTTTGTAGAAATGAACGATAAATAAGACCAACTAAGCTTGGATGATTTCGTAATGCTTCGTTTCGTACCGCAAAAACAGCAAACGTCATTGGCAACCCCGTTTTCTCATACCACAGTTCACCCAAATCATAATGATAAAGAGACGTTGCATACTTACGCCGTGCCACAATGGCGTCATCGCCAATTAAGAGACATGCATCATGGTCCTTTAACATGCTTGTCACATTAGGATTCATTGTCGTATACGAGATTTGTAACGAGTGGAAATGCTCCAATATTATTTTTAAAAGGTGAACAGAAGAAGCAGAGCTCCATGTTAAAGCAACTTTCTTCCCATTCAATTCTTGTAACGGCACTTTTGAGAAAAGAAAAATTGAATTTACAGCTCCATATGAAGTTACTGATAAATTAGGAAGCAACGTATATCTCGATGCATTTTCAGCATAGGCATAAGAAGAGATCCCACCAATATCAATCCGACCTTTTGACATTTCATTATTTAACTGAGCAGGAACTTGGGGAACAAATTGACAGTTATACTCAGTAAGCATTTTTTTATCTAAATGATAAAAAAACGGTAAAATATTTGTGTAGGAGATCTCACCGATTACAACACTCATCTTTCTTCCCCCCATCGTGTAAATAACTCGTGCTCTACACCTAAGCTATCTAGTGCTTTGCCCACAAGGAAATTCACTAGATCATCCATTGTCTTAGGCAGATGATAGAAACCAGGCATAGCAGGCAAAATTTTTGCACCCACTTTTGAAACTCGTAACATATTTTCTAAATGAAGCTGATTTAAAGGGGTCTCTCTTGGGACTAATACAAGTTTACGACCTTCTTTTAACATAACATCAGCAGTACGTTCTAGCAGATTACCTGAAGCACCGTGAGCAATTCCTGAAAGTGTCCCCATTGAACACGGAATAATAATCATTCCATCGTTTTGATAAGAACCACTAGCAATTGGCGCCCCATAATCATGCAAATGATGTGTATGAAGTTCGCCGCCATAGTTACCGAACAAATCTTGAATGACACTGTCTCGATCTTCAGTATTCAAAAGGAGCTCTTCTTGAAATACACGCCATGCCGCTTCTGTTAAGATCAAGTGTACTTTGTAAGATTCAGACAGGAGCTGTTGAACTAAACGAACACCATAAATGGCTCCACTTGCTCCTGTAATCCCAACCGTATAAATCCCTCTCAAGCTTTCATTCATAGTAGTACATCTCCCATCGCGAAAATGAACATGACAATACTTAGAATCCCGTTCATCGTGAAAAAGGCTACGTTTAATTTGGAAAGATCATCTTCTGAAACAAGGGAATGCTCATAAATCATTATCACACCAGCAATGATAACGCCAATAAAATATAACCAACCAAGTTCAGTAAAGAAAAACAAGCCAAGAAAGCTTAGAAAACTAATGACATGCAGAAAACGAGCAATCTTAAGTGCTCGTCCAATCCCAAAGCGGCTAGGAATAGAAAACAAACCATGTTCTCTGTCATAATCTGCATCCTGTGTCGCGTAAATAACATCAAATCCAGCCGTCCATAATGCAACAGCTAAAAACAAAAGAAGTGCTTCCCATGTCAATGTTCCTGTTGCACCAACCCATCCACCAAGAGGGGCAATTCCAATCGTTACCCCTAGAATGATATGGCACATCCACGTAAATCGTTTCGTGTATGAATAAATAACTAGAAAGAAAACAGCTGCCGGCAATAAATAAACTGCTAGCATGTTTAACTTAAAGGCTGCATAAAATAGCAAAGCGAATGAAATAATGATAAATAATAGCACTTCTATTTTTGACACTAAACCTGCAGGAATCGCTCTTGTTGCCGTCCTCGGGTTATGTTTATCTATCTGCTCATCAATCACTCTGTTTAATGACATAGCTGCACTTCTCGCTCCAACCATTGCTACGGTAATCCAAATCCATTGAGAGAACGTGGGCATTGTCCCATTAACAATAAAGGCACCCAACATTGCACCAAAATAAGCAAACGGCAAGGCAAAAACTGTGTGCTCAAACTTAATCATTTCTAAGATGATCTTCAACTTTCTAATCACGAAATATCTGCTCCAATTCTGCTAGTTTCCAACTGTTTTTTTCCCTAAATGCATTGCTGCAACTCCACCTGAATAAGGTTTCACTTCCACATCTACAAATCCTGCCTTACGAAACATTTCTGCCAACTTTTCGCGATCAGGAAATGACATCGTTGATTCTTGAAGCCATGAATATTCTTCATAACTCTTAGCAAATAGCTTCCCAAACACCGGCATAACTTGGCGAAAATAAAAAAAGTATAACTGCTTAAAAACTGGAATAGTTGGTTGAGACGTTTCTAAACATACGACGGTTCCACCTGGCTTTACGACTCGGTGCATCTCCCGTAGCACCTTCATATAATCTGGAACATTTCTTAACCCAAATCCAATTGTAACAAAGTCAAAGCGATTATCTTCATACGGAAGCTCCATGGCATTTCCATGACGCAAATTAACTTGAGAAAGTTTTTTCTCTTCTACTTTCTCTTGACCAATCTTCAACATATTTTTGCTAAAATCCAGGCCTTCCACGTGACCATTAGGACCAACTGCTTCTCCTAAAGCTATCGCCCAATCTGCTGTCCCACAGCAAACATCTAACGCTTCATTTCCTATTTGAACATTCATCCTTCTCATCGTATCCTTTCGCCAAGCTTTATGGCGTTGGAAACTAATAACCGAATTCATAATATCGTATTTTTTATAAATCGATTCAAAAACTTGATGAACTCGCTCTTCTTTCGTTTGTGTCATCATGCTCACCCTTCTTCTGCTGCTATCTCTTGATAAGGCGAATGCCCTAATAAATCATCCACGTGTTCAATGATAAAGTTCTCATAAGAGTTAAGTTCTTTGCTGCTTGTAAGTAGTCGATCTTTCATGTCTTCTATCTTTCTTTCAATACTTTGCAGCTTATCTTCCCCTTGTAATCGATCACGAAGAATGGAATCAATGAGCACACTTCCCTTTCCATTTAACCAATTTGCCTTTTCTCGAACAAGCTTTTTTAAATAAAAGAAATCTCTTATGGCAGATTTCCATGTTAATTGCTCGAAATAGTGTGCCATATTTTGCATTAGAGCTGACTCAATTTGTGCACTTGTATGCTGCAGATCATCATAACGAACATGTTCTAATTCGTATAAATTCATTTTTGATTCACTAATTTCTTGAATCGATTGTCCAAAAATCCGGATCATAGGAACATGCTTTTTTTCCGCCAGCAAAAAATAGAAAAGACTGACATAATGGTCACCTGCAAGTACGGTCAGCTGTCGGTTTTTTCGCAACTCATCTGAAGTTACTGGATGAAGGGAGACCTCATCATGCATATCGAATGCAGCTTGAAGTAATAATGCTGAAATCGTAAACATTTTTGCTTCTGTAATTGGCAATCGCTTGTACATCATAGCTATTAAGAAGCGAACCTTATCGTCATCTATTTCAGGTTCAGGAACATACGATTGCAAATATAGATGCTCAGTTAAGCTATAAAAGCTCCTTTTGATTTCTGTTACTTGCTCATTAAAATTACTTTTGTTCATAAAAAATCCCCCAAATTCCGTCCTTCATTGTTGTAGTTGCCTATTTAAAAACCCTATCTATTATATCATAGGTTCTACAGTAACCTACTATGTAAAAGGTATTATTCTTCTGTATCCATCGTCCCGTGACTCGTTTGTATAATCGCTTTCCCTCTAACTTTTACAGCTGATGTGTGTTCTGTAAATTGTGCAATCATCACTTCACCTTTATCAAGTTTTTCAGAATGGTGAAATCGAGTATCAGACCCTCTTGTTAAGCCAATAACATTTACACCATTTTCTTTTGCTTTTATAACAAAAAATTCATTTTGATTACTCATCTCAACTCTCCTATTCTCACGTAATTCAATACTACCTATTCTAACATGATCTATCTTATCATGGATTAGAAATTTTCGCTTCTTGAAGAGCTAAAAAACTCAATCCTCGATTTTAATTAGCTTCATTTTGGTGAAAATCTCACCTGATTAACTAGTGATCGTTTGCAATTTCAAGTAAAGGCACTCTTATAAATCTTAGCATAGTCATGAAGGATAAAGCAAAAAGAACCCCCTTAGGAGAGGGCACTGAAAAAGTTGGTTATACCTTTTCAGTAACTTCCTTAGGGAGTTCTTCCTGACGTGACATATCATGTTTATAGGATAATGGCAATCAAACCACCAGAACCTTCATTAATAATACGCTCTAACGTTTCTTTCAGCTTATAGCGAGCATTTTCAGGCATAAGAGATAATTTCGCTGAAATCCCTTCTCGTACAATTGAATTTAAAGAACGACCAAAGATATCTGAATTCCAAATAGAGAGTGGGTTCTCTTCAAAGTCCTGCATTAAGTATCGAACGAGCTCCTCACTTTGCTTTTCTGTACCAATAATTGGAGCAAACTCCGACTCGACATCTACTTTAATCATGTGAATCGATGGAGCAACAGCCTTTAACCTAACTCCAAATCTTGATCCTTGACGAATGATTTCTGGTTCGTCAAGACTCATATCGGATAGAGCAGGAGCGGCGATTCCGTAACCCGTTTGTTTCACCATTCTAAGAGCATCGGCCACTTGATCGTACTCTTCCTTCGCATGAGCAAAGTCTTGCATTAATTGTAAGAGATGATCCTTCCCTCTAATCTCCACACCGACCACTTCTTTTAACACTTGGTCATATAAGTCATCTGGAGCATACAAGTCAATTTCCGCAATCCCTTGCCCCATTTCAATGCCTGCTAAACGCGCATCGTCAATAAATTCATATTCAGTAAATTGGCCTACAACCCGATCAACATCGCGCAGTCTCTTAATATCTTTAACCGTCTCACGGACTGATTCTTCATAGCTTTGACGTAACCAATGATCTTCTCTTAACACCATAACCCAGCTTGGAAGATTAACATTAACCTCATGTACCGGGAACTCATATAGAACTTCACGAAGTACATTGTTAATATCTTGATCTGTCATGCTTTCAATGCTCATTGCAAGACAAGGAATGTCATATTCTTCAGCGAGCTGAGCTCGAAGTTGTTCCGTATCTGGATGGTGAGGTCTAACACTATTTACAACCATAATAAACGGCTTGCCAACTTCTTTTAATTCCTCTACAACACGCGCCTCTGATTCTAAATAATCCTGACGCGGAATCTCACCAATTGAACCATCAGTAGTAACGACAACACCTAATGTTGAGTGCTCTTGAATAACTTTTCTCGTTCCAATTTCCGCTGCTTCTTGAAATGGGATAGGTTCCTCATACCAAGGAGTATTAATCATCCTTGGTCCATGTTCATCCTCGTAGCCTTTTGCTCCTGGAACAGCATAACCAACGCAATCAACGAGACGAACATTCACATCCAAACCATCGTCAACATGAATGGAAATGGCTTGATTTGGAACAAATTTCGGTTCTGTTGTCATGATGGTTTTTCCTGCTGCACTTTGCGGAAGCTCATCTTGAGCTCTCGCTTTTTCTGATTCATTTTCAATATTCGGGAGAACGACTAGCTCCATAAATTTCTTAATGAATGTCGACTTCCCTGTTCGAACCGCACCTACAACTCCTAAATAAATATCGCCGCCAGTGCGTTCAGCAATATCCTTAAAAATATCAACCTTTTCCACGTGATCCCCTCCCGATCGAGTAAAAATTTGAGTCTCAACTACTTTCCGAAAACCTTGGACACTATCATATCTATGATGTTGTACAAGGTTTATGACAATCTTTACTAGAAAGTTAGAAGATTCTCGTTTTTGGGCTACCGAGAAGGGGAAAAACAAAAATGCCCCTTCCTCTGATATGTATATCAGAATGGAAGGAGCATTATACCAAAAATATTTTTAAACCTAGGGACTGAAAAAATCGTCTTTCTTTTTCAGTGCCCTTCATAAAATCTATTGTTTTATCTAAGCTCCATTGCATAGGTCGGTTCCCCATTTTCATCTAATACGTATGGGACACTTCGTAAAGGTACAAAAGGTGTGTGCTCGTATAGTAATGATCTAATATCATCGCCTTCTTCGAATGAATGATCATACTCGTTTAGCATCATATTTAAATCAATTCGATAATCAATGATGATCTCACCATCGTTTGTTAATAATAAAGGTAAGTACGTATCATGATAAGGACTTCTAACATGTGGAGCTTCTTTGTAATTTAGAGCTTCGTGATCAAGCTTAAAAAGCCCAACATCCAGCATTTCTTCAATGGGAGCAAAACGATGCTGCCTCATGTAATCATTTAACCGTTGTTGCAGTTGCTGAATTTCTCGCTGTGACGTTAAATCTATTACTTTAATTTCCGGTTGCTCCTCAACATTTACAAGAACATATTGAAATACGCCACCATTCTCAAATGCAGTACCAGGTGGTTGTTGTAAGTACCTTGGAACTAATTGATTAAAATCTATAATATACCTTTGATAAAGAGAGGTGGTTTCGTCGAATGTACGAATAGGCAAAACACCCGTATCGGTTTGAAATTGCTCTACAGCATGCTGAACCGATTGAAGCTGATCCGGATAAGCAATCCGATTCTCAGCACGTTGATCATCTGGAAATAAGCAACCACTTAACAGTAATAAACTTATTGATAACAAGATAAAACTATATCTTTTCATTCTTCTCCAACTCCTTTCTTATTATAAAGTAGCCGTAGGTCCAACAATTACAATAAGAAAGACAATCCACCCAGAAACGAGCAAACATATAAAAGAAAAGGCTAATACGAGCTTTTGAAGCCACCCTTTTAATTTTGCTCGACTAAAAATAGCTGTCCCTGCGGATACAAACATAAGCGCAAGCGCAAAAAATGATATCCACATATTCATCATCGCCTGTGACACGATCTATCATCCTCCATATTTCCTATTTGCCCATCACATTATAGCACAGCTTGTCCAACTTGTCGGTGACAGACTAAGGGCAAATAGTTTTTTCTTTTGTATCTGAACCTATCTAAAAAAAAGTTGGAGAAGTGGGGGCACACTTCTCCAACTTGACGAAACCCTTCGTCTAAAACACAGCCCTATAGTAATGTTCGTTCCCTACAAGTATATGCAAGAACCACTATTTTGCTTGTGGATTTTGCCTACACAGGATAATTATTTTTTATTGAACATTTTTGCAAGTGAAGCAAAGTCCATTGGCATATTATTAGTTGTAATAGCTTTGACAATTTGATCTTCTTTTTCTTTTGATACAGGTTTGTTTGCAAGCTTTGCAACTTGTGCAATTAACTGTCTTACTGCTGCTTCATCTTTAAGATTTGTATTACTAACAGAATTAGCTAGCTTTAATAATTCATCAGGTCTTACATTAGTCTTCTTTTGAATTTGGTCCATGAAAGACGAGTCATTATTTTGAAACATGTTGCGCCCTCCCTCTTTCGTAATATCACGATATCATATGCGATAAAAAGAAGAAGGTGCATAAGAAGCTTCTGCAAAAAGAAAAGTGGAGGACACTGAAAAGGTACAAATCAGCCTTTTTCAGCGCCCTCGGACTAATAAGGATGTTTTTTTCCGTACCCTCAAATCACCTCTTGCACATTATATATCAATATTTAATTGTTCCACTTCATGTTTTTTCACTCGGCCCATGAGACGTTCTGTTGCCTGTTCTGGTTTGAGCCCCTCAAACAAAACTGCATAAAGTGCGGATGTAATCGGCATTTCAACCTGTAACTTTTTTGACAATTCGTAAGCAGCCTTTGTTGTTCTAATACCTTCGACAACCATACCCATCGAATTTAATACTTCATCTAACGTCTTTCCTTGTCCTATCATAAAACCGGCTCGAAAATTTCGTGAATGTACACTCGTACACGTAACAATAAGATCACCCAAACCTGAAAGTCCAGCAAATGTTAATGGGCTTGCACCTAGCTTCACTCCTACTCGTGCAATTTCTGCTAATCCACGAGTCATAATAGCCGCTTTTGTGTTATCACCCATACCAAGACCATTTGTTAAACCACACACAAGTGCAATCGTATTCTTAAGTGCACCACCAATCTCAACACCAACAAGGTCTGGATTCGTATATACACGAAAATGTTGATTTATAAACAAATCTTGAGCTAATTCTGAAGCTGTTGAACTTTTTGAAGATACCGTAACCGTTGTAGGTTGTCTCTGACTTACTTCTTCAGCATGACTTGGCCCTGACAAAACAACAACATCTTTCAATAAATCAGAATCACCAAACTCTTCTTCAATCATTTCAGAAATTCGTTTATGAGTGCCAGGTTCAATTCCTTTGCTAGCATGAATAATTGTAACAGGCGCTTGCAACTCTTTTTTCATCTCAGTTACCGTCTCACGAATAGCCTTTGTCGGTACGACAAGAAGGACTATTTTGACACCTTCTAATGTTTCTTTCAGCTCTACATGTCCAGTAATCCGATCAGATAAGACAACATTAGGCAAATATTTAGAATTAGTATGGTGCTGATTTATTTCCTCAATTTGTTCCTTACGTCTTGCCCAAATCTTCACTTCCAATTCATTATCAGCTAATACCATAGCTAAGGCTGTTCCCCAACTACCTGCACCAATAACAGCAACCTTAGTCAATTGACTCACTCCTTTTTTATGATTTCTGTCCGATTTTGCTTTCTGTTCCAGCAAGCAATCGTTTTATATTGGTTCGATGCCTCCAAATAGAAAGAAGGGCCACAACAATGGCTAAATAACCATAAATAACCGGATAACCATAATAATCAAGGAGAAATAATGCAAAGATTGGTGTTAAAATTGCAAATAATATCGAACCTAGTGAAACATACCTTGTTATAACAATACTTCCAATTGCAACAATACCAGCAAATAAAGCTGGGAAGAAAACAATGGTTGCTAATACGCCAATTGTTGTCGCAACCCCTTTTCCACCTCTAAATCCGTAGTATATAGGCCAATTATGACCTAGGATGGCAGCGAAACCCGCTAAAGCTGGATATAAACCTGATTGATCAGGTGCAACTACGACACCAATCCACACTGCTACAATCCCCTTTAGCACGTCAAGAGCTAAAACAGATAATGCAGGACCGAGACCTAACACTCGTAATGTATTTGTAGCCCCAGCATTTCCACTCCCATGTTGCCGTATATCTACTTTTTTAATTTTTTTTGCAATAATATAGCTAAAGCTTAAAGAGCCTAAAAGATAGCCAATTAGAATAATTATGATAAGTCCAATAAAATACATAATCCATCCCCCATTTCTAACGCTCTTTCGCTACTTAGATACAAATTTAGCAAAAGCAGTTTAATGTGACTATCACTATGTATCACATTAGTAGCGTTAGACTTCAAAAAGGGAAACATCCCTTTTTGAAGTCCCGTTAAACATTTTTCTTTCTAGCAAAAATTTTAATTGGGGTTCCTTCAAAATTAAATGTAGCCCTTAGGCGATTCTCTAGAAACCTTTCATAAGAAAAGTGCATTAATTCAGGTTCGTTTACGAAGAAAACAAAAGTCGGCGGTTCCACAGCCACTTGAGTCACATAATTAATCTTGAGTCGTTTCCCTTTGTCTGTTGGTGTTGGATTCATCGCTACTGCATCCATAATCATATCATTTAGAACATTTGTAGGAACTCGAAGATGGTGATTCTCCGATACTTTCTTAACCATTGGCAAAACAGTATGTAGGCGTTGTTTTGTCTTGGCAGAAACAAACAAGATCGGTGCATACGTTAAAAACAAAAGCTCTTCTCTAAGCTTTGTTTCAAAATTCTTCATCGTTTTGTCATCTTTAGCTACGGCATCCCATTTGTTGACAACAATGATGACTGCACGTCCAGCTTCATGAGCATAACCTGCGATTTTTTTGTCTTGCTCAATTAAGCCTTCTTCTGCATTAATAACTACAAGAACTACATTTGAACGTTCAATCGCCTTAAGAGAACGCAATACACTGTATTTCTCAGTTGCCTCATAGACTTTTCCACGTTTCCGCATCCCAGCTGTATCAATAAGGACATAATCTTGATCATCCTGTGTGAAAGGGGTATCAATCGCATCTCTCGTTGTACCTGGAATATTGCTTACGATAACTCGTTCCTCTCCAAGCATCGCATTAACAATGGAAGATTTCCCTACATTAGGTCGCCCTATTAATGAAATACGAATCGTATCTTCATCATACGGATCTTCTTCTTCATCTGGAAAATGCTTAATAACTTGGTCCAGTAAATCACCTAGTCCTAATCCGTGAGATCCAGAAATTGGGTAAGGGGTGTCCATTCCTAATGAATAAAACTCATATAACTCTTCTTGCATATCAGGATTATCAATCTTATTCACCCCAAGAACAACAGGCTTGTCTGATCTAAATAAAAGTTTCGCTACTTCTTGATCAGCACCTGTGATTCCTTCGCGACCGTTAACGATAAAAATTATTACATCAGCTTCCTTTATCGCTAGTTCTGCTTGGGCACGCATTTGGACTAATAAGGGCTCATCTCCTAATTCAATTCCACCAGTATCAATTAGATTAAATTCACGATTTAACCATTCCCCCTTACTATAAATACGATCACGTGTAACTCCTGGCATATCTTCTACAATCGCTACCCGTTCTCCTACTATTCGATTAAAAATCGTTGACTTCCCAACATTAGGACGTCCGACTATCGCTACAACTGGCTTGGTCATAACGTCACAACCTTTCTATTTTACTATGTAAAATCATCCATTTTTTCTTGCAACTTATTTATTCTACTTGATTTCTACATTGTTGTCGACTTCTACTTTTATGAACTTTGCTTTAACACACTTGTTTTTGGTTCTCTCACGACAAAATTTGCGAGCGCAACAGAAGCCTGTTTAAATACCCAAACAACACTATATAGACACCCTACTACAGCAACAATATCAAAGAAATACAGACTACCTATGCTATAATCCATATAAAGATGATGTTGCGTAACAATCCCCGTTAAAAGCTCGCCTTGAATTAGACCAGAAAATGCAAACAGTAATCGAAGCTTAAATGTAGCAGCTAAGAAAAAGGAGATAATGCCTGTCATTAATCCAATCATCCAGCGACTATCAATGTACACGACAACCGGATCAAATATCATCATCATTTGAAAGCCAGCATATGCTGCCGCTATAGTGATTGAAGCAATAAAGGCATGAACCAAATTACATTCTTTCGCCTTATTTAACTGCCAAAATAAATAGCTAGAAAATAAAACATAAACCAGATGAATGGTCGTATTAGCAAATACTAATGTTTTTGGAAGTAAAATGAAAAATAGTAGTAATGAGAACGCACTCCAAAACCTTGCTTTTGATTTTGACCAAAAAAAGGTGATCACCACCCACAGTAACCAGCCAAACCAATAAATAAAAACACCTTCCATCATTCCACCTCCTTCCCTTTTAAGTATCGACGAAGCGAAGTCGTTCTAACCATAAAATACATAGAAATACGACATTGCGGGACAATAAAAACGATTCTTTGATACTACATAAAGGAGGGGGATATCATGGGGAGAGATCGCCAAGAAAAAAAGCTTAAAAAATCTGGTCGAGTTGAATCTGATCGAGATCAAAGTCTAGATTATGCAGGTTCTACCAAAATGCAAAGCCCTGATCAAGCTAGGCAACAACAACGTCCCTAAACCGTTATTTGATAAAGTTAAAGTCACACCTTTTTAACCAATTAAAAATCGGCAACCTATTAAGGATGCCGATTTTTATTAGATGGTATAAAATTAGTTCTTATATTTCTTTAATTGATCTCCAATCATATCTCCAAGAGAAAATCCTGCTGACTCCTCTTCTTTTGAAGCTTCATAAGCTTGGTAATCTGCATCACCAGACTCCTCTTCCTCTAGTAAATCGCGAATACTTAAGGAAATCCGCTTTTCTTCTATATTCACATCTAATACTTTCACTTCAACCTTCTCACCTTCAGTTAATACTTCAGATGGAGTACCGATGTGACGGTTTGCAATTTGTGAGATGTGAACTAAGCCCTCTACTCCAGGAGCAAGTTCGATAAATGCTCCAAATGAAACAAGACGTCTTACAACACCTTCCACTACATCACCAGCAGCCACTTTTCCTGAATAGCTTTCCCATGGACCAGGCAATGTATCTTTGATAGACAATGAAACTCTTTCACTATCTTCATCAACAGATAAAATCTTTACTTTAACAACATCACCTTCATTAACGACATCAGATGGTTTTTCAACTCGATGGTGTGCCAGCTGAGAAATATGTACTAAACCATCAACACCACCTACATCTACAAATGCGCCAAAATCTGTTAAACGTTGTACTTTTCCTTCAACGACATCGCCAGCTTTCAAAGTTTGGAGAACATTACGCTTCTTCTGTTCTACTTCTTCATCCAAAACGGCACGTTGAGATAGTATCAGCTTATTGTTTTCTTTATCAATTTCAGCTACTTTTAAACGCAATGTACGTCCTTTGTAATCTGAAAAATCCTCAACGAAATGACGTTCTACTAAAGAAGCAGGGATGAATCCGCGTACGCCAACATCGACAACGAGTCCTCCCTTTACGACATCCGCCACTTCCACTTCAAGAATTTGGCCAGACTCGTAAGCTTGTTGAAGCTCGTCCCATGCTTTCTCAGCTTGTACCGCCCGCTTTGAAAGGATTAGCTCATCATCCTCTAATTTTAGAACTTTTAATTCGAGCTCATCGTCAACTGAAAGAACATCACTTACTTTTTCTACATGCAAACTTGATAACTCACTAATTGGCACAATGCCATCTACTTTAAAACCTACATCGACAAACGCTTGTTTATCTTCGACTTTTGTCACTTTCCCTGTTACAACATCCCCTACAGAAAAAGACTTCATTTCCGTTACTTCATTGTTCATTTCTTCGACCATTGACTTTTGCCTCCTTCAATCCCCGCAGTCTAGTAGCGGTATCTAACTATTATTTTAACTATCTTTCACGCTAGCGAAAGAAAAGTGATTACTATGATTTCAATTCATGTTCTTCTATTAACTTTTTGATTTCAGTCATGATAACTTCCGTTGCTTCTTCAGCAGATGCCTTACGCTCCCGCAATTCACTAAAATCAATAGGTGTTCCATAAACTAACTTTAACGATTTAAACGTTCGATATGGGCCAATAATGGCACATGGAATAACAACTGCATCTGTTCGAAGAGCAAAAAAACCAGCTCCTGTTAAACCTTTTCCTAATTGGCCATTCTTGCTTCTCGTTCCTTCTGGAAATAAGCCTATCATCTTGCCTTCTTTTAACAATTTCATGGCTGTACGTATCGCTTGCTTATCGCTCATTCCTCTTCGTACAGGAAACGCACCTAGTTTAGGTAGCAACCCTTTTAATATTGGCTTTTCGAATAATTCTTGTTTTGCCATGTAATGCAACTGTCTTTTAATATAGGCTCCTAGAAGAGGTGGATCAAAATAATGGATATGATTGCAACAAAGAATCGTTGCCCCAGTATCAGGGATGTTTTCTTTTCCGATTATCTCAACTTTATAAGAAGTTGAGATAAATATTCTGCTTACACTTTGACCAAATTGATAAATTCCCATCTTATCTTGCCCTTTCTTTTGCTAGCTCAATTATTGACTTTGCAACTTCTGGAATTGTAAGTGAAGTTGAATCAATTTCAACTGCATCATCTGCCTTTTTTAAAGGAGCAAATTCTCGTGTTGAATCCAATTGATCCCGGCGGGCAATTTCTTCTTTTAATTGATCAAAATCAGCAGGTATTCCTTTTTTTCTTTGTTCTTCATAACGTCTTCTAGCTCGCTCATCCACAGAAGCAGTTAAAAACACTTTAACTTTAGCATCAGGAAGAACATACGTACCAATATCCCTGCCATCTAGCACGGCTCCGCCTTTTTCCGCAAGTTTCCTCTGACGTTCAACCATCTCTAATCGAACACCTTCATGACTTGAAACTAATGACACATTCGAAGTTACATCTTTCATTCTAATCGCTTCTGTCACATCTTCATTATTTAATAATACACGAACACCGCTTTGTTCATGTTGAAGGTGAATGGTTGTCTTACTTAAAATTTCAGTTAAGGCAGGACCATCTTGAAGATCTATCCCTTCTCGTAATGCTGCTAATGTAAGAGCGCGATACATTGCACCAGTATCAATATAGAGATAACTTAGCTGTTCTGCGACTAATTTCGCAACAGTACTTTTCCCTGCACCAGCAGGACCATCAATAGCAATATTCATCTTTTTTTTCATTAACTAATACACCTCATATACAATCAAACGATTGAAAGTGTTTACATCTCTGTATTTTTCCAATTGTTCTCTCCATAATCTTATCATATTCTTACATTACGGTCTAACTAAAGGTTGTGAATTATCAGTTATAAACTAGAAAAAATCGTTTCTTGTAGCTTATTCGACTAGTTTTTAAGATAACCGTTATAATTCTTCAGATTTTCTTCGTAGTGCAAGCTGCCTTTCAAAACAATAACGAACAACCTTTTGTTGATCTCGTTCATCTATATCCAGAAATTGTAAGGACGCGCGTCTTTTTGCTTCCGCTTTTGGCCTATGTACGCGCACGATCTTACATAACACTTTTACATAAACACTATCACCTGATTGCATATGCAAAATAAGATAGAGATTTACCTCTCCTTTTTCAGGAAACGTTTGCCCTTCAGGAATAATCATTGCACAGCCTCCACCACTCAAATCAAGGGTAACCGTTGTGAACGGATGAAATTCACTTTTGGCAGGGTGTACAGCCGTATCGACGGATGTTTCTACGCGCACATAATTTCGCCTTTGAATTCTCATGTACTTTTCGTTCCCAGGGTCTTTAATAAAAAGGACCGGGATGTTCCCTTTCATCCTTCCAACAATTTCAGTATCAAATGCAAACATCCCGGAATCATCAGCAGCAATAAAAAACGCTCGAAATTCCGTACCATCAAAAAAGAAACTAGGTTTTCCTGTCTCTTCATTTATTGGGTAGTCGATAACATATATCCCAACTTTTTTATCTACTAAGCGACATTTATATCTCAACAATCTTTTTTTAAAGTCTTTTACTTCTTGTAACTCTAAGAAGATGGTAGAACCAACTTTAATCAATCTCCTTACTCCTCCCACTTACATAAACTCTACCCATTATCTCATGAATAATCAAAAAGAAGAAGCGTGAGATGCTTCTTCTTTCCTTCTTTTTCTATTTTAAGAAAAATCGTATACAGGTTCAGATTGATTTAGTCGATCAACTTTTTCTTCTTCCCCATCCTCTGCATTTATAAACAAGCGATACGTTTGGTCTTCAATGACCCCATAATATTCATAGCAAAGCACTTCTTGCCCTAGATCATTTTCAACGACAGCTAAATGATCTTCCATTACATCTAAACGAGGATTCAAGCGGTCTCTCGCCTCTTCGTTTGTCAGCTTTGGATCTGGTATATCACGGTCTTTATGATGGATTAAATAACTTTTTGCTTCATACCCAACTACATCTCCATCATCAAGGGCAATTTCAAGGCGAATTAAATCCGTGTAAACACGAACGTTATCCTCTAGATGAACAAACTCAAGCATAGCAATAGAATCATATTGTCTACTATCGACAAGTTGCATGCTATCTTTACCATGTTCTTCCAGATATTTTTCTGCAATTTCCACCGCCTCATTTAAGCTAATATTTTGCTCTTCAACTTGGCGGTCTTGTAAGAACCAAATTGGTTCTCCTCCATTTACACTCATATCCATATAATAATTTGTCTCATGATCAGGGTCGTCTGCAACAATTGTAAACGCTGGGTACTCTAAGCCATTCCCTGTATCAGCCACATGCACTGGTGTATTCTCATTTATTTGCAGGTATTCGCGTGCAATTTCTTCTGCTTCTTCTTTTGTTACGGGATCACCGTCTAATGCTTCTTTCAATTCTCCATTTAGATCATCAATGGAAGCTAATCCTGCTCCCCATTCGGTTTCACTATAACTTTGGATTGATTTGTTCATAACTTCTAGATTTTTCACAACCATGTTACTTAATGGTTCTTGAGTGGCACGCATTTCTTCTTCAATATCTAACCATTGATCACCATTAGCAAGCATCATTGCTTGTGATTTACGAACTTCTTCACGAATCTCCTTAGAATAGTCATACAACTTCTCTAATGTTTCATATTCTTTATCCGTTAAAGGTTCTTTTTCCAAATCACGGATCGATGTTCGATAGCTAAATCTTCCTAGCTTAAACAAAAACTCTTCCGTTTTTCCAAGATCTACTGAACTTAATGGTAATTGACCAATATTCTCTTGTGCTAAACTTACAATTCTCCAAACGTCCGCTAACGCTGGAGTTAGCTGACGCCGTGAGTTCATCGCAAGCGTCGCACCTAATTGATCTTCAATTTGGTCAATATGAAAAGCAAGTTCATGGAATGCCCTTTGGTAATTGTTCTCTGCAGTTACTTTTAAAATTTGCTTATCTTCACGTTCTTGAAAGCCCCAAACCCCTGTTGCAACAACAGCAACAGCTAATAGACCTATAATAATATTACGTACCATAAATAATCACCTCCAAAAATTAATGACAGAATATATGCTTGCCGATTCGTTTAATTTGTGGTCTCGTCCAAATCCAACCAGATGTCGCTGTATCCGGATTAAAGTAATATAGTGCATTTCCTGATGGGTCCTGTCCATTAATTGCATCAATAACAGCACGACGAGCTGTCTCGTTAGGCTCTAAATAGATCTGCCCATCGGCTACAGCTGTAAATGCACGCGGTTCAAAAATAACACCGGATGCTGTATTTGGGAAGGTCGGACTATTAATACGGTTAATAATTACTGCAGCTACAGCTACTTGACCTACATATGGTTCACCACGCGCTTCCCCATAAACTGCTTGGGCCATAATACGAATATCGTTTTCTGAATACCCTGCTGGTACATTCGTTGCTTTTTGTATATTTGCTTCATTATCCTGTTCTTCTGGCTCTTCAGCATATGGCACTGGCTCTTCTGGTGCAGCTGGTTCAGGATCCGGTTGAGGTGCTGGCGCTGGGTCAGCTCCTGGCTGTGGTTGTTGCGGCTGCGCCTCACCTGCTCCTGGCTGTGGTTGCTGCGGCTGTGCTTCACCTGCTCCTGGCTGTGGTTGCTGCGGCTGCGCTTCACCTGCTCCTGGCTGTGGTTGCTGCGGTTGTGCCTCACCTGCTCCTGGCTGTGGTTGTTGCGGCTGTGCCTCACCTGCTCCTGGCTGTGGCTGTTGCGGCTGCGCACCATCTCTGCTGCCTTTAGGTCCTTTTTGGATCTCCTTCGGTGTACCGCCATAGTGAGTAAATTTACGCCCTTCATTTAATGCTTTTTTTACAAACTCTTCGTTGTAATTCGTTGCACGTTCTAACATATCTTTCATTTGTGGTCCTACTAATCCATCAACATCTAGACCAAATTCACTCTGAAAGTTACGAACGGCCCAATAAGTTCCCCAATCGTACACACCATTAATGGTTCCAGTATAAAACCCGTTGTACTGAAGTCTTGCTTGCAATTCAACAACATCATCACCCGTTGCCCCTCTTTGAATAACTTGGTCAGTAAATGCATGAGTGGGTGATGTATTCACAATTAACCCAATACAAATGAATGTCATGATAAGTGGAATCTTGAATGAAAACAGATTACGTTTCATGTTGTAGACCTCCTTGTGTTCGTGGTATCTGTTTCATGACTTGGTCATGATTGATATGGATAGTGTTTGTTTTCGACCTAGTTTTATACAATTTCTTATCAAATTCTTACCAATCTTCTTCCTAAACATCTCCTTATAAGCCTTGAAGAGACAAGATTTACAACAAAAAGAGGTTATCCAAAAGGTCTATTTTTGACCTCTGGGATAACCTCTACTTTGTTATTAATTTTATCCTAATACATTAAAATACCGGCCTTCAGGATGGGCAAATACCATTGCTGTAACGGAAGCTTCTGGCTCCATCATGTGACCTTCCGTTAATTGAATTCCAATTTTTTCTGGTTGTATTAACTTAAATAATTTCTCTTGATCTTCAAGATTCGGACAAGCAGGATAGCCAAATGAGACACGAACCCCTTGATACTTGGCGGCAAAACGTTCATCCATCGTCATATCAGCTGAGTCTGGAAAGCCCATTCTATCACGCATTTGTTGATGAAGTCTTTCAGCAAACCCTTCCGCTATTTCTAATGCAGCGGCCTGAATTAGATGACTGTAAAGATAATCACCATCTCGCTTAGCTTGGTCAGCTAATTCACGTACGCCATGCCCTGCTGTAACTGCAAGAAACCCAACATAATCCATTTCCCCACTTGATACTGGACGTAAGTAGTCAGCTAGGCATAGGAATGGCTTATGGTTTTGACGCGGGAATGTGAATCGTTCAATTTCTGTCTTCCGATCTTTTGGATCATAAATAATAATATCATTTCCATCTGCTTGTGCAGGGAAAAATTGATACATTCCATGCGCCTGGATGACTTGATTTTTCTTTGCTTGATCTAAAAATTCATCCACACGTTCTTTCAATTGAACAGCTCTTTCATCTTTTTCTGCAAGTAGTCTACTTACTTTTCCTTGAAGACCAAGATGGCGACCAAGTAGCATTTGCATATTAATATACGGTTCTAAATGAGAGAGCTTGTAGTCACGTAAAATGTGCGGATCCAAATCAGTAGGTGTAAAAATAGGTCCGTTCCTTTTAACATCAGATTGAACAAACTCATCTACTGGGCGATCTTGTACTGGTTTCCTTTCAGCAGGGCGCACTGCATCTTTTTTCGCTCTTGCTTCTGCTAATTCAGTAGCAAGTCGTTCACGTTCGTCTGGCTTTGCCAGTCGGTTAGCAATGTCTAATCCATTCATCGCATCTTTTGCATATAGGACGAGACCATCATATTCAGCTGCAATTTTTGTATCCGTGAACTTTCTTGTAAGCGCCGCTCCCCCGACAAGGATCGGGATTGAAATGTCCTGTTGTCGTAAATCTTGTGCGGTTAAAACCATTTGCTGTGCTGATTTTACTAGTAGACCAGATAAGCCAATGGCATCCGGATTTTCCTTTTTTATAGCTTCAATTAATTCATTAGACGTTACTTTAATACCTAAGTTAACGATTTTAAACCCATTGTTCCCTAAAATAATTTCAACTAAATTCTTGCCAATGTCATGAACATCACCTTTTACGGTCGCAAGAAGAATTTTTCCTTTTCCATTGTCGTTTTCTTTCTGTTCCATATGCGGTTCAAGATGAGCAACCGATGCTTTCATCACTTCTGCACTTTGTAATACTTCTGCTACGATTAGTTCATTATTGTTGAATAACCTGCCAACTTCATCCATTCCAACCATAAGGGGGCCATTAATAATATCTAATGGATCAGTGTAGGCCTCTAGTGCTTGATTTAAATCTTCAATAAGCCCTTCCTTCGTTCCTTCAACAATGTAAGAAGCTAACCGTTCTTCAAGTGTTAAGTTTGATATATCAACCTTTTTCTCAGCTTTCTTCCCACGATAAAAAGCGGTAAATTCAGCAAGAGTTTCATCTGTTGTTTCGAACAATAACTTGCTAGCCATTTCTTTTTCTTCATCAGAAATTGAAGCATACCGTTCTAATTTTTCAGTATTTACAATCGCATAATCAAGTCCTGCTTGCGTACAGTGATATAAATATACCGCGTTTAACACTTCACGCCCTACTGGTGGTAACCCAAAAGAAACGTTACTCACACCTAAAATTGTTAAACACTTAGGAAGAGCTTCTTTAATTAGCCGAATACCTTCAACAGTAGCATTTGCTGAGCCAATGTACTGTTCATCCCCTGTACCAACAGGGAAAACGAGTGGATCAAAGATAATATCCTCTGGTTTTAGCCCATATTTATGAACAAGTAAATCATGAGAACGCTTTGCCACTTCTAATTTCTTCTCAGCTGTAACAGCCATTCCATCCTCATCAATAGTTCCGACTACAACTGCTGCGCCGTATTTTTTAACAATCGGAATAACAGCCTCGAATCGTTCTTCGCCATCTTCTAAGTTTATTGAATTAATAATCGCCTTCCCTTGTGAATAGGTTAACGCCTTTTCAATAACTTTTTCATCTGTAGAATCAATCATTAAAGGTACTTTTACTTTATTGACAAGATATTGTAGGAAGTTTTCCATATCTTCTAATTCATCACGGTCTGGGTCTGCTAAACAAGCATCAATAACGTGAGCACCTTTTTTCACTTGCGCCCTTGCAATTTCTGAAGCTTCTTCAAACTTTCCTTCAGCAATTAATCGCTTGAACTTTCTAGATCCAATTACGTTGGTACGTTCTCCGACAAATAACGGACGCATACTCTCATCATAAATGAGCGGTTCAATCCCTGAAACGGCATGTGGGTGTGATTCATGAAACGTTCGTGGCTGAAAGTCTTTTGTTGCCTCTACCATCGCACTTATATGATCTGGTGTCGTACCACAACAGCCCCCAACGACATTTAACCAGCCCTTTTCTGCAAATCCGCGTAATTTCATCGCTAGCGATTCAGGAGACTCATGGTAATGTCCTTCTTCATCAGGTAAACCGGCATTTGGATAACAACTGACATACGTAGTTGCAAGTTCAGATAACGAACGAATATGATCTCGCATAAATTCCGGTCCTGTCGCACAATTCAAGCCAACAACAGCTGGATTCATATGTTCTAATGACAAATAAAATGCTTCAATATTTTGACCGGCTAAAGTTGTCCCCATTGGTTCAATCGTACCTGAAATAAAGATCGGCAGCTTTACATTGAGTTCTTCAAATGCTCGTTCAATCCCTAAATAACCCGCCTTGACATTTCGCATATCTTGACTAGTTTCTAGTAGCATAATATCGGCTCCACCACGGATAATTCCGCGTGCTTGCTCATGATAAGATTCAACTAGTTTGTCAAACGTTACACCGCCAGTTACAGAAAGTGATTTTGTAGTTGGTCCCATCGCACCCGCAACGAAACGTGGCCACTCAGGTGTTGAGAATTCATCCGCTACTTTTTTTGCAATGGCTGTTGCCAAGCGACTTAATTCTTCTGCTTTATAGCCAAGATCATAATCGTCTAATACAATATCTGTCGAGCCAAATGTATTCGTTTCAATGATGTCGGCCCCTGCTTTTAAATAAGCTCGATGAATGTTTTCAATGACATGAGGAGCTGTTTCATTTAAATATTCATTACATCCTTCATATTCTTCTCCACCAAAATCCTCTGCTGTTAGTTCAGCTTGTTGCAACATTGTCCCCATTGCACCGTCTAGGATTAGAATTTTCTTTTCTAGCTGTTGTTCAAACAAAGACTTAACCATATGTCCGTCCTTTCTATTCCCGCATGCTTCTAAATTACTTACTTCCTTGAATAATTGGTTTCCTTGCTTCAATATATTTTGTTAACTCGACTGTCATTTCATAACGCATAAACGGTGTAATTAAATAAATTCCATTAAAATATTGCAAAGCTGCGTCAATTAGTGATCGCGCAATTTGTATCCCTTCAGCTGAAGCGGCTTCTTTGTCTTCTCCACATGCAGCCATCGCAGCTCGAATATCATCTGTTAATTTAATACCTGGCACCTCATTATGAAGAAATTCAGCATTTCTCGTACCTGTTAATGGCATAATCCCGATATAGATAGGCTCTTTTATATGTTTTGTTTCATTCGCTAGGGATTCCATTTGTTCTATGCTGTAAATTGGTTGGGTCATAAAGTAATCAGCACCACTTTCAATCTTTTTCTCCATTCTCTTTACAGCTTTATCTAAATGTCTCACATTTGGATTAAACGCTGCACCGACAGAGAAATTCGCTTTCTGCCCCAATTCCTTTCCAGAAAAAGAAATTCCTTCATTCAGCTGCTTCAAAAACGAAATAAGTTGAAAGGAACTTACATCATAAACGGATGTAGCTCCAGGAAAATCACCTATTTTCGTCGGATCCCCTGTAATCGCCAAGACATCATCAATGCCTAATGCATGTAAACCCATTAAATGAGACTGTAATCCAATCAAGTTTCTATCCCGGCAAGTAACATGGACAAGCGGTCTTGCACCTACCTGTTCTTTAATCATTGCGCCAAGAGCTAAATTATCGACTCGCGGGGAGGCAAGCGAATTATCAGCCATCGTAACAGCATCTACTCCCGCTTCCTTAAGTGCTTTTGCGCCTTCCATAAACCGCTTTGTACTTAACTTTTTAGGTGGATCTAACTCGACAATTACAGACTTTCGTTCTTTCACAATTTCTGGTAGCGGCTTTTCTTTTCTCGGGATTTCAATGGATTCCCGCATAAACCTAGCTAGAGGCCTGATCGTTTTACTAGTAATCGGTTCTGTCGTTTCTCTCACCTTAGCAAATGCTTCAATATGCTCAGGCGTCGTACCACAACAACCTCCTAATAAACGAACCCCCTGCTTAATAAACTTCTCTCCCATATCTTGAAAATAATCTGCATTCGATTGATAGAAAACACGCCCATCACGATAATCAGGTAAGCTTGCATTTGGATACGCAGATAAAAATCCCTTTTTCGGTAACGCAATCGTTTCAAATGAACGAAGCATATGAAACGGACCTGTCCGACAATTTAATCCTACTACATCAGCACCTATAGCTGTCAGTTGTTCAAACGCATCAGAAACGGCAATCCCGCCATTCATCACACCTACTTCTCCAAGTGACAGATTTACAACTATGGGCGAATCTGTTAATTTTCGCGCAAGTTTTGCAGCCATTTTTGCTTCTTCCAAATCGTAAAACGTTTCTAATAAAAGGCCATCAACGCCTTCTGTTAATAGTTCATTTAATTGCTCTTTGAAGGCTTCCTCTATTTCGTTAAGGTTCCATTCTTCTAATTGAAACCGTCTAATCCCCCCAACAGTTCCTAGAACAAATGTATTTTCACTAGAAGCTTCTTTTGCAAGACGAACACCTGAACGATTGATAGAGCGAACCTCTTTTTCTAGCCCATATTTTTCTAGTTTCAGTTTGTTCGCAGCATACGTATTAGACTGAATTACATCAGCTCCTGCCAAGACGTATCTATTATGTGCATTTAGAATGATCTCTGGATTTTTTACGTTCACTTCTTCAAAGCATTGGTCGACGCCTTGCTCGTATAGCAACGTTCCCATTGCTCCATCTCCGATTAAGACTTTTGATGCTAGTTGTTCTAGAAAACTCATTCATTCTCCCTCTCTTTCACGTGACGGAATGCTTGATCAAGATCCGCAATTAAATCCTCAGCTCGCTCAATACCAACAGAAAAACGTAACAAGCGATTGCAAACACCATTTGCTATTCGAATATCTTCAGGGATGTCCATATGTGTTTGCGTAGCAGGGTACGTCATCAAACTCTCAACCCCACCTAAACTCTCTGCAAACGAAACGAGTTTCAACTGCTGTAAAAATGGGTTAACCCAGTCTTCTTTTAATATACGGAAAGAAATCATTCCACCTTTTCCAGGATATAGGACGTCTATTACACCTTCTTGCGTCTGTAAATATTTTACGATTGCTTTCGCATTTTCTTGATGTTTATCCATTCGAAGAGCGAGAGTCTTCATCCCTCTAATTAATTGATATGAATCAAAAGCTGACAAGATTGCTCCAATCCCGTTATGGTAATAACCAATTCGCTCACATAGCTCTTCTCCTTTTGCAGCAATTAGACCAGCGATAACATCATTGTGGCCACCTAAATATTTTGACGCGCTATGTATAACAATATCTGCACCGTCCACTAGCGGTTGTTGCAAAAGCGGAGTATAAAACGTATTATCAACAATTAATAAAATTCCGTATTTTTTGGCTATTTTCGCTAGATCAACTACCGATGCTTCTTGCATTAATGGGTTCGTAGGTGTTTCTATAAATAATGCTTTTGTTTTATCTGTAATACAGTTTTCAAACTGTTCAAGGTTACGAGGGTCTGCAAAAGAAAAAGTTAAGCCCCACCGATTCCATCCTTGTTCAAATAACCGATAGGTTCCTCCGTATAGGTCTTGTGATGCTAAGATTTCATCTCCTTGTTCAAAAAGAGATAGAACCGTTTGAATGGCTGCCATTCCTGAGCTGCAAGCAAAACCTCGGTCCCCCTCTTCTAACTCTGCTATCGCTTTTTCTACGACCTCTCTAGTTGGATTGCCTGTCCTTGCGTAATCATATCCTGTCGACTCCCCAATTCCCGTGTGCCTGTAAGCAGTTGAAAAATACACAGGTGTATTAATGGTCCCTGTTGGATTATCGGAACGATTTCCAATTTGTACTAATATTGTCTCAAGTTTCTCACGGTTCATTTAAAAGCCCTCCACCATTTTTATCATTCAATAAATATTAAAAACCACCTTCTATTTTAAATAAGAAGAAGGTGGTTGTGTTATCAATCGCCTCTCCTTATCTTCCAAGCCGTCGACTTGATGGATTTAGCACCTGACCGAAATCGGCTGGTTGCTGAGACATCGTTGGGCCAATCCCTCCGTCTCTCTTGATAAGAAAATCAATTATTCATATTTTTCATTTAATCAAAATTACAACAAATTTCGAACTTTTGCAAGAGAAATTTTCCCTGCAAGTAGATTAAATTATTGAAAAAAGCACAACAGCAACGATCACTACATATTTAAATATTAATTTTTTATTCTAAGGAAGCATCAATATTTAAGTTTTCTTCATTTCCACAGACACAACGCTTGAAGCCTGTTTCATATTCACCTTTTTCATTTCTACTCCCACGTAGAATATATTTTTCACTACAAACTGGACAACGAATCACAACACGATAACGTCCTTCAGCCATATTGATCACCCTTTACTTATTAAATTCGACGATCTTATACGTCTAATTGGTTAGCTCGTTTCACCTTTTTTAACGCTACCCACCACAGAAAAAACATAAACGGAATTAATGCAACTAAGAAATACATTCCGAAAAAAAGCAATATAAAATCATATACGCCGTGTAAAATAATAGGCAAACTTAACGAAAACGTCAAATGTTTCACCCTTTTATCTTCCTCTACTTTTGCTCTACCAAGATAATACCCCATGATAACACCGTATAAAGCGTGACTAGATACGGGCAATAAAGCTCGGCCAAAGGCTGTTTCTAAGCCGTTAGCTATTAAATAAAAAACATTTTCTAATGTTGCAAATCCTAGTGAGAGAGAGGCGCCATAGACGATTCCATCATAGCGTCTCGCAAAGGTCGCATGTTGATACACAAAAACCCAAAGTAGAAACCATTTGAAGAATTCTTCCACAAACCCATACAAAAAGAAGGCTCTTGTAAATGGATGGGTAAAATACCCTTCCGTCGTGAATGCATATTGTAAAACCATTACAGGAAATACAAGTAACACTCCAATTAAAAACGTTCGAAAAACAAGCGAAACCGTATTTGAACTATAATGATTTCGCAAATAAAAATATGATAATAATGCCATTCCTGGAGCTATTGCTGCTGTAATAAGTGCAAACAATTCGCCAATCCTTTCCCCTTGCGTTACAATTTATTATTCAAACAAAAACTTATATGATAAAATAATATAATTATGCAAAACATTGTGATATTGGGGTGACCTTTTTGAAGAAAATTCTTGTTTTACATACTGGTGGCACCATCGCCATGCAAGAAAATGAACATGGAGCCGTTCAACCAAACTTAATAAACCCATTATATTCCACTATTGAATCGCTATCAACCATTGCCTCCGTGATTGTGGATGATTACTTAAATCTACCTTCTCCTCACATGACGCCTAGTTTAATGGTTGATTTAGCAAAAAGGTTAAAAGAGCGTGTGGAAGATGATCAATTAGATGGCATTGTTGTCACTCATGGGACGGACACCCTAGAAGAAACAGCCTATTTACTAGACCTTATTCTTGACTGGGATACTCCTGTGATTATTACAGGCGCGATGCGTTCTAGTAATGAGCTTGGTGCCGATGGTCCACATAATCTAATTGCATCAGTAAGAGTAGCAGCAAGTGACGAGGCCCGAGGAAAAGGAGTTCTCGTTGTCTTAAATGACGAAATTCACACAGCAAAAAATGTAACGAAAACTCATTCAAGTAATATTGCGACATTCCAAAGCCCTCAATACGGTCCAATCGGAATTGTTACGAAACGAGGGGTGTTTTTTCACCATACATTAACGAAACGTGATTGCCACCCTGTTACACAAATGACGAAAAAAGTAGCCTTGTTAAAGACCTTTGCTGGCATGGATGAAACAATTATCGAAGCCGTTGCAAACACTCACATTGATGGGTTAGTTATTGAAGCATTCGGTCAAGGGAATGTCCCTCCAACCATTATGCCTGCACTAAAGTCATTGATCGCTCGAAATATACCGGTAGTCCTTGTATCTCGTTGTTTCAACGGCGTCGTCCAAGATACTTATGCGTACGAAGGCGGTGGTCGTACATTAAAAGAGATCGGCGTCATTTTTACAAACGGCTTAAACGGTCAAAAGGCAAGACTGAAACTAATGGCTGTTTTAGAACAATCAACGGATCACTCAACGATTCAGGAGCTTTTTTATAAATAATCCATAGCACTCATTTTTAAATAATGATTTGTTTAAATCTATAATACAAAGTCTCAAAAGGTCAGGGAACGACCTTCTAAAAAGGCAGTCACAAAAGGTCAAAGAATTGACCTTTGTAACTGCCTCATTTTTATTTTTTCTTACTTTGAATAGAGTTAGCGATCTGCGCACCGTGAAAACGTCCATTTTCAATGAAGATTTCATTCGCATTATTTCCAGCAGCAATGACACCTGCAATATATAATCCTTCTACGTTTGTTTCCATCGAATTAGGATTAAAATGTGGTCGTCCACTTTCTTGGTCAACAAGAACCCCCATTTCTCTTAAAAACGAATGGTCTGGATGATAACCGGTCATCGCAAAGACAAATTGTGCACGCACCCTTTCTACCTTTTCTCCTACTTGATAGACAACTTCATTATCTGTAATTTCTACGACCTCTGCATTAAACACCATGTTTATTTTTTCATGACGAACAAGCGACTCAAATTCTGGTAGGATCCAAGGCTTAACACTAGTAGAATATTCACTACCACGGTACAAATTCGTTACTCGAGCCCCTGCCTTTTCTAGCTCTAATGCTGCATCTACAGCAGAATTCTTACCTCCAATCACAACAACGTCCATATCAAAATAAGGATGAGCTTCCTTGAAATAATGAAGGACGTGACTTTGGTCTTCCCCTGGTATGTTCATCATATTTGGAGAATCATAGTAGCCTGTAGCAATAATTACATGATCAGCTATGTATTCTTCCTTTGACGTCTTTATGTAAAAATGACCTTCTTTTTGCTTTTGAACATTTTCAACATGTTCATATGCCCTTACGCGTATATTTTTCCTTTTAACCACTTCTCTGTAATAGACAAGCGCTTGGTTTCTTCTAGGTTTTCGTTCTTCAATGACAAATGGCACACCACCTATCTCCAACTTTTCACTCGTACTAAAAAACGTTTGGTGTGTTGGATACCGATGAATAGCGCTAACGACATTATCCTTCTCAATAACAAGTGGTTCGAATCCTTGTTCCATACAAGCAATAGCTGCTGCAAGCCCACAAGGTCCACCACCTACTATAACGATCTCTTCCCTTAACATATGTTCACCTTCTCTTTATAAATCAAATAGGGAAACTCACAAAATGCCCCAAACTTCTAATTTGTAGGCACATTTGATCTTTCTGAGTCTCCCTTTTATACTTTATTCAGTTACACCCAACCACGGAACCTTGATGCTTCAGCCATCTTCCGTACTCCGATCATGTAAGCAGCAAGACGCATATCTACTTTCCGAACTTTAGCTAATTTATATATATTATCAAAAGAACCAACCATGACGGCTTCCAACTTTCCTTCTACTTCATCTTCCGTCCAATAGTATCCTTGATTGTTTTGCACCCACTCAAAATACGAAACCGTTACTCCACCGGCGCTTGCAAGAACATCTGGCACGAGCAGAACATCACGCTCGGTTAAAATACGTGTTGCTTCCATTGTTGTTGGTCCATTGGCAGCTTCGACGACAATTGATGCTTTAATTCGGTCCGCATTTGCTTCCGTAATTTGATTTTCAATTGCCGCTGGCACTAATATATCACAATCCAATTCAAGCAATTCTTGATTGGAAATCGTTTCTCTAAAAAGCTTTGTAACCGTACCAAAACTATCACGACGATCTAATAGGTAATCAATATCTAAGCCGTCGGGATCATATAGACCCCCATAAGCATCCGAGATTCCAACAACTAATGCACCTGCATCATGCATAAATTTCGCTAAGAAACTCCCCGCATTTCCGAAACCTTGAATAACAACGCGAGCTCCGTCTAAATCAATTCCTTTTTTCTTAGCCGCTTCACGAATGCAAATTGTCACTCCTTTAGCCGTCGCCGATTCCCTGCCGTGGGACCCCCCGAGAACAAGTGGCTTCCCTGTTATAAAACCAGGAGAGTCAAACTCACGAATGCGACTATATTCATCAAGCATCCAAGCCATGATTTGAGAATTTGTAAAAACATCAGGTGCGGGAATATCCTTTGTAGGACCTACGATTTGACTAATCGCACGAACATATCCACGACTGACACGCTCAAGTTCACGGAAAGACATTTCTCGTGGGTCACAAATAATTCCTCCCTTCCCTCCACCATAAGGAAGATCGACAATGCCAGCTTTTAGACTCATCCAAATAGAAAGAGCTTTCACCTCTTTTTCTGTTACACCTGGATGAAATCTGACACCACCTTTTGTTGGACCAACCGAATCATTATGCTGCGCTCTGTACCCAGTAAAAATTTTAGTCGAACCGTCATCCATTTTAACAGGAATTCGAACGGTTAACATACGAATCGGTTCTTTCATTAATTCATACATTTCTTCTGGATAACCAAGCTTGTCCAACGCCTTTTTAATGACACTTTGTGTCGCTGCAAGCACGTCTAATTGTTCTGCTTGCTGTTTATTTTCTGCCATTCCTTTTTCACCTCAATAATGGAATTAAAGCTTTTTATCACTTCTAACTATAATGAAACAGTACTTACTTTTCCAGCTAAAATATAACTTTTCTTTAAAGAATTTCAAAAAAACTTGTCATTCTTTCCTATTCACAAAAAAAGAACTGACAACGAAATTATCAGTTCTTATTTATTAATAAATGTTCCGTAAAGCTCTCGAATAGAATCGTATTTAATGAGTCGTTTTCCATATTCCTCAACGACATAAGAAGAAACGGTTGATGGGTTTCCGAACTCAGCAAGCAACGCAACAAATGTTTCCTCATCGACAAAATCGACATCAAACTCTTCAAATTTGATGAAATATTGGTCCTTATATGAATAAAGTGATCCACCTTGTATTCCGAAATGGAATAGCCTAGAAGATAGAGCAATCACATCCTCAATATCAGCAAATTCATAGAAGATATCTTCCGTTTCATCAAGAGTTACTTGCATTTCAATATATCCTTCTTCAAATCCTTCTTCATCAAAATCTTCATCTGATGTACTTTTCGAAACGATAATGACCATTCCTTGCGCAGGCATTGCGTAGACTTCTACGGCAATAGGTCCATCTACTTTAAAACCAAGTTCATCATCTGCCTCTAGAATCATATCACGAAATAAATCATGAACTTTCGGCAAATCTTGCCATAAGTCTTCTTTCGTTAATCCTCTTTCACGCATATCATCAAAGGTTAGGAATGCTTTGAATTTGTTTGTATTTAAACGCTCAAGACGCATTTGAAACCCTCCTTTTTACGAACACCTATTCCTACTGCTCGTTCCGTCAAAATCGTCTTACTACACAATATGAGAAAACAGAAAAGAAGGTTCGATACACATGACCATTATTTACAATTTTACAAGTTATTTTTCAACCAAATTTCCCAGTCCTCTCGTGTATTCCCTAAAATATAATTTTGATATGTAGACTTTTGTCGAACTCCAAGACTGTCAAAGGCAGAACCACCTGCTCCGATAATTAAATGAGAAAAACGCGCTTGCAACTCGTCAATAACTTTTAATGTGGAATCAAGGTTTTGCTCCATTGTACACGATGTAAAAAATAATTCGGCTTCTACCTCACGAATAACTACTTCAAGATCTGATTCTGGAATCCCTGCACCTAGATATACTACTTCAAAACCTTTACGTCTTAAAAATAACGTAAAAATTAGTAACCCTAACTCGTGGGTCTCATTGGGGCCACATACACACACGACGTTTGGTTTAAACGCATCTATTGGCATCCCATGAAAGACCATGCCAATTCTTGTACGTAAATAGGAAGTTACAAAATGTTCATGCGCCACTGTAATTTCATTGTTTTCCCACTTACTCCCTACTTTAACAAGTAATGCACCAAGTATATCAATTGTTACTTTATCGATACTAAACAAACTAAATGCTTGATCCAACAGTTGATTCGCCTTGTTCTCCTGAAAAGATAATAGGGATCCTAAAATATCATCAGCAAGCCGAATAGAGTAATCATTCTCGTACATCGATTCGGCAGGCTCCACTGTAGCATAGCTTTTTTCAAAAAGATCAACAGCTTGTCCAATCGTAAAACCTTTATTGACCTTGTCAATTAGCCATTTTAAAATAGCGACATGTTCATCTGAATAGAGTCTATGCCCCGCTGTATTTCGAACAGGCTCAATTATGTGATAGCGCCGTTCCCATGCTCGTAACGTTCCCGCTTGGATTCCAAGCATTTTTGAGATCGCCTTGATGTTATACTTCCCTTCTTTTGAAGCCATATTCTTTCCTCCTAGATCCACAAACACTTTCCCCTCTTGAATGAACACAACATCGAACTAATTATCCATTTAGTATAGCGAAAACATACTTTTGTGTAAAACAAAAGGAGGATGTACTTGGGAAATTCCTCCCAATTTGTACATCCTTATAATTATATTATTTAAAAGTATCAGCTAACTTCTTCTCTCGTTAACGTAATCAGATGAGTTTCACAAGGTGCACCTAGTCTTAACGGTAGCCCTGTGGTCCCATAACCATTACTAATTAGCTGTTTGTAAGAATCAGTTTCAATCCATTGCCCTTTTTTAGCTATCCCCCACCCAAATAACCTAATCTGACCACCATGGGTATGGCCGCTTAATATTAACGAAAACGGATGATCTGGTTTAAGAATCTCTGTTACTTCAGGAAAATGACAAACCAAGATCGAAAATGTCTCCCTTGGAATATAGTAGTGCTCTAGTGGTATATCATGTTCAACATCATTGACACTAGCAATTATTAGTTCATCATCACCCTTTTGAATAAACTCCATGTCATTATTTAACTCGATAATACCATGTTCCTTAAACATCCTGCGTAAGTTATGAACACCAACTTCCTCATCATTATTTCCCCAAATAAATAAACACGGTGCAATCTTTGATAAATGTTTTAAATTCGTTTCTATTCGTGCTAGCGGGACTCTTTTTTCACACAAGTCCCCACCAATAATAATGATGTCGGTTTCTTTAGCTATCTTTTGCAGAAGAGGTTGTGGAATGACTCTTCTATGTACATCACTAATAAAAAAGAGCCGATAACCATTGAATGCCTTTGGAAGCGAACGAAAAGTAATGGTTTGCTTACTAATTCGATTTCTCTTTGCTTCAAATGCCATATAAAATAATAAGATGAGTAATGCTACTACAACTAATAATAATGTGATTCCTCTCATGTCCAAGAACGAAACACCTTCATTTCTCCTTTTCATTATCTAATTAATCCAACATCCATAATACCATACCACAAAGCCAACCCTAAGACGATAAAGGCTGCAATGCCATTATAATAGAATAAATGAATCCAAGATAAACAGGCAGCAACCACAAAGAACATTCTAGGAATGTGGAAAGGAACGGAATAACTTGTCTTCCATATGATGATGATATCTCTGACAAATAATGAATATGCAAGAAAACCTACTATAAAAAGAAACACAGCAAATAATAATTTTAATGGAGAAAATAACACTTCTCCAAGAAATGATGACAGTGACCAAACAGGCACCTTTGGGAACAAACTTAATGCTACCAACACTCCACCATATGCCGCAATAAGCAACAAAAATCTCTTATAAATCCATATTGCCAGCATAAAGCCACCTCCTATTACACTATATGCAAAATCTTTCTAAAGAGACGACTTGTTTCACGATAAGCCCCTAAATAGTAGGTGGATTATTGAAAACAAAAAGGAGTGTCTCAACAGGTCTGATTTTGACCTTTTGAGACACTCCCGAAGCATGAGACGAGTGGATTACACACTTGACTGCATGTAGCGAACAGAGCCATTGTACCTGTTTAGTACTTTTGAGACACCCTTTTACTTTATGTTTAGGAAGGTAGTTCTTCTTTTCCTTTTACTTGTTCAGTACGACTTAAAAAGTCAAGTGCTACTTTCCCTAAACATTTAGCTGCAATAAGCATCGCTTTCTCATCAAAATCAAATTTCGGATGATGATGAGGATAAATTATTCCGTTTTCTTCATTTCCTGCTCCTGTAAAAAAGAACGTGCCTGGTACATGTTGAAGATAATATGCAAAATCCTCTCCACCCATAACAGGGTCCATTTCATGAACAACAAAGTCTTGTTCTATTTGTTTTGCTACATGAACAAAATGATTTGTCTCTAGTTCATCATTAACGACGGCAGGATATCCTTTTTTATAGTCTAACGTATAATCCGCCCCCATCGCCTGACAAATTCCTTTCGTTATTTGTTCGATTCGTTCAATAATAAGTTCTTGTACCGTTTCATCAAATGTTCGAACTGTACCAACAATTGTCGCTGAATCAGCAATCACATTGAACGCTCCACCTGCATGAAACGAGCCGATGCTAACAACGGCTGATTTTAAAGGATCAATATTTCTACTTACGATGTGCTGGAGTTGACTAACAATGCTAGCGGCTACAGCAATTGAATCAACCGTCTCATGAGGGCTAGCTCCATGACCTCCTCGACCACGGATAACAAGGTCAAATCGATCTGCAGCAGCCATGATAGGCCCTTGACGATATCCAATTTGGCCAAGCGGCATCGTTGACCAGAGGTGTGTACCAAATATCGCATCCACACCGTTCAAACAACCATCCTTAATCATTTCAATTGCTCCACCCGGGGCAAGTTCCTCTGCAAATTGATGAATCAACACAATCGTACCTTCTATTTGTTCACGCTGTTCCATTAATACTTTTGCAAGCACAAGTAAAGTAGCGGTATGACCATCGTGCCCGCATGCATGCATGACACCTGGGCGTTTCGATGCAAATGGCAATCCTGTTTCCTCATGAATCGGCAATGCATCAAAATCTGCTCGTAACGCAACAGTTTTTCCTGGCTTTCCTCCATGTATGTAGCCTAATACCCCACGACCACCAACGTTTCTTTTCACAACCACACCTAAACGTTCAAGGTAATCGGCAATCATTTCAGGTGTTTTCTCCTCTTGAAACGATAATTCAGGTTCTGCGTGCAGCATTCGTCGTAAATCTACCATTTCTGGGTATAATTCTTCTAATCTAGTTAATAACTTATCTATCAACGAACACCCCTCCTTATCATTCTATTGTACTCTTCGCACCCCGAAAAGAAAACCCAGAATGTTAGCACTTTTCCCAAAATACTATATGAAAATATAAAAATGGTTAGCCGATTAATATTATGGGATAACCCCCAAAAAAAAAGAGAGACTCATCGTCTCTCCTTCTTAACCAACTTATTCAGAATGCTCGGATACCTTCAACATATAAATGGCCATTGCAACAGCCGAAGCCATAGCCAAAAGACCAATGCTAAGAATTGCAACAAGTTGTACCGCTGTCATTTTTTGCTTCACTCCCTGCTTAAGTAACTCATTTTCTTTTTTCACATTTACACTATATAAATAGTAGCATAAATAAGAAAACCTTTAGAAATAACTTTGTGACAAATTGAAGAAATTTCCGTTTTGTCACAAAATAAGGTTGACAACTCACTAAGGGAGTAATAATAGGTTGTCCATTCAACGTTTGAATTAATTGTTAGAAAAACCTACAAATAAATTGAAAATTTAGGAAACTTATTCTATACTAAAGATAAGAGCAAAAAGGAAACGCTTTCATCGTGTGATAAAATTTCTCTCACCAAGGAGTGATAGGCTTGATATTAACAAAACTAACGAACAAATCGCTCGTAACAAACCAAGACCTTGAATTAAATCACCGTTTAGGGCTTCCTGTTGAAGTTTTCTGCTCTAAACAAGGAAAAACGCTAGCTTTTGGCCCTATAAAAGGATTCGATGACCAAAAAATCCTCATACGTGATCATGATTTTTGTCGCTCTACCTACCTTTTTTTTGGCAAGCCGGCTTTAAAAAAATCAAAAGTGTGAATGCTCTTGATTCATAAGGAGGAAGGGGCTGTCTAAAATAGCCACAAACTTTATTTCAATGGCTTCCACTCATTATTTAGGGGTTATCCAAAAAGGTGCATATTTACCTTTTTCGGATAACCCCTCTTATTTATGATAAAGATTGATATTATGTTCTTTTTTTATATAGGAATAAAGCGCTTCTCGCGATTTCCATTCTGAATCCTTTTCCCAAAGTTCCGAACTTCGATCAATAATCTCTTCACGTAATTCATCAAATTCTTTTTCTGCCTTTTTTGCCTTTTTTACAAATACACGCAATTGAATGAAACAAACTGAAAGAAGAAGCATTAATAATAATATGAGAGGATGACCTATCATTGCGCTTAATATATTTGTATTGAACGACATTTGTTGTCTAGTTAATGCTGTAGACCCGAACAAAAGGAATAATGCTGCACACCCCATAGCAAATATAGACCAATACATTTTCGCTTTCTCAAACTTCTCAAACTTTTCTTTCCTCGCAACAAGTTCTTCTAACATCACTTTAACAATTTCTGGCCCGTAATACTTTCTAACATTCCATTCTTTAAATAGCTTCATTCATCCCCACCTCCCCTATACCATTAGTATGAAGGATGGACATGTTTTAGAATAAAAAGAACGACAACGACATGCGATGAATTGTTTACCTCTAAAAGAGCCAGTAAGGAGAAGTGACTGCAGCAATGATTAGCATAAAAAACAAAACTAATAACACCCTTATAAGAGGAAAAGAAAGTGTTGTTGTTTTCTTTTTTCTCGACCTTCTTCGATGTATTTGACTTCTTGGTGGAAGTGGCTCCTCTATTTCGGATTTCAGTTGAAACGATTCCATTTGTTCACGTAATGGATCTGCCTGATCATGATCTTTCCAATTTTCAGCCATTTCCGTCACTCCCCTTCTTAACACGGTATTGGTATCGTATAAATAACCCTAATAAAAAATCAATCAAAAAATGCGCAAAGATCGTTACCATTATGTTACCTGTCCAATAAAACAACGCTCCTAATAAAAAACTTACTAACCAAACATTTAAAAAAAGGACTGGTTTATTCAAATAACGAAAATGTATTAAAGCAAAAAGGGTACTAGCAATAACTAAACCAAAAGCTGATTGCAAAACAGCTCGAAATAATAACTCTTCAGCTACAGCTATAACGAGACATAGAATTGTTAATTCTAGGAGAGATAAATGCCGAAAAACTCGTTCATTAATTCCACCATCATCAAGCCATGATTTCGGTAACAAACGTTCTAGAATAATATCTAGTAAAACGATGAAAACGGCAACTCCTCCGCCTACTCCTATAATAAGCCCAATATTGACTTGAAACAAGCCAATAAATTCGTGCCAGTTATCAAATACAAACCAACCAATAATCCCAGCTAGAATCAGCAAAATCACTTGAGTGGCATAAACATTTAACTTGAGTTCCCGATCAGTTAATTCAGCTACAACATCACTTTGTTTTTTCATTCACCTTTACACTACTCCCAAATAAATCGCCTAATAAGTCTCTCCACGATTCCATTTTTTCTATCTTATCTTCCTGTTCATTTTTATCCATTGGTAAGGTTGCCCCGCAATTATCACAACAATTCTTTGGCCTGCTCTCTATTTGTTCTGAGAAATAAAACAGAAGTTTCTCTCTTCGACAGGCGGTCGTGCGTATCCACCTTAAAAATGTTTCAAGCCTCTTTCTTTTGCTCTCTAACCGCTCTTGTTCATGTTCCCGTATGCGAGAACGGACGGAATCAACAGAAAAAGGTCGTACTTGGTCACCTTGTATGATTCCTCTTGTCTCTAATTGATATCGAACGATACGCCAAGCGATTTCATTTCCATTAAGTCTTTCCAATATCATTCTCTCTTGTTCCTTTGTCCATGTCCGTACATTTTTCACGTGGTTTAGCATCTCATTTAACTGATCATCCGTCGCTCTCTCTCCCTCTAGTAAAAGCGTATTTAAACCACGATCTTCCTCACAAAAGAGTAAAATCGCTACACTTGGCTTTCCATCTCTAGCAGCCCGGCCAATTTCTTGAACGTACGATTCCATATCAATAGGATAATGAAAGTGTAGAACGTAGCGAATATCTTTTTTATTAATTCCCATACCGAATGCACTTGTACAGCAAATGACATCAAGCTGGCCATTCATAAATTGCTGTTGAATTAAAAGTCTATCTTCTGTTGACAATCCGCCATGATAATGAGCAACCCTCCCGAACCCTTTGCGTTTTAATGTTGCTGCTACATTTTCTGCCCACATTCTGCTAGAAAAGTAAATCATTCCTGGCCCTTGCAAATATTCCACAAGTTGCTCAACCCGTTTCATTTTTTGTTGATTTGTTTCACATGTTTCAACATGGTATGTAATCGATGGACGGTCGACAGAATTAATTAAATAGCAAGGGGCGTTCATGTGAAGTCTAACGCTAATATCTTGTTGAACCTCTTTTGTTGCTGTCGCCGTAATTGCAAGACATGGAGGATTTCCAAGAGCTTTTTTCACTTGACCTAAGCGTAAATAATCTGGCCGAAAATCATGCCCCCATTGAGAAATACAATGGGCCTCATCAACAACAAAATATGAAATATGAACTTTCGATAATTGGTTTTGAACGTATGGAATTTGAAGCATTTCTGGAGATACATAGATCATCTTGTACATATGTAATGTAGAAAACACATTATGTCGTTCTTCTTTAGACAAAAAGCTATTTATGGCTGCTACAGACTTAATTCCATCACTGCGCAGTTGTTGTACTTGATCTTCCATAAGTGATAATAATGGGGAAACAATTAATGTAACTCCTGATGAGAGCAAGGATGGAAGCTGGTAACAAATCGATTTACCCGTTCCTGTTGGGAGCATTGCAACAATATCCTTTCCAGAAAGTAACGCTTCAATTACTTCTTTTTGTCCAGTTCGAAAGCTTGTATACCCAAAATAATGTTGTAATGATTTCTCAAGCTCCATACTTCACCTTCTTCCTAGCTAACGCTAATCGGATAACAAAATAATCTACTTCAAATGGGATGTTATCTTTTAGATCACGCAAGCGAGTTGTTTGGAGTTTTCTTGAAACTTTCACAATCAATTCCTCGACTTCTATAGGAACGTATGGTCGGATTGAAAAATCTGGGTTTTGAATAGCAATCTCGACAATATGATCTTCAATCGTATTTCGTTTTAACTTTCGTATATGACTTATTTCCTCAATTGTTTTTCCTTTCTCTAGCAGACCATACGTCTCTCTTGCCGATTCAGTTAATACAAACGAGCTTTTTAACCCTTGAATGAATAGAGGTAAATGTACAAATTGTTCATTACGTTCAACCTTCTTAATCAAACGATGCAACGTAGATAAGTGGATGATATTAATTTTTTCAATACTTAGTTTCAACTGGTCTGCTATTTGCTGTTTCGTCATGCCAACTTTTTGCCTCCCACTAAGCTGTAAAACCATAACTAAAGCTTGGACTTCGGAACAATCTTCAAGAAATCTCTCTAGGTCAATATGTAACTGCCGAGCTAATTCTTCTCTTTTCCGTTGCTCTTTTGGAAGGTGCCTTCTCACCCAATCTTGAACGTCAATTTGATGAGTTACAGGAAAGAAACGGTGGTGACCATTAGTAACATTTGTAATTACTTGAACATATAATGATAATCGTAACCATACTTGTTCAGAAAAACGGTGATAGTCCCAACCTTGCAAATCGTTAATAAAAGGATGTTCTGTTTGAAATTTATGTATTTTCCTATAACCTGCTTCGGTTAAACAGACTCGATCGCTATCGACCTTTTCGACATAACCATTAGAAATGAGACTGGAAATATCACTTTCAATCTTTTCACGAGTTAACGTCGGGAACAATCCAAAATAAGTAAGCACACCAAAAAAAGCTCCATCTTGAATAGTTTGTGCAGATTTTTTTCCCTTAAGTAAATGAAAAATACCATAGATCGATCTCTCAGATCCAAAAGCTTGAATGGTAGACGCAATGATCGCCTGCCTTATTGTCTCCAAACGTGTTCACCACCTTAAACAACTATATTTTAATTGTAACAAATTCCAGTGATCAAAGCGGCTGAAAAGTACACATTGAGTAAATAAATAAGACGAACACGTTTAAATTTCTCTCTATCTGAAACAAAATTGGTTGAAAAGTTTGGCAATCCGTTTTACAATAGGTCAGTAGAAATCATATGGTTTTGTCAAACTAGTAATAAATGGAACAGGATGTTAAATGGAGGGTTTTGAATATGGCAAAGTACACAATCGTTGATAAAGATACCTGTATTGCATGCGGAGCTTGTGGCGCTGCAGCACCGGATATTTATGATTATGATGATGAAGGAATTGCATTTGTAATTCTTGACGATAACCAAGGAACAGCAGTAATTCCTGAAGAGTTAGAAGAAGATATGATTGACGCACAAGAAGGTTGTCCAACTGATTCCATCAAAGTAGCAGATGAATCGTTTGATGGGGATGCGCTTAAGTTTGAATAAGCAACGAAAGATAGCTCAAAATTGAGCTATCTTTTTTTCTGTTTGCAACGTTTTAAAGAGTAAGTCCTTTTAGTGCAAGTACACAGTTATTGGACCAAATCTCTGCAAAAGATTCAACAGATAAAGGATTGGTGCCAACACCGACTTCAATTGTAAAGCCCGCTCTACCTGTTTCCTGAATAAACCAATCCTTATATCCACCATCACTTTCAGCTGTATGAACAGGTGTATATGAACTAACTATTGATAATCGATGAACCATCTCTTTGCTTTCTTTTGGCTCTAATCCACGGTATCCCCAATAAATCACTTGCCCCTGAGAATGAAAAGCTAAAACATAAGCAAATGAATGTTCCATTGTAAATCTGTATATAGCTTGCGCTTCTGGTTCCGTTAACGGTCCCTTACCGCTATAATGCCTTGCCCAAGGTATTTGAGGTGAACCTTTTGCTTCCTCTTCCCATCCTGCTGGCCACTGATGATTTAAGTCGACCCCCCTAATATTACTCGACCAATGCTCAAACCTCTTAGCCCCTTTATTTATGTGTTGCACCTCTTTGAAAAATGGATGATCTGGATAAATTCCTTGAAGAACGAGATCTACTCCATCTGGATTGACTAATGGTACAACATAAAGGGTCACGTCTTGTAACAGTTTTGTTACGTCATATCCATACATAAGCTCACCTTTTTTGTGAAAGGTCGCAAGTTCATGTATGTAACGAGTTAAAAATTTACTCGTATGCCATTCGTTTGCATGCCAACCCCCTGAATAAAACACCTCTTTCTTACCACTCCCTATTGAAAGAGCATAAATCGGTTGATTCATGACAGAGTAACCTAAAATTTCTACTCGAATACCCAAATTCTTTAAGTCAGGAAGTCTTTTTTCTAAATCACTTTGAGAAAATTCTGTTTGACTGTCCCAATCAGTAATAATGTTTTGTTCAGCTTGAATAGCTGGTATATGAATTTCCATTCCTGGCTGTACATAACTATTTTCGGCATAAATATGTGGGTTGAATAACAATAGGTCGAATGGACGTATGTTATACAAATACGCTATTTTTTTGACGGTTTCCCCTTTTTTAACGATATGTTTCATGCTATCCCTCCTCGATTCATTTATATGTACGAATGCTTTGAACCATACAAATGAAATAAATTTACCTTGTTTACATTTTATAAAATAAGTATTTACTTCTACATTTAGATTGACAGCTTGAAGACATTGTGTTAAATTATCAAACAATTAGTACTATTTCATCTTTATTGACAATTCAACATACAAGAAACGATGATGAAGAATGAAAGAATGATAAACCAATTCAGAGAACTAGTGGTTGCTGCGAACTAGTTTGGTCCATTCTTGATAGCCCTTCGGAGTTCATGTACTGAAAAGTAAGTAGGTACATTCGGATAATCCGTTATCTTGGAGACATATCTCCTTAAGATGCGCTCTCTTTGCGCATGAATGAGGGTGGCACCGCGGTATAAACCTTCCGCCCCTCACGGCAGCCGTCGTGTGGGCAGAAGGTTTTTTGGCGTATCTCACTAACATAAGTTGAAAAGATAAGGAGTGTAGAGAATGAAGAATCAAGTAATTGTCGACCGTCCTACAGGAAATCAAACAAAAGCGAAATATCAAATTTTAGTTTCAGACAGCATGAGCAAAGAGGGATTGTTCCCTTTACTAGAGAGCAATCAAGTTAAATGTGTTGAAAAAAACGTAAACGAGGTTGATGATTTATCTCTATTTGATGCCCTACTTGTTCGAAGTGCAACAACAGTGACAGATGAGCTATTAGCCAAGATGACTAATCTAAAAATTGTTGCAAGAGCGGGGGTAGGGGTAGATAACATTGATCTTGACGCAGCAACAAAACGGGGCGTAGTCGTCGTAAATGCACCTGATGGCAATACCATTTCAACAGCTGAACATACATTTGCGATGATGATGTCTTTACTTAGAAATATCCCTCAAGCCGTTGCTTCTATAAAGGCAGGAGAGTGGAATCGAAAAGCATTTCAAGGATATGAATTACGCGGAAAAACACTTGGAATAGTAGGATTTGGCCGGATCGGTACTCAATTGGCTCAACGTGCAAAAGCATTTGAAATGTCTTTACTCGTTTTTGACCCATTTTTAACGAAATCCCGCGCCGAAAAACTTGGTGTAGCGACAGCAACTCTCGATGAAGTCCTTACTGGGTCAGATATTATTACCGTCCATACACCACTAACGAAGGAAACGAAAGGGTTACTAGGAATGGAGAATATCGCCAAAACAAAACCTGGTACATTTTTAATTAACTGCGCACGTGGTGGAATCATTGATGAACAAGCATTGAAACATTTCTTAGCTAACGGCCACATTGCCGGAGCCGCACTTGACGTATTTGAAGAAGAACCTGCAACAGATAAAGAGCTCCTTTCTTTTCCAAATGTAATCGGAACACCACATATTGCAGCTTCAACTAAGGAAGCTCAACTGAATGTAGCCGCTCAAGTTTCTGAAGAGGTCTTGCGCTTCCTTGAAGGCGAACCAGCTAGCAATTCCATAAACTTACCTACACTTTCAAAAGAAGTCTATGAGAAAGTTAAGCCATTTTATGAACTTACAAAGAAAATGGGGAATATTCTTTCTCAAGTGATGCGTACACCTGTACAAGAAATTGATGTAAATTATGGAGGAACTGTAACAGGTTTAGAAACATCTATTACAACCCGTAGTCTTATCGTAGGCTTTTTGCAACCACGTGTTGATGCAGCAGTAAATGATGTAAATGCGAGTTTAATTGCAAATGAACGAGGCATTAGCTTTGGTGAAAAGCAAATCAATCATACGTACGGTTACTCAAACATCATCCACGCGGTTGTCCGTGGAGAAGACCGGATATTTGAATTAAAAGGGACGTATATAAAAGAATACGGCCCACGAATTGTTAATATTAATGGGTTCAATGTTGACTTTACTCCAAGTGGTCATTTAATCTACATCCAACATAATGACAGACCAGGAGTAATCGGTCGTATGGGTCAACTTTTAGCAGAACATCAAGTGAACATTGCTACGATGCAAGTTGGTCGGAAAGAAGAAGGCGGAGAAGCGATTATGATGGTCGCTGTCGATAAACTTGTTGACGATAAGGTTATTCAGGAACTTAAACAAATTGAAGGCATTCACTTTGCTGATACGATTGAGTGCTAACAAAAGAGGGGGCTGAAAAAGTCTCTTTTAGCAAATTCGAGGAAGTAGCAATGGCTTCACACGTTGCACGCCAGCTACGAGAAACCCACTCATAGCATGCTCAAGACAATGCAACGGTTCCGCTCATTGCTTAAAGGCCACTGAAAAAGGAGAAGAACATTACCTTTTTTCAGTGGCCTTCTTTCTTTAGCTACCAAATATATGTGAATAGTACATCCAACTGCTCTTCCACATCTCTTAATAAATACGCTCTCCCTAATTCTGTCAGCGTTAACCGATCTTTATTTCGGCTTACCAATCTCTCAGCAAAAGCGACATCAACATAAAATTGATACAAATGCGCCCCCTTTTGCTTTGTCTTCTGGCTCATCAATCCGTATCCAAACGTGCGATCATGTGAGCGCCAGAAGCGGGGATGTAGTTCATTCTCATTAATCATTCGAATCGATTCGTGCTGATTAATTTTTTTGAGCATAAAGATAAAACCATCAACCAAGTCCACTTGATAGCTATTTAAATCAGTCTGCTTATTGAGCCATTGGAATAACTCCGTATCCGTCTTAACCTGTTCCAATCCCATTAACAATTTCATCCCTATCAATCAAAAACTTGCTTTAATTTTACCATATTCGACAAGTTTTTCACAGACTTGTCCATTAATTTATAACGATGGTCTGACCTGGAATGATCACATCTGTTTGTAAATCATTTTGTTCTATAATTTCTACAGCCGTTACTCCATAGCTCCTTGCAATAGAGGTTAACGTTTCTCCGGATTGGATAACATGGACCTGATCGGTTTGAAACACAACAAGTGTATCATCAACTGTAATGACGTCACTAGAAAGGTGATTCCACTCTTTTAACTCATCTATGGAGACCCCATATTTTTTTGAAAGACTCCATAATGTGGCTCCTGCATTCACGGTTACTTCGACTGGCTTATCAGAACCCAAACGATCCTCACTCTCTTCTAGTTGGTTTGGACTCAAAACAGAAACAATCTCGCGTTGCTTCCAGTCTTCCCCATACGGAGAGTCATCTCCTAATGAGGCAAACATATACTCAGGCTCCTTTGATAGAACTAGAAACGGATCTATTGACTCTGATTTTTCGACATTCCACTTTCCTTTATGTACTTCAAAATGCAGGTGATTTCCAGAAGATCTTCCAGTTGTACCAACAGTACCAATTTTCTCCCCTTCTGTTAGAGCTTGTCCCTCTTCCACCATTCTCTCATGAAGATGAGCATACACCGTTTCAAGTCCATTTTCATGGTCTACAAAAACGACATTTCCATATGTATCAGAATAGTACGATCTACTGACCGTACCATTTGCAATCGTTACAACAACTGTTCCTTCAGGAGCAGCAATATCAATTCCATAGTGCTTGCCCCATCTTGTCCCATATGTATCGGTTATTTCACCGACAGTGGGCCAGATAAGAGCTTCAAAGAGCTCTTCCGGCACCTCTTCTTTTGTTTGGGCAAAAGATGTTGATGTACTTATAAATAGCAGGCCAATAAACGTAGCTAGGGCCAGAGCAATACAAATTCGCTTAATAAAATCAACCATACTTTCCTCCTCATTTGTATCTATTCGTCATTCCCATTGTTTCACATAGTTATCCTATTGAAGCTTGAATCATATTATTCCATTATTTTATTACTCAATTGCTCCTGATTGAATAATCTTTACATCTACATGTACGTTAAATTCAGCACTTGGATATAAGAAACTTTCCCATTCTTCTGGGTTCCAGTCTCTAGTTGTGCTCCGGTATTTTTCTCCCATTCCAACCGGATCTATACCTCCTTCTTGAAATTGAACTAATAATTCCTCACCTCGATTTGCTATTTGCTCTTCAATAGACTGTTCCATTTCTTTAATAATATCGGCCTGATCTAAATTCATCTTTCCGTCATAATCTTCGATAGCTCCCTTTATGGATATATCGAGGGTAAATACAGGCACATCTCCTGATTTATCTAAATTCCTTTTCACATCACTATGTAGCTTATCTAGTACAACATAACTTTGTTCACCTTCATACTCTACTTCAAATTGCTGAACTGCTTGCCTTGTTGTATCGATCATCATTTTTAAAATAAAAGAGTCATTCAGATCAAGTTTGGAATGATACCTTTCTCCATCAAACAACGCCGTCCCTATTACTAATATTCGATCATCTTCCGTTTGCTCTAGCATTGGCAAGTAAGGATCACGCCCATCATTATAAAGACTAAAGAGAAATTCATGCATATTTGTAGGAGGTAATATACTTGTATCATTATTTTGTTCAATAAGCTCTGGTATATAAACCCCTGCCAATTCACCAATTCCTAAATCTGAATCAAGCATAGCACCAGCTTCACTTCCTTCTGCAACGGCTAATAATATGCGATTTCCAACGGAAGGATCACGATACATGGCTCTAACAGTATTTTCCACGCCTTGTTCAGCTAACTCCTGACTAAAAAGTAACAGCCTTAGTTGCCCAAACCTTATTGGCTTTTGAGATTGTTTGTTTAATGATATTCTCGTTCCTTTTGCCGTTTCTCCCGTTGCAGAAATAATCCCTTGTTGTAATTCTTGTTCTTGGCCTTGTTCTGGGAACGTCGGAAACGTAACTGTAAATTTTAATCCCTTTTCCTTATCTAAATCAAATGCTGCTGCACGAATCATTGAAACTTCATCCACAATCCTTGTCTCTAAACATCCTGATAGAACAAACAACAGAAGTACTAATAAACTACATAGAAGTCGTTTGTTCATGACTGCCCCTCCTGAACTTCAACACGATCGCTTGTAAAACGACTAGTATCGGTATATAGACAAAAACGAGGTAAAATCCAACTTCACCAACCCACGTATCAACTAAACTCACTTCTTGCCTAGTCGGCATTAATAATACGAGTATAACCATTATAGCTAAAGATATAACTAGTGCTATTCTTTGATTCATTTGAAAAATCCGTTTTGCACAACGACTCGCCGCCCATAAAGCGAGCGCAATATTGGGGACAATGAGAAACATCCATATAGAAATCCCAATATACTCAAATCGTTCTAAAAAAGGCAACTGCACGACTTTAAAAAGAGTAAGGGTTGCCCAAATCGTCCGATTCAACTGTTCTTCACTGTAAAAAGCTAAGCTAACGACCATAAGGCCCGTATACGATATCGTGGTCATCGCCGCTCCAAAGTGGGCCCATTTTTGAGTAAGTTCTTTGTTTTTAAGGAATGGATAATAAAGCATCAACAGCTCAAAGCCAAGAAAGCTTAAAGTCGTCTCTTTAGCACCTAATGCAAGCTCCACAATCGAATGTTTCCAAATGGGAAGCATATTAATAAAATTAGCAAATTCTAATGGCAATAGCAGGATTGGAACTAATACAATCGGGATAACGACACCTAAGAATGTTAATCCAACAACGGTCCTAAATCCTCCAGAAACAACATAATAAAAAAAAGCAGCTGCTACAATAGCCATGCCCCAAGTAGGAAGGTCTGGAAACATCCAAACTTGAACAATCTCAATATATCCCCGCAAAACGGTAGTTCCTAAAACAACAAAATATAAACAAGCAACAAAACTTAACGTATTCCCAAGCCATTTCCCAAATATTTGCTGATGAATAGAAATTAAATCGCCATTTGAACGCTTTAGTAAAATATACATGCAGGCAATAACCAGATGGACAACCATCCCCGCCATTAAGACAGAGATCCACGCATCATACCCAGCGCTTTTTACGACCGTTCGTTGATAGCTTAAAACCCCCATCCCCACTTGCATGCCATTTATCAAAAATAACGTTAAAAACCCTGAAACTAAATATTTCTCTTTAATCGGATTGTCCATTTGTTCACCTCCAACTATTCATCAATATCATGTTTCTTACTTGCTCTTGAGAAATTAAACCTACCTTTATCCCGTGGTCTTAAATAAACCGGACGTGTCGACATCCAGTTAAATGGCAGTCTTACAAATGCATCTTTCCAATCTGTAAATCTAGGTGGGAAGATCGGTTCAAAATAAGGTCTTCCTAGTGACTTCAATTGCAATAGATGGGCTATTGTTACTAAAGCAAAAAACGCAATCCCAACTCCTCCAGTAAAAGCAGCGGCTATTAAGATGGGAAATCGAATCAAACGGATTGTATTGCCCATTTGATAAACGGGTGTTGTGAAAGAAGCAAGAGCTGCTAAAGCAACGATAATAAGAAGAATATTGCTTGTAAGACCAGCCTCGACCGACGCTTGTCCAATAACAATCCCTCCAACGATCCCAATGGTCTGACCAACTTTTGTCGGTAATCTAGCCCCAGCTTCTCGTAATAGCTCAATTGTTAATTCAAGAAAAATTGCTTCAATAATCGGCGGAAAAGGGATATTGCTCCTAGATGCAATAATGGTTGAGAGCAAATCTCTAGGAATCAATTCATAGTGAAATGTCAGCACCGCTACATATACAGGAGTTGCAAAAACGGAAAAAGCAACAGCAAAGAAACGTAATAACCGTACACTTGATGAAATGTGCCAGGACATATAGTAGTCTTCTAACGATGAGAAAAACTCAACCAAAGTCGTTGGACCAAAGATCGCTTCTGGTGATCCATCAGCTAAAAAGGCGACTTTCCCTTCCGCTATGGCTGCTGCAACACGCTCTGGCCTTTGTGTATTAATCATTTGAGGGAAAACAGACATCTGATTATCACTAATCATTTGTGCTAAACTATTTGAATCGATCACCTGGTCAAATTCAATGTCTGACAATCTTTGTTCGAGCGTCTTTAAGTTTTCTTTGTCAACAATGCCCTCTATATACAACAAAGAAACACGAGTCTGTGTCATTTTCCCTAGTTTCATTTCCTTTATTTTTAATTGCGGCAAAGGCAATCGTTTCCGGATTAAATTAATATTTGTATCTATTGACTCAATAAAGGACTCTTGTGGACCATTTACAGTAAATTCATTTTCTGAGGGAGCTACTTCGCGACCCGAATCTAGCGCCACTTCAACTACTGCACATTTTGATTGATTTCCCCCTTCAAATATGACAATAAAACCTTGCATAACCTTCTCACGTAAATCATTTGGTGATTTAATGATTTCCTTTGCTTGTATCGGAATGTTCCTTACTATTTCCTCTAATGTTTGACTTTCTGACTCTGTGATAAATGGAAGGATGTCTTTATTTAGACGATCTGTATCAATTAATGTTTGAAAATACGCAATATGAAACCCTTTGGAGGCGATCGATAAATCATGCATGACAAAATCACTTGATTGTTGAAACAACTGTAACGCATCTTGAAGTGTTTCTTTTCGTTTATCTTGAATTTGTTTCAACAGCCATCTTCCAAGCACTTCTATCACCCTTTCCCGATTCTCCATACATTGTCGCTTTTAGTATGAAATGGAATCAGTGCAATTATGCGGTTGCAAAGTAATATTCTAAATAACATAATCAACAGAGCTCTTCTATTCGCATAAAAAAAGAACATAAGCATCTGCACGCTTACATTCTCAGTGTGTATGGACAGTCACTAGGATTTCTCCTCGCTCTAAGCTAACATCTGACTTTATTAGTACAGGGTATGGATGAGGGTTTGTAAACCTAAAATCCGGCCCTCCCCACGAAACCGTTGCATCTCTGCCAGGAGCAACATAACCAATTTCTCTAGAATGCGTGTATCTTTCAACCATTTCTAAACCGGCCTTATCGACTGCATTAAACAACGTGGATGACGTTTGGCATATCCCTCCTCCAATACCGATAACGAACTCTTTATTAACAATTTCCTTCGCTTCTTGATACCCCCGCTCTCTTGTGCGCTCCCCAACTGTTTGGTTAAATGAAAACGAGTCACCTGGACCTAAAACAACTCCTGAAATAGCCTCAGCTGATAATTTCACGTTTTGAGATCTTCCTGAAACGGCAGGGTTAAAATGTGTTTTAAATTCGCCTATCGTTCGTTGATCAATCCCAACTAGATCTTCTTCTGAAACAGAAGGTGCAGTGACAGAAATCGGCATCACTAGATCTTTTGTTCCTGCTTCTAATTCTTGTAATTGGTCAACAAGCTCCTGCTCGGATAAAACCACTCGTTCTTTTCCTGGAGTAAACTCCCCATTTGGAAGGATGCGTGGATTTTCCATCGCTTTGTCTATTTGCATAGCTAACTCTCTAGCTAATTGTTGTAAAGCTTCTTTATCAAGCGAATGACTAGACATATATCCATAGTCATTTAGAACGACATCATGTTGTTGGTCATTCCATTCATCAATTAAATTAAGTTTCCAATACACAGGTTGTTTCCAATTCAATTCCGATTGAAAATAAGTAGAATGAGCGGCAACAGGTTTAGGTCCTTCAGCCGAAACATCATTACTACACCCAGCTAATAATAAAAGAACAACAAGCCAACTTTTTTTCATCCCATATCCCCCTCTAACTTGTTCCAACACATTTACCAATATATGAGAGGAAATATGATTCATTCCAGGCAAATACACAATTCTTGTTAAAAAACGAGTACAAATCACACTAAGCAATAGGAAGACCACTGAAAAAAGGTGAAAACCGTTCCTTTTTCAGTGGCGTCTCTAATAACACCGCTTCATATTACTGCTCTTTCTTTCGCTTTCCTCCTTTAAAAACAATTGCACTTCTTTCATATTCTACATCCTTTACTCCAAGCCTAGCATTGACGACTCGGGCAATAGCAAAGAAATAATCAGAAAGTCGGTTGAGATATTTTAATACAATTGGATTCACCTCTGAGTCGCGTTGCAGCCTTGTCACATAACGTTCTGCTCTCCTTGTAACAGTTCGGCACACGTGAAGTGTAGCCGCAGCATCTGCACCACCAGGTAAAATAAATCTTTCTAATTCAGGAGCTTCTTCAACATAAACATCAATTCGCTTTTCTAAGAAATCTATCATTTCTTGTTTGGCTTTATAAGGGTATTCTTTTGTCGCCCTTATCATCGCTAAATCCCCACCACAATCAAACAATTCATGTTGAATTTTTATTAATTCCATTTTTATATCAGGAAACTGTTCTTCATCCAACTGTGCCACAGCCTGACCGATAAATGAATTCAATTCATCTGTCGTGCCGTATGCAATAACCCGAGTGTCATCCTTATCAAGCCTTCCTCCTATTACACTCGTTTTCCCCTCATCACCTGTACGTGTATATAACTTCATCTAACATCCTCCTTTATCCTATTATTATCTCATGAAAATATTATCCTTTTATGAAATCGCTTTTTTAAAAATATGTACGTTCTATCCAAGATAGTAGTAGTATTACCTGAGACGCTCCATTCATTTTAGTATACATGATTATTGTATCCACATAAAAACACTAGGTTTTTAAATGTGATAATAAAATAACTATTGACAACCAACTACCTCTTAAGATAAAGTTTAAAACAATTTCATATGTTGAAAATAGGTACTTTGAATGTTGATTCAAAGTTTAAAAGGGAATCCGGTGAAAATCCGGAGCGGTCCCGCCACTGTATTAGAGGAGTTATCATGAATTGTCACTGGCCACTGCTGGGAAGACCATGATGACGTTGATTCTAGAGCCAGGAGACCTGCCTATTTTAACAACACTGCTTTACCTACGGGAGATAGGGAGGTGTTAACAATATTTCATTAATTTTTCTATGGATATCGTTACCCTATTTTCGGTAATGATATCCATTTTTTTCGTTTATAACATTATTTAGGAGGCTATTTCATGAAAACAGTTAAAAGCAGTAATTTAGGTTATCCTCGTATTGGCGAGAACCGTGAATGGAAAAAAACATTAGAATCATTTTGGGCTTCTACGATCAATGAGGAAACATTTTCCACAAGAATGAAAAAGTACCGTCTGCATCACCTTCAAAAGCAAAAAAATAAAGGCATTGATTATATTCCTATCGGTGATTTCTCTTACTATGATCACGTACTTGATACGGCTTCTATGTTTGGATTAGTGCCGAAACGTTTTGCTCATACGTCTGGTCCGGTTTCTTTATCAACATATTTTGCCATGGCCCGCGGAAACCAAGCGGCACATGCATGCGAAATGACTAAGTGGTTTGATACAAACTATCATTACATCGTTCCAGAAATTGAAAATAAAGAACCCGAATTAGTTGAAAACAAACCGCTTCATGCATTCTTAGAAGCAAAAAAAGAATTAAATATAATTGGTAAACCAGTTATTCTTGGACCTTTTACTTTTTTAAAACTAGCAAAAGGCTATAAAAAAGAAGAGTTTGCTAACATCTTAAACAGTTTTGTTCCAGTATATACACAATTGTTGTCTGAACTTGCTGATGCCGGTGCGAAACTCGTACAAGTAGATGAACCTTATCTTGTTATGGATATAACAAAAGAGGAAATGGAAATTTTCTCTAACCTTTACCGTGAAATTGTAACAAACGTACCTAATGTCAATATCATATTGCAAACGTATTTTGAGTCCGTTTCTCACTATGAACAATTAGTACAAATTCCGGTTAAGGGAATTGGTCTCGATTTTGTATATGGCTATAAAGAAAACATTGATGCTATTGAACGATTTGGTTTTCCTGAAGATAAGGTTTTAGGGGTAGGAATCATTGATGGAAGGAATATTTGGCGAAGCAACCTGCTAGAAAGCCATCAAATTATAAATAAGCTTAGCAATCATGTCCCCTTTAAAAATCAAATTTTGCAACCAACTTCTAGCTTGCTCCATGTCCCTGTTTGTTTAGAGCAAGAAACAGGTCTAGACCCTATTGTTAAAGACGCCTTAGCTTTTGGAGACGAAAAACTAGATGAATTAAGGTTGCTAAGAGATGTAACAAACGACCCCACTCAGTCATCTCTAGAGTTATTGAACCGTCATCAACAGTCATTTGAAAAATTAAACGAATCAAATTGGCGTGTGAGAAAAGAAACTGCCGGGCTTCCTACTAAACGAACAAAGGAATTTCAAGAGAGATATCAGTTACAAAACCAAAAATGGAATTTACCACTCCTACCTACAACAACGATTGGTAGCTTCCCTCAAACAAAAGAGGTTAGAAAAGCTCGATTTAAATGGAGAAAAGGTGAACTATCGAATGATACATACGAGGCTAATATCAAATCCATGATCGCTAGATGGATTCGCATTCAAGAAGAGTTAGATATTGATGTCCTCGTACATGGAGAATTTGAACGAAATGATATGGTTGAATTTTTTGGTGAGAAGTTAAATGGATTTGCCTTTTCTAAAAATGGCTGGGTGCAATCATATGGATCACGCTGCGTCAAACCACCAATCATTTTCGGTAACGTATCACTCGATAAACCGATGACGCTTAATGAAACACTTTATGCTCAGTCTCTTACCGACCGTCCAGTTAAAGGAATGTTAACAGGTCCAGTTACAATTTTGAATTGGTCCTTCGTTCGTAACGATATCCCACACCAAGAAGCGGCCTATCAAATTGCAGAAGCTTTACTAAAAGAAGTTCAATCATTAGAACATGCGGGAATTACCATGATTCAAGTTGATGAACCTGCCTTAAGAGAAGGTCTACCATTAAAGAAAGAAAAACACAATACGTATTTAAATTGGGCCGTTGAAGCCTTCCGGATGAGCACATCAGATGTAGCAGAAACGACACAAATTCATACACATATGTGTTACAGCGATTTTAATGAAATTATCGAAGCTATAAAAGAACTCGATGCCGATGTTATCTCCATTGAAACTTCAAGAAGTCATGCGGAAATCATCTCTGCATTTGAAACTAATATTTACGACAAAGGTATTGGACTTGGTGTGTACGATATTCACAGTCCTCGTGTTCCAAGTGAAGAAGAAATGACTTCAACTATCGAGCGAGCACTGTCGGTTTTACCAGCTGAACTTTTTTGGGTAAATCCAGACTGCGGGTTAAAAACACGTGGTGAAAAAGAAACGGTTGCTGCTTTAGAGGTCATGGTGAAGGCTGCGAAATCTGCAAGAAATCAGCTTACCAAACAAGTCACTCAATAAGAAGGAGCTGCAAATGAGATATGAACTAATCACCTTTTTAAATCAAACAAAAGATGAGAAAGTTATTCTTGCTTTTATTAAAAATATGGACCGCAAGAGCTTACTGACATTATTTCATTATCTCTCATTCACTGATTCGAACACAAAAGAACGCTGGATTGCTGCTTATTATAAGTTATCGAACTAATAAGGATAAAAAAAGGGTTGTCTCAAAAGCTGATAACAGAGGTGGCAATGGCTCCGTTCGCTACGCGCCTTGAGAGGAGGAACCCACTCCTCTCAAGGCTTCAAGAAAAATGTAGCGACTCCGCTCATTGCTTCGGGGCTGTCCCAAAAGGTCAAAAACACACCTTTTAGGACAGCTCCTTTTATTACCTAAGATTATCTATTCCCTGGAATGAAGAAGGAAAATGTCGTACCTTCATTCATTTTACTGTGAACGGATATATGGCCATCATGCGCTTCTACGATATTTTTCGCAATTGCAAGACCAAGACCTGTCCCTCCACGTCCTCTCGTCCTAGCTTTATCCGCTTTGTAAAAACGTTCAAACACATATGGCAGATCTGCTTCCGGTATGCCTGATCCTGTATCAACAACATCAAATTTACATCCTTCATTATAACCGCGAATAATTAGCTTAACTTGGCCATTTTCACTTGTATGACGAATCGCATTATGCAATAAATTTGTTAACACTTGCTCAATTCGATCTGGGTCACAGTTTATCGTTGCCACGTCAACCATCTCTAATGAAACATCAATTCCTTGCTCTCTAGCTAAACCATGGAATTTCCGAATAACACGTTCTGCAAATGACTGAACATCCAACTCTTCTTTATTCAGTTCAACATGTCCAGCTTCCATTCTCGCAATATCAAGAAGTTCATTTACTAATCTACCCATTCGTAAAGACTCATCATAAATGATTTTAGCAATTTCTTTTTTCTCCTCATCAGAGCCAGCAATATCATCAATAATTGCTTCACTATACCCTTGCAACATTGAGATAGGTGTCCGTAGCTCATGAGAGACATTGGCAATAAAGTCTTTACGAAGTTTGTCGTGCCTGCGGTCTTCAGTCATATCTCGAAGAACAGCGACCGCTCCCCGTATTTCCTGACGATCATATAATGGTGTCATTAAAACCGTCCAGCTTCTCCCTTGCATTTCTACTTCAGCTACTTGTTCTTTCTCTAACAAAACAACCTTCTCAAACAATGTTTGTAATGCGGCTGGTAGTGGTTCATCACTATCATGTTTCATTCCCTGCTCATAGTACCAAGATTGAATAAATCGCTCAGCCGGTGGATTAGTCAAAACAACCCGGCCTTTCTTGTTTAACGTAATAACACCATCAGCCATACTCCCTAAAATGCGGGAAAGTTGCTCCTTTTCTTGGTTTAAGGCATTAATATTCGTATTTAATTCACGACCCATTCGGTTAAATGCAATTGCTAGGTGACCAATCTCATCATGAGTAAGAATCGGTATTTTTGTATCAAATTTACCTTGAGCCACCTCTAAAGCTACTTCCCTCATTTTACGCAAAGGTGCATTAATTCGAGTCGATAAGAAGAAAGCAAAAATCGTTGTTAGAACTAACGCAATACCAGCGGAGAAATAAATAATTTGCTTTGTTTCATTCGACGCCTCTTCAATCGCAGCTAATGATTGATACAGGAATACAGCCCCATCATCAAACCGCTCAGGAGAAAGCGGAACACCTACAACCATGATCTCAGAATGAACTTCTTCCCCATCTCCAACAAAAAGAAAGTCTCCTTCTGTCATCACGACTTTTTCACCAGAAAACACTTGTGATAATGTCTCATCTGTAAAAAATGTATCCAGCGTTACTTGATGAGCTTCAGCTTCATCTGTACTCCATGTTTTCTCTCCATCTACAAGGATAATAATATGGGTATCAAAAGCCTGTCCATATTGGTCAATCGTATAAAGAGCATCTCTTTCATTTTCATATCCTTCATACATAGAAGCAATCATTGTCGCATGGTTTACAAGCTGGGATTCTGCCTCATTTACATGAAATCTTTCAAATGATTGAAGCATCAGCACCATCAAAATACTAAGGACAACAGAGACTAAAGCTAAAATGGTAAACCAAAGCTTCCCTACGACACTTCGCCAAAACATTCTTACTTCACAGCCTCAAATTTATAACCGATCCCCCATACAGTGGAAATCATAGAAGCAGCTTCAGGTGAAATTTTATTTAATTTTTCACGTAACCGTTTAATATGTGTATCAACCGTACGTAGATCTCCAAAGAAGTCGTAATTCCATACATCTTTTAATAACTGCTCTCTAGAGAACACTTTATCAGGCGACTGAGCCAAATAATGAAGCAGTTCATATTCTTTCGGAGTCAGGCTAATTTCTTCATCTGACACTGTCACTCGATGGGCATCATTATCAATCATTAAATGTTGAAAAACCAATACATCTTTTGCTTGTGTGTCCGTTTGCAAGAATTTAGTTGAAGAAGACCGTCTTAATAATGCCTTTACTCGCAGGATGACCTCGCGAGGGCTAAATGGCTTAACGATGTAATCATCTGTCCCTACTTCAAATCCTTGCACTCGGTTTGCTTCCTCCCCTTTTGCAGTCAGCATCATCACAGGTGTAGCCTTTGTTTTCCTTAGTTCCTGGCAAACTTCAATTCCATCCATTCCAGGCATCATAATATCTAGAAGGATTAAGTCGTACTCCTCTCCAAGAGCCAATTCTAATGCTTGCTCCCCATTCTCTGCTTCTTCTACTTCATAGTTTTCACGCTCTAGATACATCTTTAACAATCTGCGAATTCTATCCTCATCGTCTACTACTAAAATACGTGCTTCTTTTTCCATTATTCCTTCCTCCTCGGATCAAGCTATTGTATGTATTTTACCACAAAATTATCAAATGAAAGAAAACCCAGTACATTTAGCAGAGACCTACTAAAAAAGGAACTTTCTCCTTTTTCAGTAGGTCTCAATGATAAGCGCAGTTACTATCGCCTTATCGCTTTCTTCATTGTGCTTTATAATGCATATGAGTGTAAACCAGCAATAACTAAGTTTACAAAGACTAGGTTGAACATAATAATGGCAAATCCAATTACACATAGCCAAGCTGATTTCTCTCCATGCCATCCTTTCGATAACCGTAAATGTAAATAGGCAGCATAGAAAAGAAATGTAATGAGTGCCCACACTTCTTTCGGATCCCACCCCCAGAAGCGTGTCCAAGCAATTTGGGCCCAAATCATGGCGAAGATTAGTCCACCTAGGGTAAATATCGGGAAGCCAATTGCAATGGCACGATAACTAACTTCATCAACTGCTTGAGGGCTAACTCCCTTTAATATCGGTTGGATTGCTGCACCAATTCGTTTCCGTAAAACGAACCTTAACACCCAATACAGGACAAAGCCTGAGAATAGAGACCAAATAACTGTATTTAAGTCATTAGCGACAATAATGGCCGGAGCGTGAACAATTGGTGACATAACTCCTTCCGTTAAAAGTTCCCCCTCATTTGGACCAACTAAGGCTGGGAGAGTATACGTCATTTCAGCTTCCATTCCATTTTCATTGATGTATGCAAAATTCGCTTCGTAATTCATTGCATTAAAAATAGACCCCATTAAAATAAAGCCAACTAAACTTAAAATGGCATACAAAACAAATTCCAATGATCGAGTTTGTTTATTTGCTTTAGTAAAGTCTATCGTCCGAATAAGGTAAATAAGGCCTGCTACAAAACCAATAGCAAGGATTCCTTGGCCAATTGCAGTTGTAATAACATGAATTTTCAACCAGATACTTTGAAGCGCAGGAATAAGCGGCGCCACTTCACCAGGGAACATTGAGCCATATGCAATGATGAGCATAACAATTGGCATTGTAAACAACCCAAGATAATTAGAGCGATAAATAGCATAAATAATAACAAATGCAAAGCCAATCGCAATTCCAAGGAATGTCATATACTCAAACATATTACTAACTGGAGCATGTCCTGAATGAATCCAGCGTGTGATAAAATACCCAATTGATAATAAAGAGCCTAAAATCGACAATAGGAAGCCGAAAAAGCCCCACCTGTTTCCGGTCATTTCCCCTTGTTTGTCACGCCATTTCTTCCCTGTAATAGAGACAGTAAACGCAATCGTCGCTAATAGATAAACGAAAAAGGCAATAAGTAGGAAATTTGAACTGATTGCTGCCATTTGATGTATCCTCCTCACAAAAAGGGCTAGGAATGTCTCCATTCCCAATCCCTTTCCTAAAACCTAAAATATTTTAATTTAACTTTTGTTGTTTACTTCTTCTTCTTCCACCTGATCGACCGGAGCAGATAAGGATGTATCAGAGATTACGTAATCAATATCTTTTCTTAGTGCAAGATAGTTTTTATTCGTATGACCAGCTATCCAAACTTTTCCATCTATTCGTTGGAACCAAATTCGACGGTGTGCCCAGTAAGAACCTTGAACAAGGCCAATCATAAAAATAAATCCACCGATAATCAAGATAGGGAGCGTATAATCCTTCCGGACGATTAGAGCAGAGACATGCTTTGTTTCTACATCTACAAAGGTCATCTTATAATCATTTTCCCCCATCGGTTCAAGATTTGTCCGAATTCCAACAAAACTGACTTCTCCTTCTGGAGTATCAGGTGTGTACATATCGAAAATAAACACTGGATTATCAGGAATTTGTGACCTGGTCGATGGAACATTCGAACTCGACATAACAAAATCTGGGAAATACTCTCTAATTTCAATTCTGTACCCATCCCCTAGGTCATAAGAGGATTGCGGATCGAACAAATCAATGGTAACTTCTCCAAAAGTCTCACCCGTTGCTTTCTCCTCTAGCGTAAAGGTCATCGAATTTAATTCATGAAGCTTATAATCAACTTGATAGAGGGCAAAATCATCAAACTTCATAGGCTCATTCACTCGTATTTCCGCTCGATCTATTTCTACTAAATCTCCTTCAGTACCAACTGCTCCTGTATTTTCTCTCTCGTATAAAACAGCGTTAGTTTGATACGTTCGAACAATCGGTCCTCCAGCTCTTTGCATCGCCTCTCCGAATACATAATCATCTTCATCATAAAGTTCTATAATAAACTCTTCATTCCCAATATGGTACTGCCCGCCTGTAGTTGGAACGACCGTGGTTTCTCCTTCTCGAATCCACATATGCTCATCAACGTACATACCAGGAAAATAGCGCAGCATACAACCAATCAAAAAGATGATCAATCCAATGTGGTTAATATATGGCCCCCAGCGCGCGAACCTTCCCTTTTCTGCAACTAGATTCCCGTTTTCTTCAGAGATGTTATACTTTTTCTCTTTTAACTTCTTTCTTACAACATCAAACGACCCATCAATGTCTTTTACTTCAGACGTCCCAAACACACGTTGTCTTTTCAAAAAATTCGCATGCCTTGTTACCCTTTGCGTTTTTAACGCACGGTACAACGGAAAAAAACGATCAATACTAGCAATTAAAATGGATACCCCTAAACTAGCAATTAGTAGCATATACCACCATGAGCTATATAAATTGTGAAAGCCTAATTGATAATACAATTGGCCCGTAAAACCGTATTCCGCTGCATAATAGTCTTCAGGTCTAACAGAAGGCGGGATGTACATTTCTTGCGGATAGATTGTCCCTAATGCTGAAGCAAGAAGAGTGATGACAATAATCCATATTCCTACTTTTACAGAAGAGAAGAACATCCATACTTTATCTATAAAGGTTGTTGTGTACGTTTGAGACCTTCTAGCCACACCTTCATATTTCATATCTAGTAGCTTTTCTTGGTTGTCATTCGTTCCAAGCGGCTTCCCACACGATTCACAAACAATCGTTCCACGTGGGTTTACGTGGCCGCACTCACACGTTAAGTTACTCATTTCCCCACACCTCAATTATGTTCCAGGCTTAATCTCTTCCATGAAGTCTCGCACCATTTGCTCTGTCATGCCACCTGTGAACACTCGCACAATCACTCCATGTTCATCGATTAAAACAGTTGTTGGCAACGGCCTAATTCCATATGCTTCAATGACATTTAACCCATTATCGATTGCAATTGGAAATGTTAAGCCGTGACGATTTGCAAATCGTTCAACCGTAAGTTTAGGCTCATTGGCATTAACGGCAATAATTTCGACGCCCTTCTCTTTATATTCAGCGTATAGTTCTTCCATAATCGGCATTTCTTTTACACACGGAGGACAATATGTTCCCCAAAAATTTAAGAAGACACCTTTTCCTTTAAATTCCTCGAGCTCGATGCGTTCACCTTCTAAGTCATGCAATACAAAATTAACAGACAAATCCCCAGCTTTGGCCACACTCCGGTCTGCCATAAAGTTGGAGTAAAATGTATAGGCAAGTGCTAACGCGATAATCGCCAAAATACTCGATCTCATTATTAATCTTTTTTGTTTCAACAAACATATCCCCCTTCCTTAACCTTACGCTATTTCCTCTATTATAACGTTAGAAACTGTATGTAACTATGGGAGCTTTATGACGGTTTCGTGACAGCTAATTCACGTAAATGCTTTACTTCAATCGGCTTAAGTGGTCGAACGTCGCCAGGGTTCATCCCCCTTAAGTCTAGAAAACTATACTGCTCACGCTTTAATTTCATTACAGGGTGTTCAATCGCATCAAACATACGACGTACTTGGCGATTTCTTCCTTCATGAATTGTCAATCGAATAATGGCAGTTTGTTTCTTCTTATCTATTGACATCATTTTCACTTTCGCAGGGGCAGTCTTTCCATCTTCAAGCATGACACCATTTTGTAGTTGTTTTAACTTTTCTCTCGAAGGGATACCTTTTACTTTCGCCACATATACTTTTTCCATTTTAAATTTAGGGTGCATTAGCATGTTAGCAAAATCCCCGTCATTGGTCAGCAAAATCAAGCCAGATGTATCATAATCAAGTCTTCCAACTGGAAACACACGTTGTTCGATTTCAAGAAAGTCCGTTACTGTTTTACGACCTTTTTCATCTTTCACACTCGAGATAACACCACTTGGTTTATACAAAAGAAAATATACTGGTTCCTCTCGATCAATTGGTACACCTTCTACTTCGATTTCATCTTTGTTCGGCGTTACTTTTACTCCTAACTCACGTACTACTTTTCCGTTTACTCTTACTTTTCCATCAATAATTAATTGTTCTGCCTTACGCCGTGATGTTATTCCAGCTTGGGCAATTACTTTCTGTAACCGTTCCATCTTGTTCACCTCATGTACCATCATACTCTTCCACTAATTAATTCTCAAGCGAAAGAAATTTCAGCCTATTATATAAATAGAAAACGCTATGGAGATTTGACAGCTCTCCATAGCGTTCGTTGCTCCTATCACACCAGTATGTTTAAATCCCCATTGAAATATACTTCGTCTCAAGAAACTCTTCTATACCGTGATGTCCTCCTTCTCTCCCTAATCCACTTTCCTTAAAGCCTCCAAATGGAGCTTGAGCAACTGAAGGAAGAGCATCATTCACACCGACAATTCCATATTGAAGCGCCTCACTCATTCGAATCGCATTCGATAGATTTTGTGTATAAAGGTAGGCTGCTAAACCGAAACGTGAATCATTGGCACGCCGAATGACTTCGTCAATTGTAGAAAAAGTAGAAACTGGTGCTACTGGTCCAAACGTTTCTTCCGTCATACAAATCATATCATCTGTAGCCCCCGCAATAACCGTTGGCTGATAAAACAATCCGGAAATCGTCTCTCCACCTATTAACACTTGAGCCCCTTTGCCTTTTGCATCCTGAACCTGCTGTACGACTTTCGCAACCGCGTCCTCATTAATTAGCGGTCCGATATCATTTCCATCTTGTAACCCATCGCCAACCGATAAATCTCTCACTTTTTCAATAAACTTTGCTAAAAATGGTTCAACAACATCTTCATGTACATAGATTCTGTTAGCGCATACACATGTTTGCCCAGCGTTACGGAACTTTGAAGCAATTGCCCCTTCTGCTGCTAAATCCAAATCAGCATCATTCATAACAATAAATGGCGCATGTCCGCCTAATTCTAAAGATAATTTCTTTACTGTGTCAGCTGCTTGTCTCATCAAAAGCTTACCGACTTCAGTTGAACCAGTGAACGTCACTTTTCTAACACGCTCATCACTCATCCATGTTTGGCCAATTTCTTTCGGGTCACCAATAACTACATTAATTACACCCGCAGGAATTCCAGCCTTCTCAGCAAGTTTAGCCAAATATAAAGCCGTTAAAGGTGTTTGTTCCGCTGGCTTAATCACAGCCGTACAACCAGAAGCAAGTGCCGGTGCTATTTTTCTTGTAATCATAGCAGCCGGAAAGTTCCATGGCGTGATCGCAGCAATAACTCCAACAGGTTGTCTATGAACAAAAAGTCGTTTATTTGAAGCTGAAGCTGGAATTGTTTCTCCATAAATTCGTTTTCCTTCTTCTGCATACCAAGATAGAAAGCTATTGGCATACCCTACTTCTCCAATTGCTTCCTTTAAGGGCTTTCCTTGTTCTACTGTCATTAACTTGGCAATCTCTTTTGTTTCCTCTTTAATTAATTGATGCCAGTTCATCATTAATTCACTACGTTCATTCGCGGTAAGACTAGACCATTTTGAAAAGGCTTCGTAAGCCGCATCAACTGCACGCTCTGCTTCTAAAGCTCCCCCTTTAGGTACTTTCCCAACTAACTCACCTGTAGATGGATTTATTACATCTATTTGCTCATTGAGTGAAACCCATTCACCACCAATGAATAGACCCCATTTGTTCATGTTGTTTCTCCTCCTTTGCTTAATACGTCTTGTCTTCCTCCTAATGAAATTTTTACCATAGATTCATAGTCAAATCAAGATTTTCAACTTTAATAAGCATTAGAGTTGCTCCCCTTCACTAATGCAGATTCAGAGGCCTCCATAGTATTAGAATATTACTTAGAGGCTTCCATTTAAAAAGGAGAAACGCTGCAACATTATTCGAACAAATAAAAAAGAGGTTACGATTTTTTATTTTGTTCAATATTTTTAATTGACTCCCCCGTTGGAATACTAAACAATCTGCTTTTTGGCTCATATATGGTTTGAGAAGGCCAAAGTCCATGATGCCCCGAAACAATATAACTTGTTAGGCAAGCAAGAAAAAAAACTCTATTCCTTTGCCATCAAACATCTCAATAGCCAACAAAAACGCTGCTATTGGTGTATTAGCTCCTCCGGCAAATGTAGCAATCATACCAATTCCAGCAAGGAAAGAAAGTGGCAAGTCAACAATTCCATACAGAGCATTTCCTAAAGTTGCTCCCATAAAAAATAAAGGAATTGCTTCTCCCCCGACAAAACCGGTTCCAAGAGTAACTGCTGTAAATACGAGTTTAGCTAGAAAGGCAAACGGTGGAACTTCTTCTTTAAAAGATTGTTCCAACATGTCTAATCCACGTCCGTTGTAATCTACTGTACCTAATATTATAGTTAACACTACAATAATGATTCCCCCTACACATGCTCTTACCATATGATTTTTCTTTGTGTATTTTTCAGAAGCTTTATGAATCCCGTGCCTCAACTGACAGTATAGAACACTTAGAAGACTAAAAATAATGGCTAATAATATTACTTTACTAAATGAAAATACGGAGTGCTCTGGAACTGCTTGTATAATGAATGATTCATGCTCTACTCCCCAAGCTTTTTCAGTTATATAATGACCGACAAAACTTGCTACAAGACAAGGTACAACTGCTTCATATTTCATTTTTCCTAAAGTGGTCATTTCCATTCCAAAGATTGCTCCTGTTATTGGAGCTCCAAAAGCTGCCCCAAAGCCAGCACTAATTCCGCCCATCAACAAAATTTTTGTATCAATTAGATTCACTCTGAAAAAGCGATTTATTGCTTCAGCTACACTCCCTCCCATTTGGATGGCAGCCCCTTCTCTTCCAGTCGATCCTCCAAATAAAATTGTAATAAATGTTCCCAAATAAACGAGAGGACCTAACCTTCGTAACATCTTCGTTTTTCCATGAACCCCTTCTATTACGAGATTATTTCCTTTATATAAATCCTTCCCAGCTTTCCTTCCTAATTTCATATACATATAGCCCAAAACGCCCCCACCTAAAGGAAGAAAAAAAAAAGCCATGAATTTGCTTCTCGTGTTTCCCCAAGTAAATCATTCGTATGTAAAAGAAAAGCTGTTGTAGACCCTATGATTAACCCAATGACACCCCCAAAAGAGATCCATTTTATAAGGGTTAAAAATAATGTTTGATACTTTAGTTTTACATTCATTTTTCTAGCCTCATTTCAAATTCTTAGGGTGTTCAATTAAATGTTCTTTATTTTTCACTTCCGTAAATAAGTTCGGCGATTCACTTAATTGAGTGATTGGCGTTTGAATAGCTGAGTTAGGCATGTGCGCTTGAAGTAGAGATAGTAGCATTTGAATATCCTCTTTAGTAGCATATTGCTTTTCAGGTTTTAGCATATATCCTAATTGACCATTTGATTCGATCGTTGCCCACTGAAGGTCACTTATTTTCTGGATTCCTAGCTGCCTCATTCTAACCTCAAGCATATCAACAGTTAACCTTAGTTTTTTTAAGTTTTCTTCGTTTAATTTTCCGTCTTCTACAACAATAACCGATTTGCTATAAAAGAAGCTTTCAAGAACATCAAATTTCAACACGATATATTCGATAAAAAGAAGTGTTAGGACTAGCAATAGTGTAATTAACATAGTAATCCATATATTCCGATCACCTACAGGTTGAATGATTAACGAGCCTACCGCTACCATCATGACCGTTTGTGCGACCGTCAATTGAGAGATCGACTTTCTCCCGGCTAAACGTAAAATTAATACTCCTCCAAAAACAATAACAATTGCTTTCCAAACAAAATGTAAATCCAACTACAATGCCCCCTTAGTTCATCCTTATCTATGAAAAGAAAAGGGTCTAACTTTACCTTTTAGCTTTTGTTATTCCTTTTAAAACCATCCCACTCATTTCTATAAAACTTCTCTCACAAAAAAATGCTTCACTTCAATAAGAAGCAAAGCATTCTATCGTATTTTAATTATCAAATATGACTACACTCCAAACACGTACGTTACAATTAGAATAGAAGCGATGACCCCAACAATATCAGCTAACAAACCTACCTTTAAGGCATCTCCCATCTTTTTAATTCCCACTGCTCCAAAATAAACTGTTAACACATAAAATGTCGTATCTGTACTACCTTGCATTGTTGATGCAAGTCTTCCTATAAAAGAATCTGGCCCATAAGTAGCAATTAAATCAGATGTCATCCCTAAAGCACCCGTTCCAGAAATTGGTCGAATCATTGCCAGTGGAACGATTTCAGAAGGGACACCAATGGCCTGCAGAGCAGGTTTCATCAATTCAATAATAAAGTCCATTGCACCTGAGGCTCGAAAAACAGATATGGCTACGAGCATCCCTACTAGATAGGGAATGATAGAGATCGCCATACCAAAACCTTCTTTTGCTCCTTCTACAAATGTTTCATACGTTGGTACCTGCTTGTACGTTCCATACATAAGGACAAAAGCGATTAAAATAGGAATAAACCAAATCGAAATGACCGTGATCCATTCCATCTAGACACGCCCCTTCCTTACTCGCCTAAAATAAAAATATCGATCGATTAAAATAGCACCAATTGTTGAGCAAGTCGTTGCTACAAGAGTTGTCCCCACAATTTCAGTTGGTGAAACAGAACCATAACTCATTCTAATGGAAATCACCGTTGTTGGAATTAACGTAATGCTAGCTGTGTTAATAGCAAGTAACGTAATCATCGAGCGACTAGCTGAGTCTCTTCCCCCATTTAATTCTTTTAGCTGCTGCATCGCTTTAATCCCCATAGGAGTTGCGGCATTTCCCAATCCAAAAAGATTAGCAGTCATATTCGATAAAATATAACCCATGGCCGGATGGTTGGACGGTACCTCAGGAAATATTCTAGTAGCAATCGGACGCATAAGCTTCGCAAGGACATTTAAAAGTCCACCTTCTTGTGCAATTCTCATTAAACCAAGCCAGAAAACGAGGATGCTAATCAGGCCAAGACAAATGGTCACAGCATCCTTCGCTCCAGCAAAAATGGCTTCATTCACTTCTTCCATTCGACCATTTACTGCCCCAAAGGCAATTCCAATGACAAGCATCGCTACCCAAATTTTATTAATCACTACTTCTCACCCCAATGGTTAAAGAAAAAAGATCGAGAAATCGGGTCCAAAATCCTTTCTTTTCTTCTATTTTGGGAGGGTCGTATAGCAACGGGACCTGCCCAATTTCTTCGTTATTAATAAATAATTCTACCTTGCCCACAGGTTGAGGTGGAACATAATTATCTTTACGTTCTTCACTTGGTGGTTTATATAGGGTTACCTCTTTTGAAAGGGACTCTTGTTCGGATTGTGACAATGGATATTTAAATGCGTAAGGTGCATATACATGATCCTTATAAAATTCATCCTCAATACCTTGTTGAATCCCTTCTTCTACTAACACTTCTGAGTCATAGGTTTCAAACGCCCAGTTGAATAAGTTCATATGATCATGCCAATCACTAGGTGCATTTAATGTTACAGCTATCAGTTTCTCATCATCTTTCTCCGCTGTTGAAACAAGGGTACGCTTTGCTCGTTTTGTATAACCCGTTTTTCCCCCTGTTGAGTATTTGTAAAGTTCGGTTAATAGTCTATTCTTATTGTGCCAAACTCGGATTTGGTCTCCTTCTGATCGATAATTTTTCGTTGAGGAAATGTCACGATACATTTCATTATCCATTGCATACTGTGTTAGGATTCCCATATCATAGGCAGAAGAATAGTGGTCTTCATGGTCATCAAGACCATGAGGATTTTGAAACATTGTATTATTCATTCCTAATTGCCCAGCTTTTTCGTTCATTAAATAAACAAACCCTTCAAGGCTTCCACCAACATGTTCGGCGATTGCCACTGCTGAATCGTTTCCACTACGAAGCATTAGCCCATAAACGAGATCCTTCAGTTTAATCTCTTCTCCTGAGCGTAAATAAATAGAAGAACCTTCTGTTCCTTCTGCCCGGGAAGATACTTTTACCATCTCTTCCATTTTTCCTGATTCAATCGCAAGGATGGCTGTCATGATTTTGGTAATACTCGCAATTCTCAGTGGGGCATGTTCGTTTTTCCCATATAAAACTCGTCCTGATTCCTGCTCAATTAGGACAGCAGCCTGAGCAGAAACCGAGAAATTACGTTGTTCTGCATGTGCATGAAGCGGCAATATTGGAATAATTAAAAACATAGCAATCACAATAAGTCCAAGTTTTTTTCCCATTTCTGATCCCCGTCCTGTCTTTATAATGTTATCTCCTGATGTGACACATCATGTGCCTGTCTTTTTTCTTCTCTTACTAGCCAAGTCTATGCAGGACAACCAATGATATGACAATGACCTTTGGAATCATAAACGAACTTGTTTATCTTTATAAGATTAGGAAATAATGAATAAGACTATCTAAATGAGAAGGACGAGTAAAATATGTTATTAGAACTTGCTAATATTTTTGGTCGTATCTTAACTATTTTCCCGTTATTGCTAACAATGACTTTATTCATGGGAAAAAGGTCCATTGGCGAAGTACCTATCTTTGATTTTCTCATTTTTGTTACGCTTGCAAGTGTTACAGGCGCGGATTTAGCTGATCCTACTGTCAGTCATATACATACAGCTTTTGCGATCGTCGTTATTGGTTTTTTCCAAAAAGCGATCGCAAAACTATCCATAAAAAAACGAAAATTCGGGAAGTTTATCACATTTGAGCCAACGGTAGTCATACGAGATGGACAGTTATTAGTCCATAATTTACAATCGATTCAGTATTCGATTGACAATATATTCCAGTTACTCCGTCAGAAAGATGTTTTTGATATTAATGAGGTTAAGATCGGTGTTATTGAAGCTAATGGGGAGCTTAGTGTCCAAAAGAAGCCTGAGAGCTCCTCTCCTAGCATTGAAGATTTAGGGATTAAAAAGAAGAGCAGTGGAATTTCCTATCCCATTATTATTGAAGGGGATTTTCAAGAAGAAATTTTAACAGAACTCGGTGTAACAAAAGAATCCATTCGGTTGCGTTTGCATAACGAGGGAATCGCAAGAACTGAGAGTATTTTTCTGTGTACAATAAATAATGAAGGAGAACTGCACCTTTCATATACAAATAAAGACGACAAGTATCAACGAATTCAGCACTGAAATTCTTCGATTTATAGATGCTCCCACCCCAGGGAACATCTTTTTTATTGTCCTTTACTCTTTTAAATATCCACTCATATCGTCTAACAATTTATCCATTTGTTTTGCATACCCTTTGTACATTTCCTTTGCAGTTGCATTTTCTGTTTGCAACGAAAAGTTAACTAAATTAGCTTGAAGCTGCTTAATATTTGCTGCGACTAATAGCTTTTGTTTGATTTGTGGCATTTTTATTGTATCGTTATACAAGTCAATATACACATTTCCCATCGAATCAATTTGAGCAAAAAATACATCAGAAAAACTCTTTGCTCCCTGTTTCATTATTTCACCAAGCAGCCATTCTTTCGTATAACCATATTCACTTAAACTTCTTTCCATCACATTCCCATCTATTATGACAATTCGCGGTTCACGTTCCCGTTCAACAATTTTTCCGATATCTTTTGGAGTTAATGGCTGCAACTCGCTTTTTTTCATAACACTTATTTGTCCATTTTTCTCCATAACAGCTGTTTCAATATCGGAAAGTTTAAAGAAATCCTTTTGACGTAGACTAATCATCATTTCATCTACCGTTAAATTCTCTTTTTTTAGATTTTCTTCAAGGATTTTTCCGTTTTTAATTAAAATGGTAGGATGACCTTCCGTTACTATCCGAAAGCGAAATGACTTCAATTCAATCTTAGAAATTATAATTGGAATGATAGCCCAAATTAGCATTCCAAGAAGGAAGTTAGACATTCTGACCTCAGTTCCAAACGTTAATTCCGCCGAAATACTCCCGATTGAAATCCCTACTATATATTCATAAAATGTCATGTCTCTGATATGTTTCTTTCCCATCAACCTAGCTAAAAAAAGCATAAAAAGAATACCTGTAACACCTCTAATTAAAACCGTCTCTAGCTCTGTCATTATCCCACCTCTTATTCTAAGAAAAGCGTACTTTTTTTATTATTGGGCAAAGTAAGAGTAAGCATACTATAGATATAAGGAGAAGTAATATGGGTAAAAGAATCACTTTTATACTGGGACTATGTCTGGTTTTCTTGACAATTTCAGGCTGTAATGTTGGGGATTTGGTTAAAACGGAAAAAGATGAATTATTATTCACCAAAATTTCAGAGCTACAGCATTTGATTGAAAAAGAAGAATGGGACAATGCCCTCGAAAATATTAGAGAATTCGAAAATACATATTCAAAGCGAAAATGGAAGGTCCAGCTTTTAGCTGCACTTGATGACTATAAAGACATTGAATTAGAAGTTGAATTGTTGAAAGAAAATGTGAAAGATGAGGATCAAGTAGAGAGCTTAATACGGTTAAGACAAATTCACTATCGGTTGAATTTTATATATCATATGTAAAAAGTACAGAAAGAGAAAAGGGCCAGCTCCCAATCTTGAGTCAGCCCTCATTATGATAGTACCTTCAAACTTTTGAATCCATTTTAAAACTTGGTTCTTCCTGCTCAATTTGCTCCATTCGTGTTTCAAGACCATCAATAACTTCTTGAATCTGAGTTGCAGCTTTGGCATACTTTTCTTTAGCCGTTTCATCTTTTGTTTGAAGAGCAAATGTTTCTAAATTTGCTTGTACACTTTTAGCATTTGCTAAAGCTTGCCTAACCTGTGTTCCTACAGTCACTTTCCTCTCTCCCTCCTTATTATTTCATAAATATATTTTCCCCCTTTGATTGTTAAATTTATTATTGAGATTCCTCCTTTTATTGACATCGAACTGAATTTCAGAATAATGGAACTTTTTATATCATATAGGTAGATAAACTAAGACAGGCATTAGAGGAGGAAAATGAGTGCCATTCCTGTTTGATCATGGGTGGATTTTATTTATACTTTCAGAAGGACTTACTTGGGTAGCGACACTATTGTTTTTTATTTTTCGTTATAGGTTTAAATTTTATCGTATTAGTCAATGGTGTTTGACATTCATTATCTTATGTACTCTTTTTCAAGGCTTATTAGCTGGCGTTAACTACTTCTTCACAGGAAAAGTGTCTTTTTTTCAAATAGTTATCATTCTTTTTATCATTTATGCTAGCACTTTAGGCAGTGCAGACTTTAAACGTATGGATCAATATATACAAAACAAATTTGAAGAATATCGTAAGTTACCTAATGCAGTTGGAAATAGCAATAACTTTAAACCGTATGTAAAGTATCGACAACAACTGTTTTTCATACATACAATTGCCTTTTTTGCTATTCACATCGCTTGGTTTGCTATAGATTTCAACACGACAAATAGCTTATCAGGCTATCAATTATTTTATTTCAATGATTGGCTTCAGCACCCGCATCAAGGACTTTACCATCATCCAGTTTTCAATATTATTAGCTATGTGTGGATTATTTTTTACCTCATTGATCTACATATTTTCCTAACTTTAATTTTCCTTTCGTATAGACAACTAAAAAACACTTAAAGAAAAATGTTTCTATTATAAAATTCAAATATAGATAGTTGGAAAAAACATAATAATAGCAAAAGATTATGAAAAAGTTTTGATTAGAAATGTTAATTGAGAACTTAAAATTGGCAGGATTTTTATCAAGTATTGAAGACATTGAATATGCTATATTGGAACTAAATGGTCAAATAAGTATTATTCCTAAAAATATTTACGTAACCTAACTACTACTATTACATGTTGATAAAGTTAAGGTTTCACAATATTATGCTGCTGTTGTAAAGCGGTTTTTGCCATTAAGTAAGAAAATGGCTTATTAGATAAAATAAATTCGTTAATACAATTAAGATCCGTATTCGTTATATGATCTTCATCTAAGATTTCTGCAATAATATATAAATTAGACTTTTTCTTGTTTGCCAATTGTTTAATCGTAGATGCAATTAACAACGTTTTTCCATCTGCTGCGATGTTATCAATGCTGTGATCAGGACCAAAAATACATACTGATTTAGCATCAAGTACATTAGCTCTTTCAAGCGTATCAATTTTAGCAGCACTCCCTTTAACAAAGTGAATATTAGGGTCATTAATAGGAGAATTATTTAATTGATCGATTAAAACAATGTCAATCTTTTGATGTAGTTTTATTAATTGTTCAATCGTTTCTTTCGCTTTTAGAGACCAATTAATCATCACCATATGATCTTTTCCTGTGTACCCCATTATTTCCTGCTCCTTTAATTCTTCATATTTATTGACTAAGTCAACCCACTTAGCAATAATAATAGCAAAAAAACCAACCCCAAAAAGGTACAATACAACTGTATAAAGTCTACCCCAGATTGTTTTAGGAATATAATCACCAAAACCAACTTGTGATACAGTGGTCATCACAAACCAAAAACCGTTAAGCGGATTTTTATATTCATTTGGCTCTAATAAATAAACGATAAATGAACTTAAAACAAAAAAAATAAAACCCATTAGAAATATTTTCCAGTGTTCTATTTTAATTGTTTTATGAAGTACTTTTTGAATGAGTGCAATTAACATTATAGTAGCTCCTTGATGTTTCTATTGTACAGTTGTTCCATCAATATGATAGTTTAATTGACTTTTTATTAAGAGGAGACGAACTGCAAATGTAAATTTTTTAATCTTTATTGAGCTCATCCTGTTTAGATTTTGGAAATACACTAAACTTGCCATTTGGTTCTATAATAACCTGTTGAACTTCTGAGGGAGATTTAAATCCTTTTACTCGTAATTCTTCGTTCAATTCATTTTTGCTGATCCTCGCTTTTCGTAACCCATTCATCACAATTAAACCATTTTCAATAATCTTAATAGGTTTACCTGAAATAATTCGCTCAAAGACTGTACTTTTAAGTGAAAGCCAACTTATAACAATTTGTGCTATAACTAATGCAAAAATTGCTACAATTGCAATCCATGGATTTAATTCTGGGTCTGCCAATGGCTTAGCAATTAACGCACCTATCGCAATTGCCACCACTAAGTCAAAGTCAGTTAACCTGCTAACTGCTTGGCTTCCCATAAAGCGAAATGCCGTTAATCCTACAACAAACAATCCTATTGCTTTCCCAAATGAAATAATGTATTCCAACACTTCTCCTCTCCTTTTTAAAATACGAAATTTTACATAACAACAGCTAGACGATAGTTATTTCCAGTCTTCCCAAATAATGCATCATAAACTCATATATTAAACTAATTTATAATCAAAAATCCCTTCGTAACGAAAACGAAAGGGACGTTTAATACCTTTTTATGAAGGTTTTATATTTTTTTACGTTTTAGTAAACGGAGAGACTTGTTCATGAACTTGTTTCATTTGTTCTGCACACCATTTATAGCTCTTTTTTGCCTGAGCATTCTCCGTATCAAGAGTAAATGTCTCAAGGTCAGCTATTATGCTTTTAATATTCGCTTCAAGCATTGGTAATTCTGTCGGTTGTGGAACTTGAAGAACATCATCAAATAAATCAATGGTTAATTGACCATATTCATCGATTTGAGCCATAAAAACATTTTCAATTATGGCATTCATTTTTTCTAACTCTGCCTTTAACCATTCTTGATTTAACCCTCTTGTTGCTAACGGTTCATGTAATATCTTCCCATCCATAATAACAGTTTCCGGTTCCTTGATTGGGGGCACTTGATGATCAAGCATTTTCGCTGTGATCGGTTGTTGTTCTTTTTTTACAAGAACATTTAATTCACCATTTCCTTCTAATACAGCAAATTCAACATCCGCTACTTGAAATACTTGCTTTCCTCTAAGTTTTCGTAATAATTCATCTGTAGATAAATGCTGTTTTTTCATATTATCTTCCAGTATCTTTCCATCCTTCATGATCGGGATTCCTTTACCATAAATAGCTGATCTGAATGATGCGTTCTTGACACTAAAATACATTATTCCAATTGCTCCACCGGCCCAAATGAGTAAAGCTACTAATAAATATCCAATTGGGACGGCTAGTTGAATGGATCCAATAGCTAGGATCACGGCTACTGAAGCTATCAAGCCAAATTCTAATTGTGAGGCCTCACCCAAGGGTTTGCGAACAAAAAGCCGCGCAATTGCAATCAATAATAGAAATCCAACAAAACTTCGTAGCGCAACTTCAACCCATCCTAGCATTTAGAGCCCCTCCCTTATGTTTGTTGATAAGTTGGTTCATCAAATTCGATTTGACCCTTTCTTTTTTTAATTTCTTGGATTACTGTTCTTGTTTTTAATGCGCCTTGGTGAAATGCTTCACGAGCTTTCGGCTCCTTTGTTTTCAATGCAAGTGAAGTTAATGTGGCATCAATGGACTGCAATGAGATAAGTAACCCTTGAACTTTGCTTCCAACTGTCATGAATCATTCTCCTTTATCCTTTATCCTTTATCCTTTATCCTTTTGGTCTAAATACTAAAGAAGCGAGAAACCCAAATATAATAGCTGCTGAGATCCCCGCGCTTGTCACCTCGAAAATCCCTGTAAGGACACCAACTATCCCATTCGCTTCAGCTTCAGCCATCGCTCCATGTACAAGAGCATTCCCAAAGCTTGTAATTGGAACCGTTGCTCCTGCACCTGCAAAATCAATTAATGGTTCGTATAGTCCTAACCCGTCAAGAACTGCACCAGACACAACAAGCGTACTCATTGTATGTGCAGGGGTTAATTTAAACACATCCATTAACACTTGTCCGATGACACATATAAGCCCTCCTACAACAAAAGCAGAAATAAAAATCATTGCATGCCACCCCCTGCTTCAAATGAAACAGCGTGTGCAATACAAGGAATCGTTTCTTTTTGTTGAAAAGACATTGGTGATAATAGCGCTCCAGTTGCCACGATTAAAATTCGTTTTAGTTCGCCTTTTTTCATGCGGTTTAACAAATGACCATATGTCACGGAAGCAGAGCAACCGGCGCCGCTCCCACCAGCAAGTACTGGCTGTCCTTCTCGATAAATCATCAATCCACAATCTTGAAACGTATCTTCAGGTAACTGTAGTCCCTTTTCTTCAATTAACTCTTTTGCAATTGGAAGTCCAACCTTTCCTAAATCACCTGTTGCGACCAAGTCATAATAATCTGCCGGTAAATTTCGATCACGGAAGTGTGAAACAATCGTATCAGCTGCTGCTGGAGCCATTGCTCCCCCCATGTTAAACGGGTCTGACAACCCCATATCAATTACTTTCCCTATCGTTGCCGATGTCACAACTGGTCCATCGCCAACGTTTGAAACCAAAGCAGCCCCTGATGCTGTCACTGTCCACTGGGCTGTAGGTGGCTTCTGCCCCCCATATTCTGTTGGGTACCTAAATTGCTTTTCTGTTGCTGCATTATGACTCGAAGCAGCTGCAATAATACGCTCGGCCCCTTTGGCATTAATAATAAAAGAAGCTAACGCTAATCCTTCCATTGATGTTGAACAAGCACCAAACAATCCAAAATAAGGAATTGCTAGTGTACGTCCTGCAAAGCTAGATGGAGTAATTTGATTTATCAGATCCCCAGCAAACATAAATTGAATATCTTCATTTCTTAACTGAGCTTTTTCAATAGCTCGTGACACAGACTCTTCAACTAATACCTTTTGCGCTTTTTCATAAGAATCTTGTCCAATCCATAAATCATCATGTAATAAGTCAAAATCATCTGCTAATTCCCCGTCTGCTTCAAATGGTCCACCAACGGTACCAGTGGACAAAATAACAGGTTTGTTTTCAAACTCCCATGTTTGATGACCTTGTAACATCGTCTACAACCCTCCCCATTGAATGAGAATCGTTTTAATAAGAGCAATGACAAAAGCTGCGACTGTACCAAAAACGATAACAGAACCGGCTAATTTAAAAATATTTCCTCCAACGCCAAGAACATAACCTTCTGTACGATGTTCAATAGCAGCTGAAGCTACAGAGTTAGCAAACCCTGTTACAGGCACAGCCGTACCTCCACCAGCAAACTGAGCAATTCGGTCATACACTCCAAACCCCGTTAATAAAACAGAAATAAAGATTAATGTTGCTACAGTAGGGTCACCTGCTGATCTCTGTGTAAAATCAAAAAAAGTATAATAAAAAACATGAAGTCCTTGACCAATTAAACAAATAAATCCGCCAACCAAAAATGCCCTGAAACAGTTTTTAACGACTGGTCGTTTTAATTCATGTTTCTTCTGCAACATTTGATATTTTTGCTGAGCTGGTGTAACATTTTTTCCTTTACTTGACGACATCTGATTTCGCCCCTTTACCCTTTCATCATATCTTCAAGCTTTTTCAATTCTTTTTTTAACCGTTGTTCGCTTATTGTTCGATTTTTTAATTCCTTTTCTAACTTTTCTAGTTCCATAAAGATCTTTTGGTCCGTTGATAAGAATACAGTTGCATCAGGATAGCGTTTTTTGACAGAGTCGAATCCTGTTTTTCTTATTTCTTTTAACCTAAATCGGTCAAAGTGTTTTACTCTAGGTGCTAAATAAATGTTGTCATCGTTATCAGAGACTCCTTTGATTTCAACAACTTCCTCCATGGATAGAACAATTTTTTTTGCTTCATCCGCTTGATCTTGAATGATTATAGCGTTTTCTTGTAATTGCATAGGTTTCACATCCGGAGTAGCTCCTGTTAGGTTTTGGCACCCTGCGAGTAAGCATAAAACGATCATTCCACTTATGAATCCTTTCATGATTTACTCCTCCTTTTTTACCGCTATGTAGTAAGGGGGTATCCCCAAAGGGTGTGTTATTGACCTTTTGGGATACCTGTTTTTCCGTTACTGTTTGTATTGTGGTTCTTCTTGTTCAATTTGCTGCAACCTTGGTTCTAGTCCATCAACAACCTGTTGGGTTTGCTGGGCGGCTTGTTGAAATAGTTGTTTTGCTTGTTCATTTTCTGTATCAAGAGCGAATGTTTCTAAGCTTGCTTGTGCACTTTTTAATCCTGCTATTGTTTGTTTAAATTTTGCTGCGACAGTCACGGTGACGTCCTCCTCTAATGTTGTATTGTTAGATTAAGTAAAATGCTTGTATCTATGAGATACAATTTTTGTCAACTTTAAAATGTTATTGTTTGTATTGGGGCTCTTCTTCTTGGATTTGCTGCAAACGAGGTTCTAGTCCATCAATCACGCTTTGAGTTTGCTGAGCCATTTGTTGGAATAATTGCTTTGCTTGTTGATTTTCCGTATCAAGAGCAAATGTTTCTAAACTCGCCTGTGCACTTTTTAACCCTGCTAATGTTTGTTTAAATTTCACCGCTACTGTCAATGTCGTTCCCCCTAGATCGGTTCGTTTATAGTGAAGGTGCTCCTTCACTAGTAGGATGGAAAATTAAATCTAAACTATAAGAAACAAATATTGTCAAAAAAGTCTTGCTCTTATCTTTGTGCTACACTAGAACTATTAAGATTTTAAGGGGGCTTACATATGCTTTTTTCCATTATTTTTTCTTTGCTTCTTATCATTTTAATTGGTATAACATCAACCATTTTATATAACCAAATAAAAGTGAAACACGACTTAATTTTCTTAAACGAACGAATTGAAAAGCTATCATCGCACTCGACTGCATATAATGATTACATACAAACAAAACTGCTTGATGAGAGAAAAGCACATCTCCTTGTTTTGATGTATGAAATTCGCGATGTCGTTTCTAAGCAGCAATTTGATTTACACGCTAAGCTTATTGAAAACAGCCCTCGTAACCACAATGTCTCAAATTCCGAACTAACCAAGATGTTTTCACTTGAGCAAATTTTCATTATTCAAAGGTTCTGGACTGCTTACCATACCTACTTACAATCACATTGGACCTCAAATGACGGGAAAGTTAAATCTGTCTTCCGCGGAAACCCAGGTGACACGAACTCTGAACTCCACAAGCTTCACCAATCTTCAAAACTCCTCGTCAAACAATTTGACCATTGGCTGACTGAATTAAATTCTTCCTCATAAATACCCCTTTGTTCGCTCACACTAAAACATAATGTAATCACGAACAAAGGGGTAGTAGTGTGAATACGAACTTCTTCCATTTAACTTTAGAACTCTTTGTCGGTTTTTTTGCTTTACTAGTTATGACCAAAGTACTTGGGAAGAGTCAAATTACTCAATTAACACCGTTTGATTTCATCTCAGCCCTCGTATTAGGAGAACTCGTCGGAAATGCAATTTATGATAAAGATATCGGTCTCCATTACGTTCTCTATGCGGTAGTAGTATGGGGGACTTTAATTTATACGATTGAAATGATTACGCAAAAAATGCGAAAATCTAGACCGTGGCTTGAAGGAACCCCTTCTATAATTATTTCTCAAGGGAAGATCCAATATGAAGAACTTAAAAAGAACAAACTAGATCTAGATCAACTGTTGCATCTGTTACGTGATAAAGGTGTTTTTTCTGTTCGAGAAGTAGAATATGGGATTTTAGAAACAAATGGTGCAGTTAATGTAATGCGTAAACAACCATTAGATTATCCTGTGAATCGTGATTTACAAATACCCGCACAAGATGTTTATTTACCTGTACTCCTCATTCTAGATGGAGAAGTAATTGAGGAAGGTTTAGCGAAAATAAATAAAGAGAGATCATGGTTAATAGATGAATTATTAAACCGAGGAATCGAAGGTCCATCTGCAGTCTTATTTGCGGAATGGCAAAATGGGGAAGGCTTTGAAATTCAGACGTACTAAAAATGGATGGTGAAACGTATGAGAATCATAGTAATGTACACCCTCATTGCGTGTATGTTAGTAGCTGGATGTCAACAAGAACGTCCTGAGGGTGCAACCTTAGCACAATCATCTGAAGCAGGTACTCTTGGGAAAGGGAAGAATGTCATTGTCGTTGTAATTGATTCAATGACAAAACCAGTAATTGAGGAAACAATGGAACGTGGCTCTCTTCCTGCTCTATCCTTTTTAGCCGAACGTGGACAGGTCTATCACGATTTAGTCGCTCCATTTCCGTCTATGTCTGTGTCTATTGAAAGCACATTAGTGACTGGGGCTTCACCAAAGGAACATAATGTTCCGGGTCTTGTTTGGTACGATCCTAATGGCGATGTCATTGTCGATTATGGATCTACAATATCAAAGTATTGGAAATTAGGCATGAACGATACACTAATGAACACATTAACTCATTTAAACACAAGCCATATCTCACCAAAAGTAAGCACCATTTATGAAGACTTAAAACAAAAAGGTCGGACGAGTGGTTCCATCAACCTTCTTGTTTATCGCGGTGATCAAACTCACAGAGTAACAGTACCGAGCTATATGAAATCATTATTGCATCTGCCAGATAAAATAGAAACAAAAGGACCTGACCTTCTCGCTTTCGGTCAAGCGGTAAAACCAAAAGCGGTTCAAGGAGCAAAATTAGACGAAAGCTTTTATCAAAAGTTTGGTCTTAACGACTCCTATTCAGCAGAGGTAACCGCAAAACTGATTCAAGAAAATGAACAACCTGATTTCCTGATGGTCTTCTTTCCGAATTATGATAAAGATGCTCATTATCACGGTCCCGTTAGTCCAGAATACTTCGCAAAAACAGATGGGTACTTGCAAGAAATTTTAAATGCATATGACAGTTGGGACGAAGCTCTTCGCGAAAACATCTTTGTGATCATGGGCGACCACGGACAAGACCTGTTAACAGATAAGAAAGAAAAAGCAGCTATTGAATTAGAACCTTTGCTTGACCCTTATTCTGTAGCACCACTAATGGATGAACCATCTAGCGGTGATATTGTCATAGCAAACAACCACCGCTCAGCATACTTATATGCAATTGAACCAAGCTTAGATTTTATCGACATAGCAGATCAATTACATCAGGATAATCGGATAGATCATCTTGCTTGGCTCGATGGTAATGAATTAATTTTGTATCAAGTAGGAACAGAAGGGTATTTACGGGTTCAAGAAGGCGGAAGTTTGTATGATAAATATGGACAATCGTGGTCTTTTCAAGGCAATGAACAAATTGCTGATATTAAAGTTAACGAATTAGATGGAACAATTGCCTATGGCGATTATCCCGATATTTTTCATCAACTGTACGGGGCGCTTAACAGTCATTCTGAATCAATGGTCGTGACTGCAAAGCCTGGATATACTCTAAAGTCTGAAGGCGCACCTGTTCATAATGAAGGCGGCGAACATGGTGGTCTCCATAAAAATGATACAATTACCTCTATTATTGTTTCTGGAACAGAGAAGGAACTAGATGAACGACGGATGGAAGCATTAAAAGAATATTTTCTCGAACTGCTTGATGATGAAAAGTAGTAAAAGAGGTGTCTCAACCTTGATGAGGCACCTCTTCAATACGTTTTCTGATTTATTTGTACGTTTTCCACCTTAATTGACGTGCCTCAAGGAAACGCCTCTCCACCTCTGGCCAATTTACGACATTCCACCAATTATTTATATATGGCTTTCGTTCATTTTTGTATTGTAAGTAGTAGGCATGTTCCCACACATCTAGAACAAGTAACGGAATGACATCTTGCTGACTTAAATTTTGGTGCTTCTCTGCTTGTAGAATCTCCAAGCGATGCGTTCGTGGTGAATATACTAAGAGGGCCCAGCCAACTGCCTCTACTTTTTCTGCTGCATTTGAAAAATGTTCTTTCATTTTACGAAAACTGCCAAAGTCTCGATTTATTTGTTGAGCTAGTTCTCCACTTGGTCTTCCCCCGCCTCGAGGACTCATAATATTCCAGAAAATTGTATGGAGATAATGTCCTGCTCCATTAAAAGCCGCTTCCCTTTCCCAATGCTTAATTAAATCATAGTCGCTTTTCCTTCTTGCTTTTTGCATTTCCTTTTCAGCTTTATTAAGGCCATCCACATAGCTTTGATGGTGTTTTTGATGGTGGAGACGCATAATTTCCTCTGAAATATAGGGTTCTAATGCATTATATGCATATGGCAATGGCGGTAACTTATGTCCACCAATCGGAACTGGATCAAAGGCAGCTTGATCTGCTTGATCTGCTTGAGCCGTTTCAGCACGAGTAGGTGCTAATTCCCCCCACCTTTCATACACTTCAGCAGCAAGACTGTCTAAGTTCGTTTTATCACTATGTCCTCGTTGTTCATTCGGGTGTTCACATTCATTAAGTAACATTACCAATGAGTTAATAAAAGGTTTAATTTTATCATATCCTACCCGTGCTTCTACTTCGGAACCATATTGATTCCAAATGTTTTTTACCTCTTTGGCCCAGTCATAAATTGCTTTTTCATGTTCATTCACACTGCATTCCTCCCTCGTAACATAGCAGTAACGTTCTATACTATGTTAGATAGAGGCCTCTGTGTGTTTGTTTACAAAAAAAATGTGAAGGCTTCAATTCCTCTACTCTGTTTCAAGCGTTTCTTCAAATTTCCTAAAGAATAGGTCTGCCTCATCCTCAAGTGAATGTTCGTCAATATTCTCAGGTAAAGGTGGCAGTTCATCTAAACTATTTAATCCGAAATGGTCTAAGAAAAATTTCGTTGTTCCATATAAAATCGGTCTTCCAGGACCTGGCGCTCGATCTACTTCTTTTATTAACAACTTAGAGGAAAGAGTGTGAATTGCTCGATCTGATTTCACTCCTCTAATTTCGTCAATTTCCATTCGCGTAATTGGCTGCCTGTAAGCTACAATTGCTAACGTTTCAAGCGCTGCCTGTGACAAACTCGAATGGAGAGGAGATGCAGCTAGCTTTTTAAAATAAGGTGCATGCTCCGGTCTCGTTGTTAACCTGAACGCACCAGCCATTTCAACAATTTGTAACCCACGTTCCTGCTCGGTATATAACAATTGAAGAGAGAGAATCGCTTCTTGGATCGTGTGTACCTCTAATTCAAGTACAGTCGCGACATCTTCTACTGTCATCCCTTCATCCCCAACTACAAACAATAAACCTTCAATGGCTCCATGAAGTTCCTGAATCTTCATCTGCGAACTCCCTCCTCTGTGCTGTAAATCATGATGTCTGAAAAATTACCGGATTGCTCACAACGAATCGTTTTTGTCTTCATCAGTTCTAAAATCGCTAAAAAGCTAACAACAATATGACTACGTTCAGGGACTGGAAACAAATCTTGAAAGTGACAAAATCCATTGAAGCGTGCCCTTAATTCTTTTACAATTTCCTGCATTCGATCTTCAATCGAATATTCTTGACTCTTGACAGTTGTTGTCCGTGGTGCTTTTAATTCTTTTCGCTTCATTAACTTTTGATACGCACTAAGCATATCGAACAAAGAAACACCTGAAATGGCAATATCACGTCGCTCTTCTTCGGATATATACGGCTCTAAATCTTCAGGTGGCCGCGTATGTACAAGACTACGTTCCTGTTCTTTTTCTTTTAATTCCGATGCCGCTTCTTTATATTTCTTATATTCAATAAGTCGATACATTAACTCATCTCGTGGATCCTCTTCCTCTTCTAGTTGCCATTCATCATCAAAAAGCTCCTCCTCTTGTTTTGGGAGAAGCATCTTGCTTTTAATTGCAAGCAACGTAGCAGCCATTACTAAATATTCACTAGCAATATCTAATTCTAGATCCTGCATAGCGCGAATATATGCTAAGTACTGATCAGTAATAACGGCAACAGGAATATCATAAATATCAACTTCTGCTTGATTAATTAAGTGCAAAAGTAGATCAAGAGGACCCTCAAATGTATCAAGCTTCACACTATAAGGATTCATCTAACCACCACTAGCTTAATATAATTATTGCTAGAGGAGATTATAACATACTTTACAGATGCGTGGAACCTAAGCTGAACGCTTCTTTTACGAAACAAATGAAGGATTTAATTCAAAAGGCGTAAAGGGAACGCCATAATATTTTGTGTTAAACTATTTACAAATACATGTCCGAAAAAGGAGATTCCTAATGTACCCTTCCGCTTATCTAGACTACCTTATTTATTTTCACGTCGAACGAGATTATTTTGAATGTCATGAAGTCCTAGAAGAATATTGGAAAGAACATGACCCCAAAAACCGCACTTCTCACTGGGTAGGGCTTATTCAAATTGCCGTTGGTCTTTACCATCATCGTAGAGGCAACCTAAATGGTGCTAGTCGGATGTATGACAAAGCAATAAAGATTCTTGCAAAAAACAAAGCCCCCCTAACGGAACTTGGCTTAGATGGTACAGAATTAGTAAGACGACTAGTTCATCAAAAGGATCTTGCTACCTCTAGTAATGGAACTTTTGCAGACTTTGATTTGCCATTTGAAAAAGACGATGTACTTATTTCTTGTCAAAAGCGCTGTCAGAAGTTAGGAATTAATTGGAACCTGCAAAAAAAAATCACTGATGATATTATTCATAAACATACCCAGCGGGACCGTTCTGGTGTCATTTCAGAAAGAGCCCGTCAGCTAGCTTTAAAAAATAACGAAAAATAAATTTAAAAAAGAAGAAGAGAAAAGTGATTATACGCTTTTCTCTCCTTCTTCAGCACAGGCTAATAGAAAACTTTTTGTTTCTTTTGTCGGCTTCAATTCACAAGGGAGTATTTTCCTTAACTCCTGGAGCATTGTCTTGCCAATTCCTTCTCTGCGATGTGAAGGATTTACACAGAGATGTTGCAACATTGCCTCTCCACCTTCGACTGAAATGCCTAACACACCAACAAAATCATCTTCTTTCCATAAATACAATTTCCAATCAGGATCATTTTCATAACGTTCCATTGTTTTTGTTAGTTTTTTGACATCTTTCTCCTTTGGCATAAAAGAAAGAAGCCCCATAGCAATTTTTTGATTCGTAGTCTTATAAGGTACAAGCATAATAGACCTCTCACATTCTAACTCAGGTGATGAGTTGTTATCGTATGCGCTTTCACCAAAATTTATTTTACCACAATTCAGCAGATTTCGTCTTAATTTTTTCAACATTTAATTTGTTTTGTTTTTACTATATGCAATAAACATGAAAGTTGTTATTAATCAAATTCAATTATCAAATAATTACAACAACCCTATAAGACTAAACATACGGAAAGAAAAAAAGGTAACTAAAGAGGCTCTAGCCCTTTCATAATAGGCTATTTGGCACTTTTAGTTACCTTACTATTAAATCTTCAATCCCTATTACTTCGCTAAAACTGTATCCAATCCTGGAACAATTTGCTTTTTACGAGATACTACACCTTTTAAAACAGCAGTATTGTCTTCTAGCGTTACATTGTACGCTTTTTCTACTGCATCTGTTAATTTACCTAATGCTAAAATTTTAGAATCATTTTCTAAAATGTCTGTAACAACTAATAAGAAAAGATCTAAGCCTTTTTCTTCAATAACAGCTGTTAATGCTTCTTCAACTTCTGCTTTTCGATTGAAAACATCATTCGTATCTACAACATTAATTTGAGCAATTTCTAATTTGTTTGTTCCCATTGTAAATTCTTTAGCATCTAAAGAAATAAGTTCAGCAACAGATTTACTGCTTACATCAGCACCTGCTTTAAGCATTTCAAGACCATAGCTGTCTAAGTCAACTTCAGCAATTTCAGCTAATTCACGTGCTGCAGCAATATCTTGATCGGTGCACGTTGGTGATTTAAATAACAAAGAGTCAGAAATAATAGCAGATACCATTAGACCAGCAATGTTTTTCTCAATTGCCACACCATGTTCCTTATACAGCTTATTTAAGATGGTAGCCGTACACCCAACAGGCTCTGCACGGTAATATAGCGGATCACTTGTTTCGAAATTTGCAATACGATGGTGATCGATTACTTCAAGTACACGTACCGAGTCAATATCCGTAGCACTTTGTTGACGTTCGTTATGATCGACTAAGATAACATTTTCCACTTCATTTGCAACTGTTTCAACTAACCGTGGGACCTCTACTCCAAAATGATCTAACGCATATTGTGTCTCGCCATTGAGTTCACCTAAGCGTACAGGCTCTGCATTTACACCTAATTTGTTTTTTAGGTCTGCATATACAATTGCAGAGGTAATCGTATCAGTATCAGGGCTTTTGTGTCCAAAAATCAAAACTTTTTCCATTTTTTATTGCTCCTTTTTTGTATAAAATATAATTCCTTGAAACCTTATCCCTTTAGAAGGGTATGTACAGCCACCATTCATTTTATCAATTTTCTTACTAGAAATAAACAAGAGAAATAAAAAAGTCATGTAAAAGGAAAAAGAGGCAATCTAAAAAGGAAATCAGACTGCGTCCCCTACCTTTTTAGTTAAGGTGGGGAAACATAGATTCCATTCTTTTAAGATTACCTCAATGCTACTAACTATTCGAAGCTTTTTCCTAAATTCGCCATTTCAATCGCAGCTGTGGCAGCATCCCAGCCTTTGTTTCCAGCCTTTGTACCAGCACGCTCTACCGCTTGTTCAATTGTATCAGTTGTTAACACTCCAAAAATAACTGGCTTACCTGTTGAAAGTGCAAGTGAACCTACCCCTTTTGCAACTTCATTACATACATAATCAAAGTGTGGTGTTGCCCCGCGAATAACAGTTCCTAATGTAATAACAGCATCGTACTTACCTGTATCAAGCATTTTCTTTGCTGCAAAAGGAATTTCAAATGCACCAGGTACCCAAGCAACATCCACATCTGCTTCATTTACACCATGACGTTTCAGGGCATCTTGTGCACCGCCTAGTAATTTACTTGTAATAAACTCATTAAATCGTCCAACGACGATTCCTACCTTTAACCCAGTTCCAACTAAATGTCCTTCAAAAATATGTCCCATTTTTCTTTTCCTCCTCAAGAATGATGTTTATTGTATAGTTTTTATGTAGTAAACAAGGCGTGTTGCAGCCTTGTTTCCTTATTTAAAAATGAAGCATATGCCCTAGTTTTTCTGACTTTGTCTTTAAATATCTCTCATTGTCTTTGTTATGAGGCAATTGAAGTGCAACACGTTCAACCACTTCAAGCTCATACCCTTTTAATCCAGTAATTTTACGTGGATTATTTGTTAATAAGCGCATCTGTCTTACACCAAGTTCGCGCAAGATTTGTGCTCCAATTCCATAATCGCGCAGGTCAGCAGGAAAACCAAGTTTTTCATTTGCCTCAACTGTATCATACCCTTCTTCCTGCAGTTGATAAGCTCTTAGCTTATTCATTAATCCGATACCACGGCCTTCTTGGCGCATATACAAAAGAACCCCGCGACCTTCTTGTTCAATTTGAGCTAAAGCAGCGTGCAATTGGGGTCCACAATCACAACGGTGTGAGCCGAATACATCCCCTGTTAAACATTCTGAATGAACTCGAACAAGAGTCGGTTCCCCTTCTATAATTTCTCCTTTTACGAGAGCAACACTTTCCTTGCCATCGATAACATCAGAAAATCCGATTGCACGGAAATCACCAAAATCTGTTGGAAGCTTTATTTCTACTTCGCGTTGAACAAGCTTATCTTTGCGGTGACGATATTTAATTAAATCTTTAATCGTGATCATCTTTAATTCATGCTCATCTGCAATCTTTCTAAGCTCAGGTACTCGTGCCATCGTGCCATCCTCATTCATAATTTCACAGATGACTCCTGCAGGTTTTGCACCTGAAAGACGAGCTAGATCAATCGCAGCTTCCGTATGACCCGCACGACGCAGGACACCACCATTTTTCGCTACGAGTGGAAACGTATGACCTGGGCGCTTAAAATGATGTTTTTTTGCATTATCGTCAACAAGAGCTCTTATCGTATCTGCTCGCTCTTTCGCTGAGATCCCTGTTGTGTTTGTATAATGATCAACACTAACAGTAAACGCCGTCCCATGTGGGTCTGTATTATGATCGACCATTGAAACAAGATCAAGTTGTTTCGCACGCTCTTCTGTAATCGGTGCACATACAAGCCCACGTCCGTGTGTGACCATAAAATTGATCACTTCAGGAGTCGTTTTTTCCGCAATAGCAAGAAAATCGCCTTCATTTTCACGGTCTTCATCGTCACATACAATGACACAGCGACCTTGCATTAGCTCATAGATCGCTTCTTCAATTGGATCAAACAATCTTTCTTCTCCTTTTTTTTCACCCATCAGTCTCACCATCCTATCCTCTTATTTATATCCGTGTTCAGAAAGAAAACTTTCTGTTAATGAAGAGCCTTGCTTTTTAGATGATTCAAATCGTCTTGAAATAAATTGTTCAATGTATTTTCCAACCATATCACATTCAATATTAACGATATCTCCGACCCCTTTTGTTCCGATTATTGTTTCTTCAATAGTATGAGGAATAATCGAGATCGTAAAACTTTCATTATCCACAGCAAATATCGTTAAACTCGTGCCATCAACAGCAACTGATCCTTTTTCAATCATATAACGACGTAGCTCTTCATTTAAGCCAATACGATAGTAAACCGCATTTTGTTCAGGGTTCTTCGCTAAAATTGTTCCTGTTCCGTCAACGTGACCAGAAACAAAATGTCCTCCAAAACGGCCTTTTGCACTCATGGCACGTTCTAAGTTCACTCGAGAACCTCGACCTAGTCCACGTAAACTAGTTGCCCGAACCGTCTCCGGCATGACATCGACAGTAAAATGAGTAGATGTATAGGATGTGACGGTTAAGCAAACACCATTAACAGAAATGCTGTCACCAAGATTCACGTCATTCAAAATACGGTTCGCACTTATTTTCATAACCATCGACTCACCGCTTGACCGCATGTCTTGAATTTGTCCTACTTCCTCAATAATACCTGTAAACATTTACTCACTACCTTTCACACGTGAGACGATTTTTATATCTGTTCCTATCGTTGTCACTTCTTTAATTTCTAATTCAAGTGCTTCTTCTACTTCATGAAAGCCAACACCCCCGATTGCAGTCGGGGCCTCTTTGCCACCAAAAAGCTTTGGAGCTAAGTACGTTATTACTTGATTAACAGCCCGAGCTTTCAAAAAGCTCCCATTAACCTCTGCGCCACCTTCAACAAATAAAGAGGTGATGCCTTTTGTCCCTAGTAAAGCTAAAGCCGATTCAACCGAATCATCTTGTAAACGAAAGACGTTCACACCCAATTGCTCAAGTTCTGTTTGCTTCGCTTTTGACGCTTGTTCTGTCGTTAGTATCCAAGTCGGGGCCTCTTGGTCTTGAATAAGCTTAGTTTCAATTGAGATGCGTAACGACCGATCTAAAACGACTCGTATTGGATTTTTTCCACCATTTGGCAGGCGCGTTGTTAAAGAAGGATTATCTGCTAACACCGTTCCAATGCCTACGAGGATCGCATCGTGCTCATGGCGATAACGATGAACATCTTCTCTAGCATCTGAACCTGTAATCCATTTGCTTTTTCTAGTTACAGTCGCTGTTTTTCCATCAAGAGTCGTAGCGGATTTCAGGGTGACATATGGGATTTGATTTTTCATAAAATGAAAAAACACTTCATTTAACTCATTGGCTTCCTCTTGACAAATACCAAACTCCACCTCAAGCCCTGCTTCCTTAAGTTTTGCGATACCTCGACCTGACACATCGGGATTTGAGTCTTTCGTCGCAACAACAACTCTTTTACAACCCTTTTCAATAATGAGATCTGCACATGGCGGTGTTTTCCCATAATGGCTGCACGGCTCTAACGTAACATAGATCGTCGACCCTACTGCTTTTTCTCCTGCCATCTTAAGTGCCTGAACTTCGGCATGGCCTTCTCCAGCTTTTAAATGGGCACCAACACCGACAATCGCACCATTTTTCACGACAACAGATCCAACCATTGGGTTAGGGGACGTTTGCCCTTTTGTGCTCTTAGCAAGGTCAAGAGCAAGCTTCATATAATAAACATCATTCATGCTGATCCCTCACAGTTAAGTAAATACAGAAAAAGCCCTGAGGAAATAGACCTCAGGGCATACATGTTAAAAATATCACGAAATAAACGTGCAACATAGTTGACGTTACTCGGCACAAAAAAGGATAGACTACTCCCCTTAAAAGTAACGTTTTTTCAAAAAAAACATTACGAAAGAAACCTTTACTGTACCGCTTCGTTCCTTCTCCCATCCAGACTTTCACTGTCGGTCCCGGAGTTTCACCAGGTCCACCGCCTCTTACTATAAGAGTCGGGTCACGGACTAAGAAGCATTGCTTCATCACCGCCGGTCGGGATTTCCACCCAGCCCCGAAGAAACCTTATTTAATTTTCTCATTAATTAAGGTATAAATTCTTACTATATTAATCTAGTAAGTGTGCTAAAGCTTTTTGTAGTTCCTTAACGAAATCAAAGAAGCTTTAGTATCATCCACTGCCAAAATACCACTAGAAAATTGTACCTTAATTAATGGAATCTTATCATTTAATTTTCATTTAATCAAGAAATTTAAATCTCCATCAAAAAATATACATTCATATGATACATTTCAAGTCCATTCTAGTTATCGTTTGAACGACGCTCTAGTATTGAACGCGTGGTTATAGTACATATAAACATATGAAAAGCCTCCTCATGGAAGGCTTTATTAATATAATTTTTTAGTGATTATTTTCATTTAATCCAATTTTAGCTTTTATAACATATTGACTATGATAACCTTTACGTTCATCTTTAACCTCTCCGACTGAAATAGATTTACCTTGCTCTAGTAAATCTATTGCTACTTGTTTCAAGTCGGATTCAATCATTTTTAATAGGTCCTTCACTTCCTTCACCAACTTTCAACTTTTCTACTTCTTCTTTGAGAAGACGGTTTTCTTCCTCTAATGATTTTGCTTTCGTTGATAAAGACGGATCACTTTCCCACCAATCTAAACCAATCTCTTTTGCTTTATCTACTGAGGCAACAATTAACCTAATTTTAATTGAAAGTAATTCAACATCGGCTAAAGATATTTTAATATCCCCGGCGATTACAACTCCTTTATCTAAGATCTTCTCTAGAATCTCTAGAATATTACTTGATTCAGATGCATGTTGAATGGACAATGTTGCTCTTCCCCCTTAATTAAAGCAAATTCCCTAATGGGCCTAAATCAATATTTAACTCTTCTCCTTCTAAATTAAAAATACGTTTGATTTCTTTCATTTTTTCTTCTAATTTCATTAATGTGAAACCAAGTTCTTCAATTTCATCGTCTGAAAGAGTACCGCCCTCTACTCTCCGAAGAGCTTGGCGCTCAACAAGCTGCCTTAGTAACTCAATAACTGTTAAGACTAATTTTGCTAATCCTTGTTCTATGTTTTCTGAGTTAAAATTCAGTTTTTCATTCGGTAAAAAGGTTGAATCACTCATCATGATCCCTCCACGTAACATGGTTTTCACATTTAGAGTTATGTTCCTCTAAACGTCTATTCATAGATTCAACTGAAGTAACAAGTAAACGTAAATCTACATAGACTAGATCTATGTTCGCAACCGAAATTAATATTTCTCCACTTATCGTAACGCCTTTTTCTAATACAGCATCTAAAATATCTAACAAACTAACGTCCTGATTATGACTTAATCCTAATTCATCCATCTTAGACCCTCACGACTGGACATCTAAAAAGTCATAAGGTGGCCATGGACCCGTACAATCTATCAGAAAACCTAGTTCTTTATAGTCCTTCTGAATCTGTTCAATGTCTTGTTTAAAATTTTTAAGAGCTTTGTCATTATGAATTAAATAGACACTATTACTAACCATATCTTCTTTTTTATTAGTAATTTGCTTGTTCCATATTTTCTTGGAGACATAATTATCCGAACTCTTCATTAATCTAGTTTGTATATTATCAGTCAGAGATTTTACTTCTTGGTTAACTATTTGGTCTAGTTGTAAATCATATTTTTTCTTCATTAGAAACTGCTTTCCTGGCGACAATATCTGAATTTCTTGTTTCATTTCCTGAAGAGCAACATTATGGTTATTCATATATTTTATAAACATCTCTTTTTGATAATAGATTTTCACATTCCAACCGGCTCGATCCTTAAATAAAGAAAATAAGCGGCAAATATCCTCTTTCTTCTTATTTAATTCTTCGTTAATAGCATCTTTATTTGAGTAAATTGCACAAAATTTTAAAGGCAAGACCGTACAATGGTCATGAATTTCCTTTATAATTTCATGATGATGTGTTGCTTTAGCTTTTACCCAATTAGGATTTTGAGCGTGTTGCTCTAGATTCTCTTTGGAATAATCATCTGCATTTAACTTACATGCTACTACTATTATTTCTCCAAATTGAGATAGGAAAACGCTGTTTTGATCATCGACACCTCGACGTTCGATTAGCGGAATACGATCCTTTTCGCTTGTTGGAACTAACGCATAAACATAAGTAGGCTCATCTTTTAAATAACTACTCGACATTAGAAATCCTCCTCTTCTTCTAAGTCATCCCACTTCTCTTGTTCCTTTTGCTTAGCTACCTCATAACGTAACAATAATTCCTCTTCTTTTTCTTGATAGTATTCCTTTGTGATTTCATCCATCTCTAAAAGCATTTGTAATTGAATAAGTTGTTGTTGGATATAGTCAATATCATATAATTCTAAATCAGCTTCTTCTTTGATGATTTCTCCTACTTTAATAACGGCCTTAAATGGAAGAGTAAACAATTTATGAAGCATCCTTATTCCTCCACTTTTACTTTTATATTGATAAAATTATACGGTGGCCATGGCCCTGAGTATTTAAAATCTACCTTATCTCCCCATTGGTGATAACACTCATTTACCTTCTGATCAAACTCAGCTTCCTTATCACAATCAATTAAAAATGCCGCATTTAAGAGCATTCTTTCATTTACAACATCATTTTGTTTTGAAGCTACTGATATTTTCGTTAATGGGGAGAACACTTCGTTAACTATTTTTTCTTCAATTACTTTGAACGAATTTCTAGTTAACTCGCCCAGCTGTATTCGATCATAGAAGGCCGCATCCTTTGATTTACTCTCAATTTCATTTTTCAGTTTTGAAATACTTGTATTTTTCTCAAGCATTTTTTTTAGCCATTCTTTCTTTCCAATAATTTTCAACCCAACCTCTATTTTGTTCTCAATTTGTGGGAATAGTTGTTTAAACTGACTGTACAGTTTTTTCAATAGAACTTTAACATCTTCTTCTTTTTTAAAGACATTACCAAAGCTTATGGGAATAACAGAATGTTCTTTCATGACAGTGGAGATGACAGTTTGATGTGCTAGAAGATTTTCTTTTTTAGGAGTGTAAATTTTTAGCGGAACTTGGGCAACAACCATAGCGATATCTTTGAAGTGAATGGTATAAATGTTCGTTTTTCTGTTTTCAAATTCAATAGAACCAAATGTGAGAGGATTTTGCGTTTTTATAGAGCAAAATGTATAGATTCCTACCTTACTTTTCACCACTCCACCCCCGAATCTCCTTAATAATTAACTTTTGAATATCGTCTTCAGATTTATTCGATCTACTACCAATGGAAGGTGTAAATAAAACATCTGTACAAAGAATTAGAAAATCGTCATCCGAAAAATCGACCTTTATACCACCTCGTTTTGCAATCGTTGCAATCATAATGGCAGACCTTAAACTAGGAGCATGTGTTTCCGTAGTTATTGAGCGAGTATAGTGAATGACCTTTGCAATTCTTTTTGCTTGTTCTAATCCTAGGCCTGTGTTGCCTGAAATAATTTGCGCTTCTGTTTCCACATCATAATAATGTAAACGGAAGGTAATCATGCGATCTAATAAGGCGTCTTGAGCTTTAAAGCTACCTGTATATTCAGTTGGATTACTTGTAAATATCATAGAAAAGTTAGTATGAACTGGTAACATTTTCTCTTGCGTTTTCACTCCATATAAAGGGAGTTGTCTTTCTTGAAGGATAGGAAGCAAGATATTGTTGATTTCAGGTTTCGAGCGATTAAATTCATCATAGATAAACGTGTGTCCTTTTTTACAAGCGGCTAATAATGGTCCTTCTGTCCAAATCTCTTTTTCTTGTTCTTCAGACTTGTATACTGTATGGATATAATTATCAATGAGTTTCTTTTTTGTAAAACCGGTTACCCCTCCTAGAAAGTCGCTATTCGTAAGCTCGGCATTCCCTTGAATAAATGTATAAGGACGATTCAACTTTTTTGTAATGTAGAAAGCCAGTGCCGTTTTCCCAACTCCGGTTGGACCTATAAAATGAATAGGAAATCCCGCTTGAATATAAACTGTTGCTCGATTAACTATACTTTCAAGATCCGGAGAGAGTACAATTTTTGTTCCCTTTCCATCTTCCAAATGTTTCATTTAAAAATCCCCTCCTATCCATCCTGAGGTATCGAACTACGTTGACGTAAGCCTTGTCGTTTAAAGGCTATGATTTTCATACTTTCGTTTAATTGAATATGATAAACGCCTATGATTTGATCTTTAGCATGAGATTTCATATATTCACTTTCTTCAATTACCTCAACAAATACATCCCAACCACTATCAGTCATTTCAATAGATGTTACTTTGTGTACAGGTGATAAATGTTGGCTGAAGAAATGTTTAACTCCCTCTAAAACTTCAACGATTTCCATAACTTCCCCCTTCAAATAGTAAACCAAGGCAACGATCGCCTTGGCCCCTTTAACATTTAGGCGCTACTGGGTCCTTCTTCCTTTAGCAACCCGACTGCTTCAGCATAACGTAACCATGTATCTACACTTGCAATCACAACACGTGCTTCAATAGCAAGCAGTTCTATTCCGACCAATGACACTCTGGCAAAGACATCGATCACGACACCTTTATCTAAGATTCTGTCGATTACTTCAGCTAAGCTTGATGAATCAACACTCTTTTTAACAGTAGACATTTCATAACCTCCTTTACTTGAAAATGACGAAGAACTGCCCAGTTTTTCACATTATATGAGCATATGGAAAATGTGTGACAGATTCAGACAGCTCTCTCCTATATTTTATGTGTTAGTAGAATAAAAGGTATGGGTTCTCCCAATTAAAACAATTTTTTTCATAATAGAGCATGTTCCTATACAAGTTGATTCAAAATTCATAAAAATAGTATAAAAAGAATATTGGAGGGATTTATTATGAGGAAAATGAGAGTGTGTCCACCAAAACAAATATATCGCCGTCCTAGGAGATTAGAACTACGAAAACTTCCTAGTGCATTTGCAAATCGAAATAAACAAACTGTTTGTCCTCCCAAAGAAAAGCCAGAAAAAATTAAAAGTCTAATAATCTCACACTTATTGATTTCAATACTTTATCTATTAATTATTATTTTAAAAATCAATCAGCCACCTACTCCCACATTCACAAATTCGGAAACTCCAAACTCTTCTGCTAAATGAAACTTATTTCAAGAAACGCTTTATTCGCACATAAGAAAAGCATCCGTATTAATGTAACAAATAGTTATTAATCGTCCCTTTTTCCTATGACATGTTATGATAAACATATTGTATTTTTAGAGGAGGCACTTTTTTCATGACTTATCCGTGGCTCACTGCTACCTATATTCTATCAATAGCAACAAATCAATCTACCTTTAACAGAGGAATTAACTACTTCCGGCTGGAGCGAGTGGCTGACCTACATTTTGAACCAGCTTCCAATACGTTCTATGCATTTATAGATGGATCATTGCTGTACGAATGTGAAATTACATTTAAAGGACCCGAATCAATTTATTATTCTTGTGATTGTGAAGCGGCAATAACGTATCCAGGTGCGTGTAAGCACATCGTTGCCATGTTATTTGCCATTAAAGAATGGCAAGAAGAGAAAGAGTCTATCATCCCCTTTCCTTCTTCACAACCGAATCAACTTCGCAGTAAAATGCTTGAAAAGTTTCAAAACGTATTCGCTAAGAATCAAAGACCGACTACGGTTGAAATGGAACCACTTCAAGTTGAATACGAGCTCTTATTCTCTCACGCCTCTTTCAGCTCATTGCTAGATCGAGTTGAACTTAGACTTAAAGCTGGAACTAAGCGTCTTTATGTTGTTAAAAACATTGAAGAGTTTTTACACTCTTTTATGCATCGAGAATCCTATACATTTACAGCTAATTTTTCGTACGACCCTAGTTGCCACCAAATAGATGAGAGTGATGCGAGCATTTTGAAACAGGTATACACTCATTTAGAAATTATCGCTGCTAACAAAGATGATTATTATTATCGATCTAACCAAAAGCGCTCATATGAAATTCCTGCAGTTAGTTTGTCTTCATTTCTCGAACAACTAGTAGACAAGCCGGTTGTATTAACAATCGACGGTACATTTCAATCAGAACAGATTAAAATTAAGCCGCTTGAAAATAATCAAATATTAACTTTTAAATTACAGTCTGACGAGGATGATTCACATGTTCAATTAATTAGTGAGAATGTAGACGAATTTGACTTTGTTGATGTAGAGTTTCACACACTGATTCACGGAAATAACATCTATCAGCTAAGCGAAGATCAAGCAAAACATTTACACATTATCGCTGAACAAGCTGACGGAACCGACACAATTGATGTCATTCCAAAAGAACAACTTGAGGCGTTTTGTTCCTATGTTCTTCCTACTCTTAAAACGATCGGGACCGTGCAGTTGTCAGATGAACTATATGACAAGATTGAAACAAAACCTCTTATGGCTAAGTTTTACCTCGATTTACATGATGGAACGCTCACAGGAAAAGTTTCGTTTGAATATGGTGAACATGCACGTAATCCATTTGAGGAATCAAAGCATAGGAATGAGAAAATCATTACTCGAGACATTCAAAAAGAAGAATCGATCTTAGCTACTTTAAAAGATACAGATTTCCATATAGTAGATGGGCAGCTTACTTTAACTAGTTGGGATACGATTGTTCCATTTTTATTTGAACAACTTCCTATTTTGCAAAAAGAAATTGAAGTCTTTACAACTTCTGCAGTACGTAGTGTAATTGCTACACCAAGTTCCACACCATCTGTCCAGCTTGATGTAAATAATGAAACAAACTGGCTTGATGTTACCTTTTCTATGGATGGCATCGCAGAGGAAGACATAATCGATGTCCTTATCGCCTTACAAACAAATGCAAAATACTATAAATTGTCAACTGGATCTTACCTCCAACTAAATCACAGTCGTTTTGATTCAGTCAGACAAGTAATCAATACGGTGGCATCGCCAAAGCAAAAATTACAAAAAGAAATGACAATCCCGTTGCATAAAGCATTTGAGTTAGATCGGCAAAATGGACAGACAAGAATATCAAAACAGCTTCACCAGCTTTTGTCTGACATACAGTCACCTGAATTCAGTGATTGGCGTACTCCTTCTAGCCTGCAAGCAGAGTTACGTGATTATCAAATAAATGGCTACCGCTGGCTGCGTACCCTCTCTCACATTGGGCTAGGAGGTATTTTAGCGGATGACATGGGGTTAGGAAAAACGGTTCAAACCATCGCCTTTATGCAAGGCGAAAAAGAAGAACGTTCAAACTTCCAAGCGTTAATTATTGCTCCAGCTAGTTTAATTTATAATTGGGAAAAAGAATTAGCTAAATTTGCTCCATCTTTAAAAGTGGCAGTTGTCGCTGGAACAAAACAAGTTAGAAAAGAACTGATTGCAACGGATTTTGACGTTCTCATTACGTCCTATCCATTAATTCAACGAGATTATGATCTTTACGAGTCTCGTATTTTCTCTACAATGATTTTAGATGAAGCTCAAGCAATAAAAAATGACGCTACGAAGACAACAAAAGCTGTCCGTACCCTTCATTCCAATAGTTGTTTTGCACTAAGCGGGACACCGATTGAAAACCATCAAGATGAGCTATATTCAATTTTTCATAGCATCTTGCCAGGAATGTTAGGTACAAAAAAGCAATTTAAAGAACTTTCAAATGAGACGATTTCAAAGCGTGTCCGGCCTTTTATTATGCGCAGGTTAAAGCGGGATGTTTTATCTGAACTACCTGACAAAGTTGAGTCTGTCCAATATACAGATTTAAGTCCAGACCAAAAGAAAATGTATGTGGCACAAGTGAAACAGCTGACCAATGATGTTGACGCTGCCATTAAGAGCAATGAATTTCAACAAAAGCGGATTGAGATTCTCGCAGGCCTAACTCGACTGCGTCAAATTTGCTGCCACCCAAATCTCATTGACCCGCATACCACTTACCAATCAGGGAAAATGGAACGATTACTTGAATATGTAGAGGAAGGCTTACAATCAAAGCAAAAAATGGTCATCTTTTCACAGTTTACTTCCATGCTTAGCTTAATTAGAAAATCGTTTGATGAGAAAGGTTGGACGTATCATTATATTGATGGACAAACCCCACCAAAAGCCCGAGTAGAAATGGCAGAACGATTTAATAATGGGGAAAAATCACTGTTTTTGATCTCTTTAAAAGCTGGTGGCACTGGGCTTAACTTAATAGGCGGTGATACGGTCATCCTCTACGATACATGGTGGAACCCAGCAATAGAAGAGCAGGCTGCTGATCGAGTGTACCGATACGGCCAAACGAAAAATGTCCAAGTTATGAAATTAATTGCTAATGGGACGATCGAGGAAAAAATTCTCACCATGCATGAGAAAAAGAAAGCACTTGTTGATTCGATTATCCAGCCAGGAGAAGAGACTTTGCAATCGCTAAGCGTCGAAGATATTAAACAATTGCTAACTTTGTAAGACTAGTGTAAGTCTCAAAAGGTCAGTTTTTGACCTTTTGAGTTTTGACTTTCAAGAAAAGCAACAACATCTTCTCTAGTTGGCATTCCACTCTGCGCCCCAAGCTTCGTTACAGTTAATGCTCCTACAGCCGTTGCAAATCGACAGGCATCCTCTAATGAGGACCCTTCGGCTAAGGCAACAGCTAAAGCTCCATTAAACGCATCCCCAGCACCGGTTGTATCAACGACATCAACATTGTAGCTGGCGATATCAATAAATTTACCATTGTCCCAAATAGACACGCCTTTATTCCCTTTTGTTACAACTACCTTCTCTTTCATATTCACAACTTGTAACATTTTCTCCTCAAGCTCATTCGGTGTAATATAGGTTACTTTCTCCAACGTCTCCATTGATAACGGTTGAAACGGTGCTGGGTTTACAATGATTGGAACATTATTATGACTTGCCTTTTTAATGACATATTCAACAGTATGTATTGGAATTTCTAACTGTAACAAAATCATATCACTTCCTACAATTGTATCGATAAACGGCTCTATTCCAGTAGGAGTTACTTCTTCGTTTGCACCAGGAACGACAATAATGCTATTGTCCTGATCACTTACCGTAATAGACGCGATCCCTGTATGTTTCTTTGTCTCATTTTGCACCTCACGAAAAGAAACCCCTTCATTCATAAGATGATTTCTTAATTCCAGTCCAAACGCATCAGGTCCAACACAGCCAATTAAGGTTACATCCGCACCGAGTCGTGCTGCTGCAACGGCTTGATTCGCCCCTTTCCCGCCCGGAACCGTTGAAAAGGATTCCCCTAGTACCGTTTCACCGACTTGTGGGCGAATGTTGGTTATTGTCACTAAGTCCATATTGATACTGCCTATCACGGTAATTTTTCCCTTGCTCACTTTTTAGGCCTCCTTTTACTTTTCTTTTTTCAAAATTTCGGAAGCGAAAAATGCATCATGTTTTGCAAAATCACTTCTTCCCTCAATGCTTCTTTCAGTATACATAAAACTGACATTCTCATACAGTGACCATACACGTGATTTTCATTGCTTGACAGCAAGACGACGCTAGTTCCCTATCAATTGCTAAGCAAGCATTTTTTTTGACTCTATTATGCTGAAGTTGTAAAATACAATCCTATTCTACATAAGAAAAGGAGATGTTGTCATGGCACAGTCACTTCAAGGAAAAGTTGCCATCGTTACAGGAGCAGGAAAAGGGATTGGTCGAGCAACAGCCATTGCGTTAGCAAAAGAAGGTGTCCAGGTTGGGTTGCTTGCACGTACTGAGTCTGACCTTGTTGAGGTCGCAAACGAAATAGAGGCGATGGGCGTAAAGTCAACTTATGCTACTGTCGATGTCTCATCACTAGAACAAGTTGAACAAGCGATCGACCATGTAACGAGTAATCTCGGACCTGCTGATATCTTAATTAATAATGCAGGTACAGGTAAATTTGGGCCATTTCTAGAGCTTACTCCAGAAGAGTGGAAGAGCATGATCGAGATTAACTTACTTGGAGTCTACTATGTGACTCGTACCGTACTTCCGCAATTAATAGAAAAAAATGGTGGAGATATCATTAATATCTCATCAACAGCTGGACAAAAAGGTGCTCCAGTTACGAGTGCTTATAGCGCTTCAAAATTTGGGTTACTCGGACTTACTGAATCACTTGCCCTTGAAGTTCGCAAACATAATATACGTGTAACAGCACTAACGCCAAGTACAGTCGCAACTGAACTTGCGTTTAGAGAAAATTTAACAGATGGCAACCCAGAAAAAGTAATGCAACCTGAAGACCTTGCTGAATATATGGTTGCCCAGCTAAAACTCCATCCACGTATATTCATTAAATCTGCTGGCCTATGGTCAACAAATCCATAGAACGATCAAACGACCATTAAGGGGCATTTTCCTTTAATGGTCACTTCTTACTATTTTAAGTTGGACTGCCGTCTGTGTTTTTACAAAAAAAGAGAAAGACATAGTCCTTCTCTGGTAGTAATTAATTATTTTTGATTTTTCGAATTAGATAAGGAAGAAACAAGATCAGATTCCCTTACCTTTTTTGCCACTTTCTTTATGTTTGTTGTGTCTAACCCTTCACCTAAAGCCCCGAATACTTCTCCACTACTTGGATCAACAAGTACACGATCTTGATAAGGTCTTGGAGTTTTCCATAATGCAATTAAAGCCTTATCAAAACGCATTTCATGATAGCGCTCTGGCCAATGTTCTTTAATTAATTGTTTCACTTGAGGATAATATTTAGAACTCATCCCTGGAAATAAATGATGTTCTGTATGATAAGAAAAATTAAAATGCAGAACATCAACCCATTTTGGAACCGTGACCGTTAAGCTATTAGCTAATGGATCATTCACTTCTGTCGTTGGGTTTAAGCGATGATTTGTTGATATATAGGCCATTACGATAAGGTTGGCAATTAACAACGGAAGCAAAAACATAAAGATCCATTTAACCGGTCCAACCCAAACGAGCAAACCAATCCATGTCATCCAAGGTACGATTGCTTCGAATATTACTGCAGGACGCTTCTTAGGATTAAACTCCTTTAGATAGATCACAAACATATTTACAGAGTGCACTGTAAACTGAAACGACAACGAACAGAAGCTAAAGAAAGCGCGAACAGGTAATGGGAGTTTATACACCCAACACAAGAATCGACTTTTCATGATTCTCTCTAGCGTCGGCCAGGAATCCGGATCATGCTCCTCATGCTGTGTATGAACATGATGTGTCAAGTTATGCCATTTTCTCCACAGCTTTGGCCCTGTACTTAACGGCCAAAAGGCAACAGCCCCTAAGAAATCTCTTAGCCATGGTTTTCTAACTACCGTACCATGTAAAATTTCATGACCTAAAAACCCTAAAGCAGCAAAGCTAGCTCCTATAACAATCGAGATGGGTACATAAAACAGCGGGAACACGTCTAAAAGCCCAATTGTAAGTAATGCCACTACCGTAATGACTAAATAAGCTAGTCCACCCCATAACCTCGTAGGAACTGGTTGAAACGCTTTTTTCGGCAGGTGAGGTTTTAATTTTGCTGCATACCAGCCAAACGAATGTAAATCTTGCAAATAAAAAACACCCTTCCAAATACACCTTTTACAGTTTGATATCTTCACTCTTCTATATTACCCTTATTCATCCACTTGTTCAATAAAACTCTTTGTCCTCATCCCATCTCTTCTTATATAAACCTTAGCATTAACACTTATTTTAGCCTTTTTAAATTCCTCATCCCAATCATCTTTGTGTTCTTTAAATTTTTTATATTGTTGCTTGCTTAAATGCTCGCCAAATCCAAATACATCAACCCCATACTCGTTCTGTACGTTCGTAATCGTTGTTGTTAGTTTTTGTTCTAAATGGTCTTCCATAATGTTTTGATATTTTTCGTAAGTCTTTATTTCATCTAATCCATCTGGGCATTGGTTATCGTGAATATCTCCTTCAATGATGATTCGTAGTGTAATAGCTGGAACATCACCATCATAATTTGCAGTCACTTTTGTATGGGAATTATAAACTTGCAAAGCAAAGAATCCATCCTTCCCGCAATCAGCAGTTGCCGTAGTTTGATCAATATCTTGAGTCCACATATAGTTTCGTGTTTCTTCTGCCGATAGAAATCCGACTAAGCGATCTTTATGAAACATCGCCATACCGTCATACTCAATTACCGCATCTAAATCTAGTTCTCTGTTATCGTCGACATTACGACCTTCATTAGGATTTCCCCTAATCGTAACCGCAGCAGCCACCGGATGTCTCCCCGGTGAAGTCAAGGCAAAAACAAAATCAGTAAGAGCTGAATCTGGGTACCCTCCCCAATTATCTTTGATCGTACGAAATTGCTCATACATTTTCAACGAAGGGACTTTCTGAATAGGGTAAGTCGTTGTTATAATGTCCTTTGCCCTGACTCCTCTTGCGACAATAATTTGAAAATCATTACGAAACTGTCCGCTTTTCTCTAAAAACTGTAAAAACCTTGATATTCCTTCTTCTGCTACCTTCTCATCGATAATTAACGTTCTCGTATGCGAAAAATTCAACTCTCTCGTAATTCCCAAATTCATTTTATTAAGCAATTCAGCCATTGTTAGTCCTTTGAGCTCATACGTAATTGTCGGAGTCATCCCTTCGGCCGTTTGGTCATTTAGCTCGCTCGCATTGATCGCTTCAATCGTTAAGCTAAAAGCCTCATCATCACTTATTTCTAGAGCTAATCCTGTTACTAGAGACACTTGGTCTAATTCTTTACGATCCCAGCAGCCACTTACAATAAGCAGACAAGACAATATAATTAAGACCCCTGTTTCTCTCATGAGCTTTCCTCCTTTTGCTTAGAAGGTAGCGGATTAGGGTTTGGTTCTTTCATATCGGCTTTCGGGTGCAAATAATTTGGTCTACGCTTCATAAGTTGAATAGGTAGACGAATGAACACATCTTTTTGATCTTCCAAAATAAAAGGTCCCATTGGTGCTAGATAAGGAACTCCGAATGAACGTAAGCTGGCTAGATGAGCAATGATCAATAAAAAGCCAATGATGGTTCCGAATAACCCGAGTGCAGCTGTCATGAAGATTAGTGCGAAGCGCAGCAAACGAGTTGAATTGGCAAATGAATAAACAGGGGAGACAAATCCTGCCATGGCGGTTAGAGCGACAATAATGACAAGAAAATGCGAAACGATCCCTGCTTCAACTGCAGCCTGACCAATAACGAGAGCTCCAACAATCGAAACTGTCTGACCTACAACTCGAGGCATCCTAACTCCAGCCTCTCGCAGAATTTCAAACGTGACTTCCATTAATAACAATTCAACAACAGCAGGAAAAGGCACCCCTTCCCTTTGTGCTTGAATACTAATAATTAAGCCAGTTGGAATTAATTGCGGATGATATGTTGTTAAACCAATATAGAAAGATGGTAACAACAATGCAATTATAAACGCCAAATACCTAAGCAATCGTAGCATCGATGCCATCATAAAGCCTTGATAATAGTCCTCACTCACTTGAAAAAAGTCAGTGAAAACAACAGGTGCCAAAAGAACGTACGGGGTTCCATCAACAATGACAGCGACTTTTCCTTCTACGATATTTGCTGATACTGTATCAGGACGGTCAGTATGATACAACATCGGAAAGGGAGTAATGACACGATCAGCAATAAATTCTTCAATATTACCGGAATCAAAGATCGCACTGCCTTTAATATCCTTTACTCGTTGTCTAACCTGACTTACGATCTCCTCGCTAGCAACATTATCCAAATAGGCAATACAAACTGCTGTTTGTGTATCTTTTCCTACAGTGAATTGTTCAACTTTCAAGTGAGGATTTTTAATTCTTCTTCTAATTAAACTAACATTTGTAGCTTTCACTTCTGTGAAACTATCTTGCGGGCCACGAACGATCGTTTGTGTTTTCGACTGCTCTACTGCTCTACTTTCTGTCGTAACCGTGCTAAGTGCAATCCCTTTTGATAATCCATCAATTAAAATGACGGTAAAACCTGAGAGAACATACCAGCTTACTTCATGGATGTATTCTATAACAATGCAATCGTTACTAGAGAAAAATTCTTTTTGAAAATTTTCAAGTTCTGAAACTGTTGATACCTGTTTTTGATTTCTGTATGCATTAGCAAGTGCCGGCCGGATCGTCTCAGCTACAGTCGGAAGATCCACCATACTTGTTAAGTATAATATTAATCCTTCCTGCTTCCCGACAAAGACTTTTTCCATATAGAAATCATAATTCTTCTCGAACGTTTGATTAAATTCTTCTTCATTTTTTTTTATTGACGGTGTAATGCTAATTAAACCATTTTGATCATCTACTAGGTCTTCAGGAGTCGTTTTATAATTAGTATCATCGACTTTCATGGAGGAGATGATCTGTCTAAATACTTTTTTCAAGATGCGATCCCTCCCGAAACTGATTTTTCCTTTCTTTTTTTCATCCAAATGATACAAAACAACAGCACTGGTACTCCAAATTGTAATGGAAGATGTAGCAAATAAGGAACAATAACCAATCCTTCTTCAAAATGTTCTACAATGTTAACGGAGTTCAATACAGCAAAAAACGGAATCAGCAGACCTATAGGGATAATATACTTTTTAAAAGGAATGGAAAAAACGTACTCCAAACCTTTAAGTCCTGCATAAAAAAAGACACTTACTTTGATAAAAACTCCACACATTAAAATAAAGACGACCAATATATCTACACGTTCAATGAACTCCATTAACATAATCTCTCTAGCTGCTGTCATTAATGGAAATAACGTCCTTGTTTTTAAGTCAACACCAAGAGCGGCAACTTGAATAATATTGGCATATGTGATTAACAATCCACTAACTGCCACGGCTGCTGCTCCTACTTTTCCTACATGTGAAAACCGTGTTGTAGCTGTCATAATAACGGTAAAAACAATGACTTCCCCATAAGGAAATGTAAGCAATGTAGGAAATAAAGCCTGAAAAACAGGACCAAATCCATCCCCTAAAATAGGCAGTAAATGAGTAAATTGTAGACCATCACTAAAAAACAGGAAAAGTCCTACAATAACTAAGATCCCGATAATATATGGAGAAATAATCTCTGTTACACGAGCAAGCACTTCAAGGCCTAAATAAACGGTATACAAAACAGGGAGCATCATTGAGATTACGATGACTTCCATTGGAGTAATCGGTAAAATGGTAATCTTCATTAATTCCCCAAAATCGCGAATGTTTCTTGAAGCAATGTAAAAAAAATAAAGGGCGTAAATGATGCACATGACTGTACCGAGAATTTTTCCAAATGCAAAATAAAGCATTTCATATAAGTTTTTCTGATCAGCAAATGAGATAAGCTGAAAGTAACTCCACACGATGATTACCCCCATCGTTGCTGCAATTATCTCAGCAATCCATAAATCCTGCCTAGCTTCTTCTCCTGCACCTACAACTACGGCTGTTCCTATTGCAAAAATCGTGATTAAAATAAATAATTGCCATAATGATATTTTTTCGTTCCCATTTGCCTTCATAGCACTCACTCACTTGTTTACAGATTGTTGCTCCTTCTGATCTTTCTTATCTTTGTAGTCAATATATATAGCAACCAGTAGCCCTACGACAGCTGCCGCTGTAACAATCGTTCGTCTCGTCCCTAATTCAAATGGATAAATATGAACAATGCTTTCTAAAAAAGGCCTTCCGTAAATGATCGCGTCAAACATCGCCATAACTAGCATCATTGACACGAAAATAACAAAAAAGATTAAGGTAACCACTCTTTCGTTCACCTCAAGTTTCCGTCGTTCTACCCTTTTATCGTTTCCTGTGCAGCAAAATTTATGTAACCTTTCCATTCATGCACCAATAAACCTTAAAGAAACTAGCACCTTAACTAGTGCTAGCTTACTTTAAAGTACCAGTTGAAACGATCCTTAACTCTACATGGGTTGTTACATCCGCTCGGCTAAATGCTTCTATCCACTTCTCTTTTGACCATCCTCTGGCATTGTTTAATCGGAAATAATCACCTAGTCCAATAGGGTCCACTTCAGCTTCTTGAAAAGATGCAAGAGCTCGTAACACCTTTTGCTCAAGATGCTTACTCGCTTCTTCTTCTACTTCCTCCCTGTTTTCTCGTACAGACAAATACCTCGTTCCATTGTAATCAACGATACTTCCACGTGCGTATAAATGAACGAATATTTCTGGCTTTTGCAAATCCCTATTTGCTTTTACACTCACTCTCGACGTTGTAAATTTCATAATAAACTGTTCTTCTTCTGTCCCATCAGATGATGGAATCGTGATCGATAAAGGAGGCAGGTCTTTTTTCCCCTTCATGGCTTCTACTAACTTCGCCTCTTCAGGTGCCATTGTATCGACCATTTTGTCTTCTTTGAAGAAAGCAACTTTCGTAATTTTTAACGAATCGCCATTCACACGTTCTAAATAAGGGACAGAGGGATCAGACACTTCATCTGTTTTTCGATTAATAAAGTTATGAATCGTCGAAAAAGGACTAAAGGCCGTCATTGTTCTTGGCGTTAATAATTCATTTATATAATTATTGATTTCAGGTTTATCTTTATACGTTGCTGTCAAAATATCCTCCACATCTCCTTTCACAACAGCGACAAAAACATTTGAGCCAACTTGAGGATCACGATAAAGGTTTTCTAGCTCTTTCATTACCCCTCTTTTTCTTGCAAACTCTTCGCTAAATAACACGACTCGCAATTGTGCGGAAGTAAGGGTTTTTTCTGTTAAAGTTGATATATCCATCATCGCTTCATGTGGCAGCTGAACAGTTGATGTAAATTGCTGTACCTGTTCTTCGGCATCTTTTGAAGGTTGCGGCAATGTAAGAGAAAGCTTGATAGTCTCTTGATCAACATAATCAAAACCCATCACCCCAACCATTCCTAAGTCCTCGATTACAGGATGCTCCAAATTAGGGTCAGCACAGCCAAATAGCAAGAATAGAACTGTCATTAATAGTGCTGCTTTCTTCATGAAGCCACTCCTTTCTCTTTCGGCTCCTTCCTCAACTTATTTTTTATTTTATGAATGAGAAGCAGCAGGATTGGTGATGTGTTTAATGCATAAGCAAAATAAGTACTTAAATCATCAAAAATTAAATCTTGAATATGAATGGGGATGGGTCCGATAATACTAAGAGTGGCTACTAGAGCGACAACATAAACATGCCACGTTCGATTTTTATGTTTGTTAAATAGCGCATCCATCCCTTTTTTTGCTACCCATAAATACGTGGCCGATGTTGAAAGTACTAGAAATACCCATAAAGTAGTACCAAAATTTTCAATCCGTTCCACAAACGGCAATTGGATTGCTTGAAATAGATTTAACACAGGGTAAAGCAAATTATCTATTTGCCATGGTGAAAAGTAAGCAACAGCGGCAATTGAAACGAGAAAATAATACGTAACAGCAATCCAAATACCTAAAGACGCATGAAGGAAAGCTTTTTTTTGGTTTTTTATATAGGGGAAGTAAAACATGATCAATCCGTATCCAAACATCGCAATAGAGCCATCATATAAAGCTTCTAACCAAGCCGTTCCACTTACTTCAAATGTGGGAACAACGTGAAGCCAATTTCCTGCTTGTAACGGCCACTGAAGAAAGACGATCATCCACCCCGTCAAAAAGAAGGAAAACATACAAAAACGAGCAACAGACTTAATCCCCCCTAAGACGATACAGGTTACAACAAAAAAGAGGCTAATAGTAAATGATGCGATCGTGAACGTAGGCAGAACGATCGATTGAACGAGCCGAACATATTCCTGTCCAACGGTTGCTGCGCCAACAATTCCGTATAACAAAAGCGTAACATTTACTGCTTTGCCTATGAGCTTCCCAAGTAATTTCTCTGTTATTTTAAAGAGAGAATCGTCAGGATATTTCTTACAAAGCATCATAATTGGAATAAGAGTTAGGTTAGTCAAAGCCCCTAATATGATAGGGACAACCCATTGATTGTAACCGACACTACTTAGCGCGTGAGGTAAGGAAAAAAGCCCAATCCCAATCATTGTATTCTGAATTAAAAACACGACATGATAAGCATTTAATTTTTTGAAATTACCTGTATCCATTCTGTGACTACTCCTCGTCTAATGGTCGCACCAAATCTTTTTTTGCTCTTGCAACCCCCATTCTTTCCACCATAAATTTCCCTGGGACTCTAATAACTGAATTGAGCAAGTCTGACCATTTTCTCGGAATCACTGGAGTAATATACGGCGTTCCTAATGAAGTCATATTTGACAAATGGTTGATCATCCAAGCTAGTATAATCATTTGTCCAAACATTCCTAATAACCCGGCAAACACAATATAAATATAACGGATAAATCGAATTGCATTACTCATTAAGTAACTCGGAGCAATAAAGGACAACAACGCTGTTACAGCAACTAAAACAATAAGAATATTACTTGCAAGTCCCGCTTCAACAGCAGCTGTACCAATAACAATCCCTCCAACGATACCAATCGTTTGACCAATTTTCGTCGGCATTCGTGCCCCAGCTTCACGAAGTACTTCAATGACGAGCTCGATGATGAGCGCCTCTACTACAGGCGGAAAGGGAACTTGGGCTCTTGACTCGGCTAACAATCGCAACAGTTGAGGGGGGAGCATCTCAGGATGAAAGGTTAGCACAGACACATACGTAGACGTTAAGAGAATAGAAATGAAAAAGCCAGCCAACCTTAACGTTCGAAGGAGACTTGCCGTTGTCCAGCGGTTATAATAATCCTCTGGTGATATAAACATATCCCAAAACGTTGATGGTAAAATGGCCGCTTCTGGGCTTCCATTCATCATTACGAGGATTTTTCCATTTAATAAAGCATCAACAGAGTTATCACTTCTCACTGTAATCCCAAACTGTGGAAAAGGGGAGAACGGCTTGTCTTCTAGCATTTGTTTCAGAACAGGCATGCCAATAAATCCATGAAACTCTACATTTTCAAGTCTTCTTTCTACTCGACTAACATTTTCATCATTTGCGATATTGTCCATATATAACATCACCACATCGTTTTTCGTTTCTGTTCCTAATAAAAACGACTTAGACTTTAATTGGGGTGATCGTATTCTTTTTTTGATTAAAGAAATATTTGTCGCAACACTTTCAACAAATGCATCTTGTGGACCCATAACCGTCGTTTCATTCTCTGGTATCGTAATTGACCGGTCTGGAGCACTAAACGTATCTATTTCAATTATCTCATCTTCAAATAGTAAAATGGTATAGCCACTGCATACGTCATGAATGAGCTTTGGAAGCTCGTTCTCTTTCAATGTCGTATAATTTTTAAAAATCTCATCAGCTTTAGTGGATGTTGACTGGTTTAGCGGATTAAATACTAATTCATCGATAATAGACGTTTCGACAATCGTATTTAAATAAACGATTGTCACGGTTTTATCACCAATTTTTATATCTTTCATAACAAAATCATCAACATCGGCTAAGCTTTTTTGGATTGCATCTTTTGTTATAGGTTTTTTAATGTCCGGATTTGCTTTATTATCATCATGTGGTTGAGGGGGAAATAACTGTTTAAACTTGAAACCCTTTCTGTTACGACTCATTTAACACCCCTCCATATAATTTGGTCCATAAGTAAAACGTTCCCAGTTCCTAATTGAATTATGTACTTACAAAAACGTCATAAAAATGAAAAAGAGTAGGAACAATCACATAGAGTGATTCATCCTACTTCTTAGAAAATAGTTATCCAATACTGTAATGTCAACATTTTGTATATAAAATCCAATCGTTTTCCTCAATAGTATTGTAACAATCTGATAGTTGTTTCCCTGCAATGTAAACAAACGCTTCTCTTTCCCCCTCTTCTGTATATACAGTCCTCACCACTCGCTCATACTCATTTGATTTACGACCAGATACGTAGTCTTCTAATTGATCGAGCTGCACTAATTCATCGGTTGTAACTTCATATAATTCACCTGATACTTTACGTTCTTGGTTGTCTTTTAAGACCGGATATCCGTACCCAGTATCATGTAACTCGCCTAAAGCCCAGGATGTTAAAGAAATGACTTTAGCTTCATTTAAATAATGAGCATTTGCTCCCCCTTTCCTTAATGTTCCATAAACAAAGACCAAATAAGTTTGCTCACTCAAACAATCACTTCCTTTTTAAATCCTTAACCATCTATACTATCGTTGTCATTCTTTTGGTCATTCGTTGAATCGATCGATTTGCTTCTGCTAAAACCATAGCCTTATCCAACGTTTTCATTATTCGGTTCTCCATAACGATCTTCCCATTGATAATGGATGTAATAACATCAGCTCTAGTAGCTGAATAAACAATACGAGAAATCGGGTCAACATCAAAAGATGGGTACGTATGGAAGTCGTGTAAATCTAACATGACTAAATCTGCTTTCTTACCAACTACAATACTGCCAATCTCACTTTCTAAACCAACCGCTTTTGCCCCACCAATTGTCGCCATCTTTAAAACTGTCTTGGCATCCATTGTCGTAGGTCCATGAAGTGGTTTTTGAATAAGGGCAGCCAAACGCATTTCATTAAACATGTCAAGATTATTATTGCATGGTGCCCCATCCGCACCAAGGCTTACTGAAACTTGTTCATTTAGTAAACTAGGAATCTCAGCAACTCCTGAAGCAAGTTTTAAATTAGAGCCTGGACAATGGCTCACATGGATCCCTTTTTCTTTTATAATTCGCTTTTCATTCTCACTTAACCAAACGCAATGAGCCAAAATAAGACGATCATTAGCTAAGCCGATATGATCCAAATACTCAATATTTCTCATGCCCGTTTCTTGTTCAACAATTTTGATTTCACCGCGATTTTCTGAAGCATGAGTATGCACATTGACTCCATAATGAGCTGAAAGATTGGCAACCTCTTTTAAGAGAGGTTCCGTGCAAGATACAACGAACCTAGGTGAAAAGGCATATTTTATTCGACCATCATCATAGTTATGCCATTTTTCTAACAAATCAACACTTTCTTGAATCGATTGTTTTGTATTTTCTTGCAATATTTTTGGCACTTCGTCTCCTTTATCCATCATGACTTTCCCTGATAATGCCCGTATTCCACTTGAGGCAATGGCTTGAAAAGCTGAATCCGTATGATGTACTGTCTCCATATCAACAATAGATGTCGTCCCACTTTGGATCAATTCACCGATTCCTAACAAAGCTGAGTAGTATACGGATTCCTCATCATGTGCTGCCTCAAGTGGCCAAATCCGTTTCTTTAACCAATCTAACAATTCTAGATCATCGGCCCTTCCACGGAACACGGTTTGACACAAATGAATATGCGTCTGAACAAATCCTGGAATGACTGTCTTGTTAGAAGCATCAATCACTTTATCTACAGTTGACGGATCTAAATTTACTCCTATTTCTTTTATTCGATCATGTTCAATTAAAATATCTCCAACAAAAATATCATCACTTTCGTTCATCGTCACGATTTCAGCTTGTTTAAGTAATATTTTACTCAAGGAAACCACCCCAATTAATAATATAGCCGCACAAAAAAGCTACAAAAATGTGCAATAGTGCCACTGAAAATGGTTCCCTTTTCACCTTTTCACGCAGCAATCATACACATTTTTCGTAGCTAGGAATTTATGGTTCCAAGTAGATACCCTTGGTCCATATTACTCAAGGTTATACGAAAATAGAAGCAGTTATTTAGTTGACTACACTGCTACTATACGAAAAAAAATAAATGTATTCTATATACAGGTCAGAAAATCTCCCGTGGTTTTTTCATAATTATTGTAAACCTATATGTTTTTAAGACTTCTTTTAAGTACGATCCATTCTTTGTCGTTCTAACCTCTTTCCAATTCCATTTTCAATTAACTCTAAATGACGGCGATCTTTCGGCGCAACAAATGTAAAAGCTCGTCCTTCCTCTCCAGCCCGGCCCGTCCTCCCTATACGGTGAATATAGCTTTCGACATCGTGTGGAATGTCGAAATTAAAGACGTGAGTCACCCCTTCCACATCTAATCCACGGGCCGCGACATCCGTTGCGACTAAATATTGAATTTGGCATTCTCGAAATGCTTTCATCACTTTTTCACGTTTTGCTTGAGACAAATCACCATGTAATTCATCTACGAGATATCGATTCGCTAATAGGGCTGCATTTAACTTGCTTGCTCTTCGTTTTGTACGGCAGAAAATAATCGCTAAAAACGGTTGTTCTTGTTTCATAACCGTTCTTAGTGTATCTTGCTTCGCTCGATCGGTTGTTTCAACAACTATCTGTTTAATTCGGTCAATCGTCACATTTTTTTGTTCAACATAAATATTTTCAGGGTGCTTCATATATTCATTTGCTAGTTCACGGATCTCCTCAGGCATCGTAGCTGAAAATAACAACGTTTGCCTAACTGTGGGAGTTTGTCGAATCACTTCTCTTACTTCCTGTAAAAAGCCCATATGAAGCATCTGGTCTGCTTCATCTAACACAAGGACCTTTACTTCGCTTAGATCAATTGTTTCCCGTCTAATATGATCTAAAAGCCTACCAGGTGTTGCAATAATAATCTGTATCGCTCCTTTTAATTTATGTAGCTGCTGTTCAACATCTTGCCCCCCATAAACAGCTAGCACATCGATTGTTGGTAAATGCTCTACCATCTTTTTTGCTTCATTTGTAATCTGCAGAGCAAGTTCTCTTGTTGGTGCGACAATCAACGCTTGAACATTTGACTTTTTTGGATCAACGCTCTCAATGATTGGGAGAAGAAACGCTAATGTTTTGCCCGTTCCTGTCTGTGCTTGAGCTATGAGATCCCCTCCAGTACGAACAAAGGGGATTGCTTTTTCTTGGATCGGAGTTGGACTTGTAATGCCGTACTCTTTTAACCTTGCAAGTAATTCTTGACTGACACCTAATGCTTGAAAATCCTTCATTTATTTCCCTACTTTCTAACTTTACAGCATGAGCTTATTTTTTATGTAAACATACATCATTGTACCATTTTAAAAACAGAGAGTAGCTCATCGTGAGTTACTCTCTGTTTTCGTCTATTTTTTCTTTCAACCGTACTCTTCATACGAGGGAACGGAAAAAGGGGCGGGTTCCTAGGCCACTAAAAAAAGTGCATCTTTCATCTTTTTCCACCGCCCCTCTTCATACATGGCTTTACGTTCCTGGTGATACAGGAACAGCATTTTCCTCTGTCTTATCTCTTCCTCTCCCTTTTCCAAAAAAGATGTCACGATCACGATACATTAATATAGCTCCTAGTAGGCAAGCAAAGAAATCTGAAATAGGAAAGGCCAAAAAGACACCATAAACACCAATGAAATGCGGCAAAATTAGCACCAGTGGGATTAAGAAGATCAATTGTCGTGATAATGATAAGATTAATGCTTGTTTTGGCTTACCTAATGCTTGATATAACCCACTACTAATTACTTGAATAGCGATTAAGAAGAAGGCTGCAAACATAATCCGTAAATACTCCACACCAGCATCAATGACAACTGGATTAGACGTGAATATCATCATCAACCAATGAGGAACAGTCATAATTAAAATAAAAATGAAAACCGAAATATAAAATGTAACTTTTAAGCTTAGTATGACGGTTTCACGTAAACGATCAAAATTTTGAGCTCCGTAATTATACCCAACAATCGGCTGCATTCCTTGCATAACACCAAGCATTGGCATGACTGTAAACATAATAATTCGTTGAATAATCCCAAATATCCCAACATGGAGATCGCCTCCAAAACGAATGAGCATCGTATTGATCGCAATCATCATCACACTACCCGCTGCCTGTTGCGCAAATGCTGGTAACCCTACTGCAACTACTTCTTTCACAATTGCAAACTTAATTTTCAAATCGGAAGTCCGTAGTTGCAATGAGCTTTTCCCTGTTAAGAAATATCGTAAAATAACAATTGTCACTGAAGCTTGAGAGATAACGGTCGCAATGGCAGCCCCTTGCACACCCATGTTTAATCCAAAAATAAAAATAGGATCCAATATAATATTAATGACAGCTGGAATGATCATCGTCATCATTGCAAATTGCGCATTGCCTTCTGACCTGACAATATTATTCGTTGCAAACGCAAAAGAGAAGAAAAAAGTCCCTAACAAAATGGGAAACATGTAATCAAATGAATAGCCTAAAATGTCAGGAGTCGCTCCAAATAATCGTAAAGTTGGTTCTAGTATCGTAAATGCGCCAATCATCCCTAACACACTAATAATGAGAATGACAGAAATAATATTCCCAAATACATGATTTGCCTCTTCTTCTCGTCTCTCCCCTAATCTTCTAGAGATAACAGAAGCTCCCCCAATCCCCATAGCAGCAGACACTGCCATCATAATCATCATGATTGGAAAAGCAATGGTTACCCCTGCAACCGCATCAATTCCTACTCCATATGAAATGAAAATCGTATCGACAACATTGTATAATGCCATAACAAACATCCCAATCATTGCCGGGATGGACAAGTTTTTTAACAATTTCGGAATCGGTTCGGTTCCAAGTCGCTCACTTTGCATCTTTTGTTTCATTCGTAATGACCAACTTTCTAATTTTTATAAAAAAATGCTACTCTACGTAAAAAAGAGAAAAACAACTGTTTTTCCTCGTCAGAAAAATTATTCATAAGCTTTTCATCCATTTGGCCCATTTCATTCCACAGCTTTTCTTCGAGTTCTCTTCCTTTTTCCGTTAAACTAATAATTTTCGAACGTCTATCTTGTTCACTTTCTTTCTTATTTATGAGTCCATTTTTCAACATAGAATCAATGATTCCATTCATTGTAGAAGCTTTAATGTACAGACGGTTTTGTAAAGCAGACTGTAAGAGTTCACTATGCTCTGTTAATTGGTAAAGCACCTTAAACTGGGCATGAGTTACCCCGTATTCCGCTAACTTTTGATTAAATTGATTTTGCATAAGGTGGGCCACAATACCAATCTGATATCCAATTCGATCTTCTAAATTTCTACCCACAATTACTTAGCCCCCTAACTATTCTAATAAAATTTTACACCCATTTCACTCAACATTCAATCATTTATTTCGAACAACTAAATAGTTTCATAATTTTGCTGAATACACCCATGCCTAGTCTCTGTCATATATTATTGTAAGTTTTGGCTTTATTGCAAAAGAAAGGAGCAAAACTTATGGAATTAACTGCCCCTCATTGGATCTACCTTATTGGCACATTCATTATTATCATAACAATGCTTTTCAGACAGAATGTCGTCGTGCCAGCTGTGTTAATGACCTTCTTTGTAGGATGGGTTTATACTGGTTCATTTTCCATTGGGCTTCAATCGATTTTCCAAGCAAGTTTAACTGCTGCTGCTGAGCTTTTTAACATTTTCCTTATTATCGCGATCATGACTGCCTTGCTTCATTCTTTAAAAGCGATCGGTGCTGATGAACAAATGATCACTCCGTTTCAACGTGTTATGAAAAATGGACATATTTCTTTTTGGGTGATTGTCTTTGTCACTTATGCGATCTCTCTATTTTTCTGGCCAACACCTGCTGTCCCATTAATCGGTGCCTTGTTGATTCCTGTTGCAATAAGGGCTGGTTTGCCCCCGATTGGTGCTGCCATTGCGATTTCTTTAGCCGGTCAAGGGATGGCGTTATCTGCTGATTATATGATTCAAATTGCTCCGATGCTAAATGCAACATCAGCAGGTATTGATGTCGGACCTGTTGCTGACAGAGCGTTAGTTTTATCACTCATTACTGGTGCTGTTGCGCTAACGTATGCATATTTGTCCATTAGAAAGTCAATCAAAGCTCCTTCACGCGAGCATCTTATCACATGGGAAAAAGCAGGAAATACCGAAATGGAAGAGGAAGCCATTACTCCTAGCAATACTCAAAAACACCGAGTGTTCTTTGCATTGTTAGTACCAACCTCTTTTCTAATTATTGTGATCTACATGGTGCTCTCGATGTTTACTGACGCAATACCGGATATGGAAGGTGGTGCTGGTGCTTCATTAATCGGCGGGACCGCTGTTATCCTATTAGTAGCAGCTTCTAGTTTCTATAATTTCAGAAAATCACTCGCAAATGTTAGTGATTTTTTAGTGAAGGGTTTCGTCTTTGCCTTTAAAGCTATGGGACCAGTGATCCCTATTGCGGGCTTCTTCTTTATAGGAAGTGGAGAATTTTCAGCTAAAATTTTTGGGATGGAAGCAGACAAAGCACCTTCTTTCTTGTTTGACCTCGTTCAAGCTGGTCAGCAAGTGATTCCTGAAAGTTCTATTTTGGCCGCATTTGGCATTCTAGTAATTGGAATGATTACGGGCTTAGATGGCTCAGGTTTCTCAGGACTTCCATTAGTAGGATCGTTATCAGGAGCATTAGGTGAAAGTGTTGGAATTGATGTTGCTACACTTGCTGCCATCGGTCAAATGGGTTCCATCTGGGTAGGTGGAGGAACTCTAATCGCCTGGTCCTCATTAGTAGCTGTAGCAGGTTTTGCAAAAGTCCCTGTAATGGACCTCGTCCGAAAAGCGTTTGTCCCTGTAATGCTAGGTCTCATTGTTTCAACCATTGCTGCGTTGTTTTTATTTTAAATGAATCTAGTTCGCTCGTCGATTTCAACA
>NZ_JAKRYL010000019.1 GCF_023555415.1 Halalkalibacter alkaliphilus | reverse complement strand
AAACCTTAGGCAATCACTGTTTTTGTCACAAATAACGGAACGTGAATCCGCATGAGACGATGATAACCGCTGGCGGGACAAGGTACCCGTCCCGCCGTCCCACGCCGTCCCGCCGCCCCCTCATTCCTTCCTCCCAGTCCTCCCCTTCAACACCCGAACCTGCTGCTTCAGCAACTGGTTCTCTCTTACTAGTAATTCATTCTTCAACTCGTATTCCCGAATTTGCTTTTTCAACAGTGACATATCGTATGCTACTTTTAATTGCTGGACTTCTCCCATTTGCCGGCCTCCTTATTAGCATTGCTTTTTGCTAGATTCACAAACCTTCCATATTCCTTCTCAAACAAGGCCTCTACCGTCCCAACAGGTCCATTCCGTTGCTTTGCGATAATGATTTCAATTTTGTTTCGCCCGTCCGTTTCATTATCGTAATAATCATCACGGTACAAAAAGGCAACAATGTCTGCATCCTGCTCAATGCTTCCCGACTCTCGGATGTCCGACATCATTGGCCGTTTCTCTTGGCGGGACTCAACCTTCCTTGATAGCTGTGACAGGGCGATAATCGGGACGTCGAGCTCTCTTGCCATTGCTTTTAGGGAACGTGAAATTGAAGACACTTCTTGTTGGCGGTTTTCTCCCCGTTTGCTAGAGGGCTGGATGAGCTGGAGGTAATCAATGATGACAAGATGGTCGCGGTTCGGGTATCGACGTTTTATTTCGTTTAGTTTGGAACGAATTTCAGAGACTTTGATACTCGGGTTATCGATGATTTCCATGTCCCACTTTTCAATGGTTCCGATAGCATTTACAGCTTGACGATAATCGGAAGCGGAAAAGAACCGTGTCGGGTTTTTCCATTTCATCCCGTCAATCCTCCCTTCTGCATTGATCCACCTAATGGCTAATTGTCTATCTGCCATTTCCAGGGAAAAGAAAGTCGTCACTCCTCCCCTGCGGCAGTTAACAGCACCCATGTGCAAGGCAAACGCCGTTTTTCCGACAGAAGGTCTCGCAGCAACAATGATCAGGTCCTGCTTTTGCCAACCTCCCGTCATTTTATCGAGATCGATAATGCCACTTGGTCTTCCTCTGAGATCTTCGGATGGTTCGTGCAACGTTTCAACGACATCAGCAAGGATCTCTATTTTCGTCCGGTGTTGTTTCTTAATCGTCAGCTCCTGTATTTGTTGGAGCTCCGTGATCAGAGTATCGATGGTCTCATCATTTGCTTCATGGTGAAATTGTTCGGTGAGCTTAGTGGCCGACCGTTTTCGAACATGTTCGAGGATCAGCTCTTCGTAGTGTTTAAAGTTGCTAGTTGTAGCGACGGCATTCACCAGATCAGATAGGTACGCCACTCCCCCAATCGATTCGAGGACATCGCGTAACATGGTCACGACAGCTACGATATCTGGAGGGGTTTCAGACCGTTCTAATGCTCGCATCGCTTGAAAGATGATCTTATGGCGGGCTTCGTAGAAATGTTCTTCCTGCAGACTACATTCTTTAATAAGCTCAGGATCAAGGAGGATGGCTCCAATAACAGCTTGTTCAGCAACAGATGCGTGCTCATTCATCTTCTGACTCCGTTAACCCAAACTGCTTGAATCGTTCGTGGAATTCTTCGATTTGCTCTTTCGTTGGGGGATTCTCAGAAGCACGTTTTTCATACTCCTGCGTTTTTCTCAACACTTCGTTTTCCTGAAGTGAATAAGAGGCAATATCTGAAATCGTTGGTGGCCAAGGGTTGGTCATAATATATTCATTCAACCGTTTCATAACCCCAGCAAGATCCATTTTCAGTAAGGCTGGGACAAGGATTTTTATTTTCCGTTCCGTGATTTCGTAGGATGGATAGACTTCGTGGATCGTTAGGAGAACTTCGGCGGCTTCCTCATTTGTCATGAAAAATCACCTCGTTTCACTCGTTCAAGTAGATCCGTTGGGGAGGTTCGAGTTTGTCGCTTCTGAAAGTGGGTTTCGGCGGCTTCAATGGCTTGAATGGTCGTTAAGTTATGATTCGACCATTTTTTCAAAATTCCTTCTGCATAATCCCAACGTTTTTGCTTCATCAAAGCCTTTTTTATAGCAAGAATCACAACTTCCGGACTTAGCTCTTCTAACCAAAGAGCAATCGACTCTGCGATAAATGGATTCAAGACTCCGATGTTTTCTTCGTAAAATCTGAATACGAGGGCGTATGGTTGTTCTTCTTCTTCTTCTTCTTCTTCTTCTTTTTCTTCTTGCCCCCGTAACGTCGACGTGTCGTCGTTTTTTAGGCAGAAGGATGCGTAAAGGTTTCGAATCGACTCATTGCTCACTTCTTGTCCAACATATTCAATAAGAGAACGATCCTTGACGCCCTCTAGTTCCTTCCGAATACAATCAAGCATCGGCTTGCCTCCACGCCCGAGGTTGTGCTTACCCCAGTTTTTGATCGCAAGCTCCCTTGTTTCAGCATTGTAACGAATGAGCTCATGCTGGTTCAAAAAGCGTTCAAATAACAGCTGCACCGTTTCCACGGAGAAGCCTGTTTCAAAAGCCACTTGTTTCTTCGTAATCCGGTAGATACCATTTTGAGTCACTTGCGGATTGGTGAGAAGATACATGAAAAAGAACTTATCCTCCGGTGTCATCTCCTCCATCACTTTTGGGTCATTCCAGAACCCTGTTTGAATCATACGGAATTTAGCCATATGAATTTCCCCCTATCGTATGTATGTCTTCATACTGTATATATAAGGCTAAATTGATTTTCGTTAGGAGGATTTTAAAAAAAGATGACTTTTCGTAAAAGATTTATTAGTTCTTGGAGATAAAAAGTAGGCTTTTAGTTTTACCTACTCCAGCGCTCTGATTTCTCTCATTTTCACCAAAACCGTTAACTTTTGGGGAGTGCCTGGTCACTCCCCTTGATTCTTAACAAGAGAATATATTTAGATTCCTTATTTCCTTTTATTCCCTTTATTGTTATCACCGCTAGTTGGGACTTTGCCGTGTAATTCAGGTGCATTTTGATTACGGCTGCCTTTATTATATTTTTTGGTCATATTTCACATCTCCTTTCTTATTTCATTCTTCAGTTTAACCCTTTTTTGAAATCATATGTTTTTTTCAATTCATATAGTGTAACTACTCACCTTATCCATAAATGATAAACTCAAAAATTGGACAATCTAAAAATGGGAGGTAAGAAAAATGATCGCTTATTTTGGTACTATGAATAAAATAGAAGATTTTACTAGTGAAGCAAAGGTTCAAAACGTCAATAACGTTATTGGTACAATTGGATTTTGGCTTACAACTGATATTCATTCTGCTAAACCTTATGCAACAGGAACCGAGACGGTTTATCAAAAGTCTGAAACGGAATTTTGGGAAGATGGAGCACCTAAGGTTATTCAAGTTGAAAGGCGAGTAACTGGCTTTATTTACAAAATATTTATAGATGAACCAAACCTTAAAATATATGATTCTAATACCGTGGATTCGTATGAGTTGTTTATGAATGAACGTGACAAATATTGTGAATATATTCATGCCAGAAAAAGAAACTTTACTTGGAAAGATGAGGCTATCCTTTTAAATATGGAGGAAGCCAATGAAAAATTTCGTAACAGTCTTATTCGCCAAGGGTATGAAGGCTTTGTCATTCGAAATTACAAACTACAAGATAGGGTTACTGACTTGTATTGTCTTTTTTCAATAAACTCTCCGCTCATTTCAGATATAATCCCGGTAGAAACGTTATAGTGCGAAACAGTGCCTGTCCCCCATACACTAACGCTTAAAAAAAGCGGGGGACCATAACCCACGGTAACCTATAACTCCCACGTGTTTTCTATCAAACTCTTATGGTATTAATATTCTTGGTTGACCATCGCCCACATTCTTCGTTGTCCTTCCTCTCGTTGTAACGTTAAGTTCATTGACATTTTATAATAACATTTCACTCCCAAATAATAATTTACTGACTCCCAGTCCACTAGTGGAGGCCAAGCACACTGAAAGAAAGACACCCACTATAAATATTGATATAATTGAATTAGTCTTGCCCATTATTCACAAAAAAGACCAATTACTTTTCAAAAGGAGACGAGAAGGATGAGAACAATTAAGCTTGGAACTAGTGAATTAGAAGTACCTGTTGTTGCAGTAGGTTGTATGCGGATTGATTCACTCGATAAAAAAGAGGCAGAAAGCTTTGTACAGACAGCATTAGAAAATGGTGCAAACTTTTTTGAGCATGCTGATATTTATGGTAAAGGTGAATGTGAGGAAATATTTGCTGAGGCTGTTCACATGAATGATGATGTCCGGGAAAAGTTGATTCTCCAGTCTAAATGTGGTATTCGACCAGATATAGGCACGTTCGATTTTTCCAAGGAGCATATTTTAAATTCCGTTGACAAAATCCTAAAGCGTTTGAAAACAGATTATTTGGATGTATTCCTTCTCCATCGTCCGGACGCACTCATGGAGCCTGAAGAGGTTGCAGAAGCCTTCGACATTCTCGAAAGTTCAGGAAAAGTAAGACATTTCGGAGTTTCCAATCAGAATCCGATGCAGATGGAGCTTTTAAGGAAATACATAAAACAACCGATCGTTGCTAACCAGCTTCAATTAAGTATTACAAACACAACGATGATTTCCAGTGGGATCAATGTCAATATGGAAAATGAAGCTGCAGTAAATCGCGATGGCAGCGTACTTGATTACTGCAGGTTAAACGATATTACAATCCAGCCTTGGTCACCTTTCCAGTATGGCTTTTTTGAAGGCGTATTCCTAGGAAGCGAAAAGTTCCCGGAATTGAACAAAAAAATTGATGAGGTTGCCGCAAAATATGAGGTATCAAATACAACGATTGCTATTGCGTGGCTACTGCGCCATCCTGCGAACATGCAGCCTGTAATCGGAACGATGAATGAAGGCCGATTAGTAGATTGTATAAAAGCTAGCGACGTCCACCTCACCCGTGAAGAATGGTATAGCATCTATCGTTCCGCAGGAAACATCCTTCCTTAATTTAAAGCATGGGGCGGGCCTTCCATTTCGTTTATTACAGAATTGTAACTGACTTGGAAGCAAGGCTTGTCCCCCGCTTTCCCCAGCTAAGATAGAAATTCTTCATGTCGAACATATTCGGTTATCGCAGCAATTATGGTTGTATATTTTTCTTTTAACGTGATTCAAAAATCAACATCCTTTTTTCTGTTGAATAGTTTGGTTGTACTGTGCAGCAAATGACTCAAATATTTTTCCATCTACTTATTCAGCATAAGCTTTCCATTAGTTGAATAACGCCTGTCAATTCATGAGAAATTCTAACTTAAATCCTTTTCAAAACTAAAGAACACCTTACCTTCGTAAGTCCTCTCATCAAATTTAATAAAACCTAGTGAAGTCCAAAAATTTAATGCTTTTTCATTTGTAGAATGAACTGCTATTTGAATACAACTTACTTGTTTATCTTTCATTAATTTTTCATACGCCATGTATAGTTTCTTTGCATACCCTAAACCTTGATATTTTTTATGTATAGCAATTAAACTCAACCAAGGCTTTTGAAAACGAGGGCTAGACATCCCGTAATTAAGAATACCAATATATTCTTCCCCTGTTTTTACTAAGTATCTTTCAATGTCTAATTCCTCAGCTTCTTTATGTTCTTTAAAAATATCTTCTTCCTTAAGAAACTCTTTATCAAATGCGATTGTATTATACTCTTCATTGGAATTCATAATTTCCTTTTCAATGTCTATTTTATTCATTTCATTTTTTATCAACCTAAACATATTTTTTACTCCTCTTTTAGAATCTAATTATAACAATCCTTCCGCTGCCCTATTTTGGTACTTATAGAACTTTTCTAATCATATTCTTATATAAGAAAACAATCAGAAGGGGTGTAAGTTAATTGAAAAAAGTTAAGGTTAGTTTACGACCCATTGTAAGTAAGATAAATTTACCCACTGTTTTGAAAACAACTATTCTTCCAGGTGACTCAATTGAAAGATTATTTATTGCAACCCAGGTAGGAGAGATTTATTACATTGGAAACGGAGATATAAGGACTTTTTTAGATATTCGCCCACAAGTCATAAAACTAGGTGCTTCTGGTGGCGGATATGATGAACGGGGATTGCTAGGGCTAGCGTTTCATCCCGATTTTTATTATAACGGTCTGTTTTATCTTCATTATTCAGTAGCTGGAACACAAGGTCCAGGTGCTCTTCCTGAATTTTTTAAGCCTGATCCGTGTGATCCCAAAACCTTAAACCTAAAATGGATAAATAGAGAAACTCAATATGATCATATTGATACAGTTGAAGAATGGATTTTGCAACCGAATGGTCAACCTCAAAAACGGCGGACATTACTTAATTTAAGAAGACCATTTTTTAATCATAATGGTGTCAATAGCTTAAACTTTTCACCTGAAACAGGAAAACTTGTTTTAACAACCGGAGATGGTGGATCAGGATATGATCCCTTTAATTTAAGCCAGGATGATATGGAAATCGCCGGTAAAATAATTGAAATTGATGTAGTTAAAAATTCATTTATCAATAATCCACCCGTAGTTACGCGTTTTAATGAACTTCCCGCACCTATCCAGGAAACGCTCACAGTAACTGCCAAAGGAGTTCGCAATATACCAGGCATTTCATTTCAAAGGTTTAACAATCAGTATATTAAATATGCGGGAAATGTCGGACAGGATTTGGTGGAGTCGATTTTTTCATTTGTTCATTATAAACCCATACCGGTTACACAGCTTATTCAAGTTTCTTTAATGTATTCTAAGCCTGACCAAAAAGGATTTATTAACTTTGGCTGGCGGGGATGGGAAGGTTGTTTTCCTACTTCGACCATAAGAGGCTGTACTAATAACCCGTCTTTGGATGAGAAAACAATTGCTTTTTACAATGAATCAGTAGCACTTTCAGGGAGTCGTCTTCAGCCTTTAACTAGTTATTTTCATAAAGATCCCCGACCCGATAAGTTTGAAGGAACTGCACTTACAGGAATTCAGCCTTATATGGGGAATCGAATCCCTGATTTAACAGGAAGTGTTGTGTTTACTGATTTTGCCCGGAACGATTCTCAACCTCAGGGTAGAGGGGCTTTAGCTTATACCAGAGTGAGACCAGATGGCAAACAAAATGATTATAGTGTGATTCAAACCGATTATGATTTTGGGTCTCAATCAGCCTTTTATGCTAGTTTGGGAACGAATCTGGATCAATCCAGACTATATTTAGGGGTTTATGGTTCTATGAATGTGACTGATTTTAACCAAGGCACTGTTTTTGAAATAGTTCCATGAATCAGAACTATAAAGCTCTACTCAATCTTGATCCATCTTAGAGGATCCCTAAATTATCATCACTTTTATTCTTTTAAAAATGATTATAGCCATTTCAACCCATAGCCAGCTATAAAGGAAAGCAAATAAAAAGATACTTATAGTTGTAAGAAATGAAAAGGAATCAGAGACGACTGGACCTAGAATTGGAAAGTGAAAAATAAATATTAGACTCATAATTCCTAACGTTAAAAGAATGGTACCAGTAGCAATAATACTTAATCTCTTTCTAAAAAAGGAAAAAGATGCGCCTATGCCAAGTCCTAACAATCCTGTTGTAAAAGGAAATACAATTAGTTCAGTTGGCTGTAGGATGAATAACAACATAATTGTCAGAAAATAGGATTTTAATCCAAATGGAATGGATAACATTGAACATAACAGAATAGGTGCAGTGGCAAGCGGACTTATAAAATATCCAATTCCTGGTAAAAACCCACCAGCAGCCTGTAGAATAGCAGCAATACAAGCAAGAATAGACACTAATATGAGCTTCATCGTTCTTTTATGTTTTTTGAATATTATTTGAGATAAACGAACCTCATCAGAAATAGGTTTAAAAAAATACACTTTTTCACCTCATTCTAAATGGTATAGTTGTTTTCCATACATTATATTTACCATTTATTAGAGGTGGAACTAATATTAATAATCCAAACATCAACTTCCTTTGTAATGAAAATAAGCTTAATAAAAAATCTCTCTAAAAACTTTATCGGTAATACTAAAGGAGGTACACTGATATTTGAGTCTGGATACTAATAAATAAATTTACTTTGCCTATTATTAAAGCAGGGCCTTATTGGCCCTGCTTGTTATTTGACTATTACTTTCCCAACCATTCCTTCCTCGAAATGGTACCGACATATCAATTCATATGTACCCGGCTGTTTCGGTTTCACGATAATGGTTATTTCTTCTCCTGGCTGGACCTCAGCGTCAATTCCGAGCTTTTCCACTGTAAAGGTGTGCTCTTTCTTACCCTTGTTTTTCAATATCAACGTTGTGTTTGTTCCATTCGGAATTGTGATGACATTCGGGTTAAAGAAATCATCGTTCAACTCAACCTCAATCTCTTTCACAGTCTCCATCGGCTGAGTAACAACACTGGATTCCGCAAAAACGTTGAGTGACCCTAGAGTTGTCACTACCACAACCATTGCAAGCAAAACGACCAATCCTGTTACCCACTTTTTCACAGACATTCGCAATCCCTCCTTTCCTCAACATTATTTTTTCTAATTCATAAAATATTATCAATATAAATTGGTTCAAACGTGCTTTCAAATAGTAACTTTTTAATTTGAAACAAGGAAAAGAAAAAGATCGTCAGATAGGAAAGCGAAGGAATTATATGTTGACAATTTCATTCCCATCCGTATAAAACAGATAGGACTAAACACACACCACCGTAGACAGCATAAACTCTATGGAATGATGAAAAAGTTAAAATGTTTATTAATTTAATGTTCGGTTCTTTTAAGATTCGATTCAAATAAATCAATAATTTCCAAAAATCTTTCAGCTTCTCTAAATGTATGATCCGCCAAGAGTGGATGAATATTACTTTTAATACGACAAGCCTCTATTAATTCTCTTGCTGTTTTCTTAAAATCCCTTAATGAAACTACTGAAACTCTGTTTTGATCCAAGAACTGATCCAAGATTGGTACGGTTTCAGATTGAGGTCGCATTGAATCTAAATCAATAGCCTGAAAAACAAGTTGGTCAAAATCATGACTAAATTCTCTAGCCTGTTCTACTAACTTTCTTTCTGAAGGGTCTAAAAGATGACCAATAAACTTAGCATGATCGGCCATTATTTTTAAGAAAAATACATTTTCTTCAATGACGTCATCTGGAGTTGGGGCTAATTTCCCTTCATTTAGTTCTTTTAAGCGATTAGCAAAGTATGCAGCTTCTCTGCTAATATGGTCTACTAATAAAGGATAATTGTTGCTGCCACGGATTTCACAGCGTAAAGTTAAGCCTAATACCTTTCTTTTATAACTCCATATAGCAGCAGCAGCTTGATAGACCTCGGTATTGAAAGCTTGGACTTGGCGTAAATCTGAATTGACCGTAAATCTTGATAGCCTTTCCTCAATTCTTTCAAACAACGAAATAAACTGGTTTGCCTCATCAATTAATTGCTGATGCTCATAGGTGAATCCTAAACTTAAAAATAAAGCATGTTCTTTCATAATTCTTGACCAAAATTTAATTTCATCTAATGACCGAGAAACAATTGGATTTGCCATGTTATTCCTCCTTATTTCTCATTTCCTTTCATTAATATATGTAGTAACTATATTGTCCAATAACTAATTTGATTTCTTTTGAGTTTCCTACTTTATTCATTTCTAAGCACATTTTTTAAATGAACTTTTTTCAACTCTTCCCCTCGTTAATTTAAGTGCATTCTTTCACAATGTTGCAGAAATGAAGCTAATTATTGCGCAGTATTTAGTCTACTACGTTGTAAAAAATAACAATATTACCTGTTACCACTAGTAAATAATAACACCCCCATCTTGTCATCTTGTCCTCTTTTTCTCTCATTATGTTCGCTTCTTCAATTATAGTAGTTACCTCCTGGTTTCGATCAATCCCCTGATCCTCCCTACTCGCCTATCACCATTCCATCTTACTCTTCAGGCACTTTAACTACGATCACGATTTTAAGCTACATAAAAAAAGGTTCCTGGCCCAAATACTCTAGAGTACCGGGATCAGGAACCTTTTCTTATATCCAAGTATCAACACTCTTTAACTCAACACCATCAAGCAATACCTGCACTTCATCTGTTGACTTCTGTGTTCGTTCATCAATTGATTTCTTAATTCACTCGCCCCTCGAAAGACACTGACATAGATCTAAAAAAATCGATGAAGAGATTTGAGTGACAAGTTCCTTGGAATAATGATCATAGAGGTCAAGATGCAACCTTAAGAGATTGAGCAATTCCTTACTACTATGCTCTTTCGACTTCTTTTCAAAGGCAAATGGATTTTTAAAAATACGCCGGCCGATCGTAACACCATCCCCCCGTACCTGCGTACGAGATCCAAGCCAGTTTGACGGTCAGCAATATCCCCATTAATCGTCAAAAGCGTATCTGGTGCCACATGATCACGAAGCTTTTTAATTTCAAGAATCAGTTCCCAATGCAGCCACTTTACTCATTTCCTTTTTTGTACGAGTTATCCAAAAAATTCAACATAAAAGGGACCCCGTATCTATACAATAATTAGGTCCCTTAGCTGCTTTTATTCATTTGTAGTTGTGACAAATCAATACTATATCCTGCTTTCATCAACAAATCTAACCCAAGTAAACCATTGATATCATCATACCCAAAATCATTAAAATCTAACTCCACTTCTTCAATAGTAAATTCACCAACTTGAATTTGGTCTACTCGTTTCCTAAATGCGTGCTCTTTCCCACCAATTCCATAGTAGGTGACAATTCTATCATGCAAGTCTACTCCTAAACCGATTTCTTCTACAACATTCTGTGAAATAAGGGTTCTAGCTGCACCTGTATCTACCACCATATTTTCAATTACTATTCTCTTTCCTCTAAAAGTGAGACTAATATCTACTAAGAGTAAGCCATACTTATAATTGATTTTCATTATAATCAAATCTCCTCATCCCAACGTCTTGACGGATTTCAAGGACAATATTCTCATGTATTGTATGATAGACTAATTCATCACCTTTTGATTTTAATAGCTCCTTGGTTGCCATTTCATCTGGTACTGGTGATATCACAGCTATATCATCAATTATTTCTTGCCCATCCTTAATATGAGAAGATAACGATTTTAATTTTACAAATTGGTTAGGATATAACTTTCTAACTTCAGACCATTTCACATTAAGCACCACCTTTCTTTTCTATCAGTATAACATTATCCGCTTATAAATTTGTAAAGACTTCTTCGCTATCCAAAATAATCGCGCTATCACCCACGTGTTTTGTAGATATGATTTTGAAATAATTTAGGGAGTGACATATCTAATATAGTTGAGGAACAGCCAGTGTCTAGATGAACGTTTGTAAAAGTCTTTTTCTTTGTTGAAAGAGAACAAACTATTATTGTTTTCATACGATAGACCTCACTCATTCCAAATATCTTCCACGATCTGGTCTCGTACCACTCTCCGTCAAGTCCAAAAGCATGCGCCTATTTTCTCTCCTTCCCCTCACGAAGTCCTTTCTTTTGAGTAATATGGTTTTCGAGAAGGAGGTTTTGAAAATATGAAAAAATGGATTCCATTTCTTGCGATAGCCGCAACTATTTTACTAACCACTCTCTCCCTCACTTTGTTTACCCAAAATACTTCGGAATCTGCGACCGCTCATACTGAAGTCGAGGCAGAAACTGAGCAAAACGGGGAACAACAGTCTGGAGACACCCTATTGCAAAACAATATTGACAATGTCATTACTGGTGATAGTGCCCATGTTGATAACACTATTGAAAACAATATAAGCGGTGGGTCTGATACGGACGTAGGAAATGATGTATCAAATCAAGTGGATGTAACAGGTGATGCTGATGTCACAAATGATATCTCCAACAACATCCATCAAGGGACTCACGACGAAGATGCACGAGAAGAAGAATCAGATGACGGAAATAACGAAGAGGAAAACCGTTCCGATAACGGAAACGGAACAGAAGAGTCAAACGGCAAAGAGGAAGAAAGTGATAATGGAAGCAATGGCGATAGCAACGGGACCGACGAAGCAACCAATGGAGAAGATGTTCCAGATATCGTTTGGGGTGTTGATTCAGCTGACATCACTACCGACGAAATGCTTGCTTGTGTCAGAGAAAACTTTGGTGACCCTCAAATTTGGGGACGTTATATAGGGACCAACGAAGGAGCTTCTTATGGGTTAACACAGGAAGAAGTAGAACTTCTCCACTCTGAAGATATCCCAATCCTTGTCATTTACAACCACTTTAATGATGGCACAGGGTACGAGCATGGGCAAAACCATGCGCAAGCAGCAGTTGATATGGCACGAGATTTCGGTATCCCAGAAGGCGTTGCTCTATTTTTAAATGTAGAGCCAATTTACCCGATTGAAGCCAACTTTATTCTTGGTTGGTATGATGTCATATCTGAATCTGAATATAGTAATGGCATATATGGAGTGTTCCACCCAGACCAAGAAGTAAATATTGCTTATGAAGCAGCAGTAGAACAAAACCCAGATATTTTAGAAAACACCTTTGTTTGGACGGCATCGCCCAACCACGGTATCACAACACAGGAAAATGCTCCTGAGTATAATCCTGATGCGCCAGAAGGTTCCTTGATTGCTGGCTTGCAGTACGGACTTGATGCTGAAACATGTAACATCGATACAAATCTTTTCAACGGAGAGGTATTTGAGGTATTGTGGTCTGATGACGAGTAAACATCGCTCTTAAGATAATACTTTCGCAGAAGCCGTATCTTTTAGATTATCGTGAAGCTTATGAACCGCTAACCAAAGAATCATAGTTTTGTAAAGACAATTCAGTTTGGGAAGGGATTCTGCGCTTTAGAGCGCGAATTCCTCCAATAACATAAGATATAGTGGTTTCCTTCACTTGAAATTTATGAAACCCAAGGGTGTTAAAGCTTCGTTAAATCTCCCTGTTGAATCCAACGAAAACAAGGAAATGCTAATTAGCACTTCCTTGTTTTATTATAGATAGTTTTTTCCTTGAATTTTGCAAACCAATTTGTTTTTGTCAGTTGGTCTTCGTCAAAATAAGCCACCTTTAATGCAATAAGAAAAGTAAGTTGATTGAACTTATTTTTGATTACTTTAATGATTAAGCATAAACCCCTACTGACTGAAATAATGTATCCAATATAAAATAAAATTCTTTTTATAATTGCAATTACATCAACAGACTACGTTAAACATCTTACCATAAAAACTCATATATCTTATTATAGATTATGCTCCATAACAAAATAAGGAGTTGCCTTATTTAAAAAACGTATGCTTGATAAGGAATGTAAAGAGGTTTGTTTGGTCCTTGAATTTATGTTATTAAGGCCACGTTAAGTTTCTAATAGCGTGAGTAAAATTCGTACCATTACTTATCTTGGGAGGCACACGATGAGATTTTCAGGTGTAGGTTTGGTTATGTTAGCCGCTATATGCTGGGGTATTAGTGGAGGGATTGCCAATATTTTAATAAACAAGGGCTGGGATCCTATTGTGATTTCATTTTACCGAGGGGCTGTTGGATTTATATGTTTTTTCGCGTGGTTTCTCTTTCACTTTAGACAAAACTGGATCTTCTCTACTCGTTTATACATATGGTCCCTATTGGCAGGTATTGGTGTTGCTGGAAATTTCACTTTTTATTTTGTAAGTATCCAAGCCTCAAGCATTGCTGTTGCCGCTACTTTAATGTACACCGCACCTCTGTTCGTCCTTTTAATCTCCTTTTTATTACGAATAGAACGTTCGACTTGGTTTAAATGGGGATGCATTTCTGGTGTACTTATCGGGATTATCCTGCTTACAGGTGCCTACAACACCGAATCGATTTCAGTGAGTTTTCTAGGGATGGTAGCGGGGCTTGCTTCTGGACTTTCTTATGCATTATTTATATTCGGGTTTAAAAATGCCTCTTCTATCGGAAAGCCGCAGACCACCTTAACTATCGCTTTTTTTTCATTTTGTGTCATCCTTTTTCTTTTTACGGACACTGGTGAAGCAGCTAGTGTATTGACGTCAAGTGACATAGGATGGTTTCTTCTATTAGGGATCGTCGGTGCTGGAATTTCATTTATAATTTATCTGATTGGCATTCGATGGACTGCCCCGACAACTGCTTCGATGGTCGCAATGGTAGAGCCGGTGACAGCTTCATTATTTGGCGTTCTGCTTCTTGGAGATCATTTGACAATCATTCAACTTCTTGGAATGGTGCTCATCCTAGTTACGGTTACCGTACTTAGTGTGAAGCAGTCCGAGAAAAAGTTTATGCCCAGTAACTAATTAATTTGAGCAAATTTTTTAAGTAAAATGGCATTTTCTAATAAAAAAAACAATTAGTCACACTGCTAGAGAGTTTTTTTATTATGGACCAAGGATTCCCTTGCTTTAAACTAAGTCTCTATTTCTCTAGAATGTTTTAAAATTTTCTGCTGGAGATCACTAGTGTATCCAAAGTAACGGCTTGTCTATTGATTATACTACTGATTTTATAGTGAGGAATGGATATCTGATAAGGGGTTTTTTGTTCCAGAATCTGAAATTTATGGGCATAATAAACTCTATCATCAATTGAAAAAAGAACTTCGAATAAGAAAAACATAGGGAGATTTTAATCTTCCTATGTTTTCATTCATATTATTTATCTGTTTGTTTTTGCTTTTTTTTCAAATACTCCGCACGTATTTTTTCAAGTTGCTGCTTTTTATCAAAATTAGCAGGCCTCTGTTTTTCATGAAACTTTGTCACAGCTACCTTACCTTTGGCATCCAATTGATATTTTCCCACTTTGTTCCACCTACTTTTCTTGTCTTTAAAGAGAATCTATTCAACAAATATATTATACCTTATTTTACTGAGTAAACCTTATTACTTTATTATGTACTGCTAACTTTAATATATCAGTAAAAACAATAAAAACTTAGTAAGATAATTCATCGCCAAAGGGTTTCATTTCATAGCTACAAATAAAATGCCTCGACACTTCACAATAATCTTGTTATACCTGAAACTAAAAAATATGTTGCGACAATTAAGGAGAGAATCCCAAAAAATCTCACCACTTTATCTTTGTCTTTATCTGCTACTAATCTCTCTGTAAACCCTAACATGAAAAAAGAAATAAAATTCAAGTTTTTCTTAATACCGATAAAGTAAGCTACTACAAAAAATAAAATGCCTATTATGATAAGAATAATACTTAAAGCCATCTAGTACCCCCTATAAGTTTAAAGTATTACTTTAGTGTTCTGCTTCGTTCATTTAACATTAATTTCCTTTTTATTGACAAACTAAAAGGCATACCTTGTTGAAGGAATGCCTCGTTATGTATTCCCCTTACTTAGTCATTGTTTATGTACTAACATGTATAGCACCTGCTTCTTTAGTTGAGGAAAATAGATACGATTATAAATCCAATAATTATAACGAGAATAAGTATGCCCGTACCTTTCCACCCAAGACTATTAACCAAATCCACAAGACCACCATATTGAGCTCGGTTAGAAGCATCTCTCATATTTCCACCTGGATTTCGTTTTACCTCTTCTTGTCGCATTCTCTCTCTTCGTCTTTCAGGAGTTTCTTTACTATCTTTCATTCAATTTCTCCCCCCTTTTAATATATTAATAATTAAATTGATAAGCTAAACTCCAGTTAATTTAAATACATTGTTTCACAAGGATTTTCTAAAAGTAACAAAAAACGGTGCCAATAAAGAACCTAAAAATAAAATACAAAGACCTATTCCAACAGTTACAAAAAAGTTATTAAAAGGCGAAAGAAAATGACCGAATATCATCATCGGTATAATAGTTAAAGAAACAAAAGTGAACCTACCAGTGAGTGTTATTTTATGTGTAGTTTCACATTGGTTACATTTTATAGGTTGATAATTCCACCAGAACGATTTATAAATTTTATTCCAACTAAATAGCTCATCGCATTTCTCACACCTTTGCAAAATAAAACCACCTTCTTTTTATATAAATCTGCTCTACGACACTACCATAAAAACCCAATTGGATTTCAACTCTTGTGCAGTTAGTTTAACATTAATTTTCTTTTCACTGACATAAAAAATGCGCTCCTTGTTAAAGAAACGCTCTCGTTAGCAAAATAAGATTTATCCATAATTAAACATCTGTTATAATTTAATAAAGGGTGGTGTGTAAAATGATTGAAGAACAAAACAGTCAAACTAAAAGGAAATATGCTTGGGTTGATAAATGGGCAAAAATGACAGGTGAACGTGCAAGAATCGATGCGAAAGCAAATAATACTTATATCATATATGAAAAGGATGGACACCTTGTTAAAGAATTCCCAGATGGTCAGATAGTTCCGCTTAATAAAGAAGGCGACAATTAATGCATACTCATTTACCAATTATGTTTGTTTTCGCTGGTAACAATGGCAGTGGCAAAAGCACCTTACGTAACTTAATCATTGATAAAATTGGTATCGATATTAACATTGACCCAGATGCTATCGCAAGAAGACTCGATTCTGAAAATCCTGAAAGTAAAAGAATTTTAGCGGGTAAAGAAGTAATTAAATCAGTAAATTACTATCTCAAAGAAGGTAAAGACTTTTCAATTGAGACTACTCTTGCAGGAAAAAACGCAATAAGACAAATGCAAAAAGCGAAATCCCTTGGATATGAGGTCACTATGTTCTATGTTGCCCTTAGCAATGTTCAACAGAATATTGAAAGGGTTGCAATGAGAGTAAAGAATGGTGGTCATAATATTGCAACAGAAGACATCATCCGAAGAAACACTACATCTTTTAATAATCTTTATGAACATGTACATTTGACTGATAATCTTGTCCTAATTGATAATAGTCAAGAAGATGGAAAAATTATCTTAGAGATAAATAATGGGCTTATTTCTTTTTCTTCAGACTACCTCCCAAAATGGGCATTGCCAGTAGTAGAAAAGTATATTAATCAATAAATACCTATTCCTTTCATTACGAATAGGTGTTTTAAGTTATGGCTTTTTATTAAAGCACCGGTTACTTGAATAAGGAATATGTTGTACAATTCCAATGTTTAGCACCAGTTTTTCTTTTACCTTCCCAACCTTTTTTCTGCAATTCTTTTGCGCTCTAAGTTTTGCACTACTCAAAGACTCACATTCGTTTGAATAACCACAGAACCATAATAATCTCAAATAACTGCCCAAATACTCGGTTTTAATTTTAATTTCAATAATTTCATTGAAGGAATAGGTAATTCAGTTTCTCGAAGTAAAGGGTCGGATGTTATTTTAACTTCTTGATTTAATAACTTAGCTGATTGAATAGCCCTTTTTAAATCACTTGTAACAACAATTTTTGTATTTGTTACTTTTTCTATCGTTTCGGAAGGATAAGTTATTTCTTCAAATACTCCATGATTATCATACTTTTCAACCCACTGCTTAAACTCCAAACAAGTTATTGTATTGTTTTCAGTTAGTTGGTGATTTTCCGTGTCTAATCAATGATTTTTCCATATTTATCTCCTCAAGTTTAGCTTTAACAATTAATATTATTTTCTATATTAAGATTAAGAATCCTTCCTCCACATAACTACCCGTTAGCTTAAGTACATTCTTTCACAAAGTCGGCTAAAAATGAAGACCTTTGCTGCGGCAGCATCCGTCAACTACGAAAAGACGATCAAATTTTTTAGATAAGCTAGGGTCTTTGACTGGAATTGTAACAATGTGTATATTAGGTTTCATTTGATTTCTCCTCAAATGAGTTTACATTAATCTAACATATATGTGAGTTAACTAAAAATGCTTATGTTTTATCAAACTTTTTTTTGTAGTATCCACGTAATTCAAGTGCATTATCTTCCCATTCTGTTGTACGACCATCGATTAATTGACCAAGGACATCCAAGCATCTATGCCATCCTGCAGCTATATATATCGCCATTGCTCGATCATCAAACGTATGACTAAATGTCAAGGTGCATCCTTGATCTACTACATGTATGTTCATATCTAACAAGTCATTAACTTCCTGAAAACAAAAGGAATATGGGGGATTTAATTCGGTTATAACTGCCTCATAGATTGACCCTTCACCATCATCGAACTTTATCTTTCCACCAACACTGAGATCCATATCTCCAGTTGCAAATGGATACCACTGAATGAAGTAATCAGGGTCGGTTATCATACGGAATACTTTTTCAGGATTAAATGGATAGTTACGTTCAAAAACCAAAACTTGCCTTCCTTCTTTTTCATGTAGACTGCCATAGTTACTCACGAATGTTACCTCCTTTACAGAATGAATTACAGTTTCATATACTTATGCATTGGCTGGAGCATTCATATATTTAGTTAAGTATATACCTAATTTACTTTTGTACTAAATAGAAGTTCAATAAGAAGGAGAGTTTTTTATGATGGATATGTAAAAAATTCATCGCTCCTTCTGCGTTCCCATTTTGAAGCATTAAAAGGATGTTCCCTACCCTCATGTTAGAAATATTAATACGCAGTTTCTTCGTTGTTTAGATTTAATTGCCAAATTACACCGAATTTATCGGTTACTCGACCATAAAGTTTTGCCCAAAAGGTCTCTTGAAGCTCCATGTCAACAGTTCCACCTTCTTTAAGTCTATTATAAATAGATTGAAGCTTGTCCGCGTCAAAACTATGATAAGCAAGGCTTATGTTGTTTCCAACCATGAATGGTGCACCAGGAAACGTATCAGAAAACATAACATTGCTTCCTTCAATATTTAAACGTGTATGCATAACTAAATTTTTTGCTTCCTCTGGAAGAGGAAATTCTGGATTTGGAGGGTTTTCTCCAAAAGTCATAATGGTAGGTTGTTCTGTTCCAAAAACCTCTGCGTAAAATTCTACAGCTTCACGACAATTACCATTAAAAGTTAAATAAACATCAACAGCCATTTTCATTCACTCCTGTTAAATAATTCATATAATAATGTTCCCCATTCATTATAACCATAAATCTAATGTCAAAATCTAACGAGTCCCGTGGTTACAGGTTCTCTATTGAAGGCATTGATAAACCGCCATCATATCTTGTTTATTTAACTCACGAATACGATTAAAGATAGGAATTGCTGCAACTGCATCGGTATATAAGCTTTCATCCACAGCATCACTCACGGTTCCCGTTAACCATGTTTTTACTTGTATGCCCTCAACAAGTTCATTAAGCCCGTCATCATTGATGCCACTAGCATGACAACTTACACATGGGCGGCTTAATTTGAACACGCCATCATGCAGATTATCTTCTGATATCACTTTCTTCCCTTTACAAAATGGGCATGGTTGGCTTTTTTTAATTTTGTTGATTTGGGTAACTAGTTTTTTGTAACCAAATGCTTCATAAACATAGGTTAGTTTTTTGTATTTTCCATTTGTGAAATACTTATCTATGATCGTTTCTCTTGTTTCATTGATAGAAGGGAAATCACAGATGGTCACTTGGTTATTGGTGCTAATGGATTCGATATTGTCTTGTATTGTTTCCCAGAATGGCAAGGCATTTTGTAATACTATTTCATAGCCCGTAAAGCTTGCTTGTTCTAATTCAAACATTTTCAAGGAGACCTGTGTTGTTCTAGGGAGTAATGAGACATCTTCTGTTAACATCATCTCGCCACCTATAATCGATTTCAGTTGGACGAGTGCAGGTATATCGCCTACTATTTGCAATACTTGATCAATCGGCAAATTAATCACTTCTCGAATATCTTTATTTCCAAATCTTAACGGTTTTTGGTGATTTAACACAGTACCCTCACAAATTGGACATGTAATCATTTCTTTGGAAGTTTTCATTTGCTCTTTAATAATCGATTTTGAAATAACAATATACCCACCGATGATGGTATTAAATCCTACCCATGTTCTTCGCGCCTTACCTTTCTTATCATAAAATGACTTTTCAAAATACCCGTACCAGAAGGTATGCTTTTCTTCCTCTGACAAGTCATTATAGCTTTTCGTCAGGTCATGCCCGAGTTCATTTTTTATTTCTTCAAATAGAAATTCTATTTTTTCGTATTGATAAAATTTTAATACTTTCATTATCTCTGGGTAGAATAAGCCATCCCAAAACGGAAGGTTTTTGTCTTGAATCACGAGATCTTTATCAAATATTTCAATCTCAAGACGTCCTGAGCAAGATGGACAATGATTATCCTTTGAAAAGAAATCAAAGCTTCTCGTATCTTTATTCGTCGGATGCGATGCAATAATATGATTAATGACGCCACCAATTTCATACAGGAAACTATATTGGCTATACAAATGTCTTTCAAGATCAATGGCAATCACGGGTGCGATTTTTTTAGAATCGTATTCCCCATAAATCAAACGGGCCATTGATGATAAGCTTTTTAAAATACCGCCCTTATAGACATTTTCAGCATTTTTAAAATAGTCGATATGATGTTCTTTTAAATACGTAATGCCATTTTGTGTTTGGAGTGTAGACGAAATAGGCGATGGTAACAGGATATCTTCCCTATGTTTTGTTTCAAAATATTCATGATGAGGAACAACATCTAGATGGGTGACAGGCTCATTCTTTCTCTTACCAAAATCAACGATAAAATCAGAAGATTCCATCATATAGCTATTATGTTCAATCATCAAGATAGACACGGTTTCATCTTGTAGAATATCCCTGATACTATCAATGAATTGATTTAAAATATTTTGTGATAGACCTTTGGAAGGTTCGTCAAAAAAGAAAAGTGTGTGCGGTTTTCTAGTATTTGCAAACAGTTCCGAGACTAAATGCACACATTGAAATTCACCTGTCGATAGTGTTTGGGTTTTCCGATTTAACGTCAGATAACCTAGACCGAGCTTAATCAATAAACTCAAACGTTTATGAGCAATATCTTCATTCGGAAGTTCATCAATAATATCTTCAATAGAGCGATCGAAAATAGCATCAATTGCTTCACTATATTTTGTCATTTTCTTTTTAACATCAAGAAACGTCGCAACAGTTGACCGACTCGTAATAGATTGGTTGCGATCTTGTCCCACCTTAACAAGTTTATCCTTTTTATATTGCTTCTGAAAATCTTTGGCAATACATTCGTTGACAAGTGTAGATTTACCACATCCAGACTCTCCGGTAATGGTTACCAATCTATTTTTGGGTATATTAATTCCCTCCATTTGAATGTTCCGGCAATATAAATCATGAAATTGGTAGTACGCTAGTGGCTCTTCCTCATTTTGTTCTATGTAAACGGCTTTAGGGCGAGGTGACTCATCTACGATTTTACCACCATATTTACCACTGCCAGGGCCAAAAAATACGTGGGCCTCTGTTGTATCGAGCACTGTATCAGAATGGTCAATAAGCCAAATTTGATTCTTATAGCCTAATTGTTTAATTTGTTCTAAAATTTTCAGTAATGTGTCGTGATCAATACCAACTGAAATTTCATCAATGATAATGACCGTATTTTCACTTACAGCCATGAATTCCGCTAAGTAAAGTCGAGTTAATTCTCCCCCTGACAAGGTACCCATAATTCTATTTAAGGTTAAGTAACCTATATTCATATTGATATTGTTTTTAAGTAGATGCTGTTTTTCTTCACTAATATTTAAATCTACTGAAAGGGAGAGTATCGTTTCCATACTTAAGTTGTTAATATCTGATATACTATGCGGTTTCCCAAGTAAATCGATAGTATACTGCTCCACTTCCTCGTTATAACGCTTTCCATTACACTGAGTACACTCGACATTTTTATTCGTACCGCGGCCTTTACACTTAGGACACCAGCCTAATTCATTATTAAAGGAAAAGACTTCTGGAGAAAGATCATATTTTTCAGCGAGTCTTACGCGTATCTCTGTAAATACACCAGTGTGCGTGCCAATGGTAGAGCGTGGATTAGAAGAAATAGATGATCTCCCAAGAAAAAGTACTAAAGGCATTTCTTCCATTTTTATCGCACTGAAATTGGTTTCCATTATATCTTGAAATAAATACTGATATTCCGCCTTTGGTAATAAGGAAACGAGACGTTTCTTAGACTCTTCACCAATGGTTTGACAAAAAGTGGTTTTACCAGAGCCTGATAAGCCCGCAATGCCTAACGATTGATCCGTTGGAAGCGCTGCATCTAATTTGTTAATATTGTTCGCAATTAATTGATTAATTTTCATTGTTATCTCCTTCAATCGACAAACGTATTCTAATTTTTTCAAACATTGATATTATAACTCCACCTTTTATCAGATAAAAAAGACGCTTTCCCTGTTCCGAAAAAGCGTAAGATAATGGAAGCGAATGGCGAATTCAAATCTTCTACAATAGTAGATATCTGCCAGGTTATACTGAATTTATCTCTTATTTGTCCAAAAGCAGGACTCCAGAATGTTTCTTGAAGTGGCATGATGACTTCGCCGCCTTCTTGTAGTTTTTCAAATACTTCTTTTGATTTATCCACATCACTTAGAGTGATAACGACGTTCACCTGCGATCCACCGGAACGTACATTCGTAATATACCACATATAACAAATGGAGGAAAGTATCACATTAGAATAGCTTGCTCACTAATTCATTAATCAACATGTAATAGGACGCTCTCACAGTAATTCCGAAAAAGCTAGGTTCTTGTCAATATAACTTTCTACTAATTTACTTTTTTGATTGAATCCACCATAAATTACTAAATGGGTCTACGAAACCTGCCATGTAGCCACCATCTTCATCTTCCGTGACTTCCATAAGTGATATTGCTCTTGCTTTAATTGCTTTCTCATAAGTGTCCACAACATCTTCAACATAAATATACATTTGTATAGGAACTAAACCATCATTCCTTAAATCTCCACATACTCCTGGACCACAACTGCCATCATAAGATGTATCTGCAAAATAAACAGTACTTTCACCGATTTTCATTTCTGCATGGACTACCCCCTCTGTATCTCCTAACCTGTTAACACTTATTACTTCCGATTGGAAAACCTCCCCAGTAAATTCAATAAATTGTGTTGCATTTAATACCATAAAATAAGGTACGATTGTTTGATTCACTTGTTGATTTTTCATAGATATTCGCTCCTTTTGAATTAATTTTAACCTTACACTTCTATCGTACAATATTAATGCAAATGCTAATGTTCATTATATTTTTCATTGGAAATAGCTTATTATATAATTAAAACCCGTCATGTACTTTAATGTTAAATTGCAAGTTTTGTAAAGGAGATTTTTATGAAAGGTATTGAGATTGCTAAGAAATTGAATATAAGCACCAGTGCATTAAGGCATTATGAATCATGGGGACTGATTCCTGCGGTTGAGAGAGCAGAAAATGGATACCGTATTTATACAAACGAGCATGAGTTGTATTTTAAATGTATTCGTTCTTTATTACCTGGCTTTGGGATGGACTTGGTTAAAAAAGTAATGCCCCTTATCAAAAATGGGAAAATTGTGAAGGCGTTATGGCTAATTAATAAAGCACAAGTTGAACTTTATAAGGAAAAGGAAACTGTAAAAAGAACAGTAGACATACTAGATTTAAAAAAGTTAACAGAAATTCCTAATTACCATAACATAAAGTATTTTACAATTGGAGAAGTAGCAAGAGAAGCGAATGTATCTGCCTCAGCAATTCGACATTGGGAAAAAGAAGGATTAATTAATCCTGAACGGCACAAAGAGAGTGGATTTCGTATATATAGTCCCTCTGATATTCGGAGGGTTCTAATTATCCGAACTGTTCAAAGAGTTGTTTACTCTTTGGATATTGTTCGTGAAGTATTATCAGACCTTGAAAAAAACAACGTTGGTCAGGCTAAGAAAATGGCTTTAAAATCATTAGAATACATTGATTATGCACTAACAGAGCAAGTACGAGGCATAGCATCTATACAGTATCTTTTGGATGCTGTCAACAAGGAAAAGAAAGAGGAGTAAATAAATTAAGTATCGTAAATGGAATTAGACTTAAACCTATCCTCCAACAGTGAACGGGGGTGTCCCAAAAGGTCTGTTTTTGACCTTTTGAGACACCCCCGAAGCAATGAGCGAAGTCGCTACATCTTTTAAAAGCCTTGAGAGGAGTGGGTTACACACTCACGGCGCGTAGCGAACGGACCATTGCCACCTCTGTTCCGGACTTTTGGGACAGCCCCCCGTTAAGTACATTACTTCACATTAAGCCAATTAATATAAAAGAAGGTATTACCCTTGGTAAAGAAATACCTTGTTGCTTTTAATGAAAACATTTAAGACTTTCACGAAGGAAGATTTAGTTGCCACGACACTCCAAAGCGATCATTTACCCAACCAAACTTTTTACTAAAGCCATAATCGTTTAATGGCATTAGTTCTTGTCCGTCTTCACTACTAAATAGCATCGTTGTACTGTGCAACCGCAATCCCACGAAGCGACGATGCTATTACCCTCCCACCTCACAAATAGAAGAGCAGTCAAATTTGACTGCCCTTCCTAGGCTTTTCGCACCATTTACTTCGAGCGATTAACAAGACCCGTTACAAATTGCAACCACGCATATACTCCGGTTTTTACAGTTTCTGAAACCACAGAATCCTTACTAGGATCCAAACAGACAAAATCAATATGACGAACAGACGGATGCTTTCCAATCTCAAGTAGAGAATCAAATAACTCAGCTGTTGTCAAACCTCCTGGTGTGGAAGCTGGTACTCCCGGTGCAACAGAGATATCAAGGACATCCATGTCAACTGTTACGTACACTCGATCAACTCTTTCTGATAGTTGTGTGAGTGATTCACTAACAGTATGCACAAATCCAGCTTTACGAGCATTCTTTAGCGTAACCATTTGAATCGAGTGTTTTTTAGCATATTCGATCAGCGGTTTTGCATTAAAGTAGCCATGCAAACCAATATTGACGACGTCTTCTCCCTTGACTGTTGCCCCATCAATTAACTGTCTGATTGGAGTTCCGTTTGCTGGTCCTAGTTCAGCAGGGTCCCGCACATCGAGATGCGTATCAAGCTGCAAGATACCAATTCTTTCGTTTGGAAATGCTTCCTTAATCCCTTTGACTGCACAGGCAGTTACCGAATGATCGCCGCCAATCATTGACGTCATTGCACCCGGATAACTCTGAGTTAAAAAAGCGGTTGACTCTTGAATACGTCGATGAGATAAAAGAATATCTGTTGTATGCATCATTACATCGCCAGCATCGGCAACGTTCAAATCGACCAAATCAACATCTTCATCTAAATTGTAAGTTGCAAAGCCCTTCCACAGTCGTCGAAATTCTGTTGGATAAAGGGACGCACCAGATACACTAATCGAAGACCGAGAAATCGGTGCCCCATACACTATTAGATCTGGTTCTCCTTCCAACTCTTTTAGTTGTTGAACCCAATGATGGACATAGGTTGGCTCATTTGTGTTCACATTCCATAACCATTCTGGTGGTTGAAGCCACTGCTCATTCATTCTATCCGACCACCTTTACGCCTTTTTTCCAGACTACTTTCGTATGATTCACACCAAACAAATATTGTAACTCCTGATAACTTTTCACATCCCATAACACCAAATCGGCCTGTTTTCCAACTTCAAGAGAGCCAAGACGATCTTGACGATTAATAGCACACGCCGCATTGTATGTTGCAGCGGTTAATGCTTCGGCAGGTGTCATTCGCATTGAGATACAAGCCAAATTCATGACAAGCGGCATTGATGTTGTTGGGGAAGAGCCCGGGTTGCAATCTGTCGAAATGGCTACTGCTACCCCTTCATCAATCATTTTTCTTCCGTTCGCTGCTTCCTCACGCAAATAGAGAGCCGTTGCCGGAAGCAAGCAGGCGATCGTTCCTGACTGTGCCATTGCTTTGATTCCTTCGTCGGATGCCTTCAATAAATGTTCAGCTGAAATCGCTCCTACTTTAGCTGCTAATTCCGCTCCTCCGTATGCAACAATTTCATCTGCATGTATCTTTGGAATCAGGCCGTACATTTTGCCGGCTTCCAAAATTCGCTCCGATTGTTCTGGAGTAAAAACATCCTTTTCACAAAACACATCATTGAATTCTGCTAATTTCTCTTGGGCTACAACAGGAAGCATATTTTTAATCAAGTGATCGATAAATTCATCCTCTTTTCCTTTGTAATCGGGCGGAACGGCATGGGCTCCCATGAATGTAGGCACAAGGTCAATCGGGTGAGTTTCTTGTAACTGTTTCATGACACGTAGTTGCTTCAACTCTGTTTCAAGGTTCATCCCATAGCCACTTTTTCCTTCTACTGTTGTAACACCGTGCTGTAAGAAGGAATCGAGGCGCTTCGTTGTTTGATTGATGATCTCTTCTTCGGTAGATTCACGGGTCATGCGAGTAGTGGCATGAATCCCACCACCCGCATTCATAATCTCCATATAAGGTACCCCTTCTAGACGCATTTCAAATTCACGTTCACGACTTCCCCCATACGCAACATGTGTATGAGGATCGATTAATCCAGGGGTAACTAAGTGACCGGTTGCATCGAAAATTTCAGCTTCTTGTAATCTATTAGCATACTGCTGCTCTACTTCTTTTGTTGATCCTACCGCTTGAATGATCCCATCTTCAATCCATAAGCTTCCATCATCAATGATGCCTAACTCAGACATCGCTGTCTTTGAGCGCGGACCTTCCTCTTTGGATGCAAGGGTTGCTAACTGATGAATATTTTTGATCCAAATCGGTTTTGCCATTTTATTCAGTCTCCATTTCTAACATCGGAATATTTACTCCTCTTTCGCGCGCCGTTTTCTTCGCTAATTCATAGCCAGCGTCAACATGACGCACGACGCCCATTCCCGGATCCGTTGTGAGAACACGTTCGATTCGTGCTTCAGCTTCCTTCGTTCCGTCTGCAACAATAACAATCCCCGAGTGCATCGAATAGCCCATACCAACTCCACCACCATGATGCAACGATACCCATGTTGCACCGCCAACGGCGTTAATCATCGCATTTAAAATTGGCCAGTCCGCTACCACATCAGAGCCATCTTTCATTGCTTCTGTTTCACGGTTAGGAGAGGCAACAGAGCCTGAATCGAGATGATCGCGGCCAATAACGATTGGAGCCTTTAGCTCTCCTTTGGCAACCATTTCATTAATAATTTTTCCGAAGCGTGCTCTCTCTCCATACCCAAGCCAGCAAATACGAGACGGCAGGCCTTGGAATTGAATTTTTTCCTTTGCCATACGAATCCAGTTACATAAATGATCGTTATCACTAAATTCACGTAAAATGACTTCATCAAGCTTATAGATATCTTCTGGGTCTCCTGAGAGAGCCACCCATCTAAATGGTCCTTTTCCTTCACAAAATTGAGGGCGAATATAGGCTGGAACGAATCCTGGGAAGTCAAAAGCATTCTCAACTCCTTCATCCTTCGCGACCTGACGGATATTGTTTCCGTAGTCAAACGTAATAGCTCCTTTTTCCATCATATCAAGCATTGCTTGAACGTGCTGAGCCATTGCAGCTTTTGATTTCTTAACATATTCTTCTGGGTTGTTCGTACGTAATAGTGCAGCTGCTTCAAGCGACATTTTAGACGGAACATAACCGTTTAACGGATCGTGGGCAGATGTCTGATCTGTAAGAACCTCTGGGATAAATCCTCTTTCAAGCATCTCTGGAAGAATGTCAGAAGCATTTCCAATGAGACCGATCGAAAGGGCTTTTCCTGCTAGCTTTGCCTCTGTCGCCATACGAATCGCTTCATCTAATGAATCTGTTTTAACATCTGTATAACGCGTTTCAATTCGACGATCAATACGAGTTTCATCGACATCAATACCGATACATACTCCACCATTCATTGTCACAGCAAGTGGTTGAGCACCACCCATTCCGCCTAGACCAGCAGTTACCGTGATTGTATTTTTGAGTGTGCCTCCAAAATGTTGTTTGGCAAGCTCTGCAAACGTTTCATACGTCCCTTGTACAATCCCTTGAGAACCGATATAGATCCAGCTTCCTGCCGTCATTTGTCCGTACATCATCAACCCTTTTTTGTCTAGGTCATGGAACGTCTCCCAATTTGCATAAGCAGGGACTATATTAGAATTAGCAATCAGAACACGCGGTGCATCTTCGTGCGATTTAAAGATGGCCACAGGTTTCCCCGATTGAACCAATAACGTCTCATCGTTTTCCAGTTCTTTTAATGATTTGACGATGGCATCAAAGCATCCCCAGTTTCTTGCCGCTTTTCCAATTCCACCATATACGACTAAATCTTCTGGTCTTTCGGCAACTTCAGGATCTAAATTATTCATTAGCATACGAAGTGCAGCCTCTTGTAACCAGCCTTTTGTATTTAATTCCGATCCACGATATCGAATTACTTTTTTAGTTTTTGTTTGTTCCATCTTAATGGCCTCCTTTGATATTCACAATTCATTATTTTTTTAAAATCTTAAAGTAACTTACCGACTTTCTCTTCTACTACTGAAAGGATCTCTCCTGAATGGATAAAATCCTGTAATATTTCTAGATAAGGGTAAAGATACGTATCTTCAGTCATTTTGGGTATTGATTGTTCGATTCGCTCCAACACAGCCCTTGTAGCAGAGCCAGGAGTGAGATTGCCTTCCAAAAATTGATGAGCATGATAGATTGACAAAAGCTCAATCGCTAAGACATACTCTAGCTTTCTGGCAATCTCGCGGGCCTTTTTTGCTGAATTGTATCCCATAGCAACATAATCCTCTTGGTCTGCACATGTTGGAATGTTGTCAACCGTCGCTGGTTGGGATAATAGTTTCATATCATTTAAAAGGCCTGCTTGTGAGTACTGAGGAATCATTAACCCTGAATTGATCCCCGCATTCTGAACAAGGAAGGTAGGATAACCTGAAAGATGAGAATTGATCAAGCGGTAGTTTCTTCGTTCCGACATTTTCGCAATGGCCGTTACAGAAATACATGCTGAATCTAATTCGATCCCTACATACGATGAGTCACAATTACTTCCTGAAATCGCACCGCCATCCTCTTCATCAGGCCACAAAATCGGATTGTCACAGCATGCGTTCATCTCTACCTCAAAGGTAGTCAACGCATCAAGGAGCGTTTTTTTGGCAGCCCCATGAAGCTGGGGGATCGCTCGTAACGATAAAGCATCCTGTAAGCGATGATTGATAGACTGTTTTGCAATCATCGAATCCTCTAATATTTTTCTTACATTTGCAGCTGTGTTTCTTTGTTGCTGATGTGGACGAACACGCATCAGCCGATCATCAAATGCTCGGGTTGTCCCGCGTAATACTTCTAAAGCCATCGCACCAATGATGTCAGCAGACTTAGCCGCTTGTAACATGTCATGTAAGGCAAGTGCCCCAATCGCAGTCGGACTCGTTGTTCCGCTAATTAAAGCTAAACCCTCTTTTGCCGAGAGTTCGATCGGCTCTAAGTCCGCTTTATGGAGGGCTTCCTTCGCTGGTAACAACTTTCCATCGACGAAGGCCTTTCCTTCGCCAATCATCACGAGGGCCACATGGGCTTCAACACTCAAATACCCAACAGAACCTTCCCGAGGGACAAAGGGGATGACACCACGATTTAAGCATTGGCGATATATTTCCAACGTCTGAAGTTGAACTCCAGAGTAACCCTGCCCCAAATTTTGCAAAACCATTAGCATAATTGCTCTGACACATTCTTCTTCTAATGGCTCTCCAACAGAGGTAGCATGAGACAAAAGTATATTCTTCTGTAACAGCGTTGTCTGGTCACGGGATATAATTTGTGTTGAAAGAGCTCCAAAACCTGTGTTTACCCCGTACATGACCCTCTCTTCTTCCATCCATCTGGTAACGAGCTCGCATGACTTCTCTACTCGTTGGCGGTATGCGTCTGAAAAATCTACATGAGCACCATCACGCGCTATGGAGACAAACATCTCTAATGTCATTGCATTACCGAGGGCTACCTTTTTCATCCCTTGATCCGCCATGTTTATTTCCTCTTTTCTGTCATAAGATTATTTTTCAATTTTATCGATGAAGAACATTTTCACTGCTGAGCATACTTGTAGTACAAAGACGAACAGAACAGCGGAACCACCTAAAGCAGCAAGGTATTTTACACCGTCTACGCCCTGTACCCCTCCAGCGAATGCCACCATCACATAGGCAATAATCGCAATCGAAACCGCCCAAATCAACATTTTCCATTTTGCCGGTTCTTCATCATAACGAATATTCACCGTACATAACGTCGCAATCGCTCGAACCATTGAGTCAGCAGCTGTAGCAAATGAAAGGATTAAAGCAATCATAACGACAGGAATGATGATAGCTGCTAACGGTAAATTAGCTAAGAACGCCCATAGACCTGCAACAGCTCCACTTTGTTGAATAGTTGATACTAAGTCAACTGTGCCGTTTTGTTGCCAGTGCAACGCTGTCCCACCAAAAACACCGAACCAAAGGATACTGAATACAGCTGGTAAGATCCAGTTGATGAGCATAAACTGGCGAATCGTTCGACCGTATGAAATGATCGCTAAGAAAATCCCCATTAAAGGTGCATAAGCAATCCAGATCGCCCAATCGTATAATGTCCACCACATAACAAGTGCTTCTCCGCCAACGATTCCCGGATCAAGACCCCAGCTCCAGAAGTTTTGAAGCCAATGGCCTAAGCCAGCCGTTGTCGATTGTAAAATATATAACGTAGGACCAATAATAATGAGGACAACAAGCAGGACATAAAATACCTTTGCATTAATATCGGACATGCGGCGAATCCCTTTGTCTAACCCTTTTAATGCAGATACCGTAAACAATCCTGTAATGATAAGTACTAGGATCAACCAGACAACCGGCCCTTGCGGAATACCATAAGTAGTCTCAATACCAGATCCAACTAACGCCAAACCTGCTCCTAATGAAGAAGCTAGCCCGAGTGCAATCGCTAACACAGCTAATGTGTCAATAATCCCTGGCCAAATTCCCTTTGTCACTTTGTTTCCAAACAGAGGAGTTAATGTTCCAGACACTGACAATTCTTGTTTTCGATTAAAATACATATAGGCCACGACTAAACCGCTCAATGAGTACATCGCATACGGAACAAATGTCCAATTGTATAACGAACGTCCCATCGCATAAATGGCTGCTGCCGATGTTCCAGGATCTACACCTGTATTTGCCATTTCCCCATAAATATCACCAAAATAAATGATCGGCTCATTCACACTATAGGTAATGACCCCCGTGGCAATCCCTCCAGTCAATGCCATCGCAAACCAAACCATAAACGAATATTTCGGTTTTGCCTCCGAACCTCCCAATCGAATGTTACCTAGTTTTGTAAAGGTGACGATACTGACGATAATTAGTGCAGCGATGGAAATAATTTGATAAAGCCATCCAAGCCCCCGTAAAGATCCGATAAATCCATTCATTGAAATGTCAGCCAGCAATTGATTGTTGACAATTCCTAGAACGGCCCCACCACCGACAATGAGAAAAGCCGGTAAAAACACGGATAATCGTGTTTTTCGTTTTTTGTCCTCGACGATAGGTGCATTCCCCTTTTCCGGTATCAATGACATATAAACTCCCCCTTTTACAATTATTTTTAAATAAGATAAGGATGTAGTACGTTACGACCTACGCGAGAAGATAACGCTTTCAAATTAATAGTTTTCGGATCTTTTTGAATACTCTACTTTATCTTAATATACTAAAAATTATAAAGGCTAATTGCTTCATAGAATAGATGATTCATTTTCGAATATTGATACTTTCTTTCGAAGTACGTGAATCATCATTCCTTTACCTCACTAAAAACTTATAATTATTTACGATTATTATAATTATTTACGATTTATCCGTAAGTGAAGATTCATTTCCCTTCCTCATCTGCAATCGATAATCTCGTGGAGCTAGCGAAGTCATTTCTTTAAATAGTCGCGTAAAATAGCTAGGATTACGGAATCCGACTTGGTGTGAAATCTCTTTGATCGTTAGCTGGCTCGCTTGCAAAAGACGTTTTGCTTCATTCATTCTTTTATTAGCTAATAGTTGCCGAAACGAAATTCCTTGTTTTTTCATTAACAAATGACTATAATATGCCGTACTTCTCCCTACTGCTTCGGCGACACTTTCTAATGTTAAATTAGGATCCATATAATGTTTTTCGATATAAAGGATTCCTCTTTCAATCACATCTTTTTTTGAAAAAAGTTCACTAATCTTCGAACGATCAAGTAATTCATATAGAAATAGAAGCATTTCCTGAACAATTCGATATAAAACTCGATTGTACAAAATCTCCGAAAAAATCCTCATATAATATTCTTCCGTTTCACCATGATCAAGTTGATATGTTTTCATAAATCTTCTTACTTGAGCTAATATACTGGTCAACCTCGTCCTTAACGTTTCTGGGTTAGGAAAAGGCGTCTCCATATGCAAAAACTCTTGGTGCATCCATTGTTTTATTTTCTGTTTGTCAAAACTATTTAACATATCTACCCATTCTCGCTGTTCAGCGGAAGTTAAGAACGGGTCCATTTCATACCAACATTCATATTCTTCTTTCGGTAAAATAACCTGGCGATAACCGATAAAAAATGGTATTTCTAACAGTCTTCTCGCAGCAAGATACATCTCATGAACCGTTTTCATTTTGTTATTAGCTGGAATAAGCACCGCTACAAGCGGATCAGCACTTAACGCCTCCCACTCGCTTAATATTTTCCATGCCTCTTCTCTTAAATGTTGAGTTTGATTTTTAAATAAACAAACTACCATATCTGTTAATGGCAGGACAGTTGGCTGTTCACGAAACGGAAAGTACGTTAAAAATTGAAGCAAATCAGCAAGCTTATTGTTGCTTTCCGCACGTAATACGAGCAAGGCCATATCACCATTATTGAGCTCTTCATCTAAAAATAATGTCCTGTAAGAATACCCCTCGTCCTGATGAGGAGAAAAGACATGGACATTTTTGTGGTGAGCGACAAGGGAGTGTGCCATCTTAAGACATTGCCTAATTTTTACTGGATCTAATGGTTTTACGAGTAAATCAACAATCCCTAGTTCAATCGCCTGTTTAGCCCGTTCAAAGGTTGCCTCTGCTGTAACAGCGATAATTTTAGGAGAGTAACTTTTAACATACCTATGAATTTGTGCCCAATTTTCCGCTGGAATCATGTCTAGCTCTAGATATAAAATCTCAGGTAGTTCTTTTTCCAGTAGGGCCATTGTTTCTTTCACTGTACCGGCAACGAAAACGTTGTTTATCGGTATAGAATAGGTCGAAATCAACCATTCGATTGCAACTCTTTCATGATTATCCCGTTCTGCAATTACTATTTTCATAAATTTCGCCCACCCTCATAATCTCTTGCTAGTATTATTTTTAAATATTTCCTTTTTTAAAATAGTTAGATCATTGGAAGTACATACTAGATAAAGTATACTATTTACCATTTACAAGTGGATAGTTTTCCTAGAAAAATTATTTTTTAAAAATTATAGTAACGAACGTTCAAAGAAAAAAACACCGCATAGAAACAAATGCGGTGGTCAAAAACAAACACAAGTACCAAACTAAGCACAATGTACCCCATACAGAAAAAGCCTGTCGAATGTCCACGTGCGGTACATGGTACGAATTAAGTTCCCAAAATACTATTCTTTTCTCCAGTTTCAAAAAAATAATAGACAGCGTCAAGGAAAAGGGCATCCAGAAAAGAAATTACCGAATAAACAACATTAAGCAATCAGAAGCAAAAAAGGATTTGTCCAGGACAAATCCTTTTTGTATGCTTCCTAAAACATCTCTTTTCCACTACTGAGTTCACTTAAACCTAATCTACCATGCGTAACAATAGGAATTCGTAATAGTGCCAGTTAATGAGTCACTGGAGCCAACAAGGCGGGACGAGGTACCTGTCCCCCTGACCCTGACCCTCAGCGAAACATCCAATTATTGAAGTAGGTCTGTGTTCAAAGTATATTGACTTAGATATTCCCAAACGATCTGACGGTTAATATCAGCATTGTTAGGCTCAGAGTGACCATGTCCAGCAATTGCATATTGAATAATATCGGCATGATCACCAGTGTAGGAGTATCTAGTCACGCGATCAGACACAGTTTCTCCATCTACTCGGCCATCGTTATCAATGCCAAGCTTATCTGCCCACCAAGGACCTACATCTAAGAAGTGATGGAAAGTAGGTTCACCAAAATTCGCACCAAAGTTGTCAGTCCCGCCTTGGAATGGAATAACAGTATCTGCTTCTCCCATTACGTGAATTATTGAAATTGGTGTTGTTGGAGACTCATCATTAATTTCATATCCTAAGGTCATAGTAGCTCCAAGCGGTGCAACTGCAGCAAGTCTATCTGACAAGTTCACAGCAAGGTTGAATGAGAACATACCACCACTAGAGAAACCAGTAGCATATACGCGATCAAGATCAAGTGAGTATAGTTCATCAAAATGATCAATCATTGCTGAAACAAAACCTACATCGTCCACTTGATCTCTGTAAATATACTGAAGAGCGATAGAGTAACCAGGATCCCATTGAGTACCTGCAACAGGTAACGGATTACCGAAGAAACCTGGAAGATAACCTGAATTCGGATCATTTGTTGGCAATACGGTTGAACTTGGGAATACGGCAATAAAGCCTTCTTCTTCAGCTATATCGCGCCAAACTCCTTGTACAGTACCGCTTCCACCCATTCCATGGAAGTAAAACAGTAATGGAACATCGCTTTGACCATCATAACTGGATGGTACATAGTATCGGAAATTACGGTCGTATTCAGCATGTTTGAATCCGTCACTTAATACAATAGCACCTGTTTTTTGAACAGTGAACTGTAAATCTACAGACTCAACTCTGTCATCAATTGTTAATGTAAGCACTTCCAAGTTAGCAGTTCCATTTAAATTAAGGCTGCTATCGACAGCAGATTGATCTCCATTGATTACACTTTCAACAACATTCTCATTATCGGAAATGTACGTGAAATGAGTAACAGCAGAACCATCAATGGTATCTCCACGTCTTGAAATGTCAAGAGCGTCAACTAGTGCATTGAACAAAGAATCGCCATCAGCTTCTACCTCAAGGTTAGAAGTCGTTTGAGACACTCTATATGGAGGACCAGGTTGTACAAATCGAGACATTAATTCTTTAACGGATAAACCAATATTCTCTTCCGTTACCTCTTCGCCAAGCAAATTAGTGATTATATGATATTTTCCAGGTGTGATACCCAAAGCTTTAGCTTCCTGAACCATTTCATAGCCCGAAGTTTCAGCTGCGCTCTCTGTTTTTATTCCATTTTTTGTTATTTTATCTTCAGCTGCTACTCCAAATGCTCCGGCACCCAACAACATCAAAAACATTACTGTCACTATAACACTTAATCTGCCTTTTCTTCGCATCGTCTTTTCTTGCATATTCATCACTCCTTCGTAAAATTCTGTTCTTCATTTTCACACCATTCCATCGTCCTGTAGCAATGCAGCATATCCATCCTTAATCCCCACTACGACTGCTTTCATCATCTTTTCTCCCCTCTGACATAATTTAAATATTCCGACTACTCCATAGAAACCACCCCCTCATTCAAATCAGACAGCATTATATTTATATGAAGCCTCTGTAAATCATAGAGAATTACAGAAACTCATTAACCTATGAAACTCCAAAACTATATGTAGGTTTAAGCCTTTTGCGAATATCCTTAATGGTTCTTTCAATCTAGTGTCCAATGAACGCTGATAGTAGCCGTTCTTTCTATTTTAAAATTCGGGTCTTACAACTTTAACGAAAGTTCTCCAGTTCTTCTTTCATAATCAATTCAAGTTTTTCCTGAACAAATGATTTTAGGACTTCTTCCAGTTGATTTATGAGTGCGGAATTGTGAGTGCGGAATTGTTTATACTCGATGACAAGGTAGGGGACTACTCCTCTCTTATGGAATCTCGACAATTCCGAGGATACCCCACCTGTTTTTTGAAAACCCTTACAAAAAGAGGGATCTAAATAGTAGGAAAATTTGTTAAGCAAATGAGCTATTTTATTGTAGGAATCCAGACAATAGGCCTTGGGACTACACAAGATTTAAAGGGGGTCCACTTTAACCCATGATCGTTCTTTTCCAGATCGTAATTCACTGATCTCTCCCCTTTAATAAAACTTTTAATGTAATTTAATACAAACTAAACATAATATACTAAATTTTCTCATGCAACGTACATGATGTACTAAAGTATAAAACTTTTTTCGTCATATATACTGAATGTCCGTTGAGCAAGCACTGCCCACAACACCAGCAGATGACCTGTCTCTCCTTTGTGCAACTGTTTTTTTTCGAACCTTATTGTCTTCTTGTTTCTTTTTGCTCATGAAAAAAACCTCCTATACCTTAGGAGGTTGATCAATTATCAGTGATTCAATAGCCTTAGACTTTTAAAAGTCTAACCATTCAAATTCTGGTGTTTTCGATAATCTACATTGCCACACAAAAATAGCAATGTTTTTGTGTTGGGGAACAATTGTGTTCATATATCCAACGTGGTTTATGACATTCAACGGTCTCATTAACTCGTTCAATGCGATGAGGTTGTTAACACTAATATCTTTATTGAATAGTTCAATAAAGATGCTCCCATTTATTCCTTCGACACGTAAGAGCTTTCCGTTCTATTTCAGATACAAGAGCTTCTTTTCCTTTAATATAAGAGTTTATATCACCTTTGCTTCAATAAGAGAAGGCTATTCTCCTTCTTGAAGATTAGAGCCCGTTAGCTTAACAAACCAGAGTAAAATGCTTTCTACAAAAGTTCTATATTGATTTCTAATTAAGAAGGCTGTCAATAATTGAGTATAGTAAAATAAGCGGAGATTTTCCGGTTAGATGCAGAATATAGCTCATTCCGGGGGATATAGGGGGAGGTTTTCCGATTAAGCAAAGAAAAATTTCCCAATTTAAGATTTCTCCTCGAGTCAATAAGCGGAATTTTTCCGTCTATTTAAACTATTTTCAGTGCTAATTGCTAATTAATAGAAATTTCTCCGTTTATTTATCAGGTCGGGTGCTTAACCTGATCCACCAGTAATTGACACGGTAATTAACAGAGAAAACAGCACAATTAAAAGGAGCTTGGTTATAATTGTAATGACATCTTCTTCAACTAACGCTTCCGCTAATTTAATATTGATTGTATTTAAGTTGTTCCCGTGTCCAACTTCTTAAACGATTCAGCTATTTTAACAATTTCCTCAACTGATAATAGTTGTGCTTCATCTTCGGTTGTAACCACCATATCTATAAAGACACTATCCTGTTCCCAAACGAAAAATTGTCTTGTTTGATGAACACGATAAAACCCCTTAAGACCATCACCGAACTCAACAATCTCATCATATATAATATTATCCAGACTTTTGACAATAAAGACTTCCATTTCTCTATTAGGTTTATCATAAGAGTGATAGTGAATTTTCGGGGTTAAATAGTCTAGATTCTCTTCATCAACATACACAATTTCATTATCCTTAATAGCACGTCCTCCACTGTAAAGTTCCTCATAATCAACTTCATGGATTTTAAAAGGAGCGTATGTTGGTAGTAAAATATTTCGGTCATCAAACTTACTTAACTCTTCTATTTCCCTTATTTCTTTCTCTACTAGAAATGTCTGGGTACTTGCATTCCATACCAATAACACAATTCCGATTCCAATAACTGATAATATTAAAAATCCCTTTACCTTCTTCAAGTTACCCCTCCTTATAGATGAAGAAATCTGCTTCATTTCACCTTTAACCTCAAAAATGGTGTTGCCTATTAAATTAGTGAACTTATTTATATCACTTACGATTAAAAGGACAAATTTGTTTCAAATAAATGTGAAGTTTCTACAACTAACCTGTTTCATAAACACAATAAACATAAGGAGTTGCCGACGACAACTAGCGCTAACCCTCTTTTGGATTAACGCCTCCTTTAGTTCAAATACCTTTTTCTTTTTAAATAACTAGAAACCCAAATACCAATAAATCCACCTAATGAATTTAACATAATATCATCTACATCAAACACACCTAATTGTGTAACGTATTGCACTGATTCAATAGTAAGGCTAAACATCAATATTAATACTATTGTCCAAGCGTTCTTTAATTTAGGTAATAGTAGAGGAATTAATACTCCTATTGGAATAAATAGTAACACTACACCGAAAGTATTATAAAACCAAAAATCAAAATTATAGGCATGAATATTAAATAGGTAAGTACCAATGGTGGAAAAAGGGACAAAATTATGTGACACTCCAGTATAACTTCCATCAAGTCTTCCTGGATAAAACGAACTGCCTCCTCCAAAGCTAACGAATAACACCAAAGAAATATAGAACAAAGAAAAAACAATAATCCACCATTTTGATTTCAAATCAACAACTAACAGCTTCAATGGACATACCTCCTCAATAAAAGGTATGTGCGATGTTTGGTATTCTTAACCAGTTAATTACCTCGTTAATTCAACAAGTAGTGCGCTGACCTTATTCATCTAACGCTCCTTCAGTTTCATTAGATTTTTTCTTGTTTTCCAGTTTAACATTTAATTGATTAAATTTTTCAACCACATCAGCTAAAGATGATTGCTCGGCTAATGAAGTACCTTTTTGAATAGATTTCACAGCTTTATCAAATAAATTTGCTTTTATCTGGGCGTCTGCAAGTGTATACCAATAGAACCAAGCATCCATTTTTGATATTTTATCTTTGTGAAATTTTTCAATAACAGGATAGTATTTTGAATATAACCCTTCATCAAGAACTAATTCTAGACCATTCCATTTAAGAACATCTACAAAATAGGTATCGGCAATATACCTTTGCCAAACTATCATTCCAACATCTTTATTACTTAATAGTTCCATCATGTGATAAAAAACCTCTGTTATCATTTTCAATGAATTATTTTCCCATTTAAAAATCTCAAGCTTATTTCCTGCAGCTGCGCCAATTGTTACACCGAATAGGTACTCTTTAGTACCATCACCAGTAATATCAGCCAATCCCGAATAGTCTAATCCAACTCCTTGAGATTTTGTTTCCCAAACTTTCTTCCATTCATTATTTTCTTTTTTTAATATTATCGCTCCGTACTGTGATGGAGAAGGTTGTTCCTTCGCTTTACGTTTATAGTTAATAATTACTTCATCGTTTCCGTCATGATTAAAATCATATAGCTGAAATGGTTTAGTAGAAACAGGGTGTTCAGGACTTATCAGTGAAGAGTTTGAAGGTATATACTCATTGATAACATTAGTTATATCTTTATCATGTTCTACTTCAGCATTAGCGACCATTGCAGTTATGCTCAATAGTACAAATGTCATTAGGGTTAAAAACATTATTTTTCTCATCCATAATTCCCTTCTTCTTCAAGTGGTATTATGAATAATTGTTCCCTATATAACTTTAGATATCAGAAACCGCAGTTACACTATCCTGACCATCATTTCAATCAGAAAAAGAGCAATACCTTCTTGAAGAATTGCTCTCCCGTAAGCTTAAGGACATTCTCAGATCAATACATGTTTCCCCATCAATTTGGAACCCTAATAAAGAAAATAACGATAAGGAAGGACGATGCATGATGGATGATACAAAACAATTTATAGACAAACTACACGACAAGCAACAAAAGGATGAACAAAATAGACAACGTCAAGGAAAAGGGCATCCAGAAAAGAAATTACCGAATAAACAACATTAAGCAATCAAGAGCAATGAAGGATTTGTCTAGGGCAAATCCTTTTTGTATGCTCCCTTCTTTTTTGGCATCATATTTCGATTTGCTAGCTGGTGACAGTGGCACCTAAACTCCAGCAGACTAACCTCACTACCTACCAGCCTTCCTCTCAAAATACCGATGCAACCGATACTCACAAACTTCTCTCGTCCACTCATTCACCTTCCCACTAGAAGATCCATCAACCTCAAAAGTTAATTCAAAAGTCTCCCCATCAAAAGTTACCAATCCCTTTGAACTATTCGCCCACTTTGTCATTGGCATTTGAGCAACGAGCCTAGCCACTTTTCCTTCATCATACTCCCACATCGCTTTTGTATTCTTAGCTGAAAAATCAATTTTCTTTCGATACGTTTCCGACATATAATATTGATGAAAATAAGATGCCACCTCTACAGGTGTTACAGGTTTGAACCATTGCTCCACTCCCCGCGATAACATATATGAAAGGACCACCATTTTATAACTTTTGGTCATTGTGGTACGTTCCACTTCTAGAAACCACTGACGATAACTACTATATACCTGTTCCTCTTCATCAGTGTATACTCCAGCTTCCTTCAAAAAGGCAAAGTACGAACCAAATTCAGCTTTATATTGGGTTCCATCAAATTCTCCATGGAGATGTAATTCTAAATAAGAAGGATCTCTTCCTAACTCAGCACGAACCTCATAGTAAGAGTGAATCATTTGCTCACGTCGCGGTTTTCTTTTTCGCTGTAACTCATTTAATAGGTCAATGACCTTAGTTTCTAAATCAATCGAACAAACATCAGGAACCGCCGGAATAGCTACACCAGCCTCCCTTTTTCCTTCACTGTCCTGATTCCGAAACACACTCAACTTCACATCTGCATTCCGATAGTTTCCAATTAAATCTATAATGACACATGATTTTTTTGTCGGAGCAAGCCTTAATCCTCTCCCTACTTGTTGTGTGAAAATACTAAGGGATTCCGTTGGCCTAGCAAACAGTAGAGTGTCTACTAGCGGAATATCCACTCCTTCATTAAACAAATCAACAGTTAGAATTACTTCCAGTTCGCCTGATTCAAGCTTCTGAACAGCTTCTTTTCTATCCCTAGCTGACGTTTTTGACGTTAGACTTAAACAAGCTACTCCTTTATCTGTAAAAGATTTTGCTAAAAAATCAGCCTGTTTAATAGAAGAACAAAACACCAGCGTCCTCGTTTGCTTATGCTTCACCCAAGCTTGGTAGATGTTATCAAAAACATCCTTCCTTAACTGTAAGCCTAGCAACTCTTCCTCATCATAGCGCTTCCCAAGCCACGTAACTTGCGAATAATCAATTTCATCATAAATGCCGTAATAACGAAACGAACTAAGCCAACCCTGTTCAATTGCTTGAATAAAGTCAATCCGATAAGCAACATTCCCATCACAAATGGCATACACATCTTTCCCATCCATTCGATCAGGTGTTGCTGTTAAACCCAACAAAAACGAATAAGAAAAATAATCGAGTACATGCTGATACGAGCGAGCCGCTGCATGATGAAATTCATCAATGACAATTAAATCAAACGCATCCTGTCCAAATTCTTCTACTTGCTTCCGGTTTGCCACTGAAAAAATCGAAGCAAAGACAAAATCAGCCTCTCCATCCTTCTGTTTTCCATTAAAAATTCCATGTGTCCTATCAGGCATCACATGTTCAAACGTTCGCTTTGCTTGATACAAAATTTCTTCCCGATGAGCAATAAAGAGTACACGCTTGAAGCGTCTAGCAAAAAAAGCAGCCAAGTATGTTTTCCCAAGCCCCGTCGCCATAACAACCAGTGCCTTGTTGTAGCCATCCTCGACTGTTCGTTCCAGTTCCTCTAAAGCCTTGGCCTGTGCTTGACGTGGCGATAGCACCTCATAAGGTTCTTTAGGTTCAGCAACTACATGTTCGTAGTCCTTTTCATCCCCAAACATCAACTCGGCTTCATCCTCAGCATCAAAGGCGCTAAATTGTCCTGTTTTAGCGTTCACTTCGTTATAGTTCTCTTCATACATTCGGATGGTTGGCTCATTTACAGGCACTGTATTTTCACTTAGAAAAAGTTTCAAATAGGAATCAAGTGCTTCTTTATGTAACTCTTCACTTTCACCAGCTGGTATGGAAACATTCCATTCCACCCCTCTGGTCAAAGCAGACCTAGATAAATTTGACGATCCAATAATGACATGACCTTGATCTTCTTCAAATTGAAACAAATACGCTTTCGGATGAAAGGAACGTCCATTACTTTTCCACAACCGAATTTCAATCCGATCATCCAATTCATATAGGGCTTGAAGCGCTTCTGGCTGAGTGACATACATATAATCACCCGTTAATACCTTTACCTCTACCCCACGATTTAGAGCCTCTTTTACAGGCTTTTTTAGTAAATCGACACCAGACTTCATTAAAAAAGCCGTTAAAATGTAAACTGAAGAGGACTGTTCAATCGCCTCAACAATCTCTTCAATTAATAACTCTGTAACAAGACGCATCCTAGTCATCCTCTACATCAATTAATAAAATTTTTTCCTGAAAGCCACCTCGCTCATCATACTTCCTCTGTCTCACACGTTCAATTTCTTCTGGTTCAACTCCATCATGACGACTAAGCGAATAAAGTACTTCTAACAAATCAGCCATCTCTTCTACTCTCGCCTCAATTGACTCCGCTTGTAAGAGCTCGTCCATTTCCTCTTTCAACTTCACTCGTAACTCTTTCTCATATGTATTAGCATCTAATATTTCTGTCCGAAACTTTTTCCCACTCTTTTCAATGACCTCAGGAATTCGATCTCGAACAAGTTTGTTATATGTAGGCATAACCACGATCCTTTCTATTTAGTAAGACTGCTTTGATGGAATGACACCTCGAACACCACCTCGTGGATTTGCCATATCTCCTTTATAACGAGGGATAACATGGATATGAGCATGAAAAATCGTTTGCCCTGCAGCCTCTCCACAATTCATTCCTACATTAAATCCGTCTGGAGAGAATTGATCTTTTTGAAGTTCTCGAACTTGTTGAACAAGAGAGTGGAGTGCTTCTTTCTCCTCTTCAGTCGTATCGAAATAATCTGCTACATGTCGTTTAGGGATGATGAGAGCATGTCCTTTTGAAACGGGATATTGGTCGTAGATGGCGTAGGCGAGTTGATTTTCTACTAAATAGCTTCCAATTGTACAAAATGGACAAGCTTTTTCTTTCATAATTTCCTCCTACTTATTACCCTTTATTAAACTACTCAGATTTAAACCTTATCCAAAAGTGAATAACTAGAATCTCTCTTGACCTCATTCATTCCTTTGTATTTTGCATTCGGGTTCATTAAATCATTGTTAGGATGCAATGTAATACGCTTTGTAGGCTTATCAATATTTGCCCAAACCAATGTAACCCCTCCATAAAAAATTCAGATAACAAAATTATACAATCTATAGATACATTTTGTCTGAGATTTCGTTCATTTTTTCCCAAACTAAAATTTTCAACCATAAGATTAGACACGATTCTAGCTGAAAATGTTATGATAATGACACATCAATACCCAATAGGAGGAGCATCACCTTGAAAAAAACAGTAAAAGTTGTTGCAGCAATTATAGAAAACGAACAAAATGAAATCTTATGTGCACTTAGATCTCCAGAGATGGCCATTCCGAATATGTGGGAGTTCCCTGGTGGAAAGGTCGAGAAAGACGAAGACATTTTTACTGCTCTGAAAAGAGAAATCCAAGAAGAACTACAATGTCAAATTGATACATCTGAGTTATTTAATGACATCACTCATGAATATGAGAAGTTCATCATAAATTTAATTGCAATTAAATCAAAAATTGTAAAAGGAACACCTATTGCGAACGAACATTCAACGTTAATCTGGTTGAAAAGAGACAATCTCGAATCTCTTGTATGGGCTCCGGCTGATATCCCAGCTGTCGAACAACTGGTAAACGAAATAAAGTAAACGTTGGACCCCAAGCATGTAACTTGGGGTCCACCTTTGTTTCTATACTTTTTTCACAAATTCTGTATAAACGTTTGCAGGTACTTCTGTTTCTAATTCAAACTTAACGGTAATCGGTTTGTCCCCTTTGTATTCAACTGTATTTCCTTTGCCTATGTATATATAGGGCTCCACTTTCCCATCAATCTCTCTATATTTACGAACAAATAAATGAAGGTTTATTCCACGTTCTTGATTAAGTATAATGTTTCTTCCTCTATCTGAATCTTGCTTTGTACTATTTGGAGTTTGCCACTGAAAGAAGTTTTGATCGATAAATTTATCTTTGTAATTAATGCTTTCTTTAATATCTTCTTCCTTTTGTAAGTCAATAAATAAGAAATACTCATTTCCATTTGCAAGCAGACCAGAACCTCGAAACGCTGTATGGATTTTGCGATAATTGGAAAGCAATGCCGCATCAATCATTTGGTACTGTTCAAATACCTTAAAATGAGGTACCCCATAATAATCATTTTTGAACTCTTTTTCATAACGAAACATTCCATATGTAATCGTATCTTCAATATATTTATGGTACTCCGGTTTGTTCAACACAGTTTGAAACGCATCTGTCTTATAAAGCACCTCATCATGTAATTCAAATAATTTCAGCTTCCCTTTTTTCTGCACACTGTCGTAGTAATTTTGGTTCCAACATTCGAATGCATGTAAAATGCTATCTTCATCTACTTCTTTCACATGCTTTAATATCTCATGCTTGGCTTCTTTTATATTGATACGTTCGTGCGTTAGAAGATACTTAGCAATTACAAACTCATACACCCGTTTAATCGGCAACTTACCCGATAACTCTTTTAACGCGCCTTCGAATAAATCATCTTCCAGTAACCCTTTTAACTCCTTGTCTTTCTCCACTTTTGCAACAAATTGAAGGTGCGTTTTCTCACGATCAATGAATTTAACGGGATCTGGAGCCCCATCGAACTTCAAATAATCAACTAAGAAATAAGGCGTGTACCCTTGGTTCAATTTCTTGAATTCAAAATACTCTTCCTTTAAATATTTCATGGAGTTAAAGTTTTCCTGGTCAATTTGTTCCAGAATTCTCTCTTGTGAAATTTTATCCATTTGAATATGAGTAGCTCCTGGAATATTCGCAAATCCAGTAGCAATCGCAACCTTTAAACTCTCTTTGTCATAATAACGACTCCCATTCAATGCAATTGCAATTAAAAATGTTTTGCTATGATTGCCGATGAAATCAAGAACAGTGAGGAACGTTTTGCTATTATGCTTTCGTAGTCCCCGTCCTAATTGCTGAATGAACACAATCGGAGAATTCGTTGGCCTTAACATGAGCACTTGATTCACTGAAGGAATATCGACCCCTTCATTAAAAATATCTACCGTAAAAATAAATTCTAGCTCGTCCGCATCATCTTCTAGCCTTTTCATAAAACTTTGACGTCTTTCAACGGTATCATTACCAGATAAACATACACTTTTATATCCTCTTTTGTTAAACTCATCTGACATGTATGTCGCATGATCGACACTCGCGCAAAATCCGAGACACTTACGTTTTTGCCCATCGTGTCCGTAGAAGTTCATTTGTTCAATAATGAAATCAACTCGTTCATTCACTTTCAGCCGTTTCGTAATCTCAGCGATGTCATCGATATCGACGTCACTTAAGTCAATGTCTTCTATATCCGTAATCCCGAAATAGTGAAATGGGATGACGAGTTCATCTTCAAGTGCATCATGCAATCGTACTTCAAGCGCAACATTGTTATCAAACAACTCAAACACATTATTGTGATCACTACGCTCAGGCGTAGCCGTCATCCCTAATGTAAAGGCTGGTTCAAAATAATCCAAAACTAATTGATAACTTGGACTTGTTGCATGATGAGCCTCATCGATGATTACATAATCAAATTCATCTCTACGAAAATCTTCATACCGTCTAGACATCGATTGAATGGTAGCAAACACATAATCAGCATTCCCATCTTTTTCATTCCCCGTTAGCAAACCAAAGGAAATCCCACTATTTGAAATGAGATGTTCAAACGTTTCCTTTGCCTTTTTCAAAATTTCTTCACGATGGACAATGAACAACACTCGTTTTGGATTGTAATTTTTCACATCAAAAGCAGACATATACGTCTTCCCTGTCCCCGTAGCTGCGATCACAAGAGCTTTCTTTTCATCAAAAGATCGAATTCGTTCTAAGTTTTCCATCGCCCGCTTTTGCATGCGGTTAGGAGTAATATAAGTCGAGTTTTCATAGATGAGTTGATGCTGCGTCATCTCGGGATTAATCAACCTACTTAAAAACGCTTCATAGTTTTGAATAAACTCATCATTCGCTTCCACACTAATGGACCATAAATGCTCGTATTCTTTTATAACATCTTTAATAAAAGTCGCTTCCTCTTTTGAGATGATTTCTACATTCCATTCAATATTGCTTTTTAGAGCACTCTGCGTAATGTTGGAAGATCCAATAATCACTTTATAATGATCTTCATATTCAAAAATATAAGCTTTTGTATGAAACCCAATTTCTTTATCTGTAACAAAAACCTTCAAATCAATATTGTTAAATTCAGTAATTTTCTTCAGCGCCTTTGATTCTGTGAAGTTTAAATAGGTGGAAGTAATGACCTTCCCCTTTATGCCCTTTTGATCGGCTTCTTTAAAAGAATCGAGCAATAATTGAAGTCCACTAAAGTTAATAAAAGCCACACTAAAATAAAAGCTCTTACACTCAACGATAGATTTTGTAAGCTCGTTTAATAAATTCCCTCTTTTTGAGTTAACAATTAGTTTCTTCTCATCCGTCATTACGTTCTCCTACTGATATATTTTTTTCTATAATTATTAACTTTCCCTGTGTCCATACGGCCATTATATAGGATTTTTTTCCAAATATCGACTATAAAACGTACAGTAAATGAGGTCCTATCAAATGTTTAGTGTGTTTTATTATGCGAATAACCCGCCCAGAAAAAATGAGCGGGTTTGATTGCTCCAATAGTTTAAAATTAGATAAACTATCAAAACATATGGACTTATTCATCAGTCTTTGGAATTGGTACCTGGCCCCCAACGAAAAAAGAAATTGAATTCCACACTCTACTTTAACCGTTGATTTTATAAGGTATTGCAACAGCAATGTGTAAAAATATTACCCTAGCTTTTTTGCGGTTACCTTATTCAATCAGTGTATATATTTTACTAAAAAACATTCCTCGAAGAAACATGAATAATAAGCTATATATTCCTGAAGTACTTGGTAACCCTATATAAGAATTTACTTTAAAGTTATTATCAGCTTTTTTTCTTTTATATAAGCGAGAAGTATATTCATCACCAATTTCCTCTCTATTTTTGGTGATGAATTAAGTAAAAGAGGTTTATAATTTATATAAACTTTATTATCTCATCACGCCACCCCATATTGAAATCCGTTGATAACTTATCGAACGACTCTTTTATACTTTCAAGGAGTTCAGTCTCATTTTTTCGATTTTGTATCATTTTAGCAAGCTCTTCATTTTTCACCGGCATAATTGTGACTGTATCAGCAAACTTATCGCTTTCTCGCGAAGATTGTAATGGAACAGTTGCAACAGCTCGCCAAATATTAATGGTATTCTCGTCCAAATCGTCTGCAATAAATAAGGTGGTTACTTTTTTAGGTGCTGATTCAATAGTTAAATTGGTTGCATGTCGTAAAACAGGCTCCCACTCTCCACGTTTCTGCGCATGCTTATTCATTAATGTTACTTCAAGCATTAAGATATGATCATCGTAATCAATAACGATATCCCCTGCTCCCCCTCCAGCGTGTGTCTCGGGTTCAAAATCTGCACTCATCGACAAATTAAAACTAGAAAATAAATCAAACTTTTTAGAACTAATATGATACCAAGCAATTCCAACAATATACTCAAAAATCGTCGGAACATCCGTATTTTCCGCAACCATTTTTTGAATTTTCAAGTCATTACTGCGATCCGAAAATAATTGTAATATCTCAAGTATTTTTTCTTTTGGATAATTCGTTTCAATATGTTGAATGAACGCCTCACTTGTTTGATTAAATATTGTTTCTCTAATTTCTTCCTCACTAGCTAAATTCAATTCATCCTTAATTTCAACAATAGCCTGTTCAACTTTTTCATCCTCATATTCAAGGATTTCTTCAAGCGTAAGATGGTTTAAGAAAGGGGAAGTCATTTCCTTTTCGTAGCTCTCATATGCTTCATTTGTTGACTCTCCGAATACCATGTTTTCCAGATTAATCTTAGAAAAAAACTTCTGCCATAAATCGCGTTGTGCTAACTCAACGACACCATTTTTAAAGCTAATTATTCCTGTTACTTTCATTACTCGTCGAGTAACATCACCATATTCACGAACCCCATCATGACGTTTGGAAGCTTGGAATTGTAAGAATAATTTTGTGTTTAAGTCTTCGTTTGTGAGAATATCTACATCTTCATTAAGCTCCATAAACTTACTGACATTCGTTCTATCTCTTGTATCAAAAGTGAAAACGTTGCGACCAAAACCAAACGCCTTGTTTATCATTGACTTTTTCTGCGTATCAGAAAATAATTCGACCAATTTTTCAAGGTTCTCAGTTGTTCCTTCCCTATTAAACCTCACCAAATTCTCATAGAACTCCCGATAAATTTTAATCGTTTTCTCACTTTTCCCACTTGAAAAATGACTAGCAAAGACTTCTTTTGACATTGGGATAGGTTCATTGTTTATTTTATCTAACGCATCAGTTGAAAATGGAACATACTCTCTTTCTAATTTTTGAGCATGACCACCTAAGAATTCTTCAACAAAACTGGATGGTTCGATTGGTAAATAAGGATTCAGCATTTGAATCATCGTAATAAACAAATCTTCGCTTACTCGTTGATAATTCAAAAGAATATACATCGCCATCAACATAGGAGAGTAATATTTTTCTCCATCTTTGGCGTAAACTCTAAGTTTCAATAATTGTCGTAAAAAAATCAAGTTTGTTTCATCAATTGGTAATAGATTTTCAAACCTACTTCTACGTAATTTTTTACCGTGAATCCATGATTTCCCGACTGGTGAAATTTGACGATGTTCATCAGCTAAACCAATTTTCACTAAGTTACTTGAGTAGTGGCGTGCTCTACCCTCAATTGCGTTATCTAAATCAGCATATAATTGCTTTAACCCATTTGTTTGCTTGAGATAACTAATGTCACCTTTATCAAAAGCCATTTTTATTTTGGGATTTTCCATCGCTTTAACAAAGTTATCGTACTTTGGATGTTGTTTAAATATCTCAGGGGATTTTTCTATTGCCAACTCATAAAATCGAAACTGTGTCGATTCATTTGGATAGCGTCTCCATACACTAGATTCACTCTCTTCATAAACTTGTTCTAATATATTTGTATAAATATTATACGCATTAATAACGTCACTTCTACGTCCGTTTGTATCAAATAAATTGAAGACTTGGTCTAATTTACTTACTTTCATTTTATCTCCTTCTTTTCGTTACTAATAACATTTTCAAGTTTCTATTTATAACACTTTCCAATATGACTCCTTTTAGGAACTGGATACTTCGCTTGATTTCGATAATAATTACCCCAAAAAAAACTGTCACGAACCTCTTTTGGAAATTTAGTTAAATATTGTTTTGCATCATAGGGAACCGTATTCATCTTTTCTAACCAACTAATCATATCTTCATATTTTACTTTATATGAAATATCAAACATGATCCCTTTATTTTCATCTAATTCAATTACTTCAATTATTGATAAGTCTTCAGTTTTGTTAAGCTTGTTATAATTTACAAGATATAATTCTCCTTTTAGCTTTTGTTTAGCTTTCCACAAAGATATATATTTTTGCCGATTATCACTTTTACGTGGATTGTTCCAATTAGGATAAATCTCTTTCATTTTTTTTGCAAAATTTTTCTGTTCTTCTTCAGAAATCCATGAATATCGCATAGGGTGAGCTTGTATGTTTTCAATAGGATTCTTATCTTTTTCTTTTGTTTCATTATTTAAAAACTCAATAATATTATTATGTGTATCATCAAATAAGTCAAAATCAAAACCATAAGTACTTTCATTGTTTAATGCTTCTTTTGTAATACCTAAACCACTATCATCCAAAGAAAAATCAATTCTATGTATTCTTTCTAACACTTCATGTACATAAGGATCTCCCTGGTTTTGAGTAGCTGACCCAAGACGCTTTGAAATTGAAACTGAGTTAGTCACGCTAGCAGCATTTTTTAATAAAAACCACTCCTTATATTCATTCCACTTACATACTTTTCTGTTACCTTTTCTTAAGACTATAATCTCATTTCCATCCATAAAACGATCATCATAGATGACAACAACCAAAGTTACATTCGGAATGAGATAAAGAGAGTTACACTTTTTCTTCACAAAATTTCTGTCATCTTTGGAGCGATTAATAAACTCAAAAACAATCAATTCTCCATTAACATCAAATTGTACCCTGTCAACTGTATAAATCATTGTATTCTCCTTTTTCATTTAAATACAATATTTACTAAATTCAATTATAACAAAACAACCTCCTTTACAGGGAGTTGTCTTTATATTAAGTTTTCAGATAAAAGGGAATTATCTTTATAGTTTGTCATTAAAGCCTAAAGGTTCCATTTTCCATTCGATTCTCCAAAATTAATACTTTAAATAATTTTTATCATAATCCAATAAATTTATATCATATTTTACCAAATTCTATTAAGAAAAATGTTAGACTAAAAACTAGATAAGCTAAATGATTGGAATTTCCTTGAAAAGAACAAGATTGTTTCAGCACGGATTCTATTATGAATATAGGTGTAAAAATACTTCTAAAACAAAAAGCACCAACGACCTTCGGGAGGTTGTTAGTGCTAAAAATTCTTTTATAAGTATTCTTGATTTTCTTCTCTAAAAAAGGATACTAGCTATGCTCTTCATAGCCTTAATTCTTCTTTTTGAATACTCCTATCATATAAAATTTTGATTATTACTTTATCTTCATTAGGTGTAAACATAATTTTACAAAATAAAGGTTGCATTTAAATCTTTTGCTACTTCCCATTATAAAAGAATTTACAAAAGTCTCAAGAATTAGTGTTATCGGAAAAATAACTATTTACTTTGTGCCATATTTACCTCCTAATACTTAACTAGCTGTTTCTACTTTCTCTTTTATGTTATTAATCGTTTGTACGACTTCATCTTTATACCATAAATATCCATCTCTTTCTTCAGAACTATTCAATATATCAATAACATTTTCTTTGAGATAATGATAATTCTTATTATTAGCTACAGCAAATTTTATTAGATTTTTTAATTCACTAATACCTAATGGAATAATCTCTGAATTTTCGATTCCAACATAATTATTGTTGTCTTTAACATAATACGGGTTAAACTTAAACATTCTATGAACAACAGCCACATTAGGATCTATATATGGTGCTACAAAAAGACAATTAGTCTTATCGTCTACTTCGTGTCTATACTTAGCTAAATGTCGAGGTATAGGTTCCATCTCAGCTCTTCTTTGATTTTCATCATTTGTAAGAGTCGCTTCTAATATTAAGTGATGGTCTGCATACTTAAAGATAATATCTGCCATTCCACCTCCAGCGTGCTGAATCGGTTTTAAATCAATATCTAAATCGAAGTTTGCAAAGTCAATTGCATTTCCAACGTATCCGTCTAGTAATAAGAATGCTTGCCAAAGCAAATATTCGAATATTGTTGGCACATCGGCCTCTGTATCCATATAACCCTTTAACTTGTTATCCTTACTTTTACTCCGTTTTTCTAATAAATATAAGCACTCTAACAAGTTACCATTATCTTCATTTATGATAGATTTCCTTAAGTTATCTTTCATATTTTTAATTCTTGTTTCATTATACTTATCTTTTAGTGATGAAACATATTGCTTAGGATTTTCCGTTTTCGCAGGTAGTTCCACATCATCTTTACTGATTTCCTGAATTCTTTTAACTACTTCATCAGATATTTTAATAAAATCATCGTCTTCAAACTTTGGCAATTGATAGTTGGTGTTATACAAGAAATCAAAGTAATCATCTGTACTAGTATGATATTTTTTAATTTCACTGTCATCTAGTATCTTATCTACAAGAACTTTATAAAAATCACTTATTCTAATTGCTTTTTCTTCAAATAATGAAGTCTCTTCCAAAATATTAGATAGCTTTAAATACCTTAAATTATGGTCCGCGTAATCTAATAAGTTATTGTACCATTTGATATATGTAAGAATGTCATAGAATTTAATCAAAAGGTCTTTAAAATCCTCAGTATATACACGGTTCTTAAACTCATTAAGTAAAGTGTTATTTAATCCCTCAATATCCTTAGACTTTAACACTCCCTTATTTTTAATTCCAAACAGTGAATCTCTCCACCTTTTTTCTTGTGTACCTGTGGTTTTTTCTATAGCATCAAGAGTTTCTCTTATTGAATCCCAAGTATCTTCTTTATTTTTAATATTAAGCCATATATTATATATACCTGTTAACAAAGGTACTAAAGGTTTACTATAGTCAGCTGATTTTCCATTCATATCAACAGGTAATATGAAGTCTAGTATATCTTTATCATTTTCTTCTTTTAAATGTGATAAAACTTCTTCAGCCTTTTCTTCAATATATGCTTTTACCTCAACATATTTTCTAAGATTATATTTCTGTTTAATTATGTAATCTTGTATCCAAATTTCAATGTCTTCCTTACTACATTCTTGTTGTTCCTTTTTGTTCCGGAATTCTTCTATGGCTCTTTTTCCTTCTTCTTTTAATTCTTCGGTTATTATTAAGGGAAGTATAAAAGTTATTTCTGTTCTTGATAAGCTCCCAAACTCCTTTAATAACTCTAAAAATAGAATGAAAGGTTTAATACCTTTATCTTTGGTTGCTGAAAACTGAAGTTTAAGCAGCTGTTTTATGTATATATCGCCATCGTTTTCAAGAAAATGCTCATCGTCAAAATATAGTTTATTTTCCACCTTAAGACGTTCTTTTGATCGTCGTAAAATCACATTCCCGACCTCTGTTATCTCTCTTGATTCATTAACAAGACCTAGTTTTTGAAGAGGAGATGTTTTTAATCTAGAAGCCTTAGGTATATTAGTAGCATTTGTGCTAGCGTCTTCCATAAATCCTGCTTCATTCATTAACTCAAAAAATTCAGTTTGGTTCTTGTCCCATTGGTAGCCTCTTTTTGTAAATTCCTCAAGAAGAAGAATGTAACCTTCAATTTTTTGATATAAGGCACTTTCTCTAAAACCTGTATTCCCAATTACCCACGTATAGTGCGTTGAATTAATAATCAAAACCATACCTCCAAGCATATTTGAATATATTAAACATTCTATCCAATCATCTAAATACCTCTCTATTCTTTACATTTTATAACATCACAAACGGATACTAAACCCTTCAGTAAGACCTCCCCGGGTAAGTCTAACCGCTTTCCTCTCGTAGACACTGGATTTACTGCAGGAGATTCGGGCAGTGTTGGACTTCGTTTTGTAATGGAAACTCGTCCGGCTTCCTTCAGATTCTAAGTCGCCCTAGACACCCTTGCCATTCGCTAACAGTTCCCACCGCCAAGCCTGTAGTGGACTTACACCACCTAGCTGTTAGACATGCCGGGCACACATTAAAAAACCTCCCCAACAGCGTTGAGAAGGTAACAATTTATTTCCTATAATTAGTAATAAGTACTTCAGATGTCTTAGTTGTCTTTTCTTTGATTTGATAATTGGAGTTATTATAGTTATAGTTTAAATGGTTAATCTCGTACTTCTTAGCCCAATTCTTTAGAATAGTATTTTCTTTTCCTTTATGATCGAGTACATTCGATAATGCAAATTTTACACCTTTTGCATCTAACCTATCTAATAAGTTTAATAAGTCATATTCTTCCGTTTCGGTCCACCCATTTTGTTCATTATATGTTGCAGTCGAGATTAAATATGGCGGGTCTGCATAAAGAAAATCCCCTTTCGAAAGTCCCATTTCAACTTCACGAAAGTCATGGCATATAAAATCAATATCTTTCTCTTTAATTACATCGAGAAAATTAATTAAGTTAAATTGAATTTTGTCATTAAAATCCCTTTTTCCTACGGGAATATTATAATGCCCTTTTTTATTAAACCGGATTTGATTATTAAACCCATATACTGTTAAAAGATAAAATGCAAGATCATAATAGTTATTGTCATTTATACGATTATTGTAATCCTCTCTTAACTTTACAAATCGCTCCTTATTATAAACTGCAAGTCCACTTCCCGACTCACAATCATAATGAGAATACCCATGTTTATTGGTATCAGTTAACTCGTACTTTAAAATGATATTATAAATGATATTGAATACTTCTTCCTTGGATGTTTCCTTTAGGGTATTAAAAAGCCTTAATACCTCTCTTTGCTTATCTATGCCCCGCATACTCCCTTTTGCATTAACATTTATAGCCACATTTGCTCCACCGCAAAATAAATCAACAAAATTGTTTATATCTTGTGGAAACAAAGGGATAATTTGCTTTAATAATTTATGCTTCCCACCTGTATAATTTAAACATGACTTGAGATACTTTGTTTCAGTTTGTAACACTTTTATCACCTACTTATTTCACAGAGATACAGTATTTCCTTATGATCTTCAATGTTTGTCTTACCAGTTGTGTATGCTTGGAAATCAGTATCAAAGATACTTACCTTACCTTTCATTTTTAGTATCTCAACTATTTCTTCAGCAGAAATTTTTGCATTTGAACGGCCAACACCCTTTTGTGCCATATTGTTATATGAAACAAGAATATACTTACCAGATATATTAGAAATTAGGTCTTCGAAAGCCTTAGTAGCCTTCATAGTACAATAATCACTTTTAATATGAGAACGATTTATCATTTTTTTGGCAACTCCTGAAACCTCAGGCTTTTTCCATTCGGCAATATTCTCCAATAAATGATAAGCATCTCCATATTGTCGTGAATTATATGGTGTGTCGATATAGGTTAAATCCGCACTAATTCTTCTAACTAACTCATTCGCATCCTCATTGAAAATACAGTTACCTTTATTATTGGAATCCTTAAACTCTGGTACTAAAAGTTTGATTTCTTTAAGTGAGTCTAATTTTCTTCTGTAAGCGTCATAATGACCAACCGTATTCGCAACTTTGTCCATTGCATAGAGTAATGAAGTAATAAGAATAGCCTTTTCACGAAAGTTAATATGATTTGTTAATTTTTCTATTTCTTCTCTTATATACCCAATTTTTCTTGCATTATATTCTGTGAAATAGGTTCCACCAAAGTGTTCTGATACATAGTTCTTTTCAAGAGGGTTAGAATTATTAAATTGGGTTATTAAACCTTCGACTTTATTAAAATCAATCGGCTCATCGCTAAACCATGTCCAATATGCTAAATGATTAGAATACAATATGTCATTTACTATAATATTCTTACCTTCAATGTTAAACCTATCAGCAACTACCCCGGTTCCTCCAAAAATATCTGCCACGGTATTAACACCTTTGCAATTTTCATTTACAACCTTCCATATAAATTCTAATAGTTTGTATTTACTACCTAAATATCTTCTATTTTTTATGTTGAGCCTTTGATCACAATCAATAGGTAAAGTAAATTGTTCTTCTTTTTTTCTAATAGTATTTGTAATTTCCTCAACATGTTGTTTCGTCCACATTCTCCAGCCTCTCCAATCTTTCTCTGGTTCTGTAATATCTCCATCCTTTACCCAGTTATAAAGTGTCTGTCTTGATAAATTAAATTGTTTAAGTATTTCTTTAGTACGTACCTGTGGGACCATTTTTCCACCTCATTTACGCATCACCGCATCGTTTTCATTTTACTATTTCGATTATATCATCTACTTAAAACGACATAAACATTTTTCTATTGTATTAATAAATTGCTCAGTTTAGAAAGTAGAATGCTATAATTTCACTAATAAAATTGACGTTTTGAGGAGACAACTATGACTTTTCCAAGGGTCGATCGTAACAAAGGTAGTAAAAGTGTAAACATGTAGAGAGATAGGTTATGGAGGAATTAGGGTCGATTTTTAGAGAACAACCAACTCAAGATTACGGGATTGATGGTTATATGGAAGTAGTTGACGATGAGTTTGTAACTGGTAGACTTATTGCAAATACAAATAAAAGCAGGCAGCAGTTACTTAAAAAAGGAAAACAGCACTTTACTTTTAGAGGAAAAATTGGGGAGTTATTGTTCCTAAAAAAAAAATACTCGATGAAAAAGCCTCACAACTTTTAAAAAAATTGCTGAAAATACTTCTGATTATGAAAGACGTTTAAATTTATTAGTTTTATCAAGAGCATGGATGGAAGAATTACTGAAGAGGAATAGAGTACTTTTGACATTTGGGACAAAGAAGATGGGAATTACATTGTTTTTGGTGAACTATGAGGAATGGAAAAAAGCGCCGATCTATAAATTAGGCCATAATACTCTTCATTCTGGCGAAGTAGCCTCATATCAATTTTTACTAGAACTTAATGAATTACGGTGTTCATTTTTGTTGTTAGGTAATTACCTTAAAAACGGTCTAACTAAAACTAAAGACCCTCATGGTGATGAAGATTTAACAAAATGGTTTTAATAAATGATATCGCTCATATATGGCCTTAAATGCCTTTGCTAAAGTAAATACCCTAATTTTGCATTTAAATTGCATTTTAGGGCTATTTAAGAGCCAATTTTATTTTCTCCCTTAGACCCAACACTAGAAGTTTGGTCTTGAAAGTTGAGAAATTACTAACGATTAACAGTTTACCAATATTCTATTTTCTCTAAACTCAAATAGTGTTCATCGTTTAATTCTATTTTCCGATTATTCAACCTTATCAAACCTAAACCTAAAAGATAAATATAAATCCTACTAAATTGAGTTATATTTGTTGTAGTTATTCTTTTACCGTATTCTTTCTCATACAAGCTTTCCCATTCAGAAATTAAATCTTTTCTACGGCTTGGTCCATTTTTTTGTATAAGATACAAAAATTCCAAAAAACCAAAATAGTTATAAATAAATCCCTTTGATAAGTAACCAATTTCTTCCGTTTTAAAATAATTCTCAGCCATTGCAGTTAATTTGATTTTAGAATCTTGAGTTTTCATTAAAAGATTTGCTCTCTCTAAGATTGGTCTTACATTACGAGCAGTATTAAAGGAAACTCCAAAACCTTCGACAATCTTTTCATTGAATTGATTAATGTGCATATCAGGGGTATCCTTAACATACTTGAACACTAGTTCAAGATCTTGTAATAAAGATTCTTCCTTTCTGGGGATTGCTAAGATAGATTTATACCTATCTACTGATTCTTCAATATCATTTTGTAGTTTGGTCAAAATCATACTATTCACTTTGCCTCACCCTTTAACCTGTTTTTCTAATTATTGTTATCTTTTATTTTCATCTTTATTCACTGCTTATTTCGAATATTCTTCTATATATTTAATTAACTATTTTAATTACCTATTAGTTTTGTAAACCAATAATCGCCCTGTAACTTTAGCTAAACAACGATAGTATTTCCCCATACTCTTGCTAACATTTGTACTCAAAGTATACATATCCAACTTCTATAAGAGCGATCCTTACAATTCTACGAGCTTGTCTATCCCCTTTCCAAAACATTAACAATTTTTCTCTTATGAGTCTCATTCATAATTTACCCCCTAAGCAAATCGATAATATATAAAAGGAGCAATTCGCTGATAAGCAATTGTCACTTCGAACACTTATCTGGCGCTCTACCATCTAATTAAATCACTAACTTCAATTAAGCTAGTTTTAACTAATAGTGCAACACCTGTTAGCAAAACTAAGTACGCAAAAACAAAGCTAATAATGTGATAATAAAATGTCTGCGCAAAAATTCCTCTCTTTGCTATTTCAACAGGTAGTCCCTGTTTCGCTATTAAAACCCAAACATAAATTCCAATGACACCAAAGATATAAGAAGGTATTTCTGGAGTGTACATGATTAACCTCCCTTTGCTACAACCATAATTTATAAGTTGAATTTCATGTACTTACTATACTCATATGAGATTTTTGTCATAATACATGAATTCCCTAATATTAACGGAATAAATAATGGCGTATTCCCAAGTGAAAAATCAGTAAAGTCGGGAAATGCATATTTAATAATGAAATATTGCGCAATCGTATATACCCCTAGATAAATGAAATTCGTTATTGCATAAGCTATCCTCTCGATCACCTCTTCATCACTACTAGGTATCGGTTCTTCTAATTCACAATTAATACTATTTTGTTCTATTCTTTTTACTCTCTTAAAAAGAAGTGCAACAGTAATTATGCTTAAAGACAAAATAGAAAAGATATAAAGTAAGTTTAATGCCATATTAGAATTAGATAGAAAAGTTTTCGAGAGCATCTCATCAAGTACAATTACTACTAAAACTAAAGATATGCACCTTTTCGAAAATTCAACAATGTCAAGTCTCATTGGATTCTCCCCATAAATATAATTACCTGTCTCTTTTGTCTAATACCAAAATTAAACTTAGTAGTAGACAAAAGAGACAGGTTGGTTAACATTCTAAAATTCTCTAATTTATTTTTTAGCATATATTAACTCTCCTTTCTGTAATAATAAATTACAGAAGTGAGTAGAAGTAAGAAGATGGTCTTCCCCTTGAAATAGTTCTAACCCTTCCCTTCCTCATTTCACATAAAAAGGTATGGAAAATATTGAATGAGTGAGCTTATACACAGTTGCATTCCCTTCTACAGATACACCATCAACTTCAAAAGTAAGTAACACAATCGACTTTAATAGGTTTTTCTTTACATTTTTCATATTCATTAACACCCTCCCAGAAAATCGGAATTAATTACCTCTAAAGGGTAATATTATAATATATAACTACCAAATATATTAGTCAAGACTTTCTTTAAAAACACAACAGAATTTCAGTAATTGTTAGTTACACCATTTTAATCCCCGAAAATATATTAAGATAATTAAACAGGAGTGTTTTACTATATACCTACATTTTCTTCCTAGAAAATAGGTAAATATACAGCTAAAATTAACTGTATTCCGTGTAAAAAAATCGCGTTCTATCTGTTTCTAGCTTATTCTCTAAAAAACAAAAAACTCAGAAACGTTGATTTATCAACACTTCTGAGTTTATAATCTGTTTTAACTTAACCTAACTTTATGTAATGGTACCGGTGGTCGGGGTCGAACCGACACTCCAGAAGGAACACGATTTTGAGTCGTGCGTGTCTGCCAATCACCAAAACCTTTTACATTATCATTCTTTAGACTAGTTTGTTATTGTCAAATCACTTATTACTAGTGCAGTAAATAAGCCCACTTTTAAAATGGGTATTTTTATGTAAGTATTTCTACCCAAAAAATTGACTGTAATTATACTTTTTATATATTCTAATAATAAGTTCAAAGAAAGGGAGGAATTTAAGATTAAGGTTATATTTTTAGAATAAAGGAGAGATTGTCCATGAACAAACAAGTAATTAAGGATTATGAGATTAACAGAGATACTATTGCATTATTGCCCGCATATCACTCAGATTACTATACCATTGTATTAGAACGCGACCAAGAATACTATGTTAAACAAACCCCTATGCAACTTATTAAAGAAGCTTGTTTAGAAGGCGGAGCCGATTACGCCGGTAGAAGAAAAGCTGTAATACATAAGTTAGGAGTTCAAAGTAAAGTTCCCATCCCAGTTAATCCACTTGACCAAATCTTTGCTTTCCCAACTCATTCGCCCAAATTGCACGAGTGTTCTTGGATTTTTTATCATCACATTAGATCCATAAGAGTTAATGCGCATGAACCTAGTCAAACTATCATCTCTTTCAAAAATTATAAAGAATTACCACTATCTATTTCCTACCCTTCCCTTGAAAAACAAATGCACCGGACAGCATACTGTATTGTTCGCTTCTCTAAACACCCAGAAAATAAGCCACCACAGCTTGGAGCTTAAGGTTCATTTACCATATTATTATGATGTTTTCTAACTCAGAAAAGGTTCCTATTCCAGCTTTTTCATATTTAGAATAGGACCCTAATATAATCAGTTGTTAAACAATGTAATTATGTATAAATATTGGACATTATACACTTTCATTTAAGCTTAGGGGCTAGATACGGAAAATTTCGAAGCAGGGAAATAAGCATCTTCGTTTATTATTTATACAATTGGAAAGTGTTTAGCCAGACAGAATAAGGACCTTCGTTCATATTATGATAAGCTTCGAGAACGTAAAAGGCATTACGAATGAACTAATTACCTAAAGCTATATAGGCTTTCCTCTGATGTTTACGAGGTAGTGTTCTTTTCAAGTCCAAGAAGAGTGAGACTCATCCATAAAGCTTTCTGCTGGTTGTTCATTGGCATTTTTTGTAAAATATCTCATGAGTTTATTTTGTATCTAAAATATCAATAAAACTAATTGACATACCATACTGTCACCACTCATATTTTGTTGATATGATTTCGACATACTTCGAGAAGTTATGACAGGCACCTAAGCCAAAAGTGACAAAAGGTTCGGGAGGCTACGGTGCTGATCTCGTAATTAGTAAGAATGGCGTTAAGACAGTTGTAGTTAAACGTTACAGTTCAAACATCGGAGTATCTGCCGTTCAAGAAATAGTCGCAACAAAACCGTACCATTTTTGGTACACCCTATTCTCTGTTTGATTTTTATTTTAGTTTCAACTTATTTTAAAGAATAACTTGAAAAAGGTTAAATATCGCAAAGTAATTTCAACCTTTTTCAAGAATGATCTTAACATTTTGCTGATCCATCCGGAATTCCTCCATCAATGCTTTTATATTATTAAGAATGGATTGTGCACTTAGGTTTACTTCCATATATAATTCAGCTTCCTCAAGATAATACGCTACACGCAACTCCTTATCACTTGTAGAGAAGTAATCTCTTTTCTTTCCTTTTAGTTTTGTCTTTTTAAACTGTTCCAATTTCTTACTACAAAGAAATTGGCAAAAGCTAATATATATGCCCTTCCAACTAGTTGCTTCATATTCTTGGTCATAGATGACGATCCTTTTTGGCTTTTTACCTGTCACGTTTGAGGACCAGTCCATTATTTCTATCTGTTCATTCAAACTACATTCTTCTTGATTGATATTGTCAGTAACGACATCGTGCTCTTCACCACTAACGATCACATCCTTTAATTCGGACAATGTTCTTACCTCATCTAGATTGTAGTGAACTATCCTATTGATCTTTACTCCACTTTCTACATCTAGTAAAAAGTCCTTAAAATCTTTATTAATCTCAAACAAGTTATTAACTGTATCTCCATCTATTTCCTCTCTACGTTTCGCACTTGAAAGGATAACCGAAAACTTCGGATCTTCTATATTTAGCTTGATAATTCCGATACCAAAAGAGTTAGATAGTCGCTTCATCTTCTCCATTAATTTCTTATTTTCTGTATTTATGTCCGCAGCTACTAAATAACCTTCATTAGCCCAACTTGAATTAGATACCGCCTGAAAGAAAACTTCTCTGAGGTTAGACATTGTTATTTCCTTTTTCAATTCGAATGAGAAAAGGATGACCTTAGGCATATTATACTGTTCCGCCAAGGATACCACTTTTTCGCTCCAATTAGACGTTGTGATACTATAACCAACCATATCAGGATGAATCCACTCATTTTCACCTTTTGTGGTGTTGATAGATCTCTCTTGGTAGATTGTTTTTGCAGCGATCCCCAAACTGTGGTGTAAATAATAATTTAAAAAAGGATGAAGTTCTCGTTCATGAAAATTATTTATGTTGATGCTGCTCACCTTCTCACCTACTTACTGTTGTGTGATTATCTATGTTTCTTAAAGGTGATTTAAATATTTTCCGACTAAACACTAAACTCATTTCCCCGTATTCTTCACCTAATCATTCGAAAATATAAATGAATTTTAACGTACCATTTTTGGTACACCCTATTTGTCAATCTCAGTCCTTCACCCCAAACTCCCACTTAACATCCCTTCCAAATCCTCCACAGTATGCTCAAACGTATCCAATCGAACCGTCTCTACTTCAATATACTTCTGGGGAATGGAACCAGGGACTTCCCATTTTGGGAGCAGACCTTCTTCTTCTATTTTGGGATACAATAGAATGCAGTGTTCTGCTGTTTTATAAGTAGTAATGTAAGCATACATTTGGTACAAGTCACTTTGCTTATAATTACGTCGATAATTAACGAAGGCACTTTTCCATTTAGTATCAATGATGACTTTGGGTACCTCCTCACTCGTTTCTATGACAAAATCCGGTTTTAGTAGGATGTCTTCCCGGCCTGTGGTTATGTTTTGTAATAGTTTTTTCGCTGTATGCTGTGACCGAACTTCATAAGAAGTAGGAAACAAGATTCGTTTTAGCACTTCGCCAATATAGCCTTCAAATAGATCATTCATTTTAAACAAAAAGGCGAAACCGATTTGTTGATTTTGTGCACTGCTCATCGAATTCGACTGTAAAATGGCGATGGCTAGTTGTAGTGCTTGTTCATAATGCTTATTCTGACGATTGAGTACCATCTGATCCAACATAGTTGAATGAATATGTACATCATCTACATCTTCTAACAGTTCAAGTCCATTCATTAAATTGATTTTTAAGGAAGAGTGTTGTACATACGGAAAAATAACCTTAACTGCTGCTTTTAATACTTGGTTCTCCATGATGTTCGGAGTGAGCTCGTCAAATTCACAAAAAGCATGTACGGTTCGTTGTACATTTTTACGAATATGATCCGGAACCAATAAGCTACCTTTTAATGTTGGAATGTTCTCCGCTGTTAAACGATATTCTCGGTAAATACCGCGATGAAGAGTCTTGGTAAGTTCCACAATATATAAGCTCGCTAAAATGTGAAGCAGATCAACCTTTTCGTACTGATTTAGAGTTTTATCTCCTATTTCAATAGGGAGTTTTTTCGTCAAGGAGAGCATGTTTAATAACGCTCGTCGATTAAGCATTTCATTTTCCACATGCAAATCAATTTTTGGTAGAATTTCAATTCTAACCGTTTTTAATTGAATAACACCAACTAGATTAATGAATCGAAGCTTGCGATTAGAATACTCTACGATGTTTTCATGATTGTATCTTTCTCCTAAAAAAAGGAGGAGGTGGTCCCACTCAATTTGAGTAAGACCATTATGTTGTTCCTCATCACAAAATATCCAATCGTAAGCTTCTCTAACAACCACTTGTTTCATCATTCATAAATCCCTTTAATATCATCAATCGTAATGTTTGCCTTCACACGATACTTCGCTGGAAAGTCCATTGCTGTAAAGGATGAGGAACGTTTGAACAAGGCTTGAACATCAACTTGCTCCTGATAAATGATATAGGATTCTTGTTCACTTTTTCCTACTCCGCCTAGTACCAATGCAACTTTTTCCCAATCATCATAAAAATACTCTTTTAATAAAGGAATTACTTTGCTATGCATGATTGTTATGACGTCCTCTATCGTTTCCGCATGAATAAAATAAGCGTGGCCAATTGTATGGTCTCGGCTATAAAGAACTTCAATTCTTTGATTCATCCGGTGGAGCAACGTTGGTAAATCAATATCGTCAATTGTCGGTAGTAACGACGGTTTCGGCATTACTTCTTCAAAGTCGAATCTTCTTCGTAGTGCTGTATCAAGCAAAGCAATGGAGCGGTCGGCCGTATTCATCGTGCCAATAATCCATAGATTCGGAGGCAAGACAAATGGTTCTCCTGAATAAGGCAATTGGACACGTGTCTCATTTTCCTTAGTTAGTCGTTTATCCTCTTCTAATAAAGTGATTAATTCACCAAATACTTTAGATATATTGGCACGGTTGATTTCATCAATGATCATAACGAACTTATCTGCACGCTCGAAATCAAACGCCCCGTTATTCTGAAGCGCCTCTAGTACATGAGCTTTTCTCACGTCATATGACTGATCATACTCATCAAGGTTCAAACCTGCATATAGCGCATCAATCACTACTTTTTTAAACATTCCATCTGTCGGGACGAACCTTCCTTCTTCATTTGAACGAAGCCCTTCATTGAAATCTTCATAGGAATAAGACTGGTGAAACGTCACAAACCGAATCTGTTCTCTTTGTTGAAACTGTTTAAACGTTTCTTTTACGTCGATTTGCTCTTCTAATTCATCTGCAGGTCGATTAAAGATAATCTCCATTGACTTGGTCGCCAGCTGATATGTTTTTCCGGTTCCTGGTGGCCCATATAGAATGAGATTTGGATTGCTATAAAGTAATTCTTCATCGTAGTCCGGCATTAGTTCGTCCTCCTCTGTCTCCACATGTTCGACTCTTTGTGTCTCCATATCCATATTGAAAATTAAATGAAGTCCACGCTTTGTTAGTTGATCCACTTTTTGATGAACAGGAACCATTTGATCGAGCATAATTCTCGGCTGGATTTTTGTAAGTTTCTCAATTTCGAGCCACACCTTGTTCCCTTTTGCAGTAGTTGGTCCAATTTCTACTACATCAAGGTGGCTAGGAGCTTCTTCCTCGTTCGTCCAAATCCGCTGAACGTGCGCTTTCCACTCTACTTCTTTCGTAGCAAGGTCACAAATATAGAGTTGCGCCTGGTCCGTAGCGATCAATGTCTTCATATTAATCTCATCAGTCTCGATAGTTGCAATGACAGGCGCACCTGTATTTACCTTTTCATTCATATTCTTAATGGATTCAATTGATTGAAACGAGAGTAACGAACAATCCACACGTAATGTTTTTGCGCGATTAACAATTTGAAACAGACGATCTAACTTTCTTACCTCTTTTTGTTTTAAAGGAGGGTGCAGCTCATTAATCTCCTTTTCAATAAGACGTTGAATTGTAATTGTGTATGCATAAAAAGCTACATCCTTTTTTCGGTCATTTTTAGGAAAGCTTTGGTATGTATCAAGTAGATCATTATAATCATCTGATTTATTCAAGATCGTTTTATTAATACTTCGTTCGAACTTATAGTTAACAATAAACTCATCAGGAAATTGAATGTTTTTGATGATAGAAAATAGATGGACTGCGTGACCTTCCAATTTTGATGGCATTTTGATTTGTTCTAATACTTCACGATAATCACGAACATTTTTGCTTTCATTAAAAAATGATACAAGATCAAGTTTTGTAGATTTAAGATTGTTCAGGAAGTTATTTGTTCTTACAACTGAGTCGATCGTTCCAGTAAAAATATCTAAATCCGTCGCATCTTCCTCTTCAAATAGTTCGGAGGAACTTCTAATAATATCAATCACACGTGTAACTGATCTCTTTTTCTCTTCATCCCAAGTTGCATCATTCACTCGGTCGTAGTAGTCCTTATGGAATTTACCTTCTTTTTGATACTCCGATTCATATAGATCTTTATGCTCACTTAAAACTTCTTCAATAGTAATCATCTTATATTTATTAATAATGCTTTGGATCCTCTCCATTTTCGTTTCTCCTTTTTCCTACTGTAGTGTTATGGTGCCTTTTTATCCGAGTATGTAATAAACATTTTAAGCTTATTCTATTTCAATGATAAAGTCATTTCCTACTTATTTATTAGTTTATACGAAAGGGTGCACCATTTTTGGTACACCCTTTCGTACATTGTAGGTTGGGACAGTATATAAATCAGTTCATACGCATTTTTTGACAGCTTCAGTTCAACTAGGAGTCACTAACTCAAACCTAATAAACGTTCAATTTCATCGTTTTATCAGGTGTAACAAAATAGAGAGAGGTTTCTTTCACCTGTTCATTTGTCATGTACTCCCATGCCTGCTTATAAAGTTGCAGTTGAGGGGTATAATGGGTGGCTAGTTTATTTAGGTCCTCTTCTGCCTGAACTCTGTCTGTTTTAAAGTCAACAATTACCCATTGTTCTTCTTCTTTAAAGACTAAATCAATAATTCCAGTGATGTATACGTCTCCTTGACCATTCTCAGGGTACAAAGGATGGCCATTATTTACGCAAAAAGAAAACGGCATTTCAGCAAAGGATGTGTCGGCTTGTTGTATTCGTTGAAACAGATCAGAACTTTTGAAGCTCTCAATGGTTGATTTTACTTCCTGAAGGCGTTTTTCTGGCAATTCCTCTTTAAATAGAATAGCTTCAATCTCATCCTCGCTTAGTTCCTTTCCTTTTAAGACAGATTCAAATACTTCATGAATCACACTTCCCCACGCTTTTCCCCCGCCTTTTTCACGTTCGACGTCATAAGGAAGTTCTTTTGTATCATCTGTTGGACTATATTGGCTATATGTTGGAACTTTTAATGGCGGAATCCAGCTTTCTAACTCTGCCTGAACGGCTTTAAATTGTTCCACATCCGTCTTCTCATGATTTATCGGCTTAGGTTGTTCGATGTTTTCTGGAATCGTTAAAGATTCGAGGTCCATCCCTGTAAGAAGCATGTTCCACGGATTGTTCTTTTCATTGTTTTTCTCCATGCCGCTTACAACTAGCATTTGTTTCGCTCTTGTTGCTGCTACATATAAAAGTCGCAGCTCTTCAGCCTGCAAATACTCGTACTCCTCTCTTCGATAGTTGTTCCAATCAACCGGCTGTGCCATTTGTTCGTCTTTATCATTTGCAAACGAAAAATAACCAATGGATTCGATTCCTTGACGTTTAATGTGCTGTCTGATTTTCTTTTCTGTATTGATAAATTTGTTTGGTTGTGTTAGGAAAACAATCGGAGCTTCGAGCCCTTTTGACTTATGAACGTTCATGACACGCACTGCATTTTGTTCGTTTGGTAATGTCATTTCGCCAATTGCTTCATCTTGAACCATTTCAACGAGTCGTTCAGCTACTAAATGAAACTCACTATTTCCATTTGCTTCAAACGTACGCAGACGTTCCATCACCTGATACAGTCGTGTATAATCTCTTCTGCCCTTCCGTAAGCCTATATAAACTGATAATAAGCCGATATCATGCATAATCTTTTCTATGGCGGCGGACGGTAAATCATCTCGCGACCATGTATAATAGGTTTTAAGTCTTGAATATGCTTGTTCTAATAGAAGTTTGTCCTGTTCTTGTAATGGTTCTGGCACATTTTGAAATAATGTTAAATTCCCTTTATTTGTCACGAATTCATAAAGAAGTCGGTCACTTATTCCAAATAAAGGGCCACGTAACACGGCAGCCATATATAGGCTGTTTGAAGGCTCCGTTAACAGGCGAATGACATGAACAAGCGCTTGAATCTCCTCATCCTTAGCTAGTGAGATTTCCCCAGTTGTCACTACAGGGATCCCGTATTCTTCTAATTCTGCAGCATAATCTTTCAAATTGGAATTATAGCGAGTGAGCACCATAAAATCCTTAGGCTGTGCCTTTTTATTGTCTATAGAAGCACGTATAAAACGAGCAATCGCTGACGAATCTGCCTCAATTACTTCTGCCGTTTTCTTGCTATACGGAACGATGTGCTGATACACTCCTTTTAAAGCCTCTTCATCTTTTTCCCCAACATGGTAAGAGTGTAATGGTCGAAACGCTGCTTGGTAAGATGTTTCTTCTTGTGGAAGCGGTCCTTCAAAAACGCCATTTAACGGCTCTGTAATTGCCGTAATCGTTCGAAAGTTCATCGTTAAATGAAGCACTTCTCCGCCTGTTTCAGCAATCATTTCCTTCACTCTTTGGTAAATATCTATATCAGCTCTTCGGAAACGGTAAATAGACTGTTTTGGATCTCCAACTACAAAAAGCGAACCTTGCTTCGGTGTAATTTTTGTCCAATTTGTTTCTGTAAGTTCCACCCCTGTTAAATAAAGCATTATCTCAGCTTGAATCGGATCGGTATCCTGAAATTCATCAACTAAAAGACAGCCGTATTTCTGCTGAAAATAGCTTCGCACCTCACTATTTTCTTTTAACAGCTTAGCTGTATTGACGAGTAGGTCTTGAAAATTTAATGCCGAGCGCTCCTTTTTAAGATGTTGGTAGTAAGCAAGTGCCGGCTTTAAAAATGGAATGAGCTTGCTGTGACAATATTCAAACCAGCGCTCAAGTGTCGATTGAACGACCTCCACTAACAGAAGTTGGGTCTCATCACGAATTTCCTTTGCCTCTGCACTATCTTTCCAGCGATTTAATACAACAGCGCTTTTCTTTTCATACGGTCGCAGCATTGTAACGATGTTTTTCTCTTTTTCTACATCTGAATATTTAAGTTGCCTGACCGTCTTCCGTATCTTCTTTTGAAGGGTGTCATACCCTTTTTCCGGTTCTTCTTCCGGCAATGATCGCTTTGTATGTTCAATAAACTTCTTCAGTTCAGCAAAGGCTGGTGCAAGGTCAGGCTTCTCTACCACATCAAAATGCCATTTTACATCCCCATATTCTCTCAAATAATGTAAGGTGTTTCGAAGTTCGGCAATGTGAAACCCTAGGTCACTCAGTTCATCAATTTTTTCTTTTTGCTTCAGTCTGACATCACGAATATAGCGTTCCCACGCCTCATCTGCGAGTTGTTTATCTTCCCGCTCATCTATTTCGGAAAAATCAAAATCAAGCCCCGCTTCAATCGGACGCTCCCTTAGAAGTCGCGCACAAAAAGCATGCACGGTCCCTAAATAACACTGATCAAAATCAGCTAGAGCATCTTCCACTCTTTGTTTCACTAATGGATCTTCTGTTGCTTTTCGCTTCTTTTCTAGTCCTGTCTGAAAACGCTCCTTTAACTCATCAGCCGCTTTTCTTGTAAAAGTAATCGCAACAATTTGCTGAATTTTAAACGTATTTGATGTGATAAGATTGACCATTCTCTCCACAAGACTATGTGTTTTTCCAGATCCAGCCCCTGCTTCTACTAAAAAGTTCGTTGTCAGTTCCTTCGAGATTTTATCGCGTTCCAGCTGATCGACTATTTCGCGGTTAGTCATGCTTTCGCACCTCCTCTAGTGCTTGCCATCCTGTCGCCCGTTCATCTTTCGCTTTTTTACGTAGCAGCTCTTCTCCGTACGTATGACGACTGCATATCCTCTTAAAGTTACAAAACTTACAATCATCCTCATTATCGGTATATGGAAAATGTCCTTCTTTTAAATAGTTACAAAGATGATCGACAATTTGAGCAAATGCCTCTTTTTGTTCTTCAGAGTGTGTCCGGTACGCACGCTCTCCTTGGCCTTTCAACGTTGGGAAAATATACACACTTGAACTCACGCGCCCCCCCTCATGTTCAACTAACTTTTCAAAAGCTTTGGCATAGAGTATATGCTGCAATTTCCGTCCGCCGTTAAAATAGTTCTTTTCTCCATATCCGTAAGAGCTTCCCGTTTTATAATCAATAACCGTATACGTACCATCTGGTCTTCGATCAATCCGATCTATTTTCCCTCTTAGCTGAAGTTGTTTTCCATAAGGAAGGTCGATGACTGCGGGGTTGCTTCCGTCCATTCCAAACGTATATTCAAAAAATAACGGCTCCCCGTCTTCACTCGCCTCCTCCTCTGCCTTCAGAAACAAACTACATGACTCTAGCATTTCTTGACTTTCTAACTCATACACCATTTCACTAGGCGGGGGTAATTGCTCTCTTTTTTCTAATAAAACCTCACGACAAAGATCAAGAATAAGGGACAGATGCTTTTCAAAACTCGGCTTTTCATTTTTTTCTTTTAACGTACGATAAAAGCGTTCAAACACATCATGAAGCACACTTCCCCTTTTCGCGGCATCAAGCCATGAATACCTGTCATTTTCCTCCTCTTCTTCCTCTTCAATTTTCAGTACGTATCGTAGAAAATAAGAATATGGACAAGTACCTAATTGTTCTAGCCTACTTGGCGAAAGCATCGATTTATTTTCACGAGGGTCTAGGTCTTCTTTATATGATACGAATCCATCGTATTCCGTTACAGACTCTTCTAAGCGAGCGTTTCTTGCTTTAAACCCTTGCACAATATTTTCGAACGATTCCTCTTTCAGCAAGGCGTCATCTAGTTGATGATTATTCCAAATCTGGGCACCGAACCATTCTGTCTGCTGCAACATCGAACGGATATCTTCTTGGATAAAATGAACATCTTTTTGCATGTGTTCCATTAATCTTTCACCCGTACTATCAGGGTCTTTTGATTCTATACGAAACAACTGTAAAAAAAGATGAGCAGGAGAGCTTTGGCGATTCTCAACCGTATCCATAAATGGGAAGCTCAAATGAACTTGTCCCTTCGTTGCTAAGAGCACTTGGACGAATAAAAAGCTATTTCGCTTCACAAATGCTTTCCCAAGTGTCATTTCTTCATGGATTTTCTTCCGTTCACGATCTAATAGCAATGGATCTTCCTTAACTCTTCCAGGAAATTTGCCATTATCCATCCCGACAATGAAGACGTGGTCACGATCCACATACAGGCCGTTTCTATGAGGAGAAACGTGCAAATGTCCCGGTAGCGGATTCCGCGCTCCGATTGGTAACGAAAGAAGCCATTGCTCTGTAAAGCTAATCGCTTCACTAAATGTAAGATGCTCACTTTGAACGTCCAACACTTGCTCCACTGCCTTGAGCAATTCTTCCTTTGCAAGCTTGTTAAAGAGCTGCCTGTCCTCATCAAATTGTTTTCCACCATTTGCATAAGTAGAAATGAACACTTTCACATTTTCTAACCAATCATTATAGTTGACCTGCTCCCATGGTTTTGTAACTGGAATAAGAGCAAGAAAATCGGACATCCATTTTAATAATTGCTTGTACTGATCAATTCGACCTTCTAGGTTTATGACACCTTGCTTTTCTTTCTCTTTGTACGAATCTAGCTTTTCTTGAAGCTTTTGCAGATAACGCTCTTTTCCAAAGCGGATGTCACAGTCTTTTAGTAACTTCACCATTCGTTCTCCAGGAAGCGGCACCGCGTTATAATCAAACGCACCTTCACGTAAAACTTTTGCTAATGTTGCTACATTGTAATCGTCACGGATCCACCTGAAAATCCCTTTTAAAAACTTTCCAGGTTTCGTCAACTCCATTGGAATTCCTTCCCCAAACGTTATGGGAAGATTCAATTTTTGCTGAAGGCGCAACAAACTTTCTATGTAAGGACGCTGACTTGTGTAAAAAAGAACCGTCTCATCAAAGGGGATTTCTTTCAGTTTTAATTGTCGATAGACCGACTGTATTTCCTCGTCCTCACTAATTGCTGCTGAAAGGGAAAAGGATGGGATCCCTTCTTCAATCGCTTTTTCGACCTGATAGAGGTTTTTAAAAGGATGATTTGTTGTAACCGGCTCCTCACGTTTGATCATCACCGAAAGAGGTTCTCCCCCATCGACTTCTGGCAGCTCTAGCGGAATGACTGTTGCATCCTTCGTGTAGTGGAGAAAGAACTCTTTTTCTAAGACGTGATACGCTTCATGTGGAAAAAACACATAAACCCTCTCTCTCCGTGCGGGAGACTCTGACTTCTTAGCGAGCTGAAATAAGTCAGCTACATCAATAAACTTTGCTTGCTTTCGTTTCTCCTCATAAATAGCAAAGACTTTCTTGATGTCTTGCCCTTTTTCTCCTTTTAAAAAAGCTTCTTCTGGAAAACTTTCAAGACTGACGTTCACTTGCTTCATATCTAAAAGAGTCTGGTAAAACGATTGACAGAATGAAGGGGTAAGTTGAACATCTTTAAAATACGTAAGCTCATTTTTCACTTTTAGGTGCTTTAGCGCTTGGAAAATAAACTGTCTTCCAACGACATTTGGTAATGTCGTAAGGTTACTCTTTTTTAATTTAGATTGAACCTGCTCCATTGCCAAATCGTGAAACGTTTTTACCTTCACATTTAAAACACTCTTCCCTCTCTTTGCTAACCCTTGGATCGCAAGCTTTCCATCTCGATGAGAAGGCACGACAAAAACCTTTTCTGTTAAAAAATGATCGTCTATTACTTGTTCTAATTGCTGAAAGATAACACTCATACTAGCCCTCCTTATCAATAATAATTCCCTTACATAGAGTTCCATTAAACGACACTAGATTTGTACAAACCTTCTTTGAATATCTTTCCTTATTTACACTGTACAATAAAGGGTGTACGTTTTTCCGTACACCCCTCAAATAATATTCCTCGTATTGTTGAAACAGTTTTTTCACTTCCTGTTTAACGTTATCAACAAGTGCAAGAGGAGCAACCACTTTAGCGTCACTGCCCCATGTGAGAATCCAGGCAACCAACCCATCACTAACCGCCGCTTTTGTCGTTAATAAAAAGTAATCCTCATCTAGTTTTTTTATATCTACATCCAACCCAAACCTGTCTAGAACGACATTGATTAAGTCCTTTTTAAAACGTATTTTTATCCATTCTTCTTGGCCTGCATACATATGAAATGTATTGTGAACATACTCGGAAATATTAATAGACGTCCGCTGGAATGACTGGTCCGTTATTTCAACCTTTCTCATTCTATCCACTCGATAATGGCGAAACTCCTCTTCATTTTCAAATATCCCAATTAAATAGTAAAAATCATTTTTCCAAACAAGAGCATAAGGCGCTACTTCATAGAATTCTCCATTACGACTTAAGACGAATTCTTTATTTACATTATATCTTCCATATTGAAATTGAACCTTCTTATTCTCCGTTATGGCTATATGTAAACGATCGATGTCGATTTTAATTGGTTTATAATTACCTTTGACTGACTGATCGAAGAAAATTTGACTAGGCAAATCTTTGGCTAATTGCTTACTAGTTAGGAACTTGATCTTAGAGATTAATTCCTCCGAATCTTTTTTCGTTATAAATCGTGCAGAAAGAATAGCATCAATGAGCAAACGAAGCTCATACAGTTCAAACATTCGAGATTGATGGCTATAATATTTCTTCCCAAACTTCCCAGGCTGAGCCATTACTTCAAACCCGCATCTATTCAAGCTCTCAATATCGTCCTTAATTGCTTTTTTCTCGACTTTAAACTCATCGCCTAACTCAAGTTTTAACTTTGCAATGATTTCGTCTACGGACAACTCATGGTTCTCATCCGTTTCCCTTTCTAGTAATTCTCTTAGTTTTAAAAGACGATCCTTACTGCTTACATCTTTCAAAAATAGTCCCCCTCAATGCTTAAACTTCATAGGTTGTACCTCTTAATTATTATAACAGATCAATTTACTTTTTTTTACAACAACGATTCATTTAGGGGGATTTTAAATTGGTTGTTATTTCCATAAACCACGGAACGTTTTCCGTTATAAAATAATACTATCCATTGAAAAGAAAAAGGAGCAAACATGAAGAATATTAAGGATATGTCTGATCAGGAGATTAAAGGCCGCTACTATTCGCTTATTAATCAGTCACGGCAAACATTTTATGAACAACAGAAAATAGAACGTTTTTTAGAAAGTCCGCTGCTCATGTGCTGCTTCATGGTACTTTGGCTTTGGATGGCTTTTATCTTTTTATTTTTTATTTGGATTGCTCCGCGCGAAGGATTTCAGCTGTTCCTTATAGGCGGCATTCCGCTAGCAATTCTCCTTTTCACTACACGACATTATAAAAAAGAATGGTCCCAGAAAAAACGAAAAGTCAATCAAATTCACTATCAACTTGACGCGTTTCGGACAAAGCTTGAAAAAGCAAAAAGAGATATACCTCCCTATCCATTTACTGAGGCTTCTAGTTATCCATTAGATTACAAGGCTACCTATCCGTTTGACGAATACACATATTATGAGTTTGAGGAGTAGGAATTTAGAAAGAAAAAAAATGCTAAAAAAAAAAAATACTGAAAAATGCTGGGACGGTTCTTGTGCTTCCTTCGTTTAGCGAAACTAAAGAAGCAAGAGATCCGTCCCCTTCTTCTTATTGGCTATATGAGGATTCTAATATCCACTCTGACAGAAAGTATAACAAGTTTATATGTAACAGGAGCAAGTAAAGGCTTTACAGATATCTTGTACGGTGATCAATTATAATTGCTCTATTAAGTAATAAGACCAGTAGCGAGCGATATTAAGCTAGTTACTGGCCCACCTTATAAGATTCCTATTACTTTAAGGCTATGGTTACTGAAAACTTCTATATGCTTCCAAATAAAAATTAAGGTTTTCAATACTACACCCATACTACTTAAAACAATTCATTCTCATATTATTTTTAGCAATGCTTGAAGCGATTTTAAAGAGGGTAATCGTTATATATCCTTCCGCTCGTTAAAACCCTAGGTTTGTGGATGGGTCACCGTCAGGGGTGGATCGTAAATATCCGCCGCCATCTTCAAAGGAACGGTCCACACTCGTATTCCCGTCACCGTCTCTCCAATAACCTTCAACATGGGTTCCGTCATTGCGCGTATAACTCATCACATAATGAGGCTCTACAAATTGTAAATCAGGGTCTTTTTTTGCCGTGATGTAATCTGGGTTTAGGAAAGGAGAGTGTTCTTTTTCTTCAAGAGAAGCTTCGTCAATTTTTCCCATGCTGTCAAAAGGGTCTTCATTACTTTGTTGTGATTGCAATCGGTTCTGGAACATTTACTTCTACCTCCTTTGAAAATTGGTCGATGTATTGTTGGCTTAAGTTTACTGCCTCATGTGTAAAGTCGATTAATTCTCTTCTTTGTGTCGTTACTGATTCATCAATTGGCAATTGTTTAAATGTATAATATGCTGATATTTTTTGAAATAGATTTTCTTTAACCATGACCGTACCAAGCTTTGGTGAGATTTCTTGATGCAGCTGTTGATATGTGTCGTAAATGATGTCATTTGTTTCTGAAATGTAATAAGGGAACATAGCTTGGACAAGATGTTCTAGTGATTGATACATTCTGTCAACATAGAAACTGACTTTATGGCCTTCATCCTTTTTCCTCAATCGTTCTTCTTTTTTTGCATCTTCGCTACGTAAATATGTGCTAATACCATTTGAGAAGCCAGCGACTAAAAAAGGAGTGGCGATGATGGAAAGTCCACCTGACAAAAACGCTGCACTTGCTACACCAGTTATTCCTAACCCTGCGGAAAATTGATAATCTCGTTTTGTCCGGTCTTTTACTAACTGATTGTAATCTTCTCTTTTTATTAAACAATGAGAAACAGCAGCAACAGAACTTTCAATTTCATTTAATGAGCGGTTTAACTGGTTAGATATCCCCATTAAATGACGCTGCAACTTTTTAAACGGTTGCTGCATCGCTTGTCCTTCAAAAATAGTCGCCACCTCATTTTCGAGAGAAGAGGGAAGATAAACGGACACCATATCAAAATGCTTCTTCAATGATTGGATCGAATAGTAGATGTAGTTAATGATTGCTTTATTTCGTTTGTCGATATCTGTTTCATTCCGTTCAATTTCTTTTAGTCCTTTGTACATCGCAAACATTTGCCCAAAAAATTGAAAAAGAACAAAATCATTTACTTGCCTGCTGTAGCTAACATACATTTGTTCTCCTGAAACATTAGGCAAGGACTGACGTTTTGGAAAATAGTAACTATGATGAATGAACGTTTTTACAAGCTCAGTATCAAAATAAAGGACCATTTTCTGATCATTAGCTGTTTTGATCGTCACTTCTGTGAATAACGACTGTTCTTCAGGTTGTTTTGTGATCGAAACGTCTATAAAATCTTTGAAGAAAAGTTGCTTGAGTAGTACATAATCACTTTGATATAGCACGACCTTTTTTTCATCTTGAACGATATAAAAGGGTTGAAAGTCTGCCATATAGCCAAGTTTTAAAGTCGTTTGATTTGTTACCCGTTGCAAGAGAGTTTCTGGTAATTGTTTTTCTAGTTTAATAGAGGAAACTTCTTTTCCATAAACGATAAACAAAAGGTTACGGTCTAAAAAGAATATTCCGTCGAAAACATTTACTTGTTTGATGATCGCATTTGTTTCTAATTGAAAAAATGAGATTGTCGTTGGCGAAATTAACAAGCTAATAAGTTCTTGATCTTTCTTTTCTCCAAAAAAGCTTCCGCTTAAATAACCAATATCAATATGTACAGTATGTTGATCACGCGTGACATGAGTTTGCAAATAAGTATGTAGTTTTTCCGTTGAGATTTGAACGATATCAATCATTTTTTTGTATTCAAAAACGACGGTATTTTCTTTCCCATCATAGTAAATGGATGTATCGTTTCTCGGTAATTGATGAATCAGTTCGTTTGTCGTGCTACTAATCAAACTTATTTTCTTCTCATCAAACGAAAGGATGATTTCTTCAAATTTAACCGTTTCTTGTTGTACGTATGTGACGTACTGTGCTTCAAAAAGTTCGGCATCATGGTGAACATAGTTAAATATACTTGGTTGTTGCTCAAGCTTGTCCATTAATTGAGATTTCAATTGTTCATCGAAAATATAAAGGTTTACTTCGGTGATTTCTGAAATGGTGTTGCTAAACCACCCTTTTAATTCAATACATTTCTCAGTTTGGTTTGCCTGATCGACTCGGTTAAATGGTAGTCGTCCTAATCCAGATGATTGAAAGGTAATAGCGTCATCTTTTAGTTCGATACTGTCATAAGAAAAAGCTGTAAGCACTTTATGGCCTTTTACTTTGTAAGTGAAAAGGCAAGGATACTTACTTCCTTCTTTATTGATGAATACTTTATTTTTTGGGAGTTTGTTGTATAAGTCGATAAACTTATCGTACGGTAAAGTTACGTTAAACGTAAAGGGGCTAGAGGTTTCATTCGTTAACCGAACATTTCCATAGTTAAGGCATTCAACGTTTATAAGCCGATTGTATTGTCTAACTTGTTCTTCTCCAAAAAAGCCTCCAGAGTCATAACCGAAGACTCTCCCTTTATTTGTAATAAAAAAGCTTTTTTCTCCAACAAGCGAAGCGTTATGAAAGTGGAAAACACCGCCATCAGCATAAACGCTATATTCATCTTTCTCAAATTTATCTTTAACAGAGTAATTAACCATTTTCATCCTCCAAAGATTATGATTATTTATACATGGTTATATTTTACTATAAAAATAGATTTTGTAGTAGCATTATAGAGGGATAAAGTGTAGGTGCCCTTATGGATATATTTGACTTAATAACATTGTTTATCCCACCAAGCACCATGTATGACTTACCATCGATAATTTCTTTTAAATGCTCTTTCATTTTTTCACACGTAACGATTTTGCCTGTCCATTCATAACCTTCTGCTTTGATGCAAAAGGACCTATGGTACTCACTATAGATAGTTTCTGGATTTTTAAGGTAATATAGTGGAATACTAAAAATAATATGAAAGAGGTAGATTATAATGCCATTTACAAAGCAAGATTGGATTGATCGAATAAAAACAAGAATGGATATTACCGGGATGGTTACTCATTTAACAAAACCATCTAAAGATTTAGATTTGACTGATATGGATTTTAATGAAATAAACCTCAAAGCAGTTGATAACCTTATACAAATATTAAAAGATAAACGAATTAACGGAAGTACTACAAAAACTGGATTTATAACTGGTTCAACACCTGCTGTTTGCTTTCAAGATGCACCGTTGTCAGGCTTAATACAGAATATCTTGCATGAACAAGAAAGGAGAAAAAAGAATCCAAAAGAAAAACTTAGGTACTGTGGTGTAGGTCTAAGTTTCTTGAAACCATTTATTTATAAAAAGGATGGAAGGCCAGTAATATATGACGAATCATCTACTGCAAAAAGCTATTTAACTAGCTCAGACCATTGGAGAATTGTAAGATTTAATTTAAGTAATAGTAGTAACTACATAGATTGGACACATGAATACTGAATTTTTTTATACTGCTATAAAATTTGTTACTGCTCTATGTATTTAATTCTAAACAAAGTTGAATCGTGATACTTCTCTCTTGCTGACTTATCGGTGCAACATTTATAAATTGCCACTCTTTAAATGCTCTTCTGACATATGAAACAGTTAACGCAAGTGCTCGAGTATCTGCAACGTCCTTAAGAAAGGATTACCTAAATCATTTGTATGCTTTGAGGCAATCTCTCGCATTTCATTAATGCATGATGTATAATCCTGGTTAATCACTAGCTGCAGCGTATCTATTTCCCCTAATTTATCAGTGATATAACCTGTTGGTACATATGGAGACCAAAACATAAATTCTATATTGGGGATGTCCTTTAATATTATTTCGGCGTATTCTTTTTGTACTTCATGCTTTTGGATTATCTTTTGTACAGTTGTCTGATTGTTACCGTATAAAAGTCCTCTTATGTGTGTGGTAACTTCACAAAGATACGCTGTATTCGTCTTAAAATTTAAACCTACTACATCTAACTCGGATAACCCTTTTAAACCGCCACCCGGAATTCGAACATTGTAATCAATAAAATTGCAATCTTTTATACTCTTTAGATATGCACCTACAATGTATTCTCCAATATCCGTTTTCATTAATTACCTCTCCCCTTCGTTACCCTAGCCCTATTATTCTTTCAATTCAAACCCATATTTTTCATTTATCCTTTTTGCGATTTTATCTAAAAGCCTTTCAACCGTCGTGTTTTCAACAATTTTTTGTATACCATGCTAGCTTTGCACCTTTACTTTTGCCTTCATAAATGACTTCTAGTGGCCAATAATTCTTCGTTGTTAAGGAGTAATCAAAGTGAATATAGAGTTGCTTTCCCGAAAGGACATTCTAGAATTACCTTAAAAACCGGATTTTTACCTTCAGTTTTTAATTTCACTTTTTTTATTTTTGCTAACATCGTAATCCGTCCTTTCATGACTATTTACCTAATTATACCATTCAATAAGGTGAACAAAAGAATAATAATATTAATTTACTGAAACTGAATACGTCCAAAAGAGTATGACCATCTCTGCCATGTTTTTTACCAGCAGACACCAGGAAATTACCACTTGCTGTCAACGTGTTTACCAAAACGTCAACGGTTTTGAAGTGAAAAAGCCTAATCCTCCTTATCTTTACCGAGGAATTAGGCTTTGGTCTTCCGCAATTGAGCTATTGTGAAATATCATTTTCTATGGTTGTACTTCGCAGCAAATTACTCTGTTGTTTTACATTAAACTTCATTAAATTTGAATTATTCATATTCAATTACCTCCAAAAGTTTTTCTAGAGCGGCCATCGCTTTCAATTGCCTTCTATTTCTGATACCTAGCAGGGTTAGAACCTCCTCGGCAAGTTTTCGACATGCCGCTCTTCCCTCAACTCCCCCAAACCTGTCCTTCATGCGTGCATTTTCATCCGTATAAAACCGATGGTTAATCGCTTTAAGGAGACTTATTTTAGCCAATTGAAGAACATCAAAATTACGATAGCTACTTTCCGGATCCCGAATCGCCCGTATGTACCCTTCCTTATCCCAATACCTGATTGCTGTTCGGGAAACATTCATTCTTTCTGCGGCTTCCCCTAAGGACAAAAGACACGATTTTTTCTCGGAGTATTCAATTAATTCGACGGCTTCCATCACGAACTTCTTTTCCTCTCCTCTACGGATCAATTCATCGTTAAGAATCCAAAGTGCTTCATCGATTTTCTTATTCCCGATGTTTTCCATAACTTTCACTGCTACATCCATTCCAAAACCATCGGATAGCGATTTAATGCATGAAAAATAGACAAGATGAATGTCCGAGTAAACACGATATCCACTTGCTGTCCGTTTTGGCGAAGGTACAAGTCCTTTTGCTTCATAGTTACGAAGTGTGTTTGTACTTACATTCAGTTTCGCCGCAATGTCGGCAGGTCTAAGCTTATCCATTTTATTTTTCTCCTTCACTATATTGCAAAGTTTTTCCTGCAAATCATTTTTAAATCCTGAATTTATTATATCAAACATTCCAATTTGCTTTAAGGTTGTACGATAAGGGTGAACAAAAAAGAAAGGGGAATAGCCAATGACTTTATTTAATCAGAACATGACCATATCAGAACTTGAGACATCACTGAATGCCTATGTTGAATTAAACTGGAAGAAAATCCTTGAAGACAACAGTGAGGAGTTTGAAACCTTATTTCCGGAGTATGAAGATGCCACTTACGGTATTTATGCAGAAAAGCTGCTCGTACCCGTCTGGCGGCAAGTAGAGGAGGCCGGTTTCCATTCAACAGCCGAAATAAAAGAGGATGACTTCGTGATAGCCGGTTTTCTACTGTTCCGCCATTCTCTTGAAAAAGAACAGTGGGGCACACCGTTGAACGAAAAAAGAGTATTCTGGCTTTCAATAAAAAATAGAAAGCATGTAGAAATCGGTACACTTCTGATGGAGATGTCACATTCTCACGTAAGTTTCTCCATTCCCGCCCCACCAAAGTTTCTTGCTCTTCAAACAACAAATGAACGTGAAATCCGATCCCAGATCCGTTCTATCTATAGCGAATAAAGAGTTTGAGAGAATTTCCTACTAGCGGTACTAGAATAAAAAAGTTTTCTAAGGATATTATTATAAGGGGAAAAACGTAACATATAGCAAGAAGCCGTTGCACAAGACTAACGGGTTTAATGATGGGGTGCAATACGAAAAAACATAGCAGTATCACACGAAATTACAGAACTTTCACTATCAAATCATAATGAAAAAGCCCGAAGTTCTTCGGGCTTTTAGTTATCAATTTGTTAGTTAAACTAAAACCTAGTTTTGTTTCATATCACTTCTTAAAACAAAACCAGATGTTAGGACATAAACCCGAGCAATTAAATAGTTGGGAATAGGTAAATGTTGTTGGATATCATTCTCTCTAGTTTCATTATACTACTACTTATAAAGTATTTATAGACTACTCTTTTTGTAATTCCTATACTATAGTGTTAATTACAAATTTAAAAATATAAGAGGTGTATTAATATGAATGACAAAAAAGATGTCTTAGATAATGGTCCTTTCTTTCATGGTACTAAAGCGGAACTAAAAATTGGAGATCTATTAGAACCGCAACACTTATCAAATTACCAAAACAAAAAATCGAACTATATATATTTCACTGCAACATTAGATGCGGCTAAATGGGGTGCTGAATTAGCAACATCTATCTCAAAAGAAAGAATTTACATTGTAGAACCATTGGGTGATTTTGAAAATGATCCGAACTTAACTGACAAAAAATTTCCAGGAAACCCAACACGTTCTTATAGGTCTAAATCGCCTTTGAAAATAATAGCTGAATTAAGTTCGTGGGAAAGCCATTCCGATGAACAAATAAACCATATGCTTACATCTTTAAAAAAATTACGTGAACAAGGAAAAGCTGTAATAGACGATTAATCTTCAATATCTATAAAGTCATGACTTAAAAGAACCAAAAATTGATTTCCTTTTACAATTGGTTTTCATTTCGGCGGCGGAGCGCACCAAGATGCACAATAATTAAACCTCGAGCGTTGCGCACACCCACCTAATTTTCGAAATCTGTACAACTAAAGTCGACCTCCTCTCCCTCAATCCTTGAGGGGGATCTCTTTCAACAAAACTTACCGGAAAATTCATTTGCTTTCACAAGTCGTCTGCAGTAAGCGTCGACTGTGCAGTAATTTCCTACATAAAATATAAGGGTTACTCCACAATCTAAAGGTATTTTCTTGTGTAAAGCGAATTCAAATCCTTCCTTTTCCAACAGTTTCCCCACAAAACCAAATCACCCACAAACACTATCTACAGTTATCGAAGTCAAATACTCTCTTCCTGCTCTTTCTCCAAATATTCTTCTCTTATTTGCGACAGAGTTTTTCCACTTTCTTTATGAATAGCAAATACGTATGTTTGAATACTCGACCAGCCAAATAGGTCTTTCAGCCACTTTTGCATGGTCAGCTCTTCTCCGTTCACCTCTACATTTCCGTTGCTAAGTAACCTCCCCTCATCATCGCGTCCTTTTGCAGTGATGATGTCGCCAGCACTCACAACTCCCCATTCGAGCATTTCGTCTATTTTCGGAAGTGTCCGGCGAGTAATTCCCTTTTTCTGTTTTACACTTTTTACTGGGCTATCTAGGAAATTTACATAATAATCTTTATATGTATTTAAAGGTAAGAGCTTTTCAATACTGATATAAACTTCTTCATTTATTTTGTAAGGAATCATTTTAAAACAGCTTATATCTACGTTATTACTATTTAACCAAGCAACCGCTGATAACGTTTGTTCATCAAAGTCAGAAGCTGTCAGGATGATTTTCTGGTTTTTATTAAAACTGTTTTCAGCTCCATTTTCTCTTAAGAATTCGGTTAATTTCCGTGTTCCAAGTTCAGAACTTGTTAAAGGGCCACTTTCAAATTCAGTCCGATATTTTTCAATATAGGGAGCATATATTTTATTCACGAGGTCATCTGGGTCTTCAATGGTCGCATAACTTGCAGCGTAGCGGATAGCTTGAAATTCAAAGGCCTCTTTGCGTCCTTCGATATCTTTACGATCTCTCTTAATTTCAATTAATACAATATTCCCCTTGTTATCAACCGCAGTCAGATCACTGATTCCTTGCTTTGAGTTTCTTACTTGTTTGCCGACAATGAGCATTGATTCTTCTTCATCACATATCATATCGATATTTTTCCTTAGTAATTCTTCAATATCATTTTCTTTAAAGTTCATCTCTGCAAAGGTCGTTGCATTGATTTTTACTGGTTTATCATTTGATAAATGATACAAATTAATTGCCTCCCCAAACGTCCGTGTTGATCTGCTGCCGCACATTAGTAATCTACAGGCATAAGTTTCGCTTGTTTAACTAGGTCATAATAGTTCGGAATTTTATTTAATTCAGTTTATATAAGTGTTTGATTATTCCACTTGTAGATCTCTAACTTATCCCCATTTGTTACCATAATAGTATTTGCACCAAGTACTTTATTGTATTCTTTTACTTGGTTTACCTTTTTCAAAGTAAACTTCCTATCCTCAAACCGTTGTCTTTGGCCAAGGAAAGTCATTTTTATAAAAATGTTTCTTTAATAACGCTAGATCCTTTTCCCATTCAGTAATTGAATATCTGTTTTTAATTGCTCCATTTTTCATCGCTTTTCTTCCGCGGACAAGGTAGGCAATCGTATAGACGACTTTTCTTAATCCAAGTCTAGGCACCGCTTTCTGTGAAAGGATTTCCCATCTTTTTATTCGACTTACTCCTGTTATTTGATAACCGAGCTTCCTTAATTCACTTCTTGTGTTTAAATCCACTTCATTTGACTGGTTATTTTGTTGGCTAGAATGAGTTTCAGGATAAGTGGTTGTTTTTGGGACAGCCGGTTCTTTTAGTAAATGCATCCTTTCTTTTTTGATCTGCTTGTTGTGTTTGTTTTTATAAATAACTTCAATCCATTTCCCCTTTTCTTTCTGCTTCAAGGAATTTATCTGAGCTTTATTGATGTAATATTCGGAAAATTGATCTGAATAATCTGCTGAGATCTTCGTATAATGATCAATTTGATTTGTGGTTTGATTATTAAAAACAGCCAGCAGTACGTCTCTTTTTCTTAAAGGCGGATCAAACAAAGGATGACTTTTTTGTTTGTTAGGCAATTTGGATATTTTCATAATCTTTATGTCTTCAGCTTTAAGGATCTTCGGTTCTGTTTGTCTTTCTTTATGCTTAATGGCTTGATCTTTCTTATACTTTATCGTTAGTTTGGCAATCTCTTCTTTAAGATGATCAAAATGAAGGTCTTGTTCTGCCTTAGTAAATAAGGTTATTTGCTTTTGTAATTTTTCAATTTGTTTTTTGCCGTTTTTGTATTTACCGATTTCTTTTTCCACCTGTTGCAGCGTGTGATAGATTCGGATTTCGGGCTGGGTTTGCGGCAGGGCAATTTCAGCTTCATTTAAGACCGTTAACAATTCATTGTAACGGTTTATAGAAAAAGAAATCCATAGCAAGTGTATAACATGCTCCGCTTTCAAATCTGCTTCGAGAAATGGCAGCTCGACTAGTAATTGCTCATAGATTACATGTAAACATTCCTCCAATTTATAAATAAAGTAACACCGTATAAAATCTGTTATGACTTGAGGTGAGTTCAGAAGGAAAATTGTGTCCATTAGAACCCTGGAATTTTCTTGTAAAAAGTCCTTTACTTGGTCGCAATAAGGAGTAGTGACAAACTTAGGCAATAATAGAAATACCGCAGAATAATTGTTATCATAATCAACTGATTCAATAGATTGAACAGGTAAAAGGACTTTACTAAGCTCATTATGCAGGGAGTGGAACCATTTATCCATGTTTTCGAAATCTTCTACTGTTAATAAGTCCGCTAAACTGCGTATTAGATATGCTGACATGTTATAGTTTTGAGAGTCAATTTGCGAAACAAACAGGCTTGTTTGTTTTAGAACCCACTTTTCTGGGAATAAGGATTTCTGCTCTAATAAAAAGTTGTATAAGTTGGCAAAGTCGTTACTTTTTAATAGATATTTTAACAATAGCTGAAATTCGATATCTTTATCCTTTGATTTCCATTCACTGCTTTTTTCATTCTGCTTTTCTATCATTAACTGTTTTCTTAACGTGATGTTCTCACGCTCTAATACGTTTCGTTCCTCTTGTATTGTAGCAACATTTAATTCAACGATTCGATTCACTTCTCTGTTTAGGACTTCCATTATCTCATTTTTTATAAGAGTTTTTTCTATCACCTTAGCACCCCCACTATATAAATGAACCGTATTTCCTTTAGTTTACAGTTGCTATTTCAGTTAGTCTATAGAATTCATCCCCCCCGTATTAAAAATATCAGCCTTTATTTTTTGGTTAACACTGAGGGACTGTAAATTTATTATTATTCTTTCCTTCTCCTTCCACTCTTTAGCTGAAGTTCCCTATAGTGATTCTTTGAAAATCTCGCACAATCCATTAATTTATAAAATAGAGGCTAGCTATCCGGTTGATGAAAAGACTTATTATGAGTTTAAGGAGTAGCAAGAAAGAAGAACGAACTTTTTACGTCGCTCTTCTTTCTAAAATCTGCACGTTACACATTCAACTTCCCCTTTACCTCTTTCCTGCCACTCCACGCATTAAGCTCTCTTCTAAACGTTGTTACACACACTTCCACATCAAAAGGATATCGTTCAAGTACATCTAATTGATTTAAAATCGTTGATCCTTCAAAGACGGACAAAATGATTTTTTGACCATGATCAATAGTCCGGCAACACTCGTAGATTTCTTGCAGATCTACTGCCTTAACATCATCATAGAGGCTTATGGCTTTTCTGCCCTTTGGCTTATTAAAGTAGCGATTTGCCAGTTCCAATAGCTGTTCATCTTTTAACACATAAAGCCCGACCATCAAAAGCGCATCTTCAAGCATCCCCTCTAATGTCGGAATCCAAATGATTCGCTCCTCCTGCTGGCTAGTGTTTCTTTCACTAGCTGAGAAATGATGCAATGACAATAAAGGAATGCTGTTTTCAGATAAATAAAGTGTATGATTCACATTAATAATTCCTCCATCATACGTATGCCCTTGCCCTATTAACATTTGTGCAGTAAAAGTGCCCATATGATCTCCTCCTAATTTCCTTATTCTACTTTTATTAAATAGTGGCTTTAGCTATTTCCCCCTTCATCCAATTGACAAGTTCTTTATACGATTTTTCTCCGGCTAATCTTTCAGCATGGTCCTTCATCTCACCTTTCCTTTTAAAAGTATTTTGTTTCAGAACTCGTATTTCTTCAGCATGTTGCTGCAGTAGGCTGGCCATCTGCATGGTATCCTGATACACATGATTCATATTCCAACGCTCATGTTCTTTTTTATCTGCGACAATGCAAGATCCAGATTGATTTCCGTAATGCACCTTCCATTGGTGATGCAGTGAACAATCACCTAGATATTTCTCTTGAATCACTTCAAACCAAGCCCCTTGAAACTCACCCGACAGCTGCACATTAGGTTGATAGCGATGATGACCGTTACAGCCAGCAAGAGCGGTGATCCCAGAAAGGTTCAATGTCTTTACGAACATAGCCACATTCGCATCAATCTCAAGAGCATTCACCTTTATCCCGTATCTCCTTTGCACAAACGATCTCCATTTATAGTGGTAACCCTCCATAGATACTGGGAACTCTCTGCCCCTCGTATTCATGATCCGCTTCATCAAGGCAACCGGAATTCGGTTTACAAGCACTTGAAATGTCTGATAATCAGACCAGAATGTCGGGATTCCCACTTGTTCTAACAAATGACGAACTCCTTCTATGTCCTCTTTTGTATTTTCAGTAGTCAGAACAATCAAGTCACCCTTTCCTTTTACAAATAGCCCTCTCGTTTGTAGTGCCTCTGCTACACGCTCTGTTCCATTCATCATCTCTAGGTTCATTAGATTCATATCAATCAGCCTCCTGTTTTCTTTGTACCTAAAGTATACAAAAAGACCGGTTACGAACTCGTAACCGGTCTTATCTTCGAAGAACGAATGAAGCGATATCTGCTTTCCACATGTACCCATCATCGGTGGTTATTAATACTTGCTCTTTAATATCCTCCCGATTCATCGCTTTGGAAAGCTTTTTTCTAATATTAGTGATGTATTTTTTTATCGTGGAAGCCGCTACTTCTTGGTCAAGCCAGACACCATTTTCAATTTTCGCTTTCGAACAAACTTGCGCGTTGTGATCCATTAGAAATCCAAGGACTTCCGCTTCTCTTCGTTCCAGTCTCACTGTATCTTGGAAGCCGTAAAAGTACTTCACATCACCAGCTAAATCAACAACAACACAGTTCCCTGCCATCGCATCATCTTTTAATTTCTCGGAGTCGCGCTTAGAAACAGGTCTTCTTTTGCTCTCCGCTTCTTTTAATAGAATGGGCTCTCTCATGTTTTCCCTTATCTTGTCCTCATACAGCTCAATGAACCACTCGTGCTCTCCAGCTTGATCAAGATGTTTTGTTTCTTTCATGTATTCTTCTGACTGTTGATTGAAGTCTAGCCTTGCATACCCAAGAGCAAGATTACAGAGCAGCTTAATCTTCTTACTGCCAGCAATCCCTTTTTCCAATGCTTCCTTTCCGTAAAACAGAGCAGCTTCCCACTTTCTATCTTGATTAGCTAAGATAAAGGATAAATGATAATAAGGATCCGGCTTTTTTGGTGAATGTAGAGCAGCCTTCCTTAAAATGTCGTAGGCCCTCCGTTCATTTCCGTGACGAATTTTTTCGTCTCTTCCCCACTCAAGATAAAGGTCCGCTAGCATAATCGAATATCTAGATTCATTCCGGTTCGTCCGAAGAAATTTTTTGTATAGATCGATTCCTTCTTCTATCCAAGCCTGACGCTCATCTCCCTCGCCTAGGCCATCACGGTTGAGCCAGTCGTCTTCTAGGTCTAGGAGTTCGTCTAGGGTTAATTGTTTAAACATGTATGGTCTCCTCACCTGTTGTTATTTTGATCTCTAGAAAACTCAGAGAAGGATCTTTAAAAAGAATCATATTGCTTTTTAATTATCTCATCCATTATTTTTTTCGTAGTATAAAAATCTTTCTCCTTTAAAAGTCTGTTTGTCGGCTTTTTATCCTTATCAAAAAGCCTTAGCTTTAATGCACAAATTTCTTCATTAACATCTAGTAGAATCTTTGCCATTTTTGAACTATCTTCTTGCAATAAAGAAATAATAAACTTGTCTCCACTAACCGTTAATCGGGCTAAATTAATATGATTGAGTTCAACGATCCAATCGTAATGTAATTGCACATCACTTAAATACTTATCTTGAATGTATTTAAACCATATTGCATTATGATAGCTAGCAAAATCAATGACAGGCTTCCTATTTCCATGGCCATCACAACAACTTACGGTGCTAATACCAACAGTACTTAAAGCTTTTACCAAAATTGCAACTCCAGATTCTAAGACGATTGTTCTTGTTTTAGGTCCATACTTTCGACGGGTGAAATTCTTCCACGTCCCCACCCACATAGGCGTACTCGTTTCATGATTAGAAGCAGGGTAATGAAGAATCTTCTTGTACTGTGTTTCATCTAGTTCCTCGTTAATGAACAAGGTTTCACTTTTCCATACATGTTTAATAGTTAATTCATTAAGTATCTTGGTTAAATCTTCCCGATCTCCCCGATGCGCCTCTTCTCTTAAAATAAATCCATCTGTCACGGCTTTCACTAAGAATCCTCTTTTAAAAAGAGCCTCTGCTATCTCTGACTGATCAATAGGGTTCATATATTCACCTTCTCTAGTTAAGCCAAAATAGATTGGTATGATTTTTTTAAGATTGAAAGTCGCTCTAATGTATTATTTTGGGATAATCTATAGATAGCTTCTTGTATCTCATTCGCTTCTGCTAATGTAACCTTTTCAGTATGGGCAGCTCTGTTGCGAACGTGATGGATCTTATCCCAATAAGATAGAAAATCACTTGAATTATTGATTCCAATCGACTCCCATTGTTCCATTGATAAATTATATCTTGCAATCGTTTTTGATTTCCCTAACTCTGGAGGTATCCATTTACCTGTTCTTCTATTTCCATTATTAAAATTTACTGGATAACCTTGGTTACCTGATTGAAAGTTAGGTTTCACTTCAGCAACCACGCCAGGTTGAAATTTATTATAGTAATCAGGAAGGTCTATGGAATACTGTTTACGTACCCAGTGTACAAATGAATAATTAATTTCCTGTTCAAACATTTTTGCAAAGCAAATGGCACTAGCTGAATAATCGTTTGTATCTTCTCTGCTCTGGAGAAAGCCTTTTACATCTATACCCGTTTGAAGAAGATGCATAGAGTTAGTATCCAACCATTTTGGGTTAACCGGAATTTGCTCTGGTTCTTTATATGTTTGTTTTCTCTTTAAGATAGATAAGTAGGTTGCAAGTTGAATATTTAATTTTTCAATGTATGGATAGAGAGTGTGTTCCTCTATGTCATCAATGTCCACATCATTTAAAGTTGATTTTAAGTGGGTTAAACTCAATTCAATATTTCTAATAGCTAATTCTTGTTGCTTGCGAGCCATTTTCTGGATGTGTTGATTATCACTTGAATATTTTTCTTGATCAATAAGAAAACTCAACAAATCTGATAAGGTCCTAGCCATAGTTTTATTTAGCTTTGTCGTTCCCATTCCCTTACATAGGTCTATATCTTGCTCATCTAACAATTGATAAAGAATGTTTTGTTTTTCCTCTAAAGGCAATTGTTCATTTTCTTTATAATAGTTCATTTCATAGGAGATCCCCGTTAATCTGCTCATTTGTGTTTCTATCTTATCCGGGCAGGTTTTATACCAACGGTAGGTTTGTAATCGAGTATCTTGGGTTACCACTATGGCAGGTAGCATTTCCGGTTGAATATTTAAACTATTTGCAATAGCGAATGCCGTGTAACTTGGATCGAGTTCATCTTGTTTCTCATTTTCATAAAGGTCCACCATATCCCTTACATCCTGATAATATGGCTTTCTCCCAACTAAACGATAATTACTTGGGGAATCCACCAAACCAAAGAAGACCAAGTGCTCACCTGAACTGTTATGCAGGCTTTTGAATTGTCTTTCAAATAGCTCGTGAAAATCTTTATGCACGGTAGGGTCATGAATGATAAATGCAAAAACACTATAGTTTCTTAACGCATCTAATGCTAATTCCATCTCAATACTTTTTCTATTGGCATTCTGCTTTTCCGTACCATCTGCTAAGTATTTAAGAACTGTATAATTTGATAATGGAACTCCCATTTAACAGAACACCTCCCTTTACATATTTTCTTTTTTTATTTCCGCGATATTGTGGTTCATCAACGGTTTAATAAACTTTTCATGACGGTCCTTTTTAAATGCTTCTAATTCTTCTACAGTCATGTTTTTAATATGTTCATCCATAGGTGTACCTTCAAGTTTCTCAAACTCTTCTTTGGTTAATTCCTTTACCTTACCGTTTTCAACAATAAAGTATTCCATTTTAACAGCCTCCTTTTGATCAGAAAAAAACTCCTTCTTGCAGTAGATTACAAAAAGGAGCCTCACATCCGTTTTTATCATCCAAAGTAAATAGCTTTGCTGGTAGTAGCACCTTACTATCTAGATCTAGCAGGTTGCTGTGGCGTCTTTGAACCAGTTCTCTCGACCACTCTTAATAACTATTAAATTAGTACCATTATAATCCAAAAAAACCTCAGATTACAAGTTTATTTTGATCATGTGATACAGTCCATCCTTGTCCCAATGTCATATGTTCAAACAGAAACTGGGACACCTGTTCCTCTGCTTTTTATATACAGCAGAAAAAAAGCATTCCATTACGGAATGCTTTTGGAATGCCTGGCAACGTCCTACTCTCACAGGGGGAAGCCCCCAACTACCATCGGCGCAAAAGA
>NZ_JAKRYL010000018.1 GCF_023555415.1 Halalkalibacter alkaliphilus | reverse complement strand
AAAGGGGTGTCTCAAAAGGTCTGTTTTTGACCATTTGAGACACCCCTCATCTTTGTTCCGGACTTTGGGACAGTTCTAAAAAAATGATTCAACTTTTAGTTAGGTAATCAGTTTTTCAATTTCCGCTTTAGAGTAGTTTCCATCTACCCCAGGTTTTAATAGTAAATAATCTATGATTTCTTCATTGCTTATTTTAACATATTGTTTTAACCCTTCAATAATCATACTTAGGTATTCATTAGAAGGTTTGGAAAATGGAACATCTAAATCCCAATCAGCTGTAAAAGTATAGATAGGTATCCCGTCTTCTTTTCCTAGAAATAAGATTGTCCCGTACCAAGAATCTCGAAGTGTTTCATATCTATTTGATTCTACTCTCTCTAGGTTAATGTCTAATTCAAGGCCGTTATTTTCTTGCTTTACCACATCCATAAATTGTTCTTCCGTAATTAAATACTTTCTGCTATATGTTTTGTATTGTGGGACTTTTGTTAATCCAATAAATCCAACCCCTTGATTTTGCCACCGCTTAGAGTTCTTAGCAAAATATAAAGGGTAATTCATAATAAATGTTGCCTCATCTAGTGGAAGTGACTTGTCTCTACACCCCACTTCCACTTTTTCTGAGCCTTCAGGTTTTCCACCTAGGATATAACATAAAAATCGTTCTCTACTTAAGTTAGAACCATAACTCGCGTACCAAACATATTTCTTACCATTACTCACTTCCATCACTTCCTGTTATGAAATCACTGTTTGCAACCCTGCACTCAGCGATAAAGTCTGTAAAAATTTGTTGCATTCTTACATCTTCAGTCGCCATTTCTTCCGGATGCCATTGAATCCCTAATAGTAAAGGATGTTTTCTTACTCCCTCTACTGCTTCAATGACACCATCTGCTGACATAGCTACTTGTGTAAGATCGGTTGATAGTTGATCGATTGACTGGTGATGCATACTGTTAACCCGGATGTTCTTAGTGTTGATCATTTTATATAGCCTGCTACTTTCAGAAATTGAAACTTCGTGAGTCGGCTCTGACCGTTCAGCTTGTTGGTAGTGATTCATTGCAGTTGGATTAAATTTTTCGATATCTTGAATAACAGTCCCGCCTAATGCGACATTTAACATAGTGATCCCTCTACAAATTCCTAAAATAGGCCTGTTATGTTTTAGCGCTTGTCTTACAATCTCTATTTCCAGTTGGTCGCGTCTTCCATATGTTTTTTGGATTTTAGGATCAGGGGCTGCACCGTACGAATGCGGATCAATATCTTCACCATTGCTTAATATAATGCCATCACATACAGATACCCACTCTTCTGCTAACTCAACTGTGCCTATTGGAATGACAATAGGCACCCCACCACCATCTATTACCGCACGAATAAACTTTTCATGTAAATTAATACTGCGAATTTGATTATGATTAACCACGGTACTGGTTATACCGATAATTGGTTTGGAGTTTCTCAATTGTAAATCTTCTCCCACTTTGTAATTCTTTTGTGTTAGTTTAAGCGATCTAGGATGAAACCATTCGTATTTGTGGAATAGAACATGCCGTATTACATTAGGGATTTTTCGCAAAAAAAGAAAGGGGGTGTCTCAAAAGGTCTGTTTTTGACCTTTTGAGACACCCCCGAAGCAATGAGCGAAGTCGCTACATCTTTTAAAAGCCTTGAGAGGAGTGGGTTTCTCCTTTCAAGGCGCGTAGCGAACGGAGCCATTGCCACCTCTGTTCCGGACTTTTAGGAAAACCCCATATCTATCATGCTATTTTCTCTCTATAACCTCTCTGCCTTCTGCTCCAACAGAGATGCCTGAGTTCGTTGAGGCATTTTGATCTTCTACACCTAGCTTTGGTTTTTTCGCACCTCCAAGATATGGGGTCTTATGCTTTTCTTGAATTTTACTGATTTTATCGTAATCTTGATTCATCAAATGACCTCTCTTCTTTTTGTAAATAATCATCTTCAGATCATTAGGTTTTATTATTTCGATTTATTTATACCCTCTATGCATCGTGATCCCAATAAAACTAAAGGTGCTCTCCCATAATATGAAAGAACACCTTGTATATATACAATTAAAACATTCCACTTTCTTTTAGTCTATCCACGGCCAATCTCAACACGTCTTCTTGTTGAACAAGAGAAATGCGTGTATAGCTTTCACCTTCAGATCCAAAGGCGACTCCAGGTATCGTTACAATTCCGGTTTTATCCATTAATTTATAACTAAACTCTTTTGAGCTATAGTTTTTCGGCGTTTTTGCCCAAATAAACATGGAAGCACTTGGTCGATCAACATTCCAGCCTAAAGAATGTAAGCCATCAACGAGAATGTCACGACGTTGTTTATAAATCTTTCTAAGTTCGTCGCTAAAATTATTGGTGTTTTCTAATGCCCGAATTGCTGCATATTGAATTGGCAAAAACACACCAAAATCGAGGTTTGATTTCAACCGATTTAATCCTTCAATGACAAACTCATTCCCTACAACATATCCAATTCTACATCCTGCCATATTAAAGCTTTTTGATAAAGAGTTAAATTCAATTCCTACCTCTTTCGCTCCATTAACAGATAAGAAACTAATTGGTTTTCTATCGTAATATAACTCAGAATAAGCAAAATCATGAAGGACAATAATGTTATATTTCCTAGCAAAATCAACAACCGTTTCAAAAAATTTCTTCGTCGCCATAGCCGGTACTGGATTTCCTGGGAAGTTTAAGATCATCATTTTTGCTTTGTGGCGAATTTCTTCAGGAATTGAATCCAAGTCTGGTAAAAATTGATTTTCCCGTCGAACTGGCATCGAATATGGAACAGCTTCGGCTAATGAAATTCCTGCATCATACGCTGTATAACCTGGATTTGGAACTAGGATTATATCCCCTGGGTCTGTAATGACTGATGGGAGATGTACGAGTCCATCTTGTGATCCCATGACCATCAAGGCTTCTTTTTTATGTTGAATAGAGACGTCATATTGTCTGTGGTAATAGTTTGTAACAGCAGTAAGAAACTCTGATGTTCCTTCTAGAGAATAACGGTACAAATTCGGGTCCTTTACTTTTGAAGCTAGCTCTTCCATCACAAAACTAGGAGGAGGCAGGTCGGGGCTACCAATACTTAAGTCAATCATTTGTTGACCCTCTTGTATTTTTTTATTTTTATATGTGTTTAGCTCATTAAAAATACTCGTCTGAAAAGCATTCATCTTTTTAGATAAAGCAATCGCCATGATACATTCCTCTCCCTTGGCAAATTCTATGTAATGTTTAATATTATATCAGTAATTGGAGAAACTGTAAGTCTTACCCGTTGAAAAAGAAAATGGGGATGTTCCAAAGGGTTCTGCATTTGACCTTTTTGCACATCCCCAAAGCCATTGCCAGCTCTGTTCCGGACTTTTAGAATTCCCTTAGATAAAATTACGACTCAGTAGATCAGGACGATTCTCCCTCAGGCTTTATGTCTAGCTCACTTTCACTTTTAATAGAACCTTCACTTTCTTTATATACAGTATGAGTATTTCCTCTTGACATAAACGTTTCAAGCATACTTTTTAAATCCATTCCCGTACTTTCTTTCAGGCTTTCTTGCAATCCAAGCATTGTCTTTGTAATATTGTTCGTAATTTTTGCAGCCCCACTAGAATCAGCGCCACCCATGTCGATGACTTTCATTTCTTCAATTTGAGAAAGAGGTTGTGCTACTTCATGTGCATATTTTGGTAGCATCTCAATGAACATTTCAAGAATTGCGGCTTCACCGTACTTTTCCATTGCTTGAGCCATAAGTTCCTTAGCTTCCGCTTCAGCACGTCCTCGTTCACGAATAACATCTGCCTCAGCAAGCCCCTTTTGTTTCTCAATGGCCGCTTTTGTCTCGCCATCAATTCGAGCTTTGTCTGCTTCCGCTTCTGCTTTTGCCTTAATATCGTAGGCGTTTGCGTCCGCAACTGTTTTCCGACGCTTTTGCTCTTCTACTTCAAGTTCTACTTGGCGCTGCCTCTCAATATACTGAATTTTCATTTCTTCTTCCTTCACTTGTTGAGCAAGTCTAGCTTTTTCTAATTCATAAGCCTGTTCTGACTTCGCTCTTGCACGCTCTGTTTCTTCTTTAATCTGTGCTTCTTTTATATCTTTTTCTTTTTGAGATTCCGCTATTGCAGTTAACCGTTTGTTTTCTTCGTCTTTTGCTATTTGATCATTTTTTGCTTTATACATACGTGTTTCTTTCTCAGCATCCGATTCAGCCATATCAGCCTTTTTCCGTATCTCTGCAATTCTAGGTCTTCCTAAATTATCAAGATAACCATTTTCTTCATCTGCATCCCGCAAATCGTCTAAGCCAAAAGAAGTAATCTTAAACCCCATGTTATCTAATTCTTGTTGGGCAATGTCTTGTACTTGATGATTAAATGATTCACGATCATTGTTAATCTCTTCAACCGTCATTTTTGAAAGAATCGCCCTTAGGTTTGTTCCTAACACCTTCGATACTTCCTCTTCAATTTCGTCTTGTTTCTTTCCTAGAAATTGCTCAGCATAATTAGCAATTCCAATTAGTGTATCAGCAATCTTCACAGATGTGATCGCATCAGCTATAACAGGAACACCTTGAGATGTATAGACCTTTGGTGTGGTCAATTTGATCTGAAATGAGTTTAAATCAACTGGAGTACATGTTTGGAATAACTTTAACCTGATTCCTCCGCCACGAACAATTTTTAAACTACGACCGTTTTCATCACCAAAGATGCGGGTATCCTCTTTTGGGTCCCCTAACTTAGGCCCTGTAATAATTAATGCTTGATTCGAACTTGCTGTTTTATAGCGTCTTTTATAAATAAAAAATGCTATGCCGCTCCCAACTAAAAGAATGAAAAGAAGCGCCCCGACCAAAATAAACCAAATAATGCTCATCATAAGTATCCCTCCTACAAAAAGTAATTGACTCCACCCCCATAAAAATTGGTGGGCACTGAAAAAGTCTTTTTTAGCAGATTCGAGGAAGCAACAATGGCTCCACACGTTGCGCGCCTGCTATGAGAAAACCACTCATAGCAAGCTTTAAGACAAAGCAACGGTTCCGCTCATTGCTTAAACGCCATTGAAAAAGGTCAAAACCATACCTTTTTCAATGGCCTCTAAAAATTGTCTAAGACTAGCTTCATGAAAAATAGTGAGTCACGTCTGTAATACCTACGAGTTTAAAGGAGAAAACTTGCACACTTTTTGAATCGTTTACCATAAAATTTCCAACTTATTTAGAGAAGGGTAATTTTTGTCAAAGAAGTAAAAAGACTGGTACAATATGAACGATACATACCTTTTCTCGGGGAGTGGTGACACATGCAATATAAAACGGTTGGAAAAAGTGGGTTAGTTGTGTCCGAATTATGTCTTGGTACTATGACATTCGGAAAAGCTACACCGGAAGATGAGTCTATTACAATGATTGCTCAATTTCTAGAAGATGGCGGGAACTTCATTGATACAGCAGATGTTTATGTTGGTGGAACATCTGAAGAGATCGTCGGTAAGGCAATTAAAGAAAAGCGCCAGGATATTATATTAGCCACAAAAGTACGTATGAAAGTAGGAGACCGTCCTAATGACGTTGGTTATTCACGTAAACGAGTAATGGATGGAATTGAAGCAAGTTTAAAACGATTACAAACAGATTATGTCGACCTGTACCAGCTTCATGTTTGGGATCAATTAACGCCTATTGAAGAAACATTGCGAACACTTGATGATTTAATTTCATCTGGAAAAGTACGGTATATTGGTTGTTCTAATTTCTTGGCTTGGCAATTAATGAAATCCTTATCAGTCAGTGAACAAAAAGGCTTTGCTAAGTTCATCTCCATACAACCGCAATACAGCTTAGTCAATCGAGAAATGGATCGAGAAGTTATGTCATTATGTATTGAAGAAGGAATTGGTGTTCTTCCGTGGGGACCTCTTGGAAGTGGCTTTTTATCGGGAAAATATGAAGGGTTAGAAACTCCAACTTTGGGTCGCTTGTCGCAAGGGCTCGAGGGAGAATCAAGCTGGGAAAACAAAGGACTTGCTCGTAACTTTCATATCGTTAACAAAGTAAAAGAAATTTCAAAACAAATAGGAAAAACGCCAGCGCAAGTCTCGTTAAATTGGCTATTAATGAAAGAAGGTGTTACGTCTCCAATATTTGGCGCTCGTACACTTGAACAATATAAAGAAAATATTGGTGCAACCGGATGGAGGCTTTCAGAAGAACATTTTAATGAACTTGATGAAGCGAGTGCCTTGCCTTCAGAATATCCAACTCGTTTTATTGAAAAATTTCGTAGGGAACTTTAACATGGCTGATCAAAAAGGTGCATAGTCTTGCCCTTTTTGATCTATTTTTTGTTATATTGAAATTGCTTTAAATCGACCTTGTTGCTAATAACCGAGACCCCTTCTCCTTCTAGTGCCATCGTTTGATTTATTTGTAACTCTTCATCATGAAAGCTTATTTCTCCTTTGGCGTTTATCACTCTGTGCCATGGCAGCTTATACTTCTTACTCATTGAATGAAGAATACGAGCAACCTGTCTAGCTGCTCTCGGATTACCAGCTAGTTTGGCAATTTGCCCATATGTCATCACTTTTCCTTTTGGAATGTGTACGATTATGTCAATTACACGCTCAGTAAATGGTTGCATCTTTTCTCTTCCTTTCCTTTAGAAAAAGAGCAATGGAAATTTGAACTTATTCCACCGCTCTTTCGAATGTTCGATCTTTATAAGCTTTATTTTTTCGTTAATTCAATTGCTTTTTTAATATCTTTAAATGAATTTGATTTTCCATACATTAATACCCCACCACGATAGATTCTGGCACCGAAAATAGCAAGGATGACGATTGATACAAGCAATACAACAATGCCTAAAATTGGTTCAACAGGAGGAATGTTTAACATGCCAACCCGAAGGAACATAACCATTGGTGTAAAGAATGGTATATATGAGGTAACTGTAACGAATGTCGACTCAGGCATTCCTAATCCAAACATGGCGATAAAGAATCCAATCATAACTAAGAACGTCATCGGTAAAATCATTTGCTGTACATCTTCAATTCGACTAACAAGTGAGCCTAATAATGCTGCAAGAGTAGCATATAGAAAATATCCCAACAAAAAGAAGACAATGGCATAAATTATTATCGCAGCTGATAGATCACCGAAACCAAACACATCAAAGAATCCTCCAACAAGTGCCTCTTGGTTTCTCATTATCGATAAGTAGCCAACTAAAAGCAATACCGTTAACTGTGTTAACCCAACAAATCCAATCCCAATTATTTTTGCAAACATTTGCTTAACGGGTGAGACACTTGAAATCAAGATTTCCATGACTCGTGAAGATTTTTCCGTAGCAACTTCAGTAGCAATCATGTTTGCGTACATGATGACTGAGAAATAAATAAAGAATAATAGAATGTATACAATTCCTCTTGCCTGATTTAACTCCTCTGCTGACCTAGCTCCTTCATCGAGAGACTCTTGGGTAAACATTACAGGTGCATTAAGAAGCGCTAATTCCTCCATTGATAGATCCAGTTGAGAAGCCGCAATAGTTGATTGGATATGCCCAAGTGCAGCTTGGAGAGTAGAAGTAATTACATTTCCAGATAATGAAGGAGATATATAGACCGCTGTTGGTAATTGATCTGAACCAAACGATAAGATTAAAAGTCCTGCATACGTTCCTGCTTCTACTTCCGTTTCTAATTCTACTCGTGAAGCTGTTGTTAATACCAAATCTATATTCTCATTTAACATATTCATTTCATCTTCAAGAACTGGAAATAATTGACCTGTTTCATCAATAATGGCAACTTGATCCGTTCTGTCTTCACCCTGAAAGGAATCTATGATTAGTCCAATATTCGCCATAATAGCGATTCCTGCCGCTAATAATATCGTTGTCACAATGAAAGATTTGGCCTTTAGTTTAGAAAGATACGCATGTCCAAGCATGATCCAAAAATTACTCATAAGAAGTCCCCACCTTTTCAATGAAAATATCATGCAAAGAAGGTTCCTCTAGTTCAAACTTCCTGACAAAGCCTTTTGAAACGACTTTTTTAAACACATCTTCTGCTATAGATTCCGATTCAACTTGTAAGTGGATACCTTCTGTTGTTTTTTTCGACTTTAAGACACCAGGTATTGCCTCTAACATGGATAAGTCGAAATCAGCATGGATAGAAATATTTTTCTTCCCAAACGAACGTTTAATAGACCTTAATTCGCCATGAACAACAGGTACACCGTGATGCATAATACAAAGGTTTTCACATAATTCTTCAACATGCTCCATTCGATGACTTGAGAAAACTATTGTCGTTCCACTTTCTTTTATTTCTTTTACCGCTTCTTTTAATAGTTCTACATTAACAGGATCTAAGCCACTGAATGGTTCATCTAAAATGAGAAGTTTTGGTTTATGTATAACGGCTGCAATAAATTGAATTTTTTGCTGATTACCTTTTGAAAGTTCTTCAACTTTTTTGTTCTTGTATTCCGGTACATTAAAACGCTCTAGCCAAAGGTCCAACTCTTTTACTATCTCTTGTTTTTTCATTCCTCGTAAGCGAGCAAGATAAATAATTTGGTCAATTACTTTCATTTTTGGATATAATCCGCGTTCTTCAGGGAGATAACCGATCTCTGGTGTTGTGGAATAATTAATTTCTTTTCCATCCCACGTAATCTTCCCCTCAGTCTGATCTAACAAACCTAATATCATACGAAATGTAGTGGTCTTTCCGGCACCATTTGCACCTAAGAAACCAAACATCTCTTTGGCTGGTACTTCAAGTGATAAATCATTCACTGCGGTGAAGGTGCCAAATCGTTTTGTGACGTTTTTTAATAATAAAGTCATCCTTACCCAATCCTTTCCCATTAATAGCTATAGCCATTCTACCATTATTTTGAAGTTATCGTAGATTCATATTTCTTTTTTACGTACAAGCAAAAGAAAAGTTTCAACTATTTTACCAATAGGAATAGGGATTGTCCTTAAAGAGGTAGTTTTCTTTGAGGACAATCCCTAAATTAATGAAAGGAATCGATTTCTTCTCTCGAAACGAAATAGAGAACGAACGGAGTCTTTATTTCATTACGAATTATTTTCATGTACCACAAAACGTACGATAAGGCCGATTTGAAGGCTCAGGCAGCTTCGAATATTCAACTTGCTCAGGGGAGTGAGCATATGGATCAGAAAGAACACTAAGAAGTCTCTCCATTACACCATAATCTCTTTTTTCCACCGCGACATTTAGTGCTTCTTCTACTCGGTGGTTTCTAGGAATGATCGCAGGGTTGCTTCGTTTCATCAATTGTTGAGAATCTTCTTTTGATTCCACTTGTCTGCTTCGTCTTTCCTGCAGTCTGTTATACCATTCATTAAATTCCTCTTTTCCAGATAGAATCGTATCCCCGAACTTTTCAAAAGTTAAAGCAACAAATGTATTCGTATAGTCAGCGCGATACGTATCCATGATGCTAAGGAGTTCATCAATTAAAGATTCATCCTGTTCCTCTTTAGTAAATAGCCCTAGTTTTGCCCTCATTCCATTGAGCCAATGAGTGCGATACAAATTAGCAAATTCTGAAATGGCATCTTGAGCTATTTCGACAGCCCGCTCTTGATCGTCATGTAACAACGGTAATAATGATTCAGCAAATCTTGCCAAATTCCATGCACCTATTTTGGGTTGATTGCCGTACGCATACCGGCCGTGAATATCAATCGAACTAAATACGGTTTCCGGATCATACGAATCCATGAAAGCACAAGGGCCATAGTCAATCGTCTCACCGCTTATTGTCATGTTATCTGTGTTCATCACCCCGTGAATAAAGCCAACTAGCTGCCATTTAGCAATAAGTGAAGCCTGACGTTTTATTACCTCCTTCAAAAGAGAAAGATAACGGTTATCATCCATTTCAACGTCTGGAAAGTGCCGTTGTAGTGTATAGTCGGCTAACATTTTTAGTTCATCGGTTGAACCCCATTTTGCGGCATATTGAAACGTACCAACACGTAGGTGACTCGCTCCGACACGAGTAAGAATGGCACCAGGAAGTTCCGTTTCCCGATATACAGACTCACCAGTTGTCACTACCGCTAGGCTCCGAGTTGTAGGAATGCCCAATGCATGCATTGCCTCACTCATAATATATTCCCGAAGCATCGGTCCTAAAGTCGCTCTGCCATCACCTCCGCGAGAGTAAGGCGTTCTTCCTGAACCCTTTAGTTGGATATCAAAACGCTCCCCTTGAGGAGTCATTTGTTCACCTATTAAGAGAGCTCTGCCATCACCTAACATGGTAAAATGTCCAAATTGATGCCCTCCATAAGCTTGGGCTAGTGGAATAGAACGATTTGGAGTCTGATTGCCAGCGAAAACTTCGACACCCGTATCACTCTGAAGGTCCTTGCTGTTCATTCCTAACGATTCTGATAAACGTTCATTAAAAATCACTAATTCTGGCGAACGTACTGGGTTTAAATCAATTGTAGAAAAAAACACTTTAGGAAGCTGAGCATAACTATTATCTAAATTCCATCCTGTTTCATTGTTTGAATTATTAGCTGTATCTGTCATTATATCTCCTTTAAAAAACTTATCTTTTGCCGTATGATTTACCTGTTTAAGGTTAGCTTTTATAGTCTTTGCTTCAGTTCTTTGATTATTCTAGCCTTGGTTACTATTAAAAGTCATGATGTAAGAGTTGATATTATGGAAAACGCCAGCTATGAGAAACAATTCATAGCTGGCGTAACGTATGTACTAGTTATATTTCGAAATCAACGCCAATGCTGTCCACTCTTCCAACTTCTCTAATAAAAGCTGCTACAGCTTGGTGTTCGGCGTTTTCCACATATGCATCAAGTGCAGCTTTGTCCTCAAATCGAACAGTTAGCACAACTTGATATTCCTTGCTTTTCTCAGCAATATTTAGCCCAGCTTGAAGGTCGACAATCCCTGTTAAATGGTTCTTTAACGCTTTAAAACGGTCTACTACTTCTTGTAACTGCTCTGGAGTTGTTGTGTCTCCAAATTTCACTAAAACGGTACGATTAATCATACTAATTCCTTCTTCCTGCTTTTCTTTTATTTGCCAAACTATATTTTAACGAACAATAGGTACAGATGCAATAATCATGCTTTAGGTATACTCGGCTCGATACCGATTAACAAAAAACCGATTATTTCGACAGGCGAAATGGCTGAGGGTATGGTATAATTTGTATATCCTTGTTTGTTTATAAAGGGGTTTAATTATATGTATACAACAAAGTTTTTACGTTTAATGGAAACATTTTTTATCGGTCTTATAGGCGGCTACTTATTTAATCTAGGTAATCTCCCTCTGCCTTGGGTGTTAGGGCCATTAACCTTTGTTATGCTTTGGCAAGGGTTCACAAAACGACAAGCCTATTGGCCAAGTACAGTTAAAAATAGTGGATTAATTGTTCTTGGTATTTATTTTGGAATGTACTTTACTGTCCAAACTTTCTCATCTATAGGTCCTTATCTGGTAACCTTTGTTGTGTTAACCGTTGCTCTTATCGCTGCAAGTATCTTTATTAGTTCTGTTATTACAAAGTGGATCGATGTTGATAAAATCACTAGTGCATTCGGCTCTATTCCTGGGGGTTTAACCGAAATGGTTATTGCTAGTGAATCCCTGAATGCGCGATCTTCGTTAGTTGTTATTTTTCAAACCGTACGTTTGATTACGGTCTTATTTGTTGTTCCAACAACGATTATCTTCTATTTCACTCAAGTTGGGGCATCTGTGTCAGGCCTCTTCCAATCAACCGAACCTGCGGTTGGTGGTTGGAGCTATGCTTGGTTTATCCTTCCTGTCCTTGCTGGATGGCTATGTCGAAATAAAATTCCAGCTGGGATCGTAATAGGTCCCCTTGCATTAACTGCAATTCTAAATATAAGTACGATTGACTTGCCATCTGTTCCTAACACCTTTTTAATCCTTGCCCAAATGGCTGTAGGAATCGGCCTTGGTAAAAACATCTCCTTTTCTGATTTAAAAATGGGCGGTAAATATAGCCTTGTTTATTTTGGGGTGTCTGTCAGTCTGATTACTATATCTTTTGGATTAGGTATCTTATTAGCTCAATTGACATCTTTAGATCTTGCGACAGCGATATTAAGCATTGCTCCAGGAGGGTTAATTGAAATGGTGTTAACTGCATCCATTGTAGGAGCAGATCCAGCCATTGTCAGTGCCTTTCAACTTGTTAGAATCCTCCTCATTATTACGTTCGTCCCGCCATTTTTAAAATGGTATTTTAGAAAAAATGTGAAACAAAATGCAGCGTAACAAAGAGGGAGTCTCAAAGGTCTGATTTTGACCAATTTGAGACTCCCTCTTTCATGTTTGAAAATATGTCAGTCTGAGATAAATAGAACCGTATATTCTCCATACCCCTCATTTTTTAAATTTTCCTTTGCTATAAAACGCAAGGCTGCAGAATTAATACAATATCTTCTTCCCCCTAATTCTTTTGGTCCATCCTCAAACACATGCCCAAGGTGCGAGTTCCCTATTTTGCTTCTTACTTCGGTCCTGATCATTCCGTGTGACTGATCTAGTCGTTCTATTATATGAAAAGATGCAAGCGGTTGGGAAAATGTTGGCCAACCGCACCCACAGTCATACTTATCCGTTGAAGAAAACAATGGTTCTCCTGAAATAATATCAACGAAGATCCCATCTTTTTTAAACTGGTCATATTTGTTTTCAAACGGAGGTTCCGTGGCACTTTTTTGTGTAACGTCATACTGAATAGGTGTTAATTTTTTAAGACGAGGATCCTCTTTTTTCACTTGCCAATATCGGTTGAAAAAAGCATTTCTACCAGAGCATTTGTAAAGGTGATAATAGTGAAATGGTATCTTTTTATAATAAAACTGATGCTTTTCTTCAGCGCGATAGAACGGTTTGGCTTCCAACAAACAGGTCACAATAGGTTTATCGAATAAATCGCTATTTTCTAATTTTTCTTTAGACTCTTGTGCTTGTGTTTTTTGTTTTAGGTTATGGTAAAAAATAGCTGTTTGAAATGGTTTTCCTTGATCCTTGAATTGCCCAGTCGCATCTGTAGGATCAATAGCCCTCCAAAATACATCTAGTAATTTAGAATACGGTAGGACTTCCGTATCAAAATAAATGCGAACAACAAGCCTGTGACCAGCTTCTCCTGACAAAACGTCGTTATGAGATGGATATTCTGTCTCTCCTCCAGAATATCCTGCTGTTATTTCCGTGACTCCTGGCAATTCAGCAAAAGGCTGCATCATAAACCAAAAGTGTCCCCCTGCAAATATTGCACATTCTTCCATAGAATTCTCACCTTTACCACTTTAATTTATTGATAGTTTCTTTTAATAATCCAGTATCATGATCATCAAGACCCCAATAATGAATCTCTTCATTTAGTTCTCCTAATGTTCCAAATTCACGAACAAACCCATTTAGGCGAGCAGCAATGGTTGATTTTACGAATGCATCATGCGATTGAAATAACTGAAGTACGGATTCATAAGCTTGTTTATATCGTTTCAGGTAATATTTTTGGTGTTTTTCCTCCGCAAGAAAAAAATGTTCAAAGGGTTTCAACTCTGTCTCTAATTCTGTTTTGAGACGTTTCTCGATCCTATTTTTTACAATAGTCGCTTGGTCTTTTTGTTTTTCGTTCCGATACAAGACAAGAGACATGTATTGACGTCCCCCATACCCATCTTTTCTCGGACGGTGGTGGCTCCAAAATACATCTAATAATTGTTCAAAGCTTACCAACGTAGGGTCAAAATCTAATTCAACAGTTTCTGTGTGGTCGCCCATTTGTCGATACGTTGGGTTATTTTTCGTACCTCCTGCATAACCGACACGCGTTTGAATGACACCTGAAAGATGCCCGAACCGAGCATCAGGTCCCCAAAATCAACCCATGCCAAGAGTTATGGTTTCAACAACAGGAGTGTTTCGAGAAAATTGACCATCGTTCATCTTTACACCTCATTTTCCTTTGTTTTATGAATGAATGTACATTGTTCCTCTCATACTAAATAAATCTATTGTTAGTAAAGTAGGTGAGAAGTTATGTACTTTGGGAGTCATGTCAGTATTCGAAATGGATACTATTCTGCCGCAAAAACGGCTCATAGTCTAGGAGCCACGGCCTTTCAATTTTTCCCTAAAAATCCACGGAGCATTACTGTCAAAGACTTTGATAAAGACGATGCACAACAGTGTGCAACTTTTTGTTCTAAGCATAACATAAAGTCTATAATACATACTCCTTATCCGACTAAACTGATTCCCGAGGATCAAGAACTAGAACAGCAGATTATTTTATCATTAATAAACGATTTAGAAATAGCTGAAGCCTGTGGTTCCATTGGAGTTGTTGTTCATTTTGGTACGACAAAAACGTTACCACCATTAGAGGGTTACAAGAAAAAAATTGATATACTTAATCAAGTGCTATCGCAGTTTAGTGGAGACGCACAATTGCTCATAGAAAATAACGCTGGGGCTGGTTCGGATATGGGAATCACGCTAGAAGAGTTATCTCAAGTTCGGAAGTTAACTGACTATCCAGAAAAGATAGGATTTTGTTTTGATACATGTCATGCATATGCAAGTGGGATATGGAACGGGGATAATTGGAAAGAACTTGAGGAAAAAGCCATAGACTTGGACTATCTCCCACATTTAAAAGCCATTCACTTTAATAATTCAAAATACCCATTCTCTTCACGAAAGGATCGACATGCCAATTTAGTATCTGGACACATAAAAGAGGAGCAGCTTCGCGAGCTCCTCACATCAAGCCAACTAACAAACATCCCCTTTATTATAGAAACGCCAAAAGATGAAGGGACTAAACATAAAACAGAAATTCAGTGGATGAAGGAAGAAGCATTATCTTGATTCTAGCTGTTAAGTTATTTCTCCACTTTATATTGAAAAGAGGGCACTGGAAAGGTTATTACCTTTGGAGCGCCCTCTAATCGACTAGTTTTCATTTACGTTGTTCGCTCGAAATGTAGTCGCACTTGTACGAATAATTGAAAAAACATTAACCAGTAAACAACCTGCTGCAAAAAGAGCTAACAAGATAAAACCTGAGCTATATGTTCCCGTCACTTCTTTTACCATCCCCATCACAAGTGGCGGGAAAAAACCTCCAATCCCACCGATCGCACTAATAATTCCAGTGACAGCTCCTGTATTATTAGGAGAAACAGCCGGAACAAGTTTGAAAACTGCACCATTCCCTGCTCCTAATAAAAGAGCCATCACTATACAGCTGATACTAAAAACAGAGAAATTGTCCAAGCTAATTGCCATGATAGAGGCACTTAGAATGATTCCGCTAAAGAGAACGATGATAACTTGATTAGCTCCTAATTTATCCGCCAAATACCCACCTATTGGCCTGATAAGCGTAGCTGCAACCACAAACACAGCTACATTTAAACCAGCATCTACTGGTGAAAAATGAAATGTTTCTTGCAATAAAGTCGGTAAATAAAAACTAAATGCGACAAAACCGCCAAAAGTTAAAAAGTAATATAAGGATAATACCCAAGTAGCCTTATATTTTGTAACAGAGAGTGCTTCTTTTAAAGTTTTAACTTCTTTTGGTTTTGGTAATTCTTTTGTTCCTATCCAAAAAACGACGGTCATGATACTAAGGGCAAACGCCAGTCCCCAAAATGCCCATTGTAATCCAAAAAAATTCACAATTGAAGGAACTGTAAAGGATGCAACGGCAGTTCCTAAATTACCAATACCAATAATCCCTAAAACCAACCCCTGTTTTTCAGCTGGAAACCATTTTGTCACATACGTTATCGCTATTGTAAAAGTTGTACCTGCCATCCCGATTAAAAACGCCCAAAAGAGTAAAGCACCATAGGAGTTTGCAAAGCCAGCAGCAAACATCGGAAGCACGCTAAAAAGCATTGTTAACGTATATACTTTTCTTGCCCCGTATTTATCTGCAATAATTCCCATTGGAATACGCATAACAGATCCTAATAAAATTGGTATGACAATAATAAAACTTCTTTGGGTCTCGGTTAATTGATATTGTTCTTGTAAAGTCGATGCCATTGGTGAAAATACCGACCAAACGGCAAATGAAATCACCATTGCAACGGTTGATAATACTAATGCAGCTGTTTGTCCACGAGCTTGCACCTAAAACCCTCCTCTAGCTGTTTAAAGAAATATTTGATTTATATGTTTATGATTAGCATAGAGTAAAGTCTAGTTTAAAAATTCTAAATTATCTATTATATTGTCAGATATTATTACAAACTATTTAATTTGGAGTTATTAACTTAATACCAATTTAAAACCGTATAAAGCTTGTTCTTTCTAGGGTTTGATTTTTAATTTATAGAGAAGTTTAATGCGTATGTTAACTTCTATAACACACATTAAAGCAATCCTTTTATGATTTTTTCCGAATCGGAAGTTTATAAAATAGAAAAAACAGTTAGCAAGGTAACCCTAACTAACTGCTTCTCTAAATCGTACAAATTTCAACTGGGCAATCGCCACATTGCAAAAAGTCTTTTAAATACTGAATATCACGGATAACAATGTGATTGTTCTCATAAAAAATGATTTCTTCTTTTTTTAACTCATTCATCATGCGGTTTACCCCTTCACGGGTAGTACCGATATAATTGGCAATTTCAACATTAGTTAAATTTACATTGATTAAGACGCCTTCATCATGCTCTACTCCATAAGAGTTACTAAAACGGATGAGCGTTGAGTACAAACCACCCTTTTTACCACACAAAATAAGATCACGAAACTTTGACTGTGTTGATTGATTTTGGATGGCTGACCACTTCATAAACGCTACAGCTAGTTCTCCATTCTCAATAAATAACTTCTCGATTATCGAACGATCGTAACGTATCAATTCAGCATCTTCTTCTACTGTTGCTGTTACAGCAACAGATAATTCATTAAATAAGCCTGCCTCACCCACTAATTCATCTCTTTGAAGAAGGCTCAAGGAGAATTCCTTTCCCTCTGAAGTCATCTTACTTAATCGAATCAAGCCTGACAACACTAAATACATGTATTTTGGGGCATCCCCTTCGGAAAAAAGAACAAAACCTGATTGCACCTTAATTTTCGTTCCTTTTGAAAGCATTAATTGTTTATTTTCTGCACTTAACTGTTCAAAAAAATGGACCATTTTTTGTTCTTTTTTTTCCATTGTTTCACCCTCACAATTTTAAGTTAACTTTATATATCCTAACACCTATAGAAAAGGAAGTAAATTGGATTATTATTATATAGTTAATATTAGGTATTAAGGGATTTTAGATCCATTAAAGTAAGTCCTGTTAAATCTTAACAGGACTTACTTTAATGTTTAAAACTTGTTAAAGTTTAATTTCGCCTATTCAACTATTTGTTAAAAAATTAAATAGGCATTTAAATTGTGAGTTAATATTAGATTTTCAGAATTATAAGGAAAGAGAGTATCACTTTACTATATATATCCAAGTAAGCTTGAAAAGGGGTATAAAATAAAAATCTATTTCCGAAAACTTGGAGGCAATTGGTCCCTCACTATCGACATCGGTAGTTCGGAGAAGACCTTTTCTTTTCTTGTTTAGTCCGTTTCACTTGTATGAACGAGTTTAAGCATTTTTTCTTTCAATTTTCCTTTTTGGATTTTCCCACTCGCTGTAACTGGAAACTCCTCCACAAACACCACTTTAGAAGGTACTTTGTACGTTGCAATAAATGTTTTGACGTATTCCTTTATTTCATCAGGAGTACAGCTTTCCCCTTTTTTCAGTTTAATAACGGCACAAACTAATTCACCTAATACTTCATTTGGATAACCGACAACAGCACATTCAAGTACTTTTGGATGTTTTGCTAATACCCCTTCAATTTCCTGTGGATAAATATTGTATCCACCACGGATAATCATTTCTTTTTTTCGTCCTACGAAACGAAGATAGCCTTTTTCATCTAAAGAGCCAAGGTCACCTGTATAGTACCATCCATCTTCATCAAATACTTTCTTCGTCTGTTCTTCCATTTTATAATATCCCTTCATCGTACCAAGACTTTTACAAGCAATTTCCCCAACTTCTCCTACTGGCAACATTTCTCGATGTTCATTCACAATTTTCAAATTAACCCCGTCAGTCAATGGCCTTGCCTACTGTTTCCAAATAATTGATCTCTTCCTCATCGTAATCAGTAATCGTTACTGTTCCCGTTTCAGAGATTCCAAATGAGATTAACAGATTCAGTCCCATCTTCTCCCGTATAGCTCTTATTGTATCAGGTGGACAAGGAGCTGCCCCTACCATTCCTGTTCGTAGTGTCGATAGATTATATTGATCAAAATCAGGTAGATTTAATTCCATAACAAACATCGTTGGAACGCCTTGATGAATTGTCACTTTCTCTTCTTCAATTAATTGTAGTGTTTGCTCTGGTTGGAATTTTTCTTGAAGGATAAGTTTTGATTGTGCTGCTATTGATGCCATTAAATTACATGCAATTCCAAAAATATGAAACAATGGTGCAGGTACAATGAATACATCATCTGTTGTACAACGTAAACTAGCAGCTAATGTATTTCCAGATTGAACGATACTCCGATGTGGCAACATGACTCCTTTTGGAGCACCTGTTGTGCCGGATGTATAGAGAATACAAAAAATATCATTATCTACATCGATTTCAGGTAGAGTAATACTAGTATTATTTCCGTTTGTTATCAGCAAGGAACTAAATGAGATGGTAAGTTCATGTTCAAAACGGACCGATATGATTCTTTCAACGTTTGACGTCAGTTTCTCTAAACTAACATTTCTCTTTACTTTTTCACAAACAAACAATAGTTTCGGTCTAGAATTCTCAAGAATATAATCGATTTCGTTCTGACGGTAGTTTGGATTAAATGGGACAACAATCCCACCAACTTTTGCAACTGCAAAGAAAATAATTGGTGTTTCATTCCAATTTGGTAAGCAAACACCCACTCTGTCTCCTTTTTTCACCCCAAGCTCTATCAACTTTCCAACAAGTTTCTCAACTCTTTCATGTAACTGTTTGTAAGTAATCCTTTCTTGTAAATCATAAAGAGCTTCACGATCAGGTTTTAATTCAACGGCTCGAGTTAACAGTTCCGATACGGACAATTTATTGTCTTTTACAATCATTCAAACCGTTCCTCCCTTTTACCATTCTTTTAACTGCTTAGTAAGTTCTACCATTAGTTCCATCTTATTAATTTTTCCACTTGCTGTTTTGGGGAGATCTTCTAGAAACACTAACTGGTCTGGGATTTTATAGTTTACTAGTTTTCCTTCCATATAATTTTTCAAAGAATATTCATCTTCTACTCGATCTGGCTTTAACTTAATCACCGCACAGATCATTTCTCCTAATTTAGAATCTTCCATCCCAATTACCGCTACCTCTAAAATGCTTGAATGTTTGTATAAAACATTTTCTACTTCCTCTGGAGAAATATTGTAGCCTCCACGAATAATCATCTCTTCTTGTCTACCAATGATCGTAATATAATCGTGATCATCCATCTTTGCTAAATCTCCAGTATATAGCCAACCCTCTTCATCGATTCTCATGATTGTTTCTGGTAAATGAAAGTATCCTTTCATAACCCCAAAACTTCTTACTGCCAACTCACCAGTTACACCTCTTAACACTTCATTTCTAAATAAATCAACTATTTTTACCTCCGTCCCAGGAAGTGGTTTTCCGACAGTAGCCGAACGCAAAAGATCATCATCATATAAACTCGTTGCTGTAACACCGGCTGATGTTTCAGTTAAACCATATGAAACGATAATATTGCACCCCATTAAGGTTCGAATTTTTCTAACAACCTCTTCTGGACATGGAGCTGCAGCTACAATTCCTGTTCGTAACGTAGATAAATCAAATGATTCGAGCATTGGATCATTTAATTCGAGGATGAACATCGTTGGCACTCCATGATGCACGGTAACCTGCTCCTGTTCAATTAGGTTAAGTGCCTCTCTCGCCTGAAACTTTTCTTGTAAAACCATTTTTGCTGAAATAATTGTTGCAGTTATCATACTTGGAATTAATCCAAATACATGAAACAGCGGGACCGATACAAGGAACACATCTTTGCTATTACACTCCATTGCTTCTGCTGTTACATTTGCTGTATATATGGCATTTTTATGAGTGAGCATAACACCTTTTGGTTTATCAGTCGTTCCTGAAGTATATAAAATAGCAAACAAATCTTTGTCTGGATCTATTTTCACGTTAAGAGTTTCTTTAGAGTCTTCTTTTTCTACTAACTCCTCAAACAAATAGAAGCTTTTGTTATGACCACGAACCATGATTATTCGTTCAAGAGTGACGTAATTGTATTGTCCTTTAACATAATGTTTAAATAATTCTGTATGAGTAAAGCAATCGGAAAGAAAGACCGTACTAGCTTGACTATTTTCAAGGATATAAATAAATTCCTCACGACTAGAACGTGGGTTACATGGAACCAAAACTGCCCCAAGCATTGCTAAACTAAAATAAATGACAACCGTCTCGTTCCAATTTGGTAAGCAAACCATCACTCGATCGCCTTTTGTCACACCTAGCTGAGACAATGATGAAGCTAGTCGTAGACTCTCTTCATAGAGAGTCCGATATGACTTTCTTTCAAAGCCGTCAAATAATGCCTCCTTGCTAGGATGTTTATTTACGGCTTGCTCTAACACTTGATGTAAAGAAAGACTTCCATTCATAAATGTCCTCCTCGCTTATACTCTCTCCCAAATGGCTGCAATTCCTTGACCGCCACCAATACAAAGAGATGAAACTCCGTATTTTTTCCCACGACGCTTTAACTCTTTTAACAATGATAATGTAATTCTTGTTCCTGATGCGGCCAATGGGTGACCTAATGCAACAGCACCGCCATTTACATTTCCAATTTCCGGATCAAACCCTAACTCTTTTTGACAAGCAATGTATTGTGCAGAAAAAGCTTCATTAATTTCGATTAAATCAAGATCTTCTATTTTCATCCCAGCATTTTTCAATGCTTGTTGAATAGCCGGAACCGGTCCGATGCCCATAACTTTGGGATCAACTCCAACTACTGCATAAGAAACGAGGCGCGCTAAAGGCTTTAACCCCCTTTTCTCAGCGTAGTGACTAGACGTAAGTATGGCTGCTGCTGCACCATCATTTATACCGCTAGCATTTCCCGCCGTAACAACACCATTTTCGACGAATCTTGCATCTAATTTTGCTAATTCTTCTAGAGTTGTGTTCCTAGGGTGTTCGTCAGTGTCAACCGTTACATTTCCTTTTCTCTTCTTCACAGTAACAGGTACAATTTCTTCTTTGAAATATCCTTTTTCCATTGCAGCTAGTGCACGCCCATGACTTAGGCATGCATGTTGATCTACTTCTTCACGAGATAGCTCATATTGTTTTGCTAAATTCTCAGCAGTGACAGCCATCGTGCAATCTCCGTACGAATCATAAAAAGATTCCCATAGCCAATCTTCGGCACCCGTTTGTCCTAAACCTAATCCCCATCTTGCACCACGAATGACATGTGGTACTTGACTTAAATTTTCCGCTCCTCCGGCTAACGCAACTTGTGATTCACCTATTTGAATCAACCTTGCAGCTTGCACTATAGACTCTAAACCAGATCCACACAAACGGTTGATCGTTAAGCATGGAGTTGGAATGGACACCCCAGCCTTTAGCCCAACGTGACGAGCTAATACATGTGCATCTGTACTAGATTGCATAACATTGCCGAAAAAGACTTGATCAACTTCCTCTGCATTTATTTCCGAACGCTTTATTGCTTCTTTGGCTGTCAATGCTCCTAAATCTGTTGCCGTAATTTCTCTAAACGAACCACAAAATCTTGTAAAGGCGGTACGTGCCCCTTCAACTAGTACAACATCATTTTGTTTCATCTCATCATCTCCTGTTTTTAAATTTTATTAATTTGTGAACGTCGCCAATAATACTTCTTCAAACAATACACTCAACAAACTCTTTTCTCACACATGATAACGCTTTCAATTAATAGACTAAGACTATCCTATTAATTGTTGACATAGTTATACAAACTGTTAATTTAATAGATTTAGTGGTTGTCAGCTCTTTCCGATATGCTAATTATAAATTGTTAACTTTCAGAAAAATACCTTCATGATGTAGGAATTAACATTTCTTATTCCAACTTCTTGTAGGAGTAAAAAGCAAGGAGAATCCCCCCTGCTTTTTAGCTGCTGCTTAACATGATTTATTTACAAATTCGCATAATATAAATCATATAACTTATAGGCCATCATTAAATCGAATCGATGTTCTGCGAAGGCTAAAGAAACTTCTAGTAAGTTCTCAATTTTCTCTAATCGATATAACAAAGAACTTCGATGTATAAAGAGTTCCTCAGACGTATCTTTAATGCTGCCATTATTATTTAAAAAAACTCGCAAAGTATGAAACAAATCCATACTCTTTCCTTCCGAATATTTAAGCAATGGTTCTAAATGCTTTTTAATAAATAACATCGCAATTGATGAATCTTTTAAATGATGGAGGAGAGTGTACGAGCCTAAATCCTCAAACATTGCAAAACCAACATTTGAAAAATGATGAGAAACAACGCTCAATGCCTGAACTGCTTGTTGATACATCGTGAAGTAATCTTGGATGAATTCCGTTTTGCCACCTATTCCAACCAAGATCGTACTTTTATCTCCTTGTAGCAACAACCATTTCTTAAGTTCCTCATGCAATTTTGCCCAAAATACTTTAGGATTTTCCTTCTCTTTTTCAATGGGAACAATTAAGATCAAATCTCCATCTTTATTTGCCAACAATATATCTTGATCGTAAAACAAAATTCTTGTTTTTAACTGGTCCCAAAGCAGAGCTTTTTTTGCTTGCTGTTCAAGGATATTGTCGTTTGATACTTCTTCCCCAAGGTCAAGTGATACTACAGCGACCCTATGCTTGTTAAACAAATTCCATTGAAATAAGTTTGCATATTGGATGATACTTTCCTTATCCTCCACATTCTCTACAAGCAACTTATGAATAAAACTATCCTTTACTTGTTCCTTTGCATCCAATACAATCTTTTGTTTAATAAATTGAATCGATGCTATATTTCTAGCTAAATCTATACTTAATTTATAAAAATCATCAATTTCTTCCCCTGTAATATCAATGGCTAAATACCCTAGCAAATCTCCTCCTCCATCAACAGGCCAAACACCCATCTTCCGATCATCGTCTATTGAAAACCATAAATCTCGATTTTTCTTTTGATATACTTCAAACGTTGCTAATTCAGTAAGAGTATGTAAGTGATCATTTGTTAAGCCGTATAATTCATAGGCGACCGGCCTCATAAACCGGTCGAAAATCAAAACCGATTTTGAGAAAAGTTTACTGAGTGTTAAAACAATGCCATCAAAATTATCTTTCTCAACCGTTTCTTTAACGAGCGCTTGCTGATAATCCAATAAGTAATGAAGTCTTTGTTTATGATCTTTTTCATTATGGTAAAGACGTGCATTTTCTAACATCGCAGCAACATGGTTGGAAAGAAGCTCAAGAATTTCTAAATCTTCATTCGTAAATACATTACTGCTATGTTCAACATGTATCACACCAATTGTTTTTAAATCAATGAGCAGAGGAACTGTAAGTTGGTTACCACCGAGTGTTTCTAAGTACGGAAAATATTCTTTTAAGACATAATTTTCTTCAATCTGAATAATATTCGCTCGGGTTTGACTACCATAGGAAGGTGATTGCAATACAAAAGAATTTTCTTTTTCATTGAATAAATAAATACAAGCAAATTGAGCATTTGTGGATTTCCCTGCCCTTTCCACCAGTCTTTCAACAACTTGATCAATTTCGACATCTAATGTAAGGTTTTGACTCATCCACTCAATGTCACTAATTTTGCTTTTTTGGATTTCCTTTCTTCTAGATAGCGAAATGGCGACTGCTACATCTTTACCAAACTCAACAAATACTTTATCCATTTCATGTAAGAGTGGAACATATTTGTTGAAACCAAATACACAAAACCCATAATTATTAGGTTCATCTTTTAAAGGAACTGTAAACCAAGTTGCTACTTTTTCTTGTAATAATAGTCTTGTAAAATTACACTCAGTCTCCCTGTCTACCTTTTCAAATGTGATGCTCTTACTCAATAGTGTTGGCAAACACTGATTGACCCGTAATGGAAATGCATTTGAAATAGACGTGGCACATCCGCTCCAAACTTTTGATGTTAACCACTCTCCTTCTTTCAGAACAATTCCAACAAAATCACATTTAATTTCAGAACGAGAGGAGTCAATTAAATACTGCAACGTTTCTTCTTCCGTGTCGAATTTCACAAGTTGACGAGCTGTCATTCGCAAATGATTTTCTAACCGATTTAGTAACTTTTCACGTTTTGTCAGTATCATTATTAGCTCTCCTTTCTTTTCTTTTAAATAGGCTGTTTTCGCATACTTAGTTGTTTTTATGGGTTAGGCGTTCTTCACATGTTCTATCTATCGCGCTCCAGGTACTCGCCCTTTAAATAAAACGCTTACATTTTTTGGTTACTCTTTTGCTGTTTATAGTTATCTCTATATAATATTCTTTGTTTTTCTACAAATTCCTTCTATTCCATAACAGCGAAAAGATAATTATAATGAATAGAAAGCTTTCAAGTCCCTGGACAAAAAGACCAGGGACTTGATTTGTAGATGTATAGCTTTCATTTTCTTTCTTACCATTCTTTTAAACTTTTCTATGTTCATAGACACAATCGGTCATTCTGTTTCCGCTAATCCAATTTTTAGTGTTTCAACCTCCCTTTATCCCATTGCATTTTCACGAAGTTTTGCAGGTACAGGGATAGCTTTTGGTGTTCCTTCAAAACTAGTCCACGCTCGAACTTCCTTGCCTATTGCAACGATCATATCGTCTCTTTTAAAGATATGTTCTAGAAATACAACCTTATTTCGAATCTCAGTAATAGTTGAATAGACTGTAACAATATCTTCAAACAACAATGGAGTCCTAAATTGACAATTCGCTTCTAATAAAGGCATACCAACCTTTTCCTCAGCAAATAGTTTTGAAGGTTTAAAACCAATTTGACCAAAATAATGATGAGATGCTTCATTCATCCATTTATAAAAATTAGGATAGAACACGATCGCAGCTGCATCCGTATCTCCCCACTTTACTTCAAATGTATACTCTATTGTTTTCATTCAAATCCCCTCCGTTTTTTCTATATCTTTGTTAACTTAGTAGCGGCAGTTAACAAAAAAATTGACCGGGGGTGTCTAAAAAGGTCTGTTTTTGACCTTTTTAGACACCCCCGCAGCAATGAGCGGAGTCGCTACATCTTTTAAAAGCTTTGAGAGGAGTGGGTTTCTCCTCTCAAAGCGCGTAGCGAACGGAGCCATTGCCTCCTCTGTTCCGGACTTTTGGGACAGCCCCTGGTCAGGAACCCAGCCATCTACTATCCCACTTTGACAATGATAGCTGCACCATTGTCTCCTGCGGCACACCCTGTTGCTAATGCATATCCTCCACCTTTAAGTACAGTTTCCTCAATCGCTTCGATCAGCATTCTTCCCACTGTCGGTGCTTGCGGATGACCGAATACCAAAGAGCTTCCATAATTATTGATATTCATTGGGTCAATTCCTAGCTCTTGAGCAAGATACATATCATTCACAATAAATGGATTGTGATTTTTGATCGTTGTCATATGATGAATAGATAACCCTGCTCTCTCTAATGCCATTTTAACAGCTGGTACAGGTGCTGCCGGCATTGTGGCTTTCTCTGCTCTTGCATAGCCGTAGGAAATGATTTGAATTGGAATTGCAGAATCGGTGCTTAAAATAGCAGCATTTTCTTGAGAAGTGACAATTATTCCTGCATTTCCATCCGCGGGATGTGTTTGACTGCCAAACGTCAGGATGCCATCTTCGGTCGTTGGCTTTAATTTATTTAAAGCTTCTTTCGATGTTTCATTAACACCTTCATCAGCTTCAAGCAGTATCGTTTTTCGCTTAGAAATCCTAACTTCAACTGGCATCATATATTTTTTTTGAAACGCCCGATCGTCTTTTAACGAATCGGCATACTGCTCGTAGCGACGAAAAGTTAGTTCATCCGCTTGTTCCTTAGTAAACCCATTTTCTTTCGCAACTCTCTCTGCTGTACATATCATCCCTATTCCGGTTGATGGGTCACCAGCCATATTGTCCATATTCCAATTTTCCGAAATGACCTCACCACCAGGCCCTTTCGGATTTGGCCATACGGTATGTGGCCCATTGGAGCAACGGTCGACTAACATACAATACGCTGTATTTGCGTTTCCTAATTGAATTGCAGCAGCTGCATTATAGAGAGTAGTTGTCGATGTTGCGCAAGCATGCATTAACGTTTGTCCTGGAATATCCGGAGCTCCCATTAATGTGGAAGCCCAGGAAGCACCGTAAAATACCCTTTTTTGTCCTATTGTAATCCCTAAATAAAGATAATCCAATTCTTCATTAGGATCTAAATTTCTTGACTCAAACCATGCTTTACTACTTTTGGCACCTAGTTCTATAGAATGTTCATTTTGCAAAGTGCCTTGCCATTTACTAAACGGTGTTGAGTAATAACCTCCATATGGAATAAAGGCCTTATCAAACATACTCATCAGTACTTATGCCCTCCCTACTAGTTTGGTTTTAAACACTGGATGCTTCCCTTTTGTTACAGCAATTAATCCAGTTAGAGCATCTTCCGTTTTAAAAATCGGTACTAAACCGTCTAGTTCAAGCTCAATCCCTTCATCAATTGAGAGATCTGTTTGTTTATTAATCAGTTCATTCATTGTCTCAAGTGCGATTAACCCTTTATTCGAAAGAACTTTTAACGCTTTCTCTGCTAATTCATTCCTAACCCCTTCTGGTTTTTCACCATTTAACATACGCTCCACATTTTCATCAGAAAAAGCCTTTTTGAATTCTTCAAATGATGCTGGAATTTCTCGCTCTCCATATTTATTAAACTTTCCATTCGCCACGATCTTTTCAATCGCTGCTTCAGTATCTTTCATATCTACTAATTCCGTAACAATCCCCAATTCTTTTAGCACTTTTGCTGGAATCGTCTTACCTGTAAATGTATAATATTTCGTCAGCTCTTTCCCAATATGATGATTCGTTCGAAGCATTCCACCTAAACCAGGATAGATCCCTAATCCACTTTCAGGGAAGCCCATTGATCCTTGATGTGTTGCGACAATTGCTTGACATGCTAGCGCAAGTTCACTTCCTCCACCAAGAGATAGTCCGTCTAGTACAGCAATGGTTAGCTTCTCTGACATTTCGAATCTTCTAAATAACTCATGACCCTTTCTAGTAAACGCTACATTTTCCTCGATTTGATTCGTTTGAATGCATTCAATAAAATGTTTTATATCAGCACCTGCTACAAATGCTTTTCCAGCGCCTTGAATCGCAATTCCTTTTACTTTTGGGTCTTTCTCCGCCTCTTCAAATGCTTTTTCAAGTTGATTTACAACTACTGGATTTAATGCATTCATAGCTTCAGGTCGGTTAATCGTAATATAGGCAATGTCATTTTTCACTTCTAAATCAACATATTTAAACTCAAATGGCAATCCCTTTTCTGCCTGTTTTTTTAACACCTCAGGGAAGTGGAAGCCTGGACGTGATGTATATAGTTCTTTTACCATTTGACACGCTTCTTGAACACCAACTTTATTTATTAATTCAAACGGTCCTAAGCTCCATCTTAAACCAATTTTTGCCCCTCTGTCCGTATCCTCAATTGAAGCTACACCTTCGTCAACCTGTGCACCTGCCACACCAAAAATGGTTGCGTATAGATGGCGATTAATGGTCTGAAATTTGGTTTCATCTATTTCACCACTAAGATCCCAATCTTGTTTTAACTCCACTTGTCTTCTAAGGATATCCGCTGGAGAATAAAATTCACTTACTTCCTGCCCCATATATTCTGAGACATGTAATGCAATTGGGATTCCTGTTACATTCATTAATTCAAAAGGACCCATTCCAATTTCAAAACCTTGTTTTGCTGCAGCATCAATCGTTGCCGTATTAGCTACCCCTTGATCCAATAAATAAATAGATTCTGTCAGAAACGTCGAAAAGTAGCGATTGACAGCAAAGCCAGGTGAATCTTTTACAACAATACATGTTTTATTATGAAGTTTTCCTATAAAAAGCGTCGTCTCGATCGTCTCTTTAGATGTTCCTTCGTGCGGGATTACCTCTACCAATCTATTTTTTGCAGGATGATAGAAATAGTGCATGCCAATGAATTTCTCTGGTCGGTTTGTATATTTAGCTAGATCTCTTATATATATACCTGAAGTATTAGTCGCAAAAATCGTTTTCTCATCACATATTTTATCTAACTTGGCAAAAAGATCCCCTTTCACTTTTTCATCTTCAAAAACTGCCTCAACGATTAAGTCTGCATCTTTTAAAGCTTCATAGTCCGATGTTGCCTGAACTCGAGCCAATGTGTCTGACACTTCCTTCTCACTAAATATCCTTCTTTCTATGCCCTCATTAAGCATTTTCTCTATAATGGAGATACCTCTTTGAACTTGCTCTTCTGTTACATCAACTAATGTTACATGCAAACCTTCTTGCGCCATTTTTTGCGCAATTCCAGATCCCATATTTCCTGCGCCAACTACCCCAACTTTTAATGAATTTGTCATTTTCATCTTCCTCTCCTATATTTTTTTCATTTCAATCATTATCGCAATTGTATTTGTTCCATTAAATGATTCTGTAATTCTACCTTTCTAATTTTCCCTGATGGTGTCATCGGAAAATCTTGCACTATAATCAATTTATCTGGAACTTTATAATCAGCTACTTTCTCTTTAATAAACTGAAGCAACTCTTCCTCTGTTCCTTCAACACCAGTTTTCAGCTGAATGCAAGCACATGAGATTTCACCGAGAACTGTATCTGGCAGGCCTATAATAGCAATATCATTAACCTTAGGATGGGTATAGAAATACTCCTCAACTTCCCGAGGGTAAATATTATATCCACCACGGATAATCATTTCTTTTTTACGACCGACAATGCGAATATAACCCTTTTCATCGATAGTGACTAAATCACCAGTATAATACCAACCATCTTCATCAATGACTTCATGAGTCTTTTCAGGCATATTATAGTAGCCTTTCATCAATCCAAAGCTTTTACATGCTAACTCTCCAACTTCCCCTGCAGGTAATTCATTTTTAAATTTATCGACAGCCTTTACCTCTACACCAGGTAGTGCTTTTCCAACTGTTTCAGCTCGTAATTGATCATCATCATCAAAGCTAGTTAAAGATAACGTTGGCGATGTTTCCGTCATTCCATATCCAATAAGTACATTACACCCCATCTGTTCTCTTATACGTCTAATGATTTCAACAGGCGCAGGAGCTCCCCCCATTTCACCTGTTCGTAACGATGAAAGATCATATTTATCGAAATTCGGATGGTTCAATTCTAAAATAAACATCGTTGGAACACCTGGTTTGATTGTGACTTTTTCTTGTTCAATCAGTGATAGCGCTTTCTCCGGCTTAAAGACTTCCATCAGAACCATTCGACCAGCTGAGGCGACCGTACGTAATACAAACATAAGGCCCATCACATGAAATACTGGAGTTGGGAGTAAAAATACATCCCGTGGTGAACATTTCATACATTCAGCACCAGCAACAGCTGTATGTATCAAATTTTTATGTGTAAGCATTGCTCCCTTTGGTCTACCCGTGGTCCCAGAAGTATAGAGAATCGCAAAAACGTCCTCAGCTGCGTCTATCTCTACAGCGGGTGCGTTTGTCAGTTTCCCATTCTTTAATAGATTTTCATAGCTTAGTATGTCTTCACTTTCAAAGCGTACTGAAATTAGATATTCTAATTGTGGAGCACTTTCTTTTATTTCTTGGTATTGTTGAAAATGATCTATTTTATCAAATTCCTTTGGGAAAAAGACAGCTTTCGCACCTGAATTATTTAAAATATAGGTGACTTCCTCCTTTCTAAAACGTGTATTAAACGGAATTAGTACGGCACCTAATTTAGCTAAGGCAAAGTTAATCACTATAAACTCATGCCAATTTGGTAAACTAACTGCGACACGATCCCCTTTACAAATTCCTAACTGATGTAACCCTGATGCTAAATCTCTGGCTTCCTGATTTAATTCTTTATAAGTGACTCTTCTTTTCCCATCGTATATTACTTCTTCATCTTGTTTTAGCGATAAGGCGGACTCCAATAGTTCAGGCAAAGACATATGATATCGCTCTGTAAACATACTTTTCATACCACTCCTTTAAATAGCTCATTATGCGAAACCGCTTACAATAAACCATTCATCATAACACACTATTAACATTTTCACCTCTTCTAGTTTGTTGTTATGCTCTAAATTCTTCCTTCCTCATTTTTAACTTTAATATGTTTTTTTTTCTTAAACCACCTACATCGTGTAGGGAAAAACTTTTTTCTTTCATTCATTTTAACGATAACGTAAAAATAAGAGAAATCGTCAAAAAAGATAACAGGGGTTGATTATTTTTTTATCTCATACGATTTTATAACCCTAACTGTAACAATCAAAAAGGTATAAAAAACTGCACCTCCATTTGTTAGATTAACAAATGGGGTGCAGTTCACATTTACCACCTTCATTTCAACATTAACTAAGTAAATTTGGTAAAAACGTAGCAATTTCTGGTACAGCCATCAATAAGGCTACGAGAACAATGATCATAATTAGAAACGGCCATATTCCCCGAAAGATTTCCTCAACGGATACGTCTTTGACGACTCCTTTAATAATATACACATTCACCCCAACTGGTGGTGTAATAACTCCCATTGCGGCAACTAGGACTATAATGACACCAAACCAAATAGGATCATACCCTAGTGTATTTACAACCACCGGGTAAAATATAGGAATAGACAATAAGATTAAAGCCAAAGCATCCATGAAAAACCCTAATATTAAATAAATGAGTAAGATCAGAGCCATAATAACAAATGAAGGGAGCATCAGACTCTCAACCCATCCACCTATTTCAAACGGGATTCGACTCATAGTAATTAGTCGGCCAAACACAACCGCAGACGCAATTAGCAGCATAATCATAGCAGTAGTTCGTAGTGTGTCAAAAAGGGAATTCTTAAGGCCTTCCCAGCTTAACTGTTTTGTTAAAAGTGTTAGGACCAACACTCCACCTGCCCCTATTGCACCTGCTTCTGTTGGTGTAAACCAACCAGCAAATAATCCTCCCATAGATAAAGCAAAAATAACAATAACTTCCCACAGACCACCTTTAAGAGATTGATACCTTTCACTCCAAGTCGATTTTTTACCAGCAGGAGCAAGTGCAGGATTTCTCACAGCAAGTATATAGACCATGACCATAAATAAAATCATTAATATTATTCCAGGTATAATTCCTGCTAAAAATAGTTTTCCGACCGATTGTTCTGAAGCAATTCCGTATATAATAAAAAGCGTACTTGGTGGAATCAACACACCTAATATCCCGCCCGCAGCGACACTTGCGGTTGAAAGAGAGTTATTATAATGATGCTTTCTCATTTCTGGGACGGCAAGCGAACCAATTGTTGCAGCTGTAGCTGTGTTCGAACCTGATATCGCCCCAAAAAGACCAGCAGCTCCTTGCGCTGCAATTGCCAATCCACCAGGAAGATGACCTACTGTTCTATAAGCAAAATGAAACAATTTGGCCCCAATTCCGCCATATAAAGCTAGAAATCCCATCCAAACAAACATGGGAATTGCACTTAGAGTATAAGTTGAAAAAGAGGTATATATCTCCGTTGCAGCAACTTTTAATGCTACTGTAGGTGAATTTAAGAAGCTAATCCCTATAATTCCTGTAATTAACATCGTATAAGATACTGGCATACGCAACAATAAAAAAATAAAAAAGATAATGATAGAAATAAGACCTATTGTAACCGGTGTCATCGTTGTTCACCTTCTTCTGTAAATAGAGATAATACTTGCCCAACCACTACCAAAGCTAGCGCCCCAAATCCAACAGCCAGTAATAAAATAAATGGGTAATGAGGCCATCGGAGGGTAAGTGATACATCCCCTGAAGAGTGAGAAGAAATTGCGTATAATACAAGTTGCCTAGATACGAGGACAAGAAAAAGTGCAGAAATCGTACCAATAACGACATTGATTACTTTTTGTACCCTTTTAGGTAAACGATCAACAAAGATGCTAATGGATATATGCCCACCTTCTACAGCACAGTATGCAATAGATAGAGCAATAAGAGCAGTAGTAAAAAATAGGACTAAATCTAGTGTACCAGTGATTGGCGTGTTAAAAACTCTTCTAGAGATTACATTAGCTATAACTAACATAGCTGAAAGAAACAGGATGACAGCAGCTATATTTTCCAGACCTTTGCTTGCTTTATTTACGATGTTCACATATCCTTTGATCACCTTATCAACTCCCTCTTTAAGTAATATGAAGGGGAGCTGTCTCATAAGGGTCTGCCCCCCATTCCGAGATACAACTACTATGCACATTCAACCATGCGCACTATATTGTATTCTCAGGGGTCAGAAACTTAGTTTTGAGACAGCCCCACAACAGATAGACTACTAGTTATTTCCGAATTCTTCGTTATACTTCTCGGATAATTCTACTATTTTATTCATGATTTCTTGTCCGTTAAGACCTGCGCTGTTTAACTCTTCAACATGGCTTTCTACTAAAGGTTTTAGTGTTTCTTCCCAACGTTGCTCTTCTTCTTCTGATAAATGAATTTCTTCTACCCCGTGCTCATCAATGGCATACTGTAAGCCACTCTCAACGACATCTGTAAATAATTGAGCAGCATCCTTAAATGTTTGCTCATTTACTTCCCGAATGGCTTCCTGAATATGAGTTGGAAGTGAATTCCATTTATCTTTATTCATGGTCACAAAATGAACCGTGTTATACATTAAGTTTGAATGAGTCACATAATTTGTTACTTCAGCTAAATTAAAGCTCTTTAGGGTATCTGCTGGTAATAAGCTTCCATCTACAACTCCTCTTGATAATGCTTCATACGTTTCAGTAACCGGCATTGCAACAGGAGTTGCACCCAACTTTTCTAAAGTAGCTACGTTTGTACCACTTGCACGAATCTGTTTACCCCTTAAATCGTCCAATGATTCCACAGGTTCAGTTGTCATCAATACCCCAGGAGAAATCCCATAAATAAACATCAGTTCCGTATCTTGTAATTCCTCAGGCTGCAACTCTGCCACAAGATCACGAGCTACATAACTAGATACTGCACTATTTTCATATTTAATCCCACCTAGATACAAGGCATTCAAAACAGGCAACCTACCCGGATATAATCCAGAAACATCATGCCCGATGTCTGCAATTCCATCAGCCACACCTGAATAAACATCTCCGCTTCCTAACAATGATCCTCCTGGGTAAAGTTCAATTTTAACTAAGCCATCAGTAGCTTCTTCTATCGCTTTAACCCACTCTGGAAACAATTTAGCTTGTATTGGATGAGTTGCTGGAGCAAAATCTGCTAGTGATAGTGTAATTGGTTCCATCGTTTCTACTGCTTCATTTTCATTATCCGTGGAACTTTCATCGTTTGTAGTACTAGCGCTTTCGTTAGTTTGACCTCCACAACCTACAACTACAACTGCACACATCATAGAAATTAATAACAAAACGAAATAATTTTTTCTCAATTTCATTTTTTGACCCTCCATTTTTAGAATATTCAGCAAACAAATATGAACTTAGTATCAATCCTAACTATGACTAAAACTCGATATCATTATTTCCCCCCTTTTTTTAGTGCTTACTTATCCTACTTGTTTCCACACCTTGAAAAACGCCAATTTACTAGGAAAAGAACCTTCTTTTCTAGTAATCCCTTATCGTAGCTTTACTAACGAAAGTGGCAACTCCTTTCTAAATTGACTGCAATATTTTTTTAAAACAGTTCATAACACTACAATTATGTTGTCTCTTCTCATCAAAAAAAGCGCCATTTGTAACCGTTTTCAATAATTGGTATTTAAGTATTTCAATATTACGTTATGTTGAGATTATTATAAATTTTAAATTGGTGGAAATCTACCTACACCGCATACGAAAACTATTAATTTTTTTCATTATTTTTGCGGAAAAATCTCCATAATCCCCCCTTTTTGATGTTACCCACGTAGGAGGTAGGTTAAAAGTATAATCGTACGATTGTCAGTAACATCCGAGAAAAAGAAGATTTAACGAAACGAAAAATTACTACTTATCGGCCTTGACCTAGTTCCTTTGTTATCAGGGATCTCGAAATAGCAGACAAATAGAAAAAGGAAGCCTAACTAATATAGCTGGCTTCCTTGACTTGCTATTTATATTCAATTTTTCTCCATTTAAACATCGTTAGTAAGGCTACAACTGAAGAGATGAGTGCAACGATGGTGTTACGAAATACAAGGTCAAATTCTAAACCTAGATACGCTTCTATGGTCCATTGTAACATCACAACATTTACAGCTAATGCAATGAAGATAATGGTCCAACAAATCGTTTTAGCCATGTCGAATCTTCCTTCCCGCTGCATATACGATACCATTTTGGACTTCAATTTCAATCAATGGCAGCTCTCTTTGTGGAGGTCCAGCTATTGGATGACCATTATTTAAGTCAAAGTATCCTTGGTGGCAAGGGCAAAGCAGTACTTCGCTTTCCTTTTCATAAAAAACGGGACACATTAAGTGAGTACAAGCACTGTTATATGCTTTTAATTCACCTGCTTTTGTATGAACTAAAAGCGCCGGATCTTTTTCAGTTGGGTAATTAAAGGTAATTGATGAGCCCTTTGGTACGTCATCTAACTTGGCAATTTCAACAAGTTCTCGGTCCTCTTCAAAATCTCCCAAAAACGCTTTTACGGAAAAAGGCAGGGTTGAAAGGCCTAGTGCTACCGTTGCTCCGACTGCCGTTTTCAAAAAGGCTCTTCGATTAAATTTCAAGTCATCATAACGACTAACATTATCCTTTAAATTAATCATATCGTCTTTGCTTTGGTGTTTTTCTCTTTTGCATTTTATTTTATCAGTCATTGTGGACCTCCTCTCTAGTCTGAATACACTCCGAAAAATTCAGGTACATATTTCCATTTGTCATTTTCACTCGGCTTCTTGCCTTCAATTAAATTCATTTGTGTACGACGTCTACGTAATGATTGCATCTCTTCAAAATCAATAAAACGAATCGCTTCACTCGGACAAACAGATGCGCACATTGGTGCAATATCATATTTTGAGCGGTCGTAACACATATCGCACTTATACATTTTGTTTTCCTCAAAATCAAACTTAGGAATTCCGAATGGACAAGCAAATGTACAGTTACGACAACCAATACATTTCTCATCCATCGCAGAAAGGACAACACCCTCTTCTGTAATTTGGATCGCATTGGCTGGACATACTCTCGCACAAGCGGGATCCCTACATTGCATACACATCATTGGAAATGTTTGTCTGCTTTCAGTAAAGTCAATGTACTCTACATAATTCCGTTCTTTGGCATCGTGATCTCCACACTCTCGGCATGCCGCTTGACATGCGCGGCAGCCGATACATCGTTCAAATTCAAGGTACATAATTTTATTCATTGGAAGTTCCCCCAGTTAGCTTCTGATTTATACTTTTTCTAATTTTACTGCAGCTACTTTGAATTCTGGCATTCTAGAAACAGGGTCTAGGGCCGGATTCGTTAATTGGTTCGCGGCAAGTTCTTTCCCCCAGTGATAAGGAATGAATACTGTATCTTTGCGAATTGCCTTTGTAATTCTAGCTTCAACTGTCATTTTGGAACGCGGGCTTGTGATTAACACTTTATCCTTATTTGAAATGTTGTACTCACTAGCAAGTTCAGGGTGTATTTCAATATATGGCAACGGGCATTGTTCCATTAAAAAGTCAACACGTCTCGTTTGAGTTCCTGATAGGTAGTGAAAGACGACCCGACCCGTTGTTAAAATGTGTGGGTACTCTTTCGTCGGTGTTTCACCAGGTTCTGCCCAATCAACAGCCGCTAAGTTTGCTTTTCCGTCTTCTGTTCCAAACTTTTCTTTAAACATCGTTGGTGTACCCGGATGATCTTCGGAAGGGCAAGGCCAAAACACTCCATCTTCTTTATCAATACGCTCCCATGTAATCCCATGGTAATCTGCCTTTCCACCTTTTGATGCAATCCGTAATTCTTCGAAAATTTGTCTAGGATTTTCATAATTAAAGAATTTTCCTTTTCCCATTCTCTTTGCGATATCACGCATAATTTCCCAATCGGTTTTTGCTTCACCTAAAGGCTCCGTAACTTTTCGTACACGAATAACACGGCCTTCTAAATTCGTCGTTGTTCCTTCGTCTTCTGCCCAAGTCGTCGTTGGCAAAATGACATCAGCAAATTCAGCTGTTTCTGATAAGAAGAAATCACTTACGACTAAAAACTCTAGCTTTTTTAAGCCACTCCAAATGTGCTCTAGATTTGGTGCAGATACAGCTGGATTACTGCACATAATATGCATCGCACGAATGTTTTCATTTTGAATTTCATCAAACATCTCGTAAGCAGACACACCCGCTTTTGGCATTTCTTCAGGTTTGATTCCCCATACGCCAGCTACATACTTAACATGTTCAGGATTATCAATTTTTCTGTATCCAGGTAGTGCATCAGCTTTTTGTCCATGCTCCCTGCCGCCTTGCCCATTTCCTTGACCTGTAATCGTTGCTACACCTGAGGCGAATTTCCCAATCTGTCCTCTGAGCAATGCCATAGATGTGTAAAGAGTAACGTTGTCTACCCCTTTATTTTGTTGTTCGATCCCTCGGCAAAACGTTACAATTGAGCGGGGAGATTTTCCGTATATACGAGCAGCTTTAATAATTTTATCTTTCGCTACTCCTGTAATTGATTCTGTTAATTCAGGGGTGAACTTTTTCACCATCGCTTTTAATTCTTCATAGTTATTACATCTTTCGTTTACATACTCTTCGTCAACATATCCTTCTTCTACAAGCAAATGCATGATGCCGTTTGCTAGGGCCGAATCAGATCCTGGTTTTAGATCTAAGTGAACGTCAGCTACACGAGCTGTTGGTGTTTCCCTTGGGTCGGCTACAATTAACTTTGCACCTTTATCTTTTGCTTTCCATAACCATTGGATCATTGTCGGGTGACATTCAGCTGTATTTGATCCAGCCATAAACAAACAATCTGTATGCTCGAATTCTGGTAACGGCAGGCTCGATCCACGGTCAACTCCTAACGTTTTCATTAATCCACCGGCCGCTGAAGACATACAGAAGCGACCATTGTAATCTAGAAATCTCGTTCCAATACCAACACGAGCATACTTCCCAACTAAATAGCATTTTTCGTTTGTCATTGATACTCCGCCGAACACTCCAACTGCATCTTTCCCGTGTTCATTTTGAAGTCGTTTGAAATTCTTCTCAATTAAGTCATACGCTTCTTCCCAACTTGACTCAACAAACTGACCATTCTTTTTTATGAGTGGTTTTAAAATTCGCTCCTTGTGGTTAACCGTTTGATAAGCGGTTACCCCTTTTGGACACATTTTCCCAAGTGTTACCGGCCAATCATATCTTGGTTCAACTCCTACGACCTTCCCTGACTTTTCATTTACTCTGATATGCATTCCGCACTGCATTCCACAATAACAACAATGAGTTGTGACAAGTTTTTCGCCTGGCTTTTGTAAGTTCTTTACACCGTCTTTAACAAGAAATTCACTCATTTATTCGTCCCCCATTTTCTCATAATAAGAATCATCTCTCTTTTGACCGAACCCTGGAATATGAATGCCATTATTTGTTTGAATCGGTCCATTTGGAGAAGGTAAGTTTGAATTGATATTTAATTGCTTCATCACACGAATTCTTCTACGGCAGCTTGGGCAGTAATCAGCTAAATACGAACCATCAGCAAGCTGCAAGTCAAAACTTTGTACTCCAAGTATTTCTTTTACATCATTAATTTGATCATCATTACTATAAGGTGATTGACATGATTTACACTTTCTCGTATCAACACCTACTACTTCTTGATAGTTCATTGGGACCGCTGTTGCTAACGGTCTTACCGGAAGATGGAACAGCTTACCAAATGGGAAATATACTAAGAAAATCACAACTGTAATTTGGTGTATGAGAGCTAAATAGTTGTGCATCCATCCGCCTAAAAACTTATAAGAGACCGTTAGTATTAGCCCAGATACTGTAACCCACAGAAGGATATATAATGGAAATAAGTCGAACTCAACACGTTGCGTCACTTTGACATCTTGATTTTTCGAACGTCTAATAAGCGCCATCGTCACACCAATTAATACCATCATCGCTGTAATGTTCAATCCGTTGTACACTAGTTCAGCAAATATTCCATTTGCAGCCATAGAAATAGTCGGAATTCCCATCACAACGATCTGATAAGTTTCTGGATCAATAAGTTTAAAGTGCATCCATCCAAACGTTAATCCAAATGTAATCGCAAACGATCCAATACAGCCCCATGCAATCAACCAGTGCATAATGCCTCTATAAATTCCACGTTTGAAAATAAACTTTTGAAGAATAATGTTGTCAAAGGCAGTTTTTGCTATAGCCCTCCAATTCCTTTTCACTCGTTTTTTCTTCTTCATATTGCTGAAACTTCTTTTTAATACTTGATGGGTAGCTGGCCTTACAGCCCATGCGCATAAACGAATGGTCATCCCAATCGCAAAAACAAAAGATGAAATTAGATAGCCAAACAACATCATATCAACATGAGAAAATTGTCCGGTACCAACCCACATTAAGAAAATTAAGATCATAACTACGACAAATGAATACATACTCGCTTTTGAATAAAATGATTTTTCAATCTCGCTCATGTTGCCACTCCTTATTTGTAACACTTAATTTGATATGTTCATTGTAGATTTTCTGACTACAATTAACTGTGACGTTGATCACATTTCAAAAATTCAAGATGACAAACTTATGAACAACTAGTCAAAAAAACAAAAAAACGAGATACCTTTTTTGATCTCTCCAGGTCTCTCGCTTTCTATCATATTAAATTAATAAGCATGATCTTTTCTCAACTGTAAAACCTTTTGATAGTCCTCACAATTTCGAATACGGAAAGAATAAGACATTTGATCATTAATTGGTTGATCACTTAATCCATCTAGATTCATAACTTTAAATGAAACCTTCTCTAAAATCTTCATTAGTCCGACTTGATTATTCTCTACTAATTCTTTTGTAACATCCAAACACGATCGGTCATAAACTCCATGATACAATTGCAAATTTCCATTCCATTCCGGTGCGATCAATTGAACCCCGCTGTTGTTTTTTAGTTCTACCATACTAGTTACAACATCTGATCTAAGTAATGGCATGTCTGATGTTACAAGCCACAAAGACTGATTCTTTGACAGGGATAACGCAGCATGCATACCACTTAATGTACCAGCTCCTTTAAAGTAATCTGTGATAATCCGGATACTGTTTCCGAACATAGGCAAATATACGTATGGATTATTTGTGACAAGAATCACTTCATTACAAACCTTTTTCATTTCTTTTACTTGTCTCTCGATTAACGTTTCCTCACCTAACTTTAGTAAACTAATTAATTGATCATTATCTATTTTGTAACTTTCACTGTCTAATATGACACCAGTTAGCTCCATAGGGTTTCACCTCCTTGTACATCCACTATAAAACGAATTGAAGATTAATACTGTTAAGTGTGTCACACTTTATTTTTTGAAAAATATACGCCTAGTTTTGTTTAAGTGTGATTTTTATCACATTTTTCATTTTCGTTTTCTTCTATAATGAAGCTAACAGTTGTTAGGAGGGGTTTTATTATGACAAAACTAACGTTAGATCGGACTATTAATCAAAATACATTTCATCTTTCAGATAAAACATTAACAGCACTTACTGAAATTATGTATGAACAACATGTTGAAGCAGGTACGTATTTATTTTGGGAAGGTGACACAGCTGATAAGCTGTTTTATATAAAAAAAGGTAATGTAAAATTAACAAAAGCTACTTCAGACGGAAAAGAATATATATTAAATATGTTTGATAATGGTGACTTATTTGGTGAACTAAGTAGCTTCATGTCTATCAATTATAGCTATAATGCAATGGCATTAACAGATTGTGTCATAGGAGTGATCCAACAGAAAGACTTGGAAATCCTTTTATGGCAACATGGGGAAATTGCTGTTGAATTCTTGAAATGGACTTCTTTATTAAACCAGATTACTCAGTCAAAACTTCGAGATCTCACGTTTCATGGCAAATTGGGTGCTCTTTGTTCAACATTAATCCGTATGGCCAATTCATATGGAGAATCTTTCAGTGGCGGAATTCGTCTTAAAAAGAAAGTGAAAAATGGTGAACTAGGAGAATACATTGGAGCAACAAGAGAAAGCGTTAATCGAATGCTTTCAGACTTACGAGGAAAGGATATTCTTGCTCAAGAAAAAGGGTATCTTATTATTCGGGATCTCGATACATTAAAAGATATTTGTCACTGCGAAAATTGCCCATTAGAGATTTGCAGAATGTAAGACAAAATGAGGTTGACAATATGTCAGTCTCATTTTTTTGTCTAAAATAATCATAGATGTGATCATCATCACAGTTTTGTAACTGGATATTCGCTACTCTATTACTAAAGGAGTGATTATATTGTTAAGCGGAAATGTTATTGCGATTACAAGTGGAAAAGGTGGCGTAGGTAAATCAACCGTCGCCGTTAACCTTGCATTATCTTTAGCGAACCTTGGAAAAAAAGTAGCTCTTATTGACTTAGATATTTATGGATATAGCGTACCTAAAATATTAAATATTGATTCGAAACCAAAGACAATGAATAATAAAATCATTCCAGTTGGACATGAAAATATTACCGTCATGTCCATGGGATTTTTATTAAAAGGCAATGACCCTGTCGTCTGGCGAGGTCCCATGCTTGGCAAAATGATTGATCATTTTTTTGACGATGTCATTTGGGGGAAACAAGATTACGTCATTTTAGATCTCCCTCCAGGTACAGGAGATGTAGCTCTAGACTTGCATCATAAATTACCTAAGTGCCAAGAAATTATCGTAACGACTCCCCACCCAAATGCCGTTCATGTAGCTGAACGCGCTGGGATGATGGCTAAACAAACGAATCATACGATCATAGGCGTGATAGAAAATATGTCTTACTTCACGCCGCCTCATTCAAATGAAAAGTATCATTTATTTGGGAAAGGAGGCGGAAGCACTCTCGCCTCAAATTTAGATACAGAATTATTGGCATCTATTCCACTTGCGAATCCGCAGGCTGATGGTGAACCTTCTGTACTAATAACACAAGATCCTACTTTAGCTGATGAATACCGCGCATTAGCTGAAAGGCTAATTGAAAAACTAACATTAGAAGAAGTGATGAACTAAATTGCTGCCTGTTGAGAACAAACTCAGCAGGCTTTTTTCTAGTTTCTAAATGGATTCAGCAATTTCCATTAGGCCTTCCAAATCATAATCTTTAGACTGCTTTATACTACCGGTAAGTAGATACCCCCACCCCTTTTTCTTAAACATTAACGTATGAATGTGATCCTTGCTTTGAAAATAAGCCTTCGTTCCGTCTTTTAGGGTTACGACCTTATCCTCCGAAAATATGTGTTTTTCAATTTTACTCTCTGGTGCCAAAACTGAAATGATAAAATCTTGATGTGGTTTATTGAAGACACGCAAGTAATGTAATCTTAAATCCCCTTCTATTGTCAACTGACCAAATTTATGAGTCGGGCGAAACGGTAACTTTTTCGGTAGACTTACTTCTTTTCCTTGCTCTTGTTCAAAACGATTAATTGCTTTCTTTGCTGGGAGATAATTATTTCCTTGAATGAATTCATCAATTTGCTTGTCATCGTGTGGCTTTGCTTCCATGGAAGCCTCATTACATATAATAAGAAAGCTAATTACTATAAGTGATAGGAATATTTTAGTCATGGTACGATACATCTTTTGAACCTCCAATATGGACTTAATGGTAGTATGTGTTTTTACTTAAATGAATATTTATCCATCTAAGGTTAGTTTAAGATACTTTCTAATAGAAAAAAGCAGAAGCTATGCCTTCGTATAAAAGGCATAGCTTCTGCTTTTACATATTTATATTAGCGATAATTAATAAATTGCACATCAATTGACAAGTCTGCTCCTCTTATAGCAGCAATGATAGCTTGTAGGTCATCACGTTTTTTTCCAGTCACTCGGATTTGATCATCTTGTATTTGACTTTTTACTTTTACACCGCTATTTTTTATAATCGTGTTAATTTTCTTCGCTTGTTCCTTATCAATTCCTTGGATTAACTTTGCTCGTTGACGTACGGTCCCACCTGATGCCCCCTCTATTTTCCCATAATCTAAATTTTTAATAGAGACATCACGCTTAATCAATTTACTAATCAATACATCTTTTAATTGCTCTAATTTGTATTCATCATCTGAAACTAAAACAAGTTCTTCATTTTCAAGGGCAATACTACTTTTACTACCTTTAAAATCATAACGATTTTGGATTTCTTTCGTTGCCATTGTAACAGCATTTGTCACTTCTGACATGTCAATTTTTGAAACAATATCGAATGAGCTTTCTTTTGACATCATTTACCTCCACATATGTATTTCCTTTATTATAGAGTAAAAGCGGTAAGCTCTTCAACTAAAAGGCAAGCTGACAGTAGGTTTGTTCCTAATCAGTTTCAATTGGGTAATCTTTGTGAGTGATCCAATCACTCCAGCTTCCGCTATAAAGCTTTACATTTGAAAATCCAGCTTTTTTTAGAGCTAATACATTCGGGCATGCCGATACTCCTGATCCACAATAAACGATGATTTCTTTTGACTTAGGGAGATCTGAAAAATGATTAGCTAGTTCCTCACTTTTTTTCCACGTTCCATCATGCGATAAAACATCTTTCCAAAAATAATTTATAGCCCCAGGTATGTGTCCTGCAATAGGATCAATGGGCTCTTCAATTCCTTTATACCTATTTAATTCTCTAGAATCTATTAAAATACGATCTTTATCATTTAATTTTTCCAATACTTCACTAGCATCTACGAATGAAAACTCCTCGTTCAATCGTATCTGAAATGCTTTGGGGTCCATTTCTGGGGTGTCGGTTGTCACTTCATAGCCTTCTTTTACCCATGCAGAGAATCCTCCATCAAGAAGAGCCACTTCCTTGTGGCCAAGATGTTTCAATAACCACCAAAAGCGTGATGCAACCATTCCACCTTGATCATCGTATACAACGACTTTTGTATCTTTGTCGATTCCTATATTGCTTAATTTTAATGCTAAATCCCCTACTTTTGGTAACGGATGTCTTCCGCCGTGTTCCCTAATTGGAGATGATAAATCCTGTTCGAGATCTACATAGAAAGCTCCTGGTACATGCCCTTTTTCATATGCTATTCTTCCTGCCTTTGGATCACCTAGCTGGAAACGAGTATCTACGATTACAAACTTTGCTTGGTTATTTCTCAATTCATTATGTAACCATTTCGCCTGAACGACATCTTCCATTTTGAACACCTTCCTTATCATCCTGTTGTTATATACTATCTCACACTCTTTCGTTCATGACTAGATAATAATGGGAAAAATAGAAAAATCCCTGATCTTTACCGAGTTGACGGTAGGACAGGGATTTTTTAAAAGAAATTAGATCATAATCTTACACACATCATTTGTGAATTCAACAGGATCAGTAATTGGTAAACCTTCAATAAGCAAGGCTTGGTTATACAAAAGATTTGTGTAAAGGTTTAGCTTTTCTTTATCTGTCTCAAATGCTCTCTTTAGTGATTGGAAGACTTCATGATTCATATTAATTTCTAACACTTTGCTTGCTTTAATGTTTTGATTGTCAGGCATAGCTTGAAGAATTTTTTCCATTTCGATCGATACTTCTCCCTCTGTTGCTAAACAAACTGGGTGGGTTTTCAATCGTTTGGACACTCTGACGTCGGTTACTTTCCCAGATAAAATTTCTTTCATGGAATCAAATAATTCCTTATGCTCGTTTTCTTCAGACTTCGTTGTTTCTTGATTTTCATCTTCTTCGATTCCTAAATCGCCACTTGAAACTGATTTAAATTCTTTCTCTTTGTAACTTGATAACATTCGAATGGCAAATTCGTCGATATCCTCTGTAAAGTATAATACTTCATAACCTTTATCTGTAACGAGCTCTAACTGTGGTAATTTTTCAATTCGTTCGTGTGTTTCACCAGCAGCATAGTAAATATACTTTTGATCCTCAGGCATCCTAGATACATATTCCTCTAATGTGACCATCTTCTTTTCTTTGGATGAGTAGAACATTAACAGATCCTGCAAAGCATCTTTGCTGCTGAAGTCCGTATATACACCGTATTTCAACTGTCTTCCAAAAGATTTGTAGAATTGCTCGTACTTTTCTCGTTCTTCTTTCAGCAAGCTTTGCAGTTGACTTTTAATTTTGCTTTTTATATTTTTTGCAATTAGTTTTAACTGACGATCATGCTGCAGGATCTCACGAGAAATGTTGAGAGATAAATCCTCAGAATCGACCATTCCTTTTACAAAGCTAAAATGATCAGGGAGCAGGTCTGCGCACTTGTCCATAATTAACACACCATTTGAATATAGCTCTAATCCCTTTTCGAATTCTTTAGAATAGTAGTCAAACGGAATGTTTTCCGGAATATATAAAATGGCGTTGTATCTTACCGCACCATCTACACTAATATGAATGTGCTTTAACGGTTTATCAAAACCATAATGTTTTTCTTGGTAAAAATTCTCGTAATCTTCTGTTGTAAGTTCATTTTTATTTTTTCTCCAAATTGGCACCATGCTGTTAATCGTTTGCTCTTCTGTATACTCATCCCACTCATCTTCCGTGCCTTCTTTACGATTCTTTTGAGTCACATCCATTTTAATTGGGTAGCGAATGAAATCAGAGTACTTTTTAATAATGGCTTTTAAACGATAGTCTTCTAGAAATTCATCATAACTTTCATCTTCTGTATTTTCTTTTACTTTAATCGTTATTTCTGTTCCGACTGAATCTTTCGTTGTTTCTTCGATCGTGTATCCATCAGCACCATCAGATTCCCACTTGTAAGCCTTATCACTGCCAACTGCTTTACTAGTGACTGTTACAACATCAGCTACCATAAACGCTGAATAAAAGCCTACTCCAAATTGACCGATAATATCGTGACCATCTTTAATCTCGTTTTCATTTTTAAATGTCAGTGAACCACTTTTGGCAATCGTTCCTAGATTTGTTTTCAAATCATCCTTCGTCATACCAATCCCAGTGTCAGAAATAGTCAGCGTTCTCTTTTCCTTGTCTGCGACCACTTTTATGTAATAATCGTCTTGATTAAAGGTAATCGTCTCATCTGTTAAAGCCTTGTAATACATTTTATCAATCGCATCACTCGCATTAGAAATCAATTCTCTTAGAAATATTTCTTTTTGCGTATAAATAGAGTTAATCATCATTTCTAATAATCGCTTTGATTCTGCTTTAAACTGTTTTTTTGCCATGATTGTTCTTTCTCCTTTCATGTACCTAAATATAAATCAATAGAGTGAATCAAGATATTTAGCACTCTAATAGACTGAGTGCTAACCTCTATTTTTATTTATCACACCAGAAATAAGATGTCAATCCATTTCAAAAAATAACAACAAAAAAACACCTCACCGTTTGATGAAATGTTAAAAGAGTAATTATGTATTGCCGCATGTGCCGCTAAGCATATATCTACAGATTGTTCATCATTCATACATAATTGGCATGAACTCCCTAATCAAAGAAATATAGTAGCGTACAACGCAGCATAACGTATGTACAACATTCTGTGTTCTAACGTTCGATAAGCCATGTTTTGTACCTTTGTACTGCAAACGGTTTTACCCTCGTACTCCGGTGGTAATCATCTATCTACAGATAACAATTGCTATCTGTCTATCTCTCCGTTACAATTCCTTCGAGATAGTTCCCCTACCAAATTTGGGTTTCTCGCTCGTGGGGTTTACCGCGTTCCACCTCTTTCGTTTCCAAAAGAGCTTCGTCACTGTGGCACTTTCAGGGGTACTCGACCATGGCAATACTGCTGTAGGTGCTTTTCCCCGCCGTCAATCCAGTGTATACCAGATTGCCCTAGCTTATTTATTCACTAGGCACGAACACTACGATCATTTCAGATCGTGCGAGCATGGACTTTCCTCTACATCAAATGATGCAGCGATTACCTGAACGTTATTTCAGATGTTGTATTTGTAGTATAGCACACCATTTAATTCCGCGCAACTATATATAGTGATTATCAGAAAAAAGGAATGATCTTTTATTAAGCGAGCACTTACATCTTCGTAAATGCTCGCTTATTTTATAATTCTTCCTGCAAAATTTCTACAATAATTTCCAATAAATAATCCGCCGCCCGTTCTACTTCCTCCATAGAATTATCAATTCCGCCTATTTCTAAAAGCACAGATTGTTCAAAAAGATCTTGATTGTACGTATTTTGATTAAATGTCTGATTTCCTTATAACAGAACCCCTCTTGAAAGGTTAGGATATCTTTCACCTAACCGCTCATGTAGTTGTTTTGCAAAAGCTAAATTTTCTTCGTAGTCAGAATGATATTCACTTAGAAGTTTCTTTAATTTTATTATTTAGTTATGGCTATGCCGTCGATATGTTTTGTGGATTATAAATAATCCACAACCAAGTTTAACAACTTCAAATAATTGTCCGCGACAAACTAGCAGGAATGATGCGATAATTAGTCAATTCGTATGGTATTGCAATAGTAGCAGAGTTTTTATTCTCCCGAGACAGTAATACTTAATAAAAAACCAAAATCCTTAGCTATCCCACCAGAAGTCTAGCCTCCGATTCCATGGATAAGGCTCCACCCTTCCTGCGATCGCCCTTGACACTAAGGAATCCGAGGCTATGAGGTGCCTTTAGTGTTATCACATTTCTCTAGCACAGCTTCGAAGTCATTCCCTAGAACCTGTATTTGGTTTATGTCAAGTTAGGATATATGAAGAAACCATTAACGCAGACAGTCTCTTAAAGAAAGACATCACATCCAGCCAACATGTGAAGGGACCTCTGGTGGTGATTATGATAGTTAACCCGGAATAAAGCCTCAGTAATATGGTCCACTTACTATATTCCATACCAAAGTAGTTTGATAATATGTATCAGTATTTGTATTATGCTGGCTTGGTGAATGACTGAACTTTAATGAATCGGCCCCAAAATCAATATGATAAGTCCCCATCCCTTCGCCCGGACTTGCAGAAAGGATTTTCGTCGGAACACTTTCACTAATTTCATATGTTCTGTTTCCGAACCATTGTGGAGATTCTGATGACCCTTCACCTGCTCGAATTTTTGCTTCTTGAGTTATTAATGACAAATCCCCTGGAGACCACTTACTACTTACTTCTTTAGGCAATCCAATTTCTATCATTGGCATGATTTTAAGTGATAGTCCCCAGCCAGAACCTGAACCAGTAGCATCAACGATAGTTAATGAACCTGCATTGCCATAAGCCTTATCTTCCCCTTTTTCCATTCTAAGGGTCACGACCTCTTGTGATGATTCTACGTTTAGAGTCCCGCTAGAAATAGCAAATTTCACAGAAGTATTTTGAGATTTTACTTGAGAAGAATTTGCATATAACAAAAATATAAAAACTATAGGTATTAAAGTTACCAAAACTCCCCTACTCTTGGTACTTAGTGGATACAATGGCAGCACCTCCAATTAATGCTATCATTATATCTCAAATAAATTGCCAAATTATACGGTAAAATAAGGAAATATTATTTACGTCTAGTTCCTAGCCAATAAAAGAAGCCTGCAATGATAATACCTCCAATCGCCCACACCCACCAAGGAATGCTTATTGGAACAGGTTCGGGCGCATCTTCTCGTATTTCTTCAAATTCATTTATTTGTTCTCCTTCAATTTCAAATGTTCTCTCTGCTATTATGTCTTCTCCAAGTACATTTGCTGTTATTAAAACATTATAAACACCTGGTTCAAATGTAGCATAATCCCATGTAACTGGGTATCTTATTGCTGTTTTTGGAACCATTGTAAACGATTCAATCTCACCCTTAAATAACTCTTCTCCACTATTATTTTCTACTCTATAATTACCATGAGTGCCTCTTAATATCATTTGAGCATCGTTGGTTAACTCCATAAACAACTCAGGTCCAGATGGACGAACATTAATTCCTACATTATCAATGCTAAAATTAGGGGCAGATATATTAGGCAAATCTAGTTGTACTGCCAAAGTATACGTTATTTCATTTCGAATAATAAATCCGATATCTCCTTCCTCGTGTGAATTTATCTCCTCCAGTGTATCTTCACCGATAGATGCAAATAAAAGACCTCCTAAAAAAGTACCTTTGTCTGTTTCAGGAACTGCAATATGTATTGGAACTTCTAATGATTCATTTGCATTTAATTCAATGAATGGATCCACCAGAAGCAACTCTGACATAATGATGGAGCCGTCCAAAATCTTAGTATCGTCTAATTCTAAACTCTCTTCATACAAAATTCCCCCAGTAGGGGCCGTGTAAGAGTTTATTGGAAGTATATGAACAGTAATATTATGATCACGTTTGTTTTTTATACGCGCATATATCGTTTGATCTTCACCTGGTTTCACTTGTATGTGATAGTAACCGCTTACCCCTTCTATTTGGTTATCTGGCAAAATGGGTTCTATGACAAAAGGCGAATCCATTTCTTCTTGAGCATGGATTCTATTTAAGAGTAGACTAGTGTTAAACACACTAAAAACAAGAGAAAAAGTTACTAATACAGATAAAATACGACCTGTCACACAATCACTCCTTTCCACCGATAGTCTATCCAAAATAATGTGCATTTTATTTATTATAAAAAAAACAACCATGTTTTTAACATGGCTGCTGTTTGGATATTATATTTATTAATTAGCTGGACCTGATACAACGTTCCAAGTAAGTGTAGTACTATACTCTCCAGCTAATGCCGTATCTGGGCTTAACGTTAAAGATAAAGCATTTTCAGCGAATGAAGTATTGAAAGTCCCTTTTCCTTCTGCTTCAGGGGCATTAAGTAGCAATACACCCAAGCTGTTATCAATCACTCCACCGTTTGTTACAATTGCACTTTCACTAGAAGACCCTTCACCAGCAGTTACAGTTGGTGCTAAAAGTCTCATTGAATTTTCTGGTAAAGTATACTGATCAGTTGTTCTTTGTAAAGGTGATGCAGTTACTTTGACATTCCAGCCGTTTCCAGACCCTGTAGAGTCTACTACTGTTAGGTTATCTAAGTTAGCAGTTGTCGTTTGAACTGTACCACTTAATTGCAAACTAGTAAAGGTTGTCGAAGCTGGCACCTCTATATTTAAACTTCCTCCAGAAAATTGAGCAGTTCCGGAAGTTTCTGATGCGGCGAATGAAGTACTAGCAAATACACCAAAAGACAGTGTGAATACAGATAGAACAGTTACTAATTTTTTCAATTGAAATATCCCCTTTGAAGGTAAATTTTTGAGATAATCTATACCTCACTCACCTTTATCCTCTTTTTAGGCATAAAAAAAATTCTCACCAAGAACTTTAAATCTAATTATGGTAAGAATTGAAAGGAAGTATAAAGTAACTACTCCTTTTCATTCTTTAGCAACCTGTCAACCTTAGTAATAAAACTTACCTTAGGCACATGGGCTTTGCGTCATCGTCTTTCAACGATTTTGCCGTTTATAAAGGAATGAACAGTATGAAATTGTTCTATCAGATGGTGTGTGATATATCTTACATTGTTATATTAACTAGAATGGTAATTTTAATCTAGACATCAAAAGTTACCAACGTTACCAAAGGAAGATTTGGAAAAATCTTAAACACACTAAAACCGCTTCGGTCCTTTTCATAAGACATTATATCTTGGCGGTAGCCTAAACTTATTACTTCATGTATCGATGTTTAATCACTCGGAAATGGATTTTAAGTTCCTAACTAAGTACATGAAATTGTTGAACTAATACGGTAAAGCCCAGTCAAGAGTGAGGTTAACAAATCAAAAATAGTTTCAACGATTACGGTGAAAGCAGCAGAATTATATGAAGAGAAAGTGAACTTTGAAATTGAAAATTTAGAAACACACGATTTCATTTTTGAAAACTCATATTATACAGGAGAGGCTCATTGGTCGTTTTCCCTTGGTTAACATGTTAACATTAAGAAATGTCCCCTGAGTAAAGGACTAACAATGAACAAATTTATTCTGACATCAATCTTAATAACGATTAACTAGTATACAGGCTGTAACATTGAAAATTATTTGGATAACCTGGGTAATTGTTCACTGGATAATATCTAGAGTTTCCACAAGTCATGAGAAGATCATCTCCTTATTATTTCATCTTTAAAACTCTGGGCAGTAGCCCGGATCAGCGACATAGAAGCATTGATTTTTGCAAAATTCTAACTGAGTCATAGGGGATCTTGGCATCGTAGGGGTACAAGGATCTCGGTATGTTTGCCCCGGCTTGGATTAAAAAACCACAAATTCATTTCTGGCTCGAGGATTCCTAAGTCCTTGTAACAAATTCCTGGCCCTTTGGAGGTCTTCTTCTGTGGGACGCTGTGTATACAATGATCCATTTAAAACAGGATCGAAGTGAGGAATTCCAGTTCCCGGTATGGTTTGATTGAAAGCATGTCTGATATTGCGCAAATTTTTGAAGTCCGGATCACAGTCTGGCTCAACCCGATTGGCCACAACTGTTCCTACCAACTCCATCCCTTCAGCTTCCTCACCGATTGCCTCCGCCAGCATGAGCCTTGCTAACTCCTCCACGTGACGTATGTTTGATTCGCCTACCCATTTTCTCACCCCCTTTTGGCTTATACAAGTAACTTATTGCCTGAAGTACTTTTGGTAGTTTGCCTATCCTCCCAAACCTTGGAAATTGATCTTAAAAGTAAAGAGTCTTGTCTTTTTCCCTAGATTTTCACTTCACAAAAATGATTTATTAGCTAAAAACGATTATGTTTTTGATACCGTTACTATAAGTGAAGAGTTTCACAATAAAAATAGAAGAGCAAGCGTTGAAAAATGATGATCAACACCTGCTCTTTAATCAATTTGAATAAATATTTTAGAATTATATTTAAAACCTGTGAAATCACTTCTATTGAAACATTTGTGCGAATTTTCTGCATCGTTGCTTCTTCGATGTCTTCCACTCGGACACCGCAGATCATACCATAGATCAAACCCTGCGAAGGATTAGTTTAGGAGCTTCCGAAAAGTGTAACTATTGATATGTTACACATATTCAACTACTGTGCTTTTTACAATAGTCAAATAATAAATGTTTTAAAGAATACGATGAGCTTAAAAATTGCCTAAAATTGATCGCTTAAATTTCATGGAAAGGGATAAGCACATTTTACATATATTTCAAATGATCGTTTATTAACTTAAGGAGGCGTACTGTAATGGACTATTTCACAACTAGAAAACAATATTACCCTTATGTAAGTCCATTTAACCCTTGCCCACCGATAACAGTTAAGACATTTGTAACTGCCCCCAACTTATACCTTACTTTTCAACCGCCTAACTTACCACAATTTTCTCCTCATGAGGCATTACAAAAAGGAACACTTTGGAAGTATTTTTATGATCCCTATTATGGTCCTTATGAAAAAAGGGAGGGCTATACAACATGAGTCAAAAACAATTGCCACCTCAGTTTTACAAGCTTATGGAAGAACTGCAAGCAGTTGATTTTGTTTTAGTCGATTTAACATTATATCTAGACACACATCCAAATGATATGGATGCAATACAACAATTTAATCAAATGTCCGAAGTCAGACAACGACTAAAAATAGAAATTGAAAAAATTTATGGTCCACTACAACAGTATGGGAACAGTTATAGCAGCTATCCATGGAATTGGAACGAGTCGCCCTGGCCATGGGAGTTATAACATCATCAGAGGGGGTAGGTTTTCTTGTGGATTTATGAAAAGAAATTGCAATATCCAGTGAAAGTTAGTACATGTAACCCAACTTTGGCCAAATACTTAATTGAACAGTATGGTGGCGCAGATGGTGAGTTAGCAGCTGCTTTACGTTATTTAAATCAAAGGTACACGATTCCTGAAAAAGTAATTGGTTTATTAACAGATATAGGTACGGAAGAATTTGCGCATTTAGAAATGATTGCAACAATGATTTATAAGTTAACCAAAGATGCTACTCCTGAACAAATGAAAGAAGCTGGATTAGCAGATCACTATGTAAATCATGACAAAGCCTTATTTTACCAAAATGCAGCAGGCTCCCCCTGGACTGCAACCTATATTCAAGCCAAAGGCGATCCAATCGCTGATTTGTACGAAGATATTGCGGCAGAAGAAAAAGCAAGGGCAACTTATCAATGGATTATTGATATGTCAGACGATCCGGATTTAAATGATGGATTAAGGTTTCTAAGAGAAAGAGAAATTGTTCACGCCCAACGTTTTAAAGAAGCTGTTGAGATATTAAAAGAGGATCGGGATAAAAAGAAAATATTCTAATTAGTTATGTGTAAGTATATACAGACACATATATGCGCTATTCTAAAGAAGAAGTGGAAAGGATTACTTCCATTTCTTCTCTAATCCCGTTTATCCGTTACTACCTGCTCTTTTTTACTTTGCTCAGTTTTAACAGACGCTCTAATCCATTAACATGGCCATCAGAACCGTTATGCTCATTAAACTGTTGATATGGAAGAAGAAGCTTCCCATCAGTTCAGCGAACTCATGAAAAGCTTGTTCTAAACTACTTTCAAAAAATGTGGTCAAGTACCTTATTCGCAATGAAAAAAGCCATTCTCGAATATTAAATTTGTTACTGACAAACAATAATCTCCCTAGAAAATGAGCCTTTTTTTGCAACACATCGATCAACGATCTCAAAGCCAGCCTCTTCAATCACCGAATCGATGGGCTCTATTGTAACGATCACTACTTTTTTTGAAAATGTACGAGCGCTTTGGATCAGTTCTAGTTTTTCTTCTGATGTTATGACTGAACAAAGGTTATAAGGCATATCAATAATCGCAACATCATAACTCTCTGTCACATCTTTTATGTCTCCAAGAGTTACTTCTGTATGAAAACCAAAATAAGCGATGTTTTCTCGAGTACCAGGCAGCACAAGTGGATTAATATCTCTTCCAACAATATGAATTCCCATTGATAGAGCCTCTACTAGTACGGTTCCAATTCCACAGCAAGGATCAATCGCTTTTATCCCAGTTGAATTAGGGACAGCGATATTTACTACAGCTCTTGCGACACGGGTACTTAACGCTGTTGAATACTGATGAGGCTTATTTTGTTGCTGTAACCACACGGCTTCACTTTTATAATATCTCCCAAAAATCCACTCTCCGTCTACTTTCACAATCCCAAATAACACAGTTGGATGAATAAGGTCCACTTCGCCTTTTATTAAAATACCTATTTTACGCTCTATTTCCCTCCTCATATCAAAGCGAACAGCCTCCTTATTTGAATGAGAAGGATTTTTCACAAAGATGACTTTGAATGACTCGTCTATTTTGAAACCATCTATTTGTTTTGCTAACTCTTCAACTGTTCTCCCTCTATAGATAATATCAAGTCGTTCCTTCATAAATGGACTTCTGCTTGGATCAATTTTCACTTTGCTTATCTTTATCGATTCATTTGTATCCGATCCGAAAAAAGACCTCATTTCCATGTTACATAAATCTCGTTCGTCTTCATGGCATGAATAGGTATAAAGATAGCTCATTGGCTTTATCACATTCATTTCTCATATTCATCCTTTACATCTCTTTCTTTTGCCTATCATTATAAACGAAAAACCATTTTGCAGCGCGATTAATCCTAAAATAAGTTCTTAACCATTAAAAACATTACAGCAATTTGCGCACGATAAAAGCCTAAACAAAACTGTTTAGGCTTTTATCAATCTCTATAAATCCAGTTGTGACCTTACTTCCACTTCCTGTATGTATTTTTCGCAGACCCTGCAAATGGATTTGTTTCGTATGTTAGGTCTTTTCTAGCTTCTTTTTCTTCAAAATGGATACGTTTTCCTAATGATGCGAAAAGCCAAGCAAAACAACCAAAAATGACCAAGCTACCAAGAATGGTAACGGCAAATACCAAGTCATCCACACTAAAACCTCCACTTTTTAATATTTTGGTTCATCTTACCATACTCAGAACTAAATTTGTAGAATTTTTTGTAAATTATACAGATCAACCAAATTCTGATGTTAGACATGTATGATTTCAATGTAAGATCCGAGTAATTGTTCTTACTCTGGTTATATTACCATTGAAAGGGGTGCTATCTTTGTATAAAGCTTTTTTCGTATTCTTAGTCATTATGTTACTAATTCCAATACACATTCATGCTAAAGAAGACAATATTGTAGAAGTTTATGACATTGAGCATGATAAAATTATAAGTACACTTCCAGTTAATACATCCATTTTATCAATAACAGAAATGTACCTTGAAAATATAAACGATATTTATAAGAAGTTCAAACCTATGCCCCAAAAAGGAAAGTTAGTCCGAGTACCACTTGAACAATCTATATCACTAACAAATGATTGGGTACAAACTTCAGTCAGTGAAGTGATATTTATCATTCCATCTAATGATTCTCCACTTTTGTTGATTTTTGATAAAAATAATACACCTTATTTTTTCACTTTTGATAAAAGTATTGATCATTTATTAGAGGAATTAGATCTAGAAGGAAAAAGCTGAATAATCCTTTCTAATAGTCAGGTGCCAAATGGTGGTGTCCTGACTATTTAAGTTACTATAGAGCCTGTTTCGTATAATGGATTATATTACCAGAATAAGATTTCTAACTTACAAACATACTATCATTACAAAACAAGAAAGAGGTGTTTTAAACATGGCAAGTAATAATAACAGTTCAAATCAATTATTAGTACCAGGTGTCCAGCAAGCATTGGATCAAATGAAGTATGAGATTGCTTCTGAATTTGGTGTTCAATTAGGGCCAGACACAACTTCCCGCGCAAACGGTTCAGTTGGTGGCGAGATAACAAAACGCCTTGTTCAAATGGCCGAACAACAATTAGGTGGCTCACGCTAAACACATTAACGCTTACACATTCGTGTAAGCGTTTCCTTTTTATTTGAATTTATCTAGGGTATGCACCGAATACTTAAAACTTACAAATACAAACCATGTAGCTGGAATCAATTGGTCCTTTTCTTTTTTACTATTCTTCCATATAATTTCCTGTTGGAGGGAGGGAAATTAATATGGCGGAATTAAAACAATATATCTTCTTTGATTTCGAGATGCTCTGTTCTGATAAAGGTATGACATTTGAATCAATGGAAGCTATACGAATTGGTGCAGTTAAATATGATCTTAAAACTGAAAAGGTATCAACATTTGACCAGTATATTAAACCTACATCAACGAAACCACTAAGTCTCTTTTGTAAAAATTTAACAGGAATAGAAGATAAGCAATTAGTTAATGCAAATGATTTTAAAACTGTTTTTGAAGACTTTTTAACTTGGGTAGGTGGAATTAAAAAGTCACGGTTTTTCTCATGGTCGCCTAGTGATTTAAACCGTTTAAGAATAGATGCTGCTGAACATGCAATACCCAATTCAACAATTACAAAGATCGAAAAACGATACGTTGATTTCCAAGAAATTTTCACGAAGCGAGTTTCACGAACGAACGCTTCAGTTGAATCGGCACTACAACTGTACGGATTACAGTTTATCGGCGAAAAGCATAACCCTATGTATGATTCGTACAATACACTTCGTATCTATTTAAATTTCTTGCATACTCCAGTCGAATCAGATTTACTAATGCTGAAGCACTTTATCTTTGAGGAAGAACCGTATTCGGTAGCTCGAATCAACCTACAACTGAAAGATAAACTAATCTGTGATCTCTCATCACTAATCGATCACCATGACATTTTTCAAATGAAAGAAGCTCGTAAGTTACTTAAAAGAACGCGAAATTTAGTAAAGAAATACAATAATATACTAATCAATCGTTCAGGATTATTTGATAAAGAAAATGTGTTGCTCGTTGAGAAATTAGTAGTGTTTTATCATGACTTCTTACAAATTTTTGAAGAACACGATACGTGTTCATCAAAAGTATTGATTTTAGATGATTATATAGTTAAGCCAGTCATGCAGTTACAATTGAAGCGAGGATGAGAATCTTCCTTCATACATAGAAATCATTTTAAAATCTTATTTACTAATCAATAGGGACAAAAAAAACGTGCAATGATATCCATTACACGTTACATTTTTCATTACTGCGGTAAGACTTTAAAATCAATTTGTGCATTCATCTGAAACCCTTTTTTCTTTTGACCTTCCTCATCAGCTAAAAAGAAGTCAGCAAATCCGCTCACCACATAGTATCCACTTGGGAATTGATTCTCAGCAATTTTTTGCACAAAGGCTACATATTGTTTATCATCTTCTGAACTGTAACCACCACTCCCCTTATATTCTTCTTGATAAGGCTCCCCTTTTTTTAGAACTGTACTTACCAATGGTTCATTCATAAAATAATCAACTTTATAGTTACGTACCTTTTCAACTATTGGAAAGTGGAACGGTGAAGCCGCATGATAAATTGTAACCTCGTCCTTTTCACCTATATACTCTAATTCTGCATAGAGCGTTACTCGATCTCCTTGATTATACTCACCTCTTTCTGTAACTAGCCGATAAATAAAATCTCCTTCTTCCAATTCAGCATGAGTATTTGTGACTTCATATTCAGCTAATTCACCCCTTCGAGCAGCATTGTGGACACTACAAGCTGAAATGATTGTTACTAATAGAAGAAATCCTAAAAGCATTACTTTTCTCATCTTTATCACCCCTATGTACAACGAAATAAAAAGGTAAAAAGTTACCGGGACTAAAAAGAAAAGTGACTACATCACCATTGCTATATAAAAGCTTGAAGATATGTTCATTACATAAAAGAGACTAGTTACGCAAAAAATATATCTTGTATTATACACAAATTAAAACGAGGTGATGATCAAATGAGTAAGCGTTCAAAGTCTAAACGCAATATGATCAAAAGTAAAGATGCGGTACAACCAAGTACAGGAGAAGAGCGTATCACGATCTCAAAAGTAAATAGAGAGTTGGAAGATCAAAAAGAGTAACAGTATTAAGCCCCTCCTAGTGAGGGCTTTTAATTTAAAGAGCTAACTGAAAGTGAAATTTACTTTTCTCATTAATATCCTCTTCTCTCCCCTAAACAAATAACCTTAGCGCATTCCCAATAAAGATTAAACTATCTACTTTTAATACTTCTTTTACTTATTTGTGATTATTTTCACATACAGAGTTGCTTTAGTTTAATAAAATGAAAAAGAAAAGTATCCGTTGGTTCTTAGTTATGGGGTAGCTGGATATACCAAATCATTAATGAGAGGAGTATTCCGATGAAATCGATCGTTGCACAATATCCGGCTATAAAAAGATCAATTAGAAAGTGAGTGATCATCATTGAACAAGAAAAAAAACAGATGGCTGATTGCCTTATCAGCTGTCGCAATTCATTTATCGATTGGATCTGCGTATGCCTATAGTGTTTATTCAAATCCAATAGGACAAACTGTCGGATGGAAAAGTACTCAAGTAACACTTGCATTTACCTTAGCGATTGCCTTCCTAGGAATATCAGCCGCTACGCTTGGTCGCCTAGTTGAAAAAAAGGGTCCACGTACATCAGCGACAATCGCAGCTATTTTATTTAGTTTAGGTCAGGTTGGAGCTGGGTTTGCAGTTTCAATTCAATCACTGCCTTTGTTTCTTTTTATGTATGGTGTCATTGGAGGAATTGGATTAGGTTTGGGCTACATTTCACCAGTATCGACTTTAGTAAAATGGTTCCCTGACCGAAGAGGATTAGCTACAGGTATAGCTGTATTTGGATTCGGTGCAGGCGCGCTCGTAACTAGCCCTATCGCAGCCAGATTAATTGAAAGTGTTGGTGTTACGAATACTTTCTACATTTTAGGAACAACATACCTTCTTTTAATGTTAGCTGGTGCATCCTATATTGTTCGACCACCTAAAGGGTGGCTGCCTAAAGGATCAAATGAAATCAAAGAAAATGGCAGAAACGCATTAAAAGAAGATTTATCTCAACTTACTGCAAATGAAGCTGTGAAAACGAAGCGATTCTGGATGCTGTGGACGATGATTTTCATTAACATTAGTTCAGGTATCATGATTATTTCTGTTGCGTCTCCATTATCACAAGAAATGGTCGGGTTAAGTGTTGCATCTGCTGCCTCTATGGTCGGACTTATGGGGATTTTCAACGGTGGAGGCAGGATTGGATGGTCAAGTGTATCCGATTATATAGGACGGCCTACTGTTTTTTCTATCTTTTTTGTAATCCAAATCATTGCTTTTTTAACTCTTCCTATCGTTTCAAATGTCATTTTGTTTCAGCTCTTAATTTTTCTTATTATGACAACGTATGGAGGAGGATTTGCTGCTCTCCCGGCTTTTATAGGAGATATATTTGGTACGAAGGAATTAGGAGCAATTCATGGATATATTTTAACAGCCTGGTCTTTAGCTGGTGTGGTCGGTCCAATTGCAGTGTCCTATATTCATGAAGCTACAGGTAGCTACACTCCGGCATTCTTTCTCATTACCATCATGTTAATTATTGCTTTAATCGTTTCTGTTATGATTAAGCTCGATATTAAGAGAATTAAAAAGAATCAAGCAAACAAATTTTTAAAAGCGGTCTAAGGATCAATCAGTGAAACGTGCTAATTTGCAGCACGTTTCATTTCTGTTTTATAAATAGTTGTATAACGAACATATATTCGTGTATTATATAAGTAAAAATGGTGGAGCTGGTAATGTATGTTCGATAAGGATGATGAACATTTAGCTAATCAATTTATTTATTTGCCATTAGTGAGAAAAGTACTTGAACGAGATCTGCATTTTTTACGAAATGCAAAATTAAAATTCAATGAACCTTATATAGATTTCGTCGAACAAGTCATCATACAAATTGGCAAAGATTTAGGTCAGGTCAAAAAAGAAATGTTTCAGAGAAGACTCAGTGTTTATAACCAAGGAAAAGTTGGAGAGTTATCAGTATATTTATTTGTGTGTAAAGGTTATCGTAGAGAAGTTAGATTGTTTCCACATTTAATGAAGCAATCAGTTGAAGAATATGTAAGGAAATATTTTAACGTCATGAAGAAAAATGCGTGAGAGGAATGGGTTTCTCCTCTCACAGTGAGTAAAAAACAGCGTCAATGTCGCTTAATATAGCTTGTTATTGATTATTTAGATTCTCTTTTTAACATCTTCTCTAATTGATTCAATAAGGTTGTCAGATAAATTGGCTGGCAAAGATGTTTCATCTTCAAAAACCCACGTATTAATGACTTCAAGGTCTGATTTATTAAAAGTAATACTATAATCTTTATTATTTTGAGAAAATGCTGCTGTCACTGACTCCTCACCATCGAATCCGTCGTCAATAATCATGTCTTTAATTTCATATGCCATAATGTACTATCTCCTTTTCAGCTGCAATTATGTGTATAGATTTTACTTATCCCAATTCTTTATACACTCTATTTCAGAAGACAGTATAATACGCCAACGCTTACAAATCTTACCTTAAACGAATCATATCTCGGAATAATGATCATTTATTTGCTATCTGGATACCTCTCTTGTAGAAATGTTACAGATTGTTTAATCAACGCAACCAAAACATCTGTATTGATATCGGCAACTTTATTTATATAAACACACGCCTTACCGGTTGTGTGCTTTCCAAAATCAGATAGCAACGCCTCCCTTTTTTGATCGCCCGTTGCAAAATACAAGCTTATTTTAGCTTTTCGAGGAGAAAATCCTACTAATGGTGCATCGCCTTCATGGCCAGATTCGTACTTATAATGGTAGGAGCCAAATCCAATAATACTCGGCCCCCACATCTTTGCTTCATATCCTGTAGCTTCAGTAAATAGTTCAAGTAATTGATAGGCATCTTGACGTTTTTTGACACTCTCGACTTTTTCAATAAATTCAATAACACTATTGTCAGTTTCTTTAGTCTTCTGTTCATACATAAAATGACACCTACCTTCTTCTTATTTGTTGTTTTTTTCCTTATTTTTCATTTTACCATAATTGTCATTTAGTTAATAAGTAGAAGAAACTCTTGTTAATCAATAGTAAAATAATTGGATAAAAGTTGTACAACAAGACAATCTAATGATAACAACAAATTTTGAAAGGTTGGTTAGGATACTGTTTTTATATGTTTTTATATGTTTTCTCCCATTACTGCTCGGTATAGGTATATGGATTATTTTACAAAAGAAATTTGGTTCTGGCTCGGATCATTTTTTGGCTGCATTTTCTGGGCTAACTATCATAATTGGATTATATGCTCTACTCATTATCTTTGGGTACGACCTTCTTCATTTGTTTTATTAAATAAATATAAATAGACCGAACGGACGACTTATCGAGGTCATTAGTTAAAATTACATTTTCTTTGGAGTTTATATAAAAAAATCGAGTCTGAATTATATTCAGACTCGACATTCAAACTCTATTCTAAATTCTCAGCCATTTCTAGAAACACTTCACTTGAAAGATCAGCTCCGCTACCAGCTAATTCAAACAATAAACCATCTTGTTCCCAACTAAGACTTATAAAAAAGCCCATATCGAGAAGAGTTGCTTCGTTTCCTTTTACTGTCACTTCTTCTCCTTCGATGAATGCCTGATCGAAAAATGGATCATTTTCTATTGGCATCACAGAGAACAGGAAGCTATTATCAAGATCCTTTTCATAACTGATCATTACCATTTCCATCGCTTCATCGTATAAGCTATCCGTTAATTCATATCCTTCAGGTAGTCCTTGTACTTCTGGAATATGGTATTCTACGATCTCTTGTATTTCTTCAATACTTAATTCTTGATACTCTCCAAATAGCTCAAGTCCTTCTCCATCGAAATCTAAAAATGCCGCATCTTCTTCTACAGCATTTTCCTTAACTTCTACAGGGATTTCGATTGGAGCAACACCATTCACATTGGACATTTTTACAGTGCCACTCATGCTTAATGGCATCGTAAAGCCGTCTTCTTCAATGAGTAAATCAGCATTAAAGATTTGTGTTGTTTGCATGAACGTGTTTTTATCAATATGAATTTCCATGCTAAAATCATTGACCTGGATAGCATTCATCATTTCTTCCTTAGTAGCATCGTCGTTGAATTCGCCCATACCTGATTTCAAATAATCCTCAATTAAAACGCTGTATTCGTCCCCTTCACCAGAAAGGGTTAATACATACACATTGTTTTCTTCCACCATTGTAAACTCTTCACTAAAATCTAATAATTTTCGCATTGCTTCTTCATTCAGTTGATCAAAATCTTCTAAGCCCATCTCACTTGCCTCGACCTTCATCCATTGGCCGAACATGCTCATGTAAACAGTCTCCTCGAGCGCATACGCCTCAATTTCCATCGACATTCCAGGCATGCCCATATTCATCACTAAATACATTGCGTCTGGATTGTGTGTCACATCGCCTGATAATGTCATGTTTGTTTCCATTTCCATCATGCTAATTGCCATATCCATTTCCACTGAATAACTCTCTAAATCTTCAACGGCTTCAATTGATTTTCCTAGAACATCAGTTTGACTAAACGTCTCCGTTCCACATGCCGTTAAAGCAAAAAACGAAAGAACAGTAAGTAAAATAGCAAGACTTCTCATAACCTGCCCCCTCCTCTCTAAATTGAGTTGCTACCAAAAATAACAACCTATTTATGATAACATAGATTACCATTTTTTTCTTGCAATGCATGTAAGTTACATCACAAAGTTAAATACAGGAACAAATCGGTGAAGAAGTTGTGCTGTTGCTATTATCTGCACCGTCCGCTATGGAATATCATCCTCGAATAGGCTTTAATACAGTTGATAATGGGTTTAAGATAGCTAGAAAACGAACATGATAGAGAATTAGTTGAACAGAGTAGCAATAACCCTTCGACCTCACACACCACCTCTAACAATTGATTTTATTTTCTTTAGCTTTTTTGGATTAAATTTTATTTTTAGCGAGGAAGTAGACCAATGATGTACTGTTCAAAAAAAAATGTATTTTTATACTTGGAAGTTCGTCCACTCATTCATATAACTAAAACATACTGTATAGTATCCTGTTGAAATGGAGGTGACGTATTTAATGGATCAGCTGGCAATGGCGTATCAAGGACAGATGGTTGAAGTTAGAGATGCTTATGGTGGAATTCATACTGGTATTATCGATGGTGTTAATCAACGAAGAGGATTATTTCTTCGAACATCCCCCTTTAGAAGGATATTTATTCCCTTCTTCTTAATCACTTCCCTTCTCCTTTTACGACGTTTTTTCTAAAAGATTAACTAAAAACTTCATTTAGAATCGGATACTACAATAACAAATATTTAGCAAAATGTAATATCACATTTTGCTTTTACAATTTAGAAGAGCAGAAAAATGCTCTTTTTCTTATTTCTTTTTTATTGTTTCTAACGGCGAAATGACTATATTTATTTAATCATAAATATAGTCATTTAACTAAAAATATATTATTTTTATCAACCATTGATTTATTTGAATTTATATTTAGTCTTTTTGCCCCCATATAACTCCCTATTAAACAGTCCACTTAGTTTCTAATTGCTCAACTTTAGGTTAACAGTTACATCGGCCCTGAATTCTTGCTATTTTACTTAAGATAAAATCATCTCTTACCTATATTTACTAACCGTTTTTCTCCATTTTCTATACATTTTGTAATCTATCTTTTTTACACTTAATAAAAAACTATCTAATAGGCCTAGTTTCTTTAAACCTTTAATTAGACGTTTAGGTTGAGGTCGAACTCTTGTAAACGACTTTACATGGTCGATAACCTTTATTTTTTCATTGTTAATAACGATAAAATGACGTAAATAGATATCACGATCAGTAAATTTTAAACGTTCCATTTCTTTATGGATTGCTATAATCTCTTTTGTAATTGATTCAGGCATTATTTTCTTTTTCTTTAAGTAATCTTCTAACGTAATTCCATCAACATATTCCATTACTAAATAATTCTTGTCTGATTCATAAATTTTAGGGAAATAGGATGAACTTTGGATTTTTTTCAGTACTTCTTCTTCCCAAACACGATGCTCGTCATCTGGATATAATTTTACACATTTTTTGTCTGATATTTTAAATACAGCACCTTGCATTCCCCTGCCGATTAATTCATACGGTGTAGGATTCTTAAGAACTTTTACTTTGTTCCACCCTTTAGGTTTGTAAACATCAATTAATGAATAATCATTCACCAGTTAACCCTCCTACTCTTTTGTATACCAATAGAATATGATGATGGTTTTTGAAGGGTTTGTGCTATTTGGTATCTGAATCTAACATGTTATATACATAAGCCTTACTTACGCTAAATTAAACGATTGAACTATCACCTTGTAAACCAACCACTCATACTTTATAGCAATGTTATTAAAATGTTTTTACTAGGAAGGTGATTTATGGTTACTACAGCAGTAATTTTAGCCGCTGGAAGAGGGAAACGGTTGAATGCTATTTCTCAACATATCCCTAAAGGACTACTAGTTATAGAGAAAAAATCCATTATTGAAGAATCGATAGATAAATTACTGGCTGCCGGAATCACAAATATTCAAATTGGAGCAGGCTATAAAGAAGAAAAGCTAAAGTTTTTAGAACAGAAATATCCCGGTACCCATTTTACTGTTAATCGTCACTTTTCTACTAGTGGGAATCTCTATACGTTGTTGTTGATGAAGGAGCAAATTAAAGAGGATTTTTTATTATTGGAGTCTGACATCATTTACGAGAAAAGGGCTTTACGAGAAATATTAGATGATTCACATCCAGATGTAATACTCGCAAGTGATTTATCTCAATCAGGGGATGAATTTTTCATAGAATCAAACGACAACCACTTATTCAAGAAAATGAAAAAACAATCCTCACTTCTTTCAAGAATTGATGGTGAATTTGTAGGTATTTCAAAAATATCCTATCCTTCTTTTAAACTTTTGTGCCAGTTAGGGAAGAAGATGTTCGAAAATGATCCAATGATTGATTATGAAGAAGTACTCAATCAAACAGCTAAACACTCCCCTTTTTTTATGAAAAAGGTTCAAGATTTGGCTTGGTGTGAGATTGATAATGAGGAACATTTAAAAAGAGCTACTTTGGATGTTTACCCGCGTATTAAAGAAAAAGACATATCTCTATAAGAAGGAGGGATGTATATGGAGATTCCTTATCATAAACTGTCGGCTGGTGCAATTATTCGTGATAAGTTTGATCACATATTGTTAATCAAAAATAAAACTAGGGGTTGGGAGTATCCTGGAGGATTTGTTAACAACAATGAATCGGTACAAGATGGTGCAATAAGAGAAGTTGAAGAAGAGACTGGAATTCAAGTAAAAATCATTGACTTGATTGGAATCTATCAAATTAAACAAGAAAGTAGCTGTCATTTCTTATTTTTAGCAAATCCCATTTCGGGTCAATTACAATCTGATGATGAGAGTGAAGATATTGGCTATTTTACGATGGAAGAAGCATTGAACATGATTAGCAACAAAATATTTTTAGAACGTGTCCTTCATAGTTCTAATGAAAATCAGTGGCCATATCTCTATATCAATAAATAATTTCTATATATGAAAGGAGTACTCTTAATGATACAACTTAAACAATTTACAAAAGAACACCTTGAAAAATGGAAGCAAGATGGGTGTCTTTATTTACCTCGTGAAGAGCTTTACAACTCAGAAATTAAGCAGAATCTAATCGATTGGGTAAATGAAGTACAAAACCTTCCTGAAGAAAAAGGAAAATGGATGAAATATTACGAGAAGAGTTTAAAAGATGGTTCGAGAATTTTAAATAGAGTAGAAAATTTCTTACCATACCATGAAAAGTTAAATAATCTATTAAATGGAGAATGGATGCTTCGGCTCGTTTCACAATTATTTGAAGAGCCTGCCACTCTTTTTAAAGACAAAATCAATTTTAAGCTTCCAGGTGGGGAAGGTTTTAAGCCGCACCAAGATGCTCAGGCAGGTTGGGATGGCTATGGGCAAACATTGCATATTTCTGTGGCTGTTTGTATCGATGAAGCAACTCCTGCTAACGGGTGCTTGGAATGTGTACTTGGAGAGCATAAAAAAGGGCTACAAGGCCCAATGTTTAAAGAGCTTCCGCAAGAGGTCGTAGAAAAATGGGATTGGGTATCTTTTAAAATGAAACCAGGAGATATAATTATCTTTGATTCTTATACCCCACATCGTTCAGGTCCCAATCTCACAGATACGACAAGAAGAATGGTATTTTTAACGTTTAGCAAACGTTCTGAAGGAGATTACCGAGCAAAATACTTTGAGGATAAACGAAAGACCTTTCCACCTGACATCGAAAGAAAACCAGGGGTAAATTACAGTTATAAAATTTAGTTTCCCTAAACCGTAACGCTCTATCGTTATCTCAGATTGGTTAGACGAGGAAGGCAATACTATTTGAAGTGGTGAGTGTTGTGCTATGTCTCTATGAAAGGAAGTGGAGAGATGAAAAAGAATAAACTGAAAGAATTTAGGTGGATGAAAAAGTCTGAATTATTAATTCCACATTTACCGGAAACTCGTCTGATGAAAGAAAGTACATTGTGGGAGATGATTGCCAAATATAAGGAAGTAATTTTAAAACCGGTTAAAGGTAAAAGAGGAAAAGGGATCATAATGGTATCCTCAAGTGAGATAGAAAAATACGAAATTCATATTGAAAACAAAATAGAAGTCGCATTAGGAAAAAAAGAAACGTTGTTAAAATTAAAAAAGCTTATGGGTACAACCCCTTATATTATTCAACAACGGATTCCTCTAGCTACCATTGATGGTTGCCCTATCGACTTTCGGGTTATTGTTCAACGTAAAAATGTTTCTACACCATGGAAGATAACAGGAAAAGTGGCAAAAATAGCGGGAAAAGGGTATATCGTTACAAATATTTCTCGAAGTCAAGGTAAGGTGATGCATGTTCGGGAAGCAATTCCTCAATCTACTATACAAACGATGTCAGTCGACACTTTGATTTCAGATATGGAAAAAATTGTATTAGAAGCTACAAAGATACTAACCGAACAATACCCAAAACATCGTATGTATGGATTTGATATGGGGATAGATTCAAATGGTAAGCTATGGATTATTGAAGCGAATTATTGGCCAATGCTTGCTCAATTCCGAATGCTAGGAGATAAACAAATGTTACGACGAATCCTTCGGTATAAAAAGGGGAGTAAACTCTAATTATTTCAACCTATAAAGGGGGTGCCAGAAATCATAAAAATGACTTTCTGGCACCCCTTTTTTATCAATGAGTTTAAAAATAGCACACAAATTCTCTTTTTCGCCTTGATATGTGTGGGCGGACTGTGCTCCATTACTCAGGAGATAGATTTCTAAGATTCTTATTTAATCTACCCATTCTACTCTATAATCCAACAATTTCATTTCAGGCAATTTGAAGTTCATCGTTTCTTTAGCATAAGGTGGATTATGAGCGCCTTCAACAGTAGTAACTCTAATTGTAACAGTATATGAGGTAATATGATGAGGATCAGGTCTTCTAATTTCTATAATTTCTTCGTTTCCACGATACCATAAGCGGCCAGTACCATGTTCATTGACAGCATCAGTAATGTGATCAAGCATGGATTCAATAAAAGCACCCTTAAGTAATTCTTGCTCGGCCTCTTCTGCTTGAACTGGTTGGCAGCAAATGAATATTAGGAGAATGAATAAGGATGCAATCATTCTTTTCATAGTAACACCTACTATATTTTATTTTTTAGGTTCTCCTTTAAGAAAAAAATTATTATAGTCATTCAACTGATATATTACTCATTCTCTATGACTTCAATCTCTTAACTCAAAATTCCGTATCTTATTAATTTAGCGCATAATCAAAAGGAGAACACCAACTAGATGTTCTCCTCCTTAGCCCCTACCTTAAGTCAATTTCAACTACTTGATCAAAGAACTTTGTTTTTGTATATCCATTAATTTCAAACCCTGTTGGTTTTACAATCTCAACATCATCATCACCATACACGGTAACGGAGCTTCCCGTTGTGAAAAACCTCGGTTGGTCGAGTTCCTTTATTCTAAAGAAATACTCTTCAAGATCATATACTTTTCCAGCCGCATCCATGATAAAACCAGTTCCATTGCTAGAGCTTGCGAAACCTGGTTGATTGTTATCATTAAGGTATGAAATAAATAAACTTTCGTACTCCCTATTTGGTTGGAATTCCTCTTTTAATTCAAACGTAGTAGGATTTCCAAGTTCAATATCTTCTATTGTAATTGTTGTATCAAGATATTCAAATGTCTCATTTTGATCAAAATCAAATATAAAATGTTTGTTGTCGTTTACTTCTACATGTGAACCTTCAATCATTATTTGAATGACATCTGGTTGTGAAAGATACATTGATTCAAAGCCGACTTCAACGTAACTGGGCCCGTATGAAGTACTGCCAGCCCCACCAACAGAGAAATTATCAGGTTCATATAGTACACCATCGCCTATAATACCTTTAATACGGTATTGAAGAATTTGTTCATCACGCCCACTATTATTAAATTGATATTGTAATGTTGTTACAGTAGGAGCTATTGTTAATTTTGAAAACGTTACAGATTTTCCATCTATTTCTGTTTCTACATTAAGATCTTTAACAATCGCTGAATGTTTTTTTATTGGAATGTCAAATTCCCAATCTCCTGCATACAGTTCTCTTTCCTCAATTGGTACGATTTCTTGAGATTTACCTTCTTCAAAAAGAGATGGAACTTTTTCAAGCTCACTAAGTTGTAGCGAGATCGTTCCTTCCTCTACAGCTAAAGGAGTAATCCCAATTCGACCTTTGACCACATAATCTTGTTCAGAATATAAGCGCATATGACTTCGTAACTCGTTTTCCTGGTAATGATCATCTTTCCAATTCTCATTTGCACTTCTTATTTTTGTCCCACCAAAATAATCCAACATATAGTGCTGTTCTCTTGAAAGGTCTTCAATCTCATAATAAATATGTGTTTGAAGATCATCTGCCACCACATCTGTAATCGTAACTTTGACATTGTTACTTAGTTCTTCCATATTCACTCTTTCGCCTAGTCCATGATTAATATTTTGATCAACTCTTTGTTGTTGCACTTCAGTTATATGTTTCCACCAATCAAGAACATCATTAAATCCATTCGTTGCAACAGCTGTACTAATAAATAAAAAGCTAAGAACGATAGCCGCAGCCCATGCCCCTGGCCGGTAGAAACTAAATCGTTTACGCTTCGTTCTCTTACCTTTTTCACGTACTCCTTCCATTAGATCTGCAGGAACATTAATGTGTTGACTCTCACGTGCTAAAGAGGAAGTTACCTGCAAAATAGCATGATACTCACTTCTACAATCATCACTTTTATTTAAATGTTCTTCCATTTGTTTTAATTCTTTCGCATCTAGCTTATTATCGATATAATCGATTAAATGACTTTCACAATATTTACAACTCATAATACTCTCCTTTCTGTAGTTCTTTTCTTAGCAACTTTAGGCCTCTAAATAATCTAGACTTAACTGTTCCAATAGGTATGTGCAGAAGTTCAGCTATCTCTTCTTGAGAATAGTCACTTATGTATTTTAAAATAATAACTGATCTGTACTGATCTTTTAAATGCTTAACACCATCAAGTAATTCAATCCTTGTTTTATCTTGGCTCATGTCAGCTACAGGCTCTGTAACCTTATAAACTACTTTCTTTGTTTTCCGATTAATACTTTTACATTCATTTATAAGAATTGATGTCACCCATTTTTCAAAGTACTGTGGCTTTTTTAGCTGGTGAGAGGGAGCGGTATCTTTCTAAATTGCTCCCTCCTCTCTGTTATTTCACCATATGTCCAAATATTAGTTTTTCCTGTAATAATTTGTCTTTTTATTTTCTTTTAAATTGCACATATTAAAACCATGATCGTTCGAAAGCGAGGTGGAATCAATAATGTCTAAACAAGGAGTACAAAGCAAGGATCAAACTAGAGAACAAATTGAGAAACAAGATAAAAGAAATGATGTTGAATTAGGTAATGAATTTCAAATCGGAAACACAAGTTCACAAAGCCAAAAGAAAAGTGGATCCCAAGTTAATAAAAAATAACTTCTATACTTTAATAACCCATTTACACAATTGGTTAACCATATTGTCCATTTTTAAAATTCCTCTTTATCTAAACAATAGAAAGGTTAGCGAATGCTGCCCTTCTATTGTTTCGCTTTATGAATAATCATCATGGAATTTGCATTCTTTTGAAATTCATAAGGGACTTCTTTCTCTTCAACAAAATATCCCTTGCCCACAAGTTCTCTTTTTAAAGGATTCAAGTGTTCATAACGTTTCCCTTCCAAATTTACTAAAGGAAAAATCCGTATTTCCTTTTTAGTAACTCGAAGCAACTCATTTACCGTTTCTAAATGAAACTCGTAATCTAAGCGATCTCCATACATAAATAGAAAATGTGCAGACAACACAACGTCGAATTCATCATCATGAAATGGTAAGAAAGGCAAAGTAACGGGAATATACCGTTCATTATTTTGTTTCATGTCATCCGAACAATCATGTAACGCATTTAGTCTATGATTTCTTAGTGCATTCACATCGTTAAAATAATCCCATACGTAGTTCCCCTTCGCTTGTTCCATATGCTTGATCGCATATTCAATGTCTCTAATCCCTTTACTTTTTAGGTCCTCACTTGCATGATCATAAGCAATGTCACAAGCAGTTATATCCAACCCTTGCTTATTTCCCACTGCCGTAAAAGAGCAGGCACCAGCTGGACAATCAAGTACCTTTTTTCCCTTTAACTCATCACTGGAAAGGAGAAACATCGCCATATACTCTTCAAATGTTCTCCCAATAAACACAATTCTTTCTAAATCTAATTTTGTACCCTGCTCAACTTTTCTCATCTCAACTCACCTCTATAAAAAAATATACTTCATGTTGATCGTAACATGGAAATTTATTTGCTGGAAGGATTTCTCAATCAAATAACGCGAATAAGAAACTCAAATGACTCCCTCTTTAAGATTGATTATTGTACAACTTCAGCTATGTAGTAAGCTTAAGAAAGAAATTTTTTATTTATGTGAAACCTAACATCTCACTTATGTATCTAACAAATAGAACACCAGGGAAGGAGCGCAGGTATTGGATCATATAAAGGAAATCAAGAAAGCCAAAAAGGGGAATGTTTCCTCTTTCGAAAAGCTGATTGTGACGTATAAGGTTATGATGTATTGAGTCGCCAAGACGATTTTATCTCGTGATGAAGACTGTGCAGATGCAATTCAAGAAGCCATTCTCAAAGCCTATCAAAAAATTCATACATTAAGAGAGCCAGCTTATTTCAAAACTTGGTTGGTACGAATTGTCATGAATGAGTGTCATCAGTTAAATAGAAATCGGAAGAATCTTGTTTCGATAGAAGAATCAACGGAGCCATATTCAAAGGATCACGGATATGAAAAAATTGACCTTGAACAAATGCTCGACTCTCTTCCAAAAGAGCAAAAGCAACTGCTTAAGCTCTATCATCTCGACGACATTTCCATTCATGAATTGTCACTTATCTTTGAAGTACCCGAGAATACGATCAAAACAAGGTTACGTCGCGCAAGAGAAAAAATGCGGGAAGAGCTAACAAAACATGAGGAGGTTTCGACATGGAAAAATGGGAAAAACAATTAAAAGAAGACGTTAACCCCCCCCTCTCAAAAAGTGTCGATGAGCGTATTGAACGAACACTTCAACAATTACCTCGTAGAAAGAAAAGATCGAAATATTTTATTGCATTAACTGCTGCAATAGTTATCCTTTCGATTTCTTTCGGAGCTTCCTTTCTCTCACCAGCTTTTGCTAACACAATGAAAAGTCTCCCGTTCTTTGGCTCTGCATTTGAATTTGTTGGCGACAAAGGTGTAAAAAAAGGGACACAAGAAGGTCTAACAACAGAACTTGGAGAGCAAATTGAAGTCGATGGTCAAGTGATTACATTTACTGAAACACTATATGATGGTGGTGAAATTCATATAGGTTATGTAATGGAAACAATAGAAACGGAAGAAAGACCTTATTATCTACAAGATTTTGAAATATTAATTGATGGAAGCTATATTGGAAACGTAGGCATGGGAGGAAATGTAAGAAAAATTGAACAAGGCCTTTATGCAGGCACTTTTAATATAAGTGTTCGCGATCATATACCAGATTCATTTGTGCTAGGGATCCGACCTCGTGAAGGAAGATCTTGGTCAGTTGAACTTCCGGTTACATTGCAGGGAAATCATAAAATGTTTATCATAAACGATGCGAAAAAACGAGATGATCTTACTATTCTTTATGATAAAGTAACATTCTTTCCAACATCTACAGAGATAGATCTTCGCTTAATAATGGAGGAAGAAACTTTTTTTAATGATAAATACATGATGTTAGATTACCAAATAGTCGACGATCAAGGTCGCGTACTGGAACCCTTTTAGTGGCGGCGGTGGTGGTGGCGGCCCACAAGACGGGAAAGTGATTCATACTTTTAAACACTATTTTGAACCACTCGATCCCCTGCCAAATTCAATTACAATTAAGCCATTTCTCCGTGAAAGAGATGAATCCATTCCAAACATTATAAAGAGAAAATGGCAGGGAGAAAAGCTCATCCTCCCTCAAGGAGATATAGGAGAAGTGACTGTATTGGACGTAGTTGAAACAGATGGGGTTTTGACATTAATCTATACGGTAGATGGGGATCATTTATACAAACAAGCAAACGCTATATGGATTGAAGATTCTAAAGGTACCAGATATGACTCTGACCAATCAGCGACACGAGTTGACGGTACGAACAATAAATTTCAACTTACATTCTCTCATTCACTTCATCAAGAAGAATTCGTTTTAAATACAGTTTTGATGAACTCGCCTAACTTTCTGAAGCAGTTGGAAGTAACGATTGATCTAAACGAAGATCAATAATATTCAATAAAAATATTGTGCAAAAAAGCTCGGTGTACCCGAGCTTTTTGTTGCTCTAATCGAACAAACTATTGACACATAATAATTCTGTAACAATGATTGTCATTCCCCCATACATAAAAACAATTAATCAAATTTTTAGTAACTGATGGATATAAGTTCCAAATAACTCTTTATCAATGATAAAATAAGAAATGATATTTTCATTTCTTATTTAAGGTGGTGTTCTTCTATGAGTGGTTATGGGATTGGGTTACTTTTATACTTATCTATAATTGGTTTTATCATTTATTTCTTAATTAGCATTCTACGCTTTATGCGAGCAAAAAATCATAATGATATATTACTTCTGAAAAAACTAGACGAGATTTCTAATAAAATTGATAAACTAAATAATAAGTAATTAGTTACTTAGTTACTCGGTATGAATTTCATATTTACAGAGGCTCTACTTGCGATTCATGCAGGAGTTCGTACTTATCAAATTAACTTACATATACTTTAATTATTTCGAAGGGGGAATTTATTATGTTATTTTGGATTAGCATTGCAGTATTAGGAGTAGTCTCTGCGATATGGGCTGCGATATACTTTGCAAAAAACAACGCTCAAAGAAAGCGCACCTTAATTCAAATTTGCGGAATAAGTTCAACTATCTTTATTCTTCTATGGTTGTTTACTAAAGTTAATTTTTAGCTGTGTTGAGATGATTTTTCGCATATGCGGGTAAAAAACATAATAAAAAACGCTCAATCCAAGCGTTTTTATGATAATTGTACTGTGAAATAGTCGTAGATGAGCCCTATGTTGTTTAGCTATATAACTAAAAATTTCCCTCTTGGAATGTCACAAGTAAAAATTAAGCTGTTCCTCTTTTAAAAATTCAGATTATGAATTACTCAAAATACGTTAAAATCAAAGCAGTTAATAACCCTAAAGCAGACACATACCCCACAATCGGGCCTCCTTCTTCGAAAGCCTCGGGAAGCATGGTTGATGACACCATTGCAAAAATCCCACCTGCGGCAAAAGCGCCAATTGTTGTAATGACTTTTGTTGAAGCAGGATCAATTAACGCATATCCTAAAAGGGCACTTACAGAAGACAAAACCATAACAACTAACCAAAGAAATAAAATTCTCCCTTTTTTATAGCCATCCTTTTTGAAACCTATACTACTTGATAATCCCTCTGGAAAATTACTTATGAAAATGGCAATAACAATGACCCAGCTTACAGACTGATTTTCAAGCAAACTTACTCCTATAATGACAGACTCAGGAATGGCATCAATAATCGTTCCTATAAAAATAGCCATTCCTGAGTGACTTGATGGATTTTCTTTTGAGCGTTTCCGCTCCTGTCCTCCTTTTTTGCTTATGATGAGTTCTGCAACAATGAACAATGTTGCGCCAATTAGAAAGCCAAGAGATGGATAAATAATGCCGCCATCTCGAACTGCATCGGACAATAGTTCAAAGGTTGCTGCTCCAATGAGTACACCTGTTCCAAATGCCATCACAAAGGCCGACACTTTGTTAGGAATATCCTTATAAATTCCAAGTAATGCACCTAATACGAGGGATGAACCTGCTACAGCTCCCCACATTGCTGCCGAAAACATAGTTACTCTCCTATTCCTTATTGATATAGATTAGAGTAACCAATTTTTCTCATTTATTTCTTTCTTCTTACTGCCTTTTTTAATTTGTTATGAGATCTTTTTCATTTAATATCGAAAGCCCTAGATCGTTTAGTCTTCATCCATTCCGTTCAGATATAAGACAAAAGAGACTTGAATCTATAAAGGTTCAAGTCTCCAAAAAAATATGCCGTTTAGAATTTAGTAATAAATCCTAAAGGCTCAATAAATAAAAAATTTGTCTAGGAAACTACTATAAAGTTCCTATAACTCCAATGAGAATTCCAGCAATAATACCAATTAATATAGACTTCATTTTAAGAAAGTCAAATAACATCTGCCTTCCCCCTCCTTAAGTATTATGAATCTTACACTTCCGACTATAATATCTTTTCAGACTATTGTAAATATCTATACACAATTGGATAATATTACCTTGGAATTTTACATTTCTAGTTATTCTATTGTGCTACTTCAATTACTATAATGCTAGATTTTTTTATTCACGCTTTTTAAAAAACAGGAAATAACTTTAATATAGCATTTGTGAAAAAACCACACCTTTTATAAAAAAGAGGAATTAAATGTTATGACACTTCGTTATACTAAAGTTCACCTTTTAAGTTTAGCCCAATAGCAGTCTTCTATAATGTTCAAATAAAGAAAAGAGTCAACACAAAAAATGTTGACTCTTTTCTCCTTACTTAGTAAGTTCTAACAAACGCTGCTCCAACAATGATTAATAAAATAAACAACACTACAATTAACGCAAAGTTGCTTCCGTAAGACATGTCGTGTCCCTCCTTTCAATAAAAGATATCCTTCTTACTAGATAGTTTATGTTGCAAGATTTTGAGAGACACGGTATTTGTCGAGGGCAATTACTCTATTTTAAATCTATTATTTTGTTGACTATAAACTTGTTCTACCACGATATTTGTGTCTGTGTGGGGTGGGACCATCAATGGAAGTAACTCCACTGAATTCATGATAATGCCCTCCACTAGGGAGAAAAATAGCGGGGCCAGTGACACCTTTAATCATATGCTTATGTTCAGCATCAAAGCTTGTAAAGGTAAAGTAGCGATGGGTATGTTGTACTCCACTTGGAGCAGGTTCTGTTGTTCCTGCATATCGATGATCATGACCTACATCAAACGATGTCACACCTTTAAACTCATGAGTATGAACAGGCTTACCATCCCATTTTGTTATATATAGATTATGTGAGTGTTGAGATTCACTTCCATCAGAGTGGTACAAAAATCCAGATACTTCTATATTCATTCATTATCAACCCTTTCGTTTTTATTATATATTTATGATATAACAACGAAAAAGGGTGGGATTTTTATACCGGAAACAGTAATTAGGTCAATAATCGGGTATAGTGAATGTTGTATCAGAATCCCCCTGAAATTTGTAAGAATCATTTGTCTATAAGTAATAACGAGAATGATGAACTAATCTAGAAAGTCTTCTACTTTAAATAATACAGCTTATCCTTAGAATATGAAAAACCGACAGCCTCAGCTGACGGTTCATTGTTTATCTCGCAAATGGAACATTCAATAATTCAGGCACTGTGACAAATTCGTAGCCTTGTTCTTGTAAAGTTGGGATAATTTGATGAAGCGATTCAATAGTATTCGTTCTATCTCCATCCCAATCTGCACCGTCATGCATAAGAATAATCGCTCCTGGATGAACATTATCTAACACATTTGAAGCAATAACTTCAGGTGGATCTTCCTCCCAATCCAACGAATCGACTGTCCAGCCGATAATTAAATATTGCATCTCAGCGAGCTTCTCGACTAATTCATTATATAAAAAGCCATATGGTGGTCGAAATAAGCTAGTTCGGTAACCAATAATGTCATTCAGAACATCTTCCGTTCTTGTTACTTCCCTTTCAAGTGTTGGGATATCGGCTTTTTTAACAAGGTTAGGATGGAAATATGTGTGGTTAGCAATGACATGACCTTCATTATTAATACGCTGTACAATTTCTGGATAAGCAATAGCCCTTGACCCCATCAAGAAAAACGTACTCGGTACATTATACTGATTTAAAACATTTAATACTTCCTCAGTAAAACGTGGATCAGGACCATCATCGAAGGTTAAAGCGATTCTGTTTTGATCAGTAGGACCTTGTAAGATAAACGTATCTGGATATCGTTGCTGTAAGATCGTCATATCAACAGGTTGCTGACGAACTCGCTCTGGATTTTCTGGACCTCCTCTAAGGTCTGGAAAATCTTCCTTAGGTTTATCTGCCTTGTCTTTTTTCCACCAGAACTGTTGCGACATATCGCCTAACCCTGACTCATTCGCATAAACAGTCATGTTATCAAAAGTTTGGAAACTAGATAAAAGAACTACAACAAACAACAACTGCAACATTTTCTTTTTCATCAATTCATCTCCTATTAAATAGTATTACAATGTTATTTTTGATAAAAAAGGAAGGATTATTCAAACAAAAAAGAAAGCAGCTTTATTTTTTTGTTTGATCTAAATAAAAGGTACAGTTGATGTAATATGTTGTGATAAGATGAATATTGTTAACTAATTACGTTTATAAGTTTACATAGTTAACCTAATTGTACTGAGGACCAAGGGGGCAAATGATGTATAAACTACGAGGTCATCACCTTTTTTGTCTTTTGGGCTATAGGGGGATGGGCTATTCCCGAGAATACGTGGAAAACATGACTCAACTGCATCAAACACTGAGAGAAAACCCCGACACGTGGATCCAGCTTGTAGAAGGTCCAGACGACTTGTGTGATAAGTATCCCAACTCAGGTGAATATCACTGTCATAGCAAAAATATTTATGAAAAAGACATCGCTATCTTAGCAAAGATGGAGCTTAAAATCGGCCAAATTGTAAAATGGAAGTATATCGAGTCCTGTATTAGAAAACATACCATTCCAACTGATATTAAAATAATCTGCGAAACTTGTTCCTGGCGTTCTTTTGGTTATTGTGAAGAAGGGGTTCAAGAGATTCATGAGGGGAAGGGATTAAGGGAAGTGAAATAATTTCTTCCCTTTCTTGGTAAAATATAATCAGGCTACTGAGTAATTGATCTTAAAGCCCTATTAGAACGTGTCTAGCCTCCTTCCATTAACATTCATTTTTCCAATTGCCTAATATGGTTTTAATTGAGTACTCTTTTGCTTCTTCTTCTGTTAATTGCTTTGCCCAACGTACTCTTCTATCCATATTCCCACCCGGTCCATAACTGTTATATTCTGCATAGCACGTTGTTTTTTCTGCTTCAGGCTTATTCCAATTATGCCAGCCCTCTTCTTTTATGTGCGATCCCATCCAGCAATTTATAAATGCTGTTTTCGCATAATTTCTCCACGGTCGTCCTAAATAAACTGTGTTTGGCGCAGCGTTACTTGTTAAATGACAATCAATAAAAACATAACCAAATTTGGTGTCTTCGGGTGTAGATGCAGCAGTGAGATAACCGTTCACATCCATCGATCGATCAAGACAAAAGATCTCACACTGATGGAAAACACTAGTAGCCGAACCAAAAATAAAGTCAACATCCACTTCGATATAACAGTTTTTGAAGTAGCTTCTACCTACTGTTCTTACCAGCCCATCTCTAGGACCACCAAAACGATCACCCTTCATTGGTTTAGGTGGCAATGGGCCCGTGAACACTGTATCTTGATTACCTAAAAAAGAGCAATTTTCAAATGAAATTCGATCCGCGTCTACATATACAGCTAAAGCTTGTCCAACTATAGATCCGGGACCTGCATGATTTTGAAACGTCACATTCTTTGCTGAAAAATTATCCCCTGTTATTAGGCTAGTATAAGATCCGAACGTCCCCATTTCCTCTCCATTCTTTTGTATTCTCCTAGCATAATCTCCAAATGTAATTATGACCTTGTCTCGTCCAATACTTTCAATTGTAATATTCGGTTTATCAATAACCAGTTTTTCTTCATAAATCCCTTCTTTTATCTGAATTGTAATTGTTTGTCTATTATTTTTTGGTAAGCTATCTACTGCTGCTTGAATTGTTGTAAATTGGCCGGTACTGTCTTGTGCAACGATCATTATCTCATCTCCAAATTTTAGCTTGTTGCTTGTCATTCTATAAAGACACTAGGAAATTCCTTATGTAATAACACTATTATAGTTCAACCATACCATTTATACATAAAATTCCCTTCCTTACCAGGATATCGAGCAACCATACACATTCTATCTCCCCTAAAAAAGCCATAAAAAAAGAAGGCTTATACCTTCAATAGATTTGTTTCCTCTCCTTTCCTCACTTTACCGAACTTCGTGAAGTATATTATTTCTTATCTAACATTCTTGCAATCGTATTAAAGTCCATAGACTGTGATCCGTTTATAATAGCATGGACTATTTGGTCTTCTGTTTCTTTTCTTACAGGTTTGTTTGCCAATCTTCCAACTTGTTTAATTAACCTTCTAACTGTTGCTTCATCCTTGAAATTAGCATGTTGAAAAGAATTAGCTAACCTCATCACATCATTCATCTTTACACCTGTTTTTTTCTCAATGTTATGAAAAAGTGGATTTTGGTTCATATTCTCATTCACCTCCTGTTAATTATTCACTTTCTATATACAGTTCTACCAATTACACCCATTGGTATTTTTCTCCTGTATACAACTCTAGTATATGCAATCAATTTATGATTGGTTGGACAAGTTAACTAGTAAATCTATGGAATTACCTAGCTACATCATGGTTACTACTTCATATTTCTTTCTCCAAAAAAAATCAACGTTCCAAGATCCTCTTGGACGTCGATCTATTATTCTCTTATTTGCGGATTTGTATGTTGGTTTGAATAATCTCATCATACCTAGATTGTTATTTCTTTCCCCTACCAATTATTACTCTTAACCTTGCAGGATGAATTTCGTTTTAAAAAACGGCTAGTTCAAATACCTAAAAATCAGGCTTGTATTTAGGTAGAAGTCTATAAACATTACAATCGATAATCATATAGTGTAATTGTATTAAACAAATCAACAAATTGAAATTTAAGGAGAGATTATTTTGAATCATCAATTTGGAATGGTACCAAACGGACAGCTTGTTAATGACCAAAACTTATTGAATACTCAACAGTTTGAAGCACAACGTTATGCCCAACCTTATGGACAGCCTTTCTATCCACCTTTCCCACCTCGTCCACCGCGCCCACCCAGATGCCGTTGGGTCCGAGAATGTAGATGGGTATACCGTTGTTTTCCTGAAGACCATTTCACACCTTATGATTACGGTGGAGACGTCTACTAAGTAAAGTAGTATAGAACAATTAGTAACGTAATTGATAAGAAAATTATCAATCATCTGTATAGATGCATTTGTACAAAAAGGCAGATTCAATAACATTGTTATCAAATCTGCCTATCTGATTAGTAGCCGTAACCTACTGCTGAAGCCCCTACAATGATTAAAAGAATAAATAGAACTACAATTAACGTAAATCCATTTGCATATCCATATCCAGACATGATTTGCCCCCATCTTACGACATAGTATAAGAAATGATCTTATCTACTAATTACTTTATGTAGTAAACGCAGTAGTTGTTTGGATAATAGCTTATTTACAAAAAAATAGCCTGTTTGATCAGACAGATCTAATGAATTAATTTATCTCATTAATAAAATGCCTCCGTTTGGACAAACTTACTTTGTCAGAAATAAATCAAGGAGGAATTTAAATTGGTTAATAGTATTAAACAAGAAATGGAACGAATTTGGGCTGAAACATGTGGTTCATGGGAAAATTGCACGGAGCAAAACATTCAGTCTTTTTTAGAACAATGCCAACAAAACAGCATAGACTCACAATATTGTATGAGTTGGGTAGAAGGTCATAGCAACCAAATCCCTAATTGGTCAGCCGTTTCTAAGGTATCTCTTGATTGGATAAATGAACATACTTCAACTGGTTCGCCAATTAACGGGCAAGAATAGCAGTAACAAGGAGAGAACACTCTCCTATTTTTTTTGCCTTGTATACTCCTCGTAATTCATAATAGTGGAACTACGATATGTATACACATCAGCCTGCTAATTATCAGAAAAAGCTTTTCACCAATTTCATTTAATTGATGAAAAGCTTTTATAGACTACTAATAAAGGTAAGACAAAACGTCTCGTTATGTGGTTTATAATGCTTTAGTGAGACTGAGATTTTTGATACATAAGCCTCATGTTAGTTCAACGCTAGCATATCTCTCATATCCTCTTTTGCATTAGTAATCAGCTTCAAATCAAATGCCTCCTGTAACACGTTTAGAACTCCTGGAGTAATCCACTCAGGTGGTTTCGGTCCAATTCGAATGTCTTTGATTCCTAAACTGAATAAACCAAGTAAGATCGCAACAGCTTTTTGCTCAAACCATGATAAGACAATGCTTACAGGTAACTCATTTACTTCACAGTCAAATGCTTCTGCTAAAGCGAGTGCAATTTTCACTGTTGATACAGAGTTGTTACACTGCCCTAGATCAATATAACGAGGAATGCCCGTATCAGCTACCGTTCCAAAATCATAATCATTGAATCGAAACTTTCCACAGGAAGTCGTTAAAATGACCGTATCGTTTGGTAGGGATGTTGCCAGTTCACGGTAGTATTTGCCTCCAGGTCCTGGCGCGTCACATCCTGCGATAACGAAAAAACGTTGAATTTTTCCTGCTTTGACAGCATCGACAATTTCTGGAGCAATTCCAATTACAGTATTATGGTGGAATCCGGTAGTTAATACTTCTTCACTCTCCATATTTGCATCAGGTAGGGATAGTGCTTTTTCGATTAAAGGTGTAAAGTCGTCATTCAAGATTTTTTCTACGCCTTCTAGCCCTGCAATATCATACGAGAAGAATCGGTGCGAATAGCTTCCTTTAATTGGCATAACACAGTTAGTCGTTGCAAGAATGGCTCCAGGAAATTTCTCAAACAAGCGACGTTGATCGAACCATGCTTTCCCAATGTTTCCTTTTAAATGCGGATATTTCTTTAGTTCAGGGTATCCATGAGCTGGAAGCATTTCCGAGTGTGTATAAATATTAATTCCTTTTCCATCTGTTTGCTTAAGCAATTCTTCTAATGCAAATAAATTGTGTCCTGTTACAATAATCGCTTTTCCTTCAACTTTGTTCTGGGAAACGGTGATTGGTTCCGGAACACCTAATCTACTTGTATGGGCTTGATCTAACAGTTCCATCACTTTGACTGCAGAGCTTCCGACTTTCATCGCCATATCAATATGTTCTTGCATATTAAAATTTGAGTTTGTTAACGTCATATACAATGCTTCATGTGTTGTAGCATCTACCTCTGGGTCAGAGAAGCCTAATTGTCTTGCGTGAGTTGCATAAGCAGCAATTCCTTTTAACGCAAAAACAAGTGTATCTTGCAAACTGGCAATATCTTCATTTTTTCCACAAACGCCTATGATGTTGCATCCCCCTGTTGGTGTTTGCTCACATTGATGACAAAACATCTACATCCCCTCCAAATTTGCAATAAAATTTAATTCTTCTATAACATGTATTTTACATGCACCTTTAGGGGGTTGCTGTGACATTGATCACTATTTGGAAATCTTAGCTAATTAAAGTACTGACTTCTAATACACTAGAAGTTGAACGTATTAAACCATGTTAAAAGCACTCGAACATTTATATTCGAGCGCTTAAACATCTACTTATTTCTTCTTTTGTCTACCATGTGCTTCACATATTATCTACTTCTCAGTAACGTTTTTGCTTCCAATACAGATTCTTCAGTCGGAGGCTCGACATCTTCTAATGCATAGTCTAAACCCAGCTCTTTCCATTTATAAACACCTAATTTGTGATAAGGCAACACTTCGACTCTTTCCACATTTTCTAACTCATCAATAAATTGTCGTAAGTTCTTTAAGTCTTTGACATCATCAGAAATACCTGGTACTAATACATGTCGAACCCAAATTGGGATGTTTTTATTGGACAAAAACTTAGCAAACTTTAAAATGTGATCATTTTTCATTCCTGTCAATGCATGATGCTTTTTTGTATCAATATGCTTAATATCTAACAAAATTAAATCTGTCAATGATAATAGTTTATCTAGTTTTCGTAAAAATTCGGGATGCTCTTGGAAACAGCCACCAGATGAATCAATTGTCGTGTGAATCCCTAATTCCTTGCATTTCGTAAATAGTTCGATAAGGAAATCGAGGTGAAGCAATGGTTCTCCCCCTGATACTGTAATTCCCCCTCCACTACTCTCAAAGTAAGGCAAATAAGACTTCAGGTCATTAACGATTTCATCTACGGTGATATCTTTTCCTTCACCAATTTTCCACGTATCTGGATTATGACAATATTGACAGCGCAGCAAGCAGCCTTGCATGAAAACAATATATCGTAATCCTGGACCATCAACGGTTCCACAAGTTTCTATTGAATGAATTTTTCCAATCATCATTTATCCCTCATTTTCCTAGATAACCAAGGTGACGAAAATTGCCCCCGCTAGTTACTATCATTTTTTGTTTCTTAGCTGGGGGCACAATTATATTACAGCGATTCGTGGAATGTACGATTAATGACGTCAATTTGTTGGTCACGTGTTAACTTTATGAAGTTAACAGCATAACCTGATACCCGAATCGTTAATTGTGGATACTCTTCTGGATGTTCCATCGCATCAATCAATGTATCACGGTTGAACACATTAATATTTAAATGATGGCCCCCTTGTTTTGCATAACCATCTAGAATTCCCACTAGATTTGCTGTTTGATCTTGATCTTCTTTTCCTAGCGCCTTTGGTACAATACTAAATGTATTTGATACACCATCTAGTGAATACTCATATGGAATTTTCGCAACCGATGTTAGTGACGCAAGAGCACCCTTTTGATCGCGTCCATGCAGCGGGTTTGCTCCTGGTGCAAATGGCTCACCAGCTTTTCTTCCATCAGGTGTGTTTCCTGTTTTCTTACCATATACAACGTTACTTGTAATCGTTAAAACGGACATCGTCGGAATTGCATTGCGATACGTTTTATGTTTTTTCAATTTATTCATAAACGTTTTCACTAATGAAACAGCAATGTCGTCTACACGATCATCATTGTTTCCATACTTTGGATAATCGCCTTCAATTTCGTAATCAACAGCAATGCCTTGTTCGTCACGAATGACTTTTACTTTCGTATGTTTAATAGCACTTAAACTATCAGCCGTAACAGATAAACCAGCAATACCACACGCCATTGTGCGAATCACTTCTTTGTCATGAAGAGCCATTTCAATCCGCTCATAACTATACTTATCATGCATGTAGTGGATGATGTTAAGCGTATTCATATATAACTCTGCCAACCAATCCATTACTTTATCAAAGTTCGCAACAACTTTATTGTAATCTAAATATTCATCTGTAATAGGCGCTATTGCAGGCCCCACTTGCATTTTTAACTTTTCATCAATTCCACCATTGATAGCATACAATAGTGCTTTAGCTAAGTTCGCACGTGCCCCGAAAAACTGCATTTGTTTACCAATTTTCATCGCACTTACACAACAAGCAATTCCATAATCATCTCCGTAACTTGCTCTCATTAGATCATCATTTTCGTATTGGATCGAACTTGTTTTAATCGACATATTTGAGCAATACTCTTTAAACCCTTTTGGTAACTGATTGGACCACAATACAGTTAAGTTTGGTTCTGGTGCCGGTCCTAAGTTGTCTAATGTATGCAAGAATCTAAACGAGTTCTTCGTTACAAGCGGTCTGCCGTCTACACCAACACCGCCAATTGATTCTGTCACCCACGTTGGGTCCCCACTGAATAACTCATTGTAATCAGGTGTTCGTGCAAATTTTACAAGACGTAGTTTCATAACGAAATGATCAACAAGCTCTTGAGCTTCCACTTCTGTTAAAGTACCTTCCTGTAAGTCACGCTCAATATAAATATCTAGGAACGTGGAGACACGGCCTAAGCTCATTGCTGCTCCATTTTGCTCTTTGATCGCTGCTAAGTAAGAAAAGTACAACCATTGGAACGCTTCTTTCGCCGTCGTGGCTGGTTGTGAAATATCAAAACCATATGACGCTGCCATTTCCTTTAATTCCTTAAGTGCTCTAATTTGTTCAGCTATTTCTTCGCGGTCACGTATCACATCTTCCGACATGATCGAACCTGTTGTATTTAAATCATCTTGTTTTTGTTTCATTAAGAAATCTACTCCGTAAAGGGCTACTCTACGGTAATCTCCAATGATTCTTCCTCGTCCGTAAGCATCCGGAAGACCTGTAACAATTCCTGCCTTACGAGCCATTCTCATCTCTGGAGTGTAGGCATCAAACACGCCTTGGTTATGTGTTTTGCGATATTTCGTAAAAATCTCTTCTACTTCAGGGGATAATGTATATCCGTATGCGTTGCACGAATCAGCAGCCATTCGAATGCCGCCAAATGGTTGCATCGATCTTTTAAAAGGTTCATCCGTTTGCAAGCCGACAACTTGTTCTATTTCTTGATTTAAGTATCCTGGCCCATGAGATACAATCGTTGAAACGATCGATGTATCCATGCTTAACACGCCACCGTTTTCACGTTCTTTTTTACTTAGATCCATAATTTGATCCCATAGCTTTCGTGAATGATCGGTTGCTTTTTCTAAAAACTCGTCATTTCCTTCATATAAAACGTAGTTACTTTGAATAAAATCTCTTACATCTACATCCGATTGCCATTTTCCTTGATTGAATGTTCTCCAGTGGTTCATTTACATTCACCCTCACTCTCTACATCTAAAGGTTAATTTTCACTAAAATAATGTGAATTCATTCACAAGGTCAGGTGCATAACCATTCACTTAATTACAATCTCTCATCATACACCTAACCAGTTGACTAGCTGAAATAACTTTTATTACCTTACACTTATAAGATTAATAGATATTCGAATAAAACAATGTGATTTTTATCACAAATACCACTTTTATTCGTGACAAATTATTGAATACGTAACGTGATGTTAAACAATGAGATAAACATCTTCTCCGTCTATTTCAATTGGAAAAGTTTTGACAAGTCCTCTATCAGGAGCTTGAACTTTCCCATCGACAAGTGAAATTTTCCAATCATGAATCGGACAATAGACAAATTCACCACTTATTAGACCATCAGCTAATTTTCCCCCCTTTGGATGCGGACTTTTGTTTTCGATTGCTCGTACCTCTCCATTTGAAAGTCGAAACACAGCAATTTCTTCATGATCTACGACAAAAACTTGTCCAATTATACTTGGCAGTTGATTATAATTACAAATATTGATTCGAGTTCCAGTAGAAATCATTAGATTCCTCTCCCTTCTATTTTATAATTTTAATAATTCACGTTTTGAATAATAAGCATTACGGATTTGCTCTTCTTCTACTGCTTTTTGCCAAGGCTCTTCATAACGTGCAAGCGTTTGGTTTAATCTCTCATTTAACTCATTTCTTGTCTTTTCATTAGCTAAGACTTCCTTGACATGATCTAACCCAACACGCTCAACCCATGTAGATGTTCTTTCTAAATATAGAGCTGTTTCACGATAATATTGTAAATATGCTCCTGTAATTTCATAAACTTCTTCTTCTGTTTTCACTTTGCATAATAGATCTCCAGCTCTGAGGTCTGTTCCGCCGTTTCCTGCTACGTAAATTTCCCAGCCTCCGTCAAGACCGACAATTCCCACATCTTTAATCCCTGCTTCTGCACAGTTTCGTGGACAAGCGGACACACCCATTTTTACTTTGTGTGGCGTATCAAGACGTTCAAAACGTTTCTCTAATTCTATTCCTAGACTCATAGAATCTTGAGTACCAAAGCGGCAGAATTGCGCTCCAACACATGTTTTTACTGTCCGTAGCGTTTTTCCGTATGCATAACCAGAAGGCATACCTAAGTCTTCCCAAACAGCTGGCAGTTTCTCTTTTTCTAGACCATATAACCCAATGCGCTGTCCACCCGTTATTTTTAGTAATTGGACATCATACTTCTCTGCAATATCCGCTAATTTGCGTAAATCTTTTGCTGTTGTGACTCCACCGTACATTCTCGGAATGACTGAATACGTACCGTCTTTTTGAATGTTTGCATGCATTTTTTCATTTACTAGACGTGAATCTCTTTCATCCGCATAATCAGGGTAAATCATCCCTAAGAAATAATTAAGCGCAGGTCGGCATTTTGAACAACCTTCTTCATTTTCCCAATGTAATACATTCATAACTTCTTTGATCGTTGTTAATCCTTTTTCGCGGATTTCTTCCACTACTTCATCACGGCTTAATGTTGTACATCCACATACGGTCTTTTTCTCGGCTGTTTGCGCAAATTCATCTCCAAGAGTATAGGCAATAATGTCTTGAATGACAGGTTTGCATCGTCCACATGAACGCCCCGCATTCGTGCATCCTCCTACTTGCTCTACCGTTGTGACTCCTTCCTCTTGGATTGCGTTAACAATCGTTTCTTTACTAATCCCATTACATCCACAAACAACCTCATCATTTGGCATACTAGCCACATCATTTGTGTTAGAAGATTCTTGAGATTGAAGGAATGAAATAGAAGTAAAGTCTGACACATCTTGTTTCTCATTCAGCATTTTAAACAATCGGTTGCTATCTTTTGTATCACCGTATAACACAATCCCTACAATACGATCATCACGAACTAATACCTTTTTATAGATTCCTTCGTATTCATTGTGAACAACAATTGCTTTAGACGTGTTATCATCGTAAATTTCCCCAGCTGAGAAAAGGTCAACCCCTGAAACTTTTAATTGTGTTCCAGTTATAGAGCCTTCATATCCTTTATCTTTCTGATTGCAAAGTACTTGTGCCAATACTTTTCCCTGTTCATAGAGTGGAGCAACTAGACCGTAAACAATCTCTCTATGTTCCGCACATTCACCAACTGCATATACATGCGGAATGTTAGTTTCCATAAAGTCATTAACAACAATCCCTCTGTTTACATAGATTCCGCTTTCTTTTGCAAGACTAACATTTGGTTTGATCCCTGCAGCCATTACAACTAAATCTGCTTTAGTCTCTGTACCGTCTTTGAATCGGATGCCTTCAACTCGATCTGTACCAGTAAGTTCGACCGTTGCTTTTTCCATTAGGAAGTTCATTCCTTGCTCTTCCAATTCTCTCTTCAACATTGATGAAGCAACCGCATCAAGTTGTCGTTCCATTAAATGTTCCATTAAATGTACAACATCTACTTTCATTCCTAAATGAATCAATCCTTTTGCAGCTTCTAAGCCTAACAATCCTCCACCAATGACGACGGCCTTTTTGTATTGTTTTGCTGTTTGAATCATATCCTCACAATCTTTAATATCGCGAAAACCGATGACACCTTCTTTATCTGCACCGGGTACAGGCAAAATAAATGGCAACGATCCTGTTGCTAGAATCAATTCATCGTAAGCTACTTCTCGCCCTTTATCTGAGATGACAAGTTTTTTATTGGTGTCTATTCCGGTTACTGTCTCACCTGTAAAGAGTTGAATGAGATTCGACGCGTACCAACTCAGATCATTAATTATTGTTTCTTCAAATGTCGTGTTTCCTTGAAGCACATTTGATAACTGAATACGATTGTAGTTAGGATGAGGCTCATTCCCGAAGATTGTAATCTCATATAAATCGTGGTTCAGCTTTAAAATCTCCTCTATGACGCGAACGCCTGCCATTCCATTTCCTATCATAACTAACTTTCTCTTTGCCATTATTTATCCCTCCAAGTTGTTCAGTAATTCACATTGTTTATCTACTGCTCATTGTAGGACAAAAATTCCAGCATTTATGTGAGATAGATCACATTCTTTTAAAAAATGTTCAACTTTTCACAAGTTGTCAGGCCCTTTTCTTTCTTTAACAATTGATTCATATTTAATATTTATTTTTTTCAACCTGTCTCCCCCTGTTTTTTTCCTATTATATATAAAACATGAAACAAGCTTTTGCGCTTTGTAAAACATTCGCGAATGTGACATTCATCACTTTCATGCGGATGGTAACTTTGTATGATTTGAGTATGAAAAAAAGATGTATTTCAAATATATTAATCCATTATTGGGGGAAATCGACATGGGAAGAATTAAAGAATGGAATCCAGAGAACAAAGAATTCTGGGAAAGGGAAGGAAAAAGGCACGCCAAAAGAAATCTATGGATCTCAGTTCCAACACTAATGCTCGCCTTTATCGTTTGGCAAATTTGGTCGGTTGTAGCAGTTAGGTTGAATGACATTGGCTTTGCCTTTACTGATGAACAATTATTTACGTTAGCGGCTATTCCAGGACTTGTTGGTGCTTCACTACGTTTTGTATACACATTTGCTGTCGGGAAATTCGGTGGTAGAAACTGGGTCGTATTCTCAACAGGGGTTCTATTAATCCCTACGATAGGGATCGGTTTTGCTGTACAAAACCCAGATACACCTTACTGGGTCATGTTGCTGTTAGCAGCATTATGTGGACTTGGTGGAGGAAACTTCTCTTCTGCATTAGCAAACATTAGTTTCTTTTTCCCGAAAAAAGAAAAAGGAACGGCGCTTGGTATTAATGGTGGTTTAGGAAATATGGGGGTTTCTGTTGTTCAATTCGTGACACCACTTATCATTGCAGTAAGTACATTCGCTTTCATTGGTGGCGAAGGTCAATTGTTAGCAAATGGCCAGGAAATTTGGTTACAAAATGCGGCATTCATTTGGGTCATACCAATTGCTGTGATGACAATTGTTGCGTATTTCGGAATGGATAACTTACCAACTGCTCAGCAGTCAGTGAAAGACCAATTTGTTATTGTCAAACGGAAGCATACGTGGATCATGACTATTTTATATGTAGCTACATTCGGATCATTTATTGGGTACGGTGCAGCATTTCCATTATTATTACGCTCACAATTCCCTGACTATGTGGCATTAGCCTTTCTAGGTGCCTTTTTAGCCGCAGCATTCAGACCTGTTGGCGGATGGGTTTCTGATAAATTTGGTGGTGCGAGAGTTACGGCTTATGTACTTGTTGCTATGTCACTTGGAGCCCTTTCTGTTATTTACTTTATCGGCCAACAAAACTTTGCTGGGTTCTTAGTATCGTTCTTACTATTATTTATTGCTGCAGGAATGGGTTCTGGTTCAACATTCCAAATGATCCCGATCATCTTTCCAGTTAAAGAAGCAGCTCCTGTTTTAGGATTTACAGCAGCTTTTGCTGCATATGGATCTTTCTTTATTCCGCAGTTATTTGGTTGGTCTGTATCAACAACAGGCACACCGATTTCAGCATTGTATTACTTCATTGCATTTTATGTGATCTCTATTGGGCTTAACTGGTATTACTACCAAAGAAAAAATGCAGAAATCCGTTGTGATGATTACAGCAAGAAAGCGGCATAAACAAATAGTAAAGCAATGCCTCACTCACGAGAGCATTGCTTTTTTACTAATATTTAACTCTGTACGTTAATATGTTGATCCATATAATCCCAATTTTGAGGGAACGGCAATCGAGTTTCCCAGTAGGTTGCTCCAAGTAACCCATAAAAATCAATCAGTTTGTATTTTTCTTCGTAACTACGAACATCTTCATACCAAACGATATGCCCTTCTGCCCCTACCCAATATAAAAAGTTCGGTGACATTGCTGTCGGATCAAAATTAATCACAGCACCTGAATTAATAGCTAGGTTTTGGGCAGCATTCAGCGACCATCCTCTTGTTACATTTGTTCCTAGAATCCAGTCATATCCATACATCGGCAAGGCAATTTGCAGTTTGTTTCGATCGATTTCTGTTAAAGAATAACGAATCACCTCTTCTACCCACCAAATTGGACTAACCGGATCAGGCGGTCCACCTGGATAACCATAATCCATTGTCATAACTGCAACAATATCAGACACTTCAGCTATCCCCCGATAATCATGGCCTCCGATAATTGGATTGGTTGGAATATCAACCGTTTTCGCATGAACGTTTACATGTAAAACCAAATCTCCTAATGCCGTTTTCAATTCAGTTAAAAAGGTAACAAAATCATTTCGCCTTGGTGGTGGAATAAATTCAAAATCAATACTTATCCCTCCATATCCCCTTTCCTCGACAAAATTCATTAAACTCCGAATTAGATTTCCGCGGAAGGTTGGATTTTCAAGTACTGTTCCGACTAACTCTGCACTAAACACTCCTCCAGCTGTAATGTTTCGAATCATTAATAATGGCACAACATTTAATTGCCGAGCTCTTTCAGGAATTTGATCATCGGGAAGATCTACATACGCCCTTCCTTCTTCCGTAAAAGAATAGGAAACAACGGCTAAATATGTTAATTGATTTGCAAACTGATCAAATACAGATAAGAAAAATGGAATAGAATACGGGACGAAAAATCCCAATGTTGTCATATTCATTTTTAACGGTGTTGGCACAGTAATTCTTTGACCAATTTGAAGAAAATAGACGTTTATTTGCGGATTCGCTGCTAAAATCGCTTCGACCGTTGTTTGATACCTTCTAGCTATGGACCAAAGCGTATCCCCAGCACTTATTTCATAGAAGCGATTGGTTAGCGTATTAGCAGGAATATATAGTGATAATCCTGGGACAAGTAAAGGTGATTCTAACCCATTGATTTCCATTAAGGTTGGTATGGGAACATTATAAAGTTGTGAGATTCTCCACAATGAATCGCCGGACTGTACGACATGAATAGCCATTTTCTC
>NZ_JAKRYL010000017.1 GCF_023555415.1 Halalkalibacter alkaliphilus | reverse complement strand
ATGAAGCAAAGTGGAATCGGACGTGAAGGCGGAATGCATAGCTTCGAATTCTACAGTGAACTAAAAAATATTTGCATTAAGCTTTAATTTAAATGAGGAGTGGAGCGAAGGACGAGTTCCAGAGCTCCTTCCCCTTTTTCACATATATAAGGAGGGAAAACGATGAGTACACCAGAATCGTTTGCAAACCAGCTCTTACAAGCAGAACAAGATCGAGTGGGTACAGTGGCATTAACAGACCAAAGCCCTTCGTTTACAGTTCAAGATGCATATGCTGTTCAATTAGAAATTATTAAGCAGAAGGTTGCACAAGGACAGACGATCGTTGGAAAAAAAATCGGCCTGACATCTGTTGCGATGCAAAAATTATTAGGTGTTGATGAACCAGATTATGGACATCTACTAGATGGAATGGTTGTTGAAAATGGAACAGAGCTTTCTTATAACGAAGTCATGCAACCAAAAGTAGAAGGAGAAGTTGCCTTTGTACTTAAGAAAGATTTAAAAGGACCTAATGTAACAGCATTAGATGTGATACAAGCAACTGATTACCTTTTGCCTTCATTAGAAATTGTCGATAGCCGAGTAAAAGACTGGAAAATTAAATTACCAGATACGATTGCTGATAACGCATCAAGCAGCCATTACGTACTTGGCGGCAAGCCAGTCAGTGTCGATAAAGTCGATCTTTCTCAGGTTGGAATGGTCCTCTTGAAGAATGGTGAGATTGTCAACACAGGAGTAGGGGCAGCGGTAATGGGTCATCCAGCTAATTGTGTTGCATGGTTAGCGAATAAGCTAAGTGAATTTGATATTACGTTAAAAGCTGGTGAAGTCATACTATCAGGGGCTCTTTCAGCTGCAGTTGATGCAGAGCCTGGAGATATATTTACAGCAAAAATTGCTCATCTAGGTGAGGTTTCAGTTCGTTTTTCATCATAAAAACTGTTCGGAAGGAGATTCACATGGATAAAATTAAAGTAGCGATTATAGGAACAGGTAATATCGGTACAGATTTAATGTTGAAGATTGAGAGATCCAAAACGCTAGAATTGACGTCACTTATTGGGATTGACCCGTATTCTGATGGAGTAAAACGTGCGAAAGAAAGAGGCTATCAAACGTTTACTAATGGGCTTGAAGAATTTTTGGAGACGAATAGTGAATTAGCAGATATTTTCTTTGATGCGACATCAGCAAAAGCCCATGTCCGTCATGCGAAATTGTTAAAAGAAGCAGGCAAACAAGTTCTCGATTTAACTCCTGCAGCAAGAGGACCATTTGTTGTGCCACCTGTAAATCTAGATTCAAACCTAGATGTCCCAAATATTAATTTAATTACTTGTGGTGGCCAGGCGACGATTCCGATGGTTCATGCCGTGAACCGAGTAGCACCAGTTGAGTATGCAGAGATTGTTGCGACGATTTCAAGTAAGAGTGCGGGCCCTGGTACGAGAGCAAATATTGATGAATTCACGCAAACGACAAAGCGTGGAATTGAAGAAATTGGAGGGGCGAAACGAGGGAAAGCAATCATTATTCTAAACCCAGCTGAGCCTCCTATTTTAATGAGAGACACTGTTTATGCTGTTGTGGAACCTGGGAAAATGGATGAAGCCGCAATTACGAAGTCAATCCAAGAAATGGCTGATAGCGTTCAATCGTATGTACCTGGATACCGTTTGAGAACAGAACCTATTTTTGATGGAAACCGTGTCACGATTTTCATAGAAGTAGAAGGAGCAGGTGATTACTTACCTTCTTATTCTGGGAACTTAGACATTATGACAGCTGCATCCGTGAAGGTCGCAGAAGAACTTGCAAAAAACAAGCTAAACTCTGCAATCATCTAAAATTGAACTTGCCATAGAAAGGGATGGATAAAATGAGCGATAATCGAGATATTTTACTTACAGAAGTTGCCTTGCGTGATGGAAGTCATGCAATAGGTCATCAATATACAGTTGAACAAGTAACAGAAGTGGCTCGTGCATTAAATGATGCAGGTGTTCCATACATTGAAGTAGCTCATGGTGATGGCTTAGCTGGATCATCCGAACAATATGGACGTTCGTTAACGGATGAAATGAAATTAATCGAAGCTGCTGTATCTGTTTGTGATCAAACGAAAGTAGCTGTCCTTTTGATTCCAGGAATTGGTACGATGAATGAGTTGAAACAAGCAGCGGAGCTTGGTGCTAAAATGGCACGTATTGCTACACATGTTACTGAAGCGGATGTATCTCCTCAGCACATTAATCTAGCAAAAGAGCTAGGAATGGAAACGGTCGGTTTCCTGATGATGTCACACATGGCTCCTGTCGACAAGCTTGTTGAACAAGCGAAGTTAATGGAAAGTTACGGGGCAGATACAGTTTACGTTGTAGACTCAGCCGGAGCGTTACTTCCAAACGAAGTACGTGAGCGAATCCGAGCGCTTCGTCAAAGTCTAACAGTTAACATAGGATTCCATGCACATAACAATTTGTCTCTTGCGATGGCGAATACATTAGCTGCGATTGAAGAAGGAGCAACAAGAATTGATGGTAGTGTACGTTGCTTAGGAGCAGGTGCTGGTAATACACAAACAGAAGTATTAGTCGCTGTACTTGAGAGAATGGGATTAAATAGTGGAGTAGATTTATATAAAATGATGGATTTGGCTGAAAACATTGTTGCTCCAATTTTAACTCAACCACAAGAGATTACGAGAGATAGTCTTGTCATGGGCTACGCTGGGGTGTACTCAAGCTTTTTGCTTCATTCCCAAAGAGCAGCGAAACAATTTAATGTTGACTCTCGTGATATTTTAATTGAATTAGGAAAGAGAAAAGTAGTCGGCGGACAAGAAGACATGATTATCGATGTAGCAGCTGAAATTGCAAACAAACAAAATAGTTTGAAAGTGTAGTGGGGGGATATTATGAGTAACATGTCGAATAAAGAGATTGCAAAGTTTTTACTAGATGCTGAATTACAAAGAAAAGAAGTTGTTCGTATAACTTCAGATAAAGTTCCTAACTTAACGGTAGAAGAAGCATATGATATTCAAGAAGAACTGGTGAAAATGAAGCTTGAACAAGGTCATAACATCGTTGGTCCAAAAATGGGCTTAACAAGTCGCGCAAAAATGAAACAAATGAATGTAGAGGAACCAATTTACGGATATGTTTTTGATAATATGATTGTCCAAGATGGCGGGAAAATTTCATTAGCCGATTTTATTCATCCAAAAGTAGAAGCGGAAGTAGCTTTTATCCTAGGAAAAGATATTGAAGGTCCCGGTGTATCGGGTGCTCAAGTTTTGGCTGCGACAGACTATGTTTGCCCAGCACTCGAAATCATTGACAGCCGCTATGAAAACTTTAACTTTACATTACCAGATGTGGTTGCTGATAACGCATCAACTTCTCAAGTCGTGTTTGGAAGCAAAGTGCGTAAACCGGAAGAGCTGGATCTAGAACTAATTGGAACGGTTCTATCTATCAACGGTGAAATCAAAGACCTAGGTGCTGGTGCAGCTGTATTAGGTCACCCTGCAAACTCCGTAGCAATGCTTGCGAACATGCTTCACCGTAAAGGAGAAAAGCTAAAAGCAGGTCAAGTTATTCTAACAGGTGGAATCACAGGAGCTCATCACCTATCATACGGTGACTTTGTCACAGGCAAACTAGACGGTCTAGGAGAAGTAAGCTTCTCGGTTGGAGAGTAAAAGAAAAAGGGCGAACTTCCCTTTTTCTTTTACTCGAAGCGATGAGCGAAGCCGCTGCAATGTTTTAAAGCCTTTATGAGCGGTCTTCTCATAAAGGCGCGCAGCGAGCGGAGCCATCGCACCATGTTCGCACGATTGAGGGTAAAAGGGCAGGTTTTCCCTTTTGTATTACTCTCAGCAAAGAGCGAAGCCGCCGTAATGTTTTAAGCTTTTTTGAGTGATCTTCTCAAAAAGCGCGCAGCGAGTAAAGCCATCGCAACCATGTTCGCACGATTGAGGGTAAAAGGGCAGGTTTTCCCTTTTGTATTACTCTCAGCAAAGAGCGAAGCCGCCGTAATGTTTTAAGCTTTTTTGAGTGATCTTCTCAAAAAGCGCACGGCGAGTGGAGCCATCGCAACCATGTTCGCACTATTGAGGGTAAAAGGGCAGGTTTTCCCTTTTGTATTACTCTCAGCAAAGAGCGAAGCCGCCGTAATGTTTTATGCTTTTTTGAGTGATCTTCTCAAAAAGCGCGCAGCGAGTAAAGCCATCGCAACCATGTTCGCACGATTGAGGGTAAAAGGGCGAACTTCCCTTTTTCTATTACTCGTAAACTCACATAAAAAGAAAGCACACATAAATTTGGATAGGATTTCAAGATGTAACAATAGCGTCTCGATAACAATAAAAAGGAGGGAAAGTATCATGCCAATTGTAAACGTTAACATGATGGAAGGCCGACCGAAGGAGAAAATTGAGAAGGTCATTGCTGATATTACTGAGACGATTTCCTCAACATTAGAGGTTCCAAAAGAGAGTGTTCGAGTTCTGGTTACAGAAGTACCAAAATCTCATTGGGGAATTGCTGGTGAGTCAGTAGAGAAACGTAACGCTTCTAAGTAGAGTTGAATTGATACAAGGTTTTTGTTCATTTTGGGGAGGATTAATTTTTTTAGGGGGAATGAGAAATGACGATTGAATTAGGTATTTTGGCTGCTCACGTTCCTAGTATATGCCATCGTGAAAATGTTCCTGACTTTCAACAAGATATCGTGGCAAAGATGGATGAAATCTCTAAGCAAATCGAAGAGATCAAACCAGATGCTGTTATTCTGATCTCTTGTCACTGGCAATCAACGTTCCATCATTACGTAGATGTGTCGCCAAGACATAAAGGAATTTTAACTGCATTTGAATGTCCGGATATTATTTCGGATGTTGCCTATGATTATCCTGGAGACCAAGCACTAGGAGAAGAGCTTGTTTTAGCAGGAAAACATGCACGTCTTCCTGTTATCGCGGTGAATGATCCAACGTATGTATGGGATTATGGAACGGTTGTACCTTTACGTTACCTTGTTCCAAATGCAGATATTCCTGTCGTCAACTTGTCTATTACAATGGCAGCTGGTTTGGAAGAAACGTATAAATGGGGGCAAGCGATTGGGGAAGTGTTAAACAATAGCGATAAGAAATACGTATTTGTTTATAGTGGTGCGCTTGCTCATAATTTAGTACGAGGCCGTCATCATATGCCAACTGTTTCAGAGCAGGCTTTAGATAAACAGTTCATCGATTATATAATGAATCGAAACTGGGATTTAGCTAAGGAAATGCTTCCTCAATACGCAAATGTTGCTGGTGTAGAAGGTGGAGGACGTCATTTAGCTATGCTGCTTGGAACATTAGAAGATAGCTATAAACCATCATTCCATACTTATGCCCAGTCATCTGGAAGTGGAAATGCGATTATGACATTTGAACCTGAGAAGACATTACAAGGGAGTAAGTAGCAAAGCGTCGTATTTTTGAGAAGGCATTCTAGTTGTTAGAATGTCTTTTCATGTATTAGCCAAACTAGTTTTGATATTTAAGGTAGAGGCGTTCTTAAAACAAACTACTTAGTCTGATTACAGGAATATTTTGTACTTATGTAAAGAAAGGTATTACTTTCATTTGATAATCTTGTGCCTCTTGAACGATTTATTGAGGTTTTTTTAATAATCTTGAACGAAGAACAATAAAGAGAAGAGGAACATTTATGAACATTAAAAAGATATTAGTAGCGAATCGAGGGGAAATTGCTATCCGAATTTTTCGTGCGTGTACCGAATTAAACATCCGAACAGTTGCGATTTATTCGAATGAAGATTCAGGAGCATTTCACCGTTATAAAGCCGATGAGGCTTATCTTGTTGGTGAAGGGAAAAAGCCGATTGAAGCGTATTTGGATATTGAAGGAATTATTGAACTAGCAAAACGGAACGAGGTTGATGCGATCCATCCTGGATATGGATTTTTGTCAGAAAATATTGATTTCGCGAAGCGGTGTTTTGAAGAAGGAATTATATTTATTGGACCAGAACTGGAACACCTAGATATGTTTGGCGATAAAGTTCAGGCAAGAGAACAAGCGTTGAAGGCTGGACTGCCTGTTATTCCAGGTAGTGATGGGCCAGTTGAGAATGTGGCAGAAGTAGAAGCATTTGCAGGAAAGCATGGATTCCCGTTTATCATTAAAGCTTCACTTGGTGGTGGTGGACGAGGGATGCGTATCGTTCGCTCTGCTAGTGAACTGCGTGAATCTTATGATCGTGCCAAATCTGAAGCCAAATCTGCATTTGGTAATGATGAAGTGTATGTTGAGAAATTTATTGAGAATCCGAAGCATATCGAAGTGCAAATATTGGCTGATAAACATGGAAATATTATTCATTTATATGAACGAGATTGTTCTGTTCAACGACGCCATCAAAAAGTCGTTGAGATAGCTCCGAGTGTTTCTTTAAGTGAAGACGTTCGTCAACAGATTTGTGATGCTGCTGTACAGTTGGCTGAAAACATAAAGTATGTTAATGCAGGTACAGTTGAATTCTTAGCTACAGATGACGGGAAATTCTACTTCATTGAAGTGAATCCGCGTGTCCAAGTAGAGCATACGATTACCGAAATGGTGACGGGGATTGACATTGTTCAATCACAAATCATGATTGCTGACGGAGAACAGTTACATGGACCTAAACTAGGAATTCCAAGTCAAGAAAACATTGTTTGTAATGGATTTGCAATTCAATCTCGAGTAACGACAGAAGATCCAAGTAACGGTTTCTTGCCGGATACTGGACGAATTAATGCGTATCGTTCCGGTGGTGGATTTGGAGTTAGATTGGATGCCGGAAATGGATTTCAAGGGTCAGTTATCACACCTTATTATGATTCATTACTTGTAAAAGTATCGACATGGGCGCTTACATTTGACGGAGCTGCATCGAAAATGTTACGTAATTTACGTGAGTTTCGAATTCGTGGGATTAAAACGAATATTGCTTTTTTAGAAAACGTCGTTCAACATCCGAAGTTTTTATCGGGAGAATACAATACATCGTTTATTGATCAATCTCCAGAGTTGTTTGTATTTCCAAAGCGGAAAGACCGAGGAACGAAGATGCTTTCGTTTATTGGTGAAACCATAGTTAATGGGTACCCTGGGTTGGAACAGATCAAAAAACCAATTTTTGAAAAACCTCCTGTTCCTAAAGTAAAGTATATAGATTCGATTCCAAATGGAACGAAACAAATTCTGGATCAGCATGGACCAGAAGGACTAGCGAAGTGGGTAAAGGAACAAAATGAGGTGTTATTAACTGATACAACATTCAGAGATGCCCACCAATCCTTGCTTGCAACTAGAATTCGGACACATGACTTAAAGAAAATTGCAGAACCGACAGCTAGACTACTTCCTAATCTTTTTTCAATGGAAATGTGGGGTGGAGCAACGTACGATGTAACGATGCGTTTTCTACATGAGGATCCATGGGAGCGTTTGTTGACATTACGCAAGCAATCACCGAATGTCTTATTTCAAATGTTACTACGTGCATCTAACGCGGTCGGATATACGAACTATCCGGATAATGTTATTGAACAATTTGTTAAGAAGTCTGCTGAAGCAGGGATTGATGTCTTTCGAATTTTCGACAGCTTAAACTGGGTAGAAGGAATGAGGCTGGCAATTGATTCTGTTCGTGATAATGGAAAAGTTGCTGAAGCATCAATGTGCTATACAGGTGATATTTTGGATTCAAGCCGCACGAAATACGATTTAACCTATTACAAATCATTAGCTAAAGAATTAGAGCAGGCAGGCGCTCACATACTAGGAATTAAAGATATGGCAGGTTTGTTAAAACCTGAGGCGGCTTATCAGTTAATTACCGAGTTAAAGGACAGCATTACGATCCCAATTCATTTGCATACACATGATACTAGTGGAAACGGTTTATTCACATATGCACGAGCAATTGAAGCAGGAGTAGATATTGTTGATGTCGCAGTTAGTTCAATGGCAGGGTTAACGTCTCAGCCGAGTGCAAACAGTTTGTATTATGCGTTGAGCGGGTCTAAGCGACAACCCAATGTCGATATCCAAGCATTTGAACAATTAGCTGATTTCTGGGATGCAACTCGTAAGTATTATGCTGGATTTGAAAGTGGCATGAATGCTCCGCATACAGAAGTATACGAACATGAAATGCCTGGTGGACAATATAGCAACCTCAAGCAACAGGCGAAAGCAGTTGGCTTAACAGATCGCTGGAATGAAGTAAAGAAGATGTATCGATCTGTTAACGATATGTTCGGTGATGTTGTAAAGGTAACACCGTCATCAAAAGTCGTTGGTGATATGGCACTGTACATGGTACAAAATGACCTGACAGAAAAAGATATTTTTGAGCGAGGACAGCAATTAGATTTTCCGGATTCAGTTGTTGATTTTTTTCAAGGGCAGCTCGGCAAACCATATCAAGGGTTCCCGAAAGAGCTGCAAACCATCATTTTAAAAGGAAAACAACCCCTTGAAGGACGACCAGGGGAAACGATGGAATCAGTTGATTTCCAAGAAATGAAGGAAACACTCTTTCATAAATTAGAAAGACAAGTAACAAGTCATGATTTGCTTTCATATACCCTTTATCCGAAGGTGTTTTTAGAATTTGAACAATTCCGTAAGCAATTTGGAGATGTATCGGTGCTAGATACGCCTACTTTCTTTTATGGACTAAGATTAGGCGAAGAAATTGAGGTAGAAATTGAAAAAGGAAAAACATTAATTGTCAAACTCGTTTCGATTTCTAAACCGCAAAGCGATGGCAATCGGATAGTCTATTTTGAACTAAATGGTCAACCTCGTGAAGTGGTAATTAAAGATCAAAATGTAAAATCCATCGTCACAGCCAAAGTAAAGGCTGACAAAGGAAACCAAAGTCATATTGGCGCTTCGATGCCTGGTACGGTTTTAAAAGCATTAGTTGTTAAAGGAGATCAGGTGAAAAAAGGTGATCACCTTATGATTACAGAAGCAATGAAGATGGAAACCACAGTGCAAGCTCCATTTGACGGTGTCGTGAAAGAAGTGCATGTGAGTAATGGGGAAGCGATACAGACAGGAGATTTGCTGTTGGAGTTGGAGTAGAATACTCAAGTACTCTTTTGTAGAAAATGTTATCGTTTTACTATCTAAAAGGCCTCTTACTATTAGAGAGGCCTTTTCTTTAATGTTTTTGAACAATCCGCAAAGAGCGTTCAAAAACTAATAGATAGAATTTGTTAGAAAACCCTGAAAAATATTAAGTGTTCAAAACTAAAAATGTTGACGTTTTCATTTTTGCTGTGTTTAGTGAAAAAATTATACTGTTTTAAGAGCATTAGTATTTAAAGCCTTCAAAATAACCAAGACGTTCAGAAATATCTTTAGCTGCATCACAAACCCTCTTAATATGATTCGGTATACTATGAGAATTAATTCTTTGAATAGGCCCAATTGTATTGATTGCTGCAACTACTTCCCCGGTATAGTCCCTAATGGGAGCTGCGATTGCTGTTACACCTTGGTAAAGTTCCTCTCTACTAATCGCATAGCCATGTTCTCGTATTTCTACTAATGCATCCTTAAGTTTATTGGGATCTGAAATTGTGTTATGAGTGTAAGATACAAGGCCACCTTCTATTACTTTATCAAACATCTTCTCTTCATTAAATGCAAGTAGGACTTTTCCGGAGCTAGTGCAATGAAGAGGATTTCTACTACCAATATGAGTAAAGGTGCGAACAGTGTGGTTGCTCTCAACTTTATGAATACAAATTACTTCCATATTCTCAAGAATATTCAAGTGAGAAGTCTCACCTGTTTTACTCAATAATGAGTGTAATACTGGTGTAGCTTCACTGTGAATCTCTATATCAGAAGTAACTACCCCGCTTAAAGATAGTAGAGGCCAACCTAATCGATATTTTTGATTTTTCTTATAAACAAAGCCTTCACTTGCTAGAGTGGTCATCAACCTACTAACAGTACTTGTACCTAGGTTCAATGAATTAGCTAAATCAGTAATTTTTTTCTCTGGGTCTTCTATAGAGAAACTTTTTAAAACTCGTAATGCGTTTTTTACTGAAGATAAAGTATTATCTCTTTTTTCTGCCAAAATTAACACCTCGTTTCAATATTCCTTCGTATAGAGGGAAGGTTTTATATTTTTTGCACATTGTATATATTGTAATGATATCATAGTCACTGAATAATCTGAAAACATTTTTGTATTATACTTATTATTCAAATAACTATTTCAAATTACACTGGAATACCAGTAAACATTTGATTAAACACAAGAAAGAAAGCAGGGAATAAATAAAAATAAAATAACCAAAAAAGACAAAGAAATAATTATTTCTTGCGCATAGAGGGAAAAGATATTTGTTGTTCTCTTATAAAGATAATACACTATTATTAAGTTAAAAATAGTTAGAATAATATGATAATCCGAGAGAGGTGGTGTTGTATGAAGAATAAAGTTTTTAAGTTATTATTTCAAGAAGGACACAGGGAACTACCAACAGGTATCTACTATTATATCTTTGTGGTCTTTGCCTTGGGTATTTCTGGGTTTACTATGTGGCTAGGTGGAATAGGAAACATGAGTCCATATCACTATAGTGTTATTTTCGTAATGTTTCTACTCCCTCTTTCATTTTTAACAACTAGAGGGTCCAAAAAGGTAAGGAAAAATCCTTCTGTATTTGATGTAGTGCTTTCAATGATATTTTTTCTATCCTGTATGCACATTCTTTGGAATATGGATTATTTTTTACAAAGAGTTAGTGGACTTGATGCTCTAACAACTTTAGATACTCTTGTTGGCTTAATAATAATTATCGGTGTTTTAGAGTTGTGTAGAAGAACACTAGGTTTTGGGCTTACATCGATTTTAGTTTTAGGCTTGTTATACGCTTATGTAGGACACTACCTCCCTGGTACGTTTGGACACCGTGAGCTCTCAAACCAGCGCATCCTAGAAGAACTGATCTTTACAACAAATGGCGTTTTTGGTGCTCCGGTACAAGTGGCAGCAACTTATGCATTTCTATTTGTAACATTTGGTTACTTTTTTAAAAAATCAGGGGCAGGTCAATTTATTATCGACCTATGTGCTGCATTAGTTGGTAGACGTACAGGTGGTCTAGCAAAAGTAGCGGTAACGACCTCTGCAGTATTTGGAAGTATATCTGGTAGTCCAACATCTGATGTAGCTACTACTGGTTCTATTAATATCCCAAATATGAAAGAAAAAGGATATGATCCAGTTTACGCCGCTGCTGTTGAAACAAGTGCATCATCAGGTGGAACAATCTTACCCCCAATTATGGGATCGGTTGCCTTTTTAATGGCTGAGTTTACTGGTATATCTTATTTTGACATCATCGTAGCTTCTGTATTAGGTGCTTTGCTTTATTATTTAGGAGTCTATTTTCAAGTTCATTTTCGCTCTGTAAAACTTGGATTAGTTGGTCTTCCTAAAAATGAGATTCCAAGGCTAACGAAGACTATGAAAACTGGTTTTTTCTATGTGTTCCCTGTTGTGATCTTAGTCTGGGCGATGGAAAAAGGGTTTACACCATCTCTAGCTGCAACATATGGAATTATTGCAACATTTTTGATCAGTTATGTTAAGAGGTCAACAAGAATTAATGTTAGACAAATAAAAGAAATTTTCACAGATGTAGTTTATCATATTATCCCTTTAACTGTAGCTACAGCTGCCGCAGGAATAATCATTGGTGTAATAAATTTAACAGGACTTGCAGGCAAGTTCACATCACTTATCTTCGCTTTAACAGGTGAAGCAATATTTTTCTCTTTAGTTGTAGGCGCTTTCATTTGTATATTACTAGGAATGGGTATGCCGACCCCATCTGCCTATGTTCTAGTAGCAGCCTTAGTAGCTCCTGCATTCATTCAATTAGGTATTGATTTATTGCCTGCTCATTTGTTCCTTGTATTCTTCTGTGCATTATCAGCTATTACACCTCCAGTTGGGGTTGCGTCATATACAGCGGCTGGGATAGCGAATGCAAATCCGTTGAAAGTAGGGATACAGGCAACAAAGCTAGCTTCGGTAGGGTTTATTATCCCATTTATGTTTGTATACCACCCGACATTACTAATGCAAGGAAGTATAGTATCTATTATCTTAACTGTTGTTACAGCGATCTTAGGTGTTTATGCACTTGCTGCCAGTATGGAAGGATACTTGAAAGATAAATTAACTAGACAAGAACGAATTTTCTTATTTATGATAGCGCTTTCTATGATTTATCCCAATATTTTATTGAATATTATAACAGCTACGATTTTCTTAATCTATATGTTTAGAAACAATCGAAAACTACCTAGGTTTAGTAAGCAAAAGGTCGGGGCTTAAATTTTTTATAGGTTGATATAAAAGGGAGAGTGTTTACTAATGACAAAAAACAAATGGCTTTTATCAGTTATGGCTTTTTCATTACTTTCTTTGGCAGCATGCGGGGGGAACGATACAGCTTCGGAACCTACGCCTGACGATAATAGCGATTCGGAATCAAATGCTACAGAAGAGGTTGGAAAAATTACTCCTCTAGACTCTCTTACTTTGACAACGGTTGGAGGTTCAGCTGGTGGTTTTTGGTCCATGCTAGGGGAAGGAATTGGTAGTTTAATTCGAGAGGAAGTACCTAATCTACAATATAGCTATGAAACTGGTAGCGGTGTTGGGAATGTTGTAAATGTAACAAATGGTGAAGTACCTTTAGGAATAGCATTTAACTTTGAAGTAATGGCTGGATTAAACGGGGAAGAGCCATTCAATGAACAAATTGATGAAATCTATGCCCTTGCTACTTTGTACGATAATTCTCCTGTTCAAGTAGTGATTTCTAAACGCTTTGCTGATCAGTATGGGATTGAATCGATAGCTGATATTAAAGAAAAACAAGCTCCACTTAGAGCGGCGGTCAATCAAAGAGGGAATCTTTCTGAAACTGTTAACCGAATTATTTTTGAAGCATATGGATTCACATATGAAGATATTGAATCATGGGGTGGTAGCGTATTTTATGAGCCATATCGTCCAGGTAGTGATTTGATTAGAAACAATCGTGCTGATTTGGTGGGAGTTCCTGTTTTTGCTCCAGACTCCACGTTTCAAGAATTAGCTACTTCTACTGATGTTTTGATGTTAGATCTAGATGAGAATGCACAACAAGTTCTTGAGGAGAAAATGGGATTACAGCCAGGTGTTATTGATGCAGGAACATATAGCTTTCAAGAAAGTGAGGTAGTAACCTCTAACGCTGGTGCATTTCTAATTGCTGACCCTAACATGTCTGTTGAAGAGGCTTACACGATTACACGTGCCCTTGTAGAAAATATTGATAAATATCAATCGCTTCATAAAAACATAGCTGATATTACATCTGAGCAAATGGCTAATGTAGCTCCTGCAAAACTACACCCTGGAGCAGAACTCTATTTTAAGGAAATTGGTGTACTAGATTAATAATATAAAAGGAGTGAGAGGAAATGGTATTATCAGCAGAAAACAACAAGCGACTAACGAGTGTAGGGCCAGATACAGAAATGGGAGAGCTTTTAAGAAGATATTGGCATCCCATTGCGGCTGAATCAGAAATTGGAGAAAGAGCTACAAAAAAGGTGCGCCTTCTTGGTGAGGATTTGGTGTTATTTCGTAATCGAAAAGGGGGACTTGGTCTTATCGAAGAACGCTGTCCTCATCGAAAAGTATCATTAGTGTATGGCATCCCAGAAGATGATGGGATTCGCTGTCAATACCATGGATGGTGTTTTCGAAATGATGGTCAGTGTACAGAACAACCGAATGAACCCGAAAATAGTACGTTTAAGAATCGAGTTAAAATCACCTCTTATGAAGTTCAAGCTGTTGGAGGACTGATTTTTGCCTACATGGGGCCAAAGCCAGCGCCAGAGTTGCCTAAATTTGATTTATTTGTAGAAGACAATGTCATTAGAACAATTGGCTATCAAATGATTCCTTGTAACTGGCTTCAAATCATGGAGAACTCAATGGATCCAACTCACTTAGAATGGCTGCATGGACGTTACTTCCAACATATTTTTGAAAAAGAAGGTCGCCCAGCAGAAGACTGGCCAATTAGCAAACATCATGTAAAAATTGGCTTCGATGAGTTTGAGTATGGCATTATAAAGCGAAGAATTCTAGAAGGGCAGACAGAGGAATGTGAAGACTGGAGAATCGGTCATCCCGTTGTTTTTCCAACGATGTTACGAGTAGGAGATGGAGGGGCGCATACCTTCCAGATTCGCGTACCAGTCGATGATACCCACACATTACATTTTTGGTATACATGTTTTGTGCCAAAAGAAGGTGTGGAGATTCCAAAAGATTATCCCATTTCGCTGTATGAATGCCCGTTAAAAGATGAAAATGGTGAATTTATTACCGACTATATCGATGGTCAGGACATGATGGCATGGGTGACTCAAGGAGAAATAGCTGACCGAACAACAGAGAAATTAGGGACATCCGATAAAGGAATCATCATGTACCGTAAAATGTTAATGAATGAGATGAAACGTGTTCAAGAGGGAGAAGACCCAAAATGTGTCATTCGTGACTATGAAAAAGCACAATTTATCTCGTTACCACAAGAAGAAAACAAATATGATGAGGGTGAATTATTAACAGGAGTAGCAAAAGATTGGAACACACGTTATGCACCGAATATTGACGAGATTATTGATATTTGTAAAGGTCGTAAAAAAATTCAAAATATCTAGTTGTAAATGAAAGATCCCTCTAGATTTATGTTTACTTGGGTTTGTCTAAGAGGGTTCTTTAAGACTATAACATAGTATATTTATGTGTAAACTCAACTATAAAAGAGAAGGGGGGAGGAAAATGTCAAAAGTAAAAGAGGTAAAGTTCCCTGTTAAATATTGTCCACATTGTGGTAAATCTTTGGCCCATAAAAGCTTCAGCTTTTTAAATGAATATTGGAAAGTTGATGAGACAGTTTATTTTTTCTGGTGTGCGGAATGTGATTGGCAAGGAGAAGTAAAAGAATTAAAACGCTTCGTTGCTCAAGAACTTGAAGACTAAATTAAGGGGTGAGTTGTATGGTTTTATCAGCAGAAAACAACAAGCGACTAACGAGTGTAGGACCAGGTACAGAAATGGGAGAGCTTTTAAGAAGATATTGGCATCCCATCGCGGCTGAATCAGAAATTGGGGAAAGAGCTACAAAAAAGGTGCGCCTTCTTGGTGAGGATTTGGTGTTATTTCGTAATCGAAAAGGGGGGCTTGGTCTTATCGAAGAACGCTGTCCTCATCGAAAAGTATCATTAGTGTATGGCATCCCAGAAGATGATGGGATTCGCTGTCAATACCATGGATGGTGTTTTCGAAATGATGGTCAGTGTACAGAACAACCGAATGAACCCGAAAATAGTACGTTTAAGAATCGAGTTAAAATCACCTCTTATGAAGTTCAAGCTGTTGGAGGACTGATTTTTGCCTACATGGGGCCAAAGCCAGCGCCAGAGTTGCCTAAATTTGATTTATTTGTAGAAGACAATGTCATTAGAACAATTGGCTATCAAATGATTCCTTGTAACTGGCTTCAAATCATGGAGAACTCAATGGATCCAACTCACTTAGAATGGCTGCATGGACGTTACTTCCAACATATTTTTGAAAAAGAAGGTCGCCCAGCAGAAGACTGGCCAATTAGCAAACATCATGTAAAAATTGGCTTCGATGAGTTTGAGTATGGCATTATAAAGCGAAGAATTCTAGAAGGGCAGACAGAGGAATGTGAAGACTGGAGAATCGGTCATCCCGTTGTTTTTCCAACGATGTTACGAGTAGGAGATGGAGGGGCGCATACCTTCCAGATTCGCGTACCAGTCGATGATACCCACACATTACATTTTTGGTATACATGTTTTGTGCCAAAAGAAGGTGTGGAGATTCCAAAAGATTATCCCATTTCGCTGTATGAATGCCCGTTAAAAGATGAAAATGGTGAATTTATTACCGACTATATCGATGGTCAGGACATGATGGCATGGGTGACTCAAGGAGAAATAGCTGACCGAACAACAGAGAAATTAGGGACATCCGATAAAGGAATCATCATGTACCGTAAAATGTTAATGAATGAGATGAAACGTGTTCAAGAGGGAGAAGACCCAAAATGTGTCATTCGTGACTATGAAAAAGCACAATTTATCTCGTTACCACAAGAAGAAAACAAATATGATGAGGGTGAATTATTAACAGGAGTAGCAAAAGATTGGAACACACGTTATGCACCGAATATTGACGAGATTATTGATATTTGTAAAGGTCGTAAAAAAGTTGAAGAAATAAAAAACTAGTTCTAGATAGAAAGGATGAAGTCATTTGGCTTCTATAAAAGAACTCAAAGAGAAAGTAGCAAGATCTTGTCAGATTTTAGCGATGGAGGGGCAATTTGATGGGATACTAGGTCACGTAAGCGTAAGAATAGATGAAAACAAGATGTTAATCCGTTGCAGAGGACCTAAAGAGAAAGGCCTATTATATACAACTCCAGATGATATTAAAATAGTAGACTTTGATGGGAATGGAGAGTTTTTAGAAGAGCATAAGCCTCCAAATGAGCTCCCTGTACACGGAGAAATCTATAAAGTGAGGAAGAATGTAAATTGTGTAGTACACTCACATCCTCCAGAAGCCGTGATTTGTAGCATTTCTAACATACCCTTAAAGCCTATAATTGGTGCATTTAATATCCCAGCAGCCCGTATGGCAAGAGAAGGTATTCCTTTATTTGAACATTCTTATTTGATTACTAAACCTGAACAAGCGCAAGAAATGATTAAAGTTATGGGAGAGCGAGATGTTGTCCTATTAAGAGGGCATGGTATTACTGTTACAGGAATGAGTGTTGAGGAAGCGACCGTACAGGCTCTTACATTAAATCAGTTAGCTAAAACAACATTAGAAGCAGTGAAATCTGGTTTTGAACCAGTTGAAATTCCACCTGAGGACTTCAAGGATTTACCAGATTTAGGTACACAATTTAATGCCCAGTTAAATTGGAATTATTTAGAGCACAAATTATTTAAGTTATTAGCCTAGAGATAAGAGGTGGTACAATGAAGAGCTCTCAAATTAGGGTTGGAATTGCAGGATTAGGAATAGCTGGAACTGAGTTTATTGCTAATGTTGAAAAACATTCAAACATGACCGTATCAGCTGCAGCAACAAGAGATCCAAAACGGCGTGAGCAGTTTGAGAAAGACTTTAATGCGAATGCCTACGAAACGATCGAGGCGATGTGTGCAAGCGATAGTATTGATCTTATCTATATTGCAACACCGACTGAACTGCATAAGGAACATGTTTTTATTGCTGCTGAAAATAAAAAGCATATCATAGTAGAGAAGCCAATAGCTACATCAATAGAAGAAGCTTCCTCTATGATAGAAATTTGTCAAAAGAATAATGTTCATATGCTTGTTGGTCATTCTCATAGCTTCGAGTTACCGATTATTGAAATGAAAAAAATTATTGATAGTGGCCAAATCGGTGATGTTAGAATGATCAACAATCTTTATTACAATGATTGGATTTATAGACCTCGTACCCCTGAAGAATTAGATACTTCATTAGGGGGAGGCGTTACATTCAGACAAGGGTCCCATCAGTTTGATATAATTCGCTTTTTAGGAGGAGGGAATGTAAGAAGTGTACGCGCTTCAACCGGTCGTTGGGACCTGAAACGAAATACTGAAGGGGGTCATTCTGTCTGGCTGGAGTTTGAAAATGGCGTTACTGCTACAGCTATTTATAATGGATATGATCATTTTCATACGACTGAATTAACCTTTGGATTGGGTGAGGGAGGTCCTGTTAAAAGTAATCAGCCTTATGGCAATTCGAGAAAACAAATAGAAAACACGTTGAGCCCTGAGGATGAAATCAAACAAAAAAATAGTCGTGGCTATCAATCAGTTTCCTCCAAACGGGATAATCCAACTAATCATCCTTTTTTCGGTTTAACGCTAGTCAGCTGTGAGAAAGGAGATATACGTCAATCACCAAATGGGATTTTTGTATACGGTGAAAATGATATTGAAGAGTTGATAATACCGACGACTACAAATGGTAGGGACGTTGTTTTAGATGAAATGTATGAAGCCATAGTATATGGTACACCTCTTATACATGATGGAATGTGGGCAAGAGCAAATTTAGAAGTTTGTGTTGCAGCCTTAAAATCAGCGGAATTAAGAGAAGAAATCTTATTAGAATATCAAGTTTCGGTGCCATTAGGAGTTAAAAAAAGTAATTTAACTTCAAAGAGGTAGGAGTATGGGAGAAATTTTTGCAATTATTGCTTTGATCTTGTTTTCTATAAATATCATTGTAACAAAAGTAGCTTCTAATCTCCTCAATATTAAAGTTGGCTTTTTCATTTCAATTAGTGTAAATGTGATTTTTGCCAGTGTACTGTTTATTAGTCACCTTCTTATTAGGGATAGTACCTTCTACATTCACTGGCCGGCCTTCTTCTTCTTTGTGTGTGCAGGTTTTTTTTCAACATACTTAGGGCGATGGCTTTTCTTTGAAACAATCATAAAAATTGGCCCTTCAAAAGCTAGTATGTTTCAAGTAAGTAATCCTATCTTTACAGTTATTATAGCGGGATTAATCTTAGGGGAACGGTTAGCGTTGACTGATTGGATATCTATTTTATTCATGATAACAGGACTATTAACAATCAGTTATATTCCTTCACAGCACCGTCAAGCGTTCCGAAGAGATTTGGCGCGAATTGTTGCATTTCCTTCCCTGAAAGAATATATCATGCCAGGTGTTTGGATTGCTTTACTAAGCGCATTATCTTATGCGATTAGCAATATTCTTCGTGGTGTTGCTGTTCTAAAATGGAACGAACCGATTTTAGGTGCACTGCTAGGAGCCCTGATTGGACTTGGCTTCCATATGATCTTTAGTTTAAAGACAAAAAATCTTATGAAGACAATTAAAAATGCTAACCGTAAGGGAATAAAGCTTTATTGTGTAAGTGGAATTTGTACAATAAGTGCACAAATCTTTTTAATAAGCTCAATGTTCTACATCCCTATATCAATTGCTAACTTAATTACTCTTTCAACCCCAATATTAGTAACACCTTTAAGTTATTTCTTGCTTAAAAACTCTGAAAATATAACTGTACGAACAATAGTGGGAGGCTTGATGGTTTTAGTTGGTATTAATATAGTTGTTTTATTTTAATTATTGATGGAAAAGGTGTGAGACTATGAATGAGATAATTCGTAGATCGTGGAACTATCCATCCATACTACTAATCACGGCAACATTATTTTGGGGTGGAAATGCAGTTGTTGGACGCTTTTTAGCCCCAGATCTTTCTCCTATAACTATATCATTTATTCGAATTCTCTTTTCTGTGGCTGTTATCTTACCATTTATTTTCACCCCACTAAAAAAAGAGTGGCAACAGGTAAAAAAGCATATTGGCTTATTTTTCTGGTTTGCCGTAACAGGTGTGATTGGGTACAATATCATGTCTTATTGGGCCCTCAGCTATACAACAGCTATCAATGTAGCTATTTTAAATAGTTTATCGCCTGTTTTTATGATTTTTTTATCATTTATCATAATGAGAGAGTACCCAAAGCGAAATATAATTTTAGCTGTGATTTTTTCATTAATTGGGATAGTGTGGGTAATGTTTGATGGCAGCATCACACGCTTAATGCAAATTGAGTGGAATATAGGTGATGTGATCATGTTAGGTGGAGTTTTATCATGGGCTGTATACTCGATTCTATTGGTTCGAAAAAAACTAAACATTCACCCTTTAGCACTCTTCGGGTACAGTTCAATATTTGCAGTCATTTTACTTGCTCCTTTTACGTTATATGAATGGATTAAATATGAATCCGTTTTTTCGATTGCTACGGGCACACAATGGTTAGGCTTATTATATCTTGGGATCTTTCCATCAATCATTTCATTTGTTTTTTGGAATCGTTCTGTTTTTTTAATGGGGCCTGCTAAATGTTCAGTTTATATGAATTTAACTGCCATTTTTGCTGCTATTTTGGGATTTATATTTATTAATGAGGCACTTTCATTTGCCCAAGTGATAGGAGGAGCATTGATCTTTAGCGGTGTTTATATAGCTACTAGGTATAAAACAAGACAAGAAGTGAACAAGAAAAAGAGAAAAATAGGGTAATAGCATATTAATTGTTAGAATAAATAGAATGGAGGAGAAATAATGGCGAAATATACGATTGTAGATAAGGAAACATGTATTGCTTGTGGTGCTTGTGGTGCAGCGGCTCCAGATATTTATGACTATGATGATGACGGAATTGCTTTTGTGATATTGGATGAAAACAAAGGTTTTGTAGAAGTACCAGAAGATCTCTTAGATGACATGGAGGATGCACTAGAAGGCTGTCCAACGGAGTCTATTAAAGTTACGGATAAACCATTTGAAGGTTCAGTGCCTACATTAGAGGAAGTTAAATAAGATTAAAGTGGCAATAGCTTACTAAATAATAGAATGATCAAACAATTGGCTCCATGGAATATGGAGCCAATTTATATAATAAGAAGAAATATAACTTTTATGACGGGGGTTATTATATGGATTTTCACCAATATGAAGCCTTCTTTATCGTTGCAAGAGAAAGAGTTTTAGTCGTGCTGCTGACTTATCAAAGAAAACCATATTGCGGCAGCTGGAGGAATTAAAGAAGCAGTAAAGGCAGTTAGAGACAAAATTGGATTAATGGTTAAAGTACAAGTCGAAGTGACATCTGAAAGTGAAGTAAGACAAGCTGTAGAATCAAAGGTTGATAATATAATGTTTGACAATTGTAGTGTTGCTCAAATTAGAGATTATTTAAGATTAATTCCAAAGTCAATCTTGACAGAAGCTTCTGGCGGTATAAATCTTACTAATATAGAAGAGTATCACGGATGTGGTGTAGATTACATATCTATAGGTTCTATTACACACTCCATTAAAGTTTTGGATTTAAGTTTGCTCATTATTGAAGGGAATTAAGCTACTTAACACTTAAGAGTAATATTGTTAAAAAGTTTTTCTGTTTTTGTAAGAACGAAAAAGGGCTGGAACCCATCTAGAACTCCAGCCTTATTTCCTCAGAACACACTTAAAACGATTAATCAATCCCATACCCTTGCTTGTACTTTTAGTAATTTTGTGTATATCTAAGTTCCCTATATAGAGTAACTAAAAGTGCTGAAAATGTAGTAACTGGAGTATGACGTTTTTAGATTTTTTGTTTTATTAAGAGTAAGGTGATTCAAGGACCCAATAATCAGTTCTAACAAACAGTTCTGCTATCATGGGGAATATAACACCTCATTCACAGCTTTTTCAGTGTTTTTTTCTTCTGAACTATATTTGGATTGGTCCTATTATGACACAGACATAAAAAAAATATTTGCAAATGCAAATAGAAAACAAAGCATTGCTTATAGCACACTTAAGTCAAAATCAAAAAAAAAAGAATTTCGTGTACACGAAATTCTAAATAATAATATACCCCTCATCCTCAACAGCCTTTACCAAATGAGGGACATCGGTCATTGATTCATCATACTGAATACTTACTGTCTTGTCTTTTAGAGACGCTTTTGCTTCATTAACTCCACTAACTTCTTTTAAAGCATTTTCTACTGTTTCGAGGCAATTTCCACAGCTCATCTTTTCAACTTGCAGCGATATATTCTTCATAAAAATCCACCTTTTCCTGTTTAAAAGTATTTTTTGAAGAAAAGGTTTCATTATGCAAGAGATAATGGAAAATGACAGTGGATTTTAAAAATTATTTTAAGACTTTATCAATTTCCCCCTTAAATGCCTGAAGTACTTTTTCTTTGCTTAGTTCAATTGCAATCATATCTTTTAACCGTTGCAGGTGCTTTTTTTCAGTCCATTCCCTTTCAGTACTTCCGTAATATTTTTTTACTTGACCATAAAATAGGTGAGGAAATAAACAATCAGCTATTAATACAAAATATTGTTCTTTTGAAAGTGGGTTTGTTTTCTGATAGTAAGAAAGCATCTCAGTCATTAGTGTAAGATCCCACCTTTGCTTTTTCATTACTTTGTTTAAAATTTTTCTAATATCTCTAATAGGAAGATCAATGGTAAGGGAGTCCATATCAAATACATGTAAATTTCCTTTTTTATCAAGTGCAAGGTTTCCAGCTGCAAAGTCTTGATGACATAAGGTTTTGTTTCTTTGAGTATTTCCAACCCATGTCTCATAACAAGAAGCATCTAATATTGATATGGCTTCGTTGCATTGGGATAAGAAAGAATCCACATGTAGAAGAAATTGTTCGTCAAATTTATTCTTATTACTAGCTAGTTTTCGTTCTTTTTTCAAAATTTCAAGTTGGTTGTATCTTCTTCGAAACTCATCCTTCCACGTTCCTAATAGAAAGGACGGCTCAGTATTTTTAGGTATTTCAATCCCTGTAGAGGCTTTATGGAATTGTCCTAGTCCACTCATGATTTTCGCTAGCTCTTTTTTTTTGTTATATTTAGGCTTCTTGCCATAAACCTTTTCAAACAAAACATAATACTCCCCATTCATAGCGACAAACTCTTCTCCATTGGTCGTTCTCATAACACTAGGGGTCAGCACACCATTTGAAGTTAAAAAAGAAATAGAATGGATCATAAATTTGAGTCGGCCTTCATTTATAGGAATTTTCTTTAAAATAAAATCTCCCGAGACTGCATTAATTAGCCAAACGGCTTTCTTCCCCTTATCGGATAATAAGCAGATTTTTTTGACGTTAAGTGAATAATTCATCATTACTTTAGCAATATTCACTGATAAAAATCCTTTCTTTTTTTAGTAGTGTATGAATGAATTAGTTTTTTCGTATGGACCTATATATTTAGTTAAAGAAAGAATTTCAGCTTATAAAAATAAATAGAATTCGTAGCAATTTCTTTTTCATATTGGGGTATTTAAGCACAAATCACATCCAACTAGGCAAATGAATAGAATACTCTTAAATGGAGGTAAGGGAGGGCTTATTATTTATTACTATAATAATTTTAATTGGACCGATATTAGGCAACGCCTTAGCTGCTCATTTGATCAACAATATTACGTTCAACCTGGTGATACGCTATATCAATTAGCGCAACGCTATAATATAGCTGTACTAAGCCTTGAACAAGCGAACCCAGGAATTCAGCCAAATAATTTACTTGTTGGACAGCGAATTTGTATTCCTTTGCCACCGTGCGAAAATGGATTTCAGTATATTTTTAAACCAAATGACACTCTAAACCAGATTGCCCAAATGTATAATGTGACGGTTGAAGACATTTTAAGCAACAATCCAGGCGTTAACCCTTATAATCTTTTATTAGGGCAGGCGCTCTGTATCCCACCAAGTATTGATGTTGACTGTCCTATGGAGCGGTTTCATATTGTCCGACCTGGAGAAACTTTATATGAGTTGGCAAGCCGCTTCAATATTCCATTAGAGTCCTTGGTTGCTGCCAATAATCATGTTGAAAATCCTGACCAGGTCGTAGTTGGAACAAAGCTATGTGTACCTAGTCCAATGGTGACACCTGAAAGAATGTGGCATGAATATAATTATTTAAAATAGTTACAGTTGGCAAGAAAAAGTTGATTTTCTTGCCAACGTTTTTTGTTTACCCAAATAATTCCTCTGATATTGCTCTGACATGGGCGAAGCTAAAAAGGCAAGGGCGATAAGTGTTCCGTTTTTAAAGGAGATAAAGAGAAAAATGGGGTTTCGTTTTAGATGGCTAGGTTCTTGTGTAGCGGGGCATTTTTAGATTTAAAATCGGGGTTTGTTCTTAGAAGCCGCAAAACCCCTATTAAGATACCGTACAGATTTGTTTATCAACCAATAGACAATATAGGTTGATCAGAAGGATAGTGAAAATATTGCCGAACTGTAAGTGAAATGCCACGTGCGATAGTTGAGGCCATTGTATAAATAAGATGAAGATTCGTATAAAAAAGAGCAGATTCAAGTGCGGGATTATCTTCTAATACAACACCCATAACACTGCAGTCTCCAATGGGAGGGAGGTTTTGACCTAAACCTTCTCCTGGAAGCAAAGAACCTTCTTGTATGACAATTGAATTTACATGCTTTTTGGGGCCAAGAACGCTGTCAATTGCAATAACAAAGCTGTTGGCTGGCAGGCTAAAGCCTGATAGTGTTGGGACGAAGTTTTGGGCATCTAATGGGAACTGAAGGCTTCCAAAGACAGTTAAGTGATTTGGATACATGTCATGAAGAAGTGTTCCTACAAAAGGGCCAAGGCTGTCTCCATTGATTAAGCTAGATCCTATTCCTGCAACATAAATATGCTCTATACCGTCTGGAATAAGTGAAAATAAGTTATTGCGAATGATTAATGGTGCTAATTTATGATCGTATGGAATGATGCATTTAGAAAGCGTCGATGCACTATGTAATACCTGTTGCTGAAACATATCCATTCACCTCATTCAAAATCGTTCATCTCTTAACCGGATTGAAAAAACTGTTAAGATATAATTCTTCGCAACATAATAAATCCCCTTTAATTATCTGAAATAATTAAAGGGGAGCCTTTAAGTTGGATTGAATAGAAAGTACTCTGTCTAAGGTTGTTATATGGTTTTGCATAGCGTTTAGTTAGCGTATAATTTCTCCATTTTTTCTCTTATTAAAATTAACTTTGCTTTGGTCTCTTTTATTTTGGACTTATCATTTGCTTGTATGTACTCATGTAGCTCCATTAGATGATAGTCCATTTCTAAATAGAGGGTATTGAATGTTTTTTCTTCACTGTTTTCTAGCGGGATACCTAGTACTTCTTCAAAAACAGAAATCACTTTTGGATTAGTTGAGTCTAAGTGTTTGAAAACGAGCTGGTCTCCATTTGTGAAAGTCGCCACACTGATTTGCTTTGATTTATAGTCATAAATAGATAAGATGCTGTCGTCATCTTCATGATTCCAATTTAATTTAAAATCTTTATCAGGCAATGAGCGGACCACATAACGAAGTGCTGGTTTGCTGACGATTTTATTTTTACCAGTTGTCTTTTTCATATCAATCACCTCATGTGTTTTTTATCCCTTACCTGTATTATAAACGGAAAATCAATTAAATTAAAGCGCTTTCATGTACTAAAATAATGCATAATGCGCTTTTATTAGACAAATAAAAAAAGAGGTGCTAATGCAACGTTTCCACAGATGGTTTAAGGAGTACCAATCATGCATTGACAAGAAAAGAGAATTCATGATATATTTATCTCGAATTGAAGATAATTAAATTCAAGATAAATAGTGATAGAAATAAAGAAAGGTGCAGAACATTTAATATATAGACGCCATTAATGATTCTGCTTACTGGAGGATAAAAGATGAATGAATTAAAAGGAATACACCATGTAACAGCCATTACTAGCAGTGCTGAAAAGAATTATGAATTTTTTACGTACGTATTAGGGATGCGTCTAGTGAAGAAAACAGTAAATCAAGACGATATTCAAACGTATCATTTATTTTTTGCAGATGACACAGGCAGTCCAGGAACAGACATGACCTTCTTTGATTTTCCTGGAATCCCGAAAGGATCTCACGGAACAAATGAAATATTCAAAACCTCATTTCGTGTACCTAGTGATGCAGCGCTAGATTACTGGGTCAAACGGTTTGATCGTCTTGATGTAAAGCATTCAGGGATTAAAGAACAATTTAGCAAAAAGACTCTTTCTTTCGTTGATTTTGACGATCAACAATATCAATTAATATCAGATGAGCATAATAAAGGCGTTGAACCAGGGACACCGTGGCAAAAAGGGCCGATCCCATTGGAGTATGCAATAACGGGTTTAGGGCCTATTTTTATTAGAGTTGCACAGTTTGATTATTTCAAAGAAATGCTTGAAAAAGTACTCTTATTTAAGGAAATTGCCAAAGAGGGATCGTTTCATTTATTTGAAGTAGGTGAAGGGGGAAATGGGGCACAAGTAGTTGTTGAATATAATGTTATGCTTCCACAAGCACAACAAGGCTTCGGGACGGTTCATCACGTAGCTTTCCGTGTGGAAGGTCGTGCCGTGTTAAATGAATGGATCGATCGTTTACCTAAGTTCGGCTTGCAAACTTCAGGGTATGTGGATCGATACTTCTTTGAGTCGCTTTACGCGAGAGTTGCTCCGCAAATTTTATTCGAGTTTGCAACTGATGGTCCAGGTTTTATGGGGGATGAACCTTATGAAACACTTGGAGAAAAGTTATCGTTACCTCCGTTCTTAGAATCTAAGCGCGAGGCAATTGAAAAAGCGGTTCGACCAATTGATACAGTGAGAAGTACGAAAGAGTTTGTGAAGGAATAAGAAATTACAACCATTGAAGGCATTGAAAAAGGCAAAAATCATCCTTTTTCAATGCCTTGATAAGTAGCTCAGCACATTGCAAAGAGGGTACTGAAGAGGTGAAAGACGACCTTTCTCAGCGCCCTCATTTACGTTATTATTGTCCCTGTCCTAATGAATACCCTAACTCGTCATTAAAGCGATACAAATTTTCCGTCTTGATAAAATCAAGCCCAGTTTTCTCAATTCGACTTAGTAATGAAATAATATCGTTATGATCTATTCTATTTTGCTCATTTGCTATTTGAAAGCGACAACGCCAGTGATCGGTTGTAAATGTTTCCGGGAATCCATTTGGATAGACTTTTACACCTCGATTGGTAATGACGGCTAAGGAGAACTCAGGTCCAGCCACCTTTTCTAATGCTTGACCAATTTCTTCAGGTGTTTGTTCGTTGTTAAAAAGAAATACATCCACTCCATCTAATTGACGAACGATATCTGGCTTCGGGCGATCTTTGACCGCTGGAGAAAGAGTAAAGGAACCCTCTTCGCTTGCCTCTGTATTTTTGTATTCCACTGGAGTCACGGTAGTTGGTAAATGTCCAAGCCTTGCAATGACTGCTTCAGCAAATTCATTTGTTCCAACAGATGCCCCACCTTTTGCGATATCACCTGTATGGACCCCGTCTTCCAATGTTTTAAACCATGCGTTATGAATACGGGCTGCCACATCAGGTTGGCCAATATGAACAAGCATCATAATTGCCCCATGTAGCAAACCAGACGGATTAGCGATGCCTTTCCCAGCTATGTCTGGTGCACTGCCGTGAATAGCTTCAAATAAAGCAAATTGATCACCAATGTTCGCTGAACCTGCTAGGCCAACACTTCCGGTAATTTGAGCAGCAACATCAGATGCGATATCTCCATAAAGGTTTGGCATAACAATTACATCGAAGTCTTGGGGAGTGTCTGCAATTTTGGCCATTCCAATATCAATGATCCAGTGTTCTGTTTCGATATCAGGGTACTCTTTAGCTACTTCTTTAAATACTTTATGGAAAAGCCCATCGGTTAATTTCATGATGTTATCTTTAGTAAAGCAAGTTACTTTTTTGCGATTATTTTTTTTAGCATACTCAAATGCATAACGAATAATCTTCTCTGAACCAGGACGAGTAATTAGTTTTAAACACTGTACGACCTCAGGGGTTTGTTGGTGCTCAATTCCAGCGTATAAATCTTCTTCGTTTTCGCGAATGATGACAAGGTCCATATTCGGATGCTTTGTCTTAATAAATTGCGCATATGAAATATTTGGTCGTACGTTTGCAAATAAACCTAATGTTTTACGAATCGTAACATTTAAACTTTTGTAGCCTCCTCCTTGAGGGGTAGTGATTGGCCCTTTTAGGAATACTTTGTTACGTCTAAGCGATTCCCACGCGTCATCAGGAATCCCGGAAGTGTTTCCACTTAAGTAAACTTGTTCACCGATATCAATAAATTCAGGTTCAATTGCTGCTCCTGCGTGTTCTAATATTTTCAGTGTCGCGTCCATTATTTCTGGACCGATTCCGTCTCCTCGTGCAATCGTAACGGTACGCTTGTTTGTCATAGATGCTCTCTCCCTTCAAAGCTGTCTTTAGTTTATTACGTTATAGTTTGAACCAAAGTTGTTTATTTATTGATATAAGGTTATTTGCTATTTGTACCGAATTTGGTAATATTAAAAATTGACTTATACGGATAGAAAGTAAAGAAAGAGTGGTGCTTTAGTGAGTTCAAAAAAATCATTTGAACAGTTTGTTCAGGATATGATTCAAAAAATTGGGGATTTTGATTCCGGAAACCATAATCAAATAAAAGAAATCATTCGAAAAGCAATTGACTACTATGACTTAAAAACGGTAGAAAGAGTTGAGGAAGTAGGTAATAAGAGGATTGAAACGTTATATTTGGCATCCATGGCAGAAGAAAATATGCTATTGAAATTAGCTAGAATAGCTAGTGGAAACGAAAATGGAATCGGTCTTGAGGTTATTTATGATAGCAGCGTAGTTAGAAAACATTAAAGAGGGGGTGTCTAAAAGGTTTTTGACCTTTTAAGACACCCCCGACTAATAGAAATCAGAGCCAATGCCGCTTCTATTTTCGGCTTTTGAAGTAATCCTTATCAGCTTACTTTTTGTTGATCGTTTTTAACTTCTACGTCCCAACTTTCCGTATTTTTGATGCCTAACTTGATTGGATTAAAGGTAGGGTTTAATCCTTGTTTACGTTGGGTTTCATAATCATTCAACACTTTAAAAGCAATACCACTTAATAACCCAATGGCAGTAAGGTTAATGATAGTGGTCATAGCCATAAATAAATCAGCTACTTCCCAAACAGCTCCTAGTCCAACAATAGAGCCAATCATCACAAATACCATTGTTGCGAATCGATAAACATGCAAGGTCTGTTTGTCTTTTTTTATTAATTGCAAGTTTGTTTCACCATAGTAGTAGCTTCCAATGATCGAACTAAAAGCGAATAAGAAGATTGCAATGGCAATGAAAATATTTGCCCATTCACCTATTTGTGAGCTTAATGCAGCTTGCAATAAAGTAATTCCTTCATAGTTGCCTGAGGTATAAACATCTGTTGAGATTAGAATGATGAACGCAGTAGCGGTACAGACAATTAACGTATCAAAGTAGACACCTAATGTTTGCATAAACCCTTGTTTAGCAGGATGTGAAACGTGAGCAGTTGCTGCAGCATTTGGTGTACTTCCCATACCAGCTTCATTTGAAAATAAGCCGCGTCTTACCCCGTGCATAATGGCAGCACCGATTCCCCCGCCGATTGCTTGTTCCAATCCAAGTGCACTACCTACAATTAACGAAATGACAGCAGGAAAGTGATGGATGTTTGTTATTAAAACAAATAAAGCTATAATAATATAGGAAATAGCCATAAAAGGAACGATAACGCTAGTTACATTAGCAATTCGGTGAACACCACCATAAATAATGATACCTGTTAATAAGACTAATATAATTCCGGCGATTGCTGTATTTAACCCGAATGCTGTTTCAAACGCAGCAGAGATTGTATTGCTTTGAACGGAATTAAATACAAGACCAAAAGTGAAAGTAGATAAAATGGCAACAATCGCACCTAGCCACTTATTATTTAACCCTTTAGTAATGTAGTAAGCAGGACCTCCTCGGTATGTTCCTGGCTTGTCTTGATCTTTTGCTTTGTAAATTTGGGCTAATGTACTTTCAATAAAACTTGTTGCTCCTCCAAGCAATGCAACAATCCACATCCAAAAAACAGCACCAGGACCACCTAATGTAACGGCAACTGCTACCCCAGCTAAGTTTCCTGTACCGATTCGAGTCGCAGAACCTATACAGAATGATTTGAAAGCTGAAATTGGTTTTTCTCCTGGTTGTTGTATGGGGGTTTTTTCAAAAGCTACTCCAACCATTTCTGTTACATATCTAAATTGAACAAAACCTGTTTGAATGGTGAAATAAATGCCAACACCTAAGAGGCCCAAAATAACGACATAAGACCAAAGTATATTATTAAGAAAATCGACAACGAACATGAACAGAAACTCCTCTTATTGTAGTTATATTTAGAAAATTATTATTAGAGGATAATTATAAAGGTATATCAAGAAAAATCAACAGAATCCGACAAAAAAAGTTTTTTTGCTTTAATGGGTTGAAACGTTGGTGCGTCATAGTGGGGTAGGTGAAACGACTGTTGCTATGCTAGATTTGATATTTTAGTTAAAGAGGAATTATGAAAAAAGATAGTGTTATATTTTAATTCGAGTTTAACGCAAATTTAGGCTCGTCGTATTGCAACCTTAGTAGCTACCTCAACGTTACATATTTGAAGACATCAAGAAATACAAAATAAAAGAGGTGCCAAAAATGGGGAAGAGTAAGAAGAGAGTATTAAAGATAACGGCAATGTCGATAGGCTTAGCAGCAATGTTAGGATTTGCTCAAAGTGCAGGTGCAGCTACTTATGAAGTAAAGAGCGGTGATACGTTGTACCGGATTGCTACAGAAAATAACATAACCGTAAATGAATTAAAACAAATGAATAAGTTGACGAGTAATATCATTTATCCTGGTCAGACATTGCAAGTTAAAGATGGGATGCTTGTGTCTTATCAAGTGAAAAAAGGTGATACGCTCTATAGCATATCTAGATCCTATAACATGACGGTCGATGAGTTAAAACAGATAAATAATCTAGAAAACAATATCATTTATCCTGCTCAAATGTTAAAGGTGAAAGACGCCAATGCAGTGAAGTATGAGGTCAAAAAAGGAGATACACTTTTTAGTATTTCAAGATCTCATAACATGACGGTTGCAGAATTAAAGCAAATGAACAATTTAACTTCTAATCTTATTTTTCCAGGACAAAAACTTGCTGTTTCTAAAAGTGCAACTATAAATAAAGAAGTAAAATTGAATGTACAAAGTGGATTTCAATTTGTGAAAGAAGAGCCAGGTATTTATCAACTTTTCTCAAACCGAGATAATGGCTTCTTTGCAAGAGTCCAACTTGTCGATAATCAGGCAACACTTTCAAGTATGAAGAACGAAGCGAAGCAATATTTACAAGTTACTGGCTCGGTTCGTGAAGTTAAAAATGTTTCACAATTGCACTCTTTTTATAAGAACAATGAATTGTATTTGACAAGTGAGAATGGAAAGGTAAGGCAAAGTGTTGTCGTTAAAAAGATCAATGGACAATATGTAAAAATAACTCTTCATTTGCCTGATAAGGAAGAAGCGGAGGATATTACCCCTCGTTTGTTGAATCAACTTCAAACGATTACGTTTTAATATTGAAGCGAACAGTCTTTAGGTGCTGTTCGCTTTTTAGATCTTATCCACCAAAAACCTGTTTTTTTAGCCAAAGGCTTTCTGACTAGTGCCGTGAGAAGGTGTTTTTTGTTTAAATCGCCATAAAAGCGGAAATCGTATTAAGGTTTTAGAGTTTTTTGGGGCGAAGAAGAGAGGGAGGAAATGTCGATGAAAGCTCGATCCGAAGTAGAAACAATTGTAGAACTAGCAAAGGATGATAGAAGAGTTTTAGTTCATGGAGTGCAAATGAAATCACGGGAATGGATGTTTCAAGTTGAATCGTCTGAGCTAGAGAGTGAAGTGAAATGGCAAGGCACATTAGAAGCGGCATTGAATAATGTTGTTGAAAACTGGACTGAGTTTATTCCTTCCTATGTTCACCCAGTGTTTGGAGAAGAAATTTGGAATGTAATCTGTCAGAAAAAGATAAGCCGAAACGAAGCTCTCCTTTGGGCTACCCTATGTATTCCTAAATGGGTAAATTTAGTGCAAGTTTTACGAACTTCTTCCCATACGGTTGTGTTTACAGGTGCGGGGATGTCAACGGAAAGTGGAATTCCGGACTTCCGTTCCAAGTCAGGATGGTGGAGGAACGTTGATCCACGTACGGTTGCGACTGTGGAAGCTCTTGAAAATCAATATTCCTTGTTTCATCAGTTTTATTGTGCACGAATGCATGCACTTGAAGGGATTAAACCACACGAAGGGCATAAGATTTTGGCTGAATGGGAGAAAAGGAGCCTTGTTCATCTGACGGTTACACAAAATGTCGATGGGCTCCATCAACAAGCTGGAAGCAAGAATGTTGCAGAACTTCATGGTTCTATTTCCAATGTAAGGTGCCAAGCATGCGGAAAAGAAGGCACTAAGCAACAATTCATTGATGGTGAAACATGTAATAACTGTAACGGGAAACTAAGACCAAATGTCGTCCTATTTGGGGAAGCATTGCCACAAGCTGCATGGGAAAGGTCTTTCCAGCAAATCAGAAAAGCAGATGTAGTTATTGTGATTGGAACGAGTTTAGAAGTTTATCCTGCTAATGAGCTCCCTTTTTTAACAAATGGGCAAACGGTTCTTATTAATATGGAAGAAGTCGACAGTAATTTTGATATTTTGATTCAAGGGAAGGCGAAAGATATACTTAATGGTGTAAATGACTTGTTACAGTTACATTGAAAACGAGGTGTTAATTGATAGTGCCATGATGACACAAATCGCTGAGGAAAGGCTGGAAAAGGTCTTCATGGGAGCTTAGAGAGACAGAACCCGCTGAGGAAAACCGGGAAAAGGCATTCATCAGAGCTCTAAAGATAGGGAGCCGCTTAACAAAAGCTAATACCTTTCGCTCAACCAATGTAAAGCCATTGTGAAGATTATCGCACCTTCCCTTTTAAGAGTTACAGGGATAAAGAAAGCTAAACAGACAAGCAAATTACAGAATATCCCTCGGAAGAATACTCTAGCCAAGGTGTATTCATTTTTAATATGGAAAGGATCGTACCCATGAAAAGTTTAAAAGATGTGTATAATCTTGATTTTGTTGAGTCGCTCACAAACGCAATAAAAACCGAATATCCCAATTATAATCGTGATGTATGCCATCAGCTCATTTTTCAAAGAGACTGGCAAGACCTTGCTTTAAAAAAGCGGATGCGTCGTATTACAGAAGCACTTTATGATACATTACCTAAAGATTATCCGGAAGCCTTAGCTATCTTGCATAGGGTCGATCCATCATTAAAAGAAGGCCTTAGTGGTTTAATTTTCCCTGATTATGTCGAACAGTACGGAATGAATCACTGGGACCAATCAATGCAAGCATTAAAAGAGTTTACTCAATATTCTACATCAGAATTTGCGGTTAGACCGTTTCTCCTTTCCAATCAGGAAAAAATGATCGCACAGTTAGTAACGTGGTCGACTGATACGAACGAACATGTAAGAAGGTTGGCAAGTGAAGGGGCTAGACCACGTCTCCCGTGGGGAATGACCGTGCCCAAATTGAAAGAGAACCCTTATATAGTTTTACCTATCTTAGAAAACTTAAAAAAGGATCAATCGTTGTATGTTCGAAAAAGTGTTGCGAATAATTTAAACGACATCTCCAAAACACATCCAGACCTTGTACGAGAAATTGCGAGAAAGTGGTATGGGGATCATGAACAAACAAATTGGATTGTGAAACATGCATGTCGTACATTATTAAAGAAAGGCGATAAACAAGTGTTAGCGATCTTTGGTTATGAAAATGACGAAGCGGTTAAGCTGGACCATTTTACGTGTTCAAATAAAGTAGCAATTGGTGAGGCCATTCAGTTTTCGTTTCGCATTCAAGCTACTGAAGATACAAAAGTAAGAATAGAGTACGCAATTGATTTTGTGAAGGCAAGAGGTAATCGGAATCAAAAGGTGTTTAAAATTACAGAGATGAAACTACTTCATGATCAAACAAAGGAGTATTCAAAAACTCATTCCTTTAAAAATTTATCGACAAGGAACCATTATCAAGGCATACATACGATTACAATCATTATTAATGGTACACCAAAAGCTTCATTGGACTTTGAAGTTGTTTAAAAATTAATAAAAAGAGACACGTACCTTTTTGCAAGTATGTTGCAGAGCAAGTGTCTTTTTTATCGTTCAGTTGCTATTGCAAGATTCCGTGATTTAATGAGTTCGTAATACAGACCCGTTATCGTTTGGACAACAAGAAAAACGACAAATGAGTATGGGAGTATATACCCACTATGGAAATGAATGATTTCGAGTTGGGTGTAAAGCCAATTGACTCCAACTCCTACAATGCTCCAGCCGATGATGTACCATACAAATATCTTTTTATTGATCTCTAATTTTTCATAAAAATAAATGAAGAAATAACTGAATGGAGCAAATAAAATGTAATAGAGAAGATCGAATAATTCATATCTAGGTGAATCATTCACTTGATAAAAGTCAAATAAACCTCCACCAATGGTGAAATCAAAAAACATGCCACTAGCTAATCCCCATAACAAACTTAATAGTGTAATATAACGAGGCAACCTTTTTGGTAGAAGCCCAAATACAGTAAAAACCACGATAAGCATCATTAAAATTGAGAGTTCATTAATACCTAATTGTTCCCATAAAATCATGAGTAGTTTACCTCGCGATAAGCAAATTTAATTAAGAATCGATACGTATAAAAAGCAATCAAATGTAGAAGGGCAAAGTAGATGGCATCATACCCAATATTCCAATTAACGTACGTGAGAATCTGAAAGAAGATCGAGACACCAACAACTGAGAGCATAGTCCCTAACGATAAAAAGGTAAGGTAAATACGACGAGACGTACTCTTAAATGTATGAAATAAATTAACATATACAACTAAAATCATAGGTATTATCAAACTTCGATTAAGTAAAAAGGCCATATAATTTAGTGTTTCTTCGGCCACAGTCACAAATCTTAACTCTTCAAAAAGGATCCACGAAAAATTAATGTTAATCACGAGAATCAACAAAAAGATAAAGGTATTTTCGAAAATGTTTAATTTCTTTTCCATCACGATAAATAGTGAGGAAATAAGGTATGTTAGTAAGAAAAAAAGTGAAAATCCCAAATTTATCCCCTCACTTTCTATAGTTGTTGATATTGTTTACTACATATTTTTGAAATATACAGAACTATAACTTTATAGCTGAGAGATGGCTTTTTGAATATCTAACTATAATTCAAGAAAAGTAGCTTAATATATAGTCAAAGTTTTGCCACTAATTCGTATGAAAAAGGTGGAAGAAGTTTACACTACTTTATGATTATTGCTAACCGTAAACCATGTATTAGTGTGGAAGGTGGACATATACATATGCCAGTTTGATTTATGGTGAAAGGGGATGTTGTCATGAGTAGGAAAGGGTATCCAGTTGCACAAGGCTTGTATGATCCTGTTAATGAACATGAAGCTTGTGGAATTGGAATGGTCGCGAATATTAATGGAACGAAAACGCATGAAATAGTAGAAAATGCAATTACGATTTTGTGTAATTTGGAGCATCGAGGAGGACAGTCGGCCGATACGAGCACGGGGGATGGGGCAGGAATCCTGACGCAAATCCCGCATTCCTTCTTTGAGAAGCAATGCGAAAAAGAAAACATCATTCTTCCAAATGAGGGCGGATACGGGATTGGGATGGTTTTTTTGCCTCAGGATCCTAGTATAAGAAAACAAGTTCAAAAACAGATTAAAGCTGTAGTTGAAGAGGAAGGGCAAACATTTCTTGGCTGGCGGACTGTTCCGGTCAATGACTCCTTTGTTGGAGATATGGCGAAAAAGTCCAAGCCTTTTATCCGCCAAATGTTCATCACACCTTCAAGTGAAATAACAGATCAAAATGTTTTTGAAAGAAAATTGTATGTCATTCGAAAACGGTTGGAAAAAGAAATTCCAGCGACTGATAAAGAGCATCGGGAAGGCTTTTATATTTGCAGTTTATCAACGAGAACAATCGTTTATAAAGGGATGTTAATTCCTGAGCAATTAGACTCATTTTATATTGATTTAAATCACCCTTATTTTAAGTCAGCGTTAGCGCTCGTCCACTCCCGCTTTAGTACAAATACATTTCCAAGCTGGGAGCGTTCGCATCCAAATCGGATGACGATTCACAATGGAGAATTTAATACGATCAAAGGAAATGTTAAATGGATGCAAGCGCGAGAGGCCCAGTGTAAATCAGATCAGTTTGACGCAAATGATCACCAAAAGCTCTTTCCGGTGATAGATACGGACGGTAGTGATTCATCGATGTTTGATAATTGTTTTGAATTTCTGCATTTGTCAGGACGCTCGTTAGCACACACAGCAATGATGATGATTCCTGAGCCTTGGGCAAATGATGATCTAATTGATCCATTGAAAAAATCATTTTATGAATATCATAGCTGTCTAATGGAGCCGTGGGATGGTCCAGCAGCAGTCGTATATACGGATGGCAAACAAATTGGTGCTTGTCTTGATCGAAATGGACTTAGGCCGGCAAGATATTACGTCACAAAAGATGGAATGATTGTTTTAGGGTCAGAAGTGGGCGCGCTTGATATTTTTGCAGAGGATATCGAATACAAGGATCGCTTGCATCCAGGAAAGATGCTGCTTGTTGATTTAGAGAAAGGCCGAATTATTCCTGATGAAGAAATCAAGGAAGAAATTTCTTCTGAATTCCCATATCAAGACTGGTTGGATGAACATTTAGTTAGCTTTAATGATTTGTCTGAATCAAAAACCGAAAGCATTTCGTTTAACGCAGAAGAACGAACAATCCAACAGCTTGCTTTTGGTTATACAAATGAAGAGTTGAATAAAATTTTAAAACCAATGGTGACAGACGGGAAAGATCCTGTTGGTTCAATGGGATATGATTCACCTCTCGCTGTTTTATCAAAAAAACCACAGCTTTTATATAACTATTTTAAACAGCTATTCGCCCAAGTGACGAATCCACCAATTGATGCTATCCGTGAAGAAGTGATTACATCAGTCCTTACAACAATTGGACCAGAAAGAAACTTATTGAACCCTGAACCTGAGAGTTGTAGGAAACTTCAATTAGAAACCCCTATTTTGAGCGGTGAGCAGTTAGAGAAGCTTAGTTTATCTTCATTCAAGGTCGAGACACTTTCTACATTATTTTCCGTAGATAACGGTGTTCCGAATTTTAAAGAACAGTTAGAAGCGCTCTTTAGTAAGGCAGATCAAGCAATTGAAGGTGGAGCAGCATTGCTCCTTTTATCAGATCGTGGAGTGGACAAGACTCATGCGGCATTACCTATGTTATTATCTGTTTCAGGTTTGCACCATCATCTCATTCGTAGTGGAGCACGCTCGAAAGTGAGTATTTTAGTCGATTCAGCCGAACCAAGGGAAGTTCACCATTTCGCAGCGTTACTTGGGTTTGGTGCAGAGGCTATTCACCCGTATTTGGCGTATGATTCATTACGTGGGCTCATTGAAAATGGCGACATTAGAGATACGGAGATTGAAACCGCAATTGATGTTTACCGAAAAGCGGCAACTGATGGGGTTTTAAAAGTTTTATCAAAAATGGGGATTTCAACGATACAAAGCTATCGAGGAGCTCAAATTTTTGAAGCAATTGGAATCGATCAAAGTGTAATTGAAAAGTACTTTACGCAAACAGCATCCCGCATTGGTGGAATTGGCCTTGATATCATTGCACAGGAAGTAATGATGCGACATAAACATGCGTTTGCAAAAGTGCGTGGAACGGAAAAAACACTCGACTCAGGGGATGATTTTCAGTGGCGTCAAGACGGAGAAGATCATCAATACAATCCAAAGACGATTCATCTTTTGCAACAAGCTTGTCGCTCTAACAGTTACAAATTATTTAAAGAGTATTCAAAAATGCTAACAGATACGAACCACAATTTGCAGTCTATTCGCGGCTTGCTTTCTTTTAAAAAGCGTGAACCGATTCCAATTGATGAAGTAGAATCCGTTGAGCAAATATGCAAAAGGTTCAAAACAGGTGCGATGTCATACGGGTCGATTAGTAAAGAGGCCCATGAAGCTCTGGCAATTGCAATGAATCGAATCGGTGGAAGGAGCAACTCTGGTGAGGGAGGGGAAGATCCAGAAAGATTTACTCCCGACCCGAATGGAGACCTACGTCGAAGTGCTATCAAGCAAGTCGCTTCAGGTCGTTTTGGGGTAAGTAGCTATTACCTTGTGAATGCAGATGAAATTCAAATAAAAGTTGCGCAAGGAGCGAAGCCAGGAGAAGGCGGGCATCTTCCAGGAAAGAAGGTCTATCCGTGGATTGCCGAAGTGAGAGGTTCTACACCTGGTGTTGGTCTCATCTCACCACCTCCACATCATGATATTTATTCAATTGAGGATTTGGCTGAATTAATCCATAATTTGAAAAACGCCAATCCGTCTGCTCGAATTAGTGTCAAGTTAGTATCCGAAGTTGGTGTCGGTACAGTTGCAGCAGGTGTTGCCAAAGGACGAGCCGATCTTGTTCTTATTAGCGGATACGACGGCGGCACCGGAGCAGCACCAAGGACGAGCTTAAAACATGCGGGTTTGCCTTGGGAAATCGGACTTGCTGAGACACATCAAACGTTGTTATTAAATCGGTTGCGTGACCGAATTGTCGTTGAAACCGATGGGAAGATGATGACAGGGAGAGACGTTGTCATTGCTTCACTTCTAGGAGCAGAAGAATTCGGATTTTCAACCGCACCATTAGTTGTGTTAGGCTGCATCTTAATGCGCGTTTGTCATCTTGACACATGTCCAGTAGGAGTGGCAACTCAAAATCCGGAGCTAAGAAAGAAATTTCCTGGAGAAGCAGAGCATGTCGCAAATTTTATGAGATTTATCGCTAGAGAAGTACGAGAATTGATGGCTGAACTAGGGTTTAGAACGATGAATGAGATGATTGGACGAACGGATATATTGGAGGCTAATCAGGCGATTACGCATTGGAAAACAAAAGGGATTGACCTTAGTGAATTGCTTTATCAGCCGGACGTACCTGAAAAAGTTAGCCGATATGCCACGGTGGAGCAGGCTCATGGACTCGATAAAACGTTAGATGCTCAAGAGTTAATCCCACTGTGTACGGAGGCGATTGAAAATCAAGAAAAGGTCAGAGCGACTTTTTCAATTCGTAACATCAACCGTGTTGCAGGAACGATGCTTGGAAGTGAAATTACGAAGCGTTACGGAGCAATGGGCTTGCCAGAAGACACAATTGACCTGACTTGCAAAGGATCAGCGGGGCAAAGCTTTGCTGCCTTTATTCCACGCGGACTCACAATGAGACTTGTTGGTGATGCGAACGACTTTTTAGGAAAAGGCTTATCAGGTGGTAAGATTATTGTTTACCCTTCAAGAAAAAGTACTTTTGTACCAGAAGAAAACATCATAGTCGGAAACGTCTCTTTTTACGGAGCAACGGCTGGCGAAGCTTATATCAATGGCATTGCAGGGGAACGATTCTGTGTGAGGAATAGTGGTGCTCATGTTGTAGTAGAAGGGGTAGGTGACCATGGTTGTGAGTACATGACCGGTGGGAAAGTCGTTGTACTTGGAAAAACGGGAAAGAACTTTGCAGCAGGAATGTCAGGCGGTGTCGCTTATGTATTCGATGAATCAGATGATTTTAGTAGAAAATGCAATCAGGAGCAAGTGATTTTAGGGCAAGTTAGCGACGAGGCTGAGATTCAAATGGTGTACCAATTGGTAGAAAAACATGTACAGTATACGAATAGTCCACTTGGAAAAAGATTGCTTGAAGATTGGCCAAGGATGAAAGATAAGTTTGCTCGAGTCATACCAAAAGACTATTTAGAAATGCAAGAGCGAATCCAGCGTTATGAAGCGAGCGGTTTAAGCAAATATAAAGCCGCACTTGCAGCTTTTGAAGATAGTAAAAAAGCAGTGAATCAAATAAAAGATGGAGGGTGAGCGATGGGAAAGCCAACTGGTTTTATCGATTATCAAAGGCAGTCTAGACCCGAACGTGACCCTAAAAAACGGATTGAGGATTGGGACGATTACACGTTACGACTTGATGAAAAAGAACTAAAGCAACAGGGTGCTCGCTGCATGGACTGCGGAATCCCAACCTGTCATACAGGAACGATGTTAAATGGGATGACCTCTGGTTGTCCTGTCCATCACTTGATTCCTGAATGGAACGATCTAGTTTATCAAGGACAGTGGAAAGAAGCATTGCGTCGCGAGCATAAGATGAATAATTTTCCTGAATTCACTGGAATGGCTTGTCCGGCCCCTTGTGAAGGAGCCTGTGTTCTTGGAATTAACGAACCGCCAGTTGCGATTCGTTCCATTGAGCTAGAGATTGTTGAAAAAGGCTTTACCGAAGGCTGGGTCAAGCCAGAGCCACCAGAAGTTAGAACAGATAAAAAAGTGGCCGTAATTGGATCGGGGCCTGCTGGTTTAGCTTGTGCAGCACAGTTAAATAAAGCCGGTCACAATGTAACGGTATTTGAGCGTCATGACCGAATTGGTGGACTGTTAACGTATGGAATTCCAGAGATGAAGCTTCCGTATGCAGTCGTGGAGCGGAGGGTAAATCTTTTAAAAGAAGAAGGGATTACATTTATTACGAATACCGATGTCGGCAAGGATTACCCGATTTCTAAACTTCAGGAAGAATTTGATTCAGTCGTGTTATGCGGTGGGGCAACAAAACATCGTGACATTGAAGTGGAAGGGAGTGAGCTCAAAGGAATTCATTATGCAATGGATTTTCTCCACTCTAATACGAAAAGCTTGCTAGACTCAAATCTTGAAGACGGAGAGTACATTTCAGCGAAAGACAAAGATGTCGTTGTCATCGGTGGTGGTGATACCGGAACGGATTGTTTAGCGACTTCCGTCCGCCACGGGTGTAAAAGCCTGACCCAATTTGATATTTATGAGAAAAAGGGTGACGTTAGGCCAGATGACAACCCATGGCCGCAATGGCCAGTTATTCACCGAGTTGAGTATGGCCATAAAGAAGCTGCAGCAGTATTTGGATCAGACCCACGTGCTTATATGGTAATGACGAAGAAATTCGTTGGAGATGAGAACGGGCATGTGAAAGAGATTCATACAATTGGTGTTGAAACAACGAAAGATGAGTATGGCAGAAAGGTTCGTAAAGAAATTCCAGGAACAGAGAAAGTGTGGCCAGCTCAGCTTGTCTTGCTAGCAATCGGATTTAGTGGTCCTGAACAAAGCCTTATTCAAAAGTTGAATGTTGAAACAGACGACCGTTCTAATGTGAAAGCAGAATATGGGAAGTATACGACCAATATTGAAGGGGTGTTTGCTGCGGGTGATATGCGCAGAGGGCAAAGTTTGATTGTTTGGGCAATTAATGAAGGTAGAGAAGCAGCAAGAGAGTGTGATCGATATTTAATGGGCGAAACAAGTTTGCCATAGGTATTAGGAATCCTGCTCCTTTTGGGGCAGGAATTATTTTTGTTAGGGATGTAGCTGAAATGGCGGGAGAGTAAACTACCAACTGCCCCAATTTATACCAAAAAGCAATAGACGATGATAATCATTATCATATATAATATTGTTATAATCCATTGATGGGGGAGATTGAGATGTTTATTCAATTGAGGAAAATACACGTAACTGAGGGCAATGCAGATCAAGTTGTAGAACGTTTTAGTAAACCTGGAATTATTGAAGAACAGGAGGATTTATTGATTCAACTGTTATGACTAAGAAGGTAAGACGAGGTGATGAAGAAGTCATTGTCCAAATTCGTTGGGAATCTGAAGAGCATTGGAAGAAATGGGAGAAGAGTGAAGCACATATCGCCGGTCACAAAGCAAATTTAGGAAAGCCAAAGCCAGAATATATTATTCAATCTGAGGGCGGGTTGTATAATGTACATGCTGTTAAGACAGCAAAGAAATAATTTGAACAAGAGGCTTGTGCAACCTCTTGTTTTTGATTATATAGAGAAACTAATCCCGCCATCTTCACTAATTTCGATCGTTGAGTAACTTTCAAACGGCTCCATGCTGGTAATTTCAGGGCCTGCATCATTTGATAGGGTTTCCATATATTCTTCATAAACGTCTGGATTTTTCACGAGATGATAATAATACACTCGTTCTCCTTCGAACTCATCACTATTCCTTAATAAAAATCGATCCCCGAATTGTTCTTTAAACCAAGATCTTGCTTCAGAGTGGCTTTGGAAGTCTGGCATGTTGTTATAAATCGATGTAATATCAAAATTCATTGCTTTCGCCCCTTTCATACATGCTTAGTGTTGTTCATTTCTGGTATTTTATCCATAGAGGAGCGCTTACCATTATAGAAGATCGTTCATATTGAGTGATTACAAAAAATGTATAGGTTATGAAAAAAGGATTTAGACATTTTGGACATTGATGCGAAATAATCTTATGATAGCTTTAACTTAAATAAGAATGAAGAAGGATGGCGATTATGGAAGAAAAAGTCCTCATTGTAGAAGGTACAAGTGATCGAAAGAGGGTAAAGAAAGTTCTTGATGAGAATGTCGATGTTATTTGCACATATGGAACATTAAGTGAAGAGAAGCTTGAGACGTTGATTATTCCAATTGAAGATTTAGATGTTTATATTCTTGTTGATGCCGATGAAGCAGGAGAGAGTTTACGAAAACAATTAAAACGAGAATTGCCGAATGCAACTCATTTGTATACGCATAAAGGCTATGGACAAGTAGAAACGACGCCTTTTGATTATCTTGCTGAAGTGTTACGAGGTTATTTTAAGGTGAAGGAAATGTATTGAAAAGCGTAATCGAGCCAGTATCAATTGCCGGCTCGATTAGTGCTTTCTTATTCTTCACGGCCCACTTCGGGCAGGTAAACGTTTGCTACAAATTCATTGAGTACATTTGGCAGAACTTTATACTTTCGATGCGTTAATGCTTTAACAATCGCTTTTCTTTCTTTCTTTCTTTGTAAGCATCCAGCATTCAGGAATAAATGACAGGATTTCATCAATTAAAAGCATTGGTATTGCCTGAATAATCTCAAGTTGCTCTTTAAATTTCACTTCACTCGTAATAAAACGAGCCATCATTTGATGAGTTGAGCTTTCCAGGATCCCTTCTGGCAAGTTTTCTAAGTCTGATACAGTCCAAGAGGTAGAGCCAAAACATTTAGTTTGATCAATGATTGAGAGGTGGTATTGGTTTTTGCTTATTCCTTTTAACAGTATATTATTCCGAGTTCTGTCTGTATTACATAACCAATAGTCTAGCGCAATGATCCCTGCTAGTTGTTCATTGTTTATAATTTCATTTACCGTACTCGCGCTATATCCATTTACTCGGTTCATTTTGTATTGTAGGGCAATGTGGTGCTTAACATAAGGTAGATCGTTAAGTTCAGGGATTGTCAGATAAACATCCCGTGGTATTTCAACTATTTTTGACGCTGGGATCGGTAATTGAAGATACTTGGCTAAGCAATAGGCTAACCATTCATTTACTAATGCTTTTCTATGACGCAACAAATGAAATTTAACGACATATTCCATTTGATCATTAAATGTTAGAACATGTACGTTATTCGTATTATTTTCAAGTTTTTTTACATGTTGAATAGGGGTGATCATGATTTTCCCCCTTTCACAACTGAATGAAGCAGTTGAATGTATTGGTCTGCACATGTGGAAATTGAATAGTGACTGAGTACTTTGTCACGAGCGCTATTAGACATGAAAGAGTACTTTTCGTTGCTATCGATAATTTTATTAATTGCTTTAACTGCATCCTTTTCATGGTTCTCTTTAAATAGATACCCATTCTTTTTATGATCTACAATTTCTGGGATAGAAGAAATGTTTGGTGCGACGATAGGAACTCCGCAAGCCATTGCTTCGATAAAGGTGTTCCCAAAAGACTCGCCTTTTGTTGTTGCTAGAGTGCAGCCTCCTGATTTCCTAATCTTCGAATAAACAAGTGGCATCTGTTGATACGGAATAACTGGAAACCATTTAATAAGGTCTGTTAGTTTTTGTGCTTGCCACTCAACTGTAAATTTCTCCTTTTGAACGCTTTTTGCTCCACCAATAACCCAAAATTCCACATCATCACGTGTGTCTTTCATGATTTGTGCGATTTTTAATAGTAGCTTCCAATTTTTTCTTTTATCAACTCGACCAATCCAGCCAATTATTTTTTTATTTTTTTGAAGAAAAGGGGCAATATCATTTGAAAAGTCATGTAATGGTTTAAAAAAAGAAGCGTTAATTCCATTGTAAATAACTTGTATAGGTACATTATCTAGTAGGATGGAAGTGACTCTTTTTTGATGATGGGAAGGAACGACGATGACTTCAGGATTAGTATGTTGAAAATCTAGATGAGGTGCTAGCTTGATAATTTCAGGTGTGCGCGCCTCTGTGATGATAGGACCATTATAATTAGCTTCTTGAAGCCATTTATAAGCTTCGGCTGTATCAACAACGATGATCGCATCGAAATGGTTCATTCTAATAATATGAATGATTTCATTTTTATCTTTTGTTAAATATACTTTTGAGACATCCTTCATCATGTGTATGCCACCGAGGTCTTTTGTATAAAGGAATTCAGTGTCGATTCCGTAGTTTTTGAAGTAAACCGCACGATTTCGCCAGCCAGCATTGACCCCACCAACCGTTAGAAGACGCCAGATTACTAATATCTTCATAATTCCCTCCTGTTGTAACGTTTTTACTCTATTAGTAGATGTGAGAGATTGGGGAATTGTACGTATTAAATTCGTTAAGATTATGTGTTGTTTGTAAAGATACCCTCAAAGAGTTAATTCAAATTTTTACATTTGTTTTAATATATCTTTATACTAGATTAATATTTGCACTTTATACTAAAGGTATCTACAACAAGGAAGTGTGGCAATGAAGGAGAATCTAGTTGCTCTTATTGACCTTGGGTCTAATTCAATCCGTTTAGTTGTGTACAAAATTAATCATCAAGGCAATTTCAAGGAAGTAGAAAAGGTGAAAGTTCCAGCACGTCTAATTAATCATATAGATATACAAGATAAGCTAACTGGTGAAGGTTTGAAACTTGTCATAAATACATTATTAGAATTTAAAAAGATAATTCGTGCTTATCAGATAAGTCGAGTCATCGGATTTGCTACGGCGGTCATTAGACAGTCTACTAATAAGAGAAAAATTCTTGAGGAAATTAACAAACAAACTGGTTTTTCATTTCGTGTTTTTAGCGAATATGAAGAAGCGTATTACGGTTATGTTGGTGTTGTCCATTCCATGGATATAGGTAATGGCATTACGATCGATACCGGTGGTGGAAGTACGGAAATCACACTGTTTCAAGATCAGAAGCTTGTCCATTATTATAGCTTTCCGTTTGGGGCAATTACATTGGACCGTGATTTCACAAAGGGGGAGCATTTGAGTGATAAACAACTTGCTCGATTGAAATATTATTTGACCACTCAGTTTGAAAGTCTTTCATGGTTGAATCAAGCAAGGTATCCTGTGATTGGTATTGGCGGCAGTGCACGTAGCTTAGCACGAGTGTTTCAAAAACAGAGAGGGAATAAAACTAAGATGAAAGCTTACGATATTCAGAAGGTCTTTGCTACGATTGCTTCCTTGTCAACGAGTAAGCGTTCGAAAATAAAAGGACTCTCTAAAAAACGGCAAGATATTATCATTCCAGGTGTACAAACGATTTTAACATTAATGGAAGTTGTTGAAGCTCCTTATTTTGTTTATAGTGAGAAAACGATACGTGATGGAGTAGTGTATGAAGAAGTTGTCAGAAAGACCGTTAAAAATTAAAAATGTCTCAGTGGCTCTAACGATGCTTAATTAATAGATTAAATTTAAGATAACAAATATATTTCAAATGGCTGTTTCTATATGGAATTTTCTCAAAAAGGGATGTCCCAAAAGTCCGGAACAGAGGTGGCAATGGCTCCGTTCGCTACGCGCCTTGAGAGGAGAAACCCACTCCTCTCAAGGCTTTTAAAAGATGTAGCGACTTCGCTCATTGCTTCGGGGGTGTCTCAAAAGGTCAAAAGCAGACCTTTTGAGACACCCCCTAATATATTAACGTTGTTCTAAACGAGCAATTCGTTCATTTAAGTCAGGGTGAGAGGAGAAAAGCTTTGCCATCCCGCTACTCCCATTAATTTTCATTGTTTGAATTGCGGAATCATCAGTACCACGACTAACGTTAGCACGGTCAACATATGACTGTAATGAACGCAATGCGTGGGCCATTTTATCGCGGCCGGCTAAATCAGCTCCTCCTCGGTCAGCGTGAAATTCACGATGACGCGAATAGGCCATAACGACAAGACTCCCAAGGATAGAGAAGAGAATTTGGAAGATAATGATCGCAGCAAAACGAACAACAGTCTGCATCTCAGAACGCACTAACCTTGATACTAATATCGCAGCAATTCTTGAGAAGAAGACGACAAATGTGTTGACCACTCCTTGCAGCAGGGTCATCGTAACCATATCCCCGTTTGCTACGTGCGCTACCTCATGAGCAATGACACCTTCTACAGCATCATCATCCATTACCGTTAATAGTCCTGATGATACTGCAACAAGGGAACGCTTCTTTGATGGCCCCGTTGCAAATGCGTTTACTTCAGGAGAATGGTAAATTCCGACTTCAGGCATATGTGTTAACCCAGCTGCACGAGATAGTCGGTGAACTTTCTCTACAACGCTACGTTCTTGTGGTGACAATGAACCATTTGGATCTAGAACTTTTACTTTCATCATCTTTTTTGCAATCCATCTAGACATCGCTAAAGAAATAAACGAACCTGTGAATCCAACAACTAAACTAAAAGCACCTAAAGCAACAAAATCTATTCCAAGTCCAGGACCTCCAGTTTCAAAGGAACCCCCAATATCAGTAAATGTCGTAATAATCGACCAGACGATAACAATCGTCGTCATAACTAGAATGTTTGTTAAAAGTAAAAATAGTAATCGTTTCCCCATATACGCCTCCATTTATTAATAGTCTCAAATTATTTTACCATATGTTTTGGTTAGGTTTAATAAAAGAAATTGACGTAACTAGTAAAATACTTGGAATAAAACAAAGAGATTGATACATACTACATGCTGTTAGAGTCCAATGAAGGAGTGGAAAACAATGAAAAAAAATCAAGAACAGCAACAACCGATGCAATCAACAGCAGATGAGCAATCGCCACCAGTTGAACAAGGTCAAAAAACAACAGCCCAAACGGACGGGTTTCGTTACGACTACGACGACTCTTCTGACGTGTAGGTAACATGGATGCTAAAGCTCTCCTATTAAGCATAATAGGGGAGTTTTTTTAAAAAGTACCTTCTTTCGCTAGTGCAATCGCATACTATGATTTTTTTTGAGATTCAGTGAAACGTCACTTAAGTTATTAAAATGGGCGGTTTCAGATTATAGGATTATTAGACTTACTAAATGGGCAAGTTTAAAATAGAAAAGAGGAGTGTAAAGCTCTTACAATACGAAAAGGGTTTGTCTATTTTCATTAGATAGAGAATAAATAAGTACACTATTTCAAGCGCCATTAAAGAAAGAGATACTCATGTATCAACTTTAATGTTCAGGAGGAAAGATATACTTAAATGTTCAGGAGGAAAGATATACTTATTATTTTTGTACGGACTCAATAACCGTAGATTAGGAGGAAAATGAATGTCTGACTCTATATCTAATACTCCACTAAGCGTTACGGAAAGGGGACTTGTCTGTAGATTTACCAAAAGAAAGAGCACCTTTATTTTTACGTATTGTGATGGTTTTTTGCTCTACAACTGGGGATTTAACCAAGAAGATGTGAATGGAAAAAAGCTAGAAGATATATTCCCTAGTGAATTGTCCCGTATCATAAACAAGTATTGTTACCAAGCTTGGAACGGTCAATTTATTCAATATGAAACAAAGTTAAAAGGCAATGATTACATAGCTTTTTTTGCACCTTTATTTAATAATGGTGAGATTGTCGAGGTTATAGGCACTTTCATCCAAAGTAACAAATCATCTTTAGAAAATGAGCAAGTCAATACAAACTCATTATATGAAGACGTTCTTCAAACGATGTCAGAAGCAGTTATCATAATTGAAAAGGATGGTAAAGTCACTGCTTTAAATGAAAACTTTCAAAAGATGATCGGCTTAAAAGGTGATTATACATATGGATGGACGGAAGTAGAATATGTTGCAGAGGATGGATCCCATTTACCTTACTCTGAACTACCTGGAGTGAAAACACTAGAGAAGGGCATTTCCTTCCATAACTCGATTGTGGGAGTAAAGGACAACGAGAATAATCAAATTAAATGGCTTTCAGTTAACTCAAAACCTCTTACAATACGTGATCATAGTGATCGCGCCTCACTTGTAAGTATTTCTGATATTACAGAAAGAAAAGAAATGGAGAACACCTACATTCAAGCAAAAGAAGAGGCTGAAAAAGCAAATAGGGCTAAATCGGACTTTCTTTCTAAAATGAGTCATGAATTGCGAACACCGTTAAATGGGATTTTTGGTTTTGCGCAGTTATTAGAGCTTGATGACTCGTTAAATGACCAACAACGCGATTATGTGCAGGAGATCTTAAAAGGGGGAGGTCATTTATTAAATTTAATTAATGAAGTTTTAGATTTATCGAGAATTGAAACGGGTAAATTAAAAGTTTCGATAGAAGAGGTCCCTCTTTTAAACATTATTGATGAATGCACCAATATAGTTGAGCCTCTCGCTAAAAAGAAAAATATTCGTATTCAAAAGCAACTAGATCCACAGCATGATATGGTCGTTCTAGCTGATCCTGTTCGACTGAAGCAAATACTCCTTAACCTTTTAGAAAATGCCATTAAATATAATCGTCAAAATGGAAACATCATGATCAACAGTTATTTGGAAGGAGACGATCAATTTGTTCATATTGTTGATACGGGTGTTGGTTTTTCAGTAGAAGAATATCACAAAATATTTGTTCCGTTTTACCGAGTGGAAGGTACAAAAGAAGAGGGGACAGGGATTGGTTTGGCTATAGTTAAGCAGCTTGTGCAACAAATGGGCGGCGAAATAAGTGTAAGAAGTAAAAAGGGGCAAGGCAGTGAATTTTGTTTTAGGCTGCCTATTCCCAAAAATTTAAAGCCTGTTATACGTTGGGAAGACGAGGTAGAATCGATTAAGAAAGTAGAGGGAAGGTCAGAACACTATCGCTTGTTATATATTGAAGATAATGAATCTAATCTGAACTTAGTGAAAAACATTATTAAATCTCATCCTTCCTATACACTGTTAACAGCTAACAACGGGAAAGAAGGGATCAAAAAGGCTGCTTTAGAAAAAATAGATCTTATATTGCTTGATCTAAATCTCCCGGATATGAATGGTTATGCAGTGTTTGATATGTTAAAAGCAAAGGAACAAACAAAAGGGATCGCTGTTATTGCTGTAAGTGCAAATGCAATGCCTCAAGATATTCAACATACTTTGAACAAGGGGTTTGATAACTATTTGTCAAAACCAATTCATGTTAAAGAGTTTTTGAATACTGTAAGTGAGACATTAAACAATACGATTACACAAAATATTCCACATCATACGATATTAAGTACAGGCCCGTATGGAGAAGAGGCGGTTTCAGCAAAGACGCTTCAATTATCTTTGACAGAGCTAAAAAAAATTAAGGAAAAGAAGTATAGGGCGGCTATAGCAATGCACTATGCCGACAATGATTGGTCAAAGTCCCAAATTGCAGGTGTAACATCAACTTTTGAGAAAATGGGGATAGAGGTAATTGCTGTAACGGATGCACAATTTAAATGGGAAAAGCAAGTAGAAGATATTGAGACCATTTTGATTCAAAAGCCAGATATCATTGTAAGCATTCCAGTAGACCCAATCTTTACGGCAAGTGTTTACAAAAAGGCTGCTAACGCAGGCGTAAAGCTAGTATTTATGGACAATGTTCCAAAGGGGCTAGAGCATGGTAAAGATTATGTCAGCATCGTATCTGCTGATAACTTTGGCAACGGTATTGAGGCAGCTCATATTATGGGTCAAGAATTAGGAGGAAAAGGGAAGGTTGGCATGATCAATTACAATGCCGATTTCTTTGCAACAAAACAAAGAACAGAAGGTTTTGAAGAGACGATTAAGCAGCAATACCCCAGTATTGAACTCGTTGCCCAGGAAGGCTTAACCGACCCAAGTCATGGAGAAAAAGTGGCAGTTAATATGATTAGAAAAAATCCTGACATGAATGGCATGTTCGTTGTATGGGATGTACCTGCAGAAGGAGCTATGAAGGCAGCTGAAGCTGTTGGAAAAAGTGATTTGGTCATCACGACGATTGACTTAGGCTTTAATGCTGCACTAGAAATGGCCAAGGATAGAAGCATAAAAGGATTGGGTGCCCAGCTTCCTTATCAACAAGGTGTAGCAGAAGCGATATTGGCAGGGTATGCACTTCTTAGAAAACAAACACCACCTTATGTGGCTGTTCCAGCTCTAAGAGTAACAAAAGAAAATCTTTTAGAAGCTTGGAGGCTTGTTTACAATGAGGATGCTCCCAATCTTATTCAACGTACATTAAAATAAGGAAAAGCCGAGTATCTATGCCAAAAGTGTATAGGTGCTTAGTACAATTAAAAGGAGAAGTAATAAATAAATGGAACGCTTCCTAAATATCCTTATTTACTGAAATATAAAATAATTGATGCAATTAATCATATATAGAAAAAATCTTTTTTGTCATAGTTGTCCTAATAACATTCACAAATAGGTGGACATTAATAATAGGCCAATTATTGGAGGGTACTTATAAATGAAAATATTGATTGCTGAGGATGATAAGGCTTCAAGAAAACTATTAAAGTGCTTTATTGAAACGCTTCCACAATTTCAAGTTGTTGCAGAAGCGGCCAATGGAGAAGAATTAATCCGCTCTGTCATGGAGAATAAACCAGATATCGCCTTAGTTGATATTGATATGCCTTTATTGAATGGACTAGAAGCAGTTAAATCCTGTAAAAAGCTACTTCCCTCATTAGAAGTAATTTTTACAACAGGACATGATCAATATGCTTTAGATGCTTTTGACGTCAGTGCTGTTGATTATATTGTTAAACCGATCGAAAGGGATAGACTGTATACAGCTTTAGAAAGAGTGGAAAAAAGGTTATATCAAAGCGGTATTCCAAGTGAAAAAACTTCAAAAAATAAAGATATCATGATAAAAAGAAACAATCAAATTACGTTTCTCCCACCTGAAGAGATTCTATTTATTGAAAAAATGGACAGGAAAACGGTTATTCATACGAAGGATAATAAATATGAAACAAATGAGCCATTAACGACTTACGAAAACGTTCTAGGGCCCCGTTTTATGGCAACACATAGGTCTTATCTTATAAATCTAGATCAATTAGCAAGAGTAGAGACAGCTGGTCGAATGTATGAGGCTTATTTCAAAAACTATAACGAACCAGCAAGGGTTTCAAAGCAGAAATTAGTAGAATTACAACATTTAAAATCAGTATCCAATTAAAAAGACAGTGGAAAATGGTAAAGGCAGCCTTTTTTAAACCATCATTAAATGATTACAAAAGCTCACGATAACTTAATGATTATTGTGGGCTTTGATCTTTTTAAAAATTATGACCATTTTGTCTAAAAGAATGAAAAAGAATATCGAATAAAATGGTAACGCTACCAATTGAATAGATTACATGTCTAAAGCTTGTTAGACACGATTACTGAGTGCGTTTACAATTTGGTTATAGCAATAAAAGAGAAACATAAAACCCAATGTAAGAACAATCGAAATGTTAAGAGGAAAAGTAAAGCAGATTTATGGAGATAGCGAGAGGATCAGCCTCTAACTTAAATGAACATATTTGTAGACTAGCAAGCCCGTAATCGACAAAAGTTGATTCCGGGCTTTAGAAATTCTTATAATTTGTGATTTTTTTGTCTGAATGAATGAAATTCGTGTCTGAATTAAAAGTAAACGCTTTCGAAAATGACAAAAAGGTGCCTGAAGCTAGTTAGACACCAATACTGAATACGTTTACAATGCAAGCATAGAGTTAAAAAAAAAGAAATGAGCGAACAAAAATGGTTGGAATCATTGATGTAGCCAAAAGGGCTAAAGTTTCTACTGCTACCGTTTCAAGGGTGTTAAGAAGTCCTCATACTGTTAGGGAAGAAACGATGGGAAGGGTTTTGGAAGCGATAAAAGATTTAGATTACCATCCCAATATATTAGCCCGCCAGTTACGAACGCTAGAGACAAAGACAGTCATTGTCGTTGTTCCAGATATTTCAAATCCCTTTTTCTCGAAGGTTCTTAGAGGGATCGAATATGTTGCAGCCGCAAATGGTTATCAAGTTTTATTAAAAGATACAACCAATGACTTAGAGTTAGAGAGTGGTTATGTAGATCTTCTTAGACAGAAGAAAGCAGACGGCATGATTTTTTTAACAGTAATGAATTCAGAACTTGTAAATATAGTAGAAAATCAATATCCCGTCGTTCTAGCTTGTGAATATATAGAAGGTTCAAGTATCCCAACAGTATCAATTGATAATATCAGTGCTGCAAGAAAAGCGACCGAATATCTGATTCGATTGGGACATAGACAAATAGCCTTTATATCAGGACCGACTACCAGCGTTCTCGGACAGGATCGGCTAAAGGGATTTTATCAAGCGTTGGCCCAATATAATGTAACGGTCGAACCGGTACTTATTCAAGAAGGGGATTTCACTTATGAAAGTGGCTTTAATGTAATGAATAAGCTGCTGGCTCTAAATCAGCTTCCCACTGGAGTGTTTGCCGCTAATGATGAAATGGCACTTGGGGCCATTAAGGCAATCAAGTCTAAACATTTTCGAGTTCCTGCTGATATCTCAGTCATAGGATTTGATAATATCAAGTTTTCAACGATTGTTGAACCAGAGCTTACGACGATTGCTCAACCGGCTTTTGAAATTGGGAACAAAGCGATGGATCTGCTTATAAAGCTGATGAAAAATAAAAAGATTATTAGAAATCAATATATTTTAGATGACAAGCTTATTATCAGAAATTCGTGCGTGAAAAAGCTCTAAAAAAAAGTAAGTTGCTAAAATGTAATCCTTTACAAAATATAACACAATCAGTTTATAATTCCTAGTTAATCGGGATCTTTAGTTTGGTTAAATGTAATCCTTTACATTCTTCAAGGGGGGTGATGCAAGCAATCGATCGTGTGAAAACTGTACAAATTACTTGATTTGAATTGGAGGAGAAAAATATGAAACTAGGATACCAAACAAATACATGGGGTGGCGTTGTTGGTCACCCGGCAGGAGTAACTTCTATTAAAGATTGTTATTACTTAGCAAATGGCTCAACAGAAGAAGCATTAGAAGATCTTTCAAGTATAGGATATCAGGGCTTTGAAATTTTCGATGGAAATCTGCTGCAATATGAAAACAAGAAAGAAGAGTTTCAAACATTGATGGACTCTTTAAAGCTAAAGTTGATTGGTGTTTATTCTGGAGGAAACTTTATTTTCGATGAAATCCTCGAGGAAGAGCTAGCAAAAATTGAAAAGGTGGCAAGTCTTGCTGCTGAATTCGGTGCAGAGCATTTAGTCGTTGGCGGGGGAGCGCTAAGAAGTACAGGAATTTTAGAAAGCGACTATGAAAAATTAGGACAAGCTCTAGAACGCGTAAGTGAGATTGCGAAAGCAAATGGGTTAGTTGCGAGCTATCATCCGCATTTAGGTTCATTGGGAGAGTCTCCAGAGCAAGTCGAGAAGATTGCACAATTTACATCGATTAACTTTTGCCCAGATACAGCCCACATTGAAGCGGGCGGCGGAGATCCGATTGAATTTATTAAAAAATATAAGGATCGTATCCCTTACGTTCACTTGAAAGATTTAAAAGGTGGAGACTTCCTGCCATTAGGTGAGGGAGAGCAAAACTTACAAGGGGTAATTGAAGCGCTTCAAGCAATGAATTACGACGGATGGGTAACGGTGGAATTAGATAGTTACACCAATCCGAAGCAAGGAGCAGAGATCAGCTTAGATTTCCTAAACAAATTTTATAAATAAAACATAAATGGGGGGTTGAAATTGAAAAAGTTTAAAAGATTTGCGGTCGCGTCGCTTGCGGCAGGAATGCTTGTCTTAGCTGGTTGTAATACAGAAAGCACATCAAGAAGCGAGGAGGAGCTTTCATCATCTAACAGCTCAGAAACAAAGACTGAAGAAACTGTCCTTGAGCCAATCACGATTAATCCAAATATTGATGCCGATGCTGTCATTCAAAGTGAAGGGCCATATGGAGAGTCGGCGGTATCTGCTACGACGCTTGAGCTTACCGTAGAAGATATTGAAAAAATTAAAGAAGGAAATTATACAGCAGCTCTCGTTATGCACTATGCAGGAAATGATTGGTCAAAAGCGCAAATAAATGGATTGGAGACGACATTTGAAAAAATGGGAATTGAAGTCATTGCCGTAACGGATGCTCAATTTAGTGCAGAGAAGCAAGTATCTGATCTTGAAACAGTAATGGCAAGAAACCCAGATATTATCGTAAGTATTCCAACAGATCCTGTTTCGACTGCTTCTGCGTTTAGAAGAGCTGCTGAACAAGGTACTAAATTAGTCTTTATGGACAATGTACCGAGCAATTTAACCCATGAGGAACACTATGTAAGCGTTGTTTCTGCTGATAACTATGGAAATGGAATTGCAGCTGCTGAAGTAATGGCGGAAGAACTTGGCGGAGAAGGGAAAATTGGTGTCGTCTACCATGATGCAGACTTCTTTGTCACAAAACAAAGAACGGAAGCATTTGAAGCAACAATTCAAGAAAAGTACCCAAACATTGAAATTGTAGCGCGTGGCGGCATTAGTGGTCCTGATGACGGACTACAGGTAGCTTCAGCCATGTTGACAACAAACCCTGATCTAGACGGCATCTTTGGTGTATGGGATGTACCAACTGAAGGAATAGTAGCAGCTGCTAGAACAGCGGGTAGAGATGATTTAGTCATTACAACCATTGATTTAGGTGCAAATGTAGCTTTGAACATTGCAAGAGGTGGTTCGATTAAAGGACTAGGAGCCCAACTTCCTTATGACCAAGGAGTCGCAGAAGCCATTTTAGCTGGTTACGCACTGTTAGATAAGGAAACGCCATCTTACGTGGCCGTACCTGCTTTAACAGTAACACAAAATAATATTCTCGACGCATGGGAAATGGTTTACTCGACATCAGCTCCACAAGAAGTTCAAGATGCATTGTCAAAATAACTAGGATATTAGAGGAGGAATTTCAAAATGAAAACATATAACGTAGGTTTAATTGGTGCAGGATTTATGGCAAAAGCACATTCACTAGCATATGCAGGGATGCCAATGTATTTCTGGCCAGCTCCAGGGCTGACACATCGTAAAATGGTGGCCGATGTAACAGAAGAGTTAGCGAAAGATGCTGCAGCTCGACTTGGATACGACGAATATACAGCAAATTGGATGGATATTATCAACAACCCTGATATTGACATCGTTGACATTGTAACTCCGAATGATTCTCATGCAGAGATTGCGATTGCAGCAGCAAAAGCAGGAAAACACATTATTTCAGAAAAGCCATTAGCTCGTAATGCAGCTGAGGCGAAAACGATGCTGGATGCGGTCAAAGAAGCAGGAGTCAAGCATATGGTTGCATTTAACTACCGTAGAACACCTGCTGTTGCCCTTGCGAAAAAATATATTGAAGAAGGGGCGATCGGAAAAGTATTAAACTTCCGTGGGACGTATCTGCAAGATTGGTCTGCAGACCCGAATTCCCCACTTTCTTGGAGATTTAAAAAAGACATTGCTGGTTCGGGGGCGTTAGGAGATATCGGAACACATGTCGTTGATTTTGCAAGATATTTAGTTGGTGAAATCTCTGATGTAATGGCACATACACAAACATGGGTGAAAGAAAGACCGATCCAAACTGGTGGTGTTGATAAATTAGGAACCGTAAAGTCAGCGGAAGATGTACCAAAAGGACAAGTTGATGTTGATGATGAGTTAATGACACTTTTAAAATTTGAAAATGGAGCCGTTGGAAGTATTGAAGCAACTCGTAACGCTCACGGCAGAAACAACTTCCTTACATTTGAAATTCACGGGGAGAAAGGTTCACTTATTTTTAACTATGAGCGTCGCGATGAATTACAAGTTTTCTTTGCCGATGACCCAGCAGATCGTAAAGGCTTTAGAACAGTATATACAGGTCCTGCACACCCATACGGAGAAGGGCTATGGCCAATTCCTGCATTAGGAATCGGTTATGGAGATACGAAAATTATCGAAGTGTATGATTTTGTGAAAGCCATTGCCGATGACACGGAGGTTTCCCCTAACTTTGATGATGGATACCAAATTTGTGTGATTAGTGATGCAATCTTGGAATCTGCTGAAAAAGGCGAGTGGGTAAAAGTAAACAAATTAGAAGTAACAATTCCTTAATTACAATAAAGGGGGTAATTCATTACCCCCCTTTAAACAAAGGGTGATTTTATGACAAAGCTAGCATTGACAATGTCAGAAATATCAAAATCTTTTAATGGAATAAATGTACTTGATCATGTTGAATTTGAGTTAGAAAAAGGCGAAGTTCATGCACTAATGGGTGGGAATGGAGCTGGAAAGTCAACGTTAATGAAAATTCTAACGGGTGTCTATCAGAAAGATAGCGGGAAAATTGTCATTAATGACAAAGAGGTAGAGATTGAAAAGCCGCAAGATGCACAAGAAAACGGTGTAGCGATGATTTTCCAGGAATTTAGTGTGATCCCTTCCTTAACAGTAAAACAAAACATTTTTTTAAATCGTGAATTAAAGAATAGCAATGGATTTTTAGATGAAAAAGCGATGTATGTTCAAACTGAAGATCTTTTAAAGCAATTAAATGTCAATATTAGTCCAGATATGTTAATCGAAAATCTAAGTGTCGGCTTTTGGCAAATGACCGAAATTGCCAAGGCACTTGCTCAAAAGGCAAGTATCTTAATTATGGATGAGCCAACCGCAACCTTATCAAAAAATGAAACCGAAACATTGTTTGAGTTGATTGAGACATTAAAGTCAGAAGGCATGTCAATCATTTATATTTCACATAGAATGGATGAAATCTTTCAAGTATCCGACCGCATAACTGTACTGCGGGATGGCAAATTTGTGATTACCAGCCCAACAGCTGATTTAACCATGGAAGAGCTTGTTCAACATATCGTTGGTAAATCGATGGAGTCAAGCTTTGGTTGGAAGCCTCGTTCATATTCAAAAGAAGAAGTAATATTAGAAACGAAGGACTTACACTCAGGATCAAAAGTAAATGGAGTCAATCTCCGTGTATATAAAGGAGAAATTCTTGGTATTGCAGGCTTAATGGGAAGCGGCCGGACAGAACTGGCGCAAGCTATATTTGGTATCGATCCAATTACGTCTGGAGAGGTCTTTGTGGATTGTCAAGCGGTCAGAATAAAACAGCCGCAAGACGCCATTCGCGCCGGAATTGCGTTAGTTCCAGAAGATCGACGAGTACAAGGATTAGTACTGACCCACGAAGTAAAAGAAAATATCATTTACCCAATCTTAAACAAAGTATCGAAATCTGGGTTTATCAATAAGAAGAAAGTAGATCAACTATCCGAGCAGTTCGTTGAAAAGTTGAATATTAAAACGGATAGTATCTATAAGTCTACCAATCTCTTATCAGGCGGGAATCAGCAAAAAATTGTTCTTGCAAAATGGTTAGCAAACGAACCGAATATATTAATCCTTGATGAGCCGACAAATGGAGTTGATATCGGTTCAAAATCCGAGATTATTGAAATTATTCGTGAGTTAGCTGATCAGGGGAAAGCCGTTATTGTCATTTCTTCTGAACTAGCAGAGCTTTTAGCTGTTTCAGATAGAATTATTACGTTAAAAAATGGCAAGGTAACAAGTGAATTATCACGTGAGGAAATTAAATCAGAGGAGGATTTAGAGCATGCAATCCAAAATCATTAATACTACTACAGCTGCAACAAAACGTCCTGCTTTTGATTGGCGAAATTATATTGTCTATATTGCTTTTATCGGAGTTTTTATCACATTCTCAATCACGCTATATGATTATGGATTTTTATCAACCAATAACCTTTTAAATATTGTAAGACAAACAGCAATGATTTCAATTATGGCTGTAGCGGTAACATTCGTGATCTCAACTGCCGAAATTGATTTATCGGTTGGTTCGATTGCGGCCTTATCTTCCTTAACAGCGGCATTAGCGATTCAATCATTTGGCGTTGTTGGTGGAATCCTTGCTGGAATTGGGACAGGCGCCTTTATCGGTTTAATTAATGGACTTTTAGTTACCAAGGTGTTAATTCCATCCTTCCTTGTCACGCTTGGAATGATGATTATTGTGAAAGGAATTGCGATGTGGATTACAGGAACAGCTCCTGTACCAATCTTAAACGATGCATTTATTTTCTTATTTGGTTCTGGAAGCTTAGGGCCGATTCCGATGCTTTTCGTTTGGACGATTTTAATAGCGGTAATCGGTCATATTGTTTTAAGAAAAACAACGTTTGGCAGACAAACTCTTGCAACAGGGGGAAATGAAAGCGCAGCTAGATTCTCAGGGATCAATACAGCTCGTGTCAAACTAATCGCCTTAGTATCTTCAGGGATGATGGCTGGTTTTGCTGGTATGTTATATGCAGGTAGACTTGAGGCCGGTCGTTTTACCTTCGGTGAAGGAGCAGAACTTTCTGTTATTGCAGCCGTTATTCTTGGTGGAACGAGTTTGTTTGGCGGAGTTGGAACAGTCGTTGGAACGATTTTTGGTTCAATTTTAATTGGAACGATTAATAATGGCTTAATCATTATGGGCTTAGATGTCAGTCAGCAAATGATGGTTAGTGGCTTGATTATTATTTTAGCAGTAGCGTTTGGACGCAAAGCAAAGAAAAGATAAAGAAAAAACAGTTTTTAATAGGATAGGAGAGGTGAGTTAGTATGAATAAAATCAAAGTAGGTGTCATTGGAACAGGATTTATAGGACCGACTCACATTGAAGCGGTCAGACGATTAGGATTTGTTGAGGTAGTAGCATTAGCAGAATCGAGTCTTGAGGTGGCTGAACAAAAAGCGGCTGAGTTAGGCATTCCAAAAGCATACGGAGATTACAAGGAAATGCTGCGTGATGAAGAGATTCAAGTCGTACACAATTGTACGCCAAATCATCTGCATTTTGCGATTAATAAAGAGATTATTTTAGCAGGTAAACATGTTTTATCAGAAAAACCGTTAGCCATGTCAAGTGACGAATCAAGAGAATTGCTAGAGTTAGCTAAAGAGTATGGCGTTGTTAACGGGGTTAACTTCAACTATCGCCAATTCCCTATTTTAAAGCAATTAGAAACGATGATTAAAAATAATGAGTTAGGGAAAATAAATCTTGTTCACGGAAGCTATTTGCAGGATTGGCTGTTATATGAGACTGATTATAATTGGCGGTTAGCTCCAGAAGCAGGTGGGAAGTCGCGTGCGATAGCTGATATTGGCTCGCATTGGTGTGATACCGTCCAACACGTAACGGGTAAACAAATTGTTGAAGTATTTTCGGATTTAGCGACTGTTATTCCAGTAAGAAAGAAAGCAATCGGAAATGTGGCTACTTTTGGAGCTCAAGAGACGGCGGACCAACAGTATGAAGAGGTACCAATCAATACAGAGGACTATGCGTCCGTTCTCGTTCGCTTTGATGACGGTACAAGCGGTGTCTTTACTGTATCGCAAGTAAGTGCAGGACGTAAAAATCGATTAAGCTTTGAAATTAACGGTAGCCAAAGTTCCGCTTACTGGAACCAGGAAGAACCAGAGAAGCTATGGCTTGGGCATCGCGGCCGTGCAAATGAAACTCTTCTAGCAGATCCAGCTTTGTTTAGCAATGAAGCGAAGGGCTCGATTCATCATCCAGGAGGTCATAACGAGGGCTGGCCTGATGCGTTAAAAAATATGATGAAAAACTTCTATACCTTCATTCATGAAGGAAAAGATCCATTAAAGGATCAAACGAACTTTGCGACATTTGCTGATGGCCACCTTTCCATGTGTATTACAGATGCGATTCTAGAGAGTCATACAAACCAAAAGTGGGTGAAAGTAAGCGTGGGACAGGAGGTCAAATCGTGAAATTAGGAGTCTTTACCGTCCTCTATCAAAATCTGCCTTTTGAAGAAATGCTAGATAAAGTTGCTGAAATGGGGATAGAAACAGTCGAGCTAGGTACGGGAACCTACCCTGGGACAAGTCATTGTAATCCAGATGAATTACTAGATAACCCTACGAAATTAAACGAATACAAAAAAGCCATTGAAGCAAGAGGCCTTAGCATTAGCGGGTTGAGCTTCCATGGCAACCCGCTTCATCCTAACAGGAAGTTTGCAAATGAATCCCATGAGTCATGGCGAAAAACCGTTTTATTAGCAGAACGTTTAGAAGTACCCGTAGTAAATGGATTTTCCGGTTGTCCAGGTGATCACAAAGATGCAAAGTTCCCGAACTGGGTTACTTGTTCATGGCCGCCTGAATATGTCGAAATGCTTGAATGGCAGTGGAATGAGGTTGTCATTCCATATTGGAAAACAGAAGCAGCATTCGCCGAATCACATGGAATCAACCAAATTGCCTTTGAGATGCATCCTGGCTTTATTGTCTATAATCCAGAAACATTGCTGAAATTAAGGGAACATGTGGGCCCTATGATAGGAGCAAACTTTGATCCTAGTCATCTTGTCTGGCAAGGAATTGACCCAGTTGAAGCAATCAAAAAACTTGGACGTGAAAAAGCTATTTTCCATTTCCATGCAAAAGATACGTATTTAGATCAAGCGAATATCAGTGTGAATGGTGTCCTTGATACGAAACATTATAGTCAAGTCCTTGATCGTTCATGGACGTTTCGAACGGTAGGATATGGTCATGACGCAAAGACGTGGCACGATATGATCAGCGCACTTCGGGCAGTTGGATACGACTACGTCCTCTCAATTGAACACGAAGATATGCTTGCATCCATTGACGAAGGACTAGGGAAAGCGATAGCGCTTTTAAAAGCATCCCTTTTTAAAGAAGAAATCTCGGAAATGTGGTGGGCGTAAGGAGAAGCAAGGGGCATTTCCCTTGCTTCTTTATATATTGATTATATTTGGGAACTTGGAGGGGTCATAATGAAAGTATTAATTGCTGAGGATGACAAGGCTTCAAGAAAACTATTAAAGTGCTTTATTGAAAATCTTTCACGCTTTCAAATCGCTGGTGAAGCAGTAGATGGAGAAGAGTTCGTTCGCTTAATTATGAATGAAAAACCAGATATTGCGATAGTAGATATTGAAATGCCTTTTTTGAATGGAATGGAGGCAGTGAAAACATGCAAAAGACTTCATCCGTCTCTTGAGGTAATCTTTACATCAGGTTATGACAATTATGCTTTAGAAGCGTTTGAAGTAAGCGCTGTCGATTATATTGTCAAACCGATCAAAAGAGAAAGACTATTCACGGCTTTAGAGCGTGCGGAAACAAGATTATATCAAAATCGCATCACTATTGAAAAAGGTCATGCAAATAAAGATTTAATGATTAAGAGAAACAATCAGATCACCTTTCTTTCACCTGAAGAAATTCTATTTATTGAAAAATCTAATCGGAAATCGATTATTCATACGGAGCATTATAAATATCAAACAAACGAGCCATTAGTCAGCTACGAATATCTTCTCGATTCCCGTTTTATGATCGCACATCGGTCGTATATCATTAATTTGGATCATTTAACGAAAGTGGAAACAGTAGGTCAGATGTATAAAGCTTATTTTAAAAATTACCCGGAGACAGCAAGGATTTCGAAGCATAAGTTGGTAGAATTGCAGAGTTTGAAGGCGGGAGTGGGGTGAGGAAGTATTCACAGCGATTTAGTATCATAAAAAAAAGAAAGATTACCAGTTTACAATGGTAATCTTTCTTTTTTTTTTTTTTTTGAAATTTGTGACTTTTTTGTCTAGAAGAATAGAGGGTGTGTCTAACTGGTTAGAAAGGGCTTTCGGATGGAGGGATAAGGTGTTTAAAGCTCGTTAGACACTTTTAATAGATCCCTATACAATTCAAGTATAGCAATTAAAACCTAATAGAAAGGAGTTTGATAGCAGAGGTTACATAAAGAATGTAATGAAGAAATAGTAATCTAATTAATGTAACCGTTTACAGTCGGTTCATAATCTATTAATTGTTAAAAATTTTTAAGAAAGAGGCGAATGAAATGGCACAAATCATTAAGGATCACAATGGAAACAGAGTAACACACGGTCGAGAAACAGTTAACGGAGTACGTCTACACTATTACACAGCTGGATCTGGAGAGCCAATTGTCCTTTTACATGGTGTACCGAAAACGTCCTATTACTGGCGGAATGTAGTGCCGAATTTGTCATCGGAATACACGGTTATTGTACCTGATCTTCGTGGGTTTGGTGATTCCGGCCGTACATTATCTGGATATGATATGCCGAATATGGCTGAAGATATCGCTCAACTGATGACTGCTTTAGGGTATGATACGTTCCACCTTGTAGGGGAAGACTGGGGTGCAGCAGTTGCGTATGCATTAGCAGCACAATACCCGGAAAGAGTGAAAAAACTAGTTTATCAGGAAATGCTTCTGCCAGGATTCGGATTGGAAGAATGGTCACATCTAACACCTGAAAATGTTAAAACAAATGCTTGGATTTGGCATATCAACTTTTATAATGTACGTGACTTTCCTGAGCTTCTTATTTCGGGTAGAGAAAAAGCCTATTTTTCTCACTTCATTAAGCATGAGTGCTACGATCCGACTGCCGTAAGTGATGAGGCGATTGACGAGTATGTAAGATGTTACTCAGCACCAGGCGGCTTGCGTTCTATGTTTGAAGTATATCGTGCTACGTTCCAAGATGCTGAATTTTTCCTAGAGGCAGCTAAGACCAAGTTGAAAATGCCGGTGCTTGCCTTAGGCAGTAAGTATTTTATCGCTGAGGAGAATACTCGCGAAATGAAATTAGTAGCAGAGAACGTTGAGGAAGTGATTCTACCATGGGGACATCAATTAGCTGAAGAGTGTCCGGAAGAATTAAGTAAAGTGCTACTTGAGTTTATCAAGAAAGAAGAGTTGGTTAAACGTTAAGGCTCAATAAAGCTTACACCGATTTAAGGTCATGAACTGAACAGGGGGGATTCCCCCTCCCTTACAAATAAAAAGAAAAGAGGCGAATAAAATGGCACAAGTAATTAAAGATCACAATGGAAACAGAGTAACACATGGTCGAGAAACAGTTAACGGAGTACGTCTACACTATTACACAGCTGGATCTGGAGAGCCAATTGTCCTTTTACATGGTGTACCGAAAACGTCCTATTACTGGCGGAATGTAGTACCGAATTTGTCATCGGAATACACGGTTATTGTACCTGATCTTCGTGGGTTTGGTGATTCCGGCCGTACATTATCTGGATATGATATGCCGAATATGGCTGAAGATATCGCTCAACTGATGACTGCTTTAGGGTATGATACGTTCCACCTTGTAGGGGAAGACTGGGGTGCAGCAGTTGCGTATGCATTAGCAGCACAATACCCGGAAAGAGTGAAAAAACTAGTTTATCAGGAAATGCTTCTGCCAGGATTCGGATTGGAAGAATGGTCACATCTAACACCTGAAAATGTTAAAACAAATGCTTGGATTTGGCATATCAACTTTTATAATGTACGTGACTTTCCTGAGCTTCTTATTTCGGGTAGAGAAAAAGCCTATTTTTCTCACTTCATTAAGCATGAGTGCTACGATCCGACTGCCGTAAGTGATGAGGCGATTGACGAGTATGTAAGATGTTACTCAGCACCAGGCGGCTTGCGTTCTATGTTTGAAGTATATCGTGCTACGTTCCAAGATGCTGAATTTTTCCTAGAGGCAGCTAAGACCAAGTTGAAAATGCCGGTGCTTGCCTTAGGCAGTAAGTATTTTATCGCTGAGGAGAATACTCGCGAAATGAAATTAGTAGCAGAGAACGTTGAGGAAGTGATTCTACCATGGGGACATCAATTAGCTGAAGAATGTCCTAAAGAATTAAGTCAAGTGTTGCTTGAATTTATTAAGAAAGAAGAGCCGGTTTTACGGTAAAGTTTAGAAATAATTATTAAGACTAGCTAACAATTGTAGTAAAAAAGTTTTGAATAAGATGTTTCATCTGATGTGACCGGTTACGGAGAGGGAGAGCTTTTCCCTTCCCGTTCAATCGGTTTTTAAAATATAGAAAAAGAAATACAAATAAGTAATTAGAGATAATCCAGAAGAAGATCTTTTCCTATCTCAAATTCCATCTAAAACGATATGAAAATTCAGATAAGATCTGTATTTATGAATCTAGTTTTCGTCATGTAATTAAACATTTAGGGGGATCATTATGAAAAAAATTAGTTTCTATAAAGGGAACTTAAAGCTAATGGCACTGTTGTTTTTTTCTTTTGGATTAATTGCCTGCAGTAATAATGTAGAGCAAGTTAGTGGAGACGCAACGATTGATTCAAACAATGATTCAAACAAAGATTCGGAAGTAACCCATCCAGCATGGTATGAGGAACCTTCTGAGGAACAACTTGAAGCAGCTAAAATGGACAACGTTTCTAATATTATTGTAAGTAATGGACCTCATGGGGAAGAAGCAGTTTCGGCAAGTGAAATCGTCATCACGGATGAACAAGCTGAAAAAATAAGAGAAAGTAATATTACTGCTGCCATTGCAATGGGATTTCTGGGAGATGATTGGTCTGAACAACAGCTGGCTGGTCTTAAATCTGAATTTGACAATTTTGGGATTGAGATCATTTCTGAAACAAATGCAAACTTTGATGATACGAAACAGATTTCAGATCTTGAGACTATAGGAGTAAGAAATCCAGATATTCTTGTCAGCATTCCTCTTGATGGTCAGACAACGGCGGGTGCTTATAAAGCTCTTGCTGAAGGCGGAACAAAAATTGTTTTTATGGATCAGCCGGCAGCGGGAATGGAACCAGGCAAAGATTATGTATCAGTTGTTTCAGCAGATAGTTTTGGCCTTGGGATGAATATTGCTGATGAACTGGCAAATGCACTTGGGGGCGAAGGTGAAGTAGCCGCACTGTATTATGCACCAGACTTTTATGTAACAAATCAACGCTACCAAGGGTTTGTTGCTCGGCTGGAGGCAAAATACCCTAATATTAAACTAGTTACAGTACAAGGGTTTCAAGACCCGAATAAATCTCAAGAGGTTGCTGCTGCTATTTTGACTAGATATCCTAATTTAGACGGAATGTATGCTAGCTGGGACGTTCCTGCAATGGGAGCTTTAGCGGCTGCAAGGGTTGCAGGAAAATCACCGCAAGATTTTAAAGTTGTGAATGAAAACTTAGGGAATGAAGTAGCTTACGCTATGGCTAAAAATGAATTTATAGCTGGAATTGGATCGCAACGCCCGTTTGACCAAGGCGTAGCTGAAGCTAGGTTGGCTGCCTTGGCGAAGATTGGTGTAGAAACTCCTCCTTATGTAGCTGTTCCATCATTGGCTGTAAATCGCTCCAATTTGGCAGAATCATTACAGGAAATTTACCATCAAGAAGTAAGCGGTGAAATACAAGAGGCGTTGAATTCAAATTAAATGACAATTTTAACCTCCTCAAGATAGGTTTTCTGCTGAGGAGGTTTTTAAAATGAGAACTAATGTATACGTTACTGTCGTCTTTTTTTCAATTAGATCAACAAAATTTTAAAATGAATAAAAAGACTTTGAAGATGTTAAGTCTCTTTAACTTACTCTCAATCTGTGAAATTTCAATTAATTATTGAGTATTTTATATAGTTAAGGTAAATGGTAATATATGTAAATCTAACTATACCAGGCGGGGTGTTACTCTTCCTATTATTTGACTACCTGTTTCGGGCGTATCCAGATTTAATCCTTAGCGGTTATATGAAAAAAGTTTTCGGGACGTATATCGGTTGGAGTCTGAGTCTTCTGTATATTGGCTTTTTTATTTATATTTATGCTAGAAACTTACGCGAAGCTGGCGATTTGCTCGTCTCTGCTGCGTATGATCAGACACCGCTTATTGTAGTAGAAGCTGCTATGATTTTGGTCGTCATTTACATCTTATATAAGGGACTTCAAGTATTTTTTAGACTAGCGGAAATTTATTTAATTATTATCTTTTCTATAGGGGAAATAGGCAATGTTTTAATGATTTTTTCAGGAATCATTGACTTAAGTAATTTATCTCCTGTATTTGGAGATGGAAGGTGGAAAAGAAGAAATTGGTTATGGTTCTGTTCTGGGCGTCTAAAACGGGAAAATTGTGACAATAGCCCCGTGATTTTAGAAGAATGAAACAGTAAAATAGTATTGTCTGAATTGTGTGAATTTACCGCGAGGAAGAAGGGCTATGAACTATCTGAAAGGAAAATTGTTGACGCTTGCTTTATCTTCGTCTTTGCTATTTACGTTTTATACTGGAGGTATGCTTCAGAAATGGAAGAGTTGATACCTGGGGCACGTGATGTGTCTCAAATTTATTTTGATGGGGCAAATGGAAACTGGCTGACTACGAAAAATCCGCAGCAATATCAAAAAGCAGTTGTTTATGAGAACCTCGGTTTGGCTCCTTATAACTGGGGGAATTCCACTGAAGGTACTGGTTGGTATCAGATGTATAAACCTTCAGAAATTAAGGGGACACAGATTACTGGATTTTTTGACGATGCGCAATTCGTTATTCGTATACCAGAGAACTGGAACGGAAAATTGGTCGTCTCTGGTATACCTGCTACTCGGAATGAAACTTCGACAGACCTGCTATTTTCTGATTTTGTATTAGAAAAAGGTTTTGCATTTGCGGCGATTGATAAAGGGACACAGGGGGAAAGCGATCCCATTGATCCGTTTGCAAAGGTGAAAAATGCACTAATCAACGCGGATGATAGTGTAGCAGAATGGCATCTGCGCTATCGCCAAGTGACAAAATCGGCTCAAAGCTATTTAAGCAAGCATTACCCTGATAAGCTGATTCGACCGAATGATCCTGCAAACCCTGCAAGCCGTTTAATTAAAGTAGACCATAAAGTGCCTACATACGCTCTGGGAATATCAAATGGGGGCTATGTTGTCCGTTATGCGCTTGAAAATGATGGACCGGAAAAAACAGGAGAGCCACGACTTTTTGACGGCGGAGTTGATTGGGAAGGGGTGTTATGGACAGATAAGGCTCCGAACTTAATTAGCTCTTTAACAACTGTAGTCAAAAATGCCAATGAAGCCATTTTTGGCAGCGGGAGAGCACGGGATAATGCAGTTAAGGAAATGTACAAAGCAGGTCTTCCGCATGGATCCGAAAAATTATGGGCCTATCATGACCAGGTATATTGGTTTGTAACCTTAAATATATACCGCGATCACTTTGATCCAGACGCACCAGCTAGAATTAATTGGAAAAACTATTTAAATTTTGTGAATGGGGTAAGAGACCGTAGCTATGATCATATCTTTGAAGATTATAACTACGTATCACGTCCAAAAAGTATAAAAGAAAACATTAAAGAGGTAGCGAATACCGGTGATATAGACGTGCCTTTAATCAGCATAACCGGTTCATTGGATTGTCTCATTTTTCCTGCGATTCATGCAGAAGGATACAGAAAACTAGTGAACAAAGCAGGAAAAGATCATTTGCATCGTCTATATATGATCGAAAAAGGCACTCATGTTGACAGTCTGGTCTGGAATCAAATAACAGATCCAGACAGAGAGCTTCAACCCTTATTGCCTTATACTCATCAAGCATTTGATCTGCTTGTTGATTGGGTGGAGAACAAAGAAGAAGCTCCAAACAGTATGACTGTAGCCGCACCTCAAAATCCGGTTAAAGTTATTGACATAAATTCAGGGGAGGAAAGGGATCCCCGTTAGAGGCTAAAAATGCTGTTTCTTGGATTGATTTACCCGAATGATGGACATAAATTTAGGAATTATAAGCTTTATAATAAAAATGGTAATTTGGGTATGTGTCATTATTAAAGAGCCTTACCTGAACGATTTTACAGGTAGGGCTTTTAAAATGACCTATATTTCTTAAACTGGAACATCCACTGTAAGTTTTGGTAAATCCTGATCATCTATACTAAGCTTTAATTCTGGGATGTTTAAGAAGTTTTTTATTGCTAAAGAGCATGCACCCATGACGGTTGCTTCCTTTCCAAAATCCGAAATGAGCAACTCTTCAAAAGAACTTACTGATGATGTTAGATTACCCTTTATTTCATCAAGCGCCCCTTCGTTCATTTTTAATAGCTCACTATTTAGAACGATTGTGGCAGGATTGTGAAGGTTTATGATGTTATTTAGACCAATAGATAAGTAATTTATAAACTCTTCCATTTCCTCACTGAAAGTAGAGTCTTTATCATTTAACCGCTTCTGAATATCGGTATAGTCGATATCGTCTATATTTTGTTTTTCTGAAAGTTGTTTGAAAAAGGTAGACTCTGAAGAGTATTGTTCCCAACACCCTTTATTCCCACAATTACACGGTCTGCCATTAGGAACAATAATCATATGTCCCATCTCACCAGCAAAACCATGATACCCTTCATAGAGTTCGCCATTAATCATAATCCCAAGTCCAATACCTGAATACAAACTAACGCATAATAGATTTTCACTATGGTGATGTTTATATACTTGTTCGGCAAATGCACATAGGTTCGCATTATTTTTAATGTAAGGAGAAATCCCTGCTTTGGCTTCAATGTCAGATTTCAAATCTTTATTATGCCAATTATGTCGAGGGACGAATTTGATAACTTCATCTTCGGTAACGGTTCCATGAACTCCAATTACAATTCCAACAATGCCGTATCGACTGTCTGTGCACTTGTCTTGGAAGTCCTTAATGTACTTGACTAATAATTCAAGTATTTCATCATAATCAGAAGTATTCAAATCAACGATTTCTGTAGATAGGGGGGATCCTAATAAATCTGACAATGTAAAGGTAATATGTTTGTAGTCTAAATCAATTCCTAAAGCATAGCCTGCCTTGCGGTTAAGTGAAAGCATAATGGGCCTTCTTCCTAAGTTGTTGTGTTCTTGCTGAGTTTCAATGATTAACTCTTCATTTAGTAAATCTGCAACTTGGACAGAAATTGTCGCTTTATTTAATCCAGTAATTTTAGATAATTCTGCTCTTGATATAAATCCATGCTCAATTATTTTACTAATAAGAAAGCTTCGATTAATTTTCTTAATGTATGAAGCATCACCTGTAACCATTATTTAACCTCCTGTAATATAAACCTTATCCTAACTCTGTCTATACACTAATTCATCATTGGATCAATTGTTATTAGTCATTTAGAAACGATACTATATATTATACATTTATTTCAAATACTTATATAGAGAAGAGTGTACGTTGAAAGATGGAGCCAGTATTTAGGAATTGACTAAAATGCGTATAAATGATATTCTACATTTGTTAGTTTGTTTAGTAAACAAATAAATAGTGAATGTATAATGAAAGTGGTTACAATAATTGTAATATTTATATGTTTTTTTTCAATAGTAAATATGAAATAAGGGGGAAGTACTTATGAAGAATTTTTTAGATCATGATTTTTTATTAAACAATGAAACTTCACAAAAACTATATAACAATATAGCAAAAGATTTACCAATTCATGACTTCCATTGTCATTTAGACCCGCAAGAGATTTGGGAAAATAAGTCGTTTGAAAATATGACGCAAGTGTGGCTTGCTGGGGATCATTATAAATGGAGAGCAATGCGATTAAATGGAGTTAATGAAGAGTTAATCACTGGTGATTCTTCTGATTGGGAGAAGTTTGAAGCTTGGGCCCAAACGGTACCTAATTTAATAGGAAACCCGTTATATCATTGGACTCATATGGAATTGAAAACATTTTTTCGCGTTGATAAGAGGTTAAGTCCTGAAACAGCTCGTGAAATATGGAATGAGTGTAATGAGAAATTACAACAACCTGATTTTAAACCGAGAAAATTTGTAGAAAGATCAAAAGTGCAATTTATTGGCACAACAGACGACCCAACTTCTAAGCTAGAGTATCACAAACTATTAAAAAGTGATCAGACATTTAAAACAGAAATTGCACCGACCTTTAGACCAGATGGAGCACTTTTCCTAGAAAAGCCGACCTTCCATGAGTGGATAAAAAAATTAGAAGAAGTATCTGGCCAAGAAGTTACCTCTATCGATGGATTGTTGAATGCGATGCAACAAAGAATTGATTACTTTAATGAAATGGGATGCCGTGCATCTGATCATGGTCTTACCCAATTGGTATTTAAAAACGTATCAAAAGATGTGGCTAGGAAAGTATTTGAAAAGCGTTATAACGATGAGGCACTTACAAACGAAGACATTGTCAATTATCAATCGTTTCTTCTATTTGAATTAGGGAAAATGTATGCAGAGAAAAAATGGGTAATGCAATTGCATATAGGTGCTACTAGAAACAACAACACAAAGATGTTTCGTGCACTCGGTGCTGATGCTGGATTTGATTCCATTGGTGATGCGAGTATAGCTGAAGACTTATCACGTTTCTTGGATGCACTAGACCAAAACAATTCGTTGCCAAAAACAGTCCTTTACAACTTAAATCCACGTGACAATTATGTGTTAGCAACAATGACAGGAAACTTCTACGAAGCAGGTATTCCAGCCAAAATTCAATTCGGTTCGGCATGGTGGTTTAATGATCATATCGATGGAATGGAAAAGCAGTTGAAAGATTTAGGAAACTTAGGGGCGTTGAGTCACTTTATTGGGATGCTAACTGATTCTCGTAGTCTTCTTTCTTTTGTAAGACATGATTATTTTAGAAGAATCTTGTGTAATCTTATCGGTGAATGGGTGGAAGAAGGTAAGGCGCCAAATGATGAGCTACTCCTGCAAAGAATGATTCGTAATATTGGTTATGATAATGCGGAATCCTATTTCACAAACCGTTAAAAAAGGAGTGAACGAATAAGTATGGGTATTCTTCAAGATTTATTAAAAGATATTCCATTGCCTAAAATGGCAAAAGTGAGGCAACACTTTGATAGTCGTAAAATTGATAATATTCATGAAGCCTTAAACGAAAAGCTACAACAACCTCAAATAACTACAAAGGTTAAGCCTGGAATGGAAATTGCCATTGCAGTTGGAAGTCGAGGGATGGATCGTCTAGTAGAGGTAACCGCGTTAACCGTACAATTCTTAAAAGGATTAGGTGCGAAACCGTTTATTGTTCCGAGTATGGGGAGCCATGGAGGCGCTACCTCTGAGGGGCAACGAGAAGTGTTAGCACATCTTGGTGTTACAGAAGACAGCGTAGGGGCTGAAATTCGTTCTTCTATGGACGTGATAAAACTAGGAGAATTACCAAATGGTCTCCCTGTTTATATTGATAAATATGCATCAGAAGCTGATGGGATTATTGTCATTAATCGTATTAAGCCTCATACAGCGTTTCGTGGACCTGTAGAGAGCGGAATTATGAAAATGATCAGCATTGGGCTAGGTAAACAAAAGGGGGCAGAGGCTTGTCATCAATTAGGATTTAAGTATATGGCAGAAAATGTACCAGCAATGGCGAAATTGATGATGGCCCAAACGCCTATTTTATTCGGTGTAGCTACTTTAGAAAATGCATTTGATAAAGTGGCGAGAATCGAAGTGCTTGCTGCAGAGGAAATAGAGGAGAAAGAGCCAGAACTTCAAGCTTTGGCTAAGGAACTATTACCGAAACTATTTTTTGAGCAAATAGATGTGCTTGTTATTAATGAAATAGGAAAAAATATTAGTGGAGACGGGATGGATCCGAATATAACTGGACGTTACCCGACACCGTATGCACATGGCGGCCCTGAAGTTAACAAGATGGTTGTACTAGATTTAACCCCAGAAACAGAAGGGAATGCGAACGGGGTTGGAACTGCTGATTTCACGACGCAACGTTTGGTTGATAAAATGAACCGAGAATTCACTTATGCCAATGGGTTAACATCAACGGTCGTTGCACCAACGAAAATTGCAACGACGCTTGCCAATGATAAAGAAGCCATTCAAGCGGCGGTTAAGACATGTAATATTTTAGACTTTTCAAAAGTGAAGATGGTTCGAATTAAAAATACTTTGGAAATAGGGGAAATTGAAGTTTCGGAAGCCCTTCTCGAATTAGTGTCACAACATCCACAAATGGAGAAGATTTCAGATCTTTATGAAATTCAATTAGATGAGGATGGAAATATAAGTAAGTAGAGGTTTTGTAGAGAATAAATATAATTTTTAGGAGGAGAACAAATGGGAAATCTATTTGATTTAACGGGGAAAACAGTAGTTGCAATTGGAGGGAACAGTGTATTAGGTGCTTCCATCTCAAAGGGATTAGCTGAACACGGTGCCCAAGTAGCCATTTTAGGTCGTAACTTAGAAAAGGCAAATAAAGTGGTAAAGGAAATTGAAGAGAGTGGAGGTATTGCTAAAGCATTTGCTGCAGATGTAAGTTCACGAGAATCATTAGAACAGGCTGCTAATGAAATTGAACAATGGTCTGGAGGCTGGGATGTAGTATTAAATGCCCCTGGAAAAAATAGCACTACACCGTTCTTTGATCTCGATATGGAGGAATGGGATGACATTATGGATGTCAACTTAAAAGGAGTAGTAGTGACGTGTCAGATCTTTGCAAAAAAGATGATTGAGCAAGAAAGAAAAGGCAGCATTATTAATATTTCTTCTGTTTCTTCGACAACACCATTATCAAAAGTATTTACGTATTCTGTATCAAAAGCAGGCGTAAATAGTATGACTCAATATCTTGCAAGAGAATTTGCGCCACATGGTATTCGTGTAAATGCGATTATTCCAGGATTCTTCCCAGCGGAACAAAACCGCAAAATTTTAAGTGAAGAAAGAATCGAGTCAATTATGAATCATACACCAATGAACCGTTTCGGTGAACCAGATGAATTACAAGGAGCAGCTGTTTGGCTTTCGTCAAATAAAGCATCCAGCTTCGTGACAGGAGCTCTTATTAGAGTTGACGGTGGGTTTGGTAGCATGACCATCTAATTGGGGGAGACGGTAGGTCTTTTACCGAGTAGCATTCAATACACTATAGAGATATTTATTTAGAAGCGGTGCTACATTTTTAGAGAGGAGAGACCAATGTTAAATAAAAAGTATCAGAAGTTAGTATCCATCCTCCAAGACATGGATTCCGTTGTTGTAGCTTTCTCTGGTGGGGTAGATAGTACATTTTTATTAAAAGTAGCTGTTGAAACATTAGGCAAGGACCGGGTGCTAGCTGTTACAGCTGACTCAGAAACTTATCCGTCCAGTGAGTTACTAGAGGCAAAAGAATTAGCTGGAAAAATTGGAGTCCGTCATCAAGTTATTGAAACATCTGAATTGGCCATTCCGGGCTATACAGAAAATGATAAAAATCGATGTTACTTCTGTAAAAACAGTCTGTTTGAACTTTTAATACCAGTGATGGAGGAAAAAGGGTTCAAGAATGTTATTTATGGGGTGATTGCAGATGATATGAATGAACATCGCCCTGGAATGAGAGCAGCGAAAGAAAAAGGCGTTCGTGGTCCGTTGCAAGAAGCTAATTTATTCAAACAAGAAATTAGAGATCTATCCAAAAGGTTCGATTTACCTACGTGGAATAAGCCTTCTTTTGCATGTTTATCTTCTAGAATTGCTTATGGAGAAAAGATTACAAAAGAAAAGCTTACGAAAGTAGAAAAAGCGGAAGCGTATTTAAAAGCGCTAAATATCCGTCAAGTGCGCGTTCGAACACATCAGAAAATGGCAAGAATTGAGGTCGAGCCAAACGATATGGGGATAGTACTTGAAAATCACGAATTGATATCGAAGGAACTACAAGCGTATGGGTTTCAATATGTCACACTAGACTTAATTGGCTATCAAAGCGGCAGCATGAATAAAGTTCTTCATAAGAGAGCGTAACAAGTAGAAAAAGACTTTGAGCTCTCTCAAAGTCTTTTTCTATTCGAATAGATTTATGAAAAGGAAGATGTGATATGTCAAAAGAGTATGTAATGGGACTAGATATTGGAACGACGAGTGTTAAAGCGGTTGTATTCAATTTATTAGGAAATGTAATTTCTGAGGCTGAAGAGATGATTACATCCTACTATCCTAAGACAGGTTGGGTTGAGCAAGATCCAAATGAGATTGAACGGTTGGCAGTACAAGCTGTTCGCAAGTCAATTCATAAGGCAAGCATCCAGGGTGACGAGCTGCTTACAATTGGATTTTCATCCGCGATGCATTCTCTCATCTGTGTTGATTCTAAGGGGGAACCTTTATCTAAAGCTATCATTTGGGCTGATGGTAGAAGCAATGAGCAAACTGATAAGTTACTGCAAGGTGAGGGGATGAAATTTTATAAGAGAACGGGCATGCCCATTCATCCAATGTCCCCATTAAGTAAACTGTTATGGATGAAAGAAACAGGCTATGATCCTTATCGTAAAGCAGCTTTTTTCATGTCAATAAAAGAGTTTGTTATTCTGAAATGGTTTGGCCAAAGAGTAGTTGATTATTCAATGGCATCTGCTACGGGACTTTTCAATCGCCAAACTTTTCAATGGGATGAAGAAGCAATGACGTTTGTCAATATTCAAAAGGATCAACTTTCAAAAATAGTCCCTCCTACTGAGAAGTTGACTGGAATCACAAAAGGTGTTTCTAAAGAAATGGGAATTTCAGAAAGTACTCCTTTTGCCATGGGAGCAGCTGACGGACAATTAGCAAACTTAGGGATAGGTGCGATTTTACCAGGTGAAGTGGCAGTGACGGTAGGAACAAGTGGTGCTATTAGACAATTTGCTAAGAGCGCTCAAGTTGATAAGAAGCATGAAACTTTCTGCTATGCTTTTACAGAGGATTTTTCAATCATTGGGGGACCGACGAATAATGGAGGTATTGCTCTTCAATGGTTAAAGGAACTTTTAAATCATCAAGGGAGTTTTGATGAACTAACAAAAGAAGCAGAACGAGTTTCTCCTGGAGCAGAAGGAATTCTCTTTCATCCATACATTAATGGCGAAAGAGCGCCATTATGGAATCAACGAGCTAAAGGAAATTTCTTTGGAGTAACCATCACTCATAAAAAAGAACATTTTGTTCGAGCAGTACTTGAAGGAATTACCTTTAATTTATACCAAATTGGAAAAGCGCTAGAACGAGTGGCAGGAGAACCAGAAAAGCTCTTTGTTAACGGCGGATTGGCTAGGTCTAGCTTGTGGCTTCAAATGGTTGCTGATGTGTTTGGTAAAGAAGTATATGTTCCAGAAAGTCATCATAGTGCAGCATGGGGAGCAGCCTGGACAGCACTAGTTTCTATTGGAAAAGTTGATTCTTTTGAAGATATAAAAAAGAATGTCCCTATGGGGAGTGTTGTAAAACCTAATGGAGAAAATCACCAGATCTATTTAGAGGTGTATGAAAAGTACAATAAGGTAGCGAATGATTTGTCTGAGTATTTTTAAATCCTTCTAAACACATGATACATTAAGAGGAACCATAAATTAGAAAAGTGAGTGTTAACCATGTTAGAAGAGATATTAGGACAAGTCCAAAGTGGAAACATGAGTGTTTCAGAAGCGAAGAAAAAGTTAGCGCAATATGAAGACTTAGGTTTTGCGAAAGTGGACCATCATCGTAAGAAAAGGCAAGGGTTTCCAGAAATTGTTTTCGGAGAGGGAAAATCTGCTGAACAAATCATCTCTATTATTAAGGCATTACGAGGAAAGGGCAACAATGTCTTAGTCACACGTATATCAAAAGACAAAGCCAATCTTGTTCAGAGAGTTTGTGCAGAATTCATGTATTATGATATTGCAGAAATCTTACTTTGGAAAAATGAAGAGAACGCTAAACCCGATAATTTAAAAGGGTACATTAACATCTTATGTGCAGGAACCTCTGATTTAAAAGTAGCTGAAGAAGCAGCAATTACAGCAGAAGCGTTAGGATGTAATGTTAACCGTATTTATGACGTAGGAGTGGCAGGTATTCATCGGTTGTTTGATCACTATGAAGAGATTCAACAAGCAACGGTCTCTGTCGTAGTAGCTGGAATGGAAGGAGCGCTTCCAAGCGTGATAGGCGGGATCGTGTCACATCCTGTCATCGCTGTACCAACAAGCATAGGATATGGCGCTAATTTTCATGGTTTATCAGCTTTACTAACAATGTTGAATTCGTGCGCTTCGGGAATTAGTGTAGTAAACATTGATAATGGATTCGGTGGTGCTTACAATGCAGCTTTAATTTATCAGTTAGCGCAAAAGGGAGCTGAAAAAGAATGAAGACACTTTATTTAGACTGTTTTTCAGGAATAAGTGGCGATATGATGATTGGAGCTCTTCTTGATGCAGGGGCCGATCCATTTAAATTAGAAGAGGAGTTAAAAAAACTCCATATTAACGAAGAATATAAGCTGAAATGGACAAAAGTTGTGAAAAATGGAATTACCAGTACGAAATTTGATGTACTGCTAACCGATGAGCACCACGCCCATGGACATAGCCATGATCACGGACATAGCCACGATCACGAGCATAGTCATGATCAGGGACATAGCCACGATCACGAGCATAGTCATGATCAGGGACATAGCCACGATCACGAGCATAGCCATGATCAGGAACATAGCCACGATCACGAGCATAGCCATGATCAGGGACATAGCCACGATCACGAGCATAGTCATGATCATGGACATAGCCATGACCATGGGCATCATCATCGTTCTTATAAAGATATTGTTAAGCTTATTGAATCAGCAGGTTTTACTCCAAAAGTGGAAGAAACTGCTTTGAAGATTTTTATGAAGATCGGGGAAGCAGAAGGGCATATTCATAACATGCCATTAGAAACGGTTCACTTTCATGAAGTAGGTGCAGTTGATTCTATTATAGATATTGTAGGAGCGGCGATTCTTCTTGATCAGCTTGAAGTTGACAAGATCAAATCTTCACCTATCCCTGTAGGAACAGGAAAGATTAAAATTGATCATGGTGTGTATCCAGTTCCGGCACCAGCTACATTAGAAATGTTAAAAGGAGTTCCGATTGCCCAAAGTGACTTAAAGGCTGAACTTACAACACCAACAGGCGCAGCAATTGTTTCAGTTTTAACTGATGAGTTTTGTACCTTCCCAGCTATGAAAGTAAAGAAGATTGGTTACGGAGCAGGAACAAAAACATTTAAAGACCACCCAAATGTACTAAGGGTCATCATTGGTGAGTAAATGATGATTAAAACGAGAGGAGTATAGATGATGCACTCTGAACTACCTCCTGACCATCAACATATTGATAATCAAATGGTCAAAATGGAAGTAAATCTAGATGATGTATCAGGTGAGTGGCTTGGCTATGTTATAGATTTACTCTTTGATCAAGGAGCAAATGACGTTTTTTATACGCCTATATATATGAAAAAAAATAGACCAGCTATTTTACTTCAGTTGCTTTGCTCCACCAAAGCGTTACCAAAAATGGAAGAAATTCTTTTTAAAGAAACGACAACGTTAGGGGTGCGGTATTATCCATTGACGGTTCACCGCCTAGAAAGACGCTACAAAATAGTAACTACCGAGTGGGGACCGGTCTCTGTGAAAGAGGGAATTTTGAGTGGACAAGTTGTACAAAAATCACCAGAATTTGAAGATTGCAAAAAAATCGCCCAACATTTTAATGTCCCACTAAAAAAAGTTTATGAACAAGTTTGGAAAGAGATTGATGCCGACCGTTAATAGAGAAAACACGGTCGGGAATCCATTAAGAAAAGGAACTAAGAGTGAGTTCTATGAAATTGTATGATTTTATTAAACTAGTTAGTTAAAAACTACTAATCTAGCTTGAAAATATAAGAAGAATAAGGGGTTATGTACACAATGCAAAATGTAATAGATGAAAAGCAACTAGACCAATTAGCTATTAACACAATTAGAACATTATCTATAGATGGAATTGAAAAAGCAAACTCAGGACACCCGGGAATGCCAATGGGAGCAGCCCCAATGGCGTATGCATTATGGGCAAAAGAAATGAACCATAATCCAGCTAATCCAAATTGGTTAAACAGAGATCGGTTTGTCCTATCAGCAGGTCATGGATCTATGCTGCTATATAGCATGCTACATTTATTTGGATATGATGTCACAATGGATGATTTAAAGAACTTCCGTCAATGGGGAAGTAGAACACCTGGTCATCCAGAACTTGGTCATACACCTGGAGTAGAAGCAACAACAGGGCCCCTAGGGCAAGGAATTGCAATGGCTGTAGGGATGGCAATGGCTGAGCGACACCTTGCAGAAACATATAATAAAGAAGGTTTTAACCTAGTAGATCATTTCACGTATAGTATTTGTGGTGATGGAGATTTAATGGAAGGTGTATCAGCTGAAGCTGCCTCGCTTGCAGGCCATCTTAAGTTAGGACGTCTAGTTGTGTTGTATGACTCAAATGATATTTCCTTGGACGGTGAATTGAACTTATCATTTTCAGAAAGTGTAGAAGATCGCTTCAAAGCGTATGGTTGGCAAGTGATTCGTGTTGAAGATGGCAATGATATTGACACAATCCAAAAGGCTCTACAAGAAGCAAAAGGAGATCTAGATCGTCCTACGTTAATAGAAGTAAAAACAATCATTGGGTATGGTTCACCTAATAAATCAGGTAAGTCAGCTTCTCATGGTGCTCCTCTTGGTAAAGAGGAAATTACGTTAACGAAAAAAGCTTATAATTGGAGCTCAGAAGAAGCGTTTTATGTACCTGAAGAAGCATCAAATCATTTTTCACAGTTTGTTAAACTTGGAAAAGAGAAGGAAGATGAATGGAATAAACTTTTTGAAGATTACAAAAAGTCATACCCGAAGTTGGCTGAACAATTTGAAGCGGTATTAGCAGACAAGCTTCCTGAAAACTGGGAAGAAGCATTGCCGAACTTTAACGAGGGTGAATCATTAGCAACTCGTGCATCATCAGGAAAAACGCTTAATGCAGCTGCTACTGCCATCCCGCAATTAATTGGTGGGTCTGCCGACTTAGCAGGATCAAATAAAACATTAATTACATCAGAAAAAAATTACGGTATTGATAGCTTTGCAGCGCGAAATGTCTGGTTTGGTGTACGTGAATTTGCAATGGGTGCTGCAATCAATGGAATGGCCATTCATGGAGGAATAAAAGTGTTTGGTGCAACTTTCTTCGTCTTTTCTGATTATTTACGTCCAGCGATTCGTTTAGCTGCATTAATGAAATTGCCAGTAACCTATGTCTTTACACACGATAGCATTGCGGTTGGTGAAGATGGACCAACTCATGAGCCAGTTGAACAGTTAGCGTCATTACGCGCAATGCCAGGTGTGTCGGCAATAAGACCAGCAGATGCGAAAGAAACGGTTGCAGCATGGAGATTAGCCATTGAAAGTACGGATACACCTACTGCCCTTATCTTGACTCGTCAAGACTTACCTACATTACAAATGGATCAAGAATCTGTCTATGAAGGAGTTAAAAAAGGTGCATATGTTGTATCAGAAGCAAAAGGAGATGTTAGTGGTTTATTGCTAGCATCAGGTTCTGAAGTTTCTCTTGCAATGGAAGCGCAAAAAGAACTTGAAAAAGAAAATATTTTCATATCTGTAGTAAGTATGCCAAGTTGGGATCGTTTCGATAAACAGTCTGTGGAGTATAAAGAGCAAGTGTTACCGAAGCATGTTAAGGCTCGTCTTGGAATTGAAATGGGATCATCCCTTGGTTGGAGTAAATATGTTGGGGATGCAGGTGACGTTATTGCGATTGATCAATTTGGAGCATCGGGACCTGCTAACATTTTACTTAAGGAATATGGATTCTCGGTTGAGAATGTTGTGAAGAATTTCAAAGAACTACTTGGGTAATTTAGGACTAAGAGATTTGAAAAGTAGAGCTATGACAGAATAAATAGGGTGTCTTATGCTTCGGGAGTGTCCCAAAAGGTCAAAAAAGACTTTTGGGACACTCCTGCTTTTTTACGATTCTCTAGTAGGGACACTTTAAGTCATAGGAAATGAGGAGGGGTGTGATGTTTGTTCAAGTGGTTACTATACGTTGTCAAAAAGGTTTAGAAGAGCAGTTGCTTAATAATGGGAAGAAGAATCTGATTTCATATTATCAATATGCTGGATGTGTAGAGGTGGACTTTCTAGAGCCAAATACTGGACATCCCCCATTTACTTATGAGTTAATAAGCATTTGGGAAAACGAAGAAACATTAAATACAATGAAAAATAGTTTGAGTTACCGAGAATTGCTAAACAGTATTACTCCGATTGTGTATTTATTAACGGAAGTAGTTTATAGCAAAAATCAATCGAAGTATGAAGATGCCAATGTATCATTTATTGAAGTTTCTACCACTCGCAATGCTATCTAATATTATTTACTTTTCATGAAAATTTAGTGGTGTTCAACTATCCAACTATTATTTTAAGTACACTGATTGATAGTTAATAAAAGGAGTGGAAAAATTGAAAAAGCAGGGACTTATATATATCTATTTGCTAGTAGCGGTTCTAGTTATAAGTGGATGCACTCAATCTAATACTACGGAAGAGTTTGCTAATTCGAATGAAAAAGAAGAGTTGATTTTAGCTATCGGACCGGAACCAGAGACTGGCTTCGATCCTACAACGGGTTGGGGACGCTACGGTTCTCCGCTATTTCAAAGCACATTATTAAAGCGCGACAGTGATTTATCAATTACGTATGATGTTGCAACTAGTTATGAAATTAGCAGTGACGGTTTGGAATGGACGGTTGAGATCAGAGATGATGTCAGGTTTTCCGATGGAGAGCCATTAACAGCCAAAGATGTACAGTTTACTTTTGAAACAGCGAAAGCTAGTGGATCTGTGATAGACTTAAGCATTCTTGAGAGTGTTAAGGCACTGGATGAACATACTATAACCTTTTACCTAAAAGAGCCTAAATCTACTTTTATTCAGTTGTTATTGACAATGGGAATAGTTCCTGAACATGCATATGATGAAAATTATGCTACAAATCCAATTGGTTCAGGTCCTTATAAATTAGTGCAATGGGATAAGGGGCAGCAGATCATTGTTGAAGCAAATCTAGAATACTATGACACAGAACCATATTTTGAGAAAGTTACCTTCTTATTTTTAAATGATGATGCTGCTTTTGGTGCGGCGAAATCAGGACAAGTTGACATGGTATCTATTCCAGCAGCTTTTAGCATGCAGGACGTTCCTGGTATGCGCCTTGAATCAATTCAGAGTGTCGACAATCGGGGCATTATGTTTCCATATGTATCTTCAGGAGAAGTAACAGAAGATGGACTTGCAATTGGGAATGATGTAACAGCAGACCTAGCCATTCGTCAGGCAATTAATATTGCTATTGATAGACAGGGATTAGTAGATGGGGTGTTAGAAGGTCATGGCACTCCTGGGTATTCTGTTGCAGATCGTCTTCCTTGGTGGAATTCAGAAACAGTGGTTGATGATAATGATATGGAACAAGCAAAGGAAGTCTTAGCCGCAGCTGGATGGGAAGATGTAAGTGGAGATGGGGTTCTTGAAAAAGGTTCGTTAAAAGCAGAGTTCACTCTTCTTTACCCAGCAAGCGATGTGACTAGACAATCACTTGCCATTGCAGTTGCTGATATGATTAAGCCATTAGGCATTAATATAATAATTGAAGGCAGAAGCTGGGATGAAATACAGTCATTGATGCACTCAAATGCAGTTCTAATGGGCTGGGGAAGCCACGATCCTTTGGAAATTTATCATGTTTATGGTGGAGACAATATTGGAATAGAGTGGTTTAATCCTGGGTATTATTCCAATTCAAAAGTAGATGAGTATTTAAAGCAGGCAATAGCTGCGAAAAGTGAGGAAGAGGCAATTGAATATTGGCAAAAAGCCCAATGGGATGGTCAAACAGGTTTCAGTGTAAAAGGAGATGCACCATGGGCGTGGCTTGTAAATATCGATCACCTTTATTTAGTAAGAGATGGGCTTGATATAGGGGAGCAGAAGATTCAACCTCATACTCATGGTTGGCCTATTACAGATAATATAGTTGAGTGGAAATGGAACGAGTAATAGCGCAGGTGGGGACCATACTCTCGTACTTTGTGAAAAAAAGCATAAGGCTAGCTTCACTTTTATTTGGTGTATGTTTGTTTTCTTTTATACTCATTAGTTACTCACCGGTTGACCCTATTCAAGCCTATATTGGTGCAGACATGATGAGCGTTGGTCCGGAACAACGGGAACAAATTGCAGAGAATTGGGGCCTTGATAAGACTCCAGGTCAGCAATTTCTTCATTGGAGTACGGCTGTATTCCAAGGTAATTTAGGAACATCAATGATTTATCGCCGACCTGTATCAGAAGTGATAAGCGAAAAATTTCTTAATTCACTAGCTCTTATGATGACAGCTTGGGTGTTATCTGGAATCATCGGTTTTGTATTGGGAATTGTCGCGGCTATGAAAAGAGGTTCTTGGTTAGATAGAATCATTAAATGGTATTGTTATACGTTAGCGTCGACTCCTACATTTTGGATGGGAATGTTGGTCCTACTTATTTTCGCTGTTTGGTTAGGTTGGTTTCCGATAGGAATGGGGGTCCCAGCAGGGGTTCTTGCTGAGGAGGTTACATTTACTGAACGAATTCAACATCTGATTTTACCAGCGTTAACATTAAGTATGATTGGGGTAGCCAATGTAGCATTACACACAAGGGAAAAGTTAATCGAGGTCCTCTCAAGCGATTATATTTTATTTGCTAGAGCTAGGGGTGAGAAAGGTTTTACTTTACTATGGCGACATGGGTTGCGTAACATTGCGCTACCAGCTATTACGCTTCAGTTTGCTGCTTTTGGTGAACTATTTGGTGGAGCTGTATTAGCAGAGCAAGTATTCTCTTATCCTGGATTAGGGCAAGCAACAGTTGAAGCAGGGGTTCGGGGAGATGTCCCACTTCTTTTAGGAGTCGTCATCTTTAGTGCCTTATTTGTCTTCATAGGAAATCTTATTGCTGATGTGATTTATCGAATTGTTGATCCACGGGTGAAGGAGAGGAGAGGGCTATGAACGTTTTAATGAAGACCAAGCATCTTCTCACATTACCTTTTCAAATAAATCAAAGGCAAAAAAGTATCGTTGTCATAGTGGCACTTGGACTTTTGTTGGCTAGCGTTATCCTTGGCGGTTTTTTTCTCAGTAATGAGAAGATTGCTACGAATTTAGAGTATCGTAACTTAGGACCAATGCTCGCTCATCCTTTTGGTACTGACTGGCTTGGCAGAGATATGTTTACGCGTACTATTAAAGGCCTGACGTTAAGTATTGCTGTCGGCTTAGTCGCTGCAGCTGCAAGTGTAACGATTGCCCTTACTTTAGGAATAATGGCTGCAACTATGGGCAAAGTGATAGACGGCATTATCTCATGGATAGTTGATTTGTTTTTAAGTGTTCCTCATTTGGTCATTTTAATTTTAATAGCTTTTGCAATGGGGGGAGGAGCAAAAGGTGTGATTATAGGACTTGCTCTTACTCATTGGCCAAGTTTGACGCGAGTCATTCGAGCAGAAGTAATGCAGCTGCGCTCAGCGGAATATGTACAAATGTCGAAACGTTTAGGGAAAACGCGCTGGTATATTGCAAGGATGCATCTATTGCCTCACCTCATACCACAGCTTTTAGTTGGTCTTTTTTTACTGTTTCCGCATGCAATCTTACATGAGGCGGCAGTCACTTTTTTAGGAATGGGATTGTCTCCGCATCAACCCGCTATTGGGATTATTCTCTCAGAATCGATGAGATACTTATCTACAGGGATGTGGTGGCTTGCCTTTTTCCCAGGGCTTTGTTTGTTAGTTATTGTAAGAGCGTTTGATGTGATGGGAGAACAGTTACGAATCATGCTGGACCCACATCGAGCACATGAATAGTTCATATAGGGGACGGTGAAAAAGATGCCTCTTCTTGAAGTTGATGAATTGTCTATATCCTTCAATCAATATTCAAAGGGTTTTAAAAAAAGCGATTTAAAAGTCATCCAAAATTTAACAATGTCAATTGATAAAGGAGAAGTTGTGGCTGTTGTTGGATCAAGCGGGTCTGGGAAAAGTCTATTAGCTCATGCTATTCTTGGAATCTTACCAAGTAATGCAAATATAAGTGGTACGATTAAATATGATGGAGATGAGCTTACGCAGAAAAAGCGGACTGATATGCAGGGAGATGAAATTGCTCTTGTTCCACAATCTGTAAATTTCTTAGATCCATTAATGAAAACAGGGGCACAAGTAAGGTTAGCTGCAAAGAAAAAAGATGCAATAGGCGCTCAACGCAGAGTTTTTGATCAGTATCATTTAGACAGAAATGCTGAAAAGCTGTATCCCTTTCAGCTATCTGGAGGGATGACACGTAGAGTCTTAGTATCAACAGCAGTGATCAGTGAGGCGAAAGTGATTATTGCCGATGAGCCTACTCCTGGGCTTGATCCGGTAGTCGTTAAAGAGGCCTTATCTTCTATTAGAGAATTAGCGGACAATGGGAGTGCAGTTATGCTTATTACTCACGATATTGGTTCGGCATTAAGTATAGCGGATAAGATTGCAGTTTTTTATGCAGGTACAACTGTAGAAATCGCAACAGTAAAAGATTTTTACGGGAAAGGTGAAGCATTGCGCCATCCGTATTCAAAGGCATTATGGAGAGCTCTTCCACAAAATGAATTCTTACCTATTCCTGGTTCACAACCCGAAGCTCACGCCTTACCTAACGGGTGTTTGTTTGAACCACGCTGCGCATTTGCTACTGCACAATGCTCTCGTGAAATGCCAGCTGTCAAAACAGTTCGAGGTGGAATGGTGAGGTGTTTTCATGCAACTTGAAGCAAAAAATATTGGTTTTTCTTATGATAAAAGCCGGTGGATATTTCGTAATTTGGATTTTACGATTGGTGCGGGTGAGATTGTAGGTATAAGAGGACGAAGCGGATGTGGGAAGACAACATTTGCACGGGTGCTTTCAGGATATGAACAGCAAAAGGAAGGAACGGTTACATTAAAAAATTCCCCGTTACCAAAAAGGGGGTATCAGCCGGTACAGCTTGTGTTTCAGCACCCTGAAAAGGCTGTTAACCCTAAATGGCGTATGGAGAAGGTCTTACATGAAGGTGGCAAAATAGACGGTCAACTTCTAGATCTTTTAGGTGTTAAACAAGAATGGCTTACTCGCTGGCCAAATGAATTATCAGGTGGTGAATTGCAACGTTTTTGTGTTGCTAGAGCACTAGGTACTGGTACACGATTTCTAATTGCAGATGAAATGACGACAATGCTAGATGCGATTACACAAGCTCAAATATGGCATGCAGTAGTAGAAATTGCTAGGCAACGCAAGATTGGGATAGTCGTAATAAGTCATGAAGAAGCTCTAATCCGAAGATTATGTACTAGAGTGGTTACTTTTTCTTAGCGAATTTAAAATTAATTGGGGTTACTTACAGTATCCAGATTCATGTTTCTTACGATTGTTTAAGAAATGTGAATCTGGATTTTTTTGTGGAATTTGTAGAATTATATAAAAGTTGTTTGTATAGTCCTGATTTTGCAATTTTAGTCCTGAATAAAAAGAAGATAATATATTATAATGATTTTTGAAAACGATTTCAAATAGTTTAGGAGGATTATAGTGGCGAAATTAAAACTAAAAGAAAAAATGTCTTACGGATTGGGGGATGCGGCAAATAATTTAACCTTTTCAATGGTGTCTACTTATTTACTAATTTTTTATACTGATGTGTTTGGAATAACGGCAGCTGCAGTAGGTACATTATTTTTAGTCGCACGAATTTTTGATGCATTTACTGATCCTATGATGGGGGCACTTATAGACCGTTATGGGAAAAACGGAGAAAATGGGAGGTTTAGACCGTATTTAAAATGGGCGGGATTCCCTCTAGTTATATTGGCGGTCTTACTGTTCACTACACCAGACTTATCTGACTCTGGGAAATTAGCTTATGCCTATGTAACCTATATCCTTTTTAGAATGGCTTACACAGCGGTTAATATTCCATACGGATCACTGGCATCCGTAATGACTAGGGATCCAGTAGAGAGGTCTTCATTAGCTTCATTTCGTGGTTTAGGTCAACAAGTAGGCATGTTTGTTGTAGGGGTACTGGTTGTTCCGATGATAGCGCTTTTTCCAAGTCAACAAATTGGTTATCCGGCTGTAATTGCAATTATTGGAGTACTCGCACTCATTTTCTATTATTTAGCATATAGAAATACAAAGGAAAGAATTCAACCAAATAAATCTGTAAAACCAGAAAAAATGAGTTGGAAGATGATTTCTCGAACATTGAAAAATGGACCATTTATGGCTCTTTCACTTATGTCATTTTTTATCTTATCAGCGATGTTATTAAATCAGGCTGTTGCACTTTACTTCTTTACTTATAATCTAGAAAATGAAATGTTATTCCCTGTGTATAACATGATCAATATCGCGTCATTATTTGTAATCATCCCATTAATACCTATGTTCGCAAAGCGGTTTGGGAAAAAGAATGTTACACTTTGTGGTTTTTTTATTGGTTTCATTGCTTTTGGTGGATTGTTCTATTACCAACTACTCCGGTAATCGTTATTTTTCTTCTTTGGCTTGGAATGCAGGGGATTATGGTTCCAAATATTCTTGTTTGGGCTTTTATTTCTGATGTTATTGACTATGGTGAGTGGAAAACAGGCGTTAGACAGGAAGGAACAACGTATTCTTTGTACAGCTTTATGCGTAAATTATCGCAAGCGATTGCAGGGTGGGGAGCGGCAATGGGGTTAGCTCTAATTGGTTACGTTCCTAATGTAGCACAATCTCCTGAAACATTATTTGGGTTCAAAGTAATTATGGCGCTTCTACCAGCAATTGCATGCGTCATTTGCTTTATTATCTTTAAATATGGATATCTATTAGATGATGAGAAGTTTAGGAAGATTTCTGCAGATCTTTCTGCTTAAATTCGAAAAACTGATTTCAAGAAGTAAGGAAATAAATCAAATCAATTATTAAAAACAAATTAAAATGTGCTGATTATATGAGTAAAGAAGTATAAATTGATGTTATAAAAGATACACTCGATCAATCAGTCGGGTGTATCTTTTATATTTTTCATACTTGTTAAGACATACTAATAACAGGTTCACACGCTTGAGCCTGTTATTAGTTAAAGCTGAGTCTAAACAGCTTCTTTGCTTTCTTTTTTTATGTCCGCAATGGCTGTTTGGATTTCTTCCATTTTCTTATCATCTAGAGGGTAAAATTTCATTGCAATTAATGAAATAATGTAACCGATCATTGGGATACCGAACATTAAAAATAACGACATTAATAGTAATGCAGGTGTTAAAGCTTCTCCCACTTCTGGGAATGAGTCTCTATAACCAATAAGCGCTACTGCAAAACCAACAATTGCTGGTGCTAATGAAGAGACAAATTTATCGACAAAAGAGAAAATGGTGGCAATCATCCCAGGTACATATCGGCCTGTTCTGTATGTCTCATAGTCAGAAACGTCGGCAATCATCGGTATAACCATGTTCCCCGTTAAACTTGAAAAACCTTGTGCTAAACTATATAAAATTAAAAATACAACCGTTACTAAGCCAATGCTCGTTAGAGAAATGGTAGTTGAATCAATGGATAGTAAGAAAATAGTTGTTACACCAAAAAAGAATAATGCTACCCACGTGCCCATAACGAAGGCACGTTTTAGACCTATTTTTCTTGCTTTTTCAATTCCAAAAAATGTAACGAGCAGGGTTGGAATTAATACAACTAACCCAATTGTACCACTTAACGCATAATCCCCTAATAGGATACCAAAGAACATAACCCCAACAGCTGCTTGCCTAGGCATCATGTTTGCTAATTTATCTGTGGAAGCAGCTAAAACTAACATTTGTAAGGCACGATTCCCTTTTAGAACTGGCCAATAATCACGGAAGCTAGTTTTAACGTTTTGATCTACCAATCCATAATATTCTTTCCGGTCTTTCCCTTTAATGGCGATCACGGCTAAACAAGTGAAGATAGCACTAAGGATAATTACATAATATTTTAACTCAGCAAAGAGAGGTAAAGTAAAGCCGCCATGTTTTGCAACAAGATACATAGCTATAAACATTTGTCCACCAGTAAATAATACAGCATTATATGTGGCGTCAAAAATAGAAAAGAGTGGACGTTGCTTCGGATCGTTTGTTAAAACCGTCTGTGCCGCTCTCGTACAAGCTGCTTGGAATGTATAACCTATTATATAAATAATATGAATCGCAACGAAAAAGGCAAATTGTAGTGAATCAGGCATTAAATGTGTAAATGTGAATGTGATGTAAGCCGTCGCAGCTAAGATGATATTTCCTAAAACCATTAATGGAGCAAATTTACCGAATCTAGATTCCGTTTTATCAATGATATAGCCAATGATTGGGTCGGTAATGCCGTCAAAAATCCGCATAAACGTTAAGATTGTACTAACAAGTACAACTGTTAATCCAGCAACTCCTGTTGCATAGTAAGAGACAAACAACATCAAAAACATATAAAGGTTTGTCGCAGTGTTGTTTAAAGCAAAAAATCCTATTTGCCATTTCTTCGCCGTATGGTACTTTTCTTCCTGATTCACTGTTACTGTCGCCATTTTGTTTTCCCCCTAATAGAACGATTACTTATTTTTTTATAATCAGTTTATTTTGTTTACGCAACAAACTAATTATGAATTCATCATAGATGAAAGCGCTTTAAATAGCAAGTGGTTTTTTAAATGAATTATCAAAAGAATATTATTAGGGCCTTGGAAGCAAATATGCAGAAAAAATTCCAAAAGCTCCTAAGGTAAAATTACTAATAGGAGCTTTTAGGAGGTGGATGCAAAGAAATAGAGTATGGTTAGAACGTCCAATAAGTTAACTTTAAAGTAGTTATTTCTTAGTTAGCATCTCTATACTTTGTAGGTGGCATCCCCGTAGTCTTTTTGAACATTCTGGCGAAATAGCCAGCATCATCATAGCCAACCGCACCCGCGATCCAATCAATGGATGTTCGATGTTGCTTTAATAAAATCTTCGCTTCTTCTATTCGAACTTGGTTTAAGAAATTAGTAAGAGTCATCCCTGTTTCTTTTTTAAATTCACGAGATAAGTGAGACGGATGTACGAGGCAATATTGAGAGATTTCATTTAAATCAAAAGGCTGCCTATAATGAATGGTTAAAAAGTGAATAGCTTTTTGCACTAATAACGTATATTTAGTGATGGATCGTTGCTTAACCAACTCACAATATTCCTCGCACATTTGTATAATTAGTTTATTTAAATGATCGATACTATTAATTTGCTCAATCTTGATAGAAAACTTTTCTGAAATATGATGTAGAAAGAAAGGATGAACTTTTCCCTTTTCCGCAGAAATGCGAAAGGTTGTATTCAACACGATCAATATATTTTTCATTGCTCTTACCGGCTGATTTGGAAAACGGTCAGCAAAATCAAATAAATTGCCTGTCTTTAAAAAAAACTCCTTAGCTTTTTGTGAATCACCTTTTTCAACCGCTCTCATCAATTCCTTCTCCAATTTATATCTTAATTCAATTAACTCTATATTGGTCTCATCCTGTTTTTGTACGAATTTACTCAAATGAGATTTTTCTTCATGTTCTTGTGACACTTCTAAGTTTTGAATCGGAACTTGGTCGATTGACCCCATTAGCTTAATCAAGTTTGAAATACTTTGAACTCTTGAAGGACTCACTAATTTTAGTGCTTGAAAAAACTCCCCTAAGCTCATTTGCTTTTTTTGGTCTAATTTGTAAGTAGTTGAAAGTCGATTTATATCGGGGGTTTGTTTCAAAAAAGGACCAATAATTAAACACATAGTTGTGTTTTGCTCAATTGTAAAAGAGTAGGCTAAATAGGAAAGACCAAGTTCATTCGTATACATACCGCATTGGGTTACTTGCTGTTTAGTCCGGAGTTGAAGAATAGCGAGATCTTTTTGATGGATATCGACTAAAAAATCAGGTATGGGATTACGTTCATATGACAAATTAATAGAACCGTTTTTATTTAAAATAAGTGTATTTATATCTGTTAAGTGAAAAATGGTCATGCTGGCGGTTGCTATTGAATGAGATTGAATGCTCATATAAAGTTATTATCCTTTCATGTCAAATTAGTTCAGGGAAAGCAAATATAGTCCTGTTTGGTTTTAATCATAGACAGTTTAATCTATCTTGTAAATACTGACAATGCCGGGTAAGCAAGTGTGGAATATAGCTACTAGTCTGGGTGTAATAAAGGTTCAAGGCAACAAAAAGGTAATCTTTACAGGTGATCGTAAACCTAAATATGCCGTTAAGAAAATAAGTTTAACATAGGGGACAACTACTAAGCCCATAAATTGTAACTCTGAATAAAAATTGGAGGTCGGTGAATGCTAAAAAACAAAAAGGGGGTGGTGTCTTGATTCGTAAGGTTAATAAATTAGTAAAAAGGAAGCTAAAAAAACATAGTCGAATGCAATTGAATGGATCAGATACTAAGCCACAAAATCCCCTAACTGTATCGATTGACGAGAATTGTAAATACCTTCGATCGATCTATCAACAATGCTCAGATGTCATCTTTCGTCCTTTTTTACTTTTTGGGAAGATACACGGGATGATTATCTATATCGAAGGACTATCAGATCAGAAAGGCATTGATGAACACGTCCTTAGTCCTTTGATGAAAAATTCTCTGGAAGAACCTCTTCATTTGTTTGACTATTTACATCAGAATTTGCCTGTGTCAAATATGACAACCGTTAACCTAATACCAGATTGTATCGAGTCCATCTCAACAGGTAACCCCATTCTCTTGATAGATGGACATGATCAAGCACTTTCACTTGGACTGGCACAATGGAAACAACGATCAATTGAAGAACCTCAAGCTGAGAAAGGTGTCAGAGGACCAAGGGAAGGTTTTGTTGAGTCACTTCAAGTGAATACATCGCTTATAAGACGGATTATTAAAACACCTGCTTTAAAAATTCAATCCATAAAGGTAGGTAAGTATACAAAAACGTCCATTGTAATTGCTTATATCGAGGGGGTTGCCGATAAAACAGTAATTGAAGAAGTTACTACACGAATTAATCGCATTAACATCGATGGTATATTAGAAAGTGAATACATAGAGGAACTCATTGAGGATAATCCGTATTCTCCATTTCCTCAAATTCTTTCAACTGAACGGCCGGATATTACATGTTCCAGTTTACTGGAAGGTCGTGTCGCGATTTTAACAGAAGGTACTCCGTTTACTTTGATTGCGCCAGTGACAATCTTTTCCTTATTGCAGTCGCAAGAAGATTATTACCAGCGTTTTCTTATTAGTACAATGATCCGTTGGTTACGCTATATCGCTTTTGTAGCTTCATTTGTTGTGCCAGCATTGTATGTCGCGATTCTTACCTTTCACCAAGAAATGATTCCAGAAGTTTTGCTTTTAAGTATTGCTTCTTCAAGAGAAGGAATTCCTTTCCCGGCATTCGTTGAAGTATTAATGATGGAAATTGTGTTTGAGGTACTTAGGGAAGCAGGAATTCGACTACCAATGCAGGTCGGGGCGGCGATTAGTATTGTTGGAGCGCTAGTTATTGGTCAGGCTGCTGTTGATGCAGGGTTTGTGTCAGCGCCTATGTTAATTATTGTTGCCTTAACAGGCATTAGTTCATTCATGATTCCGCGCTACTTTTTGGGCCTTGCTGTGAGAATCATTCGGTTTCCCATGATTTTTCTCGCTAGTGCTTTAGGGCTTGTTGGCATTATGCTTGGAATTATTGCAATTGTAATTCATCTATGTACGTTACGTTCCTTAGGTGAACCTTATTTAACACCAGTTGCCCCTTTTAAACGAGACGAACTGAGGGATGCTCTTTGGCGTTCACCATTATGGATGATGGATACTCGCCCGAATTTCACACAGGACTCGAACTACGAGCGTCAGTCAGATCGATTACAACCTAAACCAACTAAATGATGTTCATCATTTGTGAAATACAGAGGAAGGGTGAAAATGAAAAACCTCTATCTGTTTCTCATTTGTACTTCAGCTTTACTCTTAACTGGATGCTGGGACTCTAATGAGTTAGATGATTTAGCCATTGTCACAGCTGCATCACTTGACCAGGCTGAAGATGACCAAATTGAACTCTCAATTCAAGTCTACAATCCTCAAGTTACTTCTACTGTTGGAGCGGGAGAGGGGGGCGGGGGTGGTGATTCCATTACCAAGATTATTTCTGCGGTAGGAGACAATCCTGCTGATGCCTTATCAAAGCTGCAAACGAAAGTTTCGAGAAGGATTTTTTTGGGACAATGCAAAGTTTATATATTTAGTGAGGAAGTGGCTAAAAAAGGAGTATATGATCATATGGATATGTTATTACGTCACCCATTTACTAGAGAGCGCGCTAACCTATTCGTAAGTGAGGGTGATGCAAAGCGAATCCTTGAATTAGATGCCTACCTAGAACGTTATGGAGGAGAAACACTTCGTAAATTAGCAGAACTTGAAATCGGAATGGAAATAACAGTGAAAGAGTTAGATGAAATGTTAACAAGTAAAATAAATGAGGCCTCACTTCCTTATGTCATCGCCTCAGCTGCAACAGGAGAAGGTGAAGGCGAAACGCAGGCTTCAAGAATTTTTGGAACAGCCATCTTCAAAGCAGATAAAATGGTCGGAAAGCTAACGGAAGCTGAGACGCGTGGACTGCTATGGATTCGAGACGAAATTCGGGACTATACCGTTACTATTAAAATGGGAGGTGGCACCGTATCATTAAATCCAGTCTCTGCCAGAATTAATTTACGTCCCGAGATCGTAGGAGGTAAGCCAAAAATAACAATTGAAGTGGAGACAGAAGGAGGCATCTTGGAGAATTCGAGCCAGTTTGATTTTTCAAACCCAAAAGAAGTGTATGCGCTCGAAGAAAAATATCGGGAACGCATACGCGAGAGACTTCACTCTACCCTTACTCGTCTAAAAGAGATAAACGCTGATGTCGTAGGGTTCGGAGAGTCCATCCATCGTACGTATCCACAGAAGTGGAAAGAGCTTGAACCACGATGGGAAGAAATATTTCCAGAAATTGACGTGCAGCTAGATATAAATGCTCATGTACGTAGAATGGGGAATATTTCGAATAGAGATTATTTAAGAAAAGACGAGTTGAATTAACAATGCAATGGGATGCTTTTGTAATAACAGCTGTTCTTATTATCCTGATTATTTTACTACAATGGCCTTTATTAAAAAAAGCGCCTGCTAAGGATAAAATCGTGTTCGCTAGTTTTCTCTTCATTGGTTGGTCTCTTACCTTGTTAGACCTTATGCAAGTTCCTGGGCCAAACTCTATTTTAAAAGCGATCTTTCTCCCAATAGCAAGAGTAATTGGGCTTTAATACTAAAGGCAGATGATATCGTCTGCCTACCTTGATAAAAAGGAGAAGATGATGAATAAGTTTAATATTTCAGCTTCACAAATGGCCATCTTACTATACCCAACAATTATCGCTACAGGTATATTGTCGGTACCTAGTATTACATCACAATATGCACAAAATGACCTATGGCTCTCACCGATCTTCGCTTCTATCGTAGGGTTTTTAACCGTTTTCATCACTTGTCAATTACATAAACAGTATCCAAATGACACGATTGTCCAAATAACTGAAAAAGTACTAGGTCGCTTTTTGGGAAAAGTGGTTGGCTTTTTCTTTATGCTTACCCTTATTCATACAACAGGAGAAATAACAAGGGCATATAGTGAATTACTGTTAGGCTCCTTTTTATTAAATACACCCTTGAGTGTGATTATGGGTTCGATGTTATTCTTATGTGCTATCGTAGTCTATTCAGGTGTAGAGGTATTAGCTAGAGTGGGGCAAGTCTTTTTTCCATTATTTCTCATTCCGCTCTTATTACTTGTCATTTTCCTCATTCCTGATTATAACTTTGGAAATACTTTCCCTATTCTTGAGGACGGACTTGTGCCACCTCTTTTAGGAGCCGTTGTGCTAAGTGGTTGGTACAGCCAATTTTTTCTAATGATTTTCTTTCTTCCGTTAGTAACTGATAAGAAAAATGGAATGAAGTATGGCATGATTACAGTCGCTTGTGTCGCATTGACATTAGTGATTGTGAATTTGATGGTTCTCTTTATATTAGGGCCGACCACACCTTCAAAGATCTATCCAGTTATAAATGCTAGTCGCTACGTAAGAGTAGCTGACTTTTTTGACAATTTAGAGGCTGTTTCAGTAACGCTTTGGATTATTGGTGCATTTGTAAAGATTTCAGTCTTTTATTACGCTGCAACAATTAGCACGACACATGTTTTTAACCTGAAAGATTTTAGACTAATCATATGGCCTTTATCAATTTTCATGATGATTTTTGGTATTTGGGATATTAAAAGTACAATGGAATATAACGAATACATAAATAAAGTTGTTCCTTTTTACAGCCCTCTTATGTTCACTCTTCTCCCTCTTCTAATACTTATGATCGCAAAGGTTAGAAATAAAAATGAAGACTCATCAGGATCACAAACGATTAAAGGAGGTGCAACGACCAATAATTGATCATTGTACAAGCGCACTGAAAAAATTAAGGTTTATGACTTTTCTAGTGTCCCTTCATTGCACGGCTTTTAGCGTTCTTCCATTCTTTGAGGATTTAGGCCAAATAATGGATTATAAACTAATTTAAGTGCTTTGTTAGAGTGAGGGGAATAAATTTTTGCACGTAATGCCTGAAGGTGTTAGGTGCTTTTTTA
>NZ_JAKRYL010000016.1 GCF_023555415.1 Halalkalibacter alkaliphilus | reverse complement strand
TGTGCATAAATAGTAGGGGGCGCTGAAGAGCTTTGGTTCGGAGGAGCAACATCTTCTTTCTTCGAGTAGGCCGATGGTTACTACGTGAGTAAACTTCTCGAAATACTCCATGTCCCCCTGTGAGACGAACCCTTTCTCTTCGTAACACGGCATGAGACACTTCAAAGAACGATTGCATGCTCGAAACACCCCCGTAGAAGAGAAAGGGTGAGCCAGGACGTTACCAGGCGGGCACGCTCCGCATGGAAATAGGAGAGACGGACATACGTTACATAATAGTAGTGCGCCCGGAGGAACAGCAGCTTCTATGAATAAGCCGATGGTTACAACGTGAGTTACTTCTCAGAACAACTCCAAGAGGAACCTTGCTTTTTTGATTTGTATTGAGTTATAACTGTTATAACAGTTATAGGATTGTAGTAGTTTGAATGATATAGAAGGAGGGAAAAAGAATGGCGGTGAAAAATATGGAACGCAAAGTAACGAAAATCGGAAATAGTTTAGCCCCAAGAAACATAAAGGTTTGAAATTGCCTGACCTTCTTAATTTCGCCATTAATCGACCAAAACAATCCTCTTTTGGTGAAGAGGCTTCCCCGACCATCTGCGGAAAAGCAGGAGCTTTGTTTGAATCATTAGCCAAAAATCTTACCTTTCATAACGCAAACAAACGAACGGCATTTTTGGCACTGGTTCAATTCCTTGTCTACAACGGTTTTCAGTTCAACATGAGTCAAAAGCAAGCCGAGGATTTTGTTGTGGATGTCGTGAATCAAAAATATGAATTTGACGAAGTGGTCGCGATTATTAAAGAATATAGTGTGAAAATCGAAATCGAGCCTTGCTAGGATTGGGTCCTATATCCAATACAAACAAATCGTATTTAGATAACCGTATGGTAATCGAAGGTTCAAGGTATTTTTGGGAAAATACCATTATAGTCTAGTGGTGATAGTGAAGAGGTCATACCACCCGTAGAAACAGAAAGTTGTCAGGCAGATTAAAGCATTCCAATGAGGAATGCTTTTTGTGTTAAAGAAGGAAGATGAATATTGTTGTTTGGTCCATTAACTATCATCAACGATTGAATCAAATTGTCGAGGGGGATTTCATATAATTAGAGCTATAAGTTTTCAGCGGGAAAATCGGCATAAATGAAGTTAGGATGTTCTAATGAATATACTATCTACTTAGAAAGTTAGAAATTGTAATAAGTACTTAATCGTAGTAACGGTGTTCTCACAAGTAAATCCCCTACCTAAATTTAGCTAGGGGATTTGTCCTCTTCTAATAAGCATATTGACTATTTTGGTTTTGAGTTTCAAATCCCATTTGTCTTAAAAGTTGTTGAGCAGTGGACATACTTTGTTCAGTTTGTTGCTGCCAACTAATACTGTTTTGAATAAAAGGTTTAAATTCGTTTGGAGCGTTTTCTCTCATTACTTGTAACCATTTCATGACTTCTTGATCTTCTCTTAGTGCACTGTTTACACATGAAATCAACGTAGCAATAATTGAATCATGATATTCACCATTTTGTAATCGCTCGGCAGAACCTACTGCTGTTACTCGATGGTAAGAAGCAGGGACAAGATGCTCATGCATTTCGGGATTTCCTTTTAGGTTTTGAGTAGTTGGAATGTGAAATAATTGTGTAGTCATCGAACAAACCATTTTTTCTGCATATAAACTTTGGTCTAACACTTCTATAAGAGAAGCCCAGTCTTGACGATAATGATAATAATACATACATTCACCCACTTAATTAAGAAATTAAGATATCATATGTTATTTAGTGATAGTTGCTGCAATTGTTTTACATACTAAAGATAAATATTGGTTTCTATTTAATAAAAATGATAAGGGGTGATTTCAATTACTACTTCGGGTAAGCCAGTTATTATGGTCATGCTTGATACATTGATGGATAAACCATTACAGATGGCACTAAAAGAGGAAACCCTACCTGCTTTTACATACTTCATGGAACATGGGAAATATTATGCAAACGTCGTTGCCCCTTTCCCGACAATGTCAGTAAATGTGGAAAGTACATTGCTAACAGGACAGTATTCGGATCAACATCGAATCCCAGCTCTTACATGGTACAGCAAAAAGGAAAATAGAATTATCAATTATGGAACGCACGTTTTCGATCAAATAAAACTTGGACTTAGTAAATGCTTGAGGGATACTCTTTATCGATTAAATAATGAACATTTAAATACAAAAGTAAAAACCATTCACGAGGAATTATACGAACAAGGGAAAAAATCTGCTTCTATTAACCCGCTTGTAAATAGAGGAAACGTTCCTCACCAATTAACAATTCCTGGATTGATTCGTTATTTTGTTCCGATTAAGAAGCGAATTGATACAAGGTCTGCCACGAAATATACCTATGGATGTTTGTCTAGGCTGAATCCTAATGGGAAATACAGCGGCATTTGGCATAAGTATGGCTTTAATAATAAATTCGCGGCTCAAGAATTTACCCATTTAGTCAGTAATCAAGATGTTCCTGATTTTTCCCTTATCTATCTCCCTGATCATGATAAGAACGTTCATAAGCATGGGCCTATGGATACGAAGGGAATTAAGGATATGGATGAAAACTTGCAGACAATCTTAGACTCGTTTCCGACATGGGAAGAGGCTCTTGATCAACACATTTGGATTCTAATTGGGGATAATGGTCAATCTGGCATAAAAGATGATCGAAGACAAGCTTTTGTTGACCTAAAAGAATTATTACAGCCATTAAAGGTCACAAAATTGAGCAGAGGCGTGCGAAAAGAAGATCAAGTAGTTATAGCAAACAATTTGAGATCATGTTTTATCTATTCATTAGATATAGACAAGTTACCGCTAACAGAGATTGTTGAGAAATTGAAAAGAGACGAACGCCTCGATCTAATATCTTGGAAAGTAGAAGAATGGATTCATGTCGCTTCAGGTGGCAAAAGAGAAAGTTTCCAATTTAAAGAAGGCGGAAACGTAAAAGATGAATTCGATCAATTCTGGGAGGTTAGAGGGGAGTACTCTGTTCTAGACTTAACTCTAACAGAAAATCGCATTACTTTCGGTGATTATCCTGATGCTCTGAAAAGAATTCATAGTACGTTACACTCTCATGAAGGAGACTTTATAGTTATATCTGCCAAACCTGGATATGAGTTAAGAGGAGAAGTTACGCCTTCTCATGCGGGGGGAGCTAGTCATGGAGGGTTTCATAAAAACGATTCATCAGTTCCGATGCTAGTTGCTGGGACAGAAACGAAACCTGATTATTTTCGCATGGTCGATTTGAAAGAGTGGATTTTAAAGCTAACAAAGTAATACCTGTCATAAGTTCTATCTTACGACTATTAAGTAGAAAGGACTTCTTTCATTTAATTTATGGACTTCTAGAAGGGGAGAACTCTTTTTAGGAGTCTTTTTAACTGAGTCTAGTGGGAAAAGAAACTTCAGAAAATACATTGCTTTTCGATATTTTATTGTGATATATTATTCTACATGTCTTTCAAAAAATGAGATACATGCAGGTTAAGTTTTTTGATAAAAGCCAAAATTTCATAAAATGATTTTTTCGGTAACGGTCGTATTCAAAGCGGCGAAATAGTAGGAGGAAGAGAACGTGTCATCAAGAGTTTCATTCACAACTTTTATTGCGGTAGGATTTATGTTGTTTGCTTTATTTTTTGGAGCTGGGAATTTAATTTTTCCAGCGATGCTTGGTCAAATGGCTGGAGAGAATATTCTTGCAGCTAACATCGGTTTTATTGTAACAGGGGTTGGCTTGCCGATTTTGGCAATTATGGCTATGGCATTCTCAGGTAAAAGTGATTTGCAATCATTAGCCAGTCGTGTACACCCGGTGTACGCCATCGTTTTTACGGTTGCTTTGTATTTAGCAATCGGGCCACTTTTTGCGATACCGAGAACAAATACGGTTTCATTTGAAATGGGGATCAGACCATTTTTAAGTAATCCTGATAGCTTTTTGCCATTGTTTCTTTTTACGATTGTCTTCTTTGGGATATCGTTATTTTTCTCTTTGCAATCTAGTAAGCTAGTTGATATTATTGGGAAATTTCTAACACCATTATTATTGATTTTCATTGGGATCCTGATCGTAGCTTCCTTTATCAATCCAATCGGATCAGTTCAAGCACCGGTTGATTCATTTATGGAGAATAGCTTTTTCAAAGGGTTTCAAGAGGGCTACTTAACGATGGATGTGTTAGGTGCTTTTGTCTTTGGAATTGTGATTGTAAACATCATGAAGGACCGAGGGATTACGACGAAAAAGGACCTTATGGTTTCTACGTTGAAAGTCGCTGTTATTGCTGGGGCGCTACTTACTGTGATTTATTCTTCTCTTACATTTATAGGGGCAAGTAGTGTGAGCGAACTAGGTCATCTTGAGAATGGAGGCGCGATTTTAGCTAGTGTTTCACATTATTATTTTGGATCATTTGGTAAGGTCGTATTAGGCTTTATTGTGATTGCTGCTTGTTTAACGACGAGCATCGGATTAATCACAGCTTGTGCTTCGTATTTTACTAAGATTGTACCTGCGATGTCATATAAAAAATGGGCGATTGTGTTTACTGTATTTAGTGCGGTGATTTCAAATATTGGCTTGTCGACACTAATCAGTGTTTCTGTACCTGTTTTATACATGCTGTATCCATTAGCAATGTGTTTATTAGTACTTACTTTCTTGCATCCTCTTTTCAAAGGGAAGACAAAAGTTTATCAGATAAGTATTTTGTTCACATTTATTGTTAGTTTATTTGAAGGATTGAAGGCAGCCGGTCTGCAAATTGAGTTCGTTGATCATCTGTTTACCGCGTTCCTTCCTTTATATACAGTTGGATTAGGATGGCTTGTTCCAGCTATTGTTGGTGGTTTGATCGGTTTGTTTTTTAGTTCTGCTGAAAATGATAATAATAAGGATGACTATGTAACTGAAGAGAAAATGGTCAGCTGAATGGGGGAGCTATCTAATGCCTGAATAGGTGTTAGATAGCTTTTCTTGTAGGAATGCTTTGGAGCATGAAATAGTAATAAAAAAATTTGGAAACTTATAGTAAACTAAAGTCAAAACTTCTAGATTAATAGGAAGGAGCAAAGCATGAAAACTCTATTTTATAACGGCCTTATTTATACTTCTAACCCCGAGCAATTATACGCTGAAGCTATGGTTGTTGAAGATGGGATGATTACATATATTGGCGACGTTCGTAATGAATTTGGGCTGGAGCCATATGAAGAACAGATTGATTTGAAAGGGCGGAGGGTGTTACCAGGTATGATTGATGCACATATGCATCCTCTAATGTTAGCTGAAGTAGATGAGCAAATCTATTGTGGACCGCCTAATGTGTATTCCATTCAAGATATGAAAAGAAAAGTCCAAGAACAATTGACGAATCTAGCAAATGAAGATCGCACCAATTGGATAAGGGGCTGGGGGTATGACGAGGCTAAACTAGAGGAGAAAAGGACGCCGACCAGATGGGACCTAGATGATATTTCTCCAGATATCCCAATAATTCTGACAAGAACTTGTACCCATATTATCGTCGCTAATAGTATGGCGATGAAGTTAGCGGGAGTGACAGCAAATACCGTTTCGCCATATGGAGGTGAAATTGAGAAACGGGAGGATGGAGAGTTAACTGGAGTTTTTAAGGAGACAGCTAGAGACCTCATTTATCAAGTGATGCCAAGGAGATCCGAGCATGAAAAAGCAGCCTTGCTAGCAAAGTTAAGTCATAAATTATTGTCACAAGGAATTACTGCAACAACTGAGTTAATGGCAGATCCAATGAGAGATTACGACCTTTTTAAAAAGGCATTCGATCTAGGGTATCAACAAAGGACTGTGCTTTACTATTTGTGGGACCGGCTTAAAGAATGCCCGGAAAAACTTAGCGAAAGTGCTGAAGAACCTTACCCTTGCTTACAGGTAGGGGGAATCAAACTTTTTGGAGATGGGAGTGTTTCAGGAAAAACAGCATGGATGGCTTCTCCTTATGTAGATGAAGACGATAATTATGGATTGTCTACAACCTCTGTTAAAGAATTGCTTGATGCGGCTAGAACAGCAAAGAAATATCGTATCCAATTAGTCATTCACGCAATGGGGGAACGGGCAATTGAACAAATAGTAGATACCTTTTGGGATGTGGACCCTTGGATAAAGGATGCCCCTTCCATTCGCATTGAGCACGTAGCTTTTCCAACAAGAGAGACGTTACTTCGAGCTATTCATGCTGGAATCGGGTTTGTGACACAACCGCTATTTGTATTTGCAGAATATGATAGCTATATTGCTAATCTAGGAAAGAATAGAACAGATCGTTCTTATCCGTTTAAAACTATGTTGGAACTAGGAGCGGTGATGAGTTTTTCTTCAGATGCACCTGCAACGTCATGGCAGGATACTTCAAATCCATTTTTGGCAATAAAAGCAGCCGTTACAAGAACAGCCTATACTGGTGATAAGTTTAATGTAAAGGAGTGCCTTTCAATTGAAGAATGCATTGATTTATATACAAGAAAAGCACAAGCCATTACCCGTATTCCAAAAATAGGGCAATTAAAGAAAGGGTATGATGCAGACTTTATTATATTGGATAAGGATATTTTACATGAACGGTACGAGGATATTGATAAAATAAACGTAGTCGAAACGTACATTCGAGGGGAAAGGGTATATTCATATTCATAGGTGAGCTGAACCCAATAAGTTAGACAAAAAAATGGGGATCTAATGTTAAAGAAATAGAAAAGAAGGTGGATGAATGGATCATACAGATATTCAGCTCCTAACGATCTTACAAAAGGATGGTAGAAAAAGTTTTAGTGACTTATCAAAGGAGCTATCACTGAGTCGGCCAAGTGTGACGGAACGTTATAATCGACTGATCGAACGTGGGGTTATAGATAAAATAAGTGCAAAGGTGAATCCTTCTGCGATAGGCCGAGATGTCATTTTATTTATCCAAGTAAGTGAGGTCAATCTATCATTTGAAAAGTTTGAAAACCTAGTCATCGAACATCCTGATATTGTCGAGTGCCATTGTTTAACGGGTCAAGTAAACTATTTATTAAAAGCAGCTGTTAGTGATATGGCTCATTTAAGTAGCTTAATTGAGGAGTTTACTGGTTATGGAAAGATTAATTCATCGATTGTTATAAGGTCACCTATTAAAGATAAGATTGTACAACCTATTTTAAAACGGTAATAAGAACTGGTTATGTGGAATGAAACCACATAACCAGTTCTTTTTGCAATGAAGAAGGTGGCAAGATCATTCCTCTTTACATTGTGAAGGAAAAAGGAAAGAACTTCATAAAAAGTGTAAAGATAAACCATTGAAAGGGTTCGCTTTGTTATATGAAAGAAACCCGATTTTTTTTACACTATTTCTAAAGAGTAGATGGATTGAAAAGGAGGAAGCTATGAAGCATTTTATCTTTTTACTATTCGGTTGCTTGTTAACAGCCATTGGTGTCACGATATTAGGACAATTGCAAATCGTTACAGGTGGTACAGCAGGATTAGCGTTAAGTTCTTCCTATATATTTGGGTTGCCATTTTATTTGTTGTTCTTTCTCATTAACATCCCTTTTTATGTTTTTTCTGTACTAAGGATGGGATGGAACTTTACGTTATCCACCATTTTATCTGTATCCATGCTATCAACGATGACGTACTTTAGTTATTTGTTACCTGAGATGACACTTACACCTTTCTTTGGAGGGGTGCTAGGAAGTGTTTTGATTGGGTTTGGTTTGTCAACGTTGTTTTTAAACGGTTCTTCATTGGGAGGAGCAAATATCCTAGCATTATATTTGCAGAAAAAGTTCGATTGGGACCCAGGGAAAGTGAATTTCCTGTTTGACTTTGTTGTTGTGTTATCGGGTTTCTATTATTTAGGATTACTGAACGGAATGTATTCGGTTATGAGTATTGCCATTTACTCGATCATCATTAGTTACTTTAAAAATCAAATAAAAGAAAGAAATCATCAAAAGGGGAAACAGCTAGTGTTGAAAACGAGCTAACAAGAAAGGGAAGACAAAGAAGCAGGGGTGTCTCAAAAGGTCAAAAACAGACTTTTGAGGCACCCCCTTTGCTGTATTCTAACAGAACTGCTAAACAGATGTGTATAATCCTCGAGTATACAGAATCGTCATATGCAAAACGAGTTCATCAAGGTTAGGATTGTCACTCTCAATTAATTCCCACATAAACATTTCGTTCGTATAAAACCATGACTTGGCAACAATCGAAGGAACGAGTTCTTTGTTCGCTAAGGATTGTGATTGAGCAAAAGAGATGTCGGTTGTAATACTTGATATAAAACGGTCTCGAATGGTTTGCCATTTGTCTTGAACGATCTCAGAGACGCCAATTGCTTCTTTCATAATTTTCATTAACTCTTTGTTTTTTAAGGCTAATGATAAAAAAAGCTTTACTTGATTGGCAATGAGTTGCTCAGCTTCTAGTTGGGTTGAAGGTTTAAACGGAAGAGTGGCAACTTGATAGAATTCCTCCATTGTCTCCTGCATAATTTCAATGAGAAAGTCATCCTTATTTTTAAAATAGACGTAAGCGGTCCCGTATCCGGTTTCAGCTACTTTAATAATTTGTTGAATCGTTGATTTTTGAAAGCCTTGCTCGAAGAAAACTTCCTCAGCCGCTTTTAGCAATTTTCTCTTCGTTTCCATCGCTTGCTTTTGTCGTTTTGTCGTCAGTTTCATCACCTACTTATCTGATAAGCGAGACTTTAAGATTTAAAATATCACACTCTATCTTAAAAAGAAAGCATTCTTAGAAAAGAAGGAGTATTCGTTGACATTATGTCATTGACACAACGTCACTCGAAAAATATAATTTAATTATATAATTCAGACTTTTTAAAAGGGGTGAACGTCATCAATGGAAACGAACGTGAATACAGTGGATTATGCTAAAAAAAAGGATCAAGAAGATCACCTAGCCAAGTACAGAGACGAATTTTATATCGGGGATAAAATTTACTTAGATGGAAATTCTCTAGGTCTGCTCTCAAAGAGGGCTGAACATACGCTAATGAATGTGTTTAACGCGTGGAAAGAATTCGGAATTGATGGGTGGATGAAAGGAGATCATCCATGGTTTTATATGTCTGAGCAACTAGGAGAAAAGATGGCACCGTTAGTTGGAGCTTCTCCTAGTGAGGTTATTGTAACAGGTTCAACAACGATTAATATTCACCAACTTGTGGCAACTTTTTATAAACCTACAAAGACGCGTTACAAAATTTTGGCTGATGATGCTACTTTCCCTTCTGATATTTATGCACTGAAAAGTCAAATTCAAATGAAGGGATATGAACCAGCAGAAGCTCTTGTTCGGGTGAAGAGTAATGCGGGTTTATTAGATGAGAAAGATATCATTGACCAAATGTCTGATGACATTGCCCTTATTTTCCTGCCAAGTGTCTTGTACCGAAGTGGTCAAATCTTAAATATGGAAAAAGTAACGAAGGGAGCTCATAAACGCGGCATTTTAATTGGCTTTGATTTGTGTCACTCGATAGGAGCGATTCCTCACTCCTTGGATGCGTGGGACGTAGATTTTGCCGTTTGGTGCAATTATAAACATATCAACGGGGGACCGGGGGCGGTAGCTGGTTTATACGTGAACCAGAAGCACTTTGGACAAGAACCAGGGTTAGCGGGATGGTTTAGTTCTAGAAAAGATGTTCAATTTGATATGAGTCATGATTTGGAAGCGGATGTCAACGCTGGTGCCTATGAGATTGGTACACCGCACGTCCTAAGTATGGCACCATTGCTAGGTTCGTTAGAGCTTTTTAATGAAGTTGGTATCGAGAATATTCGAAAGAAATCGCTCGAGCTAACGGATTATTTTATTGAGTTAATCGATTTGAATTTAAAACAATATGATTTTTCCATTGCCAGTCCTCTTGAAAAAGACAAAAGAGGAGCACATATTTTGCTTGAGCACGTACATGCAGCAAGTATCTGTAAGGCATTAAAGAGTCACCAAATTATTCCTGATTTCAGGGCACCGAACTTTATAAGACTTGGTCCTGTTGCATTGTATAATTCATTCTATGACATTTGGAAAACGGTAGATACGTTGAAGAACATTATGAAAACAGAAGAATATAAAAAGTTCAATAATACGCGTGACATTATTGCGTAAAGAGGTGACGGATATGAGAGGGAAGTGGATCGATATCTCTCAGCCATTACGAGCAGATACGGCTCATTGGCCTGGTGATACCCCTTTTTCTTACGAAGTAGTTTATCGTAAGAGTGAAACAGGCTCAGTAAATATTGGGAAAATAACAACGAGCACGCATACAGGTACCCATATCGATGCCCCTTTTCACTTTTTGGAAGATGGGACGCGCGTGACCGATTTAGATATTAATGTCTTTATTGGTCCTTGTCTTGTGATCGATGTGTCAAATCTACCATTGATTGATGTTGATGTGTTACAGCAGTATCAACTAGAAGGTGCAGAGCGGTTGCTCTTAAGGACTCAAGCGAATAAAGATCGAACAATATTTCCTAAGCAAATTCCGCTCCTTACTTTAGAAGCGATTGATTATTTGAACAGTAAACAGATTCAATTAATTGGTGTTGACTTGCCTTCTGTTGATCAAATCGACAGCAAGGATCTGCCACGACATCACCGTCTTCATGATTACGGAATCTATATTCTTGAAAATGTAGTGCTTGGCCATGTTGTCCCAGGAAAATATGAGTTAACGGCACTTCCACTTCCTATTGACGAGGCAGATGGGAGTCCGGTTCGAGCGGCAATAAAACCGGTAAAGTAGTTCATTCGAATGGAGATGAAACCATGACCAAACCGACGGATAACGAGAAAAACATAGAAACGAACTTTATGGAAAAAATGACGTACGGAGAATATTTGCAGCTGGATTCCTTACTTGCAAGCCAAAAAAGGTTGTCAGATCATCATGATGAAATGCTGTTCATCATCATTCATCAAGTAAGTGAACTATGGATGAAACTCATTCTTCATGAAATCAATGCGGCTAAGCAAGCGATTATAGAAGACCAATTACAAGTCAGTTTCAAAAAACTTGCTCGTGTTTCGCAAATTCAATCTCAAATCATCAAGGCCTGGGATGTATTGTCTACCTTAACTCCTGCTGAATACCTTGAATTTAGAGATAAATTAGGAAGTTCATCAGGATTCCAATCATATCAATATCGCTTAATCGAATTTGCTCTTGGTAATAAAACAGATTATATTTTAAAAATCTATGAAAAAGATGCGAAGCTATCAGAGGAACTAAAGGAAGCGTATCAAGCCCCGAGCTTGTATGATATTTCCATCAAAGCGCTGCACAAAGGTAGCTTTGACATTTCAGAAGACGTTCTGAATCGTGACGTGACAAAACCGTACCAACAAGATGCAAGCGTTCAAAAAGCGTGGACGACCGTATACCAAAATACAGATCAATATTGGGATTTATATCAGCTTGCGGAGAAACTTGTTGACATTGAAGACAGCTTACAGCAATGGCGTTTCCGTCACATGAAAACGGTGGAAAGAATCATTGGTTTTAAAGTAGGTACAGGTGGATCTTCAGGAGTCAATTATCTGAAACAAGTTCTTGACCAACGGTTTTTTCCAGAATTGTGGAATTTACGAACAGAATTGTAGTTGGAAGTACGTAAGATAAAAGTCTTGTGTTTCACTTAATATGTGATTTAAAAGCCAAATAAGCTATCGTGAACTTGAAGCTTTTAGATTTCAACTCTTCAAATAAAATCTCAACATTAAAAACATCCATTGAATTCGATCAATCGTTTTCAATGGATGTTTTTAGTGCCCACTGGTTTGCTAATGGGAGAAAAAGCACATCCAAGGTTATGCTTTTTGTAGTATGAATATAGAATTGTTTTGGTTTATAATAAATTTATTTAAATGTAGGATAGAGGAGGAGTGAAGTTTATGAGTACTAAAGAAGAAGTAATGAAGCTGATTAAAGGTTTACCAGATAATGTAACTTTAGAGGAGATAATGAAAGAACTATATGTCAGATCGAAAATCGAAAAAGGTCTAGATGAATTGCAAAAGGGAAATTTCGTTTCTCATAATGAAGTAAAGGAGAAATTGGGGAATTGGTTAAAATAAAGTGGTCATTACCTGCTGTAAAAGATCTAGAAGAAAAATGTACCTATATAGCTCAAGATTCCAATGAATATGCAAGAATGTTTGCTCAAAGAATTATTGAAACAATTGAATCTGTAGCAGTTTTCCCTTTGTCTGGTAGGGTTGCTCCGGAAATGAAGAATGAAACGATAGGGGAAAAGATTTATTCTAATTATAGAATTATTTACCAGATAAATAATGAGAATATAGAAATTGTTCGAATCATTCATAATGCTAGGGAATTGAGTAAACTAGATCAATAATATAACATCATGGCTACTTTTAAGGCTAATGATGTTATTTTTGTTTGTATTTCTTTCATAGTGAGGATGGAACTTAGAAGAACGATTAAATTATGAAAAGAGAAATCACCCTACCAAAAAAGATGCGCCTTTAAAAGAGGCCACTGAAAAAGGGAAAACCACCTTATTGAAAGGTGGTGTGAACCACTATGTCAATGCAAAAGAAAGAACAAGAAGAAAGCAAACGAGGGCGACCTCTTGATAAGTCCCGAAATGAAGTGATTCTAACAGCAACGCTCGATTTATTAGCTGAGTGTAGCTTTGACGCGTTAACGATTGATGCGGTAGCAGCGAAGGCAAAAGTAGGGAAGGCGACGATTTACAGGCGGTGGTCTTCCAAAAACGAACTGGTCATTGATGCAGCTGCTTTTATTTGCCCTTTTGAGAAGCTATGGGAAAGAGTGGATACCCATCAAGGGTTACGTGATCAATTAATAGATGTGCTGACCTCCATTTTTCAATTTGACAACAATAAGTATCAAAGTGCAATGACCGCCATTCATGCGGCAGCTTCTTCTAATAAGCAATTAGAAAAAGAGCTTCAAAAGGATTTCTATTGGCGCGCGAAACAGGCGATCGAATCGATTGTAAAACCTTTTATAAAGGATCATAATAAATTGTCTAAGACAAAATGGGATCTTTTAACGGACATTGGGCCTGCCTTAATTATGTACCGAGGTATATTTATAGGAAAACCTTTTGACCGTGCTTATGGAGAGCAAATTGTCGATAACATGATGATGCCAATGATTACAGCTGTACGAAGAGACGATTAAAGGAGGGGTAACCATGAGGTGCGGATCGAAATGCTTTCTTGTGGAAATGGAAGTAAAGGGAGAAAAACAAACTAAATCCGTTACCGCCAGAACACCTGTTGATGCAAGAAAAACCATACGAGTAAAATACGGAGCGGAGGCTCAGATTTTATCTGTAGTAGAAGAGAAAGATAACACGTTTTTTTGGAGAGAATACGAGTAATTGACAATACGGAACCATGTTAACCCTCAAGCATAGCACGTCTTGAGGGGGTTGAAGTATTTATTTTTTATTAGGAAGAAAAGGAGTTTGGACAGCAAACCTCCCACTTTGGACAGAATAACAATCAAGTTGAACAAAAAGGCTAGTATGTTTGTTCGAAAACAATAGTATATACTTTTCAATACTCGCTAGTTTCACACATAACCTTTTAATCCGTGCAGTCCCCTTTATTCAATTATCGTAAAGCTAATTCTCTGCTTTAAGCAACCATGATAAAACGACAGGTATTAAACAAATGACTACTGTTCCTAAAAAAATATACCGTAATTCAGAAGGGAAGGGTGAGTTATTATTAGGAATAAGTGATCCTAAAAGCCCACTAGTTGTGGAGACGGCTACTAACCTACCAAGAGCATTTAATATAGATCGAGTAGCTGCCACAACACCACGATTTTCAGAAGAAGTAATAGTCATAATAGTCTTGGTATTCGGAGCTTGAAAAATTCCAGACCCTAACCCTATAATACCAAGAGCAATTAATATATAAATATTAAACGTGTTCTCCTGTATAAAAGTTAACATCAGTAGTCCTACTGCCATTATACATAATCCAGCATTGGAGAGAAGCTTTGAACCAATGTTATCTGCTAACCTACCACTAATAGGTCCTGACATAACTAACAGTACAGGGATAGGAAGAATTAGCAAGGCTGCTTCAAAGGGAGAAAGGCCTCTAAAATTTTGAAAAAAGATAATCATCGTAAACATAGCAACTGTCTGGCCAAGGTTATTACAGAAGGTAGCTAAATTCGCAATTGTATAAGATTTGTCTTTAAAAAGTTCTAATCGAATAATAGGATTCTTAATTTTATTTTCAGTGAAAATAAATAAAAACAATGCTAGTACAGAAAGGCTTATGAGGCCACCTATTAAATACCAATCCCAAGAATTTGGTAACACGTAGGTTAAAAGAAAGAGAAGGGAAAATAGAAAGATCAGTAGGTAAACAGTACCTTTAATATCAAACTTAGTTTTCGTGATTAATGTATTAGTCTTTGGAAAAGCCACTAGTGAAATAATTAAAATAAAAAAGCAAATTGGTACATTAAACCAAAACAGCCAGTTCCAGTTGAATGATAATACAACTCCTCCTATGATTGGTCCACACGCAGACCCAATGGCTAAGGACATAGCTATAATTCCTAAATTGGCGCCGCGTCTTTCTTTGGAGGTTATATCTGTAACAGTCGGGATAGAATTAGCCATTATCACAGCTCCACCTATTCCTTGAAAAATCCTAGAAATAATCATTCCCTCAATGTTAGAACTAAAACCACCTAAGCATGAAGAAACAATAAAAATGAACAGTCCTGTAATATAGGTCGTTTTTCTACCAAATAAATCAGATATTTTTCCAGCATGTAAGAGACATAATGTCATAGAAACCATAAAGCTTGTAATAATCCAACTGGCTGTTGCAATGGATGTTTGAAATTCACGTGCTAAAATAGGAATGGCTAAATTAAGCGATCCGTTATTGGAAGTTACTAAGGCTGTACTCACGCAAATTGTAAACATAATTAGTCGCTTGTTGATACTAGATTGTTTAGATGTGGAAGGGACTACATTTTGCTCTTCGCTCATTCTATTCCTTCTTTCTATATATCTTCAAACGGTAGATATGTAATATGTTGATAGTTATATGTTAACAGATTATTCTAATTATTTTATAAAATTCTAAAAAATGTATAGACAACTATCCAATAATATATTAAACTTTAGTTAATTCAATTGTATAGACGACTAATCAACCTCTGTGACCAAACTATAATGACTTCCACAGAGGATTTTTAATGGGTACTATTTCTTTGTATGAAGTCATATATACAACTATACAAATATAGTCGAAGTACAGGAGGAGTGATTAATGTGGTTCAAAAAGAAATTAATACATCCCCACCTGTTCCACTTTATTACCAAATTAAAGAACATCTCAAAGGTCAAATGGTAAGTGGTGAATTAAAAACAGGTGATAAGATTCCTACCGAAGAAAAGATATGTGAGTCTTTCAACGTAAGTCGGATGACTGCAAGGCGAGCTTTAGATGAACTGGTTAATGAAGGAAGATTAATTAGGCGCCAGGGGGTAGGTACTTTTGTCGCTGAACCAATTATTGATCGTCAGTTATCAAGACTTACTACACTTACGGAAGAATTAAAAGAACTTGGATATACGGGATTAAATTCACGCATTTTATCTTGGCGTACCCACAAAGCACTGAGTCCTCTAGCTAATCGGCTTGACATTAACGTAGGTGATCCCATCTTAAGAATTAGACGAGTGAGGTATACAGGGACACTACCAATTGCAGTCCAAACAATCATTCTCCCTGAAAAATGGGTACCCGGTCTGCAACCTAATGATATAGGAGGTAGTTCAATCTACGAGCTTATTGAAAAAAAGCTTAACAAAAGATTGGATTGGGCAAAACAACAGATTGATGCTGTTGCTGCTCCTAACTATTATGCAAAATGGTTAGAAATCGAGCCAAAAAGTCCTCTTTTCAAGGTTACCCGACAGGCATACTTAGAAGGTGGAGAGCCAATGGATATTGCAGTAACTTATTATCGCCCTGATCGCTACTCATATCAAATTAATCTTTACCGATAACATGGGTTAATTAACTAAAGGAGGTTATTAAATGATTGAAGAAAAGGAATGGAGATTTTCCCGAATTCGCAGAGCGATGTTAGAACAAGAGATGGATGGTTTGTTGGCTTATGCACCAGGCTGGAGACGTGAAAATGTTAGATATATAACGGGAGGGCTAATTAGAAGTAGTTTTGCCCTTGCGTATCTACCTATCGAGGGCCGATCAGCTTTTTTTTCAACTTTAAGGGAGGATCTACACGCAACAGAAGAGCAAGGGCGAGTGGAAGATTCCTTCCTATTGTCTTTTCCTGATTGTCATGAACTGATTAACCGACTAAAAGATGGAGGGGCTCCAAAAAAGCTTGGGATTGCTCATCTTGAGTTAATGCCTAAACTTTTGTTAAATAAAATTCAGGAATCTTTACCAACAACAACAATTGTATCCGCTACGAAGTTAATGGATCAAGTACGTTTGGTTAAGAGTAATTGGGAATTAGAACAGATTCGAAGAGCAGGTGTAGTTTGCTCTGCAGGTTGGGAGGCCTTCGTTGCAGCTCTGAAACCTGGGGCTACAGAATTTGAAATTGTTGCAAATGTCGAGGCTGAACTTAAGAGGCTAGGAGCTCAAGATAACTTTATGTTAATTGCTTCCGGTGGTAAAGAGGTTATGGGAATGACCCCACCTGGAAATCGACAACTCCAAGAGGGGGACATGGTAAGGACGGAATTAACACCACAGTTAGATGGTTATTATGCACAAATTTGTCGTTCAGCTGTACTGGGTGAACCAAATGAAGGACAAAACCAATCTTTCAAATTGTTCAAAGAGGCATTAGAAGCAGGCCTATCTGTTGTGAAGGCCGGAGTCACTGCCCACGAAGTAGCTGTTGCAGAAAACGATGTGTTCAGAAAATATGGTTTTGGAGAGTATTGTACTAGTCAATATACTCGAGTTAGGGGTCATGCGCATGGTCTCCATCCTGATGAAGCACCGGCAATCATTGAAGGAAATGATATGGTGTTAGAAGAAAATGCCGTAATTATTGTTCATCCTAATACTTATACACCTTTAGCTGGGTATCACGTGCTAGGAGATCCAGTCGTTGTAACAAAAGATGGATATGAACCTCTATTAACGACAGAAAGAGCTCTTTTTACAGCTTCTGTCTAGTAAATTCTAATTAATTTGAAAGCGTATTCATATAAATTGTCTATAAAAGGAGATGAGAGAGTGAAGAGAGGCTTAGTTTTACTTGATCCAAAAGAAGTGCCAGAAGAGGAGTATCAGGAACGAATTGAAGCATTACAAAGGTATTTAAGGCAGGAAGGCATTTCAGTAGCTTTTATTTATGGAGATGTTTATCATTCGGGGGATATTACGTATTTGACAAACATGTGTATCTATTGGAATGAGGGAGTGTTAGCTGTTCCTGCAACTGGTGAGCCAACTTTCCTTATGAAGCTTTCGCCACGAGTACACCCTTGGATGAAAGCAACGACAATTTTAAAAGATTTAAGAAGTGGTCCTAATTTAGCAAGATTAATAGGAGAATATTTGAGAGAGGCTCCACCAGGGGTAGCGGGGCTAGCAGAAATTGAATGGTGGCCGGAATACCTAGTAAGTGAGCTGGAAAATGAGTTAAAAGAATGGAAAGTCCGGGATATTGGCCCGGAAATTCGACAGAATCGAAAAAAACCATCGGCTAATGAGCTTAAACTATTGCAGGAAAGTGCAAAAATAAGCGCGACAGCAGTAGAGGCCGGAATGGATCATACCCTATCAAACTCTGAAAGGGCTGGGAAAGCTGAGTTGGTGGCTCGAATGTCTGGTGTTGAAGATATTTTTGTGTTCTGTCATACAAGTACTGAGGAAGCTGATACGGTTGAAGTTATTTCCGAGTATCGAGGTTATTGGACCATTGCAGCTAGAGTGATTGTACACGACTCACCGGATTGGACATTCAAATTGATGATGGCTTATGAATCAGCAAAAGAAGCGCTGGTTCCTGGAGTAACCGCAGAGCACGTTAACATGGTAGCAAATCGAAGCTTCGATGAAGAAACGATTTTATGTGAAGCAGATATTTTACATGGGATTGACCTTGAAACTCATGGGGACTATCGCACTCTAGAAGAGAGATCAAAAGCTGTGGAAGCAGGGGAGGTTGTTGGCTTAAGAATACAATTGACGTTCCCTGATGGTCAACATGCTGTAATAGCTGATACCTTTCATGTCAGTGAAATAGAAGCAAGGTGTTTAACAGAATTAATAACTGATCAAATTTCTTAATATTTCAAATATATAAAAAGTTACAAAAGGAGTGTATCAAATGAGAATTTTAAGTAATGAAGACGTAATGAAGGTGTTAAAGCCAGAAGATTGTATCAACCACTTAGAGAAAGCATACAAGGATTATACTCAAGGTCTAGGAGAAAATCGACCTAGAACACATACTTACTTTCCTGTGGAGGATGAACGTTATCCAGGGTTCCAGTATCGTTTTAAGTCACAGGAAGGAGGAACGGTTTCAACAGGGGTGTGGGCTCTAAGAATCACATCGGATATGGTTGGGTCTGAAACGTTAACTGGTGGTGTTCAAAGGCGCCGTTTACTACCAATTGCATCCGGAGACAAATATTGCGGACTTGTGACTTTATATTCTTTAACGAAATTAGAACCAATAGCTATCATGCACGACAGTTATATTCAAAAGATGCGGGTAGGTGCGACCTCGGCGCTTGGGATTAGAGAAATGTCTAACCCAGATGCAAAAGTGGCAGGGTTATTTGGATCTGGATGGCAAGCTGAATCTCATTTGCTGTTTTTACTGATGGTACGTCCAAACCTTGAAGAAGTTAGAGTCTTTAGCCCAACAATGGAAAATAGAGAAAATTTCGCTAAGAAAATGAGTGAAGAAACTGGAAAACGAATTGTTGCAGTTGACCATCCGAAAAAAGCGGTGGAAGGTTGCCAGATCGTTACATGTGCAACAGCTGCAAATGACCCATGCTTTGATGGTGACTGGTTAGAACCTGGCACACATGTTACGTGTATTACAAATCCAGATGGAACTGCCACTCGTAGGGAATTAGATGATAGAACGTATGATCGAGCGGATCGACTTGTGGTGTTTTCAAAAGAGCAGATTCATCACGACAAACAATACGATATCCTTGGTCCAGTAGATAGAGGAAGAATGACATACGAAGATATTGGAGGATTAGGAGATCTATTACTTGGCAATATCTCTGGTCGTGATAACCCTGACCAAATTACCGTTTTTGCTAATAATACGGGAATGGGACTTCAATTTGCAGCTGTTGGGGCACTAATTTTAGAACAGGCTGAGAAACAAAATCTAGGCCACGTGATTCCGACTGACTGGTTCTTGGAGGAGACTTCTCCTTGATGATCCTTGATCCTTGATCGCTATAGGATAAAAACAAAAAAGATACTATTAAATTAGGAGGATGATTCATGGTTGGTGGAAAATGTATAAAGTTTGGGGACAGTGTTAATACAGATATCATTATTCCAGGTCGCTACCTAATAAGTATAGATCCAAAGGAGCTTGCTGAACATGCCTTTGAACCACTAGGCCTAGAAATCCAAAAACAATTACAAAACTCTCAAGTGGTTGTAGGGGGAAGGAACTTCGGATGTGGAAGTGCAAGAGAACAGGCAGCTACCTGTTTAATTGGAGCCGGTATAAAGGTGGTCATTGCTAAATCATTTGCGCGTGTCTTCTTTAGAAATAGTATTAATACAGGTTTACTAGCAGTTGAGTGTCCTGAGGCTGTTGAAGCAATTGAAGATGGGGCTAGTGCTTTTGTTGATACGGAAAACGGTATTGTCAATGTCGGTGAACAGTCGTTTCAGTTTACACCATATCCTGAAAGCTTACGGAAAATCTTAAATGCTGGTGGTCTGATTCCATTTGTTGAGGAAACAGTACTGTCAGAGGGGAGGTAAAGATATGGGAAAAACGTTTGCAGAAAAAGTATTAGCTGAAGCAGCGGGTGTACCAGTAACTACTGCAGGTGAAGTTGTTAATGTCTATCCGAAGCTCATTATGAGTCATGTGGCAAGTTGGCGTTGCATCAGAACAATTGAAAAAATGGGCGTAGATAAATTGTATGATGTTGATCGAATTGCGATGGTAATGGACCATATCTCACCTGCTCAATCTGCAAAAATTGCTGCTGATCATAAATTGTGTCGTGAATTTGCTAAAGAAAAGAAAGTGGAGAAGTTCTATGATGTCAATGCTGGAATTGCCCATGTTGTATTAATGGAGGATGGGCACGTGCGCCCTGGTATGGTTATTATTGGTACTGATTCACATTCCACCATTTATGGAGCACTTGGTGCGGCAGGAACAGGAGTTGGATTTAGCGAAGTAACAGCAACATGGGTGACGGGTTATTTATGGATGAAAGTACCTGAATCCATAAAGGTTAACATTGAAGGTCCGCTAGCACCGGGTACATCTGCTAAGGACTTAATGTTAAAATTACTGGGAGATTTAACAGCGGATGGGGCAACTTACTATTCGGTAGAATTTCATGGAAGCTATGTTAATGGACTTTCTATTTCAGAGAGAATGACATTATGTAATCTAGCAATGGAACTAGGCGCGAAGTTTGCTTATGTCCGCCCGGATGAAGTAGTTCGCGATTACTTAAGAGAAAGAGGAGTATATCCCGAGGACTATAATGAAATTCATCCTGATCCTGATGCAGAATACGTAAAGACAATTGAAGTTGATGGTTCCAAATTGGTCCCTCAAGTAGCTGCCCCTCATACTGTTGATAATGTTAAGCCAATAGATGAAGTAAAAGGAATAAAAGTAGACCAAGTATTCATTGGCTCTTGCGCGAATGCCAAATACGAGGATTTGGCAATAGCTGCTAATGTCCTTAAAGGTAAAAAAGTTGCTCCTGGTGTGCGATTAATAGTCACACCGGCTTCTAAAAATATTATGAATCGAATTGTAGAAGATGGAATCTTTCAAACATTGCTAGAGAGTGGGGCTTTGTTTACGAATCCAGGTTGCGGAGGTTGTGCAGGTGATGGTGCTAGTATGGCAGATGGAGAAGTAACTCTATCAACAGCTAATCGTAATTTCCAAGGGAGAATGGGAAGTTATCATTCGGAAATTTACCTCGCGAGCCCTGAAGTTGCTGCAGCTACAGCTATACGAGGCGAAATTACCGATCCAAGAGAACTTACAGTTGGGGAAGAGGTGGCTGGATGAATCTCGTAGAAAAAATCTTAGCTCGTGCAAGTGGAAGGACAGAAGTTGTGCCTGGTGATGTAGTTGTTGCGAATGTAGATACGTTACTATTACATGACCTTAGTGGATATATTACATCGCGTGTTTTTGAAAAAGAAGTACAGAAATCTATGCAGTATCCAGAACGAGTAGTAATGGTATTTGATCATCACTTTTCTCCACCAAATGAAGAGCGTGCACGATTGTTAGAAGCAAATCGCGAGTTTGCAAAGAGGCATGGGATTAACCTTTTTGATTGTGGAAGCGGTAACATCCATCATGTCGGTGTGAGGAACGGTTTTGTAAGGCCCGGAACAATTGTTGTAGGTTCAGACAGCCATACATCGGTTCATGGTGCATTAGGATGCTTCGCAACAGGTGTAGGGAATAATTCCCATGCAGCTATGATGATGCCATATGGTAAAACTTGGTTCAAAGTTCCGGAGACCATCCAAGTCAAATTACACGGTGAGCACAAACAATCTGGGGTGACACCAAGAGATGTTGCTTTGTGGCTTAATGGCGAGATTGGAGAAGGAGGGGCTGTATACAAGGCTATAGAGTTTACAGGGCCATATATAAAAGATTTGGAGATGTGGGATCGTTGGTTATTCCCGTTGATTACAATTGATCTTGGTGGAAAGTGTGCGTATATAGAACCAGATGAAAAAACAGTGGCTTTCGTTAAGCAAATGACAAACAAACCGTTTGATGTAGTTAACTCTGATCCTGATACAGAATACGAATCCGTTTTAGAATTTGATGTAAGTAACTTGGCACCTCAAATTGCTGCGTCACCGACTGTAGGAAATGTAAAATCTGTAGAGCATTTTTGCGGAGAGCCGGTTCACTGGGCTGAATTAGGAGGTCACGGTGGCGGTCGCATTGAAGACATTCGCCAAGCTGCTCAAATTTTAAGGGGGAAAAAGATAGCACCAGGGGTCAAATTTAACATTGTGCCATCCAGTCGAGAAGTATTTACTCAAGCATGTCATGAGGGCTTAGTAAGTGTTTTACATGAAGCCGGCTGTACATGGTTCCCGCCAAGTGCTGGTTCAAATCAGGCAATAAATATGGGCGCAATGTCAGCTACAGAAGCGATGATCTCGACTCATGCTCGTAACTTCCCAGGTCGTAACGGGAGTCCTGATGCTAAAATGTACTTGGGTTCTGCCTATACGGTTGCGGCTTCGGCTCTCAAAGGCAAAGTTGCAGATCCACGTCAGTTTCTTGTTGAGGAGGTAACGGTAAAATGACTATAAGTTTAAAATCGGAGGGGCGCAGTTGGAAATTTGGTGACAATATTCCAACTGACCAGATTGTACGTGGGGATCGCGTATTTCTACCAAATGAAGAAATGGCTAAATACGTGCTTGAAGATCACAACCCCGAGTTTGCCTCCAAGGTTCAACAAGGTGATATTTTAGTTGCAGGTAAACATTTTGGCCAATCTTCTGGTCGGGCAGTTGCTCCAAAAGCCATAAAAGCAACTGGGGTAGGTGCTGTCGTAGTGGAGTATGCTTCACGTCTATTTTATCGAAACTGTTTTGAAATTGGGCTCCCGCTTTTAGAATGTCCAGGAATTACGGAAAGTGTGATGGACGGAGATATTCTTGCAGTAGATATTGAAACAGGTTGTGTTAAAAATATAACAACGAATCAAGAATACCAGGCAAAACCGATCGATCCGTTCCTACTTAATATGTTGATAGGTGGGGGATTAATTCCCATGGCTGAACAACTGGCAACCGATTCATAGAAGCTCAATGAGCTGCGCCACTAGATGTAGGGTGGTGTAGCTCTGTCAAAGTACCCTTTTGATTTTTTAGAATGAATTTAGAGGAGGATAATGAATGAGAAGAGTAAAAGGGTTGTTATTGTTAATGTTTCTAGTAGTCGGTAGTTTATTCATCACAGCATGTGGAGTTGAAAAAAGTGAAAGCGCTTCCGGTTCTGAGGGGCAAGAAGAAAATACTTCCTCTGAAGCGGCATTAGAAAAGAAGGAAAACGTTAGGTTAGATTTCGCAACGAATCCATCAGGGTCTGCATACAATGCTTCATCTGCAGGAATTGCAGGACTTATAAATGATAAAACGGATATACACGTGACAGTTACGAATCATTCAGGACCTGATGCATATTTACCAATGTTGCAAGAAAGCAATGTTGATTTAGCTTTAGCTACAAGTCCAGTTTTAAAATGGGCCTACAACGGTGAAGAAAATTACAGTGAACCACACGAAAATCTTCGTACAATCTTAAGAGGTAGTATGATTGATGGAGCTGTTTTAGTGGTCCGCGAAGATGCAGGCATCGAAACGACTGCAGATTTAAAAGGAAAGAGGGTAGCCGCTGATTATGGTGCTCATAAACACCTTGAGTTGTTTGTCACAATCCAGCTCGAGGCTGCAGGCTTAACATGGGACGATGTGGTACCTGTACCTGTTTCCGGTGCCCAACAAGGAACTGAAGCCTTAAGAGACGGACGTGTCGATGCAACATTTGGTGGGGCCCTTACTAATGCAGGTACGATGGAAGCTGATTCGGCTATTGGCCTCAAAATATTACATGTGGCAGACGTACCACCTGAAGAATTAGATAGTTTCCCTGCAGACATAATGCAAAGATTCCAGGAAGAGGTACCCGGTTTTCAGGTTGTGCCTAAGTCTGGTGGTATAGCTGGGGAAGAAGAATATTCAGTGACAGCATATCCAATTAGCCTTGTAACTAGTGCGGCCTTAGGTGCAGATCACGTTTATAAAATTTTAGAGGCACAATGGGATTATTATGAAGAATTACATCCAGTATTTTCGTGGTTGGAAGAGTGGCATCCTGATACTTACTTAGATCCAGATCCAGCAATGCCCTATCATGATGGAGCTGTCCAATTTTACAAAGATAAAGGTGTATGGACAGATGAGTTAGAAGAAAAGCAACAAGAGTTACTAAATTAAAATAACTCCCTCTCCTTACCTTAATAGTTAGAGGAGAGGGGAAATATGTATCCTAAAATCAGGACACTATTAACCTATGATTCGAGATGGAGGTTATTAATATGGAAGTACAGGAAGAGTTTATAAAGAGGCGACCTTTACAAGGAGTTACGGCAATTATTTGGAAAGCGGCTCTTTTTATGATTGCTGTTATGGGAATTATGTACATTCTTGGCATCCATCAGAAGCTAGGTTTCGTGGTGTACCAAGAGCAATATATTGGATTTTTTTTAGGCTTAGTACTCTTTAGTGCATTTTTAGTTATGCCGGCTGTTAAGAAAAATGTTTCATCAAAAGTTCCTTGGTATGATTGGATTTTATCCATACTAGGTCTTTTGGCAGGATTTTATATGATGTTGTATTATCCGCAATTAATTACTAGTACAACAAACTTGCCTTTTGAGAGAGTGTTTCTAAGCATTGTTGCTATATTGTTATTAATGGAAGCTTTACGTAGGGTTGTAGGTCTAATTTTATTTACAATTGTTGGCTTCTTTATTGTGTACGCTTTTGCAGCACCTTACATGCCTGGAGCATTAGAAGGAAGACAAATAGGTGCAACCCAATTGTTTAACTATTTATATTTAGATTATAACGGGTTTGTGGGTTTATTAGGAATTGCTGCAACAACTGCTCTTGCCTTTATCTTATTTGGTCAGGCACTGCTTGTTTTTAAAGGTGGAGACATTATAAATGATTTTGCTATTAATTCATTTGGTCGATTTCGCGGGGGGCCTGCTAAAGCTTCGATCGCTGGATCAAGTCTAATTGGAACTGTAACGGGAAACCCAGTCTCTAATGTTATGCTTTCAGGTAGCGTAACGATTCCCTTAATGAAGAAGCATGGATTAAAGGGATCACAAGCTGGTGGAATTGAGGCAGTTGCCTCAAGTGGAGGAGGTCTCTTACCTCCAGTTATGGGTGTTTCTGCTTTTATCATGGCAGAATTCTTGTCTCTTCCCTATACGACCGTGGCTTTAGCAGCTTTAGTCCCGGCAGTTTTATATTACTTGTGTCTATTTATGCAAGTAGATTTAATTGCTGCACGAAACGGCATGGGGAAAATGAAAAAAAGCGAAATGATTCCTTGGAAAAAGATCTTTACAACTTTTTGGATGGTTCTTCCTGCTTTTGTTTTTTTAATTTATAGCTTGTTTATTTTAGGCTATACTCCACCTTTAGCAGGTGTGTATTCAGCTGCTATTGCCTTAGTTTTCCTTCTTTTTCAAAGGGAAGTATGGAAAGATATTCTTAGTCGACTGCTAGAAGTATTTGTGGGTACGGGGAAAATGTTAATGGAGATTGGTGTTATTCTAGGTGGAGCTGGTATTGTTGTAGGGATAATGAGTATAACTGGATTAGGCTTTAATCTCGCGTATTTGCTTGTCCAAGTAGGGCAATATGGAGTTTTTTATCTATTGTTTGCTGCGGCTGTTATGTCTATAATACTTGGGATGGGAATGCCTTCAATGGCAGCCTATACATTAGTGGCAACATTAGTAGCGCCGTCTGTTGTGGAATTTGGCTACCCAGCACTTGCGGCACATTTGTTCGTTTATTATTTCGCAAGCTTGGCTACATTTACACCACCAATAGCAGTTTGTTGTTTTGCAGCAGCACCTATAGCGAAGGCATCTCCTAATAAAATAGGAATAGAAGCAATGAAATTAGGAATTGTTGGCTACCTTGTTCCATTTGCTTTTATATTTGCACCAGTCATGTTAATTCCTATAGGTTTGGAAACTTCAATTACTAATATGATTATAAAAATCATTTTTGCGGTAATTGCTTGTATTATTATTTCGTACGGAATAGTAGGATTTTTTGTGAGAAAGTTAAGTGTTTGGAACCGTATCATTATTATTGCATGCTCTTTAGCGATGTTCTGGCCAATAGATGTTTTTGGCCAATCTTTAATAATTAATCTTATTATGTTGGGGATTGTAGCCTTTATTTTAGTTAAAGATTGGATACAAAACCGCATAGATAATCAACAAGTAATTGAAGATGTGACAGTAGAAGCTACCAAAACTACTTGAATTAATGTAGGAAACTAAATAAACTACGGTAGACGTCTTAGTTATAGCTCACGTAGTGAATTTTGAATCTGATTCTAAGTTCGAATGGACACTCTCACGATTTAGAGACTAATATTACCTGCCATAGGGAAAGCCGCCGTTAAAATACTGACGGCGGTATTTCTTGTTCTATTTTGCTTATTAATTCAGCTTGCTTTCATAAGCTTAGGTTGATACGGTCTTCGTTTATTACCTTGACCAGCAACTAATAATGTTACTTAAAAACTTCCCTTTTTAATCGTCTTTGTGAACATGGGGACGGTTCGAGACTGGTGAAAAAGTGCAATTTCTTTTAGAAAGAGGGAGTTCGACTACAGCAAGTAGTATCTTTCCTAAGTATCAATATCAATATATAGTAGCAGGGGTTAAAGTTTTCGACTTTTTCACATATCTCGATCTGTCTCTTTGCTTCTAACACTCTGAATATATTATCTAGACATCAGAAATTTGAAAATGATAAAATATAAAACAAATTTACTTTGCTAAAGTTGGTGTATGTGCATGTTGAAATCGTTTATAGAAGATGAGCTTCCGAAACATCAAATACTTAAAACTGTCTATTTATTAATTCATGATTATGGTCCGATTACTAAAACAGATCTTTTAGAAAAGACGAATTTGAAACAAACAACTTTGTTTCGTATTATTGAGCGTTTAGAAAAAGATGGGTTAATTGTGGAATCTGGCTACGGGGACTCAAATGGAGGACGTCCACCGATTTTGTATAGCATTAATGCTCGGTTAGGCTTTATTATTTCATTACATATAAACAGGATGTTTACGAGAGTATCTTTACATAATCTCCATTTTGACTTTATCGATGAGGTTACGATCTCAATGACGAAAGAACATACTCCAAGAGTTATTATTGATGAGACAATTACGATTATCCATAACTTCATGAAAACACATCACTTTACTAATGATGAGTTACTAGGTATTGGGGTTGGGGCGATTGGGCCACTTGATAGAGTACGTGGGGTTATTTTAGAACCAGAGCCATTTGCTGCTCCTGGGTGGAAAAATGTACCGATTGTCAGAGAATTGAAAAAATATTTTCCGGTAAAAGTGACACTTGAAAATGGTGCGACACTCGCTGCATTAGGCGAGTATAAAGGTGAAAATTCAGCCTACAAAAATATTCTTTGCTCCATTAATAGTTGGGGAATAGGGTGTGGAATCATTTCAAACGGAGAAGTGGTACGAGCACATAATGGTAATGTCGGGTTATATGGCCATATGGTTATAGATATAAATGGTGAACTTTGTGAATGTGGAAAAAGAGGCTGCTTGCAAGCATATACATCCCTTTATGCTATTTTAAAAGATTTGGGTAGTAGCTATCTTTCAGAGGATAGAGACATAAATTGGTATAGAGAGAATACGATTGCTCTAATTGAGCAGTTAGATCGAGATCGTGAAATAACAGAAGATGCTGTTATGCGTTCTGCATACTATTATGGTGTCGGACTATCCAATATTATTAATCTACTTGAAACAGAGGTTGCTGTTCTATCTGGTCCCTTGATTCAACGTTACAATGGGTACTTTGATAAAGTACAGGAAGTAACATTAAAGCACATTACTTTAAATAAACAAGTAAAAATCGTTCAGGAAAGTTCATTGCAATCCAATGCTTCTATTGGAGCAGCTGTTTCTATATTTTCGTCTTTGTTTGGCAGAGAGGAAAATGAATAAGGTATTATTTTTAAAAAATTCTAAAATTTATATTTATTTTTTTGGAAGGATCATGTATTATGAATTCACGAACACTTTTATCCAAAATGAATTAAAGGGTGATTAATATGAATGCCGAAATGTAAGCGTTTTTATTTGTGCACTTCTATCCAAAGTGAACAAAAGATAATAGGAGATTTTGTTATGTAATGAATATTAGAAAATGGAGTTGATAGCACATGTCAGATATTTCAGTTGTGATGCTTGGAACAGGAAGTCCACGCCCGAATCTAAATCGCTCGCAGCCAGCTCAAGCACTTGTAGTTGGAGATCAAACGATTTTAATTGACTGTGGTGAAGGGACAACAGCTCAATTAATGAAAGCTGGAATTAAACCCGAGTCCATAAAGTATTTAATATTTACACATTTACATTCCGATCACACGATGGGTTACGCTCAGTTTTTACTAGGTGGCTGGGGGCAGGGCAGGTCAGAGCTGACAATTATTGGTCCTAGAGGAACAAAGGATTTCCATGAAAGTATTTTGAACATGTATTCATATGATATTGATTACCGTTGTTCCCTTGGCCGTTCAGGAGCAGGGATCCGTGATGTCGAAGTTATCGAGTTTGAGGAACCTGGTGAATTAATAGAAAATCCGTTGCCTTACAAAATAACTACGGCTCGTATGATTCATAATGTTCCAACATTCGCTTTTCGGTTCGATATCGACGGGAAAGCAATTGTGATCTCAAGTGATACGTCACCGAATGAAGCAATCGTGCACCTTGCAGAAGGAGCAGATATACTCGTTCAAAACGCAGGACTGACGACTGGTAAAAAAAGTGAAGCTTTAGAGAAAATTTGGGAGCAGCTTCAGAAAGAACATTGCAGTCCCACTCAGGCAGGGGTTATTGCAAAGAAAGCCAACGTAAAAAAAGTAGTTCTTACTCATTTTTTACCTGAAGCTGATGGTCGAATTGCACTTCAAGAGGCTTCTGCTGAGTTTACCGGGGAAGTGATTGTTCCAGAGGATTTACAAGTTATTAACGTAGGATAGGGATTAATTCTATTAATCAATGAAGGAGATGATTGAATGAAACGTGCTTCAGTTGGAATATTTTCTCTCATATTTATTTCAGTTATGTTAGTTGCCTGCGGAGGTGGAGATTCAAGCCAACCAGCTACCAACGGAGAGGAAACAGAAGGTAGTTTCTCAGGGATTGTGCCTGTGTACACACCAGGTTCAGGTGGGATTAACTATATTATAAGTGCAGGTTTGGCTAATATAATAAATAACGAAAAAGTGCTGCCAGGAGCTTCTTTTGCCACTGAGGCAACAAATGGGACATCGGAAATTGTCCAGTATATGTCTGAACGTCATCAACAAGGTATGCCGGCATTTGGTGGTATTGGAGCATTAGGTGCTGACCAAGCATTTAATGGAGTTTTAGAACCAGTTCCAGGCGAACATGATTATTTAAGAGGAATCGGGTATTTGAGTTACAATGCGCTTCATTTAGTAGTACGTGAGAATTCTCCTATTCAGTCATTTGAAGATTTAGCAGGAAAACGAGTCGGTGTTGCTGCAATTGGTACACCTCCGACAGAATTACTAGAAGATTTAATGGAAGCTCATGGTGTGAGCAAAGACGATTATCAACCACTGCCGCTTAGCAGCTTTACAGAAATTCAAGAAGCAGTAGCTAACGGGAGTGTCGATGCAGGTTATTTAATGGGAGCTATTCCGGCACCGACTGTTAGAGAAATTACTCAAACAGAAAATGTACGAATTATTCCTGTTGATCCTTCCATCATGGAAACCTTTGAGTCTGAACATCCATATTATTCATCGGTAGATATACCAGCAGGTACGTACCCAGGACAAGATGAAGATATAACGATTGGGGCGTTTTACTCCATTTATATAACTCACGAACAGACAGATGATGAAATGGTTTATAAATTTTTAGAAACGATTATGAACAACACTGACGGTTTGAAAGACATTCATCCTACATTTGATATTGTACCGGAATCCGTCACAGAAGGTGTGACCATTCCATATCACCCAGGTGCATTAAAATACTTTGAAGATCATGGCATAGAGGTTCAACAATAAACTTCATGAACACATACAGCGAAAATAGGTGCCAAGAGCAGGAATTCTCTATCCGTACCTCTATATGAACTTCTGACAATGAAAGTGAGGAGTGTAGTCGATTATGTTACAGAAAATAATTACAAGGGCAGTAGTAATTCTCGCGTTTTTCTTGGCATTCTTTCACCTGTACGCTGGTGGAATTCAAATATTTCCTTCTATGCAGCAGAGGGGTGTTCATCTAGGCTTTGCCCTAGCACTCATCTTTTTAATCTACCCTTTTATGAAAAAGCAAAATAATGAAGGTAATATATCAACGAGAGGGAAAATAGCTTGGGTTACCGATATACTGTTGGCAGGTGCTTCAATCTTTATCGCGGGTTATATTTATATGCATTTTATTGATTTATCCATGGCATTTAGCTCTCCTACAATAACGATGTTAGTCGTTGGGATATTAAGTATTCTTTTAACGTTAGAAGCAGCAAGAAGGATTATAGGATGGGCTTTGCCAGTATTAGCTACACTATTTCTTGTATACGCTTTCGTAGGTGAGAAGTTACCTTTGCTATTTGCTCATTCTGGGTATAGCTTGCAGCGAATCATCACTCAAGTTGGTCTATCAAATGAAGGAGTATTTGGCATCCCGCTAGGTGTTTCGGCGACATATGTAGTGTTATTCGTCTTGTTCGGGTCATTTTTAGAGAAGTCAGGAGCAGGGAAGTTTTTTATCGATTTAGCCTTTTCTTTAGTAGGGCGTTTCAGAGGGGGAGCCGCTAAAGTTTCCATCGTCTCAAGTGCCCTATTTGGTTCCATTAGTGGGAGTCAAGTTGGAAATGTAGCGACAACTGGAATCTTAACTATTCCTTTAATGAAGCGCGGTGGGTATAAAGCTAAATATGCAGGGGCAGTTGAATCAGTCGCGTCAACAGGGGGAATGCTGTTACCGCCTGTCATGGGAGCAGTTGCCTTTTTAATGGCTGATTTTTTACAAGTAGAATATATTCAAGTTGCTTTAGCGGCCTTAATCCCCGCCTTGTTATATTTCATTGCCATCTTTATTATGGTAGATTTACGAGCTGCTCGCATGGGAGAAAATAGTGAAGATCACTATAAGGTTCCAAACTTAAAAGAAATGATAGTTACGAAAGGACACTTAATCCTTCCGCTGTTAGTGTTAGTGTTTTTATTAATCGGACCTCAACTGCCACCTCCTGAAGCAGCATTTTGGGGTATCGTTTCTGTACCTCTTGTCTGCTTATTACGGAAAGAAACAAGAATGAGCTTCTATGATATGAAAGAAGCAATTGTGCAGGGCATGAAGCTATCGCTAGTTGTAGCATCAGCTTGCGCTTGCGCAGGTATTGTCATCGGTGTTATTAACATGACGGGAATGGGATTAAGGTTTTCTGGAATATTAATTGAACTTTCTGGAGGCCATTTATTTGTATTGCTTCTTTTAACTATGGTGGCATCGATTATCATGGGTATGGGCTTGCCACCGGTAGCATCCTATATTATTTTGGCGGTATTAGCAGCACCAGCTATCACACAGTTAGGCGTTCCTAGTATGGCGGCTCATATGTTTATTTTCTATTATGGCGTTCTATCAGGTATTACGCCTCCAGTTGCAATTGCAGCATATGCGGCAAGTGGAATTGCAAAAACAAATCCAATGTCGACATCAATCACAGCTTGTAGATTAGCAGCCGTTGCCTTTATTGTTCCGTTTATGTTTGTCTATGGTCCAGCACTTATTTTCCAAGGCACTGTCGTAACGATCTTACTGGCATCGGTTACAGCGTTGATTGGAATTTATGCATTAGCTGTTGCTTTAGAAGGGTATTTAAAGCAACCAGTCTTATTAATTTCACGGTCGATGCTGTTTTTAGGGGCGGTTCTTTTGATTAATGTGGGCATTCTGTTTGATATTATCGGCTTTGTTCTAATTGTGGCTACATTGCTGTATGAACTAAAGGTTAGAAAGTTTGTTGGGGTACCAAATTTGAGTGCAAAAGAAATGTAAGTGAAAAGTAAAATGCCGTCTCCCTCCTTTGAGGAAGACGGTGTCTTTTGTTCACGAACATGGTCTAAGTTATAGAATAAAACAAAGAAAGGAATAGGATTATGAGTCCCGAAAAATATTCTATATTAGGTCTTTCATATAATCAGCATTCCTTTAAACGTGATTTGATAGCAGGTTTGACCATTTTTGTTATGCTCGTCCCTCAAGGGATGGCATATGCGATGCTCGCAGGACTGCCTCCAGTTATGGGATTATATGCTTCTACGATTCCATTAATCATTTATGCTTTGTTAGCTTCATCCAGACATTTATCTGTTGGTCCTGTTGCCATCACTTCATTGCTTGTGTTTTCGAGTGTTTCGGTGGTTGCCGAACCAGGCTCAAAAGAGTATATTTCCTATGTATTGATACTAGCCATCATGGTTGGGGTGATTCAATTTATACTAGGAATGTCTAAAGCTGGTTTTATCGTAAAATTTATTCCCCATTCGGTTATGAATGGATATACTTCTGCAGCAGCTATTGTGATTGGTCTAAGTCAGTTGAAACATTTACTAGGAATTGAGGCAGGGAATTATTTGCAAATTCATGTATTGTTTAGGGAGATCTTTCAACATCTATCAGATGTTCACCTCCTAACCGTAGGAATAGGGATTGGTAGTATGTTAGGACTTGCTTTCCTAAAAAAAATAAATCCCAAAATCCCAGGTGCCTTACTTATTGTCATACTATCAATTGCAATGGTGTATGTATTTGGACTACATCAATCTGGAGTACAAATCGTTGGAGACGTCCCACAAGGATTTCCGACCATCGAATTGCCACCTCTTTCAATCGAGGTCATGCAGCTATTATTCCCAATGGCCCTAACGATCTCACTTATTGCTTTCATGGAGTCATTAGCAATTGCTAAGGCTATTGCAAACAAAGAAAAGTATAGAATTAATCCGAATCGGGAGTTAAGAGCTTTAGGCCTTGCTAATATTGTTGGGGCTTGTTTTCATTCATTTCCGGTTAATGGAAGTTTTTCTAGAACCGCAGTCAATTATCAAGCTGGCGGTGTAACACAAGTGGCTTCTATGATCACAGCGATGTTAGTAATGGTTACTTTATTTTTCTTTACCTCCTTTTTTTACTACTTACCCAATGCCATTCTAGCTGCCATTATAATGGTCGCCGTTTACAAATTAATTGACTTGAAAGAAATGAGACATCTTTTTCGAGTAAAACCGTTTGAAGGGTGGATCTGGGTCACGACGTTTTTCGTCACATTATTTGTTGGCATTCAGTGGGGAATTATTATTGGAGCTGCTTTTACATTGATTTTATTTGTGAAGCGGAGTGCACGGCCTAATATTGTTGAATTAGGCTATGTTAAAAAAGAAAATGCTTTTCGTGACACGAATAGATATCCTAAAGCCAGAACAATAGAAAACGTATTGTTAATTCGTGTTGATTCATCGCTACATTTTGCAAATATTGCTTTTTTTGAAGAGAAAATAAAAGCTTTTCTTAAAAGAAAACCGATAGCAAAGTGGATCATCGTTGATATGGCAGGAGTGAATGATATGGACACGGTGTCAGTTGGCACATTAGAAGAATTGATCGTTTCCTATCGAAAAGAATACGGTGTAACCTTTGTCTTTGCCAATATGAAAGGGGCTATCCGGGATACCGTCAAGAAAGCAGGGTGGACCAAAAAGTATAAAGACGAAATCAAATACCCGACGATTGAACAAGTAGTAAAGGAAAAAGGATTTGACTATCATACAGAAGAGTTGATAGTCGCCACATTGGATTATCAAATTTAGGGGAGGGGGAAGAACTTGTTGTAGTAAATCTATTAAATAAGGATGGTTCTATTCGTATTTTTTTAGATGAAGCCCGAGAACCATCCTAATTCCTTCCATAAAATATAAATCCTTACCTCTATTATCTTCACAAAACAAAACATCCTTCCGTTATCTTTAGTGAGCTAATCCCAGTAAGTCTTTCCTAAGTTTGTTTCCCAAACTAATGATTGTAATTCAAGAAGGAATTTCTGCTATACATTCCGAATTATTCTCTGTTTATATGATAATTCATATGTACTACATGAAAGGGAGTTGGAGAACGATTAACATTGAAAGTTTAAGAATGTTTTGTTTAGTCGTAGATGAAAAGAGTATTAGTAAAGCCGCGCAAACTAGTTTTGTTTCACAACCAAGTGTGACACGACAAATTCGTGCAATAGAAGACTTTTATGGTTTGCCCTTATTTGAAAGAAAGGAAAATAAGTTGACGGTTACTGAAGCAGGACGAAAGTTGTATCCTATTGCAAAGTCTATTATTAATCAATTTAATTCATCGATTGAAACAATGAAACGAATGAATGAGGAAAATCAATTTACGTTGCCTGTTGGCGCTTCTTTGCGAGTGGGTGAGTACATTATGCCTAAATTACTCGGTGAATTTAAAAAGAAGTATCCTGAAGCACAGTTATCTTTAAAAATAGGTGATACAAAGAAAATAATCGATTGCCTATCACAAGATCTCTTTCAAATTGCAATTGTAGAAGGCGAATTTGACCATAAGGGGTTTCAGACAGAGGTGTTAATGGAAGATGAGCTTATTTTAATTGTAGGACCAGAGCATCCTTGGCGACAAAGAGAAATGATTGATTTTCCTGAGGTAGTAAATGAACAAATTGTTAGAAGAATTGCCAATTCGGAATTTAGAGTCCGAGTAGAAAAAGAGTTAAAAAAACACAATTTACTTGAGAAAATTTCAAGTTATATCGAGCTTGAAACAACTCAAGCGATTAAGACGGCAGTGGAATATGGTCTAGGCATATCTTTTGTCTCACGAATGGCTGTAGAAAAGGAATTAGAGACAGGGAGGATAATAGAAGTGAAAATAAACAATGTGAAGATTACCAGACCTATTCACATTGTATTAAAGGAACACCGCTTTTCTCATTTAGGTACAGAAAAATTTGTTGAGATGGTAAAAGAAATGCCACGATACAACTAGTCTTCAAATGTATTTACTAGTATAGAAAAAGTGTATACCCTATACATTTTTCGGAGTCTAAAATCTATTGTCTTCAACGAAAAAAAGTGTCAGAATATAGAAAAGATTTAAATAGTAGAAATAGTGCAAACCTACTATTTAAATGTGTTAGCGAGCGGTTTCGATCAAAAATGAAAGCGTTTGCTAACCTTGGTTCTTTTGATCACGTATAATGATTTTTTGCCAACTTTTATCCAAAAAGGAAGAAAGTTTAGACTATTACAAGAAAGGGTGTTTTGGAAATGACTGTTGCTGTTGAATTACCAAAGTTACAAAAGCTATCTGATCAGGAATTAATGGCTTGGACACCAAAAGAATTTGTGGAGAAAATAATTGGAAAGTCAGAAATGTTTGCAGAAATCTTTTTTCATAAGGAACATTGGGAAACATTTGAGCTTGATGAACAAACCCGTAAAGATAATTTGGTTGAATTTTGTGCTAGGTTAGCGTGGCGAGAATTTTATAATGGGGTGCATCCACCTTCAAAACAAATTGTGATGTTAGAAAAAAATCCTGAAGATATAGGGATTCGTATTCGTTTAGCTCAACAAATTATTGATGAAGTACAGCACCAACGTACATGGGGGCGCTGGTGTAAGCATTATGGTGGAAGTCCGAGACTACAAGATTACGACGTTAGTCCAGAAGTTATTAAACAATTCCAACTGACTAATGACTACGATGATCCTGCAGAAATCGCCGTGAACCTGCAACTGACTGGTGAGCCTATTTTGGTCTATCTATTTGGCTTTGGAACACTTAAACCGGATGAAAGCATCACATATAGCTTATTACCAACTGAACTACTTAAAGATATTGAAAAGAGTGTGGTTGCTGATGAACCGAGGCATATTGCCGTAGGGAAAGAGATTATGAAAAAATATTGTGGCGATGCCAAGAAACGTCGTAACATTTTAGAACTTCAATGCACACGTCTTGAAAATACGATTAAGATCATGATGAAAGATTTAGAGCTTCTAGGAGCTAAGAGAGTTGGTCAACTACCAATTATTTAATCAAGCGAACTGTATTGGGGATTCGCTTCCGATCCCCAGTACATTTTCATAATCATCACTGGTGGCTAGAAGAATATTAGGAAGGTTGATTAAGGAAGAGCAAAATGTAATGACATATGGAATGTAACTTAGTGAGTTCGTAATAATGAGGAAGTTTTGTTAGGTGTAAAAAAATAAGGTGAACGTTATAGTCTCTAAGAGTAACAGGGGGATAAGGGCTAGACCGCTAAAGGCTAGTGAAATTCTAACTTAGATCCCTTCTTAGTCTATCACCCTAAATTCTTCTCTTATATAAGTCCATATATTTGTTAATAAAGGAGTGTCATATGTGGAGAAAAGCAACGAGTTGGTGTCAAAGTTTAGGGAGTTAAAAGGGTGGCAGGCATCCCTCTGGAGTATGTTATTAATCCTGATCCCCCTATCCGGTGTTTTATTCATTTTGTCCTTTTTTGACTTCTTTGGCATATCGATCATGAAACAACAATATGCAGGATGGTTTATGGGGTTAGTTCTTGCAGCTGTTTTTCTTGGTATACCTGCAACGAAGCGATCTTCTAGAACGGTCATTCCATGGTATGACTGGTGTATGTCTGGTATGGGACTTTACGGTGGAATGTATATCGCTATTTTTTATCCTACCATTCTTTATCAATTTTCGGTCATTACTCCGTCTCGCATCCTTTTAAGTGGAGTCGTCATCTTATTAATTCTAGAAGCATTAAGAAGAATGTTTGGCTTGTCCTTAGTCGTCATTGTCGCAGCATTTTTAAGTTATGGATTTGTGGCCCCGTATATGCCAGGAGCATTTAAGGGACAAGGGACATCGTATGATCAATTACTAAACTATTTATATCTAGATGCTAATAGTTTGTTAGACCTTTTATATTTAGCGGCCACGATGGCTTTTGCGTTTATTCTTTTTGGTCAAACGTTACTTAATTTAAAAGGTGGAGATATCTTTAATGACATCGCCGTTTCTCTATTCGGGCGTTTTAGGGGAGGTCCTGCCAAAGCTTCTGTTGTTGGGTCTGCTTCGGTAGGGAGTATTACAGGAAATCCAGTTGCCAATGTGTTGTTAACAGGCAGCATGACCATCCCTCTCATGAAGCGAAGTGGTTATAGCAGTTCTCAATCAGCGGCGATTGAATCGGTGGCTTCAACCGGGGGCACGCTTACTCCTCCTATTATGGGAATTGTCGCTTTTATGATGGCTGAGAACTTAGGGGTATCTTATCAAGTCATCATACTAGCAGCCATTGTACCTGCCCTAATGTATTATGTTTCTTTATTCATTCAAGTAGATTTAAAAGCTGGTCAGAACAATATTAAAAAAATTCCACGGGAAGACTTGCCAGATCGAGCGACAGTGTTAAAAAAGGCGTGGTTGATTGTACCTATCTTTGTGTTTTTAGTATACGTCCTATTTGTGCAAGGGCGCTCACCAGCAACAGCAGGAGTCTATGCATCTGGAATAGCGGTTATTGTTTTAAGTTTGCAAAAACAAATACGGCGGGATATCTTCCGTAGGATCATAGGTATTTTTAAAGATACAGGAAAAACAATGTTAGAAATTGGTGTCATTTTAGCAGCAGCGGGATTGATTGTAGGGGTTATTGCCATCACCGGACTTGGATTCAATCTTGTTCAAGTCATAACCAACTTCGGGCAATACGGTTTATTTGCCTTGTTAGTTGCTAGTGCGATTGTTTGTATCGTCTTGGGGATGGGGATGCCAGCTGTTGCGGCTTATGCAATCGTAGCCGTGTTGGTTGTACCAGCATTAGTAGAATTAGGTGTAGCACCGATTGCAGCTCATTTCTTTGTGTTCTTCTTTGCAACGATGTCTAACATTACCCCACCTATTGCGTTAGCATGTTTTGCTGCAGCGCCTATTGCAAAAGAGAGTCCACATAAGATTGGATTTGAAGCAACGAAGTTAGGGATTATGGGGTATATCATTCCGTTTGTATTTGTCTACAACTCTAGTATTTTATTAAGTACGTCTCAAGAAGTGAATACAGCGAGTGTACTTTCTGCGATAGTATTAACCACTCTTGCTGTCTGTATTTTGTCAGTAGCTGTCGCTGGATATTTATTTGATCATTTAACTTGGCCAAAGCGAGTGTTATTAATTTTATCAGCGTCTTTTATACTACTGCCTGAATTAGGATTAGGGTTAAATCTAGCTGGGTGTATTATCGCATCTGTCGTATTCATACTAGAGTACGTAAAAAGAAAAGCGAACCAAAAGGCTCTGGTTGTTAATAATAAAGCGCAAATAAATTAAGAAGGTAGGTAGGTTGATCATGAATAAAATAGCCAGGTCTCTTTCAAGAAAGTTAACAATGGCTCTATTACTTGGTGTCGGTGCAATCGCCTTAACAGCATGTGGAGGAAGCAATTCAACTACTGGTGAAACAGATAACTCTAATCTAAGTGTTGCCACGAATCCTTCTGGTTTGTTTTTTAATAGTGTTGGGTCAGCGATTGCAAGTGTAGTAAGCGATGGTTCCTCGGTAAATATGACAGTCCGTCCTTATGTAGGGGCAACTCAGTGGCTACCTTTACTAAATGAGAACCAAGTGAATTTTGGCGTATCGGAAGAACCAAATGTTTATTGGGCTGTTAATGGAGAGGGGATGTTTAATGAAGCGTATCAGAATGTAAGGTCAATTGCTTCGGTAGGGAGGCTTAATATGAGTGGTTACACAGTAAGGAAAGATTCAGGTATAGAGAAATTAAGTGATTTAAAAGGGAAACGAATCGCAGCAGGGTACAACGGAGAATGGATTATTCAATACTTATTGGAAGCTCAACTCGCCTCTGTTGGTTTAACAAGTGATGACGTTACGTTAGTTACAATTGCTGATAACAATGCCGGAATGGATGCATTGAGAGAGGGAAGAGTAGACGCTGTCTTTACAGGAAACCCATCACAAGGGGCATTTCTAGAAATGGATAATGCAATTGGAATAAAAGCTTTAAATTATGCAGATGTCACTCCTGGTGAGTTAGATCAAAAGAAAGATGAACTGGTAAAACAAATGCAAGAATTTGTTCCTTCTCTTGAACCGGTCGTGGTTAACGGAGGAATTATTAAGGAAGATACGGTTATTTATCGGTTTGGTGTGACACTAGTTAGCTCTACACATGTATCTGAAGAAGCCGTTTATGACATCACCAAAACGTTATGGGAACAACACGCGGAATTAACGAAAATATTTGGTTGGTTTGAAGGTCTAACGCCAGAGGATATGTTCAATCCGGTTCCTTCTGCTCCTTATCATGATGGGGCTATCAAATATTTTAAAGAAGAAGGGATTTGGACGGATGAAGCCGAGCAACATCATCAAAAGCTTATAAACTCTTTTGAATAAAAACAATTGAAAGCGATTAAAGGAGGCCCATATGTTTGATTTTGAAATGTGGAGTACAGAAGTATTCGAGTTAATTGATGAAATTGAGAAACGCGAAGCGAACCATGAAGATGTCACCATGTATAAAGTGCAGTTGCATGAATTGTGGAACGAGTTGTTCCAGCAGGACAATGATATGTTTGTACAATTCTTAAAAGACGTTTTAGAACAAACAAAGGGAGTCTTAAACGGTGAAAGTGATCAATCTCATTTAAATAAATTGGTGGATGAAATGCGGGAGAGGGTATTAAAGCCTTAGTCCAATTTCAGTCTCTCTAGAAAGGAAGTGGTAGGATGTTAACAAAAGCGGCTGTTACATTAGCAAAGGGAGAACCGTTTCACCTTACAGACATTCAAATAGGTGATCCGAAATGTGGTGAAGTGCTTGTGAAAATAGCAGGTACAGGGATATGCCATACCGATTTGGTTGTAAGGGATGCACAATTTCCGGTTACATTCCCTATCGTTTTAGGGCATGAAGGATCTGGTATTGTTGAGAAAGTTGGTCAAGGTGTCACTAGCGTTCAACCTGGGGATCATGTTGTACTTACTTTTAGCTCATGTGGAACGTGTAAGAATTGTCAGAACGGACAGTCCTATGCATGTGTAAACTTTTTTCACCTGAATTTTGGTGGCAACATGAGCGATGGTACAAAACGTTTGTCAATCGGAGATAAGGACATCTCAAGTTTCTTTGGTCAGTCCAGTTTCTCTCATTATGCGATAGCCTCTGAAAGAAACATCGTAAAGGTTTCAAAAGATGTTCCAATTGAGTTACTAGGGCCCCTTGGCTGTGGCATCCAAACGGGTTGTGGAGCCGTGATCAATAAATTGAAGCCTGAGCCGGGTTCGAGCATGGTTGTATTTGGTTGTGGATCAGTTGGATTAAGTGCGATCATGGCTGGGAAAGTCGTTGGCTGTACGACTATTATTGCTGTTGATATTCACGATAGTCGCCTAAAACTAGCACAAGAGCTAGGGGCTACTTATACTTACAATTCTTCTGTGAGTGATAGTTTAGTAGAGATTCAAAAAATTACTAATCTTGGGGCGAATTATTCTTTAGAGACGAGTGGAAGACCTGAGGTTCTACGCCAGGCTGTGGATTGCTTAGCATCTTTAGGAACATGTGCTGTAATCGGAGTTCCTCCTATTGGAACCGAAGTCAGTCTAGATATTAAAACGATCAGACAAGAACGTACGATAACAGGTGTTGTGGAAGGAAGCTCGCAACCTCAAGTTTTCATTCCACAAATGATTGAGTTATATAAACAAGGAAAATTACCATTTGATAAGTTAATTTCCTTCTATAAATTAGAAGAAATAAATCAGGCGACTGAAGATGCTAAAAATGGCACCGCGATAAAACCTGTAATTACATTTCAGTAAAATGACAGTTTAGAACCAATGCTGCACTTACGCTTATTTAGCGAAAAGGGTGCAGCAACTATTAAAAAGGGGTGAGTATCTAAGTGAATTACTCTGAATGGTCTCGTTGTCCTATTGCAGGTGAATGGAGTGAGGGTTCAAGTACTAGTATCCTTTCTGTTTTAAATCCATATACGGATGAGGAACTCGTGCAAATAAAAATGGCGACTAAACAAGATGTTCATGCTGCATACATAGAAGCGGCTCGTGTACAAAAAGAATGGTCGAAAACAAATCCATATGAGAAAGAAAAGATTCTTAAAAAAGCGGCACAATTAATGGAAGAAAGAAGAGAACAGATCGTAGACTTATTAATAAAAGAAGGAGGAGCAACAAGAATCAAAGCAAATAGTGAAGTATCTGCCTCGATTACGTTAGTGAATGAAGCAGCTAGCTTTCCTTTTCAAATGGAAACTCGCACCTTTCCTTCGGTGGTTCCTGGAAAAACAAATGTAGTATTAAAGGAGCCTTTAGGGGTTGTTAGTATTATTACTCCGTGGAACTTTCCGTTGTCCCTGACGATTCGCTCGTTAGCACCAGCTATCGCAACAGGAAATGGAGTAGTGATCAAGCCATCTTTAGATACTCCTATTACAGGGGGACTGTTTCTTGCAAAGGTATTTGAGGAAGCTGGGGTTCCTAAAGGTTTAGTAAGTGTCATCGTGGCTTCTAGTAAAGATATAGGAAATTCGTTTATTGACCATCCGATTCCAGAAATCATTTCATTTACAGGATCAACTGAAATAGGAAGAAAAGTAGGCGAAATTGCCGGATATAATCTAAAGAAAGTTTCTCTTGAATTAGGAGGCAATAATGCATGCATCGTTCTTGATGATGCGGATCTTGAACAAGCAACCACAGCTTCTATTTTCGGAAAATTCCTACACCAAGGCCAGATTTGTATGGCGATAAACCGAATTATCGTTGTGGAAAGTGTGTATCAAGACTTTGTAGACAGATTCGTAGAAAAAGCATCTAAATTAAAGGCGAGTGATCCGTCTGATGCAGATACGGTGATAGGCCCGTTAATTAATAACAAGCAAGTTGATACGATTAAAGCTTTACTAAATAAAGGTATAGAAGAAGGAGCGACAGTTGCTCTTGAAGGGAAGATCGTTGGAAAAGTTGTGGAACCATTTGTCTTATCAGATGTATCGAATACGATGGAAATCGCCCAAAGCGAGATCTTTGGTCCTATCGCTCTTATTATTCCTGTTAAAGATGAAAAAGAGGCAATTAAAGTGGCCAATGATTCTCAATATGGGTTAAGTGGTGCTGTTTTCTCATCATCACCAGATAGAGCGCTTAATGTTGCAAAACAAATTAAAACGGGAATGATTCATATTAATGATCAATCAGTGAATAATGAACCAATGGTTCCTTTCGGTGGAGAGAAGAATTCAGGAATAGGGAGACACGGTGGAGAGTGGGCGGTTGAAGAGTTTACGACTGTAAAATGGATATCAAACCAAGAGACTCCAAGAGTGTATCCGTTTGGGTAAAAAAAGCGTGTTAACTAAATAAAAAAAGGTGTGTGCTTGTCATTTTGATTGCTTAAACAAAGTGGCAGGCATTTTTTTATGGTCTCCACAGACAGGGGAGCAAGGGGGCTTTGTATTTTACGTTAAGAGAGACGGTAACATCAATAACTTAGTTAGTACGATGTACAAACTAAGTTTTTTGATGTTATAATAGTTTCATAGAGGAACTTTAATAATTGGAGGGGTTATGTTTATTTATTTAGAAATTAATCCCATAGACAAAAGGGAAAACACTGATTATCAACAAATATTTACTAGAGACATTTGTGAATGTTTCTGTAAAATTATAGCGACCTTACCAACACAAAAATGTGCTGAATAGTTATCCGTTTTCAGCGCATTTTTTTCACTTAGCAATAGAAGTGGCAAGTACTGGAGAAAGGATTGAGGGAAAATGAGCAGAGTATTATCGAAGGCAAAAATGGTGATCGATAAAGATTTTGTAATTTCCAAAATTGATAAGCGCATCTACGGTTCATTTATTGAACATCTCGGACGTGCTGTTTATGGTGGGATTTATGAACCAGGGCATCCAAGTGCTGATGAACAAGGATTCAGACAAGATGTCATTGATTTAGTGAAAGAGTTACAAGTATCAATTGTTAGATATCCTGGTGGAAACATGGTGTCTGCTTATAATTGGGAAGATGGTATTGGCCCAAAAGAGGAACGCCCACATAGACTTGAATTGGCTTGGCGTGTAATTGAAACGAACCAAGTTGGGACCAATGAATTTATAGATTGGGCAAAGAAAGCAAATGCAGAAGTAATGATGGCAGTTAACCTAGGAACTAGAGGTATAGATGCTGCTAGAAATCTAGTGGAATATACGAATCATGCTGGTGGTACAGCATGGAGTGAACTACGAAAACAACATGGATATGAGAAACCCCATAATATAAAAACATGGTGTCTTGGAAATGAAATGGATGGGCCATGGCAAATTGGGCAAAAGACGGCCGTTGAATATGGTCGGCTAGCAGCAGAAACAGCAAAAGCAATGCGTTTAGTAGACCCCACAATAGAATTGGTAAGTTGTGGAAGTTCTGGATCGGGGATGCCTACCTTCCCAGAGTGGGAGGCAATAACATTAGATCATACCTATGAATATAGCGATTATATATCTTTGCATAAATATTATGGTAATCGAAATAATGATACAGCCAATTTTCTAGCTAGCCCAATGGAAATGGAAAGTTTTATTCAAACGGTTATTTCGACTTGTGATTATATAAAAGCAAAAAAGCGGAGTAAGAAAACCATTAATTTAAGTTTTGATGAGTGGAATGTCTGGTTTCATTCCAATGAGCAAGATAAAAAAATAGAACCGTGGTCAATTGCACCGCCTCAATTAGAAGACGTATATACATTTGAGGATGCTCTTCTTGTCGGGAGTATGTTAAATACAATGATTCGCCATTCAGATCGTATAAAGATTGCAGCAATGGCGCAATTAGTTAATGTCATTGCTCCAATCATGACAGAGAATGGTGGAGGAGCATGGAAGCAAACGATTTTCTATCCTTTTTATTACACTTCTGTTTATGGTAGAGGGGTGGCACTTAAGCCATTAATTCACTCACCTAAATATGACAGCACTGACTTTACTGATGTCCCTTATTTAGATTCATCTGTCGTATATAATGAAGAAAAAGATGAAGTTGTTATTTTTGCGACAAACCGTCATATGGAAAATACATTACAAGTGGATATTGATGCTCGTTCATTTGAAGGGTATGAAGTAAAAGAACATGTAGTATTACAGAATGATGATCCAAAGGCAACCAATACATTAGGGAAGGAAGAAGTAAAACCACATAATAAGGGAGAATCATATATGGAAAGTGGTAAGGTAGTTGGTATTTTGCCGAAATTATCGTGGAATATGATTCGATTAACTAATAACAAATACAAATGATGGAAGTCGTCTATTAATACACTTCGCTTTCCGCGGGCGACTCGAATTGGTGAACAGCACTGTGCCAACACTCATAAATGTCGTTTCGACAGAAAGATAAGGAGTTTGGACAGTAAATGGACCAGTTCCGACAGTGAAATTTTCCACTTCCGACAGAATAATAGTCAAGTTGGCTAGAAAGATAGCGTGCGACTACTATTAATCTACCATAAGAAAACCGCCGTCACTAAACTGACGGCGGTTTTTCCTTACACTTAATTGCTCGTTAGTTCAGCTTTCTTAAGCTTGAGATCAAACCGATCTGCGTTCATGACCTTCACCCAAGCAGCGATAAAGTCATTGACAAATTTCCCTTTGTTATCGTCTTGAGCATAAACTTCTGCGATGGCACGTAATACAGAATTCGATCCGAATACAAGATCCACTCTCGTTGCTGTACGTACGACTTCACCTGACTTACGGTCGCGACCTTCAAATACGTCGCCATCCACAGGTTTCCATTCTACACCCATGTCAAGCAAGTTCACAAAGAAGTCGTTAGACAGTGTGCCTACACGATCCGTGAATACGCCGTGTTCAGTACCAGCGTGGTTTGTACCTAGAACACGCATACCACCAATCAGTGCAGTCATTTCTGGTGCAGTAAGGCCAAGTAGTTGAGCTATTTGTGAAAGGGTTTTTGTGTAATCAGTAAGCAAATCGGTGATGAGAATTAGGTAGGGAATGGTTAGCCTTTTACTTTTGCTTTAATCAAGTTGAAGTTATCTTTCAAGTTAGAAAGTGGTAGTTCACTGTCACATTACATCACATAAAAACTTCATTTCTCTCAAAATATGGTTATTATTTATTTGTAATAGGAAACAAATGTGAGAGGATTCTAACTATCATCATTCATTGTTAGAAAGGAGCCGTGCATTTAAATGAATTTGACCAATTACCGCATTAATACAGAGAGGTTACACAAAACGATAAAAGAACTAGCAACATTCGGGAAGAACGAAAAAGGAGGTTTGGACCGAACGACTTTTACGAAAGCGGAGTTAGCTGCAAGGGAATGGTTAAAAGAATCTTTAATCAACATGAATCTTCAAGTAAAAGTAGATGAGGCAGCAAATATTTGGGCTAGAAGAGAAGGGAAAGCTAGCCAATTACCTGCCATTACGTTCGGATCTCATATTGATACCGTCCCAAATGGAGGGCAGTATGACGGGGCTCTTGGTGTGTTAATAGCTCTAGAAGTGATGAAAGTCTTAGAAGAGAACAAGATTACTACGTACCATCCGTTTGAACTTGTTTCGTTTAGTGCCGAAGAGCCGAACCCTTTTGGGCTTTCTACTTTTGGAAGTCGTGCGATAACAGGAAGGTTGAAAAAAAAAGATATTGAACAAGTAATAGATTCAAATGGAAATGTGCTAACAGAGGCTCTAACACGTGCAGGAGGAGACCCGGACGCGTTCGAGAGTGCCGTGCGAAGTCCAAATGAGATTGGAGCTTACTTAGAAGTACATATTGAACAAGGGAAACGGTTATTGAATAAGCACATTCCGGTCGGGGTAGTGACAGCTATTACAGGAATCTATCGTGAAGAAGTGACCGTATTAGGAGAAGCAAATCATGCGGGAACAACGTTGATGGAAGATCGAAAAGATTCTTTAACAGCAGCGTCTGAAATGGTTTTGGCATTAGAAAGAGTTTGTTCTCGTTATCCCGAAAACGAAGTCGTTGGAACGATAGGAAAAATGAACGTTTCTCCTAACTCAGCCAATATCATACCGGCAGAAGTTTCTTTCACTCTAGAAATTCGAGGGAAAACAAAAGAGGAAATCAAAGAAGTGCTTTCTCTGTGGGAAGATGAAGTTAATGAAATTCAACTGAAGCGTAAGATCGGCCTTCAGCGCTCTGTTCTACTTGATCAAGCCCCAGCACCGATGTCTCAGCTTCTGATCGAACAAACGGAGAAAGTTACTAAAGAGTTAGGATATGAATCTCTTTTGCTAGGGAGTATGGCCGGGCATGATGCAACTCATATGGCCTCTATTACAAATAGCGGCATGATCTTTGTTCCGAGTGTTGATGGGAAAAGTCATTGTCCGGAAGAGTTTAGTACGATAGAGGATATTGAAAAAGTTGCCAATGTCTTCTTAAATACCCTTTTGGCCATAGACCAAAAATTGATAACTGAAAATTCATAGTATTTGATATGGGAGGGGTCATTTTGGCTGAGGTGATTAGAAAGACCATTTCTATTTTAACGGCTATTAAGCCTACTGAAGACAAAGAGGAATGGAGTGTTACAGAAATTAGCCGAAAGCTAAATATGCCTTTACAAACCGTTTACCGGCTATTAGGTTGCTTAACTGATGTAGGATTTGTGGTTCGAGATCGTGAGACCAAAAAATATAAATTGGGATTATCCATCATGGAATTAGGTTTATCCATTAGAGATAATCTCTCTGTCCGGAATACAGCTTTACCCATTATGGAGAAATTAGCATCTCAAACAAAAGAAAGTGTGTACTTAACGGTTCCAGAAGGACATGATGGAATTTTTATTGACTGCATTGATTCACCACAGTTATTAAAAATTACAGAACCTATTGGAATGCGAAGACCACTATGTGTTGCTGCATCCAAAAAGGTGATTCTTGCTTTTTTTCAGACGAAAAAACGGCAGAAGGTAATTAATAAATTAGATAAATTGGGGCTCGTTTCTAGTAAAGAAGATTTACTAAAAGAATTAGAAATTATTCAGAGCCAAGGGTTTGCTATATCTCATGGGGAAACTACAGAAGGAACGGTGAGTGTAGCTGCTCCCATTTTCTCGTGGGAAAATGAAGTCGTCGGTTCGATCAGTGTAGCTGGCCCTGAGCATCGATTTGTTGGTACTAGATTGCATGAATTTATTAAATTAACAACGAGAGCGTCCTGTGATGTCTCAGAGGAACTCGGTTGGCTCGAACAATATAATTAGTAGCTATGAACATGGGAATATCAAGAAAACGGAAAAAACAAGAGAAAATCTAACAAATAAAGATAACTTTTTCTCACATGATGAGGTAAATAACTGAAAAGTGGGAATAGTCAGTGCTAGACTAAACTTAGAAGAATCATAAAAAATTTGGATGAGGTGGATGAATATGTGTGGAATTGGAGGACTCATTTACAAAAATTCAGTACATGAGAAAAAGACTGGTGAAATAGTAGTTAAGATGCTTGAAAGTCTATGTAGAAGAGGCCCAGATTCAACTGGTGTCGCTCTCTTACATCCAAAAGCAGATAACACGTTATACATTGATGTGAACTACGACAAACCAGGAAATGGTGAGAAGATTATCAATCTATTAACTGAGTATGTGACGATTGAACAGGCTTCTGACCATGGAAGTTATGTAAGAGCCATCGTAAAAGATGTAGAGGACGAAGCTGAACTGATTCTAGCAATAAATAATATTGATCACGATGTATCTGTGGCAAGTTACGGTGATCAATTGGAAGTACTGAAATTTTTAGGAGGAGCTGAAAACCTTGAAGCACAGTTTAAAATTTCAGATTATGACGGTCAAGTAGCGATTGGGCATACAAGAATGGCGACAGAAAGCAAGGTAGATATTTCTCATTCTCAACCATTGTCCTGTCACACAGGGAAAGATTTAACGATTATCCATAACGGACATATTACAAATTATATAAAACTACGCAGCAAATATGAGAAACAAGGATATACATTCATAACTGGAAATGATTCTGAAGTGATTGCTGTTTACTTAGTAGATAAAATCAAATCTGGTTTAAATTTGAAAGAAGCCATGGAGAAGTCATTAGAGGACCTGGATGGGTCGTTCAGTTACATTGCGATTACTCCAAATCAAGTTGGTTTAGCGAAAGAGCCATTTGGTATGAAGCCAATGGTCATTGCCGAAACAGATGACTTTGTTGCCTTCGCTTCGGAAAGTATGGCCATTACAAATGGATTTGGGAAAAATTTAAGTGTGTTTGAGCCTGGCTCAGAGGAGGTTATGATATGGAATCTGTAAAAGAAGCTGTTGTTATTGATTGCGAAGTTACACCGTTACAAGAAATTAATGAGCAAATTGCTATAGCGGCAAAACAGGGTGTAAAGGAAGTTATTATAGAAAATCCACAAGCTCGTCATAATCTTGGTGTAGGGATCACAGACCCGATCAACTTGGTGTATAAAGGCGATGTTGGCTATTATGCTGTAAGTCTCTGTGATTATGTAACAGCGAAGGTTGAAGGCAATGCTGGTTGGGCAATCGGAGAAAATCTTATGCATGGTGAGATTATTGTAGAAGGGAATGCAGCATCCTCCACAGCAGCATCGATGCGTGGCGGTACAGTCGTTGTCAAAGGAAGTGTCGGTGCTAGAGCAGGAATTGGTCTAAAAGGTGGAACGCTAATTGTAGGTGGAAATGTTGGTTACATGACAGGTTTTATGATGCAAAAAGGAAAAATGATTATCTGTGGAAATGCAGGAAAAGCACTAGGGGATTCCATGTACGCTGGCGAGATCTACGTCGCAGGTGAGATCGCAGAATTAGGAAATGGTACGGAAATTGTTGAGCTTTCTGATGAAGAATATATGGAAATTAAAACGCTACTTGAAAACTACGGGATGGAGGCTCCTCCGACATTTAAGAAAATCGTTTGTAACGGAATGCTTCATAACTTTAATAAAAAGGAGTTTGGCGTATGGAAAACAATATTATAAGAAAAAGCAAAGTGTGGAGTTCGGAAAAGATAGAAGAAATACAAGAAAAAGCAGAACTTGGTCGCTACCGAATCCGAGGTCAAGCAACAAAGCGTCTTGATTTACCCTCTTTTGATGATTTGGTCTTCACCCCAGCTGGTCTTTCACGTGTTGCATTAGAAGGATACCGAGAAAAATGTGACACAAGAGTCGTAATTGGGGAAGGCAAGGTAAAACGTCCACTTGTACTTGATACACCGATAATGGTAGCTGGGATGAGTTTTGGAGCGATTAACTCCAATGCCAAAAAGGCGTTAGGTATCGCAGCAACACGCGCTGGCATCAGTACTTGTACTGGTGACGGGGGGATGCATCCGGTTGAACGAGAAGCCTCTGAAAAGTTAGTCTATCAATTGCTTCCAAGTCGTTACGGATTAAATCCTTATGATTTAAAGCGGGCAGACGCCGTTGAAATTGTTGTAAGCCAAGGAGCGAAACCAGGTACAGGTGGTACATTACTTGGACAAAAGGTGTCCGAAGAAGTAGCGAATATGCGTGATCTCCCTCTTGGAGTTGACCAAAGAAGTCCTTGTCGCCATCCTGACTGGATGGGTCCAGATGACCTAGGTGTGAAAATTGACCAAGTCCGGATAGCGACAAATTACGAAGTACCTATCTTCATTAAAGTAGGGGCAGGAAGAGTCTATGATGATGTGAAACTAGCTGCAAAAGCAGGAGCTGATGCGATTGTTATTGACGGAATGGAAGGGGGCACAGCTGCTTCTCCAGAAATCCAATTAGATCATACAGGAATTCCAACAGTGGCTGCTGTCGTTGAAGCGGCAGAAGCGTTGCATGAAATTGGTATGAAAGACGAAGTGAAGTTAATCATTGGAGGAGGGATTGCAAACGGAGCTGATGCAGCAAAAGCCATCGCACTAGGAGCGGATGTCGTTTATATTGGAACCGCCATGCTAGTTGCCCTTAACTGTAATAAGTCTCTTTATGTGGAAGATTACAAAGAGCTTGGAACGATTCCCTCTGCTTGTCACCACTGTCATACAGGGAAATGTCCAGTTGGAATTGCTACACAAGATCCTGAATTAATGAAGCGTTTAGATCCAGAAGAAGCGGCCGATCGTGCGGAAAACTACATCAATTCCATCACGATGGAAATGCAAATTTTCGCTCGTTCATGTGGGAAAAGCAAGGTTGGAGATCTAGATCCAACAGATTTACGCTCTTTGACAATGAATACATCTATGATCACAGGAGTTCCGATCGTTGGGATGGGTAGCCGCAAACCTTACTGGGCGAAATATGATCATTCAACTGAGTCAAAGGAATTAGTGACAAAGTAAAAAAAGAAATCGTTAGGAAGGTGAAGGAAATGAACGGTGTTGTTACGAGCAATTCGATAATGTTAGAGGAAATTAAGCAGAAAATGGAAACAGAAAATGTGCAATTCTTACTCGCTTCTTTTTCAGATATAAATGGATCGTCTAGAGCGAAATTAGTCCCTTCCAAACGACTTTCTACTGTTCTCGAGAGTGGAGCCGGCTTTGCTGGCTTTGCTGTCGGTGATTTGGGGCACGGGCCAACCGATCCAGATATTTTATGTATTCCAGATTTACGATCGATGACGATTCTGCCTTGGCAAAAAGACTTAGCTTGGTTTGCTGGGACGTTAACAGAGGATGGAACTCCTTGGTCTTATTGCACACGAACGATTCTATTAAATGTGATGGAAAAAGCGAAAAAACTCGGTTATGAAATGAAAACGGGGGTTGAGCCTGAATTTTCGCTTCTAAAGGAAGACGAACAGGGAAACTATAGTCCTGCTGATCCGTTTGATGTAGCTAATAAGCCTTGTTACAACCAAGTAGCGTTAATGAGAAACTACGATTTTCTTAGTACGTTAATTCATTATATGGAAGAGTTAAAGTGGGACGTTTCTCAAGCCGATCATGAAGATGCAAATGGGCAGTTTGAAGTGAATTTTCAATTTGCTGACGTGTTAACGTCTGCTGATCGATTAATGTTTTTTAAGTATATGGTGAAAAGTATGGCGGAAGATAGAAACTTAGTCGCAACATTTATGCCAAAGCCATTTTCTCATTTAACAGGGAATGGGTGCCATATGCATTTAAGTTTATGGAACGGAAGCCAGAATTTATTTGAGAATACGGCCGATCCGAAGGGGAATGATCTATCAGAAGTAGGCTATCACTTTATCGGGGGGATTTTAAAACATGCAAAGGCCCTAACAGCGATTGTTTGTCCTACTGTGAATTCCTATAAACGCTTAACAGCGATGTCGACAAGTTCAGGAGCTACATGGGCACCGAATCTTATCTCGTATGGTGGAAACAATCGGACTCAACTCATTCGTTGCCCAGGAGCTGGTAGAATTGAATTTCGTGCCATGGACAATCATGCGAATCCGTATCTTGCCTCTGCAGCGATTTTAGCAGCGGGCTTAGATGGTATGAAAAACAAGGTTGATCCAGATCTATTAATAACTGAAAATTCAGAATTAGAAAGTGTGTTAGGTAATGAAATTGGCAAATTACCATCTACGTTACAAGAGGCGATTACAGAATTAGAGCAAAATGAAGTGTTAATAGAATCTTTAGGTCAAGATTTTATGAATACGTATATTAAGAGGAAAAAAGAAGAATGGGCTGAGTACCTTGAAAAAATTAGTTCGTGGGAAATTGAGAAATATTTAAAAGAAAATTAAAGTTTCTAAACGAATCTAAGGGGATGAATCGTTTTGAGTAAATTTTACGATGTTATTGTGGTAGGAGGTGGCTCTATGGGGTCTGCTGCTTCCTACTATTTATCTAAAAAAGGAAAGAAAGTGTTGATGATTGACCAATTTGCTATCCCTAACAAATATGGAAGTCACCACGGTCACACGAGAATGCTCCGTATAGGATATGGAAATGGTGGCAAGTATGTTCCGTTAGTAAAAGAATCTTTGAATTTGTGGCGCGAACTAGAAAAGGAAACAGGTAAAGAATTATATAAAAAGACAGGTGCTTTAACGGTTGGGCATTCTGAATCTCGTTTTGTAAAAGAAGCAATCGATAGTTCGATCCAATATAGCTTGCCATATGAGAGGATGGATGCTGAAAAGATGATGGAGCGCTGGCCAGGTATTCAAGTGCCAAGTCATTATATTGGAAGTTACGATCCTGAATCAGGGTTTTTATTATCTGAAGCATGCATTCAAACGTACAAAGAAGAAGCCATGAAGTTTGGTGCTGATGTATTTGAAAACCAAGCCGTTCTTGCAATTGATGTTAGAGATAAGGAAGTTCATGTCACAACGCCAAACGGTATCTTTTCAGCAGGAAAACTAATCACTACTGCAGGTGCATGGATTCCTAAATTATTACAACCTATGGAATTACCCATTACCCCTGTGAGGAAGACAATTGGTTGGTTTAAGCCTTCTGGTGAACGATTGTACGGGGAAGATTTTCCTTGCTTTGTTTTTGATACGGACTCTATTGGTCATTATTACGGATTTCCAGACTTTGATGGAGGAGGTCTAAAACTAGGAAGAATGGATCAAGGATATGATTGTGATCCAGACCGTGTTAACCGAGATTTTGGGTATTATGCCGATGATGAGGGAGATATCCGAACGTTTTTAGAACATTATATGCCACATGCCCCAGGAGAATTGGTAAAAGGAGCAGTCAGTATGTTTTCAAATACTCCTGATCATGATTTTATTATTGATTTTCATCCAGAGCATGATCATGTCATCGTAGCTGGGGGATTTTCAGGTCACGGGTTTAAGTTTGCAAGTGTGATAGGGAGCATTTTATGTGATTTATCTATAAACGGACAAACAACTCACGATATCTCGTTTTTACGATTGAACCGCTTTGCGAACATGAAATCTAGTTAAGTAAGTGGTGTAGAAAAAAGGAGGGGGAACAATCATATTGTTTTCTTTTTCTGTCAATTTTGGTTGCGGTGTGAAAATATACGGGAAGAATTTGTTACATACCGTTTCATATTTTCCCGCACCGCAATAGTATCTAGTATTTTTTTGAAAGTTTCCTATGGGAGGATATTACTATCTTAATTGAAAAGAGGGATAAACATGAAAAAGATCGAGGCTATCATAAGACCGGAATATTTTCAACGCCTTAGAGAAGAAATTGAAACATTCGGTATAAAAGGGTTAACGGTTTCTGAAGTTGGAGGGTGTGGGGTTCAAAAAGGCAAACAAGGAATTTTTAGAGGGAATACGTTTGAAATTACGTTATTGCCTAAAGTGAAAGTAGAACTCGTGATAGATGAGGAAAAAGTAGAGGCACTTGTTGAAATAATAAAGAAATGCTGTACGACAGGAGAAGCAGGAGACGGTAAAATTTTTATATCAACGATAGAACAAGCGATTCGCATTCGTACTGGGGAAAGTGGTTTGTCTGCAATCGTATAACTTAAATAAATTAAGACAAAAAAGGAGATGCTTATATGAAAAGAAAAATTTTATTATTGCTTTTCACTTTTTTGATGATGACAACGGTTGTCAGCGCAGAAGAGCCTGTGGCAACGATTACGTTAGATAGTATGTGGATTATTATTGCGACAATTATTGTTTTCCTCATGCATGGTGGTTTTGCGATGCTCGAAATAGGATTCACACGATCAAAAAACGCACTTAGTATTTTAATGAAAAACTTTCTTACCATTTCATTAGGAACGATTTTATATTTTGTGGCCGGTTATGCAATTATGTTTGGAACTTCAGCAAATGGTTTAATCGGGACAGACGGATTTTTTCTTGCTGGAAATGATATCGATATGTCATTCTTTGTATTCCAAGCTGTGTTTGCAGCGACATGTGCCACGATTATTTCAGGTGCTGTAGCTGAGAGGATTCGATTATCAAGTTATTTAATTATTACTGCAGCCATGGTTGTGTTCATCTATCCAGTTGTTGGACATTGGACATGGGGTGGTGGTTGGCTTAGTCAGTTGGGATTCATTGATTTCGCCGGATCATCTGTTCTACATTTAACAGGTGCCGTAGGGGCGGCTGTTGTCGCTGCTTTTCTAGGGGGACGTGTTGGAAAATATACAAATGGAAAAGTGAACACGATTCCAGCACACAGCATTCCACTTGGTGCTCTAGGTGTTTTTATTCTTTGGTGGGGATGGTTTGGATTTAATGGGGGAAGTGTTCTAGCGGCAGATCCAGAATTAGTTCCAATCGTAATTACAAACACACTTTTAGCTGCTTCGGCAGGTGTCATTGGTGCAGCTGGATATTCGCAAATGAAATATAAACGTGTCGATGCATCGCTAACGTTAAATGGAGCTTTAGGTGGACTCGTTGGTATTACCGCAGGTGCAGATTCTATGTCATTACTTAGTGCAGTTATTGTAGGTGCAATAGCAGGTGTAATTTTAATTGAAGCTGTTCAATTTATTGATCGAAAACTGAAAATTGATGACCCGGTTGGTGCAGTAGCTGTCCACGGAGTTTGCGGGATTTGGGGAACTATAGCAATTGGTATTTTCTCATATGATGTTGGGTTCCTTAACGGTGGCGGTTTTACTCAGTTAGGAATTCAATTGGTTGGTGTTGCTGCCATCCTTGTATGGGTTGGTGTTGCAACAGTCTTAGCGGTTGGTTTGGCAAAAGTTTTTGGAACGATTCGTGTACCGAAGGAAATTGAAATTGAAGGTCTAGATATTACTGAACATGGGAGCGCGGCTTATGATATGGGATCAGACTTCGGATCAAGAATGGGGGGCCAACCAACTACTGGAACGGAAGCATTTGGTCTTGCAAATCGTTTAAATAATTTAGGCAAAAGCAAAAGTGATGCCGTTTGACTAGGGAGCGATTGCCGTACATGGAGTGATAGGGGGTTTATTCAGTTGTTGCAGTGGGGACCTTTGCTTCTGGATTCCCAAATGTAGTTGGTCCTAACATTACATTTTTGGGGCAATTGCTCGGAGCATTAGTTATGGTCGCCATTGGTTTTTTTCCAGGTAATGCGGTTGCCTATGTTTTAAAGAAAATGAATGCATTGCGAATTCCTGAAGAGGTAGAGAAAATTGGTATCGATGTTGCAAAGTTTCCAGGGTCGCCATATCCAGAGGAGCACAGAGGACAAGGTTACTCTGTTAGAAAGAACCTCTAAGAAATCTTCCTAGAAGTGAAAAAAGATCAATGATAACCCCCGTAATCATCAGGTTACGGGGGTTTGCTATACCAAGACAATTTATGCAATAGGGTTTCTGTTCTTTAAGTAGATTATCTACGCTATAAATAGCTAGTTTTCTCATTATATAAAACATACGTGTTTTTCTTGGGATTTAATTATGGGAATATTAAAATATATTTTTGAATATGAAAGGTGGGAATCCATGTTAAATCAGAGCTACCATTCTAGTCTAAATAAACACCGATTCTAACGGAAAATCAACCTTTCTACTTTTTTGTGTTAATGCAAGGAATGAACAATCTAATGATTCATTAGGAGGGCGTTGCCAATGTCTGAGGTCATTCGTAAATCTATCGTTATTTTAAACAAGATCAAGCCTTCTGAAGAAAAAGTAGAATGGAGCGTTACTGAAATTAGCAGGGAATTAAATATCCCTATACAAACGGTTCACAGAATCCTTAGCTGCTTATCAGAATATGGTTTCGTTTATAGGGACAACCAAAATAAAAGGTATAAGTTAGGCCTTTCGTTAATGGAGCTAGGATTATCAATTAGAGATAATCTTTCTGTCCGTAACACTGCATTGCCGATTATGGAACAATTGTCATCTGATACAAAGGAAAGTGTGTACTTAACGGTTCAAGAGGGCTGTGATGGGATTTTTATTGATTGCATTGATTCACCACATTTGTTAAAAATTGTTGAGCCTATTGGGATGAGAAGACCTTTATGTGTTGCTGCTTCGAAAAAAGTAATATTGGCTTTCCTAAAACCAGTGTCCCAAAATCAAATAATTGAAGAGTTAGTTACAAAAGGGTATATCCCTAATGTGGAGGAATTAAAAGAGCAACTAACCATCATCAAAGAACAAGGATTTGCGATCTCATATGGGGAGACGACAGAGGGAACCGTCAGTATTGCTGCACCGATTTTTTCTTGGGAGGATGAAGTTGTTGGTTCGATCAGTGTTGCCGGTCCAGAAGGTAGGTTTGTAGGAACACGTTTAAACGAGATCATCAAATTAACAACAAAATCAGCTTGTGAAATCTCTGAAGAGCTTGGATGGTTTACTCGTGTGTGATTAATAGAAAAATGAAAACAAAAGTGAAGGGTAGTGACAAATGGCTTACATTTATTTAGCAATCGGTATTCTATCAGAGATAATCGGCACGACTATGCTTAAAGCATCTCAAGGTTTTACGAAGCTCCTTCCTGCGGTTGGGGGTGTAATCGGTTTTGGGGGTGCATTGTATTTTCTAGCTTTGTCGTTTAAGACCATTCCTTTAAATATTGCTTATGCTACCTGGGCGGGTGTTGGGACAGCGGGAGTAACACTTATTGGAGTATTGTTATATAAGGAAAAATTGAATGTAACTGGATTAGCTGGTATTTTGCTCATTATTGCTGGTATTCTTTTATTAAATTTAACTGCATCAGCGCCATCTGCACAGAAGGAATTAGAGGAAGTGAGTCAATCTGTAATGTAAGAGGGGGTTCGTCTAAAAGACGAACTTTCTTTTTTCGTAGAAAAGTTGTTAGGTGAGAATTAGTGACAAACTTATCCGTACTTTCCCAATATTTGGTTAATTTTGTTTGTTTCATATGAAAAACTTTGTAATGATGTAAATAAGAAGTTTAGATTGTAAAGGAAGGGGTGGAGTGATGATCGATCTGTAAGAAATGGGATTCTGTTTAAGAATCTTCAAGGTGCAAGAGGTATGAAGGAATCTTGCAAATAAGGAAATGGAGCGGTTGACCATGCATACGACGAAAGATTTAAAGTCTAGTGATTTCAAAATTAAACTAAAACATCAAGTAGCCCAATTGGAGGATATTGTTCCACATTTTAATCAATTTGATAGAATTGGAATCATTGTTCGACAGCCTGGTGGAGCCATCGGAGCTAGTGCTTTTCTTTTATCGACGATCACTCGGTTTTATGATTTTTTTCGACCACAGCTAGAAAATGGGGTAGGACAAATAAGAATCTATCCTGACATGTTTGTTTTTCATGTAGGACAAAAACAAATGAACCACTATTGGTTAGACATTTGGCCGCCTCATAAAGAGGTTGTTGTAGAAGACGAACCTGAACAAATTCTCCAAGCGGTGAATGACAGAGGAATTACTCGATTGCTAGTCGAAGAGATGCCCCTTTGTGTGAATCCTGTTTTTTTACCTGAAACGATGACTAGCGCAAAAAATAGAATCATCTCAGCCTATGTCTATTCCAGTTCAGGCAGAGTGAAAGGTGCCAACATTAACATTACTAGCTGTGAGATGGCAGAGAAATATGTACTTAAGTCGTTAATAGAATCAGATGTATCTTTAGACATAAAAGATGAGTTACTACAAAAAAGGCAACAATTAAAGGAAGGTGGAGCTGTAAAAGAGACTTATCGTACAACCACCTTTCAAGAAGCTATTCATATGTTAACCCCTTCTACGAAAGTAAGTGCATTGACAAAACAATATATCTCTTTAAGTTAAAAAATTATATAAAGGAAGTGGAGAATATGTCCAATCAATTAGTCGTCGATGAAGGAATTATGAAGATCCCGAGCTGGTGGACTTGTCCAGATGGATTTCAAGAATTAAAAGAACAAGCTCACGAATTAGGAAAATCAGTCTTGCTAGCAGGCTCCTCGAATTCAGACCAAAACAGCATCTATCCACGTGAGAGTCTTAAAGCAATGGCAGAAGCCGGATTTGGTGCTGTTACGTTACCTATCGAATATGGAGGACTAGAAAGAGGCTTTAAAGGATTTGCCGTTTTGGCAGAAAGTTTTGCCCAATATTGTGCATCATCAACGATGTGCTGGGTGATGCATACAGCTGCAGTTCATGTGCTTTTTTCTGCAGGAAGTGAAGAACAGAAAAATCGATTGGTCCCTGGCGTGTTAAGAGGAGATGTGGGGGGGCTTGCATTTAGTGAACCAGCTACAGGGGGGCATTTTTGGAATTTAGTGAGTAGTGCACCGCGTTATGGAAATGGCTATCTTCTAAATGCAGATAAATCGTTTGTAACAAGTGCAGGTGAAGCAGATTGGTATATTGTATGTACTAATTATCCAGAGAGTACGAAAGAAGATAAACTAATGTTTTTACTTGTTGAAAATGGAACAGAAGGAGTAACACATTATCCGTTTTCGGCCATGGGACTACGAGGAAATTCTAGCGGTCCGATGAAATTTGAGAATGTATTTGTCCCTAGCGAGAACCTAGTTGGGGATGAGGGGGGAATGAATTACTATAATGATAACGTCGTAGATCCATTGTTTTTACTAGGGACATCGGCTTGTTGGATCGGTGTTGCACAAGGCGCGTTAAATGCAGCGATTGACGGTGCGAAAAAGAAAGTACATGCAGACACAGGTTCTTCGGTTACTGGCTATCAAGTTATTCGCCACGAATTAGCAAAAGCTCAGATCTCGATAGATAGTGCAAGAAACATGTTAATTCGAGTGGCTGAAGCGTTAGACAACTGTAAAGCAAATGGAAAGGATCTATCAGATTGTCTTTACCCATTATGGGAATTAAAAACTCATTCGGCTGATATGGTCATTCAAGTTACGAACCAAGCATTGCAAGTTTCTGGTGGAAGAGGCTATTTAACAGGTCAAGTGGAGAAGTATTTGCGAGATGGTCGGGCTGGTGCGTTAATGGGGCCAACGAATGAGATATTAAGAGAATGGATCGGACGTACATTGATTGAAGTTCCATGGTTTGAATAATTTCAATTACTAAAATGGGCTTCTCGCAAGGAGGTAAATGGTTCGTTAGGAGTTTAATAAGGAAACTCCTAGCGGCATTTATTCTCTATTTTTTGAAAAAAAAGAGAGGTGTTGTTGTCTTGGAAATTGTACATATCAAATATCCAGACAAACCAGCTTTTACCGAAGGAAAGGGTTGTGCATTAGCACTAGGTTTCTTTGATGGAGTGCATATAGGGCATCAAAAAATCCTAGAAACGACGAAACATCTTGCCGTAAAGGCAGGATTAGAATTTGCCGTTATGACTTTTTATCCGCATCCTAGCACAGTTATTCAATCTTCTAACGTCATTACGAAATATTTGACGCCTATGCCTAAGAAACAACAAATATTCGAGCACATTGGCGTATCAAAATTATATATAATTCATTTTGATAAGGAGTTTGCGAGATTATCTCATTCTGACTTCGTCGATGATTACGTAAAAGGAACAAACTGTAAACATGCGGTAGCCGGGTTTGATTTTTCCTATGGATATCGGGGAAAAGGGGATATGCAACAACTTGTTCTTGATAGCAAAGGAGAGTTTGAAATTACAACAGTAAATAAAATGGAAGAAAATAATCATAAAATAAGCTCAACATACATTCGACAATTATTGATGAAAGGTGAGGTCAATTGTATTCCATCTTTTTTAGGTGAGTACTATAAGGTCGTAGCTAATATATCTGCCTACCAGAAAAAACAAAATAAACTAAAGCTCAATGTAAATATGGATCAAGATGTATTTCTGCCTTTGCCGGGCACATATAAAGTAAGTGTAAACTTGAACGAAACGAACATATCTGGAACTATGATCGTTCCGAATCATAACCGGAGTCACGGAACCGTTTGGTTGTTTATGAAAAATTATGTAGTCTTGCCTACAAGCATTACTATTCAATTCCTTAGTCGAAAAGAGTTACTCTCAGTGAGCAACGAATAAAATGGCTTGCCTGAAAAAGAAAAGATCTTTCAAACTTGAAAGATCTTTTTGGGTTATTCTAAAAAAAACATCGAGGTTGTCCATAAAGGTATGGCCTTTTGGACAACCTCGAATACATTAAGCGGAGTCACTAAATCATTATGGTTACCTTAAAACATCACATGAAATCTGGCTCTGGCAGACGGTGGCCAGTATAAATTGCATTTCCATTGCTCTCTTTATGGAACGTCACATCCGTATCTGGTGTGAAAATTAAGACATCTCCTGCTTCCGCAACATATTTGACTCCCTTATCATCTGATACAATGATTTGACCGTTTAGGACTACCTTAACCTCAAGGTATGTATAGGTAAAGAGAAAGTCCTCAGAAGGTTGCATAGAAAAGTAACCCATAGAAAGGGCGTTTTCCTTTGAGCAAATTGGCACATCAATGATTTGACTTTTTAATCCGGGAATCCCTAATACTTCATTTAATTCTTTTTGGGCGTACGTCCCAGCTTTAATCAATTGAATTCCTGGTTCTTGGCTTAAATAGGTGTAATCCACTTTTGCAAAAGTTTGTTCACTCATGTACATCACCTCATAGATTATTTTGTTACACCTTTATTTTTGCATGAATAAAAACATTAATAAATTAAGAAATAACAAATATTGGGATAAGGCAGTGTTTTTCTGTGAGGATTTATCTCATTCTAGTAAAAAATTTATTTGATAGAAGATCTAAATCAAATAAAAGTACGTAGAAAATATGTCTAATATTAATACATCTTTCTCAAATGCTGTGAAAATGAAATGGGCAATGGATTTCCATTTTGTCATGCTAAATCTAGCAAATAGAAGGGGAGAGATGAAAGTGAATAAAATCGTTATTATTTCTGGAAGTCCAACCTCGTTTTCGAGATTGAATAGTTTGTTAAAGTATACGAAGCAGTTACTAGAAAAAGCTGAAATGGAGGTGTCTGTCGTACAAGTATGCGAGTTACCCTCCGAGGAACTATTACATGCGAAATGGGATGCTCCCGCAATAAAAGAAGCGAATATGCTTATTGAAGAAGCCGAAGCTATTGTTATAGGTACGCCTATTTATAAGGCATCCTTTAGTGGTGTATTAAAGACTTTTCTTGACTTATTACCGGAAAACGGGTTGAAGGATAAGGGAATCCTTCCTCTTGCTATAGGGGGGACCCGATCACATCTATTAATGTTAGAATATTCTCTTAAACCAATTCTTTCTGTATTAGGGGCAACACATATTGAAAAGGGTGTATTCGTTCAGAATGTACAGGTTTCTCTAAATGAAGAAGGTGAAACGGAGATTGCTAGCGTAACTAAAACGCGCTTGATAAAATCAGTCGACCGATTCGTAACAACTATGTTGCATAGTGAGGTTCAATGTCAATGAAAAGGTTTATATTCTTCGCAACATGGAAGATCTTATAACGATAAAAATAAAGTTATCCCACTATTTAGAATACAAGAGCGGACAATTGGTCGTTTTCTGTCTAAGATAGATTTAGAGAAAAACGAAAGGGTGGTTTATAAATGTATAAGGTGAAAGATCCAATTGATGTAACTCATATGCTATCTCCCTGTCAAAAAATTCTGCTATTTGTAGAAGAACAATACATGAGTGATTCAATTGAATTACTGGAGGCAACGATTGAACAAAACATTCCATTTCAGTTATTTACAAATAAACAACCCATCTTATCACATCTAGTAACAAACAGGTTGAAAGAAATAGAGTCAAATACGTATATAACGATGTTTTGGAAAAATGAAATAAATATTCTTTTGGCTAATCAGAAGATCGGAACAAAGCTCTTCATCTTTGGTAGCTGGAAAATGGTTAATAAGCTAAAAAGGGCAGCCTTGAATCAAGGTTTCACGAACGAAGATCTATATGGGATCGGATATGGTGAAAAGGAAAAAAACGTCTATTGTATCAAGTGCTCAAAGCTAAATCACATGTATGAGCAGATAAATGAAATCATGTGTGAACAGTGTCAAAGTACTTTGAATGTTTCGAACCATTACTCCAGTCGAATAGATGCATATTTAGGTTATCTAGTTATTTAACAATCAATTGACTAAAAAGTAGGGAGGAAAAACAAATGTCTGAATCAACGGCACGGTCTATCGAAGCTACGATTCCACAAGTACCATTAATTGAAAGGTTTCCTTTTCCATTTCAAGAAGATTCTTATCGATATTCAAATAATGCAAGAGCATTAACAGCGGGAAAGGTTATTGAAATTACCCCTGATTATCATGAAGAAATTTCAAAAAAGAGAAAGCTCTTACTTGAGAGGCCAAGTCTAGCTTTTCAATCCTTTCAGCATTCGATGGAAGCGCAGTGGGAAATTCTAGAGTTGCTAATGAATGAACTCGTTTCTGTATACCCGAACTATTTCAGCTTCAAAAAAAGAGGAGATCATATAACGTTTTTTAATCATTTATTAGAAGAGAAGGAAACATTTATTTTAGGAGATGATAAAAGTCTGGCATGTGAGCCTTTAGACTTTATAGGGAGACATGTGCAGGAGGATTTAATTTATTTGGGACAACGAGACGGAGATCTTTACATGGATGCTGGACAGCTCTGTTTCCCTGCAAACTGGTCTATTGCCTTTGATTTGGGAATGTCCTACTTAGAATTTCACTCACCGGTTCCCCACTTTGCTGAGAGTGGGTTGGCTGCGAAAGTTCGGAACTTTCTGCTGCGAATGGAAGTAGGGAGACCATTTACGAGATACAATTGGACGATTACATTAGATCCCATACTAGAAACCTTTCCTGAAACGTTTGATGAATGGGGAAAGAAGAAATTTGAACTCACTCCTGAAAATGTAGGAGACATGGTTCATTTGCGAGTAGAAGATCAACGTCTTACTAGATTGCCACTAAGCAATGGAATTCTATTTAGCATTCATACGGACTTAATTTCAATGAAAGAGTTAGTGAAAAACAAAGAATGGTCAGAACGATTTGAAAAGGTACTGCTTGATCTACCTGAATACATGGCAGAGTATAAGGGCTTTTCAACATATAAAGAATTGATAACGAATTACTTGAAGAGAATGAATGCGGCTTTGTAATTGCTAGGAAGGAGGCACACATGAGTACGGAAGCAATTAAGGTGGAGGTTTCTGAAATTGTAGAAGAAACGCCATTTATTAAAAAATTCACTTTGATTCCTACTGAAGAGAACTCCCTACCGAAATTTAGTGGGGGTTCACACATAACAACGATCATTCAGAAAGATAAAGAGGTTATTGAGCGTTCTTATTCACTAACGACGGATCCGCTCGTAACAAATAGTTACAGCATTGCGATTCGTCGTAGTGAACAATCAAAAGGTGGTTCAACCTTTTGGCATGATCATGTGAAAGTTGGAAACGAACTTCACATTAGCTTTCCAAAAAATCATTTCATGCTCAGTTTTGCAGCGAAGCATCATATCTTTATAGCTGCGGGTATTGGAATTACACCATTTCTAACCATGATGGCTGAGTTAAAAAGGAAAGGGAAATCGTTTGAACTTCATTATGCGGCTCGTTCGAAAGAATTATGTGCCTTTTATGATTTTTTAATGAAGCATTATTCAGAGAACGTTCATTTCTATTTTTCAAGTGAAGATCAGCGCATGAATACTGAGTTGATGAAAGAACAAAAAGTGGGTAGTCATGTATACTTTTGCGGTCCTGAAGAAATGGTTACACAATTTACAACAAAAGCAAAAGAGTATGGTTACCCTAAGAAAAACATTCATTTCGAGTTATTTGCTGCACAGGATGCAGGACCAAAACAACCTTTTATAGTAAAACTAGCAAAATCAAAACAGGAGCTCTTCATTCCTGAAGGAGAAACCTTGCTAGATGTTTTATTAAAGAATCAAATTCAAGCACCATATTCTTGTAAGGTTGGGGGTTGTGGTAGTTGCCAAGTTGAAGTGGTAAGTGGCGATGTGGATCATAGGGATACATTCTTAAGTGAAGAAGAAAAGTCAATGAATGTGATGATGACCTGTGTTTCAAGGGCGAATTCAAACTGTATCGAAATCAATTTGTAATTATTGGAGGAAGGAGTGGCTAAGTTAGATAGAATGAAGAGTAATGTAGTCATTCTTGGGAAAAAGGTTTAATTCTTGAATTCAAAAGAGGTAGAACTTCATGGAAGTCTACAAACAACGCGTTTAAGTGGAATGAGGAAATGGACGTTGTTACGAGTCGCAAGTGAAAAATGCATAAAAAAGGTGCCTATCCAGTCCTTTAAAACAGTGGGCAGGCGCTTTCAAAATCTATCGCGACAAAATCCAATCGAAGTCCTCCTAACAATCAATCACTAGTAATAGTTAATTATAACGTAAAAGCATTTAGATAGTGTATTTATTTGATAGTCTTTTGAATGAATAAAAGGTAAAAGATATGAATTGTCAATGTTTGTTTTTATCGAACGTTATTCCCAAAAATGAAAACATTCGATTATTGTTTTACATGAATAAGCCCTGTTTTAATTAATATTAGTTTTCTATCACAAAAAAACCGCCGTCAATCTCCCGACGGCGGTTTCCTCATATTTAATTGCTCGTTAGTTCAGCTTTCTTAAGCTTGAGATCAAACCGATCTGCGTTCATGACCTTCACCCAAGCAGCGATAAAGTCATTGACAAATTTCCCTTTGTTATCGTCTTGAGCATAAACTTCTGCGATGGCACGTAATACAGAATTCGATCCGAATACAAGATCCACTCTCGTTGCTGTACGTACGACTTCACCTGACTTACGGTCGCGACCTTCAAATACGTCGCCATCCACAGGTTTCCATTCTACACCCATGTCAAGCAAGTTCACAAAGAAGTCGTTAGACAGTGTGCCTACACGATCCGTGAATACGCCGTGTTCAGTACCAGCGTGGTTTGTACCTAGAACACGCATACCACCAATCAGTGCAGTCATTTCTGGTGCAGTAAGGCCAAGTAGTTGAGCTTTGTCTACTAGTAACTCTTCTGAACTCACACTATATTTCTTCTTTTGATAGTTTCTGAAGCCATCAGCGACCGGTTCTAACACTTCAAAGCCTTCTACGTCTGTTTGCTCCTCTGTAGCATCACCGCGTCCAGGAGCAAAAGGAACCGTTACATCAAAGCCTGCATCTTGTGCAGCTCTTTCAACTGCCGCACTACCGCCAAGTACAATCAAATCAGCAATGCTGACTTTCTTATCTAATTGACTTTGAATGTCTTCAAATACAGCTAGGACTTTTTCAAGTTGATCTGGCTGGTTCACTTCCCAATTTTTCTGTGGAGCAAGACGGATGCGGGCACCATTTGCACCACCGCGATTATCTGAGCCGCGGAACGTACTTGCAGAAGCCCAAGCCGTTGTGACTAGCTCGCTCACTGTAAGTCCTGAATTTAGGATTTTTTCTTTGAGTTCAGCTACTTCTGCATCAGTTAATTCATACTCAACAGTTGGGACAGGATCTTGCCAGATAAGATCTTCTTCAGGGACCTCTGGACCTAGATATCTTGCTTTAGGACCCATATCACGGTGAAGTAGTTTGAACCATGCACGAGCAAAGGCATCGGCAAAATCTTCCGGACTTTCATGGAAACGACGCGCAATTTTTTCGTATGCTGGATCATGACGCAATGCTAAATCAGTGGTGAACATAACCGTTGGAACTTTCTTTGATGGATCTGCAGCATCTGGTGCAAGATCTTTTTCATCAGGGTCTACAGCCATCCACTGATATGCGCCTGCAGGACTCTTAGTCAGCCACCATTCATATCCAAATAATAAATCAAAGTAACCATTATCCCACTTTGTTGGGTTAGCCGTCCAAGCACCTTCAAGCCCGCTCGTGATGGTGTCAGCACCCTTACCGCTACCGTGAGTGCTTAGCCAGCCTAAGCCTTGTGCTTCAATAGGAGCAGCTTCTGGCTCTGGTCCAACATGCGAAGCATCTCCTGCGCCGTGTGCCTTACCAAACGTGTGTCCGCCGGCAATAAGTGCAACAGTTTCTTCATCGTTCATTCCCATACGTCCAAAGGTTTCGCGAATGTCATGAGCACTCTTAATTGGATCTGGTTTTCCGTTTGGACCTTCAGGGTTCACATAGATAAGGCCCATTTGAACGGCAGCAAGAGGATTCTCAAGCTCGCGGTCGCCTGTGTAACGGTTATCACCTAACATTTCAGTTTCGGAACCCCAGTAGATATCTTCTTCAGGATGCCAAATGTCAGCACGTCCACCTCCAAAACCAAATGTTTTACCACCCATGGATTCAATCGCGACATTACCTGTTAGAAGCAGCAAGTCAGCCCAAGAAATCTTGTTACCGTATTTTTGCTTAATCGGCCATAAAAGACGACGAGCTTTATCTAGATTACCGTTGTCCTCCCAGCTGTTAAGAGGTGCGAAACGTTGGTTCCCAGTTCCACCGCCACCACGGCCGTCACCTGTACGGTATGTACCTGCTGCGTGCCAAGACATACGAATAAAGAATGGTCCATAATGACCATAGTCAGCAGGCCACCAATCTTGGCTGTCTGTCATTAAGTCATGAAGATCTTTTTTTAGAGCTTCGTAATCTAACTTTTGGAATTCTTCTGTATAATCAAATTCTTCACCCATAGGGTTTGTCTTTCTGTCATGCTGATGTAAAATATTCAAGTTTAATTGATTTGGCCACCAGTCTTTATTTGTTGTAACAGTAGAGCTGTTACTAGTAGCGCTGCCGTGCGAAAACGGGCATTTTCCAGTGGTAGTGTTGTTTTTAGTGTCCATATGTTACTCCTCCTTTTTTAACTACATATAGTAGTAGATAATTATGCAACTAGTCGTAAGAAATACATACTAAATTACAATAATTATTCTTATGTAATCATTATAATAAAATATCAGCTAAAGTAAAGAAGAATGACTTATGTTCAAAAAAATATCATTTAGAATGCCTTTGTTAACACCTTCATAGTAGAAACTATAGCTGGAATGATAGTTTACTATGTTTAGGGGTAGTTTATGAAAGGGTTTTCTTTTGTTCAATGAGCGAACCGTGGATGAGAATTTTGTAAAGGAACGTTTTCCAATTACGGGGGTTCATAGAAATAAAGGTTCACAAGTTCTCTCACTTATATATCTCCTTTTAAGCTTTTCTATATGTATATACAAAACCCTTTATTTAATTCATCACTTTGTCCTTGAATGTGAAAGGGAATGAAGCGGTAGAGATAGTATAGTTTATATCATGATACGCTTATTAATTAGTAGCAATGAATGATTCAGGTGATCTCTTAATTGATTTACAAGACTGAGAGGAGGCTGTCCCATTCCACAACAAGATTGCACTTGATTGTACGTACCAGTTGTAGTACTATGAAGGTTGAAATCGTATATATATACGTACAAGATTTTTCGATTCATTCTTAGAAAAGGTTTGCTGATAATCTAAGGCTAGTCAATTTGATTAATGGGGAAATATAGGTCGATATAACATCACCTAAGTGGTTTCATTACACGGATTATGTAAGCGGTTGCGAATTTGTTATTACTATGAATCTATTGGAGGAAAATTATATGAGTCTTGATGTGAAAAAAGCAATTCAAAGTGGGAAAACAGTACTTGGAATAGAGCTTGGATCAACTCGAATTAAAGCCGTTCTTATTGGTGAAGATCATACACCAATCGCAACTGGCAGTCATGTCTGGGAAAATAGCTATGTGAATCATATTTGGACATATAGTGTGGAGGAAGTTTGGAAGGGTGTTCAAAACAGTTATCAACAGATGGCTAACGATGTGAAACAGCAGTATGGCATCACTTTACAAACAGTTGGGGCAATTGGTTTTAGTGGAATGATGCATGGCTATATGGCGTTTGACGAAGATGAAGAACTTTTAGTGCCTTTTCGTACGTGGCGTAACAATATTACCGAACGGGCTTCGAAAGAATTGACAGAACTATTTAACTATCAAATTCCTCAAAGATGGAGTATTGCTCACTTGTATCAAGCTATCTTGAATCAGGAAGAACATATTAGTAACATTCAATTCCTTACTACACTAGCTGGTTATGTTCATTGGAAACTAACAGGACAGAAGGTTTTGGGAGTTGGTGAAGCATCTGGTGTTTTTCCGATTGATTTGAACACGAAGAACTATAATCAAACAATGATCCATCAATTTAATGAATTGATTGACCCTAAGAACCTATCATGGAACTTGGAGGAGATTCTTCCTAACGTTTTGGTAGCGGGCGAAAACGCCGGCGTGCTTACAGAAGAAGGGGCAAAACTTCTGGATGTTACCGGAGAGCTGCAGGCGGGTATTCCGCTTTGTCCACCAGAAGGTGACGCAGGAACGGGTATGGTTGCTACAAACAGTGTAGCGAAACGTACTGGTAATGTTTCTGCCGGGACTTCTGCATTTGCAATGGTTGTATTGGAGAAAGATTTGTCCAAAGTCTATCCTGAAATTGATCTTGTGACCACACCAACAGGAAATTTGGTAGCGATGGCTCACTCCAATAACTGTTCTTCAGACTTGAATGCATGGGTAGGGTTATTTGAAGAATTTTTAGCTGCAATAGGTATCGAAGGTGACTCAAATAAGTTATATGAAACTTTATTTAAGCAAGCTCTTCAAGGAGATCCAGATGGCGGCGGCCTATTATCTTACGGCTATCTTTCTGGTGAACATATGACCCACTTTGAAGAAGGACGTCCGTTGTTTGTACGTTCTTCAAGTAGTAATTTCAATCTTGCTAATTTTATGCGTGTTCATTTACTTACAGCATTTGGAGCGATGAAAATAGGTATGGATATTTTGCTGAAAGAAGAAAATGTAAAACTGGATGAAGTATTAGGTCATGGCGGATTATTTAAAACTGAAGGTGTCGGACAAGGCATTTTGGCCGCTGCTTTTAATGTTTCTGTTTCGGTTATGGAAACTGCAGGAGAAGGCGGAGCGTGGGGGATTGCCCTACTTGGATCGTATATGATTAACAAAAAGGAAAAAGAAACTTTGGAAGAGTATTTAAACGAGAACGTATTTGTAGGTCAAGCAGTGAAGACGGTATCTCCAGACCCGAAAGATGTTGAAGGTTATGAGCGATTTATGGAACGTTACAAGGGTGGACTTGCCATCGAAAGGGCGGCGGTGGAAAATCATCAATAAATAGCGCGACAGGGGAGAGAGTGATCCCTGTCGTTTTTTGCTATTTTGAATTTGAATGCTTGTTCCGCTGGACTGTGCAAACACTTACGTTTTCCTCAGACGACCATGACAAACTATATTCTCTTCTTTAAAAAAAATTATTGATTATACGTACAAGTTGCGTTAATATTTAATTATAAAAGGTAAATTATACGTACAAGTTACGAGTTGGTTGAAAGGAGAGCTGAACAACTAATGTTAGAGAGCTTGAAGAAGCAGGTGTTAGAGGCGAATTTAGCTTTACCTAAATATGGTTTGGTGACTTTTACTTGGGGGAATGTAAGCGGTATCAATAAAGAGGCAGGTTTAGTGGTTATTAAGCCAAGTGGAGTTCCTTATGAGGAGTTGACTATAGAGGATTTGGTCGTACTAGATTTAGAGGGAAATATTGTGGAAGGTGATTTAAAACCTTCATCTGATACACCTACACATCTAGTTCTTTATCGCAACTTTCCTGACATTGGGGGGATTGTTCATACACATTCTCCTTGGGCGACAGGCTGGGCCCAAGCGGGTAAACCCATTCACTCATTAGGAACAACGCAAGCGGATTATTTTTACGGTACCGTACCTTGTACGAGAAGAATGACAGAAGCAGAGATACAAGGTGAATATGAACTGGAAACTGGGAATGTCATAGTCGAAACATTTGAGGGAATTGACCCTATGCAGATTCCTAGTGTACTAGTACATAGTCATGCTCCATTCAATTGGGGGAAAGATCCAAATGAAGCAGTGCATAACGCGGTTGTTTTAGAAGAAGTAGCGAAAATGAATTTTCACACATATCAAATTAACCCGGAAATCCAAACGATGGATCAAGCGTTGTTAGATAAACACTATTTAAGAAAGCATGGTGGAAATGCATATTATGGGCAGATGCAATCGGAGAGAATTAAGTAATTAAATATGCATACGCCGATTTCGAACGAAGCCTATTATGTCTTGAAACAATTGTACTTAAGCAATGATTCTATAATAAATTTTAGGGGGAATTCAAATGTTACAAACAAGACCTTATGAATTTTGGTTTGTTACTGGAAGTCAAAACTTATACGGGGAAGAGCCATTACGAGCAGTAGCAAACAATTCACAGGAAGTTGTAGAAGGGTTAAATAAAGAAGGAGACCTTCCTTTTAATATAGTATTCAAGTCTGTTGTTAAAACAGCAGATGAAATTAAGAAACTAGCCATTGAGGCAAATGCAGATGAAAATTGTGCGGGTGTAATTACTTGGATGCACACTTTCTCTCCTGCAAAAATGTGGATCGGAGGGTTAACTGCTCTACAAAAACCATTGCTTCACCTGCATACTCAATTTAACCGCGATATCCCATGGGATGATATCGACATGGACTTTATGAACTTGAACCAAGCAGCTCATGGTGACAGAGAGTACGGATTTATTGGAACTCGTATGGATGTTTCAAGAAAAGTGATAGTTGGACATTGGCAAAGCAAAGATGTAACTTCAAAATTAGCTAGATGGATGAAAACCGCTGTAGGTGTGACAGAAGGTCCGAACATTCGCGTTGCTCGTTTCGGTGATAACATGAGAAACGTTGCGGTAACTGATGGAGATAAAATAGAAGCACAAATTAAATTTGGATGGACAGTAGATTATTATGGTATTGGTGATCTAGTTGAAGAGATGAACAAAGTAACGGATGAAGATCTAGATATACTTTATAAAGAGTATAGTGAATTATATGATCTCCCAGCAGAAGCGAGTGAACCAGGAGCGGTTAGAGACTCTATCCTTGAGCAAGGACGTATTGAGTTAGGTTTAAAAGCATTCTTGTCTAAAGGAAATTACAACGCATTCACTACAAATTTTGAAGATTTACATGGAATGAAGCAACTTCCAGGATTAGCTGCACAACGTCTAATGGCAGAAGGATATGGATTTGCCGGTGAAGGTGACTGGAGAACAGCTGCATTACTACGCCTTATGAAAATTATTTCTGGTAATAAAGGAACTTCTTTTATGGAAGATTATACGTACCACTTAGAGCCTGGTAATGAAATGATTCTCGGTTCACATATGCTTGAAATTTGTCCGACTGTAACTGCTACTAAACCTAAAATTGTTGTTAACCCTCTAGGTATCGGTGGAAAAGAGGATCCGGCACGCCTAGTATTTGATGGTAGAGGTGGCGATGCAGTAAATGCTTCACTTATAGAACTAGGTGGTAGATACCGTCTTGTAATTAATGAAGTTAAAGCTGAACAGCCAACGATTGAGACACCAAATTTACCAGTAGCTAAAGTATTGTGGAAGCCGCAACCATCATTAAGTGAAGCTACAGAAGCTTGGATCTATGCTGGTGGTGCACACCACACGGTATTTTCTTTTGATGTAACGACAGAACAATTATACGACTTTGCTGATATGGCAAAAATAGAAGTAGTTGTCATCGATAAGGATACGAAAGTAAGACAATTTCGCAATGAATTAAAGTGGAATGAAGCAATTTGGAGAAGATAGCATCAATGAAGTAGAGGTTTAAGAGATTAAATCTCTACTTCCTTTTTATTCTTTCCCTAAGTATTAGGTTCCGTTTATAATGGAGAAGCTGCAGCGTGTTATGGAGGTGAATGAATATCGAAACAAAATACAATATCGTAAAACAAGCGATTATGTCTAAAATACTTGACGGCACGTTCCAACCTCATCAAAAGATTTATTCAGAAAGTGAATTGATGAAACAATTTGACGTCAGTCGACATACAGTCCGCGTTGCTATTGGTGAGCTCGTCACCCAAGGATGGTTATATCGAGAGCAGGGTGCGGGGACGTTTTGTGTAGATCGGTCAGAAGTTGAAACAAGTATGAATGCGAGTAATCAAAAGAATATAGCGATTATCACGACGTACATTTCCGATTATATTTTTCCTTCTATTATTAGAGGTGCGGAATCTTATCTCAGTCAGCACGGGTATCATGTTAGTTTGTTTAGCACAAATAATAATCATGAAAACGAGCGAAAGGCACTAAATAAAATTTTAACACAGCGCTTTGATGGAGTTATTATTGAACCAACTAAAAGTGCATTATTTAATCCAAATATTAATTATTATCTAAACTTAGAAAGAAAAAATATCCCATATATTATGATCAATGCTTTTTATGATGAATTAGATCCACTTAGCATTACGATGAATGATGAGAAGGGTGGCTATATTCAAACAAAGCATCTCATTGAATTGGGACATACCAATATTATTGGATTCTTCAAAACGGATGATATACAAGGTAATAAACGGATGAAGGGATTTCTTCAAGCACACCGTGAGCATGGGGTCTTCGTTGATCCGAGTAATATCGTAATCTATAGCTCCGAAGAGAAAGCAACGAAACCAGTTGAATTTTTGCAGGAGAAGTTATCGGTAGGTGAAGACGTACCAACTGCTATTGTTTGTTATAATGATGAACTAGCAATTAGACTGCTTGATGTTATTCGAGAAAAAAATCTTCAAGTTCCTGAAGATATTTCAATTGTTGGATTTGATGATTCCTTTATGGCCAATGCTACGGAAGTTAAATTGACGACAATCCAACATCCTAAAAGTAAGATGGGCGAAAGTGCTGCAAAGATGATACTAGATATAGTCAAAGCAGTAACGGGCTCGAACAAAAAAGCGAGGGACACAGCTGAATCTATCGTCATTGACTCCGAATTAATTATCCGAGATTCTACGAAACAAATAAATAAGTAGACGGTCTCAGAGGGGGCAGTCTACTTATTTTTTTAGTGAATGGTGACAGGAGCCAGTATTTATGGAAGTTATTGAAATCTATTTTTAGGGCTTAACAAGTACCTCCTTGCGTATGAAAAAGATCAAGAGCCACATGGACTCTTGATCGCTGCTTTTTTCTTATTCCAATTCCTTTCCATTCGTTGCAATCACATTTTGATACCAATAGAAAGATTTTTTCTTCTTACGCTCAAGGGTACCGCTGCCGTCGTCCTGCTTGTCAACATAAATGAAACCGTAGCGCTTCGACATTTCACCTGTTGACATACTAACAAGATCGATACAACCCCAAGCTGTATAGCCCATTAATTCAACACCATCCTCAATCGCTTCACCCATCGCTTTAATATGCTCACGTAAGTAGTTGATCCGATAATCATCATTGATACTGCCATCTTCTTCGACAGTGTCGTATGCACCAAGGCCGTTTTCTACTACAAAAAGAGGGACGCGGTAACGATCGTATAGTTGATTTAAGCCGATTCGTAGTCCAGTTGGATCAATTTCCCAGCCCCAGTCACTTGCTTTAAGGTGTGGGTTTTTTACACCAGCTATGAGGTTTCCTGATGCTTTTTCCTCTTTTGTTAGCTCTTTCTTTTCTGTACGAGACATATAATAGCTGAGAGAAATGAAGTCAACTGGGTACTGTTTAAGTGTTTCTAAATCGCCATCTTCCATATTGATGTTAATGTCATTTTCTTTAAAGAAACGCTTGGAGAAGGCAGGGTACTCCCCACGAACATGAACATCACCACAAATATAGTTAAAGACTTGTTCTTCTTTCATGGCATGTAGGACGTTTTGCGGATTGCAATCATATGCGTATACAGGCATATAAATTAACATGCAACCAATTTGTGAGCCAGGAATGATTTCGTGACAAGCCTTAACAGCTAAGCTGCTCGCAACAAACTGATGGTGTAACCCTTGGAAGCTTTCTTGAAGACGAACATCTTCTGTAGCAGGGGAGAACCCAAGGCTCATAATAGGAAGATGTGTAGCACCATTGATTTCGTTAAAAGTTAACCAGTACTTTACTTTGTCTTTATAACGGTTAAATAAAGTGATGGCATAGCGTTCGAAGAATGAAATGACTTCACGGTTTCTCCAACCACCATACTCAGTAATTAAATATAAAGGCATTTCATAGTGGGAGATCGTTACAACTGGCTCGATTCCATGCTTTAAGCACTCGTCGAATACACGGTCGTAAAATGCTAGGCCTTCCTCGTTTGGCTCAAGCTCGTCTCCTTTAGGGAAAATACGAGACCAAGCGATTGACATACGGTATGTTTTAAATCCTAATTCAGCAAATAATGCGATATCGTCTGCGTAACGATGATAAAAATCGATCGCTTCGTGGTTTGGGTATGTCGTGTATTTCTTTGTATCAATTTTAAAATCGAATCCGGGTTTTGAGATGACATTTAAACGGACTTTTCCACCAGGCATCACATCTGCCAGGTTCATCCCTTTGCCGTCTTCAAGATACGCACCTTCTACTTGATTGGCAGCTGTAGCACCGCCCCATAAAAATCCTTCGGGAAATTGATAGTTCGTCATAAAGAAAACCTCCATGTTAAATTTAAAATGAATACTCATTCACTAGGATAAAATAAAAAAACCTAAATCACGTCGGGAAGACATACTAGTCTCATAGATACGTGATTTAGGTTTTGCCTGTGTGAACAGTTACAATCCTAAATGGGTTGTTTGTTTATTTGCGATAACTATAACATGGTTTTTTTTAGCTAGCAAGGATTTTTGTAAACGTTATTTTTTGCAAGCACACATTTGAAGTGGTAGAGTCCTTACCGAACAGTCTTCTTGATACCGTCTTTAAGTATTTTTTCAATCGCAAAGGCGACCCCGTGTTCAGAGTTCTTTTTTGTTGTGAAGTTACAGATTTTTTTAATGCCTAAAGCCGCATTTTCCATTGCGACACTGAACCCAGCTATTTCAAGCATCGAAAAATCATTAAAATTATCGCCAATGGCCATGACATCCTCTAGCTCAATTCCTTGTCTGCTAGAGTAGAAAGCAAGAGCAGCTCCTTTATTAGCATCACGATGGTTAAATTCAAGATTTTGGTGACCGGATGAGGTTATGGTAAGGTCATGTTCATCTTTTAACTGTTCACGGATTCTTTGCAGAACATCTTCTTCTAAAGAAAAGGTAAGGAACTTAAAGACATCAATTTCGTCATTATTGAAAATATGATCAAAGTCATCAACGGTTTGAATCTTTTCATCTTGGAAACGTTGCTTTACTTTTTCTTTAATGACGTTTGTTTCAACGTTAGGATAATGGGCTTTCATGACATCAACCAATATATGAATAAATGCATCCCGATTGATAGAGTAGCCTCCAGCACTTGTGAAGATTTCAAAATAACTTGATTCACTCGTACACGCGAGTTCAATTTTTCTACATGCTTCCTTGTCTAATGCGATATTACGAATTAATTCTCCGTTCTTTAAATACACCTGTGCTCCATTTAAACAAATGATTGGGCAAGATAAGCCTGCTTCCATTAAGGGTTTTGCCGCAGCTTTATAAGAACGACCTGTTGCGATCACGACTTCGATCCCTAATTCCTGTGCCTTTCGGATTGCTTTTGCATTTTCTGTGCTAACTTCGCTTTTTTCGTTTAATAATGTCCCATCCATATCTGTTGTGATTAATTTCATAGTTTTCTCCTCTCTATGACTCTATAATATCTATGGATAAAGCATAAACTAGTTTTGAAAAAATGAAAAATTATTTTTTTTGAAAGGTTGTTGACAATGATTATTTTGTCATGGTATAAAGTTAGTAAGCGATTTCAATTTAATATTTTCTTAGACGGATTGTTACTGTTCGGCAGGCAAAACCTAAGTTTGTTTCGGAGGCTCTTAATGGGGTATTCTGTATACAAGGTTGGGTTTTTTTTATACCCTTTTTACAGACTGACCGAAACAAAACAGAAGTAGGGCGGGTTTGATGATGAAGATTAAAAAAGTGTTTAACAATAATGTCGTAATAGCGAATAATGAACAAAACCAAGAGGTTGTCGTGATGGGACGGGGACTTGCCTTTCAAAAAAAGGCCGGGGAACCAATTGATACATCCAAAATCGAGAAAACCTTTGTGTTAGAAAAGCACGGTGTTTCTGATAAGTTAGCGAAGCTGTTAAACGATACTTCTGAAAGATATCTTAATATATCGTCTAAGATTTTAGATTATGCTAAATCGCGATTGCCATACAAATTGGATGATCATCTGTATGTGGCTTTAACAGACCATATTAGTTTTGCCATTAGCAGGCATAAGCAGGGGATTCACTTAAAGAACCCTCTTTTATGGGAAATAAGAAAGCATTATAAGCTTGAGTTTCAAGTATCTTTGAAAGCGTTAGCTATTATTCAAGAAGAAACCGGAATCTTGTTTGGTGAAGATGAGGCGGCATCTATTGCTCTTCATCTAGTCAATAGCCAGTTATCTGGTGAGAATATGGCTGAAGCTGTTCAAGTGACAGAAATGGTCAATAATATCTTAAATATCGTAAAGTACCATTTCGGAATGGAATTAGATGAAAGTTCCATTAACTATGAACGTTTTCTCACTCATCTGCGCTTTTTCGCGATGAGGTTTGTAAGGAAAGAGCGAGTGGAGGAAACAGAAGACAATTTCCTCTATGAACAGCTGAATAAAAAATATCCTGAAGCCTTTCGGTGCAGTGAAAAGATTAAAGTGTACCTAGAAAAGAGCTATAAGTGGGAGATTTCGAAGGATGAGATCATCTATTTAACGCTGCATATTCATCGTGTTACACAGCGTTACCAGCAAAGCTGAGGAAGAGTAAGCAAAATTTAAAGTGCAACAGCAATCATTTTTTCTATAAAAGAAAGCGTTACCTTAATCAAAACTTTATATTTTAGCTAGGAATGTTACCTTAAGTGGGCTTAACCTGGTCTGATGAGAAGCACAAGTGTTATTTTTGTGCGCTTAATCGGATCAGGTTTTTTATTTACAAAAATACGAAAGATAAATGAGAAAGTGGGGGTTAGTCATGAAATACGAACAATTAGCCAAGTCAATTATTGAAAAAGTTGGCGGGAAAGAGAACGTGAAAAGTGTTGTTCATTGTATTACAAGATTACGATTTAAATTAAAAGATGAAAGCAAAGCTCAAACAGAGGCTTTAAAAAATATGGATGATGTTGTAACCGTTATGAAAAGTGGTGGACAATATCAAGTCGTTATCGGGAATCATGTTCCTGACGTGTACAAAGCGGTTGTTGCTGTTGGCGGATTCGCTGATCAGTCGCAGCAAAATGAGGAAGACGCAAACGAGAATAAAGGGAGCCTTTTTAGTCGCTTTATCGATATAATCGCAAGTATTTTTACACCAATCTTAGGTGTTCTAGCAGCAACAGGGATGATTAAAGGATTTACTGCGTTGTTTTTATCAGTTGGTTGGCTAGATGCGAATGATGGAACGTATCAAATCTTAAATATCGTTGGGGATTCATTGTTTCATTTCTTACCAATCTTCTTAGGTTACACGGCGATGAAGAAGTTTGGTGGATCGCCATTTATCGGGATTGCCATTGGTGCGTCGTTAGTGTATCCAGCGGTTGATACATTGATGACAGGTGACCCGCTTTACGTATTATTTGCAGGAACGATGTTTGAATCACCTGTGTTTGTAACATTCTTTGGTATTCCAGTTATTTTAATGAGTTATGCTTCTTCAGTTATTCCAGTTATTCTTGCAACATTCTTTGGAGCGAAGATAGAAAAATGGTTTAAGAAAGTTATTCCTGATGTTGTAAAAACATTCTTAGTGCCATTCTTTACATTGCTTGTTCTTGTACCATTAACATTTATTATCATTGGGCCAATTTCTACATGGGCGGCAAGAATTGTAGGTCAAGCAACGGTGTTTGTGTATGATTTAAGTCCAGTTATTGCAGGTTTGTTTATTGGAAGTTTCTGGCAAGTGTTAGTTATTTTCGGTTTACACTGGGGTCTTGTACCAGTTGTCATTAACAACCTATCAACATTTGGTGCTGATCCAGTATTAACAATGATGTTTGCAGCTTCGTTTGCACAGATTGGTGCGGTGCTTGGAGTTTATCTAAAGACAACAAATAAAAAATTAAAATCACTTAGTATTCCAGCATTTATTTCAGGGATCTTTGGTGTAACAGAGCCTGCAATTTACGGGGTTACACTACCGAAGAAAAAACCATTTATTATCAGCTGTATCGCTGCAGGTATTGGTGGTGGAATCATTGGATTTTTTGGAACACAAACTTATATGATTGGCGGCCTTGGAATTTTCATGATCCCATCATTTATTGGGCCAAATGGCCTTGATATGACCGTATGGGGTGCTTTAATTGCGATGGTTGTTGCATTCGTTTTAGGTGCAGTCTTAACGTATTTATTTGGTGGGGTAAATAAAGAAGAAACTCCGCTTGAGAAAGCAGAAGTAGCAGCTACTGAAGCTCCTGTAGAACCAGTAGTAGAAACAATAATTAACAGTGCAGTAGAAGTAAAAGGTGAAGTCGTTTCAAGTCCATTTTATGGAGAGGTATTACCACTTAAGGAAGTGAAAGATGAGGCGTTTGCAACAGGGGCGCTTGGTAATGGGATTGCTGTTATACCGACGGCAGGTAAACTAATTGCACCTGTGTCAGGAACGATTTCAGCGTTATTCCCGTCAAAGCATGCTGTTGGGATTATCTCTGATAATGGAGCAGAATTATTAATTCATGTAGGAATGGATACGGTTCAACTTCAAGGTGAGTTTTTCACGGCTCATATTCAACAAGGAGACCGAGTGGAAAAAGGACAACTTCTAATTGAGTTTGATATTAAGGGTATTCAGGGAGCTGGGTTTGACATTACGACACCTGTCATTGTCACGAATTCAGATCGATATAACTTAATGACAACAGAAGAAAAAGAAGTGAAACATGGTGACAGTTTAATCACATTAATTAAATAAGAACTATGACGGAAGCCAGAAGGAAAAGGTACCATCAACCTTCCTTCTGGTTTCTCTTAATAGGGAGGAGTGTTGTTATGTCTACTTATCAATTTCCAGGACATTTCTTATGGGGTGGTGCGATCGCTGCCAATCAAACAGAAGGTGCGTATCTAGAGGATGGGAAAGGCTTAACCTTGGTAGATTTGTTGCCAACAGGGAAGAAACGTTGGGATGTAATGTTAGGCAAGCTTGACCAATTTACACCGCTAGAAGGTGAATTTTATCCTTCACATGAAGCGATTGACTTTTACCACCGATATAAAGAGGACATTGCTCTTTTTGCCGAAATGGGCTTTAAAGCATTGCGTGTGTCGATTGCCTGGGCTCGTATTTTCCCTAATGGCGATGACTTAGTGCCGAATGAAGCAGGCTTACAATTTTACGATGACTTATTTAATGAGCTCAGAAAACATGGGATTGAGCCTGTTGTTACAATTGCTCATTTTGATGTTCCAGTCAATCTTATTGAGAAATACGGAAGCTGGAGAGACCGCAAACTTGTAGGTTTTTTTGAAACGTATGCGAAGACGATTTTGAAACGATATAAGGATAAAGTGAAATATTGGATGACGTTCAACGAAATTAACATGCTTCTACATCTGCCTTTTGTAGGTGCTGGACTAGTTTTTGAGGATGGGGAAGATCAAAAGCAAACCAAGTATCAAGCAGCCCATCATCAGTTAGTTGCAAGTAGTTTAGCGGTAAAGGCATGTCACGAAATCAATCCGGATGCAAAGATCGGCTGCATGCTTGCAGCAGGCATGACGTATTCGTATACGTGTAATCCTAATGATGTTATGGACGCGATGGAAAAGGATCGGGAATCGTTTTTCTTTATTGATGTGCAATCTCGCGGAGCATATCCAGGTTATGCGAAACGTTTCTTTAAAGAAAATAACATTGCGATTAAGATGGAAGCCGAAGACGAAGCTTTATTAAAAACACATACCGTTGATTATATCGGCTTTAGCTATTATGCAAGTAGGGCAACGAGCACAGATCCAGAAGTATTGAAAAACCAAACAGCTGGTAACGTTTTTGGATCTATCGAGAATCCATACTTAGAAAAATCAGAATGGGGCTGGACGATTGATCCGAAAGGGTTCCGAATTACAGCAAATCAATTGTACGATCGTTATCAAAAACCTTTGTTTGTTGTAGAAAATGGCTTAGGTGCTATAGATGAAGTGAACGCAGAGGGCGAAGTAAGTGATGACTACCGTATCGAGTATTTACGAAAGCATATTGATGCAATGGGAGAAGCGATTGAAGATGGAGTCGAGATTATCGGGTATACAAGCTGGGGTCCGATTGACATTGTTAGTGCTTCAACTGGAGAAATGAAAAAAAGATATGGTTATATTTATGTAGATAAAGATAATGAAGGAAATGGTTCGTTAAAGCGTCTGAAAAAGAAAAGCTTTCATTGGTATAAGCAAGCGATTGAATCAAATGGACAGAACTTAGATTAATATAAGAGGTGAAAAGGATGAGTAAATTAGCAAAGTTCCCAGAAGGCTTCCTATGGGGTGGTGCGGTAGCGGCAAATCAATTAGAAGGTAATTTTCAAGCGGATGGGAAGGGGTTATCAACGGCTGACGTTTCTCCGAATGGTATTATGAGTCCGCCGGATTATTCCATGAAGGATTTTAATCTCTATCATGAAGGCATAGATTTTTATAACACGTATAAAGAGGATATCGCATTATTTGCCGAAATGGGCTTTAAGGCGTTCCGTTTCTCGATCGCATGGACACGGATTTTTCCTAACGGAGATGAGCTACATCCAAACGAAAAGGGAATAACTTTCTACGAGAACGTGATCGATGAATTGTTAAAACACGATATTGAGCCAGTGATTACAATTTCCCACTATGAAATGCCTTTGCACTTGGTAAGAGAATATGGTGGTTGGAAGAACCGTAAACTTGTGGAGTTTTACGAGCGTTATGCAAAAACATTATTCGAGCGCTATCACGAAAAGGTGAAGTATTGGATGACGTTTAACGAAATCAATGTGTTGCTGCACGCGCCGTTTACTGGTGGCGGACTATTATTTGAAGATGGGAAGAAAAATGAGCAAGATATTTACCAAGCAGCTCACCATCAGTTTTTAGGAAGTGCTTTGGCCGTGAAAGTAGGCCACGAAATCAACCCTGATTTACAAATTGGTTGTATGATTGCTTCGATGATCACATATCCATACACATCAAAGCCGGAAGATATGTTTGCTGCAACGCAGCAGGATCGTAAAACGTTATTCTTCTCTGATGTGCAATCAAGAGGTTACTATCCTTCTTATATGAAAAATTATTGGATTGAAAACGACATCGAGATTGAAATCGAGGATGGAGACTTAGAGATCCTTCGCGAACATACAGTCGATTATATTGGCTTCAGCTATTATATGTCCTTTGTGGCAAGTACAGACCCTGAGCACTTGAAGCAACAAGCATCAGGAAATCTTTTAGCTGGTATTAAGAATCCTTACTTGAAAGCATCTGAGTGGGGCTGGCAAATTGACCCTGTTGGCTTAAGAACTGTTTGTAACCAATTGTACGATCGTTATGAAAAACCACTTTTCATCGTTGAAAATGGGCTAGGTGCTGTCGATGTTATTGAGGAAGACGGAACGATTCAAGATGATTACCGTATTGACTATTTACGTGCTCACATTGCAGAAATGAAAAAAGCCATCGGTGACGGGGTGGATCTAATTGGATACACATCCTGGGGTCCAATTGATTTAGTTAGTGCTTCAACTGCTGAGTTGAAAAAACGCTATGGTTTTATTTACGTAGATCGAGATAGTGAAGGCAAAGGCTCAAATAAGCGTTTGAAGAAGAAGAGTTTTGATTGGTATAAAAATGTGATTGGAAGTAATGGAGAAAAGCTTTAAGAAAAATAAGTTTCATATATGAAGTTTGTGCACATCGTTAGCCCGCTATGAACCTAGTTCATAGCGGGCTAAATTAGTTCAAAAGAGCAGCCTTTTTGCGATCTCTTCTTGATGAGACTTTCTATCTATGGGTTAATTTATCATAGATTGAAGAGGCGAGTGGGAATCTTAGAAGCTGAAAAACCTGGTTCTTTCATGAAAAATGTATGATCAATTTTTCTATTCAGTCGTTTTTAATACAAGTAAGGGATTGCTTTATAAAAATATCTATGCTATATTTAAGAAGTTATTTTTGTTCGGGCTGTTTCAAATCACGAATTAGTATTTAAACTTTTCGCCTTTGATATCATTTGAGCAACAATAGTAATAAATAGTGGCTTTGTCCACATAAGGAGATTATACACATGCAACAAGGTACAGTAAAATGGTTTAACGCAGAAAAAGGTTTCGGTTTCATTGAAGTTGAAGGTGGAGACGATGTATTCGTACATTTCTCAGCTATCCAAGGCGAAGGATTTAAATCATTAGATGAAGGCCAAAACGTTACATTCGACGTTGAGCAAGGTCAACGTGGACCTCAAGCTGTTAACGTTAACAAAGCATAAATAAGGGAAAGGGCTCTAGTAAGGGTCCTTTTTTTTGTATGTAAAAATAGGTTCTGCTTTTTGGCTTGCATATGATGAATTCCTTGAGAGAACCTATATGAAAACAATAACCAGTAAAAGAGGTTGCACATGAATAAACCAAATTTTGAAGATTTGCAAATAAGCGATGCGATAAAAAGAGCCCTTAAGGTAATGAAATTTAGCTCTCCAACTGAGGTCCAAGCAAAAACGATTCCTAGAGCAATCGATCAACAGGACCTTGTCGTAAAATCACAAACAGGAAGTGGGAAGACTGCAGCCTTTGGGATTCCTATTTGTGAAATGATCGAATGGGAAGAGAAAAAGGCCCAAGCCTTGATTTTGACTCCGACGCGAGAACTTGCTGCTCAAGTGAAAGAGGATATCACAAATATCGGAAGGTTTAAACGAATTAAAGCGACGGCTTTATACGGGAAAGAGCCTTTTGCAAAACAAAAAGAAGAGTTGAAGCAGAAAACACATGTCGTTGTAGGGACTCCAGGGAGAGTGACGGACCATATTGAAAGAGAAACATTAAGTTTAGATCAGATCAGGTACCTGATTATAGATGAGACAGATGAAATGTTAAATATGGGCTTCATTGATGATGTGGAAAAGATCATTCAACAATTACCTGATAACCGAGTGACTATGGTTTTCTCAGCTACGCTGCCTAAAGATGTGGAAGCTCTCTGCCATAAGTATATGAAAGAACCCGTTCATATTGAGATCGAAGCAACTGAGGGAACGGCGAGTATGATTGAGCACCGGATTATTGACGTTAGAGAAGAAGGAAAAGTTGCTCTACTAAAAGATGTAACCATCGTTGAAAATCCTGATAGCTGTATCATTTTTTGCAACACAAAAGAACATGTTGATCAAGTATTTGAAGAATTACAGGATTCTAACTATCCATGTGAAAAGCTCCATGGAGGATTAGAGCAAGAAGACCGTTTTGCGGTGATGAATGGTTTCAGAAATGGCGATTTTCGTTATCTAGTTGCAACCGATGTAGCTGCTAGAGGGATTGACGTTGATAATGTGACTCTCATAATTAATTATGATGTTCCGATGGAAAAAGAAAGCTATGTTCATCGAACGGGTAGAACCGGCCGTGCCGGGAATAAAGGCAAAGCAATTACGTTTGCAACAGCAAGTGAGGGCAAATATGTGAAAGCTATTGAGAAATACATCAGTTATGAGATAACACCTTTAGAAATACCAAGTCAGCACGAAGTAATCAGCTCTAAAAGTGCGTTTGACGAAAAATTGAGTGGACGTCGAATTGTAAAAAATAACAAAACTGCACGTATTAATAAAGATATTATGAAGCTGCATTTTACTGGAGGTAAAAAGAAAAAGCTTCGACCAGTTGATTTTGTTGGAACCATTGCCAAGATTCCAGGTGTAACTGCAGATGATATTGGGATTATTACTATTCAGGATACGTTAACGTATGTCGATATTTTAAATGGAAAAGGGTCGGTCGTGTTACAAGCGATGGAAAATACGACGGTTAAAGGGAAAAAGTTGAAAGTAAGTAAAGCTATTAAATAGGAATGTTTTGAAACGATTCTCATAGTAGGATCGTTTTTCTTTTTTGGATATGGTGGGAAGAAGCCGCATGTCAGTACCGTCCCAGAGGAAACATCGGCTTCTTCCAACTCATTAAATAACCCCTTCAATATCCATCTGACAGTAAATCAAGGAAAAGCGACAGTAAATAGTCGACTTTGGACAGTAAATCCCCCATTATCGACAGAATACCACTCAACTTCGACAGAAAGCAGGTGTGATACATACATTATTGCTAGTTCATGACTTTTTAAAGACAACCCATAACACTATTTAAACCAACCTAATGGCTTCGGGTTACTATTTTGATAAATATGCTTCGTTTCAGTATATTCTTCTAAGCCGATGGATCCTAGTTCTCGTCCAATTCCAGATTGTTTATAGCCTCCCCACGGGGCTTGTGGGATGTATGGATGAAAGTCATTGATCCATGTCGTTCCCATTCTTAATTTTTTTACGACGCGCTCAGCCAAATGTAAGTCTTGCGTCCAAACCGCACCTGCTAAGCCGTAAACACTATCATTTGCGAGTAGAATGGCTTCTTCTTCAGTTGAAAATGTCTCAACTGTTACAACAGGACCGAATACTTCTTCTTGGACAATCCGCATGCTCGTGTCACAGTTTGTGAAAATAGTTGGCTCAATAAAATTCCCATTTGCAAGCTTAGGAAGAGGGGAGCGCTTTCCACCAACTGCAATTGTTGCACCTTCTTTTACCCCTAATGCAATATAGTTTTCGATCTTTTCCATATGTTCTTTTGAAATAACAGGTCCCATTTCTGTTTTTTCGTCAAACCCATTCCCTAGAGTAACATGCTTTGCCTTTTCAATGAGTAATGCTACAAACTGATCATGGATCGACTCATGTACGATCAACCTCGATCCGGCTGAGCAAACTTGGCCTGCATGGAAGAATGCGGCATTCATTGCGTAATCAATAGCAACATCAAGATCAGCATCAGCAAAGATAATATTGGGATTTTTTCCTCCTAATTCAAGAGAGGTTTTTTTGAAATTAATCGCTGCTGCTTGCATTATTTTTCGACCGGTTGTCCCTCCGCCTGTAAATGAAATAAGGTCAACATCGAGACTTTCTGCTAACTTTGCACCAACACTTTCGCCTGGTCCTAAAACGACATTGACGACTCCAGGAGGAATCCCTACTTCGTCAAAAATGTCTGCCATTTTAATGGTCGTTAATGGGGTGATTTCACTTGGTTTTAACACGACCGTATTTCCAGCGGCAAGAGCTGGAGCCAGTTTCCAAGCTGCTTGTAATAGTGGATAATTCCACGGTGTAATTTGCCCGCAAACCCCTACAGGTTCACGAACAATTCGACTACTTGAATCAGGAATAGGGGACTCAATAACGTGTCCGCCGTCTTTATCTGCTAACCCTGCAAAGTATTGAAACACGGCTGCAATATCATCCATATCCGCTTCACTTTCAGTGAGAGTTTTTCCTGTATTTAATGTTTCTAGCTCAGCTAGCTCGTCTTTGTATTGCTTGATCTTTTCCGCTACTTGAAATAAAATGTATCCTCTTTCTGTCGCTGACGTATGACTCCATTCCCCTTTATCAAACGCCTTTCTTGCAGCTGCAATGGCTATTTCGGCATCGGTTTTGCTGCCTTCTTCTACAACCGCAATCACCTCTTGGTTATATGGGTTGATAATGTCTCTTGTTTGTCCGGATTGGGAATGAACCCATTCGCCATTTATATACATTTGCGTAATCACTGATCAGTCCTCCTAGTTGATTTATTTACACACAACAACTTGTTCATTTTCAACTTCAACCTTAAAATCTTTTAATTTATATTTTGAGTTTGCTAGCATACACCCACGATTTTTTACATCAAACTCTCGGCCGTGCCATGGACACCTTAGGACTTCTCCTTCGCGTTGATAGTCATATTCTCCAACTTGATCTGTATCGATAGAGGTTCCGCATAACATTCCTTTTGATAAAGGTGCTCCTTGATGTATACAGCGATTAAGGAATGCGGAAAATTCACCATCCATTGTGCGGCAAACGACAATGCTTTTTCTATCAAATTCAGCTTCCATGATTTCTCCTGGCTGAAGATCCGTAACATTGCAAACGACTTGTTTCATTAAGCATCCTCCTTTCTGATTTGGGGAAGCTTCGGATAAAAAGCTCTAGCATTTTCAGAAAAAAGTTTTCGCTGTAAGCTCTCGTCAAGATTAGGAGGTAACGCTTCAAATGGTGAATCATAGTCCCAATGAGGGTAGTCAGTCGAGAAGCAAATAAGTTCATCAGTCCCCATTTGATCGATTAGCTGTAAGAACTCTTTCTTTGTTAGTTCTTCAAGTGGCTGAGTTGTAAAGCGAATATGCTCTTTAATAATGTCACTTGGCATTCGCTTGATCCAAGGCACTTCATGACGTAAATCTTTATACTGCTGATCCATTTTCCGCATCAAATGTGGCACATGAGTGAAACCGCCTTCAATCATCATCAGTTTCAGTCGTGGATATTTTTCAAACACTCCGTTAAAGACCATGTTCGTCACTTGCATCATGTGTGCGGTTGGGATTAACGTGTGCCATTCAATAAAATAACGTGGCCACTTTCCAAAATAAATAGGTGGTTCATTATGATGCATGCCTATCATTAAATCATGACGCTGGGCGGCTTCATAGATTGGATGATAATACGGGTCACCCCACATAATGTCATCAATCGGTAATAACACTTGAATCATTTTTGGGTGTGATCCAACACGGTCAATTTCTCGTACGGCAGCCACCGGATCACCAGCAGCAATGTGAACCGAACCATAGAGACGCTTATCTTTTTCTAACCAGTTTTCAATTTGCCAATCATTATAAGCGGATGCTAAGGCTGTTGCCATCTCATACCAGCCGTGCATGGAAGAGGGGGAAGGATCGAGTGCTCCTGTTAAAATCCCAATCTCGTGTCCACATGGTTCTAATAGTTGCTTGCTCATAAATTCCAAATCGGTTCCGGCTGGTCTACCATCTGGAACGCGTGCATCCGCGCGGTCAACACCAGCGATCGCCGGTTGAACATAGGGCATATGCTTTTCCTGCATCCAGTTACAATCTGTAATGTATTTTTTCCAAGGATTGTCTAGATACATAATTAAATCTTCATAAAGAACTCGTTCGTGGATATCTGTATCAATTAAATGTAGTTTCTGATTTTCTTTTTTTGATTTCATAGTCAGCCCTCCGATTACTCATTCAATAACTAAAAAATAGCATCTAGTAAAAAGAAAGGGCAAACCTCATAAATACGAATTAGAAGAGGTGAGATCTCTCAGTGAAGGCCAGTGAAGGTCAGTGAAAGCCAGTGACAATTTTTGAATATTTCTGTGAATAGAAGAAGGAGGGGGGAATGAAGAATAACCATTTCACCCTGAATTTGTGAAATGGTTACATTACGAATTAGAATTCAATATCCCGAAACTTCTTTGGCGACATACCAACATGGTTTTTAAACGTTGTAACAAAATGAGACGTACTATTGAATCCACATGTATTTGAAATTTCATTTACTGTAAGGTTCGTATTGTGAAGTAATTTCTTCGCATTATTAATCCGATAGTTTATTAAATATTGAACGGGTGAGCAGTTCATATATTTTTTAAATGTTCGAGTAAAATAAAAAGGGCTTAAATACACATGATTTGCGATATCCTCTAGTTTAATATTTTCTTTATAGTGATTTTCAATATAATGAATTGCTTGTTCTATCTTTTTTTCCGTTGAATCGTCAAAAACAGTAGAAATTTGATTAAGTTCATAAAGTATTTTTTGTATATAAATGGACACATCATGCTCATCTACTTCATTACGTTCCGTCATTTTTAAAATTCGATTCATATATTCAGGGATAAGATAATTGTTGGCTAAAGAGTAGACGCAACCATTCTTTTCATAAAGCAATTCGAAATACTCTTTGCTGGAATTGCCGGAAAAGTGAAACCAATCAAAAACGGTTTCTTCTTCAGCTTGGTAAACGTGTGGCTCATAACAATCGAGAAAAACAAAAGAGTTTGCCGTTGCGATAAATTGACGATCTTTGTATTCAATTTTCATTTTCCCCTTTTTTATATACATAAATAAATAGCTATGAAAGGTATCTCTGCTTATCTTGTATTTTTCGGTACAATAAAAGGTCCCTGAGTAAATGAGGTAATAGAGAGCTTTCTTTGAAAAGTCATTTGCCATAGTAAAAAACATTTTTGATTGGGGTAAGGTTCCTTTGTCCTTTATTTTCATAAAAACCTCCAACTGTTTCTTGATAACGTTATTTTATACTAAGTTTCATCTTTTATAAAAAAGATAATAAACGGAGAGCAAGATTCCTAAATGAATAAGCAATATAGATTAATGACTTACGTGTAGGACTGTAATAAGATTTACTTGTAAACAACAATATAAAAAAGTCATTAGGAGGAAATAAACATGGATGTAAGAATTGGACTAGTTGGTGCAGGTTGGATGGGAAAGGCTCATACGAATGCTTTTATTAACGCTTTAATGGCTTTTGGACCTGAAGCTGGCAAACCAGTTTTTGAAGTCGTTTCTGATGTAAGTGAAAGCGCAGCCAAAGCTGCAAGTGAGCAGTTAGGCTATTTACGGTATACAATAGACTGGAAGGAAGTTGTGACAGATGAAAGGGTAGACGTTGTTGATATTGCGACACCAAATGCCTTTCATTATGAAATCGCAAAAGCGGCACTAGAAAACGGGAAACATATTTATTGTGAAAAACCGTTAACTTTATCTGCTGTCCAATCAGAAGAATTGGCAGAGCTTGCAAAGCAAAAAGGAGTAGTGAATTATGTTGGATATAACAATGTAATGAACCCTGCTAACGCCTACATCAAAGAGCTCGTTGATTCAGGTAAGCTAGGCAAGATTGTTAAATTTACTGGGACGTATGATCAAGATGGATTATTGGATGAATCGCTTCCAATTACATGGAGACATATTAATAAATTTTCCGGTTCTGGTTCGCTAGGGGACCTTGGCTCACATTTGCTAAGTGTGTCTCAATATATTCTCGGTAACATTGAAAGTGTAAATGCTCTATCAAAAATCGTTATTGAAGAAAGACCAGTATCAACGGGTTCAACCGAACTTGCGAAAGTGGAAAATGATGATGTGATTTCTATCCTAGCAAACTATGAAAATGGTGCACTTGGAATGATCTCATCAAGCAGAATTGCAGCTGGTAGAAAGAACTACTTAACATATGAAATTCAAGGGACAAAAGGAACTGTGTATTATTCTCTTGAAAGAATGAATGAAGTGAATGTGTATTTTACGTCTGATCATGCCGCAGACAGAGGTTTCCGCCAAGTATTTCTAAGTCCTGAACACAAAGGCTATTCTGCATTTTACCCAGCCGCAGGAATCGCGATTGGTTATAACGATATGAAAGTATTAGAGGCACATGAATTACTTTCTGCCGTATCAAATGGTACTCCATATGTTTGTGATTTTGCGTTTGGAGCGAGCATTGATAAAACTGTAGATGCTATCTTAAAATCTGCGGAAGAGAAGAACTGGGTTGATGTAAGCGAAAAAGGAGGAGTTACAGTATGAATGTAAAATTAGGTTCTGCACCGGATTCGTGGGGAGTATGGTTTCCAGAAAATGAAAAACAAACTCCATGGGAAAGATGTTTAGACGAGATGGAGAAAGCAGGCTATAAAGGAATCGAACTAGGCCCTTGGGGATACCTTCCAAATGAGTATAGTAAATTAAAGGAAGAATTAGAGAAAAGAGATTTAACCTTAACAGCTACGACTTTAGTTGGGGATTTAACTTCTAATGAAAAAACAGATGAACTTATCGCTTTGCTCGACGAAATGAGTGAATTACAATTAAAGTTTTCGTCTGCTCAATATGTCGTTTTAATTGATGATTGTTATACAGATTTATTTACAGGCGAATTTGTACGATCTCCCGAATTAAATGAACAAGAATGGGCTCAGTTTGTGAGCAATGTTGATAAAATTAAAAACCATGCGAAGTCTCAATATGGATTGGAAGTAGTGTTTCATCCACATGCACAAAGCCATATCGAGACAGAGGAACAAATTGAAAGATTGCTAAGAGATAGCAATGTGAACCTTTGTTTAGATACAGGACATCATGCTTATACAGATGGTGACGCAGTAGCCTTTATGAAAAAACATCATGCTAGAATCCCGTACCTGCATCTGAAAAGCTGCGATTTAGAAGTTAGAAAGAGAATGCAGGAAGAAGGATGGTCTTTTGCCAAGGCGGTCAGTGAAGACATCATGTGTGAACCAGCAAAAGGTGTTGTTGATATGGAAGCATTTGTCCAAGTATTAAAAGATATTAAATTTAACGGCTGGGCAATCGTGGAACAAGATATGTACCCTGCACCTTTTGACAAACCATATCCAATTGCGAAACGAACGTATGATTATTTAGAAACGTTATTGCGTAAAGAACAGGTGAAGATCTAGCGTTAGATTGAAGACAGAAAAACCGAAATAAGTTACAGTGATAGTTGAATCCCCCAGAAAAACAAAATGTATCGAGATATATGTAGATTAACTAAATATATGTATCTCGATACCCCGTAGTGTATAAATGAAACAGACTAATCAAATATAATAAATATGTTTTTGTGGTTCGTTGAAAGCGCATTCATACGGAAGAATCACAAGTGTTAAAAAGGATAGATTTACTTTCATATTATGAAGAATTTTAAGGGGGTTTTGTGATGAAAAAGAAAAATATTTTTGCTGCAATTCTAAGTTTGGTTATGTTGTTAATGGTGACTGCTTGCGGTAGCAGCGGGGAAGAAGCAACCTCAGAAGGTTCTAGTGGAGACACAAAGGTGATAGGGGTTGCTCTTTCTAGTGTGAGTGATACATTCCGCACATATATCTATGATGCGATGAATGAAGAAGCTCAAAAACATCCTGACATTGAATTTGTTTTCTCAGATGCCCAAGATGATAGCGCAAGACAATTGAACCAAATTGAAAACTATGTATCTCGTAACGTAGATGCCATCGTTTTAATGCCAGTAGATACGGTCGCTGCTCCTGATATCGTTACTATGGCAAACAATGCAGACATCCCGATTGTTGTGGTAAATCAGACATTTGATGGGATTGAAGAAGCCACAGCATTCGTTGGTTCAACTTCTATTAAAGCTGGCTTGATGCAAATGGAAGAGGTGGCAAAATGGTTAGAAGGTAAAGGGAACATTGCGATTATTGAGGGTGGACTTGGACATGAAAACCAGGTGAAAAGAACAGAAGGAAATCATCAAATTGTGGATCAACATCCAGGAATGGAGGTAGTAGCACAAAATACTGGAGAGTGGTCCCGTACGGAAGCGATGAGGTTAATGGAAAATTGGCTTCAATCAGGTCGGACAATTGACGCCGTTGTTGCCAATAGTGACGAAATGGCCATTGGTGCACTATTAGCGATTGAAGCGGCAGGGAAGTTAGATGACATTATCATTGCCGGGATTGATGCTACACCTGATGCAATGGAATATATGAATGCTGGAAAACTTGAAATAACGGTCTTCCAAGACGCAAAAGGACAAGGGGCTGGAAGTATTCAAACAGCTGTCAAAGCAGCAAATGGTGAACAAGTAGAGAGTATTGATATTCCGTTTCAACTTGTTACACAAGAAAACGCAGATAAGTTTGTAGGGAAAAATTAAGTTGGATTTTTCTAAATAAGAGTAGCCAGCCTACGGTTACTCTTTGTTTTAGTTCAGTTCCATTATCTTTTGTCTCCGAATTATTTTCGAAACTACGTCCATATAGTAGAAAGCAATATACTTAAATTGTTTGGCAATTTACTTTAATGACGGCGTTTTCGACAATAGATATAATAAAATTACAAAGTTTTAGCTGACACAAAAGAGGAGGGATTATTCTTAATTTCGAATTAATAGCTTTTGTGAAAACGCTTAAAAAGAAGGTTGTAGGGGGAGAAACAATGAAAGAAAACTCGAAAAAAAGTAACCGTTATATACTTACAGTTGTCTCAACTGTTGCATTAGCTGGTCTTCTATTTGGTTATGATACCGCTGTAATATCCGGTGCGGAACAATCGATTCAACGATACTTAATCGATAGCTTGGGGCTAGGGTCCTTTGCTCATGGGGTAACCGTTTCTAGTGCCTTAATTGGGTGCGTGATCGGTGGAATCATTTCCGGTTTCCTTGCAAACAAAATAGGAAGAAAACATACATTAATTCTAGCTGCCGTTTTGTTTTTTATATCTGCATTAGGTAGTGCTTATCCAGAACTGTTGTTTTTTACAAGGGATAATCCAACGATGGGGTTATTATTAATGTTTAACTTTTATAGGGTTTTAGGTGGGATCGGAGTTGGGATGGCTTCGGCAATAGCTCCTGTTTATATTAGTGAAATTACACCTAAACAAAGCCGAGGAAAATTTGTAGCACTTTATACACTTTCGATAGGAATTGGTGCATTGTTGGTATATATAGTCAACTTATTGATCGCTGCTGGTCAAAGTACGGCATGGATTGATGATATTGGCTGGAGATATATGATTGCTTCAGAGATGATTCCTGCTTTGCTATTTTTATTATTACTGTTTTTTGTTCCAGAAACACCGAGGTATCTTGCTAGTAAACAGGAATATACTAAAGCCTTTTCTATACTACAACAAGTAAACGGTTCCAAACAAAAAGCACAAAATATCCTAGACGATATAAAATACTCATTAAATAAACAAGATATGAGTAAAGCACATCTCTTTGACTATGGGAAACTCGTTATCTTTATTGGTATCGCGATTGCGATATTTCAACAATTAATCGGAATCAATGTTATTTTATATTATGCTCCCCGTATTTTTGAAGCAATGGGCGCTGGACCAGCGGCTTCAATGCTCCAAACGGTGATTGTTGGTATAGTCAATATCATATTCATGGCCTTGGCAATTTTATTTGTTGATAGTTTGGGTAGAAAGCCCTTACTCATTGGTGGAGCAATTGGTTGTGCAATCAGCTTATTCTGTGTCGCAACATTAGCGTCTATGAATATATTCGGGTTAACAACATTAATTTTCATCTTATTATATGTTGCAAGCTTCCAAATGTCTTGGGGAGTCGTAACGTGGGTCGTCGTTTCTGAGATTTTCCCAAATCGAATACGTGGTCAGGCTATGTCCATTGCAGTAGCGTTGCATTGGTTAGCGAATCTAACTATTTCGTCTACGTTTCCGCCATTAAATGACCTTTTGGGGCCAATGACTTTTGCCATCTACGGTTTGATTAGTCTAGTAGCTATGGTCTTTATTTGGAAAATTGTTCCTGAAACGAAAGGGAAAACTCTTGAGGAGTTGGAGGAAATTTGGAAAAAAGATTGTAACGAAGATAATAATAAAAAAGCTATATAGTTTTAACCTGGTTCTTCCTTTGAAGGAACCACTGAAAACCACAACCATTTTGAAAGCTAACGGCTTCGGTTGAGAGGGAGAAAATGCAATTCAACATGACATTAACATAGGTTTAAGTGGAATAACAAACAATACAATTACAAAACAAAAGGATCAGATTTTAGAATCTGATCCTTTTTGGTCTATAAACCTAGCCTTATTCATCTAAAGCTACCCGATTGTACAAGTTAATTAGACGCTGACACTAAAGCAATTTGATAAATAAGCGGAGAAATTTCTCTTAATTTGGAAGTAGGTAGCACTGAAAATAGCTTAAATAGACGGAAAGATTCCGACTATTGACTCGAAAAACGTGAAAATGGGTAATTTTGCATTGCTTAATCGGAAAACCTCCGCTTATATCCCCCGAACCGTCTCTAGTCTGCAGTCTAACAGAAAAAATTCCGCTTATTGGCTCTTGTTATATCAATGTTTAGAAGCAAAAGATGCTATTTTAACAGATACTATAGCACCCCTTTATCATGCGAAAACGCAAACGTACAATAAATATAACAACGAAAAAAGGAGATGCGAATTAGCGTGCTAATTACATCTCTAAAAGCTATGTGATTTACTTGTTTTCTCTCTCTCAAGGGAACCCGTTATTTTTAAAGCGGTTGTGGTTTTTTGGAAATATCTCCTATCGATGCAAAGATTAACACCAATGTTTAGTTGAAACGGTCACTTATTTTATTTGATATTTTTTCAGCTTATCATAGAGAGCGGATCTCGAAATCCCTAATATTTTCGCAGTTTTGCTTTTATTATTGTTTGCTTTCTCTAGGGTGTCCACTATTAATTGATGTTCAACTTTTTCCCATTCCATTGATGTTTCTCCGATCTCATTTTGAATGCAAGTCGAGTTATTTGTGATGGTGTGAGTAGAGGAAATATGTTTGGGCAGATGGATGGATGTAATGATATCCTCAGCTAAAAGTGTCGCTCTTTCCATCACATTTTCTAGTTCTCTCACATTTCCAGGCCACGAATATTTCTTTAGATCAGATAGAGCCTCATCCGTTAGTAAAGGGGGAACGCGTCCTTCTCTTGTCGCTGTTTTTTCAATAAATAAATTAGCTAATATAGGAATGTCCTCTAGCCTATTTCGTAATGGCGGAATCGATAGATGGATGACATTTAATCGATAAAACAAATCAAGACGAAAGTTGCCGTTGTCGATTTCTTCTTCTAAATTCCGGTTTGTTGCCGCTATGATTCGAAAGTTAATAGGAGTCGGTTTGTTGCCACCTATTCTTGTAACCGTACGACTTTGAATGACTCGAAGTAATTTAGATTGCATCTCTAACGGCATTTCTCCGATTTCGTCTAAGAAAATGGTTCCACCATGAGCGAGTTCGAATTTACCGAATCGGCCATTTTTCCGAGCGCCGGTAAAAGCGCCTTCTACGTACCCAAATAATTCACTCTCAACTAGATCACGAGGAATAGAGGAGCAATCAATCGTAATAAATGGACCGTTACAACGGTGGCTATGATTATGAATGGCCTGTGCGATTAACTCTTTCCCTGTCCCGCTTTCACTTTCGATTAAAACGCTTGAGTCGGTTTTTGCTGCTGATTTAGCCAATTCAACAAATTCAACCATTTCACTGTTTTTGTATTTAAAATCGGCAAAATCAAATCTAGCTTTATTGCCGACAATATTTCCTACCATATCCCGGACGACTTTCATTTCCCGAAAGATGAAGATGCTGCCAACAAGTTCTTGATTATCATCGTCTACGATGGGGATCGAACTTTTCACCAATTGAATACGCCTGCTTGGTCTTGAAATAAAAAAGTCACGATTTTCCCAGCCTTTACCCGTATGAAGGACTTCAATCATTTGCTCATAATAATCAAATAACTCAGAGACATGTTTTCCTGTTGCTTTTTTCGGATCGACGTCAAGAATTTTGCCGCCGACTCGGTTTAAATAAGTAAGCTCACCATATTTATTAATAGTTAGGTACCCTTCACTCGTTGCTTCACATATTTTTTCTTGATATTCACTTTTCAAAAAAATATCTTCCTTCGTTCTTTGGTTAACCACTAAGTAGCCAATGTAATCAGCTAGTATTTGCAAGGAAAAATGTAACTCATCTTCTTTCTTATGACAGGGGACGATCAGGTGAAAGTCTGAATGCTGATCAATAAAAATGGGACATGAATAAACAAATTGTTTGACACCGCTATCAGTAACTATGTGATCGATACTTGCTTTATTGTTAATAAGGGGATTTACCCATGCTGCTGATTTTGTTTGTTCGTCACTTATAAGTCTCGTATCTTTATCATAGTAACAAACAAAGTTATTGTCTGAATGAAATACATACATGTCTAAGTTAAGGTTTTCGATCATGTCTTCGTTGTTTTCGATAATGCTTTGAAATGTTGAAATAAAATCTTCTGACGAAATACTCAATTTTTTTGTTGTCATTAACGTATTCACCTCCATATCTATATCGTAATGTTGTAACTTTTTAGTTTGTTATATAGGGAGGAACGGGATATACCTAATTTTTTTGCGGTAAGACTTTTATTTCCGTTCAGCTCTGAAAGGGTATTTGAAATCAATTGTCTTTCAGCGCTTTGTCTTACCATTTCGGTATCAGTATCATACATTGGATTCGGTTTATTTTCCTTTACAGCGAGAGTAGCGGGCTGTAATTCACTTATATATTTAGGGAAGTGCTTTAATTGAATTTCTTCATTTGCCAAAATCGTCACTCGCTCAATGATATTTTCTAATTCTCGTACATTTCCAGGCCATCTGTAAGACTTAAGAAGTTGTATACAATGGTTAGAAATGGCAGGGGAAGGACGATTATCTCTTTTTGATGTCTTCTCGATAAATAAATTGACAAGAGTAGGAATATCTTCCACTCTCTCCCGTAGAGGAGGTAGAGCTATGTGAATGACATTAAGTCGATAAAATAAATCAAGACGGAAATTCCGATGCCGTATTTCGTTTTCTAACTTTCGGTTGGTAGCAGCTATAATTCGAAAGTCAACAGGAATTGGATCATTGCCACCGACCCTTGTAATGGTTCGACTTTGGATCGCTCGTAATAACTTAGATTGCATGTCTAATGGCATTTCTCCAATTTCATCTAAAAAGATTGTGCCTCCATGAGAAAGTTCAAACTTCCCAATATTGCCACCTTTTTTAGCGCCCGTAAATGCTCCTTGGACATAACCAAAAAGTTCACTTTCTACTAGATCATGGGGGATAGAAGAACAGTCAATGGTAATAAATGGGCCATTGCATCGGTTGCTATAATTATGAATGGCTTGTGCAATAAGTTCTTTTCCTGTTCCACTTTCGCTTTCAATTAATATACTTGAATCTGTTTTGGCAGCAGCTTTTGCTAATTGAATGACCTCTGCCATATTGTTGCTCTCAAATAGGATGTCATCAAACGTATAGATCGTATTTGTACTAACAAGATTCGCTACAAAGTTACGAACTGTTTTAATCTCTCTAAAAAGGAAGATCCCGCCGACGAGTTGTTTTCGATCATCTACTAATCGAATGGCACTTTTAACGATATGAATGCGTTTATTAGGTTTATAAATAAAAAAGTCACGATTCACCCAGCCATTACTAGATTCTAGTACTTCTAAAAGCTGCTTGTCGTGTTCAAAAATGTCAGAAACATGTTTTCCAAAGATATCTTTTGATTCCATTTCAAGTATTTCTAGTCCTTTTTGGTTCATATACGTGATTTCCCCAAATTTATTAATGGTAAATGAACCCTCACTTGAGGCAACACATATTTTCTCATGGTATTTATTTTTTAGAAAAATAGTTTCCATATTGATTTGATTCGTAATACGGAAGCTAATGTGTTTTGAAAGTAACCGTATGGAGAAGAAAAGTGTTGGGTTCGGCTTTCTCTCATATGGACAACACAGATAGCATTCAACATGATGGTCAATCTTAATAGGGCATACGATTACCCCTTTATCTTTTGAAAACTTTATACCCTTAGCTGTTCCATTGATAGCTATGTCTAGATCAGACCTCACATGTTGAAGCCAAGGGAGAGGCTCATTTGTTTGTTCAAGAATCTTCATGTTGCTTCTATTAAAATAGCAAATAACAGAATGATCACGGTTAACAATGTAAAGGTTAAGTTCTAAATCTTTCAGTAAGGTTTTATAGCTTGTGATCACTTCTTCGAAGGCTGTAGTTAGATACTTAGTCGATAGGTTTGGTGGCTTGGTAACGATCAACGTATTCTCAACTCCTTTACCTGGATATGTAACCGCATTCAAAAAGGTGGAATCAAAAAGTGAACAAAAAACATACAATTTGTCTTTATCTTAATCTTTGTTTGTGCATTTGACAATACAAATAAGGTGATTTTTTAGAAAATTGTGCAAAAAGAGAACAGTTTGTTGTGACGGTGCTGAAAAAGGTCGACTTTCACCTTTTCAGTGCTTCTTTATTGTTGGGATACGATGATAAAGGAAAGTTCTTCTAGTATTCGGGGGTTTTTAGATAAAAATTGTTTAAAAATAACACACATAATACACAACATTGGATCTTGTACATTGATGTGTGCAAAATCCAAACAGTCTATGAGCGTTATACTAAGTTGCAATTGTAACGTAAACAGGAGAAATATACGGACTTTAAAGCTTTGTACGGTATTTATACTGCGGACTTAAAAAGTTGGCACGTAAATTGCAAAGTAAATTTACGAATGGTGAAAGCACAACCCTAATTATTGTTGGAATTGATAAGAGCTTTTACTTTACATAATTTGATGAGGAGTGGTAAACATGTTTCATTATTTTCCTGAAAACTATATGTGGTCGTATCAAGTCGTTCGCATGATGTGTCAAGCTCAATCTGGCGGAGGTGAAGTAAACGAAATTCTAGAGGTGGCTAGTGAAATCAAAGTAGGAGATTACGAGAGTTTTCATTCTGCATGGATGAATATGGGGAATAAAACATTAACAAAAGCAAATGAAGCATTAGATCAAGGTCGTATTGAAACGGCTAGAACAACTTATTTAAATGCATCGAATTACATTAGAACAGCTGAATTCTTTTTGCAGCCAGATGACGAACGAAAAATTCCTACTTATTTAAAAGGGGTGGAAGCATTTAGAAAAGGGGCAGAAATGTTAGACAATCCGCCTCAAGCGATCCAAATTCCTTATGAAAATTCGCATTTGCCTGGATATTACTTTCCTGTGAAGGACAAAGTAAACAGTCCTTTAGTTATTATGTTTGGTGGTCTAGATTCAACGGCAGAGGAGCTATATTTTGGACCAGCGCAAGAGTTAAATGAACGCGGTATTTCTTTTCTGGCAGTAGATGGACCTGGGCAAGGTGGAGCTTTGCGCTTAAATCATATTCACTCACGTTATGACTATAATGTTGCTGGTACGGCGGCGTATGAATGGGCTGTCAATAATCTTGATATTGATCCTGAACGTGTTGGGATTATGGCTGTGTCGATGGGAGGCTATATGGCAGCTAGGTCAGCGGCTTTTGAACCTCGTTTTAAAGCATGCGCGATTTGGGGAGCTGTATATGACTATAATTACACATGGTCCCAGCGCCCTGATGATCATCCATTAGCAAGGATTATCATGCATGTTATGGGTAAAGATAACATGGCAGATACGAGAAAAGAGCTTGATAGATTTAATTTAAGAGGTGTCGCTGAAAAGATCAGCATGCCAACTTATATTCTCCATGGGGAAGATGATCGTCAGAATACGGTGAAAAATGCCTATGATCTTTATAATGATCTAACTTGCGAAAGACAGATGAAAATTGTTCCGAAAAGCAGTTCAGGATCTGCTCATTGTCAAGTTGATAATTTTACAGAGACATATGAAATGTTTGATTTCTTGAAGGAGCAATTGACGAAATAAATGAATGAACGATGACTAAAGGAGGGGTGAATTCATGAAATTTGTTAGTTTTAAACATGCAAACGGAGATGTTCGTGCGGGCTGGGTTGAAGGAAATAATGTCATAGACATGAATTACGTAAGTGAAGGAAAATTACCTTCTACGGTCCTGGAATTTATCAAAAAACATGATCACTATCTCTCGGTTGTGGAAGATTTGAAACGTCATGTTGATATAGGAATATTTGATTTAGAGGAAGTGGAACTAGTAGCCCCGTTGCCTAATCCAACTAGCTTTCGAGACTTTGTAGCCTTTGAAACACATGTGTTAAATGCTACGAAACGAGCTGGTCATACAATGGCAAAGGAATGGTATGAAATCCCAGTTTTCTATTTTTCAAATCATCATGCAATCAAAGGACCGAATGAAGCCATTGCTCGTCCGAAAAAATGCGTTAGGCTCGATTTTGAATTGGAAATGGGTTGCATTATCGGGAAGGAAGGAAAAAATATCTCAGTAGAAGAGGCTGAAGACTATATCTTTGGTTACACCATTTTGAATGATTGGACAGCACGAGATTTGCAAATGCAAGAAATGGCCGTTCATTTAGGCCCTGCCAAAGGGAAAGATTTTGCTACATCGATTGGCCCATACATTGTCACGAAAGATGAACTGGCTCCTTATCAAGTGAATGATCGATATAACCTAGAAATGACGGCAAAAATCAACGGAAAAATCGTTACAGAAGGAAACTTTAAAGATATTTACTATAGCTTTCCACAAATGATTGAACGAGCATCTGCGGAGGTTACCCTGTATCCAGGAGATTTACTTGGGTCAGGTACCGTTGGATTTGGTTGCATCTTAGAATTAGGGCCTGACGTTCATCGATGGTTAGAGCCTGGGGATGAAATCGAGTTAGAAATTACAGGTTTAGGTACATTAAAAAATACAATTGCAAAGGAAGACATTGTTGACAATCCAACAATTGATAGGTTGAAGAGTTCTACTAGATAAAAAGAAATCCAGTTTGATTGAAAATAAGAAACTATAAAAACAAATATTGGAGGAATGATCATGCCAAAAAGAAATCATTTTATCTCACAGTTAGCACACTTAGAAATTTATAGTCCAAAACTAGAGGAATCTGTTAAATTCTTTCATGATATTTTAGGTTTAGAAGAATCAGGTAGATTAGGGAAGTCCGTGTACATGCGTGCATGGGGAGAGTTTTTCCACCACAGCTTAAAGATTACAGAAGGACCAACACATGGACTTGGACATATCGGCTGGCGTGCGGAAAGTGAAGAAGATTTGTTAGAAGCTGTAGAGTTTATTGAAAGCAAAGGATATGGAAAAGGCTGGATTGAAGGCGATCTTGGACATGGGAGAGCGTATCAATTTTTATCACCAGAAGGTCATTTAGAAGAAATTTTCTGGGATGTTGATTTAGCTGTCATTCCAGAGGAGAAGCAAAGTAAATGGCGCTCTCGTCCACAAAAAAATCCAAGCCGCGGTGCATCCGTAAGACGTTTAGACCATGTTACGCTTTGGAGTAGTGATGTCTCTCGTCACAATCAATATTATCAAGAGCTCGGATTTAAATACAATGAAGGTGTTGTTCTGCCAAATGGAACAGAAGTTGGTTCCATTCTAGCCGTATCTAGTTTGAACCATGAAGTAGCAATGTTTGCTGACTTTAAAAAGGAACATGGAAACTTAAATCATATTTGTTACGCGGTAGAAAATCGAGATCAAGTACTAGAAACAGCTGACTATGTGGTAGACAATGGCTACCGACTAGAAATGAAACCGTTTAAACATGCTTTAGGTGAGGCGTTTACGACGTATGCGATTGAGCCAGGTGGAAATCGCGTTGAAATTTATGGTGGATCTCCATTATACTTTGCGCCGGATTATGGACCAAAGTTATGGCCAGTAGAAGAAAATCCAAATGATGCTTGGTCTGAGCATAACATCTTTAATACAGCACAGTTTGATAGTATTCATGAAAAAGCTGGTAAATAATTAGTGTAGTGATGAGCTATTAAACTCTTGATACCCCTTGATAACAAGGGGTTCTAACTTCCAGATTAATTGAATCTTTGATGGAGAGGATGAGTAAGGTTGAGTAATCGAAAAGGAGTCAGAATGGTTGATATAAGTGTTCCAATCGATAAAGAGTTAAAGGACCCACTTCCTTTCTCCATTCGCTATGAATCACATGATGATGGAGCAGAATTAGCTGCGAAACTATATGGCTTGCAGCCAGAAGATTTCCCTGAAAGAAAATGGGGGGCAGGTGAAAGTCTTTCTTTAACGAGCCATGCGGGAACCCATGTTGATGCACCTTGGCATTATTGGCCGACAAGTGAAGGGAAACCTAGTCGTACTATTGATGAATTGCCGCTTGAGTGGTTTTATAGTGATGGGGTTGTGCTAGATTTTACAGATAAAGCACCAGGATATGAGTTAACGATACAAGACTTAGAACAGAAACTCGCTCAAATGGAGTATAAGTTAAAGCCATATGATATTGTCATGATTCGCTGTGATGCAGATAAAAAAATGTATCAAGATGATTATGCGCAAATCCATGTGGGTGTTTCTGCAGATGCTACTCGCTGGCTAATTGAACAGGGAATTAAAGTAATGGGAACAGATGGCTGGGGCTGGGATACACCTTTCTATGTACAAGCAGAGGATTATAAAAGTAATCCTAGACCAGATGTATTATGGGCTGCCCATTTTGTAGGGAAAGAAAAAGAATACTGTCAAATTGAAAAACTAGCAAACTTAGATCAATTACCTCCTTATGGTTTTAAAGTCTCTGTCTTTCCAGTCAAAATTAAAGGTGGTAGTGCTGGCTGGACGAGAGCTGTGGCAATTATAGAAGAGTAAAAGAAAAGTAGAGTAATTTTCCCGCACAACTGTGAGATTCTCGTACAGTTGTGCGGGGAAATTTGTTTAAAACACGTTTTATTGAACATACGATTTGGTGGAAATACATTATTTTGTCCTATTGGTTTACACGTGTACAAAATTTACACACTGTTAATGGTTGATTTGTCTTGAAAACGGACAATTTGCAGATGACTAACCTTCTAAGTCTATAACTAAAGGGATTATACGGCTTTAAAAAGTTGGCATGATCCTTGCATTGAATTGAGTAAGTGGATGGAGCCAATAAGGACTAATATCCTAGCTCATTGAATTAAGATATTTTTGTAACCGCTTTAAGTAATTACCTAAAGGAAGTGATTAACAGATTATACCACACGAATCATTTTGTAAGTGCTCGCTAAAAACTTACCTAATTTTTTCAAAAAGAAAATGAGAAACGACTTAGATAAGGAAAGGGAGGATATTTATGGCAAACGTGAAAAAGGTTTTAATCGTTGGAGGGGGCATTGGAGGGTTATCAACAGCTATTGCTTTAGAGAATGTTGGCATCAAGACAGAAATTGTTGAAATTCAAAAAGAATATGATGTTTATGGTGTTGGTGTTATTTTACAATCGAATGCTGTTCGTGTTTTAGATGATATTGGGGTACTTGATGAGGTGATAGCTCGTGGAAAGTCTTATGAACGATTACAAATGTGTAGTCCCCAAGGGCATGCTTTTCATGAACTCCCAGCTCAACAAGCTGGAAAGCATAAAATAAATTGTGGAATATCGAGAAAAGAGTTACACAATATTTTATACGCTGAAGCAATAAAAAAGGGTGTGACCATTCGATTAGGTCTTACCGTAGATGTGATTCAAGAAAATGAAGATGCCGTCTATGTTGAGTTTACGGATGGTTCTATCGGTGACTACGATCTTGTTGTTGGAGCTGATGGGATTAATTCTAAAGTTCGAAATTTGGTATTTGGAGAATTGAAACCGAAATTCGTAGGTCAAGCCGTATGGAGATATAAGATGAACCGTCCAAAAGATATGCCTGATGCGTTACAGATGTATTTTGGAAAGAAAAACAAAGCAGGTATCGTGCCGATGTCAGAAGATACTGTTTATGTATTTGTTGTAACGAAAGAACCTGACAATTCATGGAAGCCTGAAGATCAGCTTCATGTGTTAATGAAAGAAACATTAGAGGAGTTCGGTGGGTTTATCTCTGAGTTACGAGATCAGATTGTAGACCCGAAAGGAGTGGTATACCGTCCCATATCAACACTCCTTTTGGATAAACCATGGAATCGTGGACGTGTCTTAATTATTGGAGACGCAGCCCATGCTACTACACCTCATATGGCAATGGGAGCAGCGATTGCAATCGAAGACGGAGTTGTACTTGCCGAATTATTAAAACAAGACTTACCTTTAGAGGAGGCCTTTACCACTTTTTCGGAAAGACGTTTTGAACGCTGCAAATTAATTGTCGAGACTTCGAATACATTAGTTGAATGGGAATTGTTAATGAGTGAAGGAAAGCTGCCAAAAGAATGCAATATGAATCAGCTGATTGATGAAACGACTATTAAGATGGCAGAGGCGTATTAAATTTAAGATTAATAGAAAAATAGGGCAAAACTTGTCTAATATAAATAATTCGAAAATCGGAGGAATGATCATGCCAAAAAGAAATCATTTTATCTCACAATTAGCACACTTAGAAATTTATAGTCCAAAACTAGAAGAGTCTGTAACTTTTTTCAAAGAGATTTTAGGCTTAGAAGAATCAGGTAGATTAGGAAATTCAGTATACCTTCGTGCATGGGGAGAGTTTTTCCACCATAGCTTGAAGATAACAGAAGGATCAACACATGGACTTGGACATATTGGCTGGCGTGCAGAAAGTGAAGAAGATTTGCAAGAAGCTGTTCAGTTCATTGAAAGCAAAGGATATGGAAAAGGCTGGATTGAAGGCGACCTTGGACATGGAAGAGCATATCAATTTTTATCACCAGAAGGCCATTTAGAAGAAATTTTCTGGGATGTTGATTTAGCTGTCATTCCAGAGGAGAAGCAAAGTAAATGGCGCTCTCGTCCACAAAAAAATCCAAGCCGCGGTGCATCCGTAAGACGTTTAGACCATGTTACGCTTTGGAGCAGTGATGTCTCTCGTCACAATCAATATTATCAAGAGCTCGGATTTAAATACAATGAAGGTGTCGTTCTGCCAAATGGAACAGAAGTTGGTTCCATTCTAGCCGTATCTAGTTTGAACCATGAAGTAGCAATGTTTGCTGACTTTAAAAAGGAACATGGAAACTTAAATCATATTTGTTACGCGGTAGAAAATCGTGATCAAGTACTAGAAACAGCTGACTATGTGGTAGACAATGGCTACCGATTAGAAATGAAACCGTTTAAACATGCATTAGGTGAGGCGTTCACGACGTATGCAATTGAACCAGGTGGAAACCGCGTTGAAATTTATGGAGGTTCACCATTATACTTTGCGCCGGATTATGGACCGAAATTATGGCCAGTAGAAGAGAATCCAAACGATGCGTGGTCAGAGCATAACATCTTTAATACAGCACAGTTTGATAGTATTCATGAAAAAGCTGGTAAGTAACACGTAGACGTTTAGAATCCGTCAGGGACTTTCCAAAGGAACGTTGCTTTCCTTTGGAAAGTTTTTTCTACTTAGGACGTAACGATAGAAATACGTTTGAGGGTGGAGAGGAAATGGAAAAACAAGTACCGTTATGGAATCGCGATTTTATTGGCATGTGTTTATGTAATTTTTTTCTGTTTATGACAGTCAACACGTTAATCACGACGTTGCCGCTTTATGTTATTAATGTATTAAAACAAAGTGAAAAAGAGATAGGGCTCACGTTAATGGCTTTTACGCTAGGGGCTATCTTCGTAAGATTTTTTGCAGGGAAGTGGATAGATGAATTAGGGAAGAAGAAAATCTTAATCGCTTCCTTACTTTTATTTGCTATTACAAACATAGCGTATTTAGGTATTAATAGTATTTTTCTTCTATTAGTATTACGCATTTTACATGGTGCTGCATTTGGAATGGTGTCCACTGCTACAATGGCCATCGCATCAGAGATCCCGTCAGCTAGCCGAAAAGGGGAAGGAATCAGTTACTTTACCTTATCTATGAGCTTATCCATGGTGTTAGGGCCATTAATAGGATTAATGATTGTTTCAACATATAACTTCACTGTCCTGTTTGCTATTTGTTCAGTTTATACAATTGCAGCTTTTCTATTTGCAAAAATGGCGAAAGTAGAGGAAGTTCCTGTTCCTAATTTTGACAAGACTAAGCGGAAATTAAAATGGGAAAGCATGATTGAAAAAAAGGCATTACCAATCGCATTTGTTTGCTTTGTTTTAATATTAGCACAATCGACGATTCAATCTTATGTTCCTATTTATGCTGAGAGTCTTGGGCTGGGGAATATTGCTGGTTATTTTTTTGTGATGTATGCGGTTATGTTGATTGCGACACGCAGCTTTACAGGAAGGATCTTTGATAAATTTGGTGCAAATTATGTTGTGTATCCGTCTCTTGTTATCTATTTTTTAGGGTGGGTAGGCTTAAGTTTTGTACAAAGTCCATTTGCATTTCTTGCGATGGGGGCAGTCATAGGCATAGGCTATGGGACCCTTCAACCAAGCTTTATTACACTTGTTACGGCCTCTTCTCCAAGTGAAAGGAGAGGTGTGGCCACTTCGACATTCTATTTATTTTTTGATATCGGTATGGGAGTAGGAGCCGTCTTACTCGGTATTGTTGCTTTTTATACAAATTATCAAATGATGTATCTCGTTTGTGCAGGGATCGTAGTGGTAGCAACGTTCTTTTATTATAAAGTCCAGCTTAGTACGAAAAAAGATGTAGGGGCAGGAGCAGCTTAGGTTGTAATAGTCCAACACACTTAGCAGTTGGTGTTTTTTATACATTTATTATCTCCAAATTTCCAATTATCCGACATATATTGGGGCTCATCAAATGCGGACAACGCATGAAAATGAATTCACGCCAGAATTACCAACCCCATATACAGTAGTCCCTCCAGCGTATGTAAAAACGTTCACGGAATATTTACGAATGATGGATATTATTGTACGAATAATTTTAAAACGGATTATCAGTTTGAAACTCCTCTTTCGGCATGGGACAGTAGACCCGCTATTTATTCCGATTAATGATCGTTTTCCAGGTGTAGAGGTGATAAATGGCGGTCATTTTCATGTGCCATTATGCTTTATAGTGCGACATTAGGTGCTACAATCATTTATACAACCGAAGAAGGTCCCGCCCCACGTTTGAAAATTTATCAAGGGCCACTTACTCTTGAAAAGGGAAAAATGACGATTCGGGCAAAAGCAGTTAGAATCGGTTTCAAAAATAGTGAGGAATTGGTCTCAACGTTTGTAGTTGAATGATGGCTAGACCTTTCGTTCACATCTAAAAGATTAGTAACTAGATTGTAAAGATTAAGGAAACCAGTTCTCTAAATTATAGAGTATTGGTTTCCTTGAGGTTTTTACAAAACGTTAACAAGGGAAACTAGTGAAGTATGTGTAGAATCAAACATGACTAAGGATTAAGTCTGTGGGGGAGGTAGCAGAGCGTTAAATAGAATAGGAAGGTCTATGATAGGACTAAATAATTAATTTGCTGATTTTTCTAAAATTTATTATGCTATAATAAATTTTAGTATCACAAAAATAAGAGTATCATTTACTTATTCAACGAGTAGTGTAGATGCTTTCCAACCTAAGAATGAAAACGCTTACTGTTAGTTTTTCCTTATTTCTCGCAATTTCTATAATGTGTGGTGATGAAAATGTATCAAGTAATGGTTGTCGAGGATGAACAGTGGATTCGTGGAGCAATGGTAAAAATGGTAGAAAGTATAGACGGTGGTTATGAAGTAGTCGCAGAAGCTGGAAATGGCGAAGAAGCTCTTGATTTAATATTTGAGGTATGGCCAACCATTGTGATAACTGATATCAAGATGCCTAAAAAAGATGGACTGTGGCTTGTTCAGGAAATTAAAGAGCGTAATTTGCCTATCATCCCGATTATTGTCACTGGTTATGATCAGTTTGAATATGCGCAACAAGCAATCCGCTACGGCGTCTCTGATTTTTTACTTAAACCAGTTATTGAATCAGAGGTTCTCAATGCGTTAAAGGGTACTATAGATCGGTTGAAATATCACCATACTATGCATGCTTTTCTATTAGAAATTCAAGAGTTTATAAATCAAATACAAGATCATAGTGGTCATGATTTTTTGAAGGAACTTTTGAAACTAATCAAATCTCTCTATGATACAAAAACTCTCAGTGTTGGTGAGCGTCATGTATTATTGAAAATATTCTCAGGCAAAATGAACGACCTAATTGTGAGTATTTTTCCAGACTTTGAACGAAAGATTTTATGTGATGTGGAGAAGGAAGGCGTGCGTAGTCATTTTCAGCAATTACTTGAACAATGGATGAAGTGTTCAACAGATCTTCTTAAAAATGATTCAAGAAGCGTTATTCGAAATGCGTGTGAATTCTTACAACAAAATTACTATAAAGACTTGAGTATGATGGACGTAACAGATCGCTTTAATATAAGTGTGTCCCATTTTAGTCTGCTTTTTAAAAAACATACTGGACAAACGTTTGTAAACTATTTAAATACAGTAAGAATAAACAAAGCGAAGGAATTACTTACGGAAAATGATTTGAAAATCTACGAAATAGCTGAAATGGTTGGATTTATTTCACCACCTCATTTCAATCGGGTATTTAAGCAGATAAATGGGTATTCCCCAAAAGAATATAGGAAGATTATGAACTTATGAAAGATCTCTTTTACAAGTTACACCAACAACTATCAATAAAAACGAAATTAATTGTTGCTTTTTTTACAGTAGCCTTACTGTCTGTTTTTTTAATGGCTTCCATTTCTTATGTGAATTATACTCAAAGTGTAAAACATGATTTTTACCGACTTTCGAATGAAGCAACATTACGCTTAAATCAACATATTGAATTTTATATGGTTCAATTAGGCAAATCAACATCGTCCTTGTTGACTGGTGACCTGTTACAATCATGGATGAAAAATGAACGAGAATTTAGTACAAGTGAAATCGATTCAATCCAAAATGAACTGAGAAAAAATATTGCCTTAAATTATCCTGAAATTGTGGGGATGTTTTTAGTTACTACTGACTTGAAAGTTCTTGAAATGACAAACCTCCCGTTATCAGGGAATCATTCCTATACAGGGGAGCCCTGGTACAGTAACTCTTTTCATCATGATATAAGGGTATTACCGACACATATTATTAATTATCCGATTGTTAACGACGTTCGGGTCGTGTCAATCGAGGTTCCCGTCTATAGTATAGTTACATTAGAGTTGCTTGGTAAGCTAGTGATTGATCTTGAACTAAATGAATTGGAAAGAATATTTGATAATGCCAATTTAGTTTCTGAAGGTAGTTTTTTTGCTATTTCTGAAGATGATTTGATTGTTTATCACGAAAACTATGATTGGCTTGGAATTTCACGATCCGAGACAGATCTCGTCGAATTTAATTTATCCTCTGAAGAAAAAGCCTCGATTCAAAACGTGTACGGTCAGAGGCAGCTAGTCTCTATTTCTAAGTCAGAATCAACAGGTTGGACTTTTGTATACACGGTACCATTAGATAAAATGGCTTCTGCTATGCAAAATACACCTAATATCATCTTAATAACACTTCTCATCATTGTTGTAAGTATTGTGATCATTGTTCCTTGGATTACAAATCGTTTTGTAAAGCCTATTTTAGATTTGAAACAATTTATGTTACGTGTAGAAAAAGGAGATTTACATGTTCGTGCACCAGAAATGTCTGGCAATGACGAAATTTTTCATTTAAATCGCAGTTTTAATAATATGGTTGAACAAATTGATGAATTACTTAGTAATGTTACTTCCTTGGAATTAAGGGAAGCAAATCTATTATTAAGAGAAAAGGAAGCGATTATTCAAGCGTTACAAAATCAAATAGATCCACACTTTCTCTACAATTCTTTGGATATCATAAAAAGTATTGCTTATATGGAAGATGTTTCTCAAATCGTTACAATGTCTCGCAATTTAGCTGACTTCTATCGTTACACAGCGAAAAATGTAACGAAAGTAGTTACACTTAGGGAGGAACTGGAACATCTCAAACATTATTTAGCACTTATTCAAGTAAGGTTTCCTGTTACTTTTCATAGTCAAATAAATGTAGACGACAAATTTTTAGAGTGTACTGTCATAAAATTGATGATTCAGCCTCTTGTGGAAAATGCGATCAAATATGCAATTGAACCAAATGATGGAAAAGGGTCAATTATTGTTTCGGCACATGACGAAGATGGGGAGTTGGTCATCAAAATTACGAATACAGGTTTAAAAATAGATGATAAGAAAATCGAAATACTGAATAGAAAAATTTCTTCTATTACAGATAATGTACATGAGGAATACCGTAAGCAACAAAGTTTAGGAATTGCCAATGTGCATTGTCGAATTGTACTTAAGTATGGCAAGCAATACGGGGTAAGTATTGCAGCCAACCACGATGAAGAAACCGTTGTTTTCGTTCGTTTGCCAATCTAGCGGTCCGTCGAATAACTTGTAAGTAAATCGTTTGGTTGTAAAAATTTGGAGAAGGAGGATAATCAAAATGCAGAAATGGTTGTCTTCTTTTTGTATCTTAGTTTTAATAAGTAATCTGATCGGATGCTCATGGTTGGATAATAGAACCGAAGATGAAGTGGATGAAAAAACAACAATCAACATAATGATTAGGAGCTATACATCAGGAGGGTGGAATTCCAATCATCCTGTCATACAAGAATTAAATAAACGTTTAGGGATGGAGTTGAATATTGAGTGGGTTCCCACGCCAATCTACGAAGAAAAGTTAAATGTTGCTGCAGCTTCTAATAAATTTCCTGATGTGTTTTTTGTGACAAATGACCAGTTTCTACGATGGCGTGATCGCGGTGTTTTTATGGATGTGAAACCTTATATTAGCGACTATCCTAATCTTTTTACATATATCCCTGAAACAGCTTATCAGCTCTACAATCCTGAGGATCAATACTTTGGTTTTCCAGTATATATTCCAGAGGTTTTAGAATCAATTGTTATTCGTAAAGACTGGTTAGACACTCTTGGATTGGAGATGCCTGAAACTGTTGACGAGTTTTACGAAGTTGCTAAAGTATTTGTAAACGAAGACCCAAATAATTCAGGTAATCAAGATACAATCGGCTTTACACTAGATATTAATCCTATGGGGAATTTTGGTTTTGGAGATACAGCTTTGTTTTTCATGGCGGGATTTGGACTAGTTAATGGTTGGGGGATAGATGATAATGGAAAGCTATTTCCGATGCAAATCCAAACGAACGAGATAAAAGATTTTATTGGCTTTTTAAGAAAAGCCTATGCTGAGGGAGTACTTGATCCAGATTTTCTTTACAACTTAGATAATGATTCTTATCGGATGCTACAAGGAAATCAATTAGGAATTGCTCGGCTTTTTCATACCGTTTCCATACCAGCATTAGTAAGAAATTCACCAGAAGCAGAACTAGTCCAGCTCTCTCCCTTAATTGGGCCAAATCAGGAACGTGGAATTTTTGCAAGGACAGGAAAACATAAAATTGTGATTAATGCAAATATCGATTTAAAAAAACAGGAAAAAATATTAGGAATGTTAGATTATATGCTTTCAGATGAGGGGCATGATTTGTTAAGTCATGGGATTGAAGGAATTCACTATGCGAGAATTTCAGATGATAACTATCAGTCCCTTGAAGCTGCAGCCAAAGATGCCCCGTCTCAATTGCTTTTTTCTTTTTTAAGGCGGAATGATCCTAAGTATATGATCCTGAAAACGACAGATGCGGAGGAAGCTGCTGCTCTTCATTCCTTTACTAAAAATAACGAAAAATATCTCGTGAACAATCCTGCTGTTGGGCTTGTTTCTAAAACAGAAATTACTATTGGTACGACTATTAATAACCGGTGGATGGAAACTATGGTGAACGTTATTAAAGGGGAAGAGCCGATGGAAGCAATTGAAAAGGCTGTTGAAGAGTGGAAATCTACTGGAGGTAAAGAAATTATAACTGAAATAAATGAAGCATACCAGCAGTTGAATAAAACTATGGCTGGAACTGAATCTAAATAAAATTAAATGAATGATGGTGTAATTCACTTTAGCGTCTGCCTTAGGTGATTTACACCTTTTTTGTTGTTACTAGAAAGCGAAAGCTACTCGTATTAGAAGATAGATAAAGAGAGAATAAAATATGCTAAGAATTCAGAAAATTCGTCAAAGACGATATTGATAATTGAATTTACAATAAACTTATAAATTAAAAAAGGATGTGAGTAGTTAAATAGGTATGAAAGGGTTTTCTTTTATAAGATTAATTGAAAGCGTTATCAAAAAATAATAAAAAAGGGGTTATATGTATGAAAAAACTATCTAAAAGTCTTATTCTTTCATTGGCGCTTTTTGGGTTAATCGGTTGTTCATCAAGCACAAACACAGAGACGACGACTAGCGAAGAGAATCCTGGTCAAGAAGCTGAATCTAGGGAAACCATAAACTTAATAGCTAGTACCCATTCCCCTCCTGGTATTCCTTTAACTCTAGCATGGGATGCGTATTTGGATGAAATCGAGGAGAGAAGTGAAGGACAAATTGAATTTGAACGTTATTACAATGGTGGTTTGTCTGATGGTTTTGACGTAATTGATGCGGTTGGCAATGGAATAGCTGACGTTGCTGTTGTGTTTCCTTCATGGCAATCTGGGAAGCTACCGTTAAATACGATTGCTTCAAATCCTGGGTTACATGAAAATGCATGGACTGCGGTTAAAGCGTCAAATGAGCTTCGCCAACTAATTCCTGAAGTGAACCAAGAACTTGAGAATCATGGAAATGTAAACATTGGGAACTTTGGAGCTCCTCCTATGTATTTCATTTCAACAGATTCTCTAACTAGTTTCGATGATTTGAAAGGACAACAGGTTCTTACGAATTCTCCAACTCAAGCAAAAATAGCAGGAGAGTTAGGGATGGTTCCAGTTGGCATGAATTTAACTGATGCGTATGATGCATTAACGAGAGGGATTGTTGATACTGTGCTTTTCTCCGCTCAAGGAGCAATGAGTTTCGGTCTTCATGAATCTGCCAAACATGCATGGAAATTACCGATGGGAACGACAACGGGTCTGTATACGATGAATAAAACGGTTTGGGACAGTTTACCTGCCGATCTTCAAGCGGTTATTGAGGAAGTAAAAGAGGAATTTCAGCCTGAATCGTTCCACACGCTCTATCAAGTGACGGAAGAAGAGTATGAAGAGAAATTCATTGAAGCAGGTGGGACCATTGTGGAGCCAACTGAAGAGGATTTGAATTTTATGATGGATATTATTACAACACATGTCTGGGATGAATGGATCAAAGAGCAAGAAGACAAGGGATTACCTGGTGAAGATGTTTTAAATACGTATAAAGAACTAGTTGAGAAATACGAACAAGAAAACCCATTTAAGTAATAGATTCATCTCTTAAGGTAAGCTGCTTCTAATACAGCTTACCTTGAGAACTATATATAGAATAAAGAGTGTGGTAAAGGAAGGGGTTCTATAAATGGGAAAAGTGCTTAACACAATCAACAGATCGTTTATGAAACTAGAGCTTACCTTTTTACTTATTGGTGGATTTCTCGTGTTTTTTATTATGTTTCTAATCACCATTAATATTTTTATGAGAAATGTTTTTGGTGCTCCTATTGTCGGTGTTTATGAAATGGTTGTTCAATGTTTTGTGGCATTAGTTGCTCTAGGATTTTCCTATGTTCAAGGTCAAAAGGGGAATATCACAGTTGAAGTGGTGACCGACTATTTGCCTGAGAAATTCCAGAAATTTTTTCACTTGTTGGGGTATGGTGTAGGGTTGTTTGTGATTGGAATCATTGCGTGGCAAAGCGGATTACAGGCGTGGTCCTCCTTTGTTAATCAAGATTATAATGCGAATAGTTTATTAAAACTGCCTCTATGGCCTTCTAAAGCCTTTATTACATTAGGAATGGCGACTCTTTGTATAAGGTTATTGCTCGATATATTCGTATGTCTCTTTGTCAAAGAAGAAAACAAAAAGAAGCAAGACGAACAGTTGGTTTCGTAGTTTGTTTATTACTTACATAAGGGGGGAAAGGGTATGAATCTTGATCCACAGCTTATCGGAGTACTAGGTTTAATAGTCATGGTGATCCTTGTTTTTTTAAGGGTTCCTGTTGGTTTTGTTATGATTCTTGTTGGGTTTCTTGGGTTCGCATTAATAAGAGGTTCCGGATCTAGCTTTTCTATTATGGGGAACACCTTTTATGAAGCTCTTTCTGATTATAATTTTACGGCAATCCCGTTATTTATCCTAATGGGCTTTTTGGCTTACTATTGTGGAATTGTCACTCAACTATTTGATACGGCCAAAAAGTGGGTGGGGCATTTGCCTGGTGGAATGGCGCAAGTAACGATTTTTGGAGGAGCAGGGTTTGGTGCCGTTTCAGGTTCAGGTCCCGCTTCGACAGCGACATTATCGAAGATTGCCTTTCCAGAAATGGTGAAAACGGGCGTGGATAAAAAGTTAGCTTATGGTGTTGTTGCCTCTGTTGGCCCATTAGCCGTTATGATTCCACCTAGTATATTAATGATTGTCTTTGCCATTATTACACAACAGTCTATTGGGCAGCTATTGATCGGAGGGCTGCTCCCTGGCATTGTCGCAGCCACAGTTTATATGATATTGGTTTATATTTTAGTAAAAAGAAAACCAGACATCGCACCTGCACAACCTAACACGACATTTAAAGAAAAGATGATGTCGTTAAAAGGGATAGGTCCTTTTGCTATATTGGTCTTTACGATTGTTGCTGGGTTATACTCCGGTATTTTTACACCTACAGAAGCTGGGGGAATGGGGGCCTTTGTGGTGTTCGTGATGGTCCTATTGAAACATGGATTCAAATGGGAAATTATGAAGAACAGTATGATTGAAACGATGAAAACGACGTGTATGATTTTTATTTTGGTAGGAGGGGCATTTGTTTTTAGTTATTTTTTATCCGTCTCTCGAATTCCAACCACCTTGTCACAGTTTTTAGTATCTCTACCAGTAGAACCGATCGTTATTATACTGGGAATCATATTATTGTACTTGATTTTAGGGATGTTTATCGAAATGATCTCTGCGATGTTCTTGACACTTCCTATTATTTTTCCAGCGGTCATCGCATTAGGATACGATCCTATATGGTTTGGTGTGTTACTTGTCTTTTTAGTGGAAGTGGCACTAGTTACTCCTCCTTTTGGAATGAGTTTATTCATTCTTAAAGGGACAGTACCAGGAAGTGATCTTAGGGACATTTATAAAGGTGCGGTTCCTTTTATTTTTGCAGATTTTGCGATTATTGCTTTGTTTCTTTTGTTCCCACAAATTATTACGTTTTTACCATCATTAATGAATTAAAGAATAATAGAAAGAAGGGATGAAATGAGTAGTAATAATAAAAGTATAAAGCCCAATATCATTTTTATCACGTGTGACCATTTAAGAGCAGACTTATTAGGTTGTGCTGGTCATCCGGCGATTCAAACTCCTCACATTGATAAACTAGCAGAGCATGGCGTGAGGTTTAGCCAGGCTTATTCGCCAACACCTGTTTGTATTCCGGCTCGAGCAACGATGATGACAGGTCTAGAAGGAGATCGTTTAGGGTTAAAAGAATATCGTGCAGGATTTGAGCTCCCTGTTCAAGATACATTGCCACAACAGCTTCGCGACGCAGGGTATCAAACGAAAGTAGTTGGAAAGATGCACGTTTATCCAGAAAGAAAACATTACGGCTTCGAAGAAATGCTTCTTTGTGAGGAAGGTAGATTACTTGGTGAAAACAAGCAACTCGACGATTATGAAATTTGGTTAGCGGAGCAAGGTTATCCAGGAAAAGCATTTGCGCACGGACTATCGATGAATGAATATGCGGTTTCACCGTGGCATTTACCAGATCATTTACATCCAACAGAGTGGATTGGCGAACAAGCATGTAAACAAATAAAACGACGTGATTGGACGAGGCCGTTATTTTTATGGACTTCATTCACAGCTCCACATCCACCACTAACACCATTGATGAACGATCTTTATGTGTATGAAGGGGAGGAAATACCTGAATCTGCGATGGGGGATTGGGTTGAGGAACATCCTATCTATCATCAAATGAGTCTAGCTTTTGGAAAAGGGAAGACAAAACATCAAAAGGAACAAGCAAAACGTGCGTTTTATGCATCGGTTACACATATTGACAGACAAATTAATCGTATCATTGGTACGTTATCGGAAGAGGGAATGTTAGATAATACGTGGATTGTTTTTACAGCGGATCATGGTGACAACTTAGGTGATCATAACCTTTGGGCAAAATCTACTTTCTTAAAAGGCTCTTGTAATATTCCATTAATTATTACGCCTCCTTATCAAGGCGATGAACGTTTAGGAACGGAATGGAAAGCGGAAAGTATAAATCATTCGATGGTCGGCTTACAGGATATTTTGCCAACACTCGTTGATATTGGCGGTGGTGTGATCCCAGAAGGAATTGATGGTAGAAGTTTACTTCCGCTTGTGAAAGACACTTCTCAATCGGTTAGAGAATTTTTATTAGGAGAATTTGGCAGGGACCGTCATCGTACATTAATGGTAACAGACAGGGACTGGAAATATATTTGGTATGAAACAGACGGATATGAGCTACTTTTCAATATAAAAGAAGATCCTAATGAACTTAAGAATCTCGTCAAAAAAGAACCTGAAAAAAGAGAAGAGTATCGCCAAAAATTAATTAGTATTTTGACTTCGAGAGAGCAGGACCCTGCAGTTGAGGGGGAGGAATTGAAAGTTACTTTCCCTGGGAGTAAGGCAGAGAAGAATAAACGACCGAGAATCAATTCATTCATGGCGTATGAAAGTCCAGTGGGACATCACTAGATATAAAATAAAGCAAAGGGGGTGTCCAAGGCCGAAACAGACCTTGAGACACCCCCTATCTAACTTTAGTATAATAACAATTATAAGAATCAGAGGTTTACATAACAGAGTTTGTATTTTGTTAAATGATTAAATTACGAGGTGATCGTATGAATGAGAAAGCATGTTGCTCAGCTAAACGGAATCTAAATGGTAGCCTAATGATGGAAAAAATAGAGCCTAGAATAGTTATGAAATCTACCAAACGCAGGCATGATGAAAATCTTATCGAACTTCCTGGTGGAGAGTTCCTAATGGGAACAAATGATAAAGATGGATTAGAAGCAGATGGGGAAGGGCCAGTTAGGAATGTATATGTCAAGCCATTTGCCGTAGATCGCTTTGCAGTTACAAACGAACATTTTAAAGAATTTATTGAAGAGACCGGTTACAAGACGGATGCAGAAAAGTTCGGTTGGTCATTTGTATTTCATTTATTCATATCAGATGAAGCAAAGCGTCAAGTGGTTGGTTCCCCACAACAAACACCATGGTGGCTAGCGGTAAAAGGAGCTAGTTGGAAACAACCAGAAGGGCTAGATTCTACAATTGAAGATAAAATGAACCATCCTGTTATCCATGTATCGTGGAACGATGCTGTCGCTTACTGCAAATGGTCAGGAAAAAGGCTATTAACGGAAGCTGAGTGGGAGTATGCTGCTCGTGGCGGCCTCGTTCAAAAAAGGTATCCATGGGGCGATAAATTAACACATAAGAAAAAACATCTATGTAATATTTGGCAAGGGGAATTCCCAGTGAAAAATACAGCAAAAGATGGCTACGTAACAACAGCACCAGTTGATGCATTCCAGCCTAACGAATTTGGGTTGTACAATGTAGCAGGAAATGTATGGGAATGGTGCTCGGATTGGTTTCAAAATGTTCATCCAAATGAGAAGGTTATACTAAATCCAAAGGGCTCCGAGCATGGAACTGAAAAAATAATGAAAGGTGGCTCGTACCTCTGCCATCAATCGTACTGCAATCGTTATAGAGTAGCAGCTAGAACAAAGAACACACCTGATAGTTCTACAGGAAATATGGGGTTCAGATGTGCTGTTGACCTGTAATGTAAAAGTTTAAACGGGGATAAATGGTAAGCTGTGTACCAAGTTCTTCAATCATATTTTCATTCAGAAGGCTTTCGTTAAGCGATGCACCTTCTATCTTTTAATTTACAGAATAATCAAAATGATAATTGAAGGGTTGTTTCGAGTGTGATAGAATTATAGTTAAATAATTTACATTAAGTAAACTATTTAACTGGTGTAAAAATATAGCTTATTATCTTTTTAAAAGTGAAAATGTAGAAAAGAGGTGGAATCATGGAAGGCGTTATGTGGGCGATTTATAGAATTTGTAATTGGATTATGAAATTTGCTTATGTCAATCTTCTCTGGATATTGTTTACCATCGTAGGTTTAATTGCTTTTGGATTTTTTCCAGCAACTATTGCCATGTTCTCTATCATTAGAAAGTGGATCATGAAAGAGGTTAATATCCCTGTTTTTAAAACGTTTTGGTTAGCATTTAAAACGAATTTTCTAAAAAGTAATGTTCTAGGACTTATTATCATGTTTTTAGGAGTCATTTTATACATAGATTTAAGAATAATAGATCAACTTAGAGGTGGATGGTTACATATTTTTTATTATTTGCTTTTAACTGTAAGTCTTCTGTATTCCCTTACACTTCTATATGTAATTCCAGTTTTTATTCATTATGAAATGAAACTCATACAAGTATTGAAAGTCTCATTTTTATTAATGATACTAAACCCTTTTTCAACAGTATCAATGTGTGCAGGAGTTTTGGCTGTATTGTTTCTTATGAATCATATACCTGGATTAATCCCATTTTTTAGTGGTAGTTTATTAAGCTTTATTATTATGTTTTTTGCATATCATGCATTCATCAAAAATGAACTCAAGTTAGAAAAAGAATAATATATAAAATTGTTTAGTAACTACATGAATGTTTGAAGAACATCAGTTAAATGGGATTCCCTCATATAGCTGATGTTTTTAATGGTAAAAAATAAATTTTATATACATTAGGACAAGTTAGGTCTAATAGAAAGTTTGTGAAAATAATCAATCATTTTCTGAAAATTAGTTGATTGATTTCTGTAAAAATGTTAACATAAAATAAATCATTTATAAATAATAAACCATTGATTTATAGGATTTTTGTGAGGAGAGAGTTTAATGAAAAACCTTAGTACGACACTGTTAGTTGAAATATACCAAAAAGCGTTAATAACCGAAGTTGATAAAAATTTTATCGACCTCATTGAAAAAGAAATGAACAGAAGATTAGATTTAACATTACTAAAAAATAATGAGAATTTAACTTTTGAAAGGGTGCCAGAAAATGAACTTAGGAATCATTGCAAAGCCAACTGAAGAAAGTTTTCAAAGTGCAAAGGACAAAGGACTTCAATTTTTGGAGTTTTGTATTAATGATGGTCATGATGTTGAAGGTTTTTATAACGATCGATTTCAGCTTAAAAAATGGGTCGAACAATATGACATTCAGGTTGGATCCATTGGTAGGTGGAAATCTTTGCGTATTGATCAAAAAGGTCAGGTAATTGAGAGCGAACTTGAGAAATGTTTTAAATTGATTGATGCAGCAAGTGAGTTAAATTGTTCGAATTTTGTTTGCGGGGTTAACTATGTTCCCGATCTTTCTTATTACGAGAATTGTACGGCTGCAATTCGATTTTTATCGAGATTAGTTGAATTTGCAAAATCAAAGAATGTCACTGTTTCTACTTATAATTGCCGGAAGGGCAACTTTGTTAACACACCAGAGGCTTGGAAAGTGGTTCATGGACATGTAACAGAGTTAGGAATCAAATATGATCCTTCACACTGTCGTTATGATGGAGGAGATTACTTAAAAGAAACGATGGACTGGGGTGATCGTTTCCAACATGTTCATTTAAAAGGTTCATTAATGGTAGATGGAAAAAGAGTAGATGATCCGCCAGCAGGGCTTGATCAGACAGATTGGAAAACTTTTCTTTCTCTATTAAGAGTAAAAGGATATGATGGAGGGCTTAGTATCGAACCACATTCCCTCATTTGGACTGGAGAATTAGGAGAAAAAGGTGTGAATTATACAATTTCATATATGAAAAACTTATTAGTTTAGGAGGAAAATAGTATGTTTAGAAATCTTAGATATGGATTAATTGGTGCCGGAAGAAATGCTGAAAGAAAGCATATATCAGGATATAGTAATGTTCCTAATATTGAAATTGTTTCTATATGTGACGTAAATAAAGAAAAGGCCAAAAAAGTAGGAAGTGAATACGGGATTGAAAATGTGTACGATGATTATGTTGAAATGATAAGAAAAGAAAATTTAGATATTGTCAGCATTTGTACTCCAAATTCGTTACATGCTGAAATAGCGATTTTTGCATTAATGAATGGTGTAAATGTCCATTGTGAAAAACCATTAGCGATCAATGCGAAGGAAGCAAAACGTATTTTGGATGCGAAAAATAAATCAGGGAAAAAGGTAATGGTTGGATTAAATAATAGATTTACAAATGAAGCGGTATTCTTAAAAGATTATATTGATAAAGGATTTTTAGGAGAGATCTATCAAGCAAAAGCTGGTTGGATTAGAAGAAGCGGTATACCAGGCAGGGGGACATGGTTTACGAATAAGGAGCTTTCTGGTGGAGGTGTGATGATTGATTTAGGTGTACATTATTTGGATTTAGTCTTGTATTTAATGGGTATGCCTGATCCATCATACATAATGGGTTCCGCCGTTACAAACTACGATAAAACATTATCCCGAGATCGCCCGGGATACAGCAGGAGCATTAACGGAATCTATAATGTTGAAGATAGTGCCGTAGGATTTTTAAATCTTATGGGTGGACGTACAGTGAGTTTTGAATTTAGTTGGGCGGCCAATATAGCAGAAGAGAAAACCTTCGTAGAATTAATTGGTACAAAAGGCGGAGCCAGTTTGATAAATGGCAGCTTACAAATCTATTCTGAAATAAACGGTACGTGTGTGGATATAAGTCCGAAAATAGATAAGAACACATTCTATAAGAATGAATTTGAACACTTTGTAAACTGTATTATCTTTAATGAGGAACCGATAGCTCCCGCTGAACACGGTGTCTATATGATGGACATTGTTGATCATTTTTATGATTCAGCAAAGAAGAAAGAGCCTCTATTTATAGGATCATGTAGCCAAGTTTTAAACTAGATTTATTAACTTTGTAATACAAATGAAAAAGAGAGAGAAAAAACTAAAATTTTGTCTTTTTTATTTTTTGAAAATAAAGAAAACGCTTGCAAAAACGGGACCTCTCTATGTATACTAGAAATACAGTATTTACTAATTGTAAATAGATTACTATGTGTAAATGGTTTATGCATTGTAAGTTATATTTGATATAAACAGGGGGGCTCATAATGGCAAAAATCATTGCGAATAGCGAAACTAAACCCGTTGATATAAACGTCAAACAACCATTAGCGCTTAGATTGAAAAAAAAGAAACGGTATGTA
>NZ_JAKRYL010000015.1 GCF_023555415.1 Halalkalibacter alkaliphilus | reverse complement strand
ATATTAGAATGGTCCCCATGTCATTGCATGCGCAACTAACAAAAATGCACATCCAATAAAAAACCAAACGATCAATAATGGAAAGATAAATTTAGCCCATTTACCATAGGAAATTCCAGCAGCAGCAATCGTTGCCATAAAGTAACCTGATGTCGGGAATATTATATTGGATAGACCATCTCCGATTTGGAAAGCCAAAATAGCAGTCTGTCTTGTTGTCCCTACAATATCTGCTAATGGAATCATAATCGGCATTGTAATTAATGCTTGGCCACTACCAGAAGGTACAAAGAAATTAAACAAACCTTGGGTTGCAAGCATCCCTAAAACGGTGATCGATGATGGTAAACTACTAACCGCATGTGATAGCCCATAGATGATCGTATCAATGATTTGACTTTCTTCCATAACAACGGCAACACCTCGAGCAACCCCGATAATCATTGCACCTAGTAAAACATCCCGGAACCCTTTGTTAAAAGATTCACTAATTTGGTTTCCAGACATGCCTGCAACAATCCCTACAATGACTCCCATTGCAAGGAAATATCCAGCTAATTTTATGAAGTCCCATTGATGTGTTAATACTCCATATATCATACCAACAAACATCAAGATCACGACAATCCCTGCGACCTGTTGTCTCGTTGTAATGTCATAGTTCTTCTCTTGATAAATATGGTGAGATGCAGTCTCTTTTAAACTCTGTTTAACTAATTGTGGATTCTTTTCTAACTTTTTAGCATATCCAATTAAAAATATTACACCAGAAGTAATAATAGCTACTAATAATAAAAATCTATAACCCGCACCTGAATAAACAGGTAATTCAGCTATTTGATGAGATAGACCAACAGTACCTGGATTCGTTAGTGCCGCTAAAAAACCCCCAGTTGTAGAAATCAAGGCTACTCCAGCTGCCATCATCTTGTCATAGCCTAGCTTAATCATTAAAGGAATTAAAATAGGTACGTACACTAAAGCTAACTCTGGTGTACCAATAAAAGCAGTAATAACCGAAAATGTAACTAATAAAACAGGAATAATTAATACTTTTCTACTAATAAATGTTCTCGTTAATCGATCTACGCCAAAATGTATAATTCCCGTGTCTTTTAATACCATGAATGCTCCACCTATCATAAAGGTGAAAAACACGACTGAACTAGCACTTACCATCCCTTGAGGAATAGCTGTTAAAAAATCCATTAAACCGATCGGTGTTGATTCAATGAATGTAAAAACATCTGGATTAATCATCATTCTCCCCATCGGGCCTTCAACTCGTTCATACTCTCCAGCCGGAACGACATAGGACGCAATACTCATCACAGCTACAAAAATCAATAGAATAACGTAAATATGAGGAAAAGCAAACTTCTTCTTTTTCGGTTGTTCTTCTTTTACTGGCATAACTTTCGCTTCTGCTCTCATGTTTTTCCACTCCTTTTCCCTCAGTTTGAAGGGTCACTTACGAATTCGGAATATTCAGTTTAATTTTTAGATACTATTGTTACACATTAGTCTTGCTTTTAAAGTCCTCGAATACGCAAACGCCTCTTGAAAATGTATACAAAGTCTTCCCGATAAAGTTTTTCCCCACATACGGGCTAAGTTTATGACGATATTTAAGATCTTCTGCTTTCAACACGAACTTTTCATTAAGGTTAATGATTGTTAAATCGGCATCCGAGCCGATTCGAATCGATCCTTTATTTGGATATAAGCCAAAACGCTTTGCGGGTTGAAGAGCGGTAACCTCTGCAATTTTTGACAATGACACTGCGCGGTTGTGGTAACCTTCCGTTAAGAGAGCATGTAATGTATTTTGACAACCAGCAATTCCTCCCCAAACATCAAAAATATGTTCGCCCTGTGCTTTTAACTCTGGAGGTGATGGTGAATGATCTGAGCTAATGATGTCTATATCCCCATTTTTTAAAGCTTGCCATAACAGTTCTACTTCTTCCCTTTCTCGCAGGGGAGGTGCACATTTAGCAGCAGGACCAATCTCCTCAAATTCCTCAATAGATAAACACAAATAATGTGGACACGTTTCGGCTGTTACGTCGATCCCTTCTTCTTTTGCTTCTTTAATACGATCAATAACCTTCTTACTACTTACATGAACAATATGTAATTTACAACCTGTTAGCTCTGCATAACGTAAAACTCTTTCAACTGCTTCTAGTTCTGAGAGGATCGGACGTGAGTTGCAATAATCTCGAATGGATAAACGTTGTTCCTTTTTTGCTTTTTCGGTTAAATAATTTATCATCTCATTCGATTCTGCATGAAGTGCTAAAATTGAATTCAGTTCTGCTATCTTTTCCATTCCTTGAATTAAAGTATTATTATCAGCATACCGGAAATCATCCGTACCACATTCCGACATGAATGCTTTAAAACCAATAGCACCTTCTTCATGTAGTTCTGTTAGATTTTCAATATTATCTGGTACCAAACCACCCCATAGACGGTAGTCTACAATCGACTTTTCGTTAGCTACCTGTTGTTTTTCTAAATAGCGCTCCTTAGTAGTAGTAGGGGGATTGCTGTTTAAAGGCATATCAAAGAATGTTGTGATTCCCCCCGCAGCTAAGCTTTGGCTTCCTGTTTCAAGTCCTTCCCAATTATCTCTTCCAGGTTCATTAAAATGTACATGTACATCAATCAAACCCGGAAATATGTGTAAACCTTTAGCATCTATTATTTTTGCACTTCCTGCTTTAATCGTTCCTGGTTCACATATTGCGACAATTTTTCCATTATGTATTCCTAAATCCGCTTCAACCACATCATTTTCAGTTACAAGCGTTCCAAAGAGTATGACCGTATCAAACAACATTACCCTTCCTCCTTTTCATAACGTTGATTAGAGTGTAAAAGATTCTCTCAAAATCATCATTAGCCACACCGACTAAATAAACCCATCTTTATTGTTCACCATGCACAACGTGCATATAAAAAAAATAAATGGCCCGTATGTTTTTATCCCATGATTTAGTTTTATCAGATGGTTCAAAAACTTTGGGTAATATTGTCAGATAATATAACAATCTTTTTATAAACGTCACAACTGTAAACAAATTACATGTTTTAAAATGTGTAATTTGTTTACAGTTGTGCTCTTTAAGCTCATTTACAATAAGACTTAACAAGTAATAGTCACGGACAAAATAAAAAGACAAACGAAGTTGCAGATCTAACAAGATACGTAGACATCCGTAAATAAACCTCACAGATTATATCTACCTTGCTATCTTTCACTAAGTTTGCCTATTTCAAATTATAGCTCTATTGCGTTTCTGCGATCCCGCACCAATCTATTACCGTTAAAGCAATGATTTCTGCTGTAACAAATACCTTATCAAGTTCTATATATTCATTAGGGAAATGTGCTTTTTCTGTTACTCCGGGCCCGAACACAACGGACGGTGTCTCTCCTACCTTTGTTAAGAGCCCCCCATCTGTTCCCCAAGGGGATGCTTCAACTATTGGTTCTTTTTTTAAGACTAATTGATAATTTTTTGCTAAAGAACTTACTAGCTGATGACTAGTTGGAATGGAACCAGGAAGCCATCTCGCACCAAACCACTCTATTTTTAATGGGGTTTGTTTAAACCACGAATCCAATTCCCCTAGTTTTCTTACCCATTGTTCCATTTCTGCTTTGGCTTCCTCCATTGTTTCCTCTGGTGAAACTCCCATTCGTCCTTCAATTTGAACAAGATCGCAAACGGAAGAAGGCCATTCTCCTCCTTCAATTTTTCCAATATTGATCGGGATCGGGATCGGGATCTTTTCATACAAAGGGTCTGTTATGCGGCTATTTCTCTCCTTCTCAAGGTTAAGAATATGATTAACGACTATCATACTTTTTTCAATTGCACTGATTCCTTCATACCTCGTACCGCCATGAGCCGAACGTCCTTTCACAAAGATACGAAACCACATTGACCCTTGTTGTTTTGGAAATATTTTCATATTTGTTGGTTCAGGGATAATAGCAGCATCGGCTTTATATCCCCTTTCAATACTAGCTAATGTTCCTGTTCCTCCACTTTCTTCTTCAATCACGCTCTCAAAGATCAGATTGCCTTTAAGAGGAATATTAAGAGCCTGAATAGCTTGAATAGCTAAAAGCATCGAAACATTCCCCCCTTTCATATCCGTTACTCCTCGACCAAACATCTTTCCATCTTTTACTTTGCCACTATACGGATCATCATCCCATTGTTCCCGATCACCGGCAGGAACGACATCAATATGTCCATTTAAAATAATGGATCGTCCATTTCCCTTGCCTTTTAATACACCAACAACATTTGGACTTCCGTGAAAATCAACTTTAGAAGAAGCAAAATACGGATGTGTTTGTAACTCCTTTCCTTCAGGGTCCCAAACATCAATATTTAAGCCCATTGCTGTTAACGTATCAATAACAATCTTTTGAGCCCCAGCCTCATTACCTTGAGTACTCTTGGCCTGAACTAACTTTTGTAGCAAGTGAGTCCCTTTGCACCGATGAGCCTTTAACCAGCTTGAAATTTTGTCTCTAAGCTGATGATGATTCTCCATTGCTCTACCCCCCTAGTCTAGCTTCCTTTTAACTATTTTCACCTCACCCGGTACAAGAAGATGCGCTTCTGTTGCTTCAATGACTTCCTCTGTAGAATATGGCTCCATTACCTCCTTTAATAATAGCCCTTGTTCTGTTACTTCAATTACTGCCATATCAGTGATAATTAAATTGACACAAGCTTTAGCTGTTAGTGGAAGTCGACATTGCTTCACGATTTTGGCATCACCTTTTTTATTTGTATGATTCATCACAACAATCACTTTTTTGGCTTTTTTTGCGAGCTCCATGGCGCCCCCTATTCCTGGCACTCGCTTTTTAGGAACGATCCAATTGGCAAGATCGCCTTGTTCACTAACCTCTAGTCCTCCTAAAATAGTGATATCTAAATAACCGGAACGAATCATGCCAAATGCAACCGCGCTATCAAAATAAGAAGCACCTGGAACGGTGGTAACAGGAAAACCAGCTGCATTACATAATGTCGGATCTTCCTTCCCCTTTTCTGGTTCTTTCCCAATACCAAGTACTCCATTTTCTGCATGGAACATAACTCGACACTCAGATGCGAGATAATTAGCAACGAGAGAAGGGATGCCTATCCCTAAATTCACCATCATCCCGTCTTTGATTTCTTGTGCAGCGCGCTTCGCTATCCTTTCTCGAATATTCACTCCCATGCCCATTTCCAATCTACCCCTTTGCTTTGAATCACATAATCTACGAAAATACCAGGTGTATGAATATCGTGGGGGTCTAAATTTCCAACAGGGACAATTTCTTCTACTTCAGCGATTGTAATATTTCCAGCCATCGCAACTAAAGGATTTGTATTCCGTGCACTTGTTTCATATATTAAGTTGCCAAATTCATCTGCTTTTTTCGCGTAAACAATCGCGACATCAGCTCTAAGTGCAGATTCTATTAAAAATGTCTTCCCATCTACCTGAACTTTTTGTTTTCCTTCCTCCATCATGCTGTCGAGTCCAATATCTGTTAAAACGCCTCCTAACCCAACTCCTCCTGCACGAATACGTTCTGCTAATGTCCCTTGTGGCGAAAACTCAACTTCTAATAGCCCATCTACCATCAACTGTCCTGCAACAGGATTTGAACCAATATGTGAGGCTATTAGCTTTTTTGCTCTGCCTTGGCTAATAAATTTTCCGATTCCGATTGTTGGAAAACCAGCGTCATTTCCGATCAATGTGAGGTCTTTCACACCCTTTTCTATAAGACCATTAATTAGTGTTGGAGGATTGCCGACACCTCCAAATCCACCAAACATGAGTGAACAGCCATCATTAATATAATTCATAGTTTTTTGTAAAGTGCACACTTTATGAAAAGATTGGCGAATATTTTGCAAGGCTTCATCCTCCTATCCTCCTTGGACTTCATGTAATGTGTCTGAAAAAAGCTTAATTAATTGATTAATTTCTTTTTCTGTAATGGTAAAAGGGGGAGAAATAATGATAGCATCTCCTTCAAATCCATCTCTTCCAGCTGAAGCAGGATACAGAAGAAGTCCCTTTTCTCTTGCTGTAGTAACTATTTTCTGTGTTAGACTCCCATGTGATTCTGAGGTGAATTCCACCCCAATTAATAGCCCTTTTCCACGAATGTCTCCAATCATTGGAAACCCCTTGGCTAACACATGTAGTTTTTGAAGGAGAATCGCCCCTTGACTTTCGACTTTTTCAACTAAATTTTCTTTTTCAATATAATTTAAAACAGCTAAAGCAACTGCAGTAGATTGTGGGTTGGCACTAAATGTATGTCCGCTCATAATCGATTTAGTTCCTTGTAAAATAGGCTTCATTACTTTATCACTAGCGAGCGTCGCAGCAATAGGGGTATACCCTGCACTAAGTCCTTTTCCAAGGGTCATAATATCAGGCAACACATCCCAATGATTAAGAGCAAACATTTTTCCTGTACGACCTAGTCCTGTCATGACTTCATCTGCAATAAATAAAATGTTGTATCGGTCACAGATCTTTCTAATTTGTTGATAATAGCCTTCAGGAGGCACAATTACTCCTCCTGCTGCACCAACAATCGGTTCGGCGATAAAGGCCGCTATATGTTGAGCTCCAATTCGCTTAATTGCTGTTTCAAGTTCGCTGGCACAAGCGAGCTGACAGTCTGGAAATGTTTTATGAAATGGACATTGATAACAATACGGTGCTGAAATGCTAGGATAATCCTCTAAAAGAGGAACAAATCGTTCACGACGTTTAACATGACCAGACATCGATAACGCCCCGATTGTAATTCCGTGATAGCTAATCCAGCGAGAGAGAATTTTGTTCTTTTGGGTTTTCCCTTGTTCTTGAAAATGTTGAATGGCAATTTTCATAGCAGTTTCAGCTGCTTCTGATCCACTATTTACAAAGAATGACCAATAGTTCTCTTTTGCATTTATCAATGTGTTTAATTTTTGTGCTAATTGTTCAGCAGGGATCGTTGTAAATTGTGAACGGTAAACAAATGATACTTCTTTCGACTGCTCATGGACAGCTTCAATGATTTCAGTAACCGCATGACCAAGACTTGCGGTTACTGCTCCTGATGAACCATCTAGATACTTCTTCCCATGCTCATCATAAATATAGATTCCCTCTGCTCGAACAGCGGTTGGGTAGTCTTCATCCATCATAGGTTTAATTAGTAATGAACGTTTCATTTTCATCCCTCTCTCTTTATGAAGGGCTTTTTTCACTTTAGCGTATTTAAAAATACTGCAATGGTTCACACGATACACGGCTCTAGGAGAACCCCGATCCTAGAGGCTCAAATTTTGGTAGCGGTTCCGTTCTTTATTAAAAACGAAAATAATTATATTTCAGAAAACGTTTTTTCTTCATTAGTTGTTCGTAGCTAATGCTTTTATCTAGTTTAGTTGTATCAATCAGGAGCAGCTGGTCTTCTATTTCTTGAATTATTTCTTCAGCTTGATACTCCATACCACAACTTTTACATTCCATCCCTGGTGTGTCTGTTATTTCTATGGCGCGCGTTCCATCGGGAAGCTCCCAGTAAACAGTACAATTTATTTCTTCAGCTTCATGTTGCCCACACCATTCACACTTCATTTTTCCTCTCCTTTCTGAGACTGTGAATTTGTATCATAATTATATTTTTTTATTTCTGTTTGATACTTTTTCTCTTTTAATTCATCACGCTTCTGGCGGCGATCTTTAAGTGTTGAATATCCTTCATTCTCTTGAAAACTCGAGCGTCGATTGTATCGTTCCAACGATTTTGGAACAATTGTTTTTTGTTCATCGTTTAATAACGACGATATCCCTGTATTTGAATGGTTTTCTTTGTAATTATGGTAAATATTGCTGAAATAATCATCTGCACGCCCAGGAACGTACCCTTTTGGTTCAGGATAACTTGTAATAACACCTTCAAAATTTCGGAGAACAACTTTTTCTGGACTTTGAGAAATCATATAGTTTGGTTGAAGAGTAATCTTCCCCCCACCACCAGGGGCGTCAACTACAAACGTAGGTACACTATAACCAGACGTATGACCACGTAATCCTTCAATAATTTCAAGACCTTTTGAAATAGGTGCTCTGAAGTGACCAATCCCTTCGGATAAATCACATTGATAAATGTAATAAGGACGAACTCGAATTTTTACTAAATCATAGTTCAGCTTTTTCATTATTGGTAAACTATCATTTATACCTGCTAAAATAACCGCTTGATTCCCAACTGGAACTCCTGAATTTACAAGCATTTCACATGCTTTTTTGGACTCTTCCGTAATTTCAATTGACGTATTAAAATGCGTATTTAACCAAACTGGGTGGTATTTCTTTAAAATGTTGCATAAATTTTCTGTAATTCGTTGAGGGAAAACGACAGGTGCCCTTGTTCCAATTCGAATGATTTCAACATGCGGAATGTCACGTAAGTTCTTTAATATATATTCAAGGATCTTGTCATTAATTAACAATCCGTCACCACCTGATAGAAGAACATCTCGTACTTTTGGAGTGTTGCGGATATAGTTAATCGCATCATCTAATTGCTTTTTCGGGACTCCCATTCCGATTTGACCTGAGAACCTTCGACGAGTACAGTAGCGACAATACATCGAACATTGATTTGTAACTAAAAACAGCACACGATCAGGATAACGATGCGTTAATCCTGGTACAGGGGAGTCTTCATCTTCTTCTAGTGGATCCTCTAAATCATATTTTGTTTTGTTAATTTCTTCTCCAATGGGGACAGACTGCATTCGAATCGGACATCTTGGATCATCTGGATTCATGAGTGATGCATAATATGGAGTGATATTTAAAGGAATCGTTTTCGTCGAGATTTTAACACCTTCTTCTTCTTCAGGTGTTAAGTTTACTACTTTTTTTAAATCATCAAGAGTTCGAATGGTATTGGTTAATTGCCAAATCCAGTCATCCCACTTCTCTTGCGTTACATCTTTCCAAAGTTCAACGTCCTTCCAGTGACGAGTTGGTTTATATAAATCCATTTTCATGACAGACCCTCCTAAATAATTGACTCATCCATTTAAGTGCAATTTTTATGCCAACTTCATTTGTTCTTAAAAATACTTCTATAGGAGGTGCTGTTACCACAAAAAATAAGACACAACTAAAAAAACTGCCAGAATTTAGGCAGCAAAAATTACAAAAGTCGCTCTATTCACTTTTTTGTCTGCCGAAAAATGAGCATTAGATGCAAGAATTTGGCAGCATATTCTATTTTTATTTAGCCTGTTTTCAAAATTTTTTGTCATTATAGCTGTAAAGTGTTACAATTTATAAAAAAAAGAAACAACGTTTGTTTGGGGGAATGAGAAATGAGTGGATTACACTCCTTTAGTCAATTTGTAAGTAAATATTTTGCGGTCATCGTGATCTTAATAAGTGTGATTGCATTTATATCACCTGATACTTTCACCTGGATTGCACCTCATATCACATTATTACTTGGAATTATTATGTTTGGTATGGGATTAACATTAAGGTTATCTGACTTTGGGGTTGTCTTAAAGAAGCCAATTCCAGTTATTATTGGTGTCATCGCACAATTTGTTATTATGCCACTTGTTGCATTTGGATTAGCTATTGCGTTAAATTTGCCTCCTGAGCTTGCAGCAGGTCTTGTATTAGTAGGAGCATGTCCAGGGGGAACGGCATCCAATGTGATGGTGTACTTAGCTAAAGGAGATGTCCCAGTATCTGTTGCTATGACTTCTTTTTCAACGTTACTGGCGCCGATTCTAACTCCATTTATTTTATTTCTTTTAGCTGACCAGTGGTTACCTGTTGATGCGGGAGCTATGTTCATCTCAATCATTCAGGTTATTATTATACCAATTGCTTTGGGAATCATTGTAAGAAGATTACTGCCTAATTTTGTTGATAAGAGTACAACTGTTCTTCCTTTAATTTCGATCGTTGCTATTTTAGCTATTGTTTCTGCTGTTGTCGGTGCGAACAAAGATAACATTGCAACTACTGGAGTACTGCTGTTTGTTGCTATTATGCTTCATAACTCTATCGGTTTAGTCTTAGGTTATCTTACAGCTAAACTTGTTGGATTAGACGAAGCGAAACGAAGAGCCATTTCCATTGAAGTAGGTATGCAAAACTCAGGCTTAGGTGCTTCACTTGCAACTGTTCATTTTTCACCATTGGCTGCATTGCCAAGTGCTCTATTTTCTGTGTGGCACAACATTTCCGGCCCGCTTCTTGTTAGTATTTGGGGGTGGATTGACAGCAAAAAATCTAAGGTAGACATTAATACAAAAACACCATCTATCTAAAAGTTAATGAGGGTTATTCCAAAAGGTCAAAAGCCTTTGGATAACCCTTTTCCTTACGTTTTAAGTACATGTAATAAAACTTTTTCTTAATTATTTAAACCGATTGATCGCAAATTGAGAAATGTCTACATCATTTTTCCCTGAAATAATCAAATTACTTAATGCTTGTCCAACAGCACTGCTAAATTTAAACCCATGGCCAGAGAAACCCGCTGCAATAGCAACGTTTGAATAGTTTGGATGTAAATCAATGATAAATTTCTCATCTGGCGTGAGTGTATACATACATGTTTTACCGTACTTCAATTGCTGAATACCTGGTATATATTTATTTAAGTAGTTTTCTAAATCTCCTTTATCTGCTTCTACCTCACCAAAGGCTAACATTGATTCATCAGGGCTTATTGGATCTCCTCCATCATGGCGACCGACTTTTATCCCGGCACCATCTATACTTGGAAAGCCGTAGTACATACCTTGAGAAGTCTCAACCGCAAAAGCTGGAAACTTGGTATGATGATAAACCTTTTCATCAGCATGAAACCATGCAAAAGTCTTTCTTACTGGTGTAAGAGGAAGTTCTAAATCTAACATTGAAAGAAGCTGTCCTGTCCAAGCGCCAGCAGCAACAACTAAAGCCTCAGAACAAAATTTATGTTCATCTGTAAGGATCGTCACTTTTTCATTCTTAATAGAAATATTTCTTACCCTGCTATATGTAATGATCGTAGCCCCGTTCTTCTCAGCAAGTTCTTGGTATGCTTGAATGCTTTCCTCACATTTTAAAACTCCTGACGTTGGTTCAAAGCAACCAATATAGTTGTTAGGCAAAGAAAAACCTGGCCAACGGGTTTGAACTTCTTTTGAATCCATAATATCTACTGGCAACGAATACTTTTTGGAACTAGAAATTATATTTTGAATAAAATCGGATTCTTCATTTCCAACATTGATGACACCTGTTTGCAAAAACAATTGTTTGCCTGAACTTTTCTCTAAATCACTCCATAATTCTTTGGCTCTAAGTACGAAAGGCACATACTCTTCACCCTCACCATAAGCATAACGAATAATTCTTGTCTCCCCATGATGACTCCCATTGTTGTGCGGTGGATTAAATGAGTCTAGTAATAAGATTTTCTTGCCACTCTTAGATAGATAATACCCTGCAGCCATTCCCATTGAACCCGCACCAATTACGATTACATCATAATTCATTATTTCCCCTCCATACATCGGTAAAAAACAACCTTTCCTTTTTTAACCCTTGATCTGAATTTATATGTATTGATTATTATTAGATCATAATTTATTGCAATTTTAATAGCAATGCTTTATTTCAACAATTAAAAGGAGTGCCCCAAAAGGGTCTGTTTTTAACCTTTTGAGACACTCCTAAAACAAGAGCTTAAGTCACTATATCTTTTGAAAGCCTTGAGAGGATTGAGTTTCTCCTTTTAAGGTAGTTGCGAACGGAGCCAATGCCATCTCTTTTTAAGGCTTTTAAGACAGCTTAACTCCCTCAAGATTCAATCTACCTACTGCCATCAGGTGATGAGCCTGCTGGAAGAATCATCCCTCCACCTTCTGAATAGTATTCAGGTACTTCTCCTTGGATATTAATTAATCCAACGGGAATGGTCGTTTTAACCGCTTCCTCTCTAGTTGCAAATGGGATGACGATCTTAGCATCTACTATCACATCAAAATTTACTGATAACGTGGTATTGTTAATCCCTGTATTTATTACTTCCCAATTTAAATCCGTCTTTACATCCCCAATAGCAGAGAAACGTACAGGGATTTTTGGCCCTAATTGAGCGAGTAGTGCATTATTCGTTGCTTGACCTAGTGGAATGTTATATATAAGTCCACCGTCATTTGTCGAAATTGGATCACTTTCGGTGTCAATCGAAATATCAAAAGCCTCACCTCGTTCAATGGCTTTCAAATGTCTCTCAACACGCAATGTGGCTTCAGACAAAATCCGATTGTAAATTTGTGTATTAAACTGTATGATGTTTTCACTATTAGTAATAAACAATTCATCCTGATCAAGGTCAGAAGCGATTTTCTTTGAGACCGCATCATTGATAGCTCTCGTCGCAATAACTTTTGTTTCAGTAGTTGCGATTTCCATTAGTGTTGGACGAATGCCCTTCTCAATAATCCATAACCCTTGAACAGTTAAAGCAACGAAGATAATAAAAGATAGAAGCAAAACATAACGAAATGGCAGCGGACCTTTTCGAGGTCGGGGCCTGCTTCTTCTTGGTGCTCTCATGCTGATAACCCCCTTCGCAACAATTATATGCAGCAAAGGTGACAGTTTGACCTAAAATTTTGTTCAAGCTTGAGCATTTAGAATACATGTCATTAATTGCAAGTATTCTATTAATGAAGGAAAGTAGTGAACCTACGACTTTTAAACTACTCTTCATCTCTGATAGGAATCCCTAATTTCTCTTTTTCGTTTACTGGTATAAGCCGGTACAAGCGTACTGTTAGTAAGCCACTTTTATAAGATGCATCAATTTTATCTTTACGAACTGAAAAAGGTAGTTCTACTATCCGTTTATAAGAGCCGTGTGGAAATTCCTGCTGAATAATTTGAAATCCATTATACTCGAGTGAAGTAGACCCGCTTACCTCTAATGTACTCCCATTTACAGACAAGTGGATATCTCCTACTCTTTTGATACCAGGAAGGAAGACATTACAGATTAATTCATGACCAGATTGATAAAGATTCACTCTAGGTTGAGAATGAGCTCCATTAAAGAGGTTGTTAAAATTATTCCAGAATTCCCCTTGAAATTGGTTTTGAAATGGATTGTTCCACTCTTTAAAGTCCAATTCGATTCACCCACCTTAAAAGAGAGACTAAAACTTCCTTACTTTACATTTAAACATTGCCTGCAATGTTTTGGTCTGCAACATCAGGATCAAAGGTATTATTTACACTAAATCCATTATTAGTAATCACAAAGTCACCTGTAATTGCACTCCCTGAACCTGTTACAGATTTCCCCGTTGTTTTTGGTGAAATGTTTTGCGCATCCCCAAAATTGATAACCCCTTCGTTTGAATTAATTTTAAATGGTCCTCCTACGATGGAAGGCATAAAAAACACCCTTTTCATTTTTTAGTTTTATTAAATATTAAAGTCGTTGCATTACTCGTCATTAGCTTCTTGACCATGTAATAACTGTCTAATATGCTTAACTCTAGATTCAGAATCAATCAATTGAGTTGATCCAATATGCAGCACACTTGATGCAGCAGCTGCCGTAACAAAAATATTGTTCACTTTGATTGTAGGAGATTCGTTGTACCTTACAAAACAGACATGTTCGTCAAAATCAGGTTTGGGCAATGGTCTCGTAAAAACCGGATCCCTAAAATGACCTTCATTGCCATAAAAAAGTTCAAATTGACGTTGTAAGGCCCATGCTTTCGAACGTGGTGAAATTGAAAGTGAATCTCCAATTTCGAAGATAGAACTTAGTCCTACGTTAATTACTTTGATGTTATGAACGATTGAAGTTCGTTTCAACAATATAGACACTCCTTATGGCGAAGCAAGTGGAACAAATGGCCCTACAATTAGTGATTCCGGTGGTGTATCAAAAGCTGCAGATAACGAAATCGTTTCTGCGTCCCCGACTAAAAAGATAGATGCACTAGAGCAGTCGCCCATCCGAATATTATCAACACAAATATTTTTATTCACAACAGTAAAGTTCATTTTACGAATCAATCTCCTCTCGTGGTAAATTTCCAACAAATTCTTCATAGGTTCTGCAAATATCATCTTTCACTTTATTAAATGTCAATTCCTCAATCTCAGCTAATTGCTCTTGATTCAAATTATGTGGTTTCATTTGATTAAGGTAATGCTGAATGCGTTGATCAATTTGCTTTCGAATATCTTCGATTATAAATTGACGGTACTCGTTATTTAATTGATATTTGAGACGTTTTTCGATTGTATCGATGTCTTGGTAGCATGATTTATTTAAATATTCATGTACACGCTGTTGGACATTTTTAAAAATAGGCGGATGTTGTGGTGCAGGAGGAACATTAAATTCACCTTGGTGAACGGCAAAATCCTCAATTGAATTTTCTCCGTTCTGGGGCGTAATCCCAATATTCAACGTACCTTCTAATCTTTCGACTTTAAGTTGATCAAACTTATATTCAATTTTTTCGATATTTGAAGTTTGATTTTGTTTTAATGTATTCATTTCACTTTGAAGCTCTTGGATTTGTAACTCTAACTGATTAATTCTTTGTTGCTGAGTTTGTAAATATCCATACATTTGTTGGAGATTTTGTATTAAACTTGAGTAATCATAGTACACGAAATCTCCTCCTTTTTACTATTATGTCGTGGGCGGAATGAGAGGGGCAATTGGAGCCGGTGTAGTTGCTTCTGGTGCCGGTTCTGTAAACCCTCCTGTATTATAAAGATTTGATAGAGATTTAATCATTCCTGCACTTCCAATTTGCAATACAGATGAATTGGATATCCCCTCGATCTTCAAAAGATGAATCGATATATTTTGATTAATATGAAAATTCATTTGCTCCTCCTAACTAAATAATAGTTTTAATGTTGGAATCATTGAGATCTTTATCATATGTGTTCGTTTGACTATGCTGATTACTTATCCTTAAATAATCTCCTGTATTAAATGATCCTGCACCTGCATATGCCTTTGATGTGCTCGATGGAGACATGTTTAATACATCCCCGATATTAAAAACTCCACTACCTTCAACACTTAATACTTTTACCGTTCCTACGATTGCGGGCATAAGAAACCATCCTTTTTAATGATGCTAATAGTAAAATATGATGAACCGTGATAAATGTTCATATAATATATGTAGTTTTGTAATTACATTTTAAGGGAAAGGGGGTTTTTCAAAAGGTCTGTTTTTACCTTTTGAGAAACCCCCGAAGCTATGAGCGAAGTCGATATATCTTTTAAAAGCATTGAGAGGAGTGGGTTACACACTCACGGCGCGTAGCAAACGAAGCCATCGCTACCTCTTTTCCGGACTTTTGGACAGCATCATACAATACATTAACCTTTTCCACTTTGTTTTCACTTGTCAGCACCAAGTAACTCACGTGTTTTTTCTAATATCTCTTCATCTTTTAAACGAAACTTAACTCGACGAGAGGCTTGATTGCTATAATTTCCTTCTTCATCAGTCCGCCCTTCCGTGTAAGATTTCCCGTTTACCGTTAATTTATCTTTTAAATGGTCCTGAATGTTTCTATAAGGAAAATCTTCACTCAAAATATACTCCGCTACACTAAATGCCCTTTGCTGCGATAACTCTAGATTGTATAAATAGCTGCCAATTTGGTCGGCATGGCCTTCAATAATGATCTCAGAAATATAATCATCATACCCACTTTCCAATAACACATCTAAATAGGCAGGTACAAACTCATCTAAAAACTCGAATGCCTCTGGCTTTAAAACGGCTGCATCAAACTCAAACAATATATCCGTATTAAAAATTAACGCACCCGTTTTCTCATCAATTTCAATGTTAAGAGAAGAATCACTAAATTCTTCATTCAAATCGTTGATTAACTCTACTCTGACTCCCATAATTTGGTCAATCGTTCGTTTCATTTCTTCAATTTGAAATGATTTAATAACCATCATTATAATAAAGATGAGGATGAAACAAAGTAAGATCGCTGTTAATAAATCTGTGAATGACGGCCAAAAATGACTTTCTTCTTCTTCACGATGAAAGAGTCTTTTATACTTCCTAATCATTTGTTCCAACCCTTATACGACTGCTTTGCATTTTTGCCTCTTGAGAGAAAGATTGAAGCTGGCGATTCAACTGGTGAAATTCTTGACTCAGTTCATTGAGAGTTTGCTGTAAAAAACGAGCATTTCTTTGTTGGTTATCGTCTGTCATTTCACCAATTTGCTTAAATTCCTTTTTAACCACTTCATTCATATCAACTACATACTCAGCTAAGTTTTTACTTACTTTGTCCAAACGATCACCAAGAGTCCCTTCCAAGTTGACAACATATTTAGAAAGGGTATCCTTTAATGCCGAAACACTCAACTCAATCTGATTTTCTTTATGATTAAACGAATCCGACATTTGTGTAATCATTCGATTGATGTCAGATAATAGCTGATTGTTCTTCATACCTAGTTGCTCGTAGGACCGCGATACATCATTCATATAACTCTCTAAGGCTTGTGCATTGGATGAATGTGTTTGTAAATGATTTGAAAAATCAAGATTAAACTGCTTTAGTTCATCAAAACGGTAGGATAATAAGCTCTTATACTCCGATTGTGCTTTGTTCACTGTTTCTAACGCATCTGGGAGACGAACAACAGAATTTCCAAGTGTATGAAAATCATTCCTAAGTTCTCGTAAATACGAGTTCATTTCAAATAATTTTGAACTTACATCTTCTCCAAAAATTCGTTCAAATTTTTGATTATTCTCTTTCATCAGCCTAGCAAATTGATCACTCTGTGAAATCATCTTCTCAAAAGATGCATAAATCGATTCTTGCCTATGAGAAACCGAAGAGAAAAAGTCTCTCAAGTCTTCAACGGAATGCTGGAAGTGATTCATTGTTTCTGTTTGGGAATTTGTTAGTTCAGCTACCTTTTTATACGTTTCAGTAAAAGCGCTTGTCATTTTTTCATTTCTCTGATCCATTTTATAAAAATAGGAGAATAATTGATCAAAATTTTTATTTAGTTTCGTGACCCCTTTATCAAAGCCATTAGTTACTTCTTGAACATTATTAAAAATTTCCGTGAAATCCTTAAGGTTTGCTGATAAACCCTCATTAAACTTTGCTAAATCTTTAGCAGATTGCTGCAACCCCACAGTATATTCTTGAAAGCCATGAAAAGAGTCAACAATACTCTGTAAAGATTGTTCATTCGTTTCCCGTAGTTGATTGATAGAGGAATTGATCGTTTCAGATACATCAATGAGACGAGCCATCGCATCTGGTTCCGTCTCCTCAAAAAAAGATTCTGTTTTTAACATAATATCTGTTAGCATCATTTCCGTATTCGCTACTCGAGTTATAACTGTCATAATTAACGATAAACCCATACCTGCAATACTCGTATAGAACGCCACATCAATACCTGCTAGTACCATTGCGACATTTTCAACAAGTTGGTCGCCTGTAGCATTAATGCTTCCAAGCGATATAGCAAGTCCAATGAAAGTCCCTAGTACACCAATTAATATAAAAACGGATACGGTCATCTGAATCATTTTGATGAGACTTACAACTGGTATATTAAACACACGCCAACTGGAGAACTTATTCTGGACAAATGTCTCTACCTTTACAGATTCCTGTTGATTCTTATGTCCAAACTCCATCTGAAACCTATTTACAGGAGCAATCTCCAGTGAATTTGTATCATTAATAAAGTTACGTATTCTTCGTAATTTACTAAATAAGACAAAATGAATAACAACAGTGACGGTAAATGTCAAAAATAGTATTAAGAAAATGAATTCAATTAACGAATTGGATAAAATAGATTGAGCTTGCTGTTCACTAACAAAAAATTTCAAAATAGCTTCAACCATTCAAAGTCCCCCTATTTGTAAAACATAGCTTGTCACGTAACTTAAAGGTCATACAATGCAAAAGAATGTCAGAAGATCGTTTTTATATTTATTCAGAAGCTGGACAAATCATGCATGGAAACAAGGGGATCATGTTCAAAAGCTAAATTATACAAAAGCTAGTTATTAAAGCTAAAAATCCGCCCATTATTTCTATGGGCGGATTTGAATAACAGTACTTTGACGAGCTTCATTATTAATTACTCTTAATTTAAAACTCTTCATAAATAGCAGGGTCTTGATTATTTATTCTGCCATCAGTTCGATTTAAACCTAATATAAGATTCATATCTTCTTCATCTAAGGAAAAGTCAAAAATTGATATATTTTCAAATTGTCTTTCAGGAGACGAAGATTTAGGAATTGAAATAGCTCCAAGTTGATAATGCCAACGCAGAATAACTTGTGATATTGATTTGTTATGTTTTTCTGCAATTTGTTGCAAAGTACTATCTTGTAAGACTTCATTCGCTCGAGCTAGCGGGCTCCAAGATTGTGTAGTAACATTATTCTCTTTATGACATATTCTTTGTTGTTCTTGATTAAATAAAGGGTGTAATTCAATTTGGTTTATACTCGGCATAACACCGGTTTCCCTTTCTAAACGCTCTAAATGTTCAGGAAGAAAGTTACAAACGCCAATAGATCGAATCAGTCCCTTCTTTTTAGCGTCTATTAATGCTTGCCAAGCTTCTAAGTAGTTATCTTGTTTTGGATTCGGCCAATGAATGAGGTATAAATCATAATAATCTAAATTCGCACGATATAAAGATTCTTCTATCGTTATTACAGCTTTTTTATACTCTTGATATCGTCCTGGTAGTTTAGAAGTAATTCTTAATTCTTCTCTTGAAACAGAACTTCGTCTAACAGCCTCACCTACTGTTCCTTCGTTCTCGTAATTATAAGCAGAATCAATTAAACGATATCCTCTTTTATCAATAGCGCTTTGTATAGCATTGGCTCCTTGACATCCCTTAAGTGTATATGTACCTAATCCAACAACTGGAATAGTAACACCATCATTTAGTGTTATTTCAGGAATAGGTATTCCCACAGATAATCGCTCCTCTCAATCATTTTATTTATATATTTGATGTTTTAACTTTACTATAAATAACCAATTTATTGTTGTAATTTTGAAAATATAATATAAATAATTATTTGCTAGAATTCAATAATATAAAGCTCACCTTCAAAAAATATTAAAGGCTCTCTTTTCCTCAGTTTTACTTTATAACTTATCCTCCCCACTAAATACTTAATACTATGTGAGGTTTTGTGTAAATAAAATACTATAGAAAAGACCGTAATTAATAGTTCTTTCATCTTATTTTCAAAGAATAAATCAACTATTAAGAATTTTTCTGTTACACTATAATCCATGTTTTCAATAATTAATTGAATAACAGCGTATTGAAAAAATAACCTCGTAAAACAATAGGGACTAACAGAAAAACTATGTCAACCAGACTAATGAATGTCAACTCCTTAGATAACAGATATAAACGATTCATTAGGTAAAAATTTTTAAGGAGTGTTAGTAAATGATGAACGCAAAAGAACCTGAACTAATAAATGCCCTACAGCAATTTGACGAATTAATAATGGAAACACCTGATGAAAGAAAATTTGTACTAACATTCAAAGAGTTCATCATAACTTTATTAAAAACAAAAACAACAACTGTCACAATACCTATTGTTGAAGTCATGACAGTAATTAAAACGAAAAAACCTCTTGTATTTTCAATTTTAAAAAAAGAGTACGATAATAATATCATTATGAATGTTGTCACTCAGATAGATGTTGAGTACCGAGAAGCTTATAGAAAGTTGAATGACATAAAGCGGCAGTTGGGGATTATTAAACGATATTAAATGTAATTAAAATTTTATCTACTTAATTATCCCCCCTTATAGAACAAAAATATACCATTTAAATCCATCTATTTGAATTTAAATGGTATAAACAAAAATGGATTTCCCCCGTCTACCATTTTTCATAGGGTAAAAATTTTCCGTCTATTGTAATAACGACTCGTTCTCCTTCCGGGTCTTCATCGTCTGGACGTTTATCAACTTTAATATCTAGATTGATGGCACTCATAATTCCATCTCCAAACATCTCATTAATGAGTGCCTTTAGAGTTGTACCATATACTTGTGTTATTTCATAAAAACGGTAGATTAACGGATCAACCGGCACTGTCCGATCAAGGGACCCTCTCATCGGAGGCTCCTCCAACACATAAGCCAAACGAGAGTCTACCTCTAGAAGCTCTGTTAACTGGAAAGCATCTTCTCTTTCCATGCTTGCCTGCCCTAACATGGCAGCCGCTAGCCACTCCTTGCTTCCACCAATCCTAGTAGCTATTTCTTCAAAGGTTAACTGTTTCATTCGTTTAGCTACTAATAATTCCTGTGAAACTATCGCACGATTTACATAAGCAGCCGTTGGAAAGGGATGGGGTTGGTAAGACTGAGGTAAATCATAAGCTTGATGTATGTTACTTTCCATGAAAACTCCTCCTCTTATAAACTATATGTAGTCTATGCCGTTGCCTTAGCCTAGGTGTCCGTCCAGATCATTCCTATCGTTTTCAAAATAACTCACCGAATTTATTTCTGTAACTTTAAGCTTTCTTCTGAAATACCAATTTTTATTACAAAAAGGTAAGAATAATATACTACTTTAAATATGTATTTGAAATGTATGTTTCTTGTTATATTTTCTAACAGGAATCCATACAACTTTTAAAATAATTGATAATATAAAATCACCCGATAAACAGTTGGATTGTAGCCCTATTCATGGAATGATTTGGCGATACAATTCCATCTTCTAATAAAAAAAGCCTTTGGCATTTGCCTTGGCTTTTTTTATTATTACTCTCCTCTATAAATACTCTACATAGGTTTGTTTAATTGCTTGATAGCTTCTTTTACTTCATCAATATGACTAACAGACAAAATTTCAATCGCTAATTCTTCTTGAAACTTCACGCTCTCTGCTTCTTCAACATTTTGCATAGGTACGATAATCCATGGTAGCCCTTTTTGTTCGGAAATTAACATTTTCTCTTTAATCATTCCTACTTTCAAAACATCCCCATTAGGTTCAATCGTTCCAGTGACTCCAAATGGAATATGGTTCACTAATATTCCTTGATGAATCATAGCTGTTAGCGCTAATGCTAACCCAGCACTGTTTCCAATCATATTTTCGCGTTCCAAGAAAGCATTAATAAATTCAATGTCTTCCTGAATGTAATTTTTCACATTCTCCCCCATTTGATGGAAGTCTTCTTTTTCAAGCCCTAACGTTTTTACACTCTCTCTTATTTTACTTTTATAGCGATCCTGATTTGTCATTTCGTACAACTCGTAAATTTCAACATCACCACTAGTATAGGTGTCTCTAATTACTTCTTTGTTATCTATGTAATGAATATCGATTAATTTCACTGACAATATATGTATACCTGATTCTTTAAGAAGTTCTTCTGGTTCCTCGTATCCAGTTACGACATAAGTATGACTTTCATAGTTTAAGAGAGGAAATTCATAATAAAAGAAGAGCAGTAAGAACAATATGAAAAAAACGGTTGTCAGTCTCTTCTGTTTGTTATTCCGATGGATAACTAAAAAAATTAAAGCAATGACCATCGTTATAATGAGAGAACCCAAAAAGAAAAAACCATTAATGATATTAATATAATAGATACTACCTAAAATTACATAGACTGGAATTGAAATAAAAAGACTATACAGTATCAATAGAATTATTTTCGGCTCATGACTGTTTTTATTTTGTATATACCTTTGAAGGCGTGTATCATTTTCCATACAAGTTCCCCTTAATATATATTTCCTTGTCGTGTGAAATCTTGCCCAAGGCCAAACTTGAAGTATTTCATTTTACCATCATATATGAACCTCAATATCTTAACATAAAAAGTTAATCATAGATAAATTCTATTGATTTAAAAGTTGAAATCCTATGAAAAAAAGAAAAAACAGGAAGAATAAGTCTAGATATCGAAATACCTAACCATCACCCTTTAGATAAAAGGAGGAAAAAAGAAAATGAAATTAAGCAAACATTACTTCACCCTTTACTCTACTATCGGTCCTACAGATGCTCAGGTATTTATCTCTCAAATTGCCGATTTACTTTCCTGTTCGGAACGTCATGCCAAGTCTGTGATTAAACAATTGCAAGTTCAAGAATGGATTTGCTGGAAGCCAAGTTCCGGACGAGGAAATGCTTCCACATTAACCTTTCTATTGAAGCCTCAAGAAGTGGAGCAACAACGTGTTCAAACATGGATTGAAGATGGAGACATTAAACGAGCATTAAGGTGGATGGAACAACAACCTGAATTGGAACCTTCGTTCGTTAAGTTGGTAGAAGATCAGTTCCAATGGGTCCGGGATGATGGCCTCGACATTCTAAGATACCCATTATACCGCCAAATTCATACTTTGCTTCCTTTCAATATGACGACAAAACATGAATGGCACCTTGCCAACCATATATTCAATCGTCTAATACGATATAATTATGAGAAACATGAATTTGTTCCAGAGCTAGCTCATCACTGGGAACAACTAGATAATGGGCGAACATGGCGTGTTTATATACGGAAGGGTATTTTGTTTCACGATGGAAGTCCTTTGACCTCCCAAACTGTTAAAGATAATGTTAAATTATGGAAAGAAATGAAGATTAATAGGTGGAGAACGAAAATGATTGAAGATATTACTCATATAGAAGAAAATTCATCGACCGTCATTACTTTTCACTTACTACAACCAAACAAGCTTTTTATGCACTTATTTACGGATTACCAATCCATGATTATTCCTATTCACTTATATAAAAAGGATCCGGAAACTTTTAAAATGAGACCAATCGGAAGCGGTCCTTATCAAATCACTGACTATATTAAAGGATATCTCGTTCTCGAAGCTTTCTCTAATTATTTTGGCTACCGTCCCTTATTAGACAAAGTGGAATTATTTGATATACCTAACTCTCCTTATTCGATACCTAGACAGGTTCACTATAAACTTTTAAATCAAGAGACAAAGTCAATGAAAAAATACGACTCTGTTTTTCCGGAATTAGGAGGCATTTACCTTGTCGTAAATCACAAAAAGGCAGGAATCCACCGTCACACCAACTTTAGAAGAATGCTTTCGTATGCAATTGATCGAGCGAAGCGATTTAGCAATCACCCAAAACATGAAGTTCGGTTTCCAGATAGCCTTTTCGATGAACATGCAGGAATATTACGGCAAAAATCTAATTTTGACGAAGCAAAAAAATGGTTCTTAGAGCAAGGTTTAACAGGTCAAACGCTAAAGCTTACTGCAACAAACTACGAACAAAATCCATACTTCAGCTTTGAGTTAGAACAACTAACAGAAGTATTTAGCGAGTTAGGAATTAAACTGCAATCTGAAATAATCGATATACACCAACTTGCAGAATCGGATCAGCTTCATAAAACTGATCTGATTGTAACAGAAATTAGTCTTAGTGAAGACAGACTTTTTTTTATGTTAAATGCACTAACAGATAATACTAGCTTTATCCTTAACACATTGCCACCAGAAGCAAAAGGGTATTTACTTTCAATGCTGGATGTTGTTAGCCAAAGCCCAGATACACAAGCTGCATACAAAAGCCTGAGAAACATTGAGTCATTTCTTTTAGACAACCATTACCTTATTTTCCTATATCAACGACAAACTCATGCTCTTATTGAAGCTGACGAGAAGCTCCAAGGAATTGAGTTTAACAGCTTCAACCTGTTAAACTATGACAAATTGTGGTACAAACCATAAATCAAAATACTTGAGAATAACAAACTGGGATGTCTCTTTGACCTTTTGAGACACCCCAGATAAAAGACTGTAGCAAAATTCCTGTGTAGCTAAGATGATAGAAGTTGTTTCCTATCTAATATTCCTTTTCCATTTTTCTTGCTTCAATAAAAACTCGCTTTTACATAATTTAATACGGTATATAACTAACATTGGTAAAAATATCGAAAATTCAAATAATTACTGTCATAGGACAAAGCAGTACAGAATACCCATTAAAAAAATAAGTTAGGTGATGCGATAAATGAAACTAAGAAAAATTCGGCTTGATGATATCATTCTTGAAGATAACTTTTTTGAAAATGAAATGGATTTACTGTCAACTAAACCTCATGATCAAACTCCCCCACTAGTCGTTGAAGGACCAACAACTGACAATAAATATTATTTAGTAGATGGAATGATACATTATTTCAATCTTACCAACCATAAAAAAACTCACACCTTTTGTTTAGTGATGAAAGAAACGAATAAGTTTGAACGTGTGATTACACGCTTGAAAAATGAACTAAATAAAAGAAGAAAAAACCATAACAAAATATCAGATATGATTAACTATTTACGAAGCCATAACTATTCCGTTTTAGATATTTCCAAAGAATGCCAACGTCATAAGGCTACCATATATAGATACCTAAAAAAAACAAAAGAAGATGTAACAATAAAAAACATATCTGGTGCTAATAAAGTGGATTATAAAAAATTAAACGATCTGATTAATTCAGCAACATTAAAAGATTCTGTTAAGGAGGAAACAATAAATAAAATTCTAAGCTCTGAATTTATGGACACACATATTACAACGATTAAAGAATTTAATGACATTAAAGAATTTGAACATCTCTCAGCTGAGTCTCAGCTAGCTTGTATTAATAAAACAATTAATCAAACAAATTTCATTGAACAAAAAACTCTTGTTTATGAAGAAACATTAAAGCAAAGATTTAACAAAATAGCACATGAACACTTATATAACGCCATGTTAAAATCATTAAAGTGGATCACAGAAAATTGTCACTCTAAATTTTCCAAGTATTTAGATCTCCATCAAAAAATGGAATTACAAGAGCAACTAAGTAAAATATCTGATCAAATACATGAGCCTGTGAAAGTTAAAAAAAGTCTTCATCGTCCTAGATCAACACGCTATCAAAATAAACTGGTTGTTTCAATAGAAGCTAAAGTTAAGGGGCATCAAGAGGATAAAGAACACCACTATTAAACATTGTTTTCAATAAATGTCTGTTCTCTGAATTCTTAAGTGCATGAATCCGTTCTTGATAGATCTAATAAAGGAGAAAATATATGAATTTTAATTTTGAAGAAGTAATTCAAGTTCTAGAGAGTACACCACAAACATTGGAGCATTTATTATCTGGCTTATCATCTGAATGGTTTGAAAATAATGAAGGTGAAGGAACTTGGAATGTGTATCAAGTGATTGATCACCTAATTGAGGGGGAAAAACATAATTGGATTCCAAGGTTAGAAATAATTCTTCAAGAAGGAGAAACGAAGCCTTTTCCGGAATTTAATCGATATTCACATTTAGACGAAGAAACCAAACGTACTATAAATCAAAAGCTGTCAGAGTTTAAATGTATTAGAGTAAAAAATATAAAAAAACTAAAATCACTTATCAAACCTAACTCACATCTTGAATTAACAGGATCGCACCCTGTATTTGGAGTAGTAAAAGTAAGAGAGTTGCTGGCTACTTGGGCTATTCATGATTTAACGCACATTTCTCAAATCGTTAGAGTAATGGCTAAGAGATACAGCGAGGATGTTGGACCATGGAAAGAATATTTAGGAATCTTGAATAAGAACTAATGACATAATACTACATTTCAGTTAAGTAATATTATGTAATTTCTATTCAAACTATATACTATGACAAGTTCACTAATTTTATTTGCTTCCATTTACCTAGACTACAACTTACAAAAATTGTATATTATTATATATGTCTCTTAGCTCTCATCCACAATACTTAACCAGCCCGGGCTGCATCATAAGAGAGTTAGGAGACGCCATAGTTAAGATTACGATTAAATTTATATATTGTATACTTTCATTCCTCTATATATTGGTAACAATTACATCTCTTTGGTTTACATAAAAGTAAGATAATTATAGATACTAATCTCAAAACCAAGAAAGAGGTGTTTTAAACATGGCAAGTAACAACAATAATTCAAATCAATTATTAGTTCCAGGTGTACAGCAAGCATTGGATCAGATGAAGTATGAAATTGCATCAGAATTTGGGGTTCAACTAGGAGCTGACACAACTTCCCGTGCAAACGGCTCTGTTGGTGGAGAAATTACAAAAAGATTAGTTCAAATGGCTGAGCAGCAAATGGGAGGCTCTCAGTTTTAATAAAGTAAGAAAGGGGTGTCCAAAAGGTCTTTTGACCTATGACACCCCTTTATTATGTACTACATTGATATTGTTCATTCTTCCCTAAAAATCCAGTCAACGTCTTTATCTTCAACAAGTTCTTCAATTGTTTTTAAATGATTCGTATCGTTTACTATTTCAAAATCATTCATATGCTGATCGTCCAGTGTAAAGGAAAAACTATCAGTAATCAAATAATTATCTTTCGTCATATTGGTAGTTAGAATACGAATAAAATAGTCCCTTGGAAAGTTATATTCACCAGTATCCTTTTTAAGTCTCATTGACGTAAGGTCTTCAATAATTTCGTCAATGATCTTTTCATCTCTAATTGTTACATGCGCATATCTCTCAGGAAAATGATCATCAGTAAACTCAACAAGCTCAATCGTAATGTTTTCGACGATACTTTCCTCATTAAGTTGATGGATATAAACCTTTTCAAATGTTGTATATTTCATAAATTCTATGATGAAAAGGACTCCTATTGTTACGATAACTGTTGCAACCTTAAATGATATTTTCTTCTTTACTACTAACCGCAAAGCAACCACTAGAATAATAATAAGGATCACAAAAAGAAATAAATTAAAAACCTGCCACGATACTTCAAAGATGTTCACAATCCTCCCTCCCCCCTAATGAAGTGATAGTCTTTCCATTCCCTATCAATCCCTCAACACCTTTCAAAGTTATCCCTTTTATATAATGACACATATCTTCAAAGACGGGCTTATATAAATAGACACTTCCTATTTATAGGAAAGTGCCTATTTTTTATGGTGAAATATAGTAGACGACATCCTAATTATTACTATGAGGAAGAATGATATCTATTACCGCTCCACTGTTTTTATTATACATTTTCAATTGGCCTAAATGAACAGTTTCAATGATTCGTTTACATACCATAATTCCCAATCCGTGCCCATGTTTTTTTGTAGTGACAAATGGTTGTCCCATTTTGTTAAGTATGTGTTCTGGAAATCCATCTCCATTATCCTCTAACCGGATTAAAATGTTATCCGAATCGTACGGTTCTACAGTAAGATGAATTTTCCCATTATGCTCAACTGCTTCCACACAATTTTTAAAAATATTAATAAAAACTTGCTTTAACTGGTTGCCATCACAGTAGATACTTGTAGCCCCTTTATAAGTTTGCAGAAATTCAATATTTTTCGGTAAAGCCAAACTTGATAAAAACACTTCTAATTCTTGAAATATTTTTTGAATATCATATATTTCTTTTGTTAGGACGGTTGGTCTTGATAGGTCTAAAAATTCGTTAGTAATGTCATTTATTCGCTCGATTTCTTTAATCATAATAGGTGTAAACGATTCGTCGTAACTCTTCTCTTGGATTAGTTGAATAAACCCTTTAAGTGTTGTTAATGGATTTTTTATTTCATGCGCGATTCCCGCAGCTAATTGACCAAGTATAGACAATTTCTCTGCATCTTGAATGTAAGCTTCCGTTTTTTTATATTCGGAAATATCATGAAGTTGAATTAAACTCCCCTCTAAAAAAGGAAAATAATCAACTAAACAGACGCTATTTTTCGAGTTATGAATCCTTATCTCATAACTACGTATATTTTGACCATCTTGAAATTGCTTATATAAATTATTAAATGCCTCAATATCTTGAATAAATTTACACCTTAATTGCACTTCTGGAAGGATAGCTTGTGCTTTTGGATTGACATTCACTATCTTCCCTTCTTTATTCAGTACAATATAACCTGTTGTCGATTGTTCCAACATCATTTGATTCATTTTGTCTAAATATCGATTTTGCTCACGTAAGTCTAACTCACTCTTAATAGAATCAACAACTGTTTCTAATGTGGCTAAAATCATTGGATGGGCATAATCCAAAAATGTCATTATAGAAATCGTACCAACCAATTTATCATTAACATATAAAGGGACACTATAACAGGCTGCCGTATGTAGGAAATTATGGTAGTGATCGGTTCCTAGAACTTGAATGGGCCTTTCAAGTTCTATAGCAGCAAGAATCGAACTAACGCCAGCTTTGCTTTCCGTAAATTGAACCCCTTTTTTCAATCCCACTTGATGAACGACAGTCTGCTCCAAACTTTCGTCTCCCATATACTCAATGAATGTTCCCTTATCATCAGTCACTGTTACAAATAATGGCGTTCCTTTAGTTTTAGATAAAAATTTATTGATGAAAAGTCTGATGACAGATAAAGTATCCTTATATTCCTCGTGAATACTGTTAAGTTCAAAATCTGTAACCCTTGTAAACAAAGGAATTTCATTTGGATCTAGCCCAGACTCAAGGCAACGCTTTTTCACCTCAGTTATATATTTATCTAACATTTTTACTCATTCCTTTTGAAATCAGTTACTACAACTACTAATACTTAATAATACCATGAAGATGATAGATTAGTAATCATAAAATCTTGTTAAACTATTGCATTCAAATGTATATAATACAAAGTCAGACATCAAGAAGGGGCTATCCGAAAGGTTCTATTTTTAACCTTTCGAATAGCCCGTATTTTTTACATTTTCTTTAGTATCATGAGGAGAATCATATGTTACATACGTTCCTGCAATCATGTCATGAATAAGCGTTTATCTTCTCTTAACCCAACCATAAAAGCACTAACAATAACCGTAATTCCTAATGTAATCGCATAAACAAACCCGCCTACAAGTTCCCTTAGAAGCATTGTGCCAATACCTACTTTTTCACCATCTACTCTGACAATTCGAATACCTAATGCTCTCTTTCCTAGAGTATAACCGTACCAAAATATTGGCAAGAGTAAGTAATATAGTAAACTAAACGTATCGATAAAAGAGAAACTATCAATAAAAAACTGTCCATAAACTATAAATGAAATAAAACCGAGCACTACAAATAATATAATCGAATCTAAAATGCCTGCACCAAGTCTAACCCAAAAACCGGCTGGATTACTTACATTCATATAACTCCTCCTCTCATTCTTTTATCTAAATATTTTATTCTTCAATTAGCTTGTTCTATTACAGGTTTTGATTGAATTTCCTGATTTATTTTTTGTATCCTAACTCAATATTAGGTAATTTCAGGATAATGTGTACGTATTTATTGGTAATACTAATAATTAAAAACTAAAGTCTAGGAGTGAAATCAATGCCTCGTAAGACTGCTACAAATAACGAAGAGACTGAAAAGGACATGAACGACGAACTATCCGCTATCAAAAATAAATACGAAGATGAACTCAATAATCTTAATCGTTGGCTAGCTGCTGTTTTGAATTATTTGTCTGATGATGAAGTCGAAGAAATTGACATTGAATATCTTTTAAGTAACACAGAAGGATTACGCGAATGGTGGGATCAATACCGCGAAAACAACAGAAAACTAATTGAAGAAGAAATAAAGAAATCGTTAGGAGAGTTGTCTTTAGAAGAGCTTGAAAGCATTCGGGAAAAGATAAAGGATAAAGAAAACTAAGCAACAGGTTTTTTTAGAGCGAAAGATTACTACTAAATAAGATCGTATACAAAACAACCAAACATAAGAGAGGGCACCTCAAAGTCGACTTTTACTTATCTAGTGCCCTCTATATGAAGTATTTCTTTAAAATTAAAATTCTTCTAGTTTAAAGCTTCCATAGATAAGTCCTTCACCCATACATTCATATCTTCTAGCTTATCATAAATGTAACAATTCTTTCTTAGCCTGCCTGTATAGTGATAGCCAAGTTGGTAAAATACTGAGTTCATACCAAAAGACAAGGAACGAGCAATGGAAAATGCACAAAATATTTGTTCCTTCTTTAATACACCTTCAAGCTCACTCAATAATGTCTTCATCAATCCGTACTTACGATGTTCAGGCAAAGTCGCGCAATCAGTAAGTTCTGCATTGTTATACGTATAGTTAACATCTGCCGAGGCCGCACTCACTATTTCATTGTTATTTTCAACAAGATAAAAAATCGAACCTGCTTTCATGACTTTGTTAACATATTCAGGTTCATTCATGGGAGTTGGATACACTTTAAAAACTTTTCGATAAAGCATGGCGAGTTTGTCTGTATCCTTTATTGTTGCTCTTCTAAATATATAATTGTCAGGTGCTTCTTTTGTTTCAGAATCCCTTCCTTTTTTATACACATCTGCTAGTATTTCATCTTCTTTTATCCAGTCTTCACTCGTTCGACGTTCATTTGTTGTATAGAAAGCCATCGTGTATTGGTCTGTTCCATTGTTATAACCTTTAAAAATCGCTTCTAATTCAAAACCATACTGTAACAATTCTTTCCAATGTTCTGGCTTTGAATGAAAAATTACTTTTGTAAATTTGCTTTCCTTGAGCAACTCTCTTATTCCACTTACAATCGCTTTAACATTACCTCTGTAATCATCGACTCTCAGTCGCTCATTAAAATGGTCTAAGAATAAATCCACTGTATATTGAGCCGTTATCAACCTTTTGTTTTCAGGTAACTTCACATCCATTCTCCTTCCTTTTTCAATGTTTCAAAGAAATGCCGTGTTTCTTCATTTTATATTGTAAAGTTTGTCTAGGGATATCTAATCGATTGGCTGCTTGTAAGATGTTTTGATTGGATTCTTTTAAGGCTTGCTGAATCATAGAAATCTCTGTTTGTTCTAATGTTTGGCGAAGAGATGAAGAAGCGCTTTGTTTCCTAACACTTTCTTGCTCTTGAAGATAAATAGGTAGATGTTCCACAGTAATGGTGTCTTCATCTACCAGATTCATTGCATATTCGATCGTATGCTTAAGTTCTCGAACATTCCCAGGCCAATCATGACTTTCTAACTTTTGTATTACTCTTTCGTCAATCGAAACAACCAATTTATTAAATGAATAATTGTATTTCTTTACGAAATGCTCGGCTAACAATTGAATGTCATGCTTGCGTTTTCTTAAAGGAGGAATTTCTAGAAAGAAAACATTTAAACGGTAAAAAAGGTCAGATCGGAGTTGATTTTTCTCAATACACTTTAAGGGATGTTCATTCATAGCAACAATCATCCTTACATCAACTAAATAAGAATCGATTCCACCAACCCTTCGAATGACTCCATCTTCAATTACACGTAAAAGCTTTGTTTGAAAATCGAGTGACATTGTATTGATTTCATCTAAAAACAACGTCCCTTTATGAGCTAGTTCAAATAAACCAATTCGGTCAACTGAACCTGTAAAGCTCCCTTTTTTCGTCCCAAATAACGTACTTTCAAGTAATGAAGCAGGCAATGATGCACAGTTTTGAGCAATAAAAGGGTCTTTTCTCCTCATCGATGCATTGTGAATCGATTGAGTAAATAATTCTTTCCCTGTCCCAGTTTCGCCATAAACCAATACTGGCGAAGAAGTCTTTGCTGCTTTTTGAGCAAGTTTCTTTACCCGGTTCATTTCAGGGTCGTTTGTAATAATGTCATCAAAGCCATACTTTGCACCCATAATGGGAACCGGTTTTGATTTTTTGTTATTCACTTTCTCTTGAAGATCCATTAATGTTTGTGAAAGCTTTTTTACTGTCGTTAAATCTTTTGCGATTTCAACTGCCCCGATAACCTTATCGCCGACTTTAATAGGAAGTGTAGTATTCACAGTATCAATAAGCTGTCCTTTGATATTTGTGTATGTTTGGGTTTGCTGAACGATCGGATTCCCATTTTGAATTACTTTAAGCAACGTGCTTGACTGTTTATTTAGAGAAGGAAACACATCTAAAATGTGTTTCCCGAGTACATCCTCTATACTAGATCCATCATTATTTGCGGCAACTTGATTGTAATAAATCGTAATCCCCTCTGAGTTCACGACATGTATCGCCTCATCAATACTGCCTAATATCGCCTCAAGCATTTGTTTTGTTTCAAAAGGTTTAAAAAACAAAAAGAACACCCCCAATCATACATGTTCCATTCCTATGTGACTTAAAGAATAGGAGAAAGCAATCTAGAAACAGATTCTTTAAAGCGAATTTTTAACGTACGCTTTTCATACTGCTCAAGGGTCAACTCTCTTGAATGATCCATATCTTTATAAAAAATATCCGTTAAGCCAGCAACTTCTTTGGAAGAATATAGGAATGCGTTAACCTCAAAATTCAAACGAAAACTCCTCACATCTATATTGGCGGTCCCAACAGATCCTATTTCTCCGTCAGAAACAATCGTCTTGCAATGAAGAAAGCCATTTTCATATATATATACTTTTGCACCAATTTTTAAAAGCTCTCCTATATTGGAGTACGTTGCCCAGTACACAAATGGGTGATCTGGCTTATTTGGAATCATAATACGTACATCTAATCCAGAAAAACAAGCAATTTTTAAGGCATCTAGAAGACTCTCATCTGGTATAAAGTACGGTGATTGAATGTATACATAATCTTTGGCTGATAAAATCATCTTAATATATGCTTTTTTTATTTGTTCGAGTTGAGAATCTGGTCCACTTGATACAATTTGTATTCCGCATTGGCCATATTCCTTCTCAAAAGAAAGGCGATAGTCTTTAATTAATAACTCTTTTCTTGCCGCTTGATTCCAATCTTGAATAAATCGTGTTTGAATGTTATTCACAGCTTCACCAACTATACGTAAATGGGTATCACGCCAATATCCAAACTTCTCATTTAATCCTAGGTATTCATCTCCGACATTAAATCCCCCAATATACCCTACTTTCCCATCAATAATTACTAATTTGCGATGGTTTCTAAAGTTTATCGTTAAATTGATAAACGGAATTTTTGGTGGAAAGAATGATTCCACCTCTCCGCCGGCAGATTTAATCTTTTGTACAAATCTTTTACTTAATTTACGTGAACCTAAGTCATCATACAACAATCGGACTTTAATCCCTTCACTTGCTTTTTTAGCTAAAGCATCCGCTAACTGATTTCCAAGTTCATCATCACGAATAATATAATATAAAATATGTATATGCTGATTTGCTTGCTCAATATCAGATAATAAAGAGTGAAACTTTTCTTTCCCATCAATAAATACATCTAATTTATTATTTTGAGTTAAAAGAGATGCGTTATGAGTAAGATTCATAATAATGAAATCTTTATATTTCATTATTGTATCGTCTCTAGTGTTTATTTTCTTTTCCCGAAACGACATTAATTGTGTGGAAACGAGCTTTTTTAAAAGATGATAACTTTTTTCGTCCCATCTAAATAACTTTGATTTACTCAAATTCCTCCCGAAAATAATGTATAAAAAGAAACCAGCTAACGGAAGCAGGGTTAAGACTAATACCCACATCCAAATAGAGCTGACATTTCGTCGTTCTAAAAAGATAATCATAATCGCCAAAGCAATGTTTAATATAAAAATGAACGGGACGATTATTGAAAGATAATTCATTATTGGCCTCCACTTATTAGAATAAATTGTTTTACCAATAGAATAACACGTTTCATCATTTTGTCTAATTTTTCTAGGAGAGCCTTCAATTAACTCTATCTAACTACTGCTAAACCATTTATGTTAAAAAAGTGACAATCTGGCTATGATTTAGAGTGAAGGAGGGATTTATGTGGATCATTTGTATTTGTATATTCTTGCAGCTGTTATTATTACATTTATCCCATTTCTCAAATCACTTTTCGGTACAGTTCATACTTTAGTTCACGAAAGTGGTCATGCAATCGCATCCCTGTTAACAAGTGGGAAAGTTTATTCAATCTCTTTATATCGAACAACTGAGGGAGTAGCGTTTACATCTTCAAGATCCTGGGTAAGTTCGGTTATCGTTACTTATGCTGGATATACATTCGCATCAGTTGTCTCTGTGTTAAGCTTCTACCTTATAGCTGCGGGGCACGTTTTGGTTTTATTTTATTCATTTTTGGGGTTAGCATTAATAAATTTGCTACTTTGGGTTCGTAACTTTTATGGGGTCATTTGGCTTCTATTCTTTATTGGAAGTTGTGTTTTATTAATATACTTTCAGCTACGTTTAGTCAAGGAGATTGTCGTTTACTTTCTTTCAAGCATCATTTTCGTTCACTCTATACTAGCATCAATAACTATTTTTCTTTTAAGCATGTCCAATAGACAGAACTCGGGAGATGCCTACGGACTCCAAAAGCTAACATATATCCCTGCATTTGTTTGGGGGTTTCTCTTTTTCTTTCAGTCGGTAAGCAGTGCATATTATATCTTTCGTTTTTTTATTTCATAAATTCGTCACCACCCTTTGTAGAAAGGAATGCCATATCCATTTCTACAAAGGGCGCAGTTATCCCTATTAAGATTCAAACCATGTTGTAACTTCCTCGTATGGAGTTTTCTTAACTTTTGGGGTTTTCATATTTGGATACCCGAGATAAATAAACGCTAACATTTCCCCTTCTTCAGACATCCCAAAAAATTCCTTAACTTTTTCATCATAGCATATCGTACCCGTGCGCCAAATTGCTCCCAAGCCTAATCCATGTGCGGCAAGCAGCATATTTTGAATGGCACTATTGACAGCTGCATACTCTTCTTTAACAATCACATTTTTTTTCATACTTGGTTCAACTCCAACCGCAATAATGACTGGTGCACGTAGTGGATTGGTTTGACTTCTTCTTAATTTTTTTTGACTTTCTTCTGTTGTAGGATCCTCGAGGCTTGCTTTTGTAATTTCCTCAAAAACATTCCCTAATCGGTTCCTCGCATTTCCAGTTAAGACAAAGAACCTCCATGGCTCTGTTCGAAAATGATTAGGGGCATGCGTTCCGGCATGGAGAATCTGTTCAATGAATTTTTTGGGAACCGGATCCTCCTTCACGAGCCCGATCGTCCTTCTCGTTAAAATTGCCTCCATAATGTCCATTACAAACACCCTTTCTATAGGTAAGGATGGAAAATGTTTTAACTAATCATATCAAGCTAATAGCTATTTTATTACGGCAATTCCTTACTTTTTATAACAACGCTTTAGTAACCAGACTTTCTTTTCCCTTTACGCAATCGCTCACTCACTTTAAAATAAAATAATAAGTGGAAAAATAGCATTTGAATTTAAAAGGAAAAAGGAGATGGCTGTTACGCATTTTCATTTGTTCACACGCGTTTTAGGAGTCCTTTGTTATGTAACTTCAATCCTTTACCTAATTGATTCATTCTTTCCAAGTTCGATTTTAAAGGTTACTTATAGTACTTTTTCAGCTATTTTGCTTATTTGTGCACTCTTTTTCTTAACAACAATGAACCGGGTTATTGTCTTGCTCTTGCTTGCTACTGGGACCGTATGTTTAATGATTGAAAAAAGTGATTTCACTTTAGCTCTACTTGGGTTCGGTGAAAATGTTAATTTACTTACTTTATTTTTGCTAATCCCGTTAATTGGGACATTTATGTCAACTGCTGGTTATTTATCCGCCTTAAAAGAAAAGGTACTAGAACGACAAAAAAAAGCCGGACAACATCCATATCGTCTAAGCTTTATCTTAACTGCTACAATGAGTGTCTTGTTAAACTTCGGTTCTATGGCTATTGTGAAGAGGATTGCAGATGAAAGTTTCACAAGCTACCGAAATCAGGCACTAACATTAACCATAATGCGTGGATTTGCAACGTCGATGCTATGGTCCCCTTACTTTGTTAATGTTGGTCTTGTTCTTGTTTTGTTTGATGTTGCTTGGTTTGACATTGGTGGCTACGGTTTAATTCTTGCGTGTATCTACATTGTTTTTTGCATGATAATGTTTAAGAAAATATCATTTGAAGATGATCCGCTCATTGAAAAAGTGGACCAAACACCGAAAGATCATTCAAACCAATCTTCAATATGCGGATTTGTCACTTTCTGTGCGATTCTAATCATCTTATCTTTTTTATTAGATTTCTTACTACATGTTCGAATGCTAACAGTCGTATCATTACTAGCTATTGTTTTGCCAATCTGTTTTGCTTTGATAACTAACAACTTAAAAACATTTATTCAAGATGTTTCCGAACAGGTTCAAACAGCTTTTATCAAATTAAAAAATGAACTGGCCGTTTTTATTAGTGCAGGTTTTCTTGGAATGGCTATGTCACATACTGATATCGGAAATTTTTTATCGAAGGTGCTGTTCCAAGCTTCATTTGGATCTGTCTTTTTCATCAGTTTATTTTTGGTGATTTTAGCTACACTACTTGCGCAAATTGGAATTCATCCTGTTATTATCGTTATAGGAATTGGGAGTGCTTTATCACCTGATCAATTCGGTGTGAGTCCAGAATACCTAGCATTAGTCTTATTAATTGCTTGGACTGTATCAACTCAATTATCACCTTTTTCTGGTCAAGTGCTCATGGCCGCAAAGCTCATGGATAAGCCGACAAGTGTAATTGTAAAACAAAATTTGCTGTTTGTTAGTATGATTGGATTGACATTAACAGCAGTTCTGTATAGTTTTTATGTTTTTGGATGGTTGTAGACAAGAGAAATTGGAAGGAATGTATTATGGAAAGTACGACTCACAAACACCTTAAGACACAATCATTATATTGGTTAAAAAATAAAATGACAGACCTGTGCGCAAACGAAGTAAAGCTTTTTGTACACAGGAAGCGTTTTAAAGCAGATGCTCTAGGAATCAATCTAAAAAGGAAAGAAGCTCGGATAATTGAAGTAAAAGCTACTCGTGCTGACTTCCTTCGCGATGAGGTCTTGCATTCAGACTATGGCTATCATCAAATAGCCGATTATGCCTATTTGATGACACCGGTAGGGTTATTAACCCTCGAAGAGATCCCTAAAGGATACGGGTTATTAGAAATGGATGAGTATGATAATATTACCGTTAAGAAAAAACCAGTTAGAAACCCCAAACCATTACTAACTCTTGAAACATTAATTAAACGAACAGGTCGAGCTGCAACAAATGCTGTATTGTTTCAAGAATTATCAAAGGAAACAAAAGATAAAACGGACGGGGCTTTTTCAAGAGGTGCAACAGTACAGTTGATCAGTGCTACATGCCCTTCATGCAAAAAACGAAAAAAGTACTTAATTCAGGTGAATCAAGATGATGTATCTTGCCAGGCTCGCAGTTGCAAAGCCGTAATTCCCCTTTCGAAGGCAAGAACTCATATCATTACATCTTATAACAAAAACTTCTATAAACAATTAAACTCACTTATGAATGAAACAGATTAAAGGAGCAAAGAAACAATGAAACATAAAGAAGTCGAAGAACGAATCGTTGGTAACTTCCAACGTGATGAGCACATGATGATCCTTGTATTTGCACAGTGGTGTGTCAATCATGATTTAGATCCTGCTGCTATTTATGGAGAAGCTTATCCTAACCAAACTGAGAATCCCGCGCTACAACATGCGATTGAATTAACCGTTCCAAAAGATGAATCAGAAGAGATTGCTGATGAGACGTTACTTGGCGTACTTTCACTTTTTGGAAATGAAGATCTTGCTTTTGTAGTAACGCAAGAAATTGAAAAACGTAAAGAATAGGTGAATAAAGCGCTATCTCAAGGGGTTATCTGAAAAGGTCAACAGCAGACTTTTGAAGATAATCCCTTTACAATTATTAGTCTTATCTCCACCACAGCCTCATATTATAGAAGACCTAATAAGTGGAGGTGTGACATGATTCCAACCATTATAATAAAAGTAGCTTTAGTTATTATTGTAATTAGGTCTGGTTACGTTGCATTGAACTTACTTAATAAATCATTTGGAAGAAATACGTTAGACCTTTTATATCATTTATCTATTTTTGTGATTGCACTATCTTTTTTAATATGAATGCATAAAAAGACGAATTCTAAAATTGTTTTTGAACTCGTCCTATTTTTCTTGATCAGTTAATCTGACCTTGCTTGTCTTTTTATGTAAGCTAGCAAACCAACATAAAGAATATTTGCTACCAATGTGAACAGAAGAATCTCCATAATATAGTCCCTACCAGTAAATAAACTTCCAATTAAAAGTCCGTTTACAAGAAAAAAACCGATTAATATTAACACTTTCTCCTTACTCATATCATCACTCCTACAAATATTTACTCATGTATTTTATCAAGTATAGGCAGATTCTATTTTCTTAGTTCGAATAATAATGATAGCAATACCAGATCGGGGTGGTTCGTATGTTTATTCGTAATTGTTTAACACAAAAAAAAGACCTTATTTTACTCAATCCGGAAATGACCATTGGAAAAGCATTGGACATCTTAGGGCAATCTCATTATAGTCTTCCTGTATTATCAAAAGACGGATCTTCTTTTTTGGGCATTTTAAGCAAACGCTCTATTCTTGAATATTACGAGTCGCAACCTTTGTCTACACCCCTAGAAGAATTGCATAAACACTCTATTTTTGATTGTGTAGAACAAACAACCTCCTTAGAATATGTTGACCTAAGAAAAAGTCATTTTGAGGATTGTTTGCCTATCATTGTTAGATACCCATTTGTTCCTGTCCTTGATGGAAACAAATTTGTTGGAATTATCAAACGTTCAATTGTAGAAAAAACGTTAGAATCTTGTTTTGGTACTAACGTAAAAGGAATCCGAATTCTTTTAGGTGTTCATAATCAAGTAGGAACGTTACTAGGTGTATCCAAAATAATGACAAAATATAACGTAAATATTATTTCTGACATCGGATTTGAAGCTGATTCAAAATATCTGCGAAGACTGCTTATAAAAATAGAACCGACACCGAAATTAACAAAAGTACTGGAAGATTTGAATAAACATGGATACCGTATTCTTGAAGTGGAGTGATAATGTATGCAATATACTTCGCATTTTAAAACGAGGTATATTGCATTTTTCACCTATAATACTTTCGATTCCGGTACGCTCCTCTCTCCCTTTGTCGATATCGTGATTTGTGGCAGTCATCGCACATTGTAAATTCATGCTCCCATGACATGCTCTTACCGCAATATTTACATTTTTTTGATAAATTCCTCACATCATTTTTTAGGACTTCATGGACGCCGTCACTTATCTCCTCACGTACACGCTCCCAATAAATTGCTTCTGTTCTTCTTTCCAATCGATATAAAAACAACAGGTGCAAACCAATCGATTTGTAAGAAAGCTCAAGTTCTTCGAGCGCCCCTTTCACAATTTGGGGCTCTGGTAAATCATCTCCCCTCACAATAGCAAGCATTTTCTCTTGCCATTGCTCGGTTAATCCTGGTTCTTTTGATGAAAAGGGCAAATGTAAAAATCCATACAAATCCATCATCGAAAGACGAGCTTCAATTTCAGTACCTCTTATTGTTTCATATAAATCCCGTTCTTCGGACAGACTAGCTTTTTTCGTACCTTTAGGACTTTGAAATTTCTCCCATAGCTCAAAGAAAGTCCCTAGATCACGATAATACTTTTGAAATCGTTCAAACACAGCATTAGTGGGTGCAATCGCAAATGACTGAATCGATTCATCTTCTTGTTGTAAAAGGTGTTTCATAATCTTTATCTCACTCGTAAAAGCGACTTTCCCGACATCGTAGATCCCTTTTCGCCCTGCCCGTCCTGCTATTTGTTTAATTTCTTGTGAAGTGAGCCTTCTTCTTCTAGTTCCATCAAACTTTTCATTTTCTAAAAAAGCAATTCTACGTATTGGCAAATTCAAACCCATTCCAATTGCGTCTGTCGATACAATAACTGTCGTCTCACCTTCAATAAATCTCTGCATTTGTTTTTTTCTAGTTTCAGGTGGCATACTCCCATAAATCATACTGACAGAGTGCCCATTCTTTTGTAGCTGTGACGCTGTTTCAAGAACTCTTCTTCTTGAGAAACAAACTAATGCATCGCCTTTTTTCGTGTGACTCATTTTAAATTCTTTTCTTTCCACTTTAAGTGGGATATCTCTCGTATAGTCATGGATTTCTACTTCTTCAGAATCCCCTAATAATTCAAGCACCATCGATTCTGCATTTCGACTCCCAATAATATGCACTTCATTTGCATTTGCTTTCGTTACTGCTTTATACCATGAAAAGCCACGATCTTTATCTGCAATCATCTGCGCTTCATCTATAACAACCACATCATAAAACTCTTTTTCATGAAACATTTCAACCGTACAAGAATTATGAGCTGCGCCTTCTACAGTTTTTTCTTCTTCTCCTGTTTTTAATGTACAAGGTATTCCTTCTGCATTTAATTTGTCATAGACCTCTAAAGCAAGTAACCGAAGTGGAGCCAAATATAAGCCACTTGAAGCTGCTTTCATCCGTTCCAACGCATGATGTGTTTTGCCAGTGTTAGTCTCACCAATATGCAAGACATAACGAATATTCCTCCCTGATGATGGTCTATATTCACGCCCGAAAATATCATCAAGAATTCTTGCTTCCTCTTCCTGCTTTCTTTTTGCCTCCGCCTCTTCTTCCGCTTTCTTTCGTTCTCTTTCAATCAAGTCGTTGTGATAAATCTTTTTGTGTTCATCCATATCAAATGGAACCTCTGCAAGGCTCAATAGATCATCAAGCAACTCTGATTGGATATTAGAAAAAAATCGTTTCTCCCAATATGGAAGATACGGTTTAACAATCACACTTACCCTTATATCGGTTAGAGGTTGATTGAAAACTTCATTATATTGAGTATAGGTTTCGCTTGATAGACGTTCTAATACAAGCTTACTTACATACAACCTTAATTTTTCATTAATAAAACGCTGGTATGCGAATAAATATCTTTCATATTCCCAGTAATACGCTTTTTGTACAGCTCCAGTTAATTCATCAAAGAACTTTGAAACAGTAAAATAATCTTTTGGCGAAAACGGTCCAATTTCTTCTAATTCTTCTTCAATCTTAAATGTTTCAATTTTTCGATACTTTGGCTTCGCCTTAAAATCAGACGCCAATTGCCGACTTACTCGATGACGTATATAAAGGTACAAATGTTCTTGATCTTGTTCCATTATTTCTTGTAAAACAGCTTCAATATTCGATTCAACCTTTTTACGTTTTTCAGCTAAGCGTTCTTCTTCTTTTCGCTTAGCGTAATTCATTTTTGCTTTATCAAAAAGTTCATTCCATTCTTGTTCTTTGCCAGAGAACCTCTCTTTTAGCCAACCGATCACATTAAATGGCCGGTAGTCTCTCATTTCATTACGGAATAGGCGGTTAATGATTTTTTTATCCACTCCATCTACTTCGTAATTTCTTTCTGTTAAAAAAGCCTTCTTTTCTCTTTTTGACACATCATTTGTAATTTTATTTAGCCATACATTAACCCAAATTTGCTCTACATAGTTATGGCGATCTGCTATGTACTGCTCAAAAGTCGGTATGAATTCTTTTTCTTCTAAATAACGTTCTATATCTTCCGTTATTTTTCTTTTTGTATGCTCAACTGCTTGTGGATATACGGTAGTTAATTTATTCATTTTGTACTCCTTCAGAAGGTGTGACATGACAGGGACAGATTTGCCTGACAAGAAAAGTACTTGTTACTATTATTTTATGCTGTAATGTCCATTGTAATCAAATCAAAACCTTTACATTTTTTGGATCGGTATCTCTCTGTGTTTATATATAACAAAAAACGACTAGATAAACTCTAGCCGTTTCGCTTTACTCTTCGCCAATTACCACTTCAGCAATATTAACAGCATGATCTCCTACTCGCTCTAAATTACTTACAATATCAACGTAAATAATTCCTGCTGACCCTGTACAACGATTTTCATTTAAACGAGTAATATGCTTTTTACGAAGATCACGTTCCATTTTATCAATCTTGTCTTCTTTTTCTAGAACAGCCTTTGCTTCATTTAAGTCCTGTGTTTCTAGCGCCTTAATCGACTGTCTTAAAGTAGATAAAGTTAAGTCAAACATTTCATCTAAATCGGCAATAGCCGATTCAGAAAATTTCACTTTGTTTCTAATTTGACTATCAACCAACTCCATAATATTTTCCATATGGTCGCCAATACGTTCAATGTCTCTTACTGTATCCATTAAGGTTGAATGCAGCCTCGAATCTTCTACAGTAAAAGAATGGGAAGACAATTGAACTAAATAATCAGTTATTTTACGATCTAAGTTATTAATTGCATCCTCAAATTGAGGCACTAATTCACCATGTTTCTTTTCATGGGTCTTCATATATCTTCCGACTTCTTCTAGACCTTTTTCTGAGAGTTCAGCCATTCTAAGAACTTCCTTTTGCGCTTGACCAAGGGCAATCGATGGGGCCTCTCTTATAAAGCGCTCATCTAAATGTTGAGCCTTGTACTCAATCGCTGAGTCTTGTCCTGGAATAATTTTTGTTACAATTATTGCTAACATTGCAATGAACGGTAGCTGAATCAAAGTGTTAGATACATTGAATATACCGTGTGCAAAAGCAATCGTCATCTCAGGATTAAGCAATAAACTGTCTTGTATATTAGAAATTAAGAACACAAATGGTCTAAATAAAAGTAAAACAATAATGGTACCAATTAAGTTAAAAATAACATGCGTTAGTGCTGCTCTTTTCGCTGCTATAGAAGCACCTAAAGAAGCAAGGACAGCTGTGATCGTCGTACCAATATTATCACCAAATAATACAGGTAAAGCAGCATCTAAATCCATTAAACCTTGAGAGAACAAAGTTTGTAATAAACCAATTGAAGCTGAAGAACTTTGAACAATAACGGTAAAAATAGTACCAATTAATACACCTAATAACGGATTATCACTCATACTTACAGTTAAATCCGCAAAAGCCTGAACCTCTCTCAGTGGCCTCATAGCATCACCCATAAAATTTAAACCTAAAAATAATGCTCCAAAGCCAAAGATAACTTGTCCATAGTTGTTAACCTTTTGATTTTTAAAGAAGAAAATTAAGAACGTACCAACAGCGATAATCGGTAACGCGTACGCTGATATTTTAATCCCGATGATAAACGCTGTTACTGTTGTTCCGATATTCGCTCCCATAATCACCCCAATAGCTTGTTTTAACGTCATAAATCCCGCATTAACAAGGCCGATTGTGAGAACGGTTGTACCAGTACTCGTTTGCAGCAGAATCGTGACAACTAGTCCTGCAATAACACCCATGATTGGATTTGTTGTAAATTTATCTAACAAATCTCTTAAACGATCACCTGCTACTTTTTGAAGTCCATCTCCCATGTACTTTATCCCAAATAGGAAGATCCCTAAGCCTCCCAAAAACATAAACAAAATTGTTTGTAAATCCAATTTCATCAACCCTTCTCTAAATATCGTTTCGACAAGGTTCTACAACGATTGCCCCCTTTCACATATTAAGGAATTGTTAAGAGAATGTAAATGATTCCAATGTAAAGATATTGTAAAGATATTGTAAACGCCATCTCTCAATTTCGTTGAACATGTTTTATTTATTACTCTTGTATTTTTAGACAATTACCCTTTTTGTATTCAAACTTTTAAAATACATAAACTAAGTGAAATGATAATAATGGAGGTAAATTTTATGACAACAAATAACCATTTTGAAGAAGTGTATAATCAGTACCTAAACGAGGCAAAAAGTCAAGCTCAAGAAGAGGCTATGACAGCAAGTAGTGCGCAAGAAAGCATTATTGCCGTTCGAAAGAATGATGATGGCGATTTAATTGCTTTTAAAACCAGTAGTGGTCGTGAACTCGATTACTTAACCGCCTTAACAGAAGCAAAACAAGGAAGCCTGGCACATGTAGATGTGTTTCATAAATATGGACGCGATATTTTACGTAGTGAACCCGATGGGATCAAAGAAAACAATTTAGACAATTTACCAGAATTCTAATAATAAAGGGTATGAGAGCAGTAACTTCATCTTAAAAAGTCAAAAGGCCTCTCCGGTGTAAGGAGGGCCTTGGCCTTTTACGTTTAGTACCCTGTATCTAAACTTTGTATTGAATCCATATGACTAGCAATCATGGCAATAATCGTACTAGCTTCATCCTTACTGAAGATGAAGTTAAATTCATCTTTAATTAACTCATCATCCTCTGTTTTTACACGGTTCGTTCTTTGGAGGATTCCATCCCCTGTTTCCTGGATCACACCGAATTTATAGGTGATTTCCACATCTTCATTTTCATCAATATAGGCAGTCACCTCTGGTGTTTCCCAATCAACTTCTAACGTCTCATATTCATCTTCATCACTGTCAATATAATCCTCACCCTGATCATCATACTCGTATTCATATGCTGTCACATAGTCTTCGTCCTCCATAAATTCATGGAAACTTTCATGAACAGCATCGATAATATCATCTATATCTTCGAGTATCGTTCGTGAACTAAGGTCAAGATCTAAATCAAATGACTCGATATAGAACTCATTGTTAAATGGATCAAAAAAAAGCGTGCAAAAATACTCACGGTCGTTTTCCTCAGATTCAACAAAAAATTCAATTCGAGGGTGCTTAGCTCCTTTATCAATAGACATATGACCAATTTGATCATACTGTTCACAAATTGATTCTAGATCGTCTTGCAGCTCTGCAGATACTCTATCAAACCAATCTAATGTCATGAACGATCACCTCTTTAATAGTATTAGCCTTTTGCTAAATTTGTTCCTGCTAATCCTATTTTGAACCAAAGCTGTGATTTTCAATCCAAAAAGTAATCTTTTCTTTAATTTTTTATAATGTTAGTACAGGTTAACGTAATGCACCATGTGGTAATATTGCATGGACCCCTTTAACTTGATTCACAATTTGTGTAATGCGAAGGTCAACGACCACACTAGCTAACGCGGTTGCTTCGGATTTACTGACTTTGTATTGTTGTTGAATAAGAGATATCATTCCATCTAATGCAAGGATTGTTGCTTTATTTAAATCTTCATCGAATCCAAAAGTTATCCATCCAGCAGGTGTGTTGGCATACGGCATATGTGAGTATAATTCTTCCCTTACATAAAAAGTTAAATCAACGAGTTCCATTGGACATTCAATTGCTTGTCCTGACACTTCACCGTCGCCTTGTGCTGCATGGCCATCTCCTACTGAGAACAATGCACCATCAACAGCTATCGGTAAATATAACGTACTTCCTTTTACAAGCTCCTTACAATCAATATTGCCTCCACAGTAACGAGGAGGAATCGTTGAATGAACACCCGGTTCACTTGGTGCTGTCGCCATTACGCCCATAAAGGGCTGAATTGGAACGGAGAATTCTCTATTATTCCTTCTCCCTATTGCAATACGTTTTTCGTTATCAATTGTCCAATCGAATCTAATTGGTTCTTGATTTGATAAGCCTAACTGATCATTCTGCCAATTTGATTTACCCGCAGCACAGTTCCACCCATACCAACTAGGAACAATCTCATTAATTTTAATTTCAAGTGTCATTCCTGCTCTGGCTTCACTAATTTCTATAGGTCCGACAACTGGATGCCCCCACATCCCTTCATTTTCCCTTGAAGTATATTGTGTTTTCTTTCCATTTCTTTCGGTAAATCCCCAACCAATATCAACCGTTGAATATTGGACTGAGTCACCTGGTTGAATGGTTAGGATTGGCTGATAATCTTTACTAAAAGAACCGTGCAAAGTAAAATTGCTTGCATTAATAACATGTTTCATATTTAGAAACCTTCCTCCTAACGATTTGATAATATATTTGAAAAAAGTCTTTGATTGGCTTCGACTCCTTCATCCAAGTTCAATTCTAGAGCTACTTCATGATATTGATCAAACTTCTCCCGATAATTAGCTAACTCAATCACTTGTGCTTCAAGCACTGTGACCTTATTTTGAATCTTCTTTTTATCCTTATTTGAACACGTTTGATTTGCGAGCATTTCTTGTAACTCCTTCAATTGATCCATTTTCTTTTTGATTAGTCGACGTACATAACGGTTTTCAATGTTGACGATCGTATCCCGTTGAATCCGGTGCATATATACTAACGCCCTAAATCCTTTTTCTTTTCCTGAGTTAAATAACCAATATATTGGACGTTTATGATATGTTTTTAGATGGTCTCTGAAAAACTCTTCTAAGAAATACCTCCTTATTCTTTCTTCAGCTGTTTCGTTCTGTTTCATCTTTAGAGATTGTGCCAACCATAATAGATTAGCTTCAACGTAAGCACTTCCGAAACATGCCGCTAAAAAGTACCGTAAACGGGTAAAAACATCGTCCCCAAAAGAATCTTCAACTGTTAGCAATTGAATGCCATCCTTATTAGGCTGGAAGGAGTGGTATAAAGAGTGATTCCACTCTCCCCCTGCAAAAGCTAACCCCTGTACATCAAGACTGTACCTTCCAAATAAACACCCAATAAAATAAGAAAGAAATGATTTAGTATCACGTTCTCTTTCAGCTAACGATATCGTTATATCTTTCTCCTTAACTTCCGGTGTTAACTCATCTGTTAGATCGTAAAGTTCTATAAAAATCCTGTTCAGTCTTTCTTCGTTCTCTCTCAATGAAGCATACATTTTCTCTTTTATTTCTTGCCATTTAATAAAAATTAAGGATAAAAACCGTTCATTTTTATAAACTAGAAACGGATGTTGAGAATAATCCCAAGACGTTTCTTCATAATCCCAATCTTGCTTCGCTATTTCAATATTCTCTTTCGTTAACCAGTCAATTTGTTCATTTCTTTCTTTTTGAATAATAGGGAGTTTTCCAATAACACCCGAACTATAATTAATTGTTGGGTTCAATGTATGTAAAAGAGTACTTGCAACTATAGAATTTAAAAAGCTTGCAAAGTAATAATAGTCTTCTTTTTCACAAAAGATAGCATGAGAACCAACATCAAAAATCATTCCCTTTGGATAACAACGTACACCGAATTTACTTGAGCTTATTAACGACCACGTAATTCCTTCTCGAAAATAATATGGTACATTCTTTGGTTTTGAATTACTAGGCAAGCATTTTCCAATCGATAGTTTATGTAGTTTATCCTCTCGTATTTCTTTTCCGTCATGCTGCCAATTTACAACCATCTCGTTATTTCCATACCACTTCCGTATAGGGCCACCTTTATTTAATGGAAACCATTTTCTTTCACTTTCTAGTGCAGACTCACGGTCATGTGAAAAGCCGATATCCGAAAATCGAACTTCATACCAATAACGATGAAACCGATTATTATCAGCTGTAGCTAGCCCCTGTCTCGGTTCAGCAATTTGTTTTAATGGTGTTCCCTTTAAAAAAACATTTGTTAATTTCTTAGATATCCAATATACGATAGGTGTTTCTGGGATAATCGAAAACCTTTCTTGTATACATGTATATTTACCTTTGCCCTCTAGAAAAGCTTCTCTCTTAAGTTCTGTATTCTTATAATCAACAAGTCGATAATAGATGCTTTTATACCCATTAATATAACTACGTTTTGAAACAAATGCCGTACTTTGAACAACTTCCCCACCAATATCTTCAAATGTATGCGCTCCTAAATGTAACATGGACATAATAGTACTCTCATTCAAAAGCTGTAACCGTAAATTTTCATAGCTTGTTAAAAACATCCATGATTGCTGGTTAAGCATGGAAAAGATACCATTCTCTTTTGTGAAATGGAGCACTCGTTCCATAAAAACGGCTGACATGTCATACTTACTATAGGGAAAATTTTTTTTAATGTAATCACTTGTTGATTTGCTTAACCCTCTTATTCCAATATACGGTGGATTTGTGACAATAATATCGTATGCCGACGCTAACATCTTTCCTTGTGTTAGCAGCTGAAGTGCCAGATCTAATTCCTCACACACATCATAATTATCGATTGCTAATTCTAGCTCCGGTTCCTTAATTCTGTTTATATACTTATCAAAATTGATTTGATTCGGCCTCAAAACGGATCCTAGTTGTTTCGCATTAACAAATGATGTAAATAGCTGTATGAGTTCAGTTGATTCATTTTCATTATTTGCTAATAGATTTGCGACAGAAATAGCATCAAGGCCCTTCGACTCTTGTATCGAAATAATGTTTATTTGTATGTCATTTTGTAATATTGTTTTTGATTTTTGACAAGCTTTCATTATCAAACTAAAGGTTGCAAGCTGTGCTGCACGATTATCAATATCGATTCCATAAAGATTATTTTCTAAAATCAATCGAGGAATCAACTCTTGTTCATAGCCAGCCTCAACATACATTTCGTACAACAAATCAAATGCATACACAAGAATATGACCTGATCCAACGCATGGGTCAAGAAATGTGATCTCTTTTAGGTTAACAGGGGCATAATCTAATTGTTTGTTGTGAACGATAACTTCCTTCTCAACTGGTTTAATATAATAGGGCATGGAGTGCTTTAAATTTGAAACTGGATTAGCATTAATCCATAATTTACCTAATGTATTCTCAACCATATATTGTACTATCCATTTAGGTGTAAAAAGCTGTGTAGCTACAGGGATATCTTGTGTTTCCATTTTTTTATTTTGCTTTAGATTAGCAAATACTTGATCTTTAGGTTCACTATTATAAAATTGGTGCATCCATCCAATGATTTCGACCTCGGAAAAACTTTCCGTCAAGCTTTCACTTCGTAAAAATTGATTTATACAAGAATATTGATCTAATAACATATTCGGCATCAACAATTCCGTATAATCTTCAATTTTATCAAATGAAGCAGGGAAGATTGCATGTAACAGATTGCATTGAGCAAGGAAAAGCTTACGATTCAGTAAATCAATTGCTCCATTTTTGAAGAAAGAGAATAGTACTTCTTCATTCAGATCAATGTAGACCTGTATTGCACTAATGAATTGTCTAAGTGTAGATTCAGATAGGGAGTCCATTGCCTGTAACCGGTCTGGAATCAACTCATTTACTTCCATGTATCGGATGGCTACCATTCGATTAAACCACGTATAGGCCACCTCCTCTATCAACTGATCAAACCCCTTATAGTTCAGTTCACTTTGCAATGATTGAAGAGAAGACTTCATTTTTGTTGAGTACAACAGACCATTAACAAGAAGTTGCTCATGTTTTTCTTCTATTTGCAACAACTTATTTTCTTCTAGACCAAATAACTCCGCACGTGTAGACACCTCATAAAGTAGGTCGCGTCTTGTTTGTATAGCAAACGCCTTTAATTCTGATCGCTTCATATAAACCTCCCAAATAAGGGGATATTCTCTTCTTTCCTTCACCTTTTTAATTATTAAAGAACTCAAACTAGCTCATTCTTACAGTAAGAAAAAACCAATAAGAGTTCCGACTCCTCCATATAAAATTGCAAACGGCAAATTTCTAATAGTAATTCGATAAGGATTTTGATTTGTATTCATAGAAGTGATGGTAACCGTTACACCATATGCCCCAACCGTCGCTGTTGCCAATGCACCTGTAATTAAGACCATTCCAATACTAAGAGGATTGATAACCTCATATAATGGCTGCAACACTTCCATTAGTACACCTATTGTCGCAATTGGGTGCACTCCTATCATGCTCATCACAAGGTATGTTGCTTGGACTAGCAGCAAAATTAAAAACGGTGTTTCCGATGCAACTATAAATGGTTGTTGAATGATTCCAAGAAACGGTGTTTCATTTAAACTACTTGAAAAAAAAGCTAACGATATAAAGAGAACAACAAAGTTTTGCATACTATTTGTTCGCAGCTTCCATGAGTTCCAACCAATTGTAACGAAACTTCGAATTCGTCTCATAATGAAAGCCCAAGCAAATGAAAATGGCAAAATAACTAATGTAACAGAAAGGATAAAGTTTAATTGAAAGTAATTGCCGATACTAACAACAATCATTAGAAAGATAGACAGAGCAATAATAAGCTGCGCAATTTTCACAGCGATTTCTTTCGGTTGTAAATCGCGAGGCCTACTCAGTCCAATGGGCTCATATGGAATATGATTAAATTTCTTCCTCCCCCATAACAGATCTATAGTAAAGACGATAAATGAACATAAAAATAACCAAGGTAAAAAGGTTAAGTAACTCACTCCAGTAGCATCAACTGTGATAGCAACCATGACTTCCATTGGACTCCACGCTAGTGCAACAGCAAATGCTCTAAGGGTCGATCTACTAATAAAAGAGTCTTGTATTTTTTTCTTTAGAGTCGCCATGTTTTCCTTCAATACTTCTTGAGAAAGTGATAACGCTGATAAATTGATAAACGTACAAAGTATATACGTGGTAAAAGAACTTCTCTCATACAATCTTCCCAAACTAGTAACATTTACTTTCATTATTTCATTAATTCGACGATCAAATCGCCCTGCTCGCACCACACTGTTCATCCATGGCAACATAGCTAAAAAAGCTAATAATGGCATGGTAGACGTCAAAAATAATGGGATTTGATAGATTGGCAACCCAGCATAAATAAACAAAGCGATGCCAACCGAAAGAAAAATCACACCTAAAATTCGGAATAACTTAGCCGCACCAAAAAATGATACACATAGCATTGGTATCGCCAATACCCCTACAACATACGCCAATATTGCATTAGCTATGAATGTATTTAACACGAAGAGAAAGAGCACACATGTATAAATAACAAACATATATTCTTCAATGAAACGTTTCATACTCATCACCACTCTATCCCTTATACTCCTGGTTTTACAATTCTTCAACTAAATTGCAAACAAAAAAACGGCTGAGCCGTCTTTTTAATTGTTTTTGAAATTTAATGCGTGTATTTCTGCACCTCTATTTATCTCCATTTAACGGAAGAGTGATGCTAAAAACTGTACCTTTTTCGGAAGATGAAAGCAACTTAATTTTCCCTTTGTGATTATCAATAATTCTTTGCACAATTGTTAGACCTAGTCCCGTTCCATTCTCTTTTGAAGTTAAAAATGGATCAAACACTACATCTTGTAGATCTTCAGGAATACCTGGACCATTGTCTTCTATAAAAATCTGATACTGATCTTCACTCTTCTTAGAGTAAATAGAAAGTTTTCCCTTTTTCGGAATAGCTTCTATACTATTTCTTATCAAATTATGGAACACTTGTTTCATTTGCTTTATATCAAGTTGCAAAGGAATAGGTTCTAAATTCACTTGAATATCTACCTTTCCATTCGCTACTGATTGCATTATTAGTGGCAGAATTTCATTTATAACATCCTCTAGTATCGTTTTATTAAACACTGGCGCACTCGGCTTGGTTAACAATAACAATTCTTCAATAATTGAATTGATACGCTCAAGTTCTTTCATTAAAAGTGGCATATGAAATTTCTTAGTATCTGTTTCAGATAACGATTGATTCATTAATGACATAAATCCATCAATGACCGCTAACGGATTACGAATCTCATGCGCAGCTCCAGCGGCTAACTCACCAATCAAAGCCAACTTTTCAGATTGATGCATCCTTTTTTCAAGTTCTTCTGTTTCTGTAATGTCAACAAAGTAAAAAATTCGGCCAATTACCTTAGCATGTTGATCCCGAAGCTCAGACTGAGAAACTAATAACGCATGTTCAGTATCCCGAGAATAATATGGGACTTTAACGTTCTTAATAATTTTTTTAGAATGTAGAATATCCCAAAACATACGGTTTTGAGTCTCGTATTCAGGATTATCTTCTTTTAATAGATGATTTGCCGCATAGTTATACGTTACATTCTTCGTTTCTTCATCAGCAGTTATAATTCCTACTGGTAATGAATTCAGAATTTGTTCTCTGAAAATTTTATCCATAATAATTTTGTGAAATGAGTCTTTTAATTTCGTAGACATTTGATTAATAGAACCAGTTAATTTCTGAAATTCCACTTGTTCGCTAGATTGAATAGTAAGTCCGTACTCACCATTAGCAATACGGTCAACTTTCTGAACCATTTTCTCTAAAGGTTTCGTCAAACTTCCACTTAAACGGTATGCTGATACAAAAGAAATAATAACCGTTCCTATTGTTAAAAAAAGCAACAAGTACAAAGATTGATTAATAATGGTAGAAACATTATTTGAATGATCCGTTAAAGAGATAAGGACATTTTCTTTTGCTTGCTGCAACTTATTAGAAATTTCCCTATGATGCGGGAGAAATTGTCTTTCGATATAATTTCTTATCGCAACATGATCACCAAATGAAATCAAACCCTGGACATAATTCTTCATCTTAAAATCTAGCAGTTGAATTTCAGTTTTGAGATACTCAATAGATTCAGGTGGTGCTGCGGTATGTTCAGACAGTAACTGATTCTGTGAAGTAACAGTTACTGAATTATATGTGTCCACTAAGTCGCAACAGAGATCATTCAAGAGAAATTGTTCAACTATATTTCCCTTAATGTGCAATTCATCTTCCCAATATGAAATCCAAACTAATTCGGGAATGTTTTGCTCATTTATTTCATTATTTACATTACTTATTTGTTCAATCGATTGAATAAGAATAAAAGAGAAACTACTTAAGAGAATCGTTGTTAAAAGAAGGATTGTTAAAATTTTACTACGAAAACTTATTTTTTTAAAAAAGTGAATCATAAATCCTCCTTCAACGAACGATCTATTATAAAATGTTATTCGGATTGATGTATTTTTTCTAATTCAGAATTAATAAGTTTTTTTTCTTGATCTGAAAACATAGGACCAAGAGGAGCAAGTCTATACACACCATCTTGATCTGTTAACATAACTGTCCCAGTCGGAATTCCATCAGGCGAAAAGAAATCCTCCATTATTGAAACATAGGCTTGCGACACATCATTAATGACACTAGTTAATACTAAATCTTCAGCAATATAGGACTGGTCATCCAGATAACCAATAATATAAATATCATACTTCTTGGCATGTTCAATAACATCTCGGTTAAATGCATTACCTTTTGAGTAAACAACATCTACTCCCTCTTCAATAAATTCTTCTAAAATTTCCACAGCTCGTTTCCCATCATCTCGGCTACCGACGAGCTGATAATAAAGCAAAGCATCTGGACTATAGTGACTCAACCCTTTTTTAAAATCGTTTTTGCTTTCTCTCGCTTCAATAGGATCAATTATTCCAACTTTTTTGCTCTTTGATTTTAACGAAGCGACTAATGCAGCAATGTGTTCGATGTTGCCTTGATTAAAAGTATAAACAGACTGATTTTCATACTCTGAAGTACCGTGAATTGTTACAAAATGCGTATCCATATACATTGGTGCGAGTTTAGTAAATACATTTGAAAATTCTCGGCCGTGGCCAATAATTACTTCTGTATTTTCTGCAATTGTTTCTTTTATAGTTGCTTCAATCAATTCATCGGAATATATTTCACTATATAACGATACAGTTACTGGAAATTTTTCTTCAATTTTCAATTGACCTTTATAGGCTAGACCACCCCAACTTTGGTCGTTAACTTGGTCTGATGTAATGATAGCCACTTTTACGGTATCCTGATTACTGATTACAGATTCAGAGTCATATAATAAAGAACTTGTTCTCAGTATTAATAAACAAATAAATAGTATTGCAACAATCATAGTAATGAGCAAAAGAATCCTAGATTGTTTAGATTGTTGCTGCATAACTAACTCTCCTTTTTTCTATATATAAAATTAATCTTACTGAAAAAAGGTTCAGAGGTCTACCTTTTTTCTATTTTGTTTGACAAAATACCACATAGTTTGTCATTTCCAAAAGAATTACAATCGATTAAGTTTACATAATATCGTTATGGTGAATAATCTCAATGTTCACATGTTACGTTACATTACCCAAACAAAATTCACGATAACGACCGTAACTATTAAATATAATAGATTAAGCGGTATTCCTATTTTCAAATAATCAGAGAAACGATATCCTCCAGGACCGTAAACAATTAAATTCGTTTGATATCCAATTGGCGTTGCAAAGCTTGCTGAAGCAGCGATTGCAATCGTTACAAAAAATGCCATCGGATCAATAGAAAGTTGGTTTGCAATATGCAGCGAAATAGGAAACATCAACACTGCTGCTGCATTATTTGTAATAATTTCTGTGAAAAAGCTAGTTAGTAAATAAACAACGAATACTGCTCCTAGTATACCGAATCCTTTTGTCAATTGGACAAACTGATTAGCAATTAACTCTGCGGCTCCTGTTGTCTCAAGTGCAATTCCTATTCCAATCGCGCAAGCAATGACAATTAACACATCAAATTGAATATACTTTCTTGCTCCCTCAAACGATACTGTCTTCGTCAAGAACAAGGTTACAACAGCAAGGACAGCAGCTTTAAACATAGGCAATATTTCAAATGAAGCGAGTAAAATCATCAACACTAAAGTAATAATGGCAATATACGATTTTTTTGTATCAATAATTTCTGGTTCATCAATCGGTGAGAGTAAATAGAAATCATTTGAACTAGACCATCTATTAAGAAAATCTTTGTTAGCTAACAATAGTAACGTATCGCCTGGCTTTAATTTAATATCTCCAACCTTATTATTAATTCGCTCATCATTTCGATGAACTGCCACTACCCCCGCATCATATTTACTACGAAATTTACTCTCCTTAACAGTTTTTTGGATTAAGCTAGATTGATGAGACACAACCGCTTCAACTAAAGAGGCACTTCCATTTTGCAAATCCTCTAATTTAAGATCTGTACCTGTTTCTACAGTTAACCCACGGATATTCTGTAATTCAACGATCGTACTAAATAGTCCCGTGAAAATTAAACGATCATTTTCTTTGATCTTATAAAAGGAAGGTACAGGAGCAGTCCGCTCTCCATTACTAATAACTTCTATAAGATATAACCCTTTTAAGTTCCTTAAGCCCGCATTTTCAATTGACTTGCCAATTAAAGGTGACTGCGTTTCAACGATTGCTTCTGAAAGATACTCTCTTGAACTCTCATCGAATGTTTCTTCAGATGTTTTTCGATCAGGTAGAATCTTGTAACCAATCGTCACCATGAATAAGATACCGACGATACTTGCTGGGATACTGACTATGGCTAGTTGAAACATCGAAAACCCACTCATTCCTTTCTCTAACATAAATCCATGAATGACTAAGTTTGTCGACGTGCCAATTAATGTCCATGTCCCACCAAAGATTGCTGCATATGACAAAGGTAACAAAAATTTAGATGGAGAAATATTTCTGTCTTTGCACCATTTACGTACAACAGGTGTAAACATTACGACGATTGGTGTGTTATTTAAAAAAGCTGACATACCGGAAATCGGTATCATCATTCTTATGAGAGACATTCTTGGACTTTTTCCAGTGCTTAAAGCTTTCACAACAAGTTGATTGAGAGTCCCACTTTGTTTTACGGCTCCTGCGACAATAAATAACAAAGCAACGGTTAACATACCTTCATTAGAAAACCCTTTTAGTGCATCCGCAGGTGTTAAAATTCCGGATAATAACAAGATAGCTAATGTACAAAACAAAATAAAATCTGGTCTTGCTACTTCTTTTATAAGACAGATAAGCATCCCAATTACTACAACTATCACAAATACAATTTCGAAGTTCATCTTATCCATCCCCTGTTCTCTTTTAAACTACCCCCTCACCAATAAAACCAATGAGTTTAGTATGAATTAAATATAAAAAAAGGCTTCTACTTTAAAAAAATAAAAGTAGAAGCCTTCGGTATTTCCAATCAGCTTTCACGATTTAATTTTCTTATGTTCAATATATTTATTTCTTATGGTTATATTATTCTGTTAATTCACATCTGTCAAGTTGGTTTTAATAAAATCGGTTTTTCCTGGAGGAAAAATAAAAACCCCCCTACCTGCTGTATCATATGTTAGCAAAGTAGTGGAGTTTCCTTTAATTATCTACTTAAATAATTTAATGACTTTATTAAAGATTTTTTCATCGTTTGAGTTCATCTTTTTACTAATCTTTGTTGAAGATAATTTTGTGTTATTTTTTGAATCAAAAGAAACGATTTGTAAGTAAAAAGGTTTTGTTTTCCGGTCTCCTCCGAGATATCCTCTTAAAAAACTCATCTTTTCAACGGATCCAGTAATCTTACCATTATAATCCCACTCAATTTCATTGTTGTAAATCGTATCCATTTTCCTTTTTAATGCTAATGCTTCAACAATCGCTTCTTGAGGAGTATTAAAAAAAGAATTTGTTCTCTTTAAACCAGTCCTCTTAAATCCATCGCCTGCTTTTGCTTGATAAACCATATCTGTCATAGTGGTCATCCTTTCGTGATTGGTCTCACGCCTTCTGCTGGTGAGTCTGCACATCAGAAGACCAAAGGGAATTCCCTTATTAATAAGTGTAACCTATATTACCAATTTTTACTACATAACAGGTAAATTTACAAATTAAATAGAGAAAAAAGTATAAAAATGAACATAACTTCAATTAGTATGAGATAATATAAAAATGTAGATTTTACGTAATTCAAATATGGGATAATAATTTTTTATATGTACTGATCATACGACCATGAGTCTTCATATAAAAAAACATTACATTGAAAGTTGGGTTTTTCATGAAAAGTAAAAATAAGTTTCAAGCTAATGAGAAAGTAATTTTAAAGGCAACCGGTGAGACGCTTACTATTAACAAGTTTAGTTATGTACCAAATATGAAAAGATACTCCTATACTTGTTTAGAACACCCAAGTACATTCTTCTTTGAAGAAGAAATGAGACATTCAAAATCATAAAAAACCCCTTATTTAACCAAATTGCGAATTGTTCTTGCAATTCCATAAAATGGCTGTTATGATGGAAATAATTATTTTTGTTCGGATACACTGATAGAATTAAGACTTTCTTAATAAGTGGTTTTGTCTTGATGGGTTATGCATGGGCAAGGATAGTAATAAAAGTGGATAATCCACGTTGGAGGCAATATCATGACACAAGGTACAGTAAAATGGTTTAATGCAGAAAAAGGTTTCGGTTTTATCGAAGTTGAAGGTAGCGACGATGTATTCGTACACTTCTCTGCAATTCAAGGCGAAGGTTTCAAAAGTTTAGAAGAAGGTCAAGCTGTTACATTTGAAATTGAACAAGGTGCTCGTGGACCACAAGCTGCTAACGTTCAAAAGTAATAAAAAAGACTCCAATTGGGAGTCTTTTTTTATAGAAATTTGAGAAGCACGCATTAGCAAAAGAAGTAGAACACCTGTATTAAGCCTTCCTATCTAACTAAAGCATATAGAAAACTTATGACCAATAATAGCAATGAGCTGAGTAACAATGGATTTAACGTAAGCAATTTACTTCCTTCACGTGGAACATGACTGCCAAGTGTCTTCATTGCTAAGTGTGCTTCACTAGAAAGTCCACTTGTTGATAATAACAATGAAATAGCTCCAACAATAAAGGCCACATTGACAAATTGAAAACCAAAATACCATCCAATTAGAGCACTAATCCCAACTAATATTATAAAGAAAATCGCAGTGTTACCGATGTATTGTTTGATGTCATACACTCTCCCTTCAACGTGATTTATTTTATAAATGAATACTATCATTGTAAAGCTATAAAGGTTGATGTTAATGTTTTTATACCTTTTTCCAAACAAAACTATATTTGTTGTTTTATTGTTCGTCTTCATCATATCATATCTTTGAGGCATATTATAAATCTGTACATAGAGCCCTACACAATAACAAGAGGGCACTGAAAGGTTTGATTTATCCCTTTTCAGTGCCCTCTATAACCGTGGAGCTTTACATATTTGAAATTCATCCTCTAAACAAGAACGCGTTCTTTAAAAATATGCTTACATTCTCTTTTAACTTTAGCTAAAGAATCTTCAATACTACTTGTTTTGTCAATTAAAAATGAATACATTAGTACAAGCGAACTACTTTCACTTTGTTCATACATTACTTTCAGAAATTCTTCAGTTGAAGTTGATTCTGTTTCATCTAAACAAACCTCAACCTGTTCCCATACTACATAATAATCGTTTTTTACTTCTTCTCTTAAATATTCTTTCATGTTGATCAGTTCTTTTGCTACCAATTTAATCACTCTTTCATTTATTTTTTTGCAGTCTTTACCGAATAATTAACATGAATGAAAAGAGTTGAATTCTTATCAGGTACATCCTGCAACCCCAATCTATTTGGTTGAGTTTATTATAAATAGTAGTTGATTCGACTATCTGTGCGTTTCATCACATTCGTATCAGTTTATTTATAGTTTTATCCAAAATAAAAAAGAGCCACTTCAAAATGAGGGCACTGAAAAGGTCAAATTTCACCTTTTCAGTGCCCTCTATGCAATGTGATTAGCCATTTCTACTTAATAGAGCCATTAAAAACAGGTACCTCTCTTAATAAAAGAACACATTATTTTCTTTTTGATAATGCTTGCACTAAGATGTCGATTTCTTCTTCTGACAAAGTTACTCCTTTTCCCATTTTTGAATGGTCAGGTGCCCAGTCTCTTATATCATATTTAGCATCTCGACCGTTCCAACTAATTAAATTCAACTCTTTTTTCCAACCCTTAGATCCTTCTGATAATACAGCTACAGTTTCTACAATTTCAAATTTAATCTCCGCCACTCTTCAAACCTCCAATAAAAACATTTCAACTATACCGTACCCCTTTTATTAAGCAATTACAATATAATTGAACATCAAGTACTTCATTGTGCCTTCTCTTCTAAAATATTCCACAATTCTATTGGCTATTTTTCTCATTTCTTTTAAAATTGTTTTATAACAAGGAAAGGGGCTATGACTTTGATTAACTAAATAGTGCTAGCAAAATAAATCAAAGGAGAATAAAAACAATGCAGTTACAAACCGAAAGACTTACGCTGATTCCTTGTACAAAAACTTCTGTTTTACTCGCACAAGCTTGTTCATATGCAATTGGACCACATATTGAAAGTCATCTCCTAGAACTTGAACAAGATTCTAGCCTTTTGGGCTGGGGTGTATGGTTCGTTATTAATAAAGAAACGAACAAAGTAATTGGGGATATTGGCTTTAAAGGCAAGCCTAATCAAGAAAATTCGATTGAAATCGGCTATGGTATATTACCAGCTGCTCAACAAAATGGTTTCGCTACAGAAGCAGTGCGTGAAATCATCAAATGGGCATTCTCCATTGAACATGTCCATAAAATTATTGCTGAGTGCCTGCAAGATAACGAACCATCTATAAAAGTATTAGAAAAAATTCAGATGAAGAAAGTTAACAGAATAGATAATATGCTAAAGTGGGAACTATGTAAACATGGCTAAATTCTAATTGTATAAAACATAAATTCTTAAAGAGATGTCTCAAAAATGTCTGTTTTTGAGACACTCTTTATATTGACCTTATCAAAGTTTCACCTACTATTCTCTTTCTTTATACAAACTTTGAGTTGAATAATAACCACATATGATTAAAACTAAGATAGATATTGGATATAAATCAAATGTCGCTACTGTATATGCCTTTACCTGATTTAGCGTCATATCTAAAATTAGTAGCAACATTACTGGCAAGATACCAAGCAAGATAAATTTAGAATACTGTAGTTTCCACTCCCCATAGATTCGATGTTGTTTAATTAAATGTTTGCTTGCAAGAAGCACTCCAAATAATATAAATATTGTTATTGGAGTTGCAACATCAAAAACATCGAGAGTTTTTGATGTAGAAAAAAAAGAAGTATGATACCAACCATTTGCTAATTTTAATAATAAACCTGTTATGAGTAGAAAAATACACCATGCTATCAAGTTTATAATATGCATCATCGGCTCTCCCCCAAGTTTGAGTCGAATTTATTTATTCTATTGCAAGAGTAAGTCATGCTCCCATAAATGTTCTTTCTCTATTTATCAAATTGACAATAATATAAATAAACTTTAATAACAGTCCTCCAATATAATATTCCTATCACATACATTAATTCAACTTGTACAACAAGTCTGTCAAAGAAAAAGGGCCTCCCCTTAAAGCGAGATATAAAAAGACAAAAAAGCTGCTTTCATTAACCTCCTCCTGATTTAAAAATTGAAAAACCAAGAACAAAACATTGCTTTGAATAAAATCCTACTCATTATTACTTATGAAAATAAAATATAAAACATGAAAAACAAACACCATAGAACTAAAATTTTTTTCAGCTGGAATGAATACAGCCACCACTACCTTCTTTCTTGCTAAATAAATTACCTTTTATTAACATTCGATTATTATAAGAAATGGGAGAGGCTATTTCAATTAACCTCTCCCACTTTTTTTATTTTTGGCTTTTTCTTTGTTTCTTTTGTGCACGCTTATCAGCTTGCTCCATTCTAGCCATTGCTTCTTTGTCTTCAGCGTCAGCTAGCTCTTCTGAATACTCTACATCATCATATTGGCCTTGCGGGTTTTTCTTGCTCAATTGTAGTACCCCCTAATCAAAATTGTAGAAGAAGATAAGGTTATCCTTCTTATCTTCTATTATTATTTACGCCTAATATTTCACACATGAGTGGTACATTCTGGCTATAATACATATTGACTACCAAAAAGGGAAATCTAACAATACGTCTTGTATGAAAGTAGGTAACAAGCAATGTATAACATTTTCCTTATATTATTACTCCAAATTATCTTAGTACCCGTACTATCACTTCGGATTATTTTTGTCGTAAAAAACATGACGGTACTCGCATCCGCTTTTGGATTTTTAGAAGCGTTAGTACACATTTTTGGTCTTTCTATTGTACTAAGCGGGGAACAAAGCATTGCAGAGATGCTTACTTACGCGTTTGGTTTTGGAGCTGGTATATATATTGGAGGATACATTGAAAACAGGTTAGCTTTAGGTTATACAACTCTCACTGTGAATTTGCTGACAAGAAACACAGACTTAATCTCTACCCTTCGAAACGAAGGGTTTGGGGTAACCGTTTTTGAAGGAATAGGCAAGGATGGTATCCGATACCAATTGCAGATTTTGACTAAAAGAAGCATGGAACAAAAGCTTATTAACATGATTGAGGAGTATGAACCTCATGCCTTTATCATTTCTTATGAACCACGTAAGTTTAAAGGAGGTTATCTTCTTAAAGGAATGAAAGCAAAATCGTACAAGCAGAGCTCTCACTAACCCTAACGTTTCTGTTGGAACAATTCCATAACCCTAACGTTTCTGTTGGAACAATTCCATAATTATCTTAAGAGTCATTCATGTTTTTATCTCGTTTAGCTTAGTAATAAGTTATTCAGCTTCCACCATATATATCCAGACACCTCCCTTTCCTTTTTGAAACCTTCTCCTTACTAGGAAAGTTATCCCAGTAAATTATGTGTATTTGTAAGCAAATGAAAGGAAATAGCATATATAAGAAGGACAAAATTGATTTAGAAGTAGAAATCATAGCAAACATTGCCTTATCATCATATCTGAATGTTTTACCGTGTTGAGGATCTGTTCGGATTTCGTTACGATATACGTCGTTACTAACAAACATTTTTAAGGAGGAACAATGATGAAGCGCAAAATTACCTTAAGCCTAGTCATACTACTTTCCTTCCTAGCCGGATTTCTTTATTTCGAAAATACAAAATTACAACAAACAATAACAGAAACTGAAAATGAAATAGAAGAACAAAAAACTAAGCTAGAGATGAAGGAAATGGAAGAATATTTTGCTACAAACTCTGAAGCAACGGATGTTACTCTCTCTTATGAAACTTGGGTTGAATCTACGAAGCTTGCAGAACAGTTATTGGAAGATAGTGGAGGAAAGTTTGAAAAAGAATGGGGTATTTTCTTAGGAGAAATTGCCGCACAACGTGATATTGATCCATTTATCGTTTATGAATTGTTAAGAACAGAAACAGGTGGCTCCTTTGATCCTACCCTTGTTGGTCCAGAAACTCGCTTTGGACATGCATATGGGATGGCTCAATTTATGAAAAATACAGCACCCTGGATTGCAGAAATGGCAGGATTGCCATATAACGATGACTTGTTATTTGATCCACTTTACTCAATTCAGTTATCAGTTGAGTATTTAAATTATCTTTATAATAAATATGAAGATTGGGATTATGCATTAACCGCATATCACCGCGGAGTAGGTGGCCTTGAAAATTACATTGATGCAAATGGCCATGCAAAAAGTGCTTATGCCATAGAGATTCAAGAAAATGCAGAAGAAATAGGAGATTTAATCGCCTATTCAAACTAAAATTAAAAATTCTATGCTAGGAGATTCCATGCCGTTAGGCTCGAATCTCCTTTTTCCTCATCTTATATATTCAGCTTCATACGAATTTCGACCTGCGTGAACTGATAATAGTGTATTCGCATAACCAACAAGGCGGTTCACTAATTCATCTGCGATTGCGTAAACAAGCGGGTCCAACTCTTCGTTATAAAGCTCTGGCGCATCAAAGATGATCGTTGTATTAATATAAATATCACGGTTACCTTGGAGATCATAATGGATAATTGCTTTTCCTGCCGCTCCTCCAGTCTTAGGATCATGATAGCTTTCAAGAAAAACATACCACTCTTCAGCTGAAGCTGATCGAAAATTTTTCGTAAAGCGCAAAGCTTGAACTTCCTTTTTAATCTTATCTTCTAGTTCTGAGTTCGCCAAATCAATAATTTTCTTTGTCATACCATCACCACTTTTAATCTTATATGAATAATGTTCCCTATTTTAAGCAGTAAAACACAAAAAAATACTTGTTTTAGGGGGCCGCGTGGGCTCTCACTGATAATATATCATTGAAGCGCCTTAATTGGTTCTCCCTCCGAAGCCAGCACTTCCCAACTTTCACCATGATTAATCGTTCTATATATGTTTTGTTGGCTTGTACCAACAATAATCTCACTCTCAAAAACCGGGTGAACACTTATATAGGTAACTGCATCTTCATCTAATTGTAAGTTAAGTGAACTCCACGTATTTCCAAAATCTTCGCTGATATATAGCCCCTCTTTCTCCCCAAATAGGTAGGCAATTAGGCCACCCGATTGCCCTACTTGTTGAAAAGCAGTTGAAAATATTTCTGTCTTATACTCCTCCCAATTTTGACCACCGTCTTCTGAAACAAATATTCCTAAACCTGTTCCAGCTAAAAGTAATTCAGCTTTTTGTGGATGAGACGAAAGGGCATATACTTCACCAATAGGTACTGGCAGGCCGCTAACATTAACTTGCTGCCACTCATATCCGCCGTCTGCTGTACGATATAATTCAGAATGATAAGAGTCAATCCCATACATAATCTGTTCGTTTTCCCTACTTACATGAAGAACGTGGAAATCCACTTTCCCATGTAGAGCGATCGGCTCCCAAGTTTCCCCTTCATCCTGACTAACAATGACTCCTAAAGGATTTTCAAGTTCCGATCGGTAACTAGGATGTCCACTTGATATCATTTTGCCATCTTCTAAAATCGTGAATCCCATTAAATCATGATGTTCTGTTTCTTCCCCAACTTGCTTCCAGCTTGATTCATCAACATGAATTAAACCGTGGTGTGTAGCTAGATAGAAACTATTCCCCTCTTTGTCAAACTCTAGTCCATGTACATGCATAAATGATCCAACTTCGTCCGACTGACCGCACGCAGTCAAAAATAGTATTAATATGACCATTAACGTTATCTTCCCCATAATGATCCCTCCCTAGTTCCTTGGTAAAAAAATTGTGAATGTTGTCCCTTCCCCTAACGTACTTTTAACTTTGATCTCACCTCCATGAAGAATAACCAATTGTTTCGTAATCGCTAATCCTAGACCGCTGCCACCATGCCTCGTTGATCGTGATTGATCCACTCGATAAAATCGTTCCCAAATATAATTTAGTTGATTAGATGGTATACCTTCTCCATTATCTCGTACGGTAATTGAAATTTCATGTTCATTCTGTTGCATTTTTAGCGTAATTTCCCCATTTGGGGGCGTATGTCGAATTGCATTATTTAATAAATTCAATATAATTTGCTCCATCCGTTCTGGATCGATTGTAGCCATGATTTCATTAGATTCGTATAAAAATTCTAAATGAAGCTCCTTTGCAGAAGCAGCTACTTTCACTTTTTGAATCGTCTTTTTACCTATTTCAATTAAATTACAGTTCTCTTTTTCAATCGTAAATTTCCCTTCATCTAGTTTCATTAACTGAAAGATATCATTCACTAGACGTTCCATCCTGACAGCTTCTTGATAAATCACTTTTGAATGGTCCCCGATATCAGCACGTACATCACTTTTGTCTTTCAAAATCGCAGCATAGGCCTTGATATAGGTTAAAGGGGTGCGAAGATCATGGGAGACATTTGATAAAAATTGTTGTCTGGAGTCGCGATAACCCTTCAATTGTTCAGCCATCGACGAAATATCGTTCATCAAATCAGCTATTTCATCTTTTCCCTTTGCCTTTAACTGAACCTCAAAGTCCCCTTTTGCAATCTTTCTTGTTGAATTACGAATTTTCACTATCGGGTCTGTCCACTTTTTTGATAAATAAATCGTGATAAGACCTGATAACAGTAGTGAAAAGAAACTCATAACCATTGAAATGAATAACAATTGTGATTTAGCCTGTTCAAACTCTCCTGTATCTTGATCAATAAACAAATAGCCAACAACCTTATCGTTTTGCTTAATAGGAACCGCTGCCCAAATATGCGGAATGTGATGAGCAACTGTTTCAACAAATTCTGTTTTTTTGGATGCTCCTACTTGACTAACCCAATCTCGGTAAAATATAAGCCTTTCAGAATCAATTGGGTATGAATGATCGATCACTCCGAAATTCTGATCGAAAATTATAAAGGAACTTTCCGGACCTCTTCTTTCCATAAGAACAACATGGTGAAGTGTATGATATGAAAAATCATCTTCAATAACATCCAGGTGGGCTTGCATTCGGAATTCTATATCCTGCTGGAGCTGATTTTTATAGAATGTTTTTGACACTTGATAAAAAGCTACACTCATCGAAACTATACCGATTAAAGATGAAACAAAGACTAGGATTATTAACTTTGTTGAAAGTTTCATTGTACAGACTCTGGTTGTGATAGTTTATAACCGACTCCCCAAACGGTTTCGATGATTCGCTTTTCTAAGCCTGCATTTTTAATTTTTTCTCGAATATTTTTTATATGAGTATCAATGTTGCGATCATACCTTTCTCCCAAATCATCCCATTCCAATTCTAATAACTGATCTCGTGTAAATACTTGACCTGGATTTGAAAATAAACGCAAAAAAATTTGATATTCTTTTCTAGTAAGACCAACGATTTGACCGTCTATCATAAATAGTTTCTGATTCTCATTTAAAGTAATTCCATACAGGTTGGTCACTTTTTCTCTTGTATTTGCTTTTTGGAACCTTCTTAACACAGATTGAACTCGTGCCTTAAGCTCACTTGGTTCAAAGGGCTTCGTTATATAATCATCTGCTCCTAAATTCAGCCCTTTAACAACATCTTCTGTTTCCCCTAGTGCCGTTAAAAGGATGACAGGTAGTGCTGCTTGTTCCTTCTCTATATGTTGTAATACTTCATATCCACTCACGCCTGGCATCATTACATCTAATAGTAATAAGTCATATTCATTTTGGCCTAACATGTAAATAGCCTCTTTACCAGAAGAGGCTGTATCAAGGATATAATTTTCTTCTTGTAAGCAAACTGCAATTAACTTATGCATTTGAACTTCATCGTCTACTATTAAAAGCTTTTTCATTCTAATCCCCTTTTTCAGAGAGCGTTTAAAAAGAAGTGAAAAGGAAGGTAACTGTATTGTACCTTACCTTCCTTTTCCTATTTAATTAATGATGTGCATGATCATTTCCATCCAAAGAAACAATCTCTAACTTTTCATCAAGGATTCCTTGTGTTTGAAATGGAATTAGGTCAAATGATCCAAGTACATATCCATGATTATATGGACCTTCCGTTGGATCTGTAGTAAAGGCTGGTTTTAACTTTGCTAAATACTCATACAACGACTTCGTTACTTCCCCATCTTCTAACCATACCATCGGTGCGTGCTTTCCTAAATGTGCAAACGGGGCGGCTGCAATAGCAAGTTCAGGACTTTTAGTTGATACAAAAACTAATCCATGACCAGGAGTTGTAATTCCCCAACCGAAGTTATTATCATCTTTAAATGAAGAAAAAGCAATAGATTGTTTAATTTCGTTATCACCGGAAATGCGTTGAACCGTTCCGTACTCTTCAAGTTGCCTTTCTACTTCTTCAGATATAATTTCCTCTGAACCAACAATGTAAATTTGTGCTTGTCCTTCACGCTTTTCTAATGCTTTTATTGTTTCTTGTGGGACTGCATCTGCCTCTACATATAAAAGTGATTCGTTCATATGAGCGATCCAGTTGCCAACTGGGACCGTATATCCTTTAGCAGCATCATCAGCTGATCCAATAATAACAGCTTGATGTACATGACCGATCGTTTCAAAAAAAGATTGTTCTATTTTTTCCGCAAAATCAGCTGGGTTTTCACCTACAATTTGTTTTACTTCAAATCCATTCAATTTGCTTAACTCGTTTTCATCATAATCTCCAATGACTAACACTTGCGTTCCTTCGTCATTCCCTTTTGGCTGTAGGCGATTAATCTCCATTAACACAGGATCCGATATTTTTTCTTCAACAAATAACAATGGACCATCATTCGGGTGATGAACCAACGTTAATGCAGCTAACGAATATTGCCAATTATCAACCGGAGCTAAAATAACTGTTCCTGGTTGATTTTGCTCATGTGTTGCGGGCCATACTGTTTGTGATACGAATAGTGAGGCAGTTACAGGATCTTCCTCATTAATTCGTGTAATATTCTTCGTATTTTCTACAACAAGACCGTTCATGGCATTTTCATTAAAAGTATTAGGCTCCCTTGCCCCCTCACTTTCAACCTGTTCTCGTGAGTTGTTACTAGAATGATGATTTTCATGTTCGTGATGCTCTTCTATTTCTTGATGGTCCTCATGATGACGTTCACTTGTTTCATCATTAGCACAACCTGCTAGTATGATTCCTGCTCCTAACAAATTGGCAATCAATACTTTTCTTGTAACTTTCATTATTCATACTCCTCTCGACTTCAGAAATGTCTACACGAAACATCATACTTAAAATTTATGTAGAAAAAATGAAGATTCGAGCTTTTCATTAAACGTGCAAAAATGGTAATGGTTTCTCCTATTATATCCATACTTTATTTGGAAAAACGGCTTCTTTCTGTGTGATTGTTTATTAATACAATCTGAAGTTGGGAATACTTTACGTAAGTAATTATTCTTACATTGGAATTTTCTAAGCCTTCTTTATCTGTTTAGGAGGAGTGATATTTTGTCTGAAGTACCCATAAGTATCGTAATGTTATTAATTTCGTTATTAGCTATATCTGCTTTTTTTTCTTCTGCTGAAACTGCCTATTCAAGTGTAAATAGAATACGTTTAAAAAATTATAGCGATGAAGGCTTTAGAGGTGCCAAAAAAGCCTTACATATTTCAAACAATTTTGATGAGGCGTTATCTACTATTTTAGTTGGTAATAACTTAGTAAACATTGCAGCTGCAACCTTATCATCGCAGTTAGCTATACAATTGTTTGGTCCTAATATGGGGGTTTTTATTAGTACTGTTGTGCTGACTATTCTCGTTTTAATATTTGGTGAAATATTACCTAAGTCATTTGCAAAAGAATATGCTGAGTCCTATACTTTGAAAACATCAGGGATCATGACTCTCTTGATTACTATATTTAAACCAATTACATGGGCTTTTATCCAATTGCGCAAAGGGGTTTCAAGGTTTATAAGAAAAAAGGAGCATCATCCTTCTATGACGGAAGAAGAAATCAAAGTGATGATTAACATTAGTGAAGAAGAAGGAGTTATTGAAAGTCACGAAAAGGAACTCGTTCATCGTTCACTAGAGTTTAATGACATTATTGTCGCAGAAATTATTAAACCAAGAACAGACATTGTAGCGATAAACGTAAAAAGTTCGATTGACGACATCAAAGAAGTATTTTTCCGTGAACATTATTCTCGCATTCCCGTCTTTGAGGAAAGCATTGATAACATCGTCGGTATTCTTTCGGAAAAAGATTTTCTTAAATCACTACTTATAAAAAGTGAAACGCAAATAACTGATCTTTTACGTGATCCTTTATTTGTAGTGGAATCAATGAAAGTATCAACATTATTACCACAGCTTCAAATACAAAAAACCCATATGGCGATTGTGATTGATGAATACGGTGGGACTGCTGGACTTGTCACCCTCGAAGATATACTAGAAGAAATCGTCGGAGAAATCTGGGACGAACACGACGAAAAGATAAAACCCTTTAGCCAACTTGACTCACATACGTATCTTATCTCTGCCGATTTTCCCCTTGATGATTTTGCGAGGTTAACAAATGTAGAATTACCTAATTCTTCTTACCACACTCTGGGCGGCTGGTTAACGGAGAGATTCGAGCGCATTCCTAGGGAGGGTGAGCAATTTACGTATGAACATGTGGACCTCCAAGTGGAAGCATCCGATGACAAAAGATTACGGCAAATCAAAGTGTCGATTCACTCTTCTTAATGAAGCAAGCTTCTTTTTCTGTCTTACAAGCTATTTTTGAGCATTCATCAGAGGAACTTGAAAAAGGGGGGGGGCCCCATTTTCAAGTTCCTTTAGTGGCCTCCGGTTTTACCTTTTCAGTGCTCTCCGTTATTCCTCTTTCATAACTTCATTTTCAATTAAAACTATTTTAATGTTATTTAATCTGACACAGTTTTTTCGTTTATCCTTAACTAATTGATACTTAATTACAGACAATCTTCTCCATTTCATGTACGATGGGTGTATAAGAAAGCGTAACCCTTTGTTCTTTCGGGATGAAGGTTGAATTGCGCTTATGAATACGTTCTTACTATAACAATATCGTGTTAATAGGAGTGAGTCCCTTGCATCTAACTAGTTATACTGACTATGCATTACGTACTCTTTTGTATTTAAGTACAAGAGATAACCTTGAATTGGCAAAGATTAAGGATATAGCAACAATCTACAACATTTCTAATAACCATATGAGTAAAGTTGTTTATGAATTAGGTCAACTTGGATTAATTAAAACGATTCGAGGAAAGAATGGTGGGATAAAATTAGCTTTAGACCCAAAAGATATTAATATTGGATCTGTTGTTCGAAAAACGGAGAACTTACATCTTGTTGAATGTTTTGACCGGAAAAATAACACATGTATTATCAGCTCTGCTTGTAAGTTAAAGTTCGCATTAAATGAGGCACTTCAAGCTTATCTAAGTGTTCTCGATAAATATACTTTAGCTGATGTAATTACAAACAAACATGATTTACTTGAAATTTTTACTTTTCATGAGCAGAATGCCTAATGAGCTAAAAAAAGCTGAAACAAAGCTTAACTAATCTTTTAGCAATAGTTAAGCTTTATTTCAGGCTTTTCCATCAGCGGTTAACTCTATCCTGCTTTTTGCTTTCTTTCACTTTGAAAAAATCTCCTCCTTTCTTATTTTTCAAACCACTAGTTAGGTTATCTATTTTTTGTAATTTGGGGACATGCTTAGAACAATGGATAAATGCCTCTTCGACTTCAATAACAACCCATCTCTCCGCTTTTTCTCCTTCTCTTAGTAGAATATCTTCCTTCATCTTCTTTGGTAATTGTAAGGTATCTAATTCCTTATTTTCGCATATATAAGCTTTCCCATTCACATGCAAACCGTAGCGGCTATGAAAGAAATCAATAAACATTAAACCAATATGAGGGTTTTCCATAATATTACCCATACTTGCCATAACGCCATTGCCCCGATATTCTGGATACATAACCACATTTTTATTAATCACTCTGACAAATCCTGCTTCACCTGCACGAAAGGATGAATCACATTTCCCACTTCTATTAGAAGTTGAAATAAACATCATCTCTTGTGCTTCAATAAATTCCTTCATCGTTTCATTTAAATGTGATAACATCTGATTGTTATAAAATGCCTTAGCACGCTTTTCAGTATTGTATTTTTCCTGTAAAAGTTGTTCTCCCGATTGTTTAAACAATTTGTTCAACCCCTTTTCACTACTGAACTAGGTAAAACGTATCTTCCTTCATCTTAACTGGATATCCAAACAAAAAAGCACATGATGTAAGATTATCTAACATGTATTTTAGATCCAGCAAAAAAGAGGTGTCCCAAAAAGGTCTGTTTTTGACCTTTTTGAGACACCCCGAAGCAATGAGCGAAGTCGCTACATCTTTTAAAAGCCTTGAGATGAGTGGGTTTCTCCTCTCAAGACGCGTAGCGAACTCAGCCATTGCGTCCCCTGTTTTTGACCTTTTGGGACATCCCCGCTTTTCGTAAGATTTTTATACGGATATTTTATTAAGCTGTTTATTTAATTTTTTATACAGTTCATCTCCGGTTTCACATGAAAATACTTTTCCATCGACTAAAGAAAATGGACAGCTCTTACACGTTTTACACTTACCGAGACAACCTTTTCGTTTAATTGTTACCTTAGGATACTTTCCTTTAAGAGTCTTGTATGTTTTCTTTGTTTTGAATTCATTCTCTTTACAGAAATAGACTTTCCGCATGGCTCTTTCTCCTATCACTTATTGATAATTATAATCATTTTCACTAATGCTATCATATCATCTATAAACGTATATGTATAGTCTTAACAATCTGATAATTATAAATTAAAAATTGACTCCCTCTGATACACCGGAGTCAATTTTTAACTAATATTATTTTTGAGAAACTGTCGATATTTTTCATATAGCTTCTCTCTATTTTTTTGGGTTTTGAACTTCATATGCTGAAGCTTGTATCCTACTTGATTATATAAGAGAAGTCCTGTCTCTTTTCCGACCAGCTCAGAACGTTTTCCCATTCTGTATTTATAGTTAATAATTTTTAACCAGTCTTTTGAACGTTTTCCTGCTTGATATTTCGATTGCGGTTTTTTGACAATAATCCCTTCAAGGTCGTAATCTTTTACAACATCGAAATACGTCTTAGAATTGCCCTCTACCCATTGAGAAGTCACAACTGTGATTGTATCTGTTGGGATAACTTCATTTAATAATGTTTTCCGTTTAATAAGTGGCAGCTGAGTAATTTGTTTCCCTTTATAGAATAACAGATCAAAAGCTACATATTGTATTGGAATTGTTGTATTCACCTTATCGGATCTAAATCTTTCCATCAAACGTGGAAAATCTGGTTTGTTTTGTGAATTTACTGAGATGAGTTCTCCATCTAAAACAATTCCTTTTGGAAGAGGAACCTTTGTAACTTCTGGGAATAAGTGAGTGACCTCGAGACTATGTCTAGTAAATAATTTTGGGGTTCCTGATACGTTACTATATATTAGCCGAACCCCATCTAATTTTAATTCAGTAATGACATTTGCATAATCTTCTGGCGGAGAAGTTGATTCTTGTAACAACATTGGCGAAATAAACATATGCACCACCTCCCACTTTATCTTACATGGGCTATTTGTTCATTTCATTAGTGAGCAATTGGAAGTTAGTAAAAATTTAGGAATAAATGCGGTTCGTTCAACTCACCCTAACAGTATCTTTCATAATAAGCAGGAGTGAAAATAAAATGAAATTTGTTGATGAATTGTATGAACTATATAAAAATCATTTAACTGGGGATGAAGAAGATGCGCTAATCATTATTAACGGAATTCTGCATGATTTCAATGATAGAGATATAAAAAAGTTGGTTGACGATATGCCGGATCAAGAGAGATTTGAAATGCTAGCGTTGTATTTATATGAGAAATTTCGAATAAAAGTTGCTGAAGAAGGAATCGGCCAAACAAGAAATCGAGATGACCATGACGAGGTGAAATTTTATCATTAATCATAGAAAAAATGCGTCCGTTTATAGACGCATTTTCATTCACCGGTAACTAGGATATTTGCTTATCTACTTTTTTTGATGGCGCCTTTTTCGGCGTATAGGACAGGACTCCAAGCCCTACAAATAACAATCCAACACCAATCCATGACAATAACGGTAAATATTCTCCGACAAGAAAGACCCCAAGCATTGCTGCCGTTAACGGTTCAGCAAGTGAGAAAGTTACAGCAGAAGAGGCTGTAATTCCAGTAAGACCGCGGACAAAGAGGAGGTACGCAATGGCAGTAGCAAAAATGCCAAGATGTAGAGCTACTCCAACTCCATTCACTTGAAACAACCACGATAAGTCATAAATAAAAAGAATCGGCGTTAACATGATTGCACTTAAGGTGAATACAATTGCCACAACTACTTCGGACGCGTGTCGTTCTAATAACTGCTTACTAACAAGTGTATATATGGCAAAGGATAATCCTGCTCCAAGTGCCATAATGATTCCAAGAGGACTGAGACTCATTTCACCCTCATTTGTATTTGAAAAAAGGAGCAAACTTCCCGTAATCGCCACCACCGTAGCCAACCACCACTTTTTATTTGGCAATCTCCTTCTGACAAGCCACTCTAAAATACCGGCTAAAATCGGAGCGCTGCCAATTGCAACCACTGTCCCTATCGCTACTCCTGTCATCGACACCGCTTGAAAAAACAAGGGCTGATATGCAGCCATACTTAATGCAGCTACGAGCGTTACACCGAATGGCCAATTTTTCAACGTTAATTTTCTTTGAAAGACAACAAATAACAGCAGTGCAAGACCCCCTACCGCTAGTCGAACGGCACCAATTACAACCGGATTTGCATTTTCAGGAGCAAAAGTTTGTGCTGTACCTGTTGTCCCCCATAACACGGCAGCAATTAACACTAACAATACGGAAACATTTTTCAATTTATCTTCCTCCTTGAAGGGGAAACAATAATTGACCATATGCATGGTCATGTGTATCAAATTGTTTCGAGTACGTTCTTTTTTCGCAAATCACTCGTTCAAGCTGCACCTCAAATTCCTCCTCGTACTTCAATATATGTATTTACAAGTATAGCTTTCTCCACATTTGATTCTTCAATTATACTCTCCTTTTCGTTCAATCACATCAATTATCCAAGGTAAATGCCTATTTCCTTCACCGAAATCTTTCTCATTACGTATGATACTTTCGAATAACAAAGGTGGTGAAAAAGTGAAAAATAGATCAAACGTATCATTTATCGTTCTTGGGGTCGTTTCTCTTTTATTTCTTTTCTCCCTTACCTTTTTTAGTCAATCCAATACATCTATACCAGTTACTGCTTCTTCCGATGATTCACAAGTAGAACACACCGATTTAGTTGAGGATGAATCATCAAATTCCAGTAACGGTGACAATGGCTCCAAAGAAAACAATGTCACAAATCATGTCGATAACTCAATTAATGCAAATGATGGAGAAGTCGATAACTCTCTTGAAAATCACATTAACTCCTCTAGCTCCAATGTAGAAAATAATGTGACAAATGCGATTAACTCTACCCAATCCTCAGTTAATAATACAATTCAAAATCACATTGACGCAGAAAGTGCAGATGTTGATAGTGCTATCGACAATAACATTCAAACTAACAACAATGATGTCACAAATAGCATCGGAAATGATATTAACGTTAGTGTTGATGTAAACGTAACAAATCAGATAAATAATCATATTACAAATACAACAAAAGACGGCGATGGACCTAATAACGGAGACAATGGAAACGGAGAAGAGAACGGCCAAGTTGAAAATGGTGAAGACTCTGACAACGGAGACAATGGGACTGGAGAGAATGGGAACGGAAACGAAGAAACCCCTGAAACGGTATGGGGTGTTGATTCAGCCAGTATTACTACAGAAGATATGCTTGCTTGCGTTCGTAATAACTTTGGTGACCCCGAAGTGTGGGGCCGTTATTTAGGTACCAATGAAGGAGCTTCGTATGGCTTAACCGCTGAAGAGGTTAATTTGCTCCATTCTGAGAATATCCAAATCCTTGTTATTTATAACCACTTTAACGATGGTACAGGATATGAACATGGGCAAGACCATGCAAATGCAGCGCTTGAAATGGCAAGAGACTTCGGGATACCTGAAGGGGTAGCATTATTCGCTAATGTAGAACCGATTTACCCTATTGATTCGGCGTTTATCCAAGGCTGGCATGACGTTGTTTCAGAATCAGAATACAGTTCTGGAATTTACGGAATTTTTGACCCAAGTGAAGAACTGTATGTAGCATTTGAAGCCGCTGTAGATTCTGATCCAAGTATTCTAGATGAAATGTATGTATGGACCGCAGCTCCAAATGAAGGCATTACCACAGAAGAAAATGCGCCAGCATATAATCCTAGTTACCCTGATGGAGCTTTAATCGGTGGTTGGCAATACGGTCTTGATGCCGAAACGTGTAACATTGATACAAATATATTTGATGGAAACGTTCTAGATGTCCTATGGTAATTTACTAAAGGGGGGTGTCTTAAAAGGTTCTGTTTTTGACCTTGCCATTGCCCCCTCTGTTTCGACCTTTAGGGATAGCCCCTTTTTATTTTGGTTGTTATTTAAATTATTCGGCACCTCCTCCTTAAGTCGTAGATAATTTCAGCATCTAGTACGAAGACCTTCTCTTCCTTTTGCTATATCCTTTATTTATAAGGCTATATGTAAAGGAGGAATGGATATGACGTTTCACTTTCTACTTTTTACAATAACAATTCATAAAAGAACATATACGGAACAAGAGTTACAGCAAATTATTCATGACAATCATGTTCTAGCCCAGGTAGACCACTACAGAACTAAGTACTGGAATTAGATTTTAATAAAACAGCAATAGGCCAACTTGTAAAGCCGTGAGTGGTATGGTATCACTTCTCACGGCTGCTAGTTAGCTCTTCAAAGCCCCGTCTTTATCTCACTCTTTCACCCATTTTAAATATCCGATGGATTTAGCTGCTTTAAATAGGCCGTATCACTTTCCATCGTTTCAAGCCACATCGTAACCAATTCCACCCCATTTATTAACTCGATTCCTAATCCATCCGCATATTCAACTGCCTTTTTTGTAAAACTTGACGTTGTAATCACATAACCTCCAACAGCTCCCCATTTCTCCATATTTGAATGGACGAGCGCAATGGCTTCAAAATTTACATCTTTATTCGTGCATTTTACCTGCCCCATATAAAGGCCATCTTCTCTCCTATTTTCAAAATCCACGCCAAAGTCTCCACTTGCTTTACTTACAAACATCTCTCCCCCATACTTAGCTTCAATAATATCAGCGACAAAATGTTCAAAAGAAAGAGGGTCTTCCTTTAAAAAGTTCGAGCTATATGTCGTGGCACTACTTGACTCTTCTTTTTTAAAGCGCATATACAATCCCATTGCAAGAGTCTTCCTTAACTCCAAATCACGCTCTATTTGATCAAGAAGAAGCTCTGCAAAATCATTATGTTTACTTTTAAGACGAATCCAATTTACTACCGCAATGAGCGTGATTAATATAGCTCCAATTACTGTCATCATTTGCAGATTAATTTGTATATCCATTCGTAGCACCTCCACTTATTAAGTTTATACAAAACACTAAATTGGCAAACATTTTTCTATTCTTCTAAATTTATTAAAATAATGCTGGTAATTTCCGAAAAATAAAGTATATTTTATATAGCCATATTAAATGGAAGTTTACTGGAGGGATATAAATGTGTGGTTTCATAGGTGAATGTAGAAAGAAGGATATGCCCGCAATTGATTCACATACATGGTTTAAAGCAATTGAAGCAATTCATCACCGAGGTCCTGATTCGACAGGACACTTTTTAGATGAACATGTTCAATTAGGTTTTAAAAGATTAAGTATTATTGATCTCGAACACGGGACTCAACCTATGTCTTTGCAAAATAGATACCACATTGTTTTTAATGGGGAAATCTACAATTATATTGAACTTAGAAATAGCCTTATAGCTGAAGGTTTTGTATTTCAAACTGATTCAGATACAGAAGTTTTGCTAGCAATGTACGCTTCACATGGGATTGAATGTGTGAAAGAGCTTCGTGGAATGTTCGCATTTGCTATTTGGGACAAAGTTGAACAAACGCTTTTTGCAGCAAGAGACCCTTTTGGAATTAAACCATTCTATTATACTGTGACCGAGGATCGTCTCTTTTTTGCTTCAGAGCAAAAAAGCATTCATTCCTATATCTCAATAGATGAATTATCAAAAGAGGCCTTACAACATTATTTAACTTATCAATATGTTCCTGAACCTTTGTGCTTATCGAATAAAATCTCAAAGCTTCTTCCAGGACATTATTTGCTCACTTCACCAGGACAAAAGGTATCGATAGAATGCTATTTCAAAAAAACCTTTACTCCTGTCAAAGAAAACATGAAACATTATTCTAAAAAAACAAGAGATGTTTTACTAGATTCAGTCGAAAAACATATGAGAAGCGATGTGCCTGTTGGTGCCTTTTTGTCATCTGGTATTGATTCTACAAGTATCGTTGCACTAGCTAAACAACACAATCCTAACTTAAAGACGTTTACTGTTGGATTTGACCATCAAGGTTTTAGTGAAATTGATATTGCTAAGGATACAGCCGAGAAATTACAAGTAGAAAACATCCACAAGATTATTACACCGGAAGAATTTATGCAAGAGCTTCCTAACATTATTTGGCATATGGATGATCCGGTTGCAGACCCTGCTGCCGTTCCTCTTTATTTTGTTGCCAAAGAAGCTAGTAAGCATGTAAAGGTTGTCCTTTCTGGTGAGGGAGCAGACGAATTATTTGGTGGTTATAATATTTACCGCGAGCCATTGGCATTAAATTGGTTTAATTATATGCCTGGGTCTATGAAATCCCTTTTGCATAAAGTGGCATTAGGATTGCCTGAAGGGACGAAAGGCAAAAGCTATTTGTTAAGAGGAACCACTCCGTTGTCTGAGCGGTATATTGGAAATGCCAACATTTTGAGTGAGCTTGAAAAACAGCACTTACTTACCGTCTATGATACATCTAATCCGTTTATGAAGATGACAAGAAATCTATACGACGAAGCGGCTCTATTTGATGACTCCTCAAAAATGCAATACATTGATCTTCATACGTGGCTACCTGGCGACATCCTTGTTAAAGCAGATCGTATGACAATGGCTCATTCCATTGAACTACGAGTTCCTTTTTTAGATAAAGAAGTGTTTGCTGTGGCAAGTGAGGTCCCTACTTATGCTAAGATTTCTCACGGAACGACGAAGTACGTGTTAAGAGAGGCTATGAGTGAGTTTATTCCTGAATCCGTCTTGCACAGAAAAAAACTTGGATTCCCTGTACCAATCCGTCACTGGTTAAAGGACGAGCTTTATGATTGGGCCCGGAACCTTTTACTAACTAGTCCAACAGAGTATTTATTTAAAAGGGAAGAAACAATAAAATTATTAGACGAGCATGTACAAGGGAAAAAGGATAACAGTAGAAAAATTTGGGTGATTTTGTGCTTTATGGTATGGCATTCCCTCTATATTGAAAAAAATGCTTGGAATCACAGTTTACTGAATGAACCTAAAGTACCAGTTACTACGTAAGACGAGCTACATTTTTTGTAAGCCTTGAGAGGAGTGAGTTTTCTCCTCTCAAGATAAGTAGCGAACGTAGCCATTGTCAATCGATCAAATTCTACTCTTACTTTCCAACAAATTGTTCAATTTCTGCTAAAATCTCTTTTTGAATCTCTTCTACTTTAGTGAAATCCATCGCTTCAATATAGAAAGCTTCTAATTCATCACGGAGCGCTTTTGCTTCTTTTAAATAGGAAATTCCTTCTTTCATTTTGTCTTTGTATGGTTTGGTCGTTTTCTCGATTTCTGTTGCAAACTTTTCATCTGTACCTGGCGTGATACACCTTGCATACATATCAATGATTTCATCTGAATCACGATCAGGGAAATATTCGTGCGGAGCTGTACTATCAAAAATGGCAAAACCCAACTCTCTTACAATGACCATATCTAAACTATTGGGATCAAAACCGCAATGATACACTTCAACATGAAATCCTCTCTCTTCACCTGCAGCTGCTATCTTCTTTAGCATCGTCGATTTTCCAGACCCTGCTCTTCCTTTAATGAAATAGCGTTTGCTAATATCTTCCGTTAAATTTTGAATAAAATCTACTGCTCCGTTTGGAGTAGCTGCGCCTAAAAAACGGTGTTTTACTCTCGCTTGTTTTGTGTCTGAATTCTCTCCATAAAAACGAGAAATTAACTCATCCGTAAGTTGATTCGCTTCCTTGAAATCCATATTGGAAATATAGATATCTTCAATATCATCATGTGCCTTTAATGCTTCCGAAAATGTATCGTAAGCAGTTTGAAAGGTTGCAGAGATTTTTTTGTTTAATGTAAGTATTTCTTCTTTATGCTGTTGCAATTTGTTTGAATCCCACGCCACTCCTAAGTTCACATATTCCTCAATGACACCAGGTGCTTTCGGTTCAATCACATGAGGAGCGGTACCATCGACAATTCCAACCCCAAAGTCAGGAATAATCACTCCATCAATCGATTCGTTGTCTGAGGAACAGTGTAAGAACTCAATATTAATACCTTTATTTACCATTTGTTGTCCAACTGCTTTCATTAAAGAGGATTTTCCAGTCCCTGGCCCTCCTTTTAAAATAAAAAGACGCTCTAAATCTTCTAATGCAGAATCATATAAACTGTAAAACCCTTTCGCTGTGTTTCCTCCTGCATAAAAGTTTTGAACTTTTCCTTTCATCTAATCACCCTTTCCGCCTTTACCACAACATATGTAAGTATTCTTACAAGGGTGATTGCCTAACCTAAGTAAATTCAAACTTAATGTTACATGCCATTTGTTAGATTATCCTCTACCTCTTCTAACACTTGTAACAACAAGCCTGGTCGCTCTGTAATAATCCCATAACCATATTAGTTAAAACGTCAATAAAAAAAGAATTCCACTATTGTATAGGGAATTCTAAAATAACAGAAATGCGTTCATTTAAACGAAGCCATGCCTTTTTATCCAGCTATCTGGTTTTCGCTACTTGTTCTTATGAAATCTAACGAAACTTCATTAAAATGTTCATGTGCTTCCACGTTGCAAACGTGCCCGCTTTCTTTTATGACGATTAACTTACCAGGAAATGTGTGATTAATTTCTTTTTTTACTTTTGGAAGAAACATATAATCATTTTCTCCCATGATACATAATGTCGGTATATCTAAGTCTTTATTCTGGATTTCTTGATGATTCGAGTCCACATCACTTGTTATTCGAAACCATTTTATAAACTCCATTTGGTTCATCCTTTTTGCTTCTCTTCCAAATAACTGTCTTGATTCCTCATGTTGTTTTCTTGGCATCATAATCCAAGCAAATAAATTATACAACCACATATAAGGTATTCGTTTTTTTACTAAATTTCCTGCAGTAATTAAGATTCTAGAGCGAAGATTAAATCCTATAATTAAACCTCCGAGGATCATGGACTTCACCTTTTTCGGAAAGGAGTAGGCTATATTTCTAATGACAATGCTACCTAAAGAAATCCCCATAAAATGGGCTTTTTTTATATTTAGATGATCCATTACTTCTACTACGTCCTTGCTAGCCTGTGCAAAAGTATATCTTTCATCCTTTGTTTTTCTATTAGAGGACTTTCCATGTCCTCTTAGTTCCACTAATAGCAAATTAAAATGCTTCCTCAGGTCTTTTATTTGTTTATACCAAATGGTCGAACTTCCACCTAACCCATGTATCATAACAATCCATTCGTGTTTAGGCGAGACCTCATACGTTTTGTAATATAACATGCATTCTCCTTTTTATGAGCAAAATTTATACTAAAACTGGTGTCTTATCTTGTTTTTTATATCCGTCGATAATTGTCCGTAGCATTTCGTTATCCATGTTTAATACTTGGTTATTTGTCGCATTTAGCAGCTGTTGAGTATTGGTTATGCTAAAATCAATATCACGATTTACATAAATGGTGAAATTTGATACGAACTCATTTAAAACCATTTCCTCTTTCGTTAATAAAGTATCTTCTCTCGAATTAAATTGAATATTCGGGAAATCTAGTAGTTCTCCTATCATTTTTAGCCCTTCATGATTTACTGGAGGGTTAGGATTGGTAACATGATAGATTGTTTTATTTTTTGCCTTTTCTAATCCAGCCATTAGAACACGACAAACATAATCTACTGGTACTAAATTTTGAGTACCCGATTGATTTCCAATAATATTATACCTTTTACCGCTATCGTTCCCTGCTCTAGATACTTTTTTCTTGAATATTTCAAGCCCTTTCATAAACCCATATAATCCAAAAGTAGAATCCGATTTACCAGTTACAGAATGACCGACAATAATGGAGGGTCTAAAAATTGAAACGTTCATATGTTCACTATAAGACATAACGATATGCTCAGCTTTGCATTTCGTTTCCTCATATGGATTATTAAATTCTTGGTCCATTTCATGTAATGATTCCTCAGCAGCGTTTTTCTTTCCTAGAGTATAAGCTGTACTAATATAATAATACGATTTCACGCCAATATTTTTAGCCAACTCTAATGAATGTTTTGTTCCCATTTCATTTACTTCATACAATTGATCGGCCATTTTAAAATCGAACGATAGCAGTGCCGCTATATGAAAAAAAGCATCTATTTTACCTTTAAGGTTGCTTTGATCTTTCTTAGAGATTCCTAGGTGATTGTCCGCAAGATGTCCTTCTATTATCTCTACTTGTGAATGTTGATGTTTCGGAATTTTATTTAATAAAGTTTGGCTCTTCTTAGTTGATCTTACTAACACATAAACTCTGTTATCTGAATCTAGTAGTTCCTGGATAAATTGGGTACCTAAGAAGCCTGTTCCACCTGTGATAAATATATTCATATAGTTCCCCTTTCGTTATCCGCTTTCATGAGTTACCGCCATTATACACAACATTTCCAACATAATCGTGCTGTAAATCTTTCAATTATGTGAAGTCTTATTCTTTTATAACATAAATTTACAAATTATCTCCTAATAAGTGGGGTCAAAACTAAAAGGCTACTAAAAAGGGTATTTTTCCCTTTCAGTAGCCTCTGTGTTACTTTTCTAAAAGTGTTTGCACCGTAACAAATTCGTATCCTTGTGCTTGTAGCTCATCGATCATTCTTGGCAGAGCCTCTACCGTTCCATCGAGAAGACGAGCATCCGACTGAAAATTATGCTGAAGGATAATCCCGCCTGGTGAAATATCTCGCCGTACAATATGCAGTATTTCCTCTGCTGATTGACCACTCCAATCGATTGTATCAACAGACCACATAATGGTTCGCATCCCCATCTCATCTAGAACGATATGGTCCGACTTTGTCAATGCACCATATGGTGGGCGGAAAAGATCCGGCATTCTACCGACTGTTTTCATCATTTCTTTTTGAGTCGATTGTATTTCATCTACTAACGTGGATGTCATAACAGTCGGGATATTGGGATGACTCCATGTGTGATTAGCTATCCCATGTCCCTCCCTTACAATTCGCTTCATCATAGCGGGGAATTCTTCTATTTGTTGGCCCATGACAAAAAAAGTTGCCGGAACATTTTTCTGGTTGAGGATATCTAATATTCTCGGTGTATAATAACTATCCGGCCCATCGTCAAAAGTGAGAGCTACTTGTTTCACTGCCGGATCTCCTCTGTATATAGCACTTGGAGCCACTGGAATATTTGTTGTTATAAATGTATGGCCCCTTTCTCTTTGATACGCTACGTCCATCCCAAGTTTTCGAACGACATCAATAAGTGGAACAAATGCCTCACCATTAAATTCAATTGTTTTCGTTGAAAGACTTTGACGCCTCCAGGTCCCGGTGGCATGACCGTAGACATCGGCATAATCTCTTCCTACGGGCAGAGCAAATTGAATGTCTTTGTGTTTAAACACAACAGAGCGATACTGCTTATTCCAACTAATTTTGACACCAGTATGTTTTAGAAATAACGCTGGGACGAGTAAGTGACCGTCTCTCATTATGTAGCGTGTCTCAAAGGGCTGATTGTCAATGTAGATCGGCGCTTCTGGCAACTGAGACTCTTGTGCCAATGCAGGGGCAGAGCAAGTGGCCAAAATAATGAAGCAAAAAAGGATGAGTATTCCATTTTTATTTAGCATAACAATTCCTCCTGACCAAGTATGTTTAGTCTTTCCTATTCCAGGAGGTTTATGAAGAGGGGACTAAAAAAAGCCGTTTTTACTTTTTTAGTCCCTTCTTCTGCTTAAAACGATTGGTTCGCTTGTTCGGAATCACAGCGTAGAAAAATGGTACCCTTTCTTTTTTAGCTTTTGAATTAGTTTTGGCAAAATTAAAAGTGTTTGCTCCAGTTCATGTAGAAGAATGATTGAACCATCTTGAACATGACCGACCACGTTTTCTATAATTTGATTAGGATCTTGTTTTAAATTCCAATCAAAGGATGAAATATCCCACATAACCGTCTGTAGTTGTAAATACTCCACGATCTTCAATGTATCTCGATTGTACTGTCCAAAAGGAGGTCTAAAATACTTGACGGTCTGCCCTGTGATGGTTTCGATTGCTTCTTTACTCGTTTGTATTTCATGCATTTGCTTAGCAAAACTCAACTTAGTCAGATTTGGGTGACGATGGGTATGAGCACCGATTAGGTGACCATCATTAAGTACACGCTTCCATGGCCTATTATGGTGGAGCAATCTGGTTTGCCAAAAAAAGACTGCATTCACTCCCTCTTTTTCTAAAATGTCTAGAAATTGGGGTAAGTATCTACTCGGGCCATCATCAAATGTTAAGACGATTCCTGTTTTGTTACACTTTGTCATATTTGATAAGACACTTGCTTCTTTTGAGTTGTACACAACCTCGGTAGTAACCACTCATGGACTTTTTTGCATTTGTTACACTTCCTTCTATCTATCTACTTTTCACTAACAAATTAACCGCTTCTTGAATCATTTCTTCCGTATCTTCGCCTTTGTTTATTTGTTCACGGACACATTGCTCTAGGTTCGTGCTCACAACAAGTCCAATTGTTCGATCTAGTGCATTTCTTGCAGCAGACATTTGAGCTACAAGATCTTTGCAATCCTTTTCCTCTTCCATCATACGAATTAATGCCTTCACTTGTCCTTCTACACGCTTTACTCTATTTTTCATTTGATCATTATATTTCATTTTACTTCCCCTTTCTAAAATACACCGAACCTAATCCTATACCATCATATCCTACGTTCCTTCACACTTTCAACTTCTGCTAACCTTCATTATACACTTGGCACAAAATGTATGTTGAATACCGAACGTATTTTCGCATATAATGATAACACAAACATTTGTTCTTAATTCGGAGCGTGAATTCAATGAAAACAATCTTTCTTGTTGATATGCAATCTTTTTATGCATCTATTGAAAAAGCAAGATACCCTCATTTAAAGGACAAACCGCTCGTTGTATCTGGAGACCCGAAACGGCGTTCGGGAGTTATTTTAGCCGCCTGTCCTCTAGCAAAGAAAAGTGGTATCAAAAATGGCGAACGCTTATGGGAAGCTGAGCAAAAATGTCTTGATTTAGTTGTAGTCCCTCCAAAAATGCAAGACTACATTACGATCTCTGTTGAGATTACAAATATTTTAGAGCAGTATACCGATTTAGTAGAGCCTTTTTCGATTGATGAACAATTCATTGATGTAACCGGCAGTCACACGCTTTTTGGTCCTCCTCTTGAAATGGCTGAGAAGATTCAACAACAAATTTGGGAGAAAACAAAGGTTCGAGCGCGTATTGGAATCGGAGAAAATAAAGTGTTAGCTAAAATGGCTTGTGATCATTTTTCTAAGAAAAACAAATCCGGTATCTTTTGGTTAAAAAAAGAAGAATTAGAAAAAACATTATGGCCCCTGCCCGTTGAGAAGATGTTTGGAGTTGGGGGTCGAATGGCGGGTCACTTACGGAATATGGGAATTCGTACAATTGGTCAATTAGCGGCTGTTCCCTTAAAACGTCTACAGGACAAGTGGGGGATTAATGGGCATGTTCTTTCTATGACAGCTAACGGCGAGGACTTTTCCCCTGTCACAACCTCTTCTCACGACGGACAAAAAGCGATCGGCCATGGTATGACCCTTCCACGTGACTACATAGGACTTGCTGAAATACGCGTTGTCTTACTTGAGCTCTGTGAAGAAGTTTGTATGAGAGCACGAAAATCAAACGTGATGGGGCAAACCGTAACCGTTAGTGTCAGCGGAGCTAGCTATGAAATACGAAGCGGCTTTCATCGTCAAGCAACTTTATATGAGCCAACGAACTACGTAATGGATATCTTTCGTGTCGCTGAAAAGATCTTTCTTAAATTTTGGGACGGAAATCCGATTCGAAGACTGGCTGTTAGCTTAACAAAACTTTGTCGTGATGATGAGCTACAACTTAGCCTATTTGATACAGGAAGAGATAAAAAGACCGATCTAGGCTACGTGATGGACGGAATAAAAGAGAAATATGGCACAACAGCTCTCATTCGAGCTTCTTCTTTGACAAAGGCTGGTCAGGCTTTTGAACGTGCCAAAAAGATAGGAGGACATTATAAATGAACGAGCAGCATTTACACCGTGGAAACCTTCTTTGGGAAAGCAGTAGAATGTTTTTACCTGAGCATAAAGAAGCTCTCCTTGAGCGGCGAATGGAACTAAATAAAGTCGCAAAGCCCGAATTAGACGAACAAGAGTTAGAAGAAATCGGCATTATTGTGACCGACTCACTCAAACATGAGCTCGATGTTCAAATCACCTACTGGCAAGATGGAATGTTTTATGCACTTATAGGAATTGTCGATCGTATTGACTGGCATTGTAAGAAAATAAAAGTAAAAGCTGGAGATGAACCAACTTACATTGCGATTGATTGCTTAAAATCAGTCGTCCGACTCTAACTCGTAAGCATTGCTGTTCTTTTTTTCGTATCACTTTTTCTAGAAGCTAGAACTTACATCGGTCTAGCTGCTTTTTCTATTCCCTTCTATCCACTGACATAAATTAGGTATAACTGGGAAATATTACACGCATACAGTAAAAATGGAGGACACAAATGAACGAGACACTTGTCGTAATCATAAGATCAGTTATTACTTTTTTTACCCTCCTCGTTTACACAAGGTTGATAGGAAAACAGCAAATTGGAAACTTAACGATGTTTGATTATATCAATGGAATTACAATTGGCTCGATTGCTGGAACGATGGCTACCGATACTTCATCAAAAGCGTTAAATCACTGGCTAGCCTTAACGATCTTTATTGTTTTTACTATTCTTCTTCAAATTACCGATATTAAAAATCGTTATTTATCAAAAGTGATTGATGGCGAACCTGTAACCGTCATAGAAGATGGAAAGATTTTAGAAAACAATTTAATGAAGTCACGCTTAACAAAAGATGAACTAATGGTACAGCTCCGCAGCAAAAATATCTTTGACCTTACCGAAGTAGAAGTTGCTCTATTAGAGCCCGATGGAACGTTGTCAACTCTAAGAAAATCCGAATTTCAATATGTACAGAAGAAAGATTTGCACATCAAGGTGAGCAGAGCTAAATTAACAACAGAAATCATCATCGATGGACTATTGCTTCCACAAAATTTACAACAGCGCAAGAAGGATCTTGCTTGGGTCCAAACACAACTAGACAGAAAAGGAATCAAAGATTTAAAACAACTCTCCTATGCAGCCATCTTACCGAACGACACACTCTATGTAGATTTATTTGATGATCACACAACAAAAACAAATGATATTAGTGATTATAAAGGACCTTACTAATAGCAAAAAGGAGCATCACTCTTGCGAAAAACACTCTTATACGCTGTCCCGGTAACATTTATCCTAGTAAGTTTAACTTTGATGATTAGTGGAGGTTGGCTGAAAGAGCCAATGGGAGATCAAGATGAGCTCTTAAAATCCGTTCAAAACATTGAACAGCATGTAAAAAGAAATGAGTGGCAAGAAGCAAAGCGTGAACATACATACACAAAAAAAGCCTGGACCATTGTCTCAAAACGTATTCAATACAGTGTAGGTAAAGAGTCCCTCTCCGAAGTGAGCCAAATTCTCTCTCGCATGGAAGGAGCAATAGAGGCAAATGATGCTAATGTCACCTTAGTAGAAGCATATTCTTTTTACGAGCTTTGGGAAAACCTCGGCTAATATATACAAAAGACAAAAAACCCGAAAAAGATATCACACCTTTTCGGGTGGACGAATCGTCCATAAATTCAATTCCCCCAATGATTACTATCCTCAGTCCATTTCAGGTAATGTTACATAAGCTAGTTTCTTAATAATCTCTTCATGTTGTGGGTATGTTTCTAGAAGGTCTTTTTGTGTGAAAAGTTCGAAGTCTTCATATTCAAACCCCGGCGATACCATACAACCGACAAGAGAAAAAGCTCCCTCTTCTTCCTGTGACAGGGATGAACCAAAAATTGCATTTTTCGGTACTAACACTTGAGGTACTTCTCCTTTTTCAAGATCTAAACCTAAACGAGCTTCCTCGTATTCTCCATTTTCATGAATAATATGTACGGATAACGAATTCCCTGCATGGAAATACCACAATTCATCCGACTGTAAACGGTGAAAATGCGAAACATCACCGGTTCGTAATAAAAAATAAATACTTGTATAAAGCATTCTTTCTCTTCCAGGCACTTCTTCCGTAGAACGGAACGATCTCTTAAAAAAACCGCCTTCAGGATGAGCCTCCAGCTCAAGATACTTAATCCAATCTTCTGCCTGATAGTCCTTCATACCAAACCCTCATTTCTAATAGTCACTATACCAAGTAAACCAAATGCAAGGAAAAGAATCAACAAAGAACAAACTTACTAAATTGTAGAAAAGACGATTTTAGTTACCTGCAAACGCTGCACGGAGGCATAAATACTTAATTACGGCCCTAAAAAAGACGTTTTTCTACTTCTGGTCATCCGTTACTGTTTGCTTTGATTGAATACTCAGCCATAAGCGGTCTTCTTCCCACTTCAATCTCAAAGGAAGTTGAAACGTTTTTTCCAAATTTTCTTCAGTTAGCGTCGATTGTTTTTCTCCTTTTGCAACAATTGACCCGTTATTAAGTAATAATGCATGTGAAATGGCAGGGACGACTTCCTCAATATGATGTGTCACATAAAGAAGAGTTGGTCCTCCCTTTGTTTCAGCTAACGATTGAATCGTCTCTAGAAGTTGTTCACGTGAGAATATATCCAATCCATTACATGGCTCATCTAAAATAAGTATTTTTGGTTTTGCCATTAAAGCTCGGGCGATAATGACTCGTCTTTTTTCTCCTTGTGAAAGACTCGAAAACCTTTGCCCCGATAATTGTTCAATCTTTAATTCTTGTAGCAATAGTGTAGCCTCTGAAACATCCTCACTAGTAATTTTATCATAAATTCCAATGGACGCATGTTTTCCACTTAGGACAACGTCAAGGGCCGTATCCCTCCCCCTTGCAGCATAACGTTCATCAATAGAGGCGCTGACCCAGCCGATCGATTTGCGAAGCTCTGGAATATTAGCCTGTCCAAATTTTTGATCAAGTACATGAATCTCCCCTTTTGATGCCCACTGATATCCCATTAACAACTGTAAGATCGATGTTTTCCCTGAACCATTTAATCCTAAAATGACCCAATGCTCATTAGGAGTGACATTCCATGAAAAATTATGTAAAATTGATTTTCCTTCTCTTTGCCACGAAACATTCTTTAAAGAAACTACTCCTTGTTCTGTCATCATTTTCCTCCTCCCGATATAAATATATTGTATAGCGTTAAACTATTTATGTCACTTTCCCCCAAACTGAATCTTATAAGATTTTAAAAAAACCATAAGTTCCCCTGGAATAATTTACAAATCACTTTCTTTCTATTACTATTTTTATGTATAAACTTAAAAGAATGGTGGGATGTTGATGTTTAAAAATATATGTGTATTTTGTGGATCAAGCTTCGGAACGAGGCCAAGCTATGTCGAGGATGTACATACATTTGCCCAAGCTCTTGTCACAAGAAACATAAATCTCGTATATGGTGGCGGGAACCATGGTCTAATGGGGGAACTAGCACGCTATGTTCTCGAAAGAAAAGGGGAAGTAGTAGGTGTGATTCCTAAAAAAATACACGAGAACGTTCAGCATATCGAGCTAACGGACTTAATTATTGTGGACGATATGCATCAACGGAAAGCAAAAATGTATGAACTAGCTGATGGTTTCATCGCCTTACCCGGAGGTATCGGTACCATTGAAGAATTGGCAGAATCATTAACGTGGCAACAAATTGGTTATCACCAAAAGCCAATCGGCATTCTAAATCCAAATGGCTTCTATGATAAACTGCTTTCATTACTAGAACATATGACCAATGAAGGGTTTCTGAAAGCTAATTTTCTTAAAAACATTATTATCTCTGATTGTCCAGAAGAGCTCTTACAAAAAATGGAGAACTTCAAACCAGCTTACGTAAGTAAATGGGATACATAACAAGGCTGTCTCAAGGGAAATATCCCTTTGAGACAGCCTCTTTCCGTTTCTTAGTCAATATTCACTTCTTCTAGTAGTGGTTCATCAATTGGTTTTGCGCCATTTCGTTTTTCTTTTAACTCAAAGTAAGCTTCAAGTGCTGACTTCGAAATTTCTTGAGCAATTCCTTGGCGACCACCATTGCTGCCAAGCTTCACATCTGGTACAACGACAGCAAAAGCTATTTCTGGATTATTGAACGGTGCATATCCGACTAATGATTGGGTATTGCCATCAACGACTCGGCGATGATCACCTTGACCAACAGCAACTTTCACTTGAGCGGTACCCGTCTTACCAGCAGGTTGATACGAAGCATTCGCAAAATTCCCCCGAGCTGTTCCTCTTGTCATCACATCACGAAGCCCTTGCTGAACACGACTAATATGAGCATCACTCATCTCAATTCGATTGAGGATCGTTGGTTCAAACTTTTGCATAACCGCTCCTTGCTCATTTTGGTTCGTAGAAGGTTCACGTATTTCTCTTACAAGCCGAGGCTCCATTCTGTAACCATCATTTGCAATCGTAGCAATATACTGGGCTAATTGAAGAGTCGTATAGTTGTCATATTGTCCAATCATCAAATCAAGAAGATTCCCCCCACTCTCACTCCCTCCAGTTAAACCTGATGAATAAGAAGGAAGGTCGATCCCCGTTTCTGAGCCTAACCCAAATTGACTAAAGTTATTTCGAACCTCTTGATAAGCACGTTCAACTGTACCTCCAGACCCCGTCGTCCAACCACAACTTGTGTTTGGAGCAGTATAATAACAGTTAGCCATTCTCATTCCAATTTCAAACATATACACATTGGACGATTGCTCAAGTGCGCGTCGATCATCAATCCATCCAAACCCACTTGTGTTCCAGGAACGTTTTGGCGGTGTAGATGGTAAATAAATAGGTCGGTCATTAAAGCGAGTACCTGGTGAAGCAACCCCTGCATGAAAGCCCGTTAAAACTGACGCTGCCTTTACAGATGACCCCATTTCAAATACTTTATTTACATTACCGGCGTGATCTGCATAGCTATTACGCTCACGGTCTGCCTGATCCCAAAACCCTGCCATTGCTAAAATGTCACCCGTACGCGGATCCATTAATACAGCATAAGCGGATCGATCTAAAATGAATGAATTTCCAGACTTTCGAATCTCCTCATCAATAATGTCTTCAAGCCTTTGTTGAAGCTCCATATCTAAAGTGAGAACAAGATCATTTCCACGCTGACCTAATCGCTCATTCACTGTTCTATCAATCGTTCGCGTACCTTCACGTTTTGTAACGCTTTCCACTATCGCTTTTTGCCCCCGTAACACTTCTTCATATTGAGCTTCTAGGTAGCTTGTTCCTACGATATCCGAGCGCTCATAACCACGCGATAAATAATAATCCACTCTTTCACTTGGTATTTGTCTTGTTGAACCAAATAAACTTTGAAAGGAGTCCCCATAAGGATAGGACCTGCTTGAATGTCTTGCGATATCAATACCTGGTAGTCTATCTAAATTTTCACTTATAAGATGTGCTTCCTCATCCGTTATTCGCTGCTTGATTCTTTGTGGCGAATTAGCATATCCTCTGGCCATCTCCCGATAAATTGCTGCAACTTGTAATTCTTGATCAGAGAGGCTATCAATTTGTTCATCCGTAATCCGCTCAACCTCAAGCTGATACTCTTCAGAAGGGCCATCAAGTTCCCTTCTTTCTTCTCGAGTCACAAGCTCATAACGCTCTTCCTCTGACATATTCAATAAAATGTAATCCCTTTTGTCTCTTGGCGTTACTCGATCCGTCTCAACTTCAATTAATGGCTCCAAATCTTGAGCAATTTCAAGCATTGTTTGCGCCCTTGTTGTTCTAGAAGGATTGGTGTATGTAACGGATAATTCCAATTGATTGTCGACAACAACATGACCGAAACGATCGTACATCAATCCTCTAGGTGCATCGTGTCGTTCTGTTGCATTCGTAGTTGAAGCCAGTTCACTAACAAATGTTTCACCTTCAACTATTTGAACAAAGCCTAAACGCAAAATCAATGCGGAAAACAAGAGAAACACGACAAAAAAGAGGACATTTAATCGAAATGAAAGATGATTCCTTTTCTTTTGCCTATGTTTTGGTTTGTTCTTCTTCTTCATAACCCTCTCACCTTTTCACCTACTTTTAACCCCGTAAAAACGAAGTAAAAAAAGGTTATTATATGGAATAAATCTCTAAACTTACATGACTAAATACTATTTTAACATATTTCCCCATAAAAATAAGGTATTTTCCAGTAATTTAGTAATAGTCTTATATCTACATTTCATAGAATCATAGTTAAAACGTAAAAAAAGAAGTAGCTAGTTATTGAACTGTTCGTCCTCCCTAACCACTTCTTGACTATTGACCAATTGCTTATAGAAACTTGATAAAAGAACCATTAACAAATGAGTCCACATAAGCAGATAATGATTCTCTTTGGTTGACTTCAAAACCTGGAGACGTTTTAAGATCAAATGAAAACTAATTGAAAAAGCCAACAACTTACATTTAGAAATCCAATCGCCTACCTTTACTGTCTTTGTGGCAACAATAGCATATACAATTGAATATAGAGGACCAATGAGAAAATGCTCATACCATGTATACACTTTTCCAATTCCAAACCTCAACTTTCTTAACACAACTAACAAAAACAATATATTGACTGAAGTGACCAAAATCATATTAAAAAGAGAAACCGATAAAACAATCGGGGTTCCTTTTTTGATATGCTTGTACCAAATATCACTTAAGTAAAAATGAACGGGAATAGCCAAACCAGTAAAAATAGGATTCCACCAATTTAGTTTATAAATTTTCATCCGCAAGAAAAGGAACTCCACGGAAACAAAGTATAAATTAACAAATAGCTTTGTTCTCCACTTCACCTCAAATGCAGTCAGGTACAAGGAAGTAAAAGGGATAAAAATAGCTTGCGATAAAAGAGCACCAAAAATATTGTCCAAATTTCTGTTTTTCAAAAACTTTGGTTTATACTTATATGCTTGAAACACATTGAGAACAAAGTACTCAAAAAAGTAAGCAAAAGAAATATTCGATAACAGAGCGATAAACAAGTTTTTTCGATCTTTTTTCATGATAAAAGTAACCAATAGCAGCGTGCTATGAATGAAAAATAATAACCCAAATGCCAGTCTATTTCGTTTTTTGTTAATCATTATCACGACTCTTCTCTTCTGGTTGTAGTAATATAGTGTGCATCTTTTTAAGTTGTTATGTAGACTACACCCCACATCAATATGTATTCAATCTCCTACTTTTAATAAAGCATTCTTTCTTCTCGTTCGATATGGAGTAACACTTTTCATCCATTTTAGCAATGGACCTTCATAGAAACCTTTGCTTAAAGGTGGTTTGAAAATCAAGAGAATACAAATGACAGATGCAATAGATGCATTGATAATCATAAGTGGTTTTTTTGTTAATAAATAGCTAAACAAATACATTTTTATATACACGCATATAGACCAAAAAATCATCCACCGGTGATGAAATGTAATTAATTGTTTCTTATGGAAAAGAAAAAACTCTATGGATGCTGAAATCGCAATCCATTTCACAATATGAATGAATTGATTATACAGGCGACTAGGGAACTCAGATAAATAGAGAAGAATGACATGAGGCATAATAAAAAAAATATACAACGCCCTAAGATATTTGACTTTTACAAATGGAGAGTTAAACTCCCAAAGCAGAAAATGTTTAAAAAGATAATAATAAAGCGAATTAAAAAACATGACAAAAAGCACACTTGGGAAAAAATGTTTAAAATTTGAATACGTTTTCCTTCTTACGTTCAACAAAAAAACAACTAGCGATAGCGCAAGATGCATTTCCTAACCTCTTTTACAATAAAGTGTACCTATTATGATGTACAGTTATAGTAAAAAAATGTAACGAAAATAAAACCTTGTAAAATAACTGAAAACAACCTATTTGAGTTGCCTTCAATCTAAAAACCTTTTTCGTTCATCTGATGGTAGTAGCATACACCTTTCATTTCTTCCAAACCTATAACGATTCTTCGCAACGAAATGATACAAACTATCTCTGATAGGTGTCGGTATTAACAAAAAAAGTGAAAACAAGCTCCAAGGCCATTTTAACTTCATGCAAATCTTTAAAGCTGCAGATGACTTGATAAAATAAGTTTGTTGATCTACTAAAACCAAACTATTTAGGTCGGAGTCTATCCCGTATTGTTCCATAATTTTTTTACCTGTTGTACTTTGCTGTGAAGCAAATGTAAATATCGCTTTTGGATCTCTTTTTATAATAAATTGAACACTCTTATTACAAACGTTACATTCACCATCAAATAGAATAATTTGTTTCATCATACTGCACCTGCCTTTCCTATATACATACATTTTACCATAGCCTCTTCTTTTGAGATTTATCCTATCACTGAATGTCTACATTTTTATATTAAAAATGAAGTACAAAAAAATAGGTGGCTCATCTTAATATAAGCCACCCTAAAAAATGATCAGACACTCTAACAATACATTCCATCTACACTCGTTTATTCACAGTAAAATTAGCATCAATCAACAACCAATTTTGTGGAAACTCCCATCCTAACACCCAATAATAGAAGCCGCGTAATCCAAATTCTTTCACCAGATCGAATTTTGCTTGCATGCTTCTTGCGTCTTCAAACCATACTTCATGCTCTTGCCCTTCATCATCAACATAATTGAAGAAAGGCGACTGCGCAACTGTATCATACTCAATAATAGCGTTATGCTCTGCTGCAAGACGGATTGCTTCCTGGTGATCGATCGCACGTGCTCTTGTAACACCTTCTACAAAAGGCAAGGTCCAGTCATACCCATATAATGGAATACCCATCATAATTTTATCATTTGGCATTACGGAAGCCGCGTATTCGATAACTCTTCTAACTTCATTTAGTGGTGCTACTGCCATAGGAGGTCCGCCAGTCCAGCCCCATTCATAAGTCATAAGGAAAACAAAATCGGCAATTTCTCCATGGGCAGCATAATCATGTCCTTCATATAATACACCTGGCATACCAGGCTCAACTTGAGGTGCTAATGCACTAGAAAGAAAATAGCCTCGCTCATCTAGTCTAACTCTCGCTTTTCTCATTAGATCGTTATATTGTTCTCTGTTTTGTGCACCTAAGTATTCAAGATCAAAATCTAAACCCAAATACCCCTTTTCATCCATTATTGCAATCGCTTCGTCAAGCAAACGATTTTGTAGCTCTTCACTTTGCAAAACAGTAGTGACAAGCTCCGTATCGAAAGCACCATTTTCAAGATTTGTAATAACCATTAACGGTACGACTTGATTTGCCAAAGCCGTATTTATTATTGCTTGATCATCAATTGGTGTCAGTGTCCCATCAGCATTCAATTCATAACTAAAAATTTGTACATACGTTAAATATTGGCCAACTTCATCTACGTACTGTGGAGACTCTTCACCCGTAATTCCTAAATCAACATACGCTCCAACATCAACAGCTGGCTTTTGACGGTAATCACTTGGGATATACAACCTAAACCAAGTTGGAATATTATTTGGATATTCAATATTGTTAAAACTTACAATCTCTTCAACCGGCACTTGAAAACGTTCGCTAATAGACGATAAAGTTTCCCCCTCTTCAACCCAATAAACACGACCGCCTACTGGAATGACAAGCGCTTGACCAATAACTAATTGATCGGGGTTAGGCAATTGATTTGCATCGACAATCGTTTGAAAATCCACCCCGTACATTTGAGCAATGTTCCATAACGACTCACCAGCGGAGACAACATGTATTTCCACTATCTCGTCCTCCTAATCTATACATTTATTCCCTTACAACCTTATTCAAAAAACTAGAACAAGGTGCCTGGCTCATCATATTTTGTTAACAACCATTAAAAAAAGGGTCACTTCAAAGGTTTACGATTTTAACCTTTTAAAGTGACCCCGAAGCAATGTGTGGAGTCGCTATATCTTTTAAAGGCCTAGAGAGGAGTGGGTTTCTCCTCTCTAGGCGAATAGCAGACAGAGCCATTGCCGTCTATGACCTCGCTATTGAGATAGTCGTTAATAATGAACTATTTTAATAAACCTACGAGCTTTAGACCATGCAGAATTCCATCTTCATCTACATCATTCGTTATATACCTTGCTGCTTCTTTTGCCTTATCATGTGCATTCCCCATTGCTACACTATTGGTAATTTGACTAAGCATTTCGATATCGTTTAATCCATCTCCGAACGCATATTGATTTTCCTTCGCGATCCCTAGCTCTCTAGTAATTATTTCAATGCCAATTGCTTTAGAACCACCTGCTGGGATCACATCCACCGAAAGTGGATGCCAACGTATAAAATCAAACTTCTTGTACTGTTCTTCATAGATGGCTTCCTCTTTGTCTTTTAAAAATAATAACGATTGATAGATCTCTCTTTCTTGGTGATAAAGAGGATCATGGCTTGGAAAATGACCGATTTTAAGAGAGTCAATACTTTCTACAATATAATCATGATGAGCAACGTTTGCTTTCATATCCTCGTGATCCATATAAACAATTGGATGATTGTTTGAAACAGCTAATTCCGTCAATGTATGCAGTGCTTGTTGATCCAATGGATTTTTATATAATACACGACCATTTAAAACAACATATTGCCCGTTATAGCTAACAAATGTATTGATTTCTAATTCTTCACGTAAATCTGCAAACATAAAAGGGGCACGTCCAGTAGCAATTGCCACCTCATGTCCTTTTTCTTTTAAATTTTCGATCGATTTTTTTGCCGTTACAGGCAATTTCTTATCGTGATCTAACAAAGTCCCATCAATATCAAAAAATACAATGCTCTTTTCTGCCATTACTATACTCCAGCTCCTAACTTCTACTAATTTTCTTTATCTCTTTTCATGATACACGTAAATAAAACTTATTTCATGTTTTATATGGTACATGATGAAACGCGTTTCATAACAAGCAAAGAAAACGACATGCTTATTGTTGACATGAAATACGTTTCATCGTCTAAAATAAATTCAAGTAATATATTCATTAGAGCAAGTGAAGGTGAGAAAAATGGCAAATATAAAAGATATTGCTAAAATGGCGAATGTATCGATCACAACTGTATCACGCGTGTTAAATAATCACCCTTACGTGAGTCAGAAAAAGAGAGAAGCGGTATGGCAAGCAATGAAAGAAAGCAATTATCAAAAAAATTTAAATGCTGTTCACTTAAGTACGGGGAAAACACATTTAATAGGAGTCGTTCTTCCTTTTTCAAATCACCCATATTTTGGCTTATTGTTAGAAGGAATAGCCGAAGAGGCTGTAAAAAACAATTATAAACTCGTTTTGTTTCAAACAAATTATGAGGAAACGAGAGAGATCGAAGCATTAGATATGTTAAAGCATAAGCAAATTGATGCACTTATTGTCTGTTCAAGAATTTGCTCTTGGTCAACGATAAATGACTATGCGGGCTATGGACCGATTGTATTTTGTGAGGATACACAAGAGCAGCCTTTTTCCGCTACGTTTGTCGACCATTACAAAAGCTTTCAAACGGCATTACATTACTTAGCAGACAAGGGACATAAAAAAATTGGTTATTGCATTGGCCGTAATAGCGGCGCAAATAGTACAAACAGAGCTCTAGCATACAAAGACTTTTTAACAAAAAGAAAATTGCCATTTCATCCTGAATATATTTTTGAACAATGCTTGCATTTAGAAGATGGAGAAAACGTCGTGTCAAAAATTACAAATATGAAAGAGCCTCCCACAGCTCTTCTAGTAACAAGTGATCAAGTAGCCGCAGGTATAGCTGCATCTAGTCTAGCAAACAAGATTTCTATACCACAAGAAATAGCAATAATAGGTTTTGATAACCAACCTATCTCAAAAGTCATGGGGATTACAACAATGGAAATTCCATTAGTAGAAATCGGCAGAAACCTTTTTTCCCAGTCTGTTCAAAGTCACATTTCCTATAAAGAAATGGATGTTACTTTAATTGAAAGAAGTACCGTTTAACGTTTCATTACTCTTTACGTAAAGAAAACAATTCACTCTCATAGTTAAATTTGGATTTATCTTTCCATTTGATAAAAAAAAGCAACTCCTCTTCTTCATCGTAATACCCGCAACTATTGCATTCATACTGATACACTTGATCTTTATTAATATCCTCAACATTTATCCACCCTCCTCCGTAATGAGGGTGGATGTCATATTCAACTTGTTTTACCTGTTTATTTTCTTTGTATTTAATGAAAATAGAATAGCTTCCTTCAGTACCTATAAGCTTTGATTCAATACTTACATGCCACTTGTCAGTTTCTCCGGAATAGGTCACTGTGGGAACTCGCAGAAAAAACTGATATAGCAAAATCAACAGAATAAGGGTAGTCATGATCAAAAGTTTATTTTTCACATTTTTCACCTCTTAAACTATTTGATGTACAAGTATGAAGCATTATGCTTGCTATGGAAGAATTTAGTTATTCAAAAATACGGTACGTGAAATCATGATGTTAATAGTTTGAAAACCGTTAGCAGAGTAAACTCTTCTACTAACGGCAAATAGTAATCTAAGACGTTGTCACCTAATCTTGCCTTGTATCTTCCGCTATGTACAAGTAATCAATTAAAGGCTAAAGTGATTCTTTCCACGCATCCGAAAGCTCCCTTAATTCGAGCAACCTGTGGATGGCTTCTTTATTTTGCTTATCATGATACGTTACTTTATTTACAAACTCTATACTACTATCAGTTTTACGTTCTAATAAGATAAGTGAATCATTAACAGAAATGTTTCCATCTTGTAACACTCGTAAGTAAAAACCAGAATATCCTGTTTCTTGAATATATAAAGGAAACTTTTTAACCCCATGGCGCTTGGCAACTTTAAAACAAGGTCTTCTCGGCTGGCTTACTTGAACGACGGCTTCTCCCCATTGAAATGTATCACCGATGAACACATCTGTCTCCGTTAGGCCACGCAACGTAATATTTTCTCCAAATGCTCCAATCGGAAGTGATAATCCTAATTTTTCGTTCCAGTAATGATAATGTTCATATGGATAAACGCAGACTGCTTTATCTAAGCCACCATGATTAATCAAATCTGCTTGCTCGTCCCCTTCAATTTGAGTTACAGATAAATAAAGTACTTGCTCGTTTACTGATTGCTTGTGTATCGCAGACAAAACTTCCTTTTCCCCATAAGCAGCAATATTTTTAGAATTGCCTATATTTAATGAAACAATGGTACCTTTAATCACAGTTTGAAACCTCCATCTCTTCCTTTATCAAACTATTCTTTCTGCACTTGGCCTTTAATTCCTTCCTTGCTCTCTCAAATAAAAAGATAAATTGTTACGTATAAAAGATTTTCCTAAGGTAAGTATTGTAATAAATCTTGCGAGGAGGTTACGATATGGAAGTCAATATGAGTGCCGAACAGGTCATTACAGAAATTCAACAACTAAGTTCAGCTGGTGAAAGTCTTAATAAGAAAAAGGTAAAAAAATCACACCCTGAATTGATGAGAAGTGCTCTGCACTATTTTCCTAATTGGGACAATGCCATTGAAAGAAGTACAATGTAAGTAAACAGGCCAACAAATGCCTGTTTAAGCTTCCTTTCTACAAATCAAAACAGGCATTTGTTGAGCCACAATTATTTAAATAGGTCGACGAGGATGGCGTCCTTCTCTAAAAGCTCTATAGCTTGATCACGGTATAGTTTTTCATGCAAGTATGTAAAACGGTTCGGCTTAATGGTTGGAGCTAATTCTATTGCCTGTATAAACTCTTCTTTTTGTAGCGGTAACGTAGAGACAAAAGAAAAGAACCCTGTTCGTTCAAAGACTTTTGTCACTCGTTCTGTACGGTGGTTTTGAACTTTGGCCATAATATACGTAGCAATCCCTACTTGAATTCCATGCATTTGTGGTTGTTTAGTAATTTTATCTAATGCATGAGAGATTAGATGTTCTGAACCACTTATTGGTGAGCTATTGCCGCTAATAACCGTCGCAATTCCCCCCATTGTCATCGAACTAACTAACTCTTTCAAGAATATCGTAGCCTTTATATCATCCATAGGAGTTCGTACGAAACTGTTTACAGCCTTCTTACTGATCATAGAAGCAAATGCATTGACCGTACTGACTCCTTTTTGACTTTCATATTCCCAATCATACAGTGCAGTAATGTTAGACATAAGGTCTCCAATGCCTGCAAATATAAATCGCTCTGGCGCTTGTCGTAATATCGTTAGGTCAACAATCACTCCAAAAGGAACTTTGGCAGGAACAGATGTTTTCTTACCATTTACATAAATTGAGCAATTGCTACTAGCAAAGCCATCATTTGATGCTGAAGTCGGCATACTTATAAAAGGAAGTTTCCTTACGTAAGAAATATATTTCCCGTAATCGACAACAGCTCCTCCCCCAATAGAGATGATCGCATCATAATCTCCCAATTCAAACGCTTTCGTAACAAGATTATGAATATCCATCATATTTGGCAACTTTATCATCATTGCATTTTTTTTACCGAAAAATGGTTGAATTTTATTGCTAATAAAAGAATAAGAAAATTCATCAAACAAGATGACCACACGCTCTATTCCATGACTTTTTACTATCGTATGTAAGTTAGTAAGCACTCCTTCTCCAATTTCTAAAATGGTCGGAATTGAAATAGTCGTTAGTAGATTTTCGTTCACACCAAAAACCTCCCTTTCAAAATATTAGCCATCATTGTAGTAGTAAACTAAAAAATCATTATGACTTTTGTTATTTTAGAACGCTTTTACTAAACTAATGATGGAATGGGGCTAGTCTCTCTCCTTATTTTCATTTATAGTTAGTTTATAGTCTCTTACAAAAGAAAGGAATTAAAAACATGACATACAAAATGATTGTTCTTGATTTAGATGACACATTGCTTCGTGACGACCACACCATTTCTGAACGAACAAAGAAGGCACTAATGACTGCACAACAACAAGGCGTAAAAGTCGTTCTCGCTTCCGGTCGTCCAACTTTTGGGATGAATGCTATTGCGGATGAATTACAATTAAAAGAGTACGGCAGCTTTATTCTCTCTTTTAATGGAGCAAAAATTATCAATTGTAAAACAAAAGAAGAACAGTATAGTAGTACACTTCCTCCTGATGTTGCTCATCGTCTTTACGAGCTAAGTAAAAAAGAAAGTGTCTATATCCATACATATATTGGAGATGAAATCGTTACAGAATTGGAAAATCGCTATACGACAAGAGAAGGTGAAATTACAGGGTTACCCGTTAAAAAAATCGATAACTTTATTGAAGGCGTAAATGAGCCTGTCGTAAAAGTATTAATGTGTGAAGACCCTGATAAGCTCGTAAAAGTCGAACAAAAGTTAAAAGAAGAATTTGCAGGTACTTTAAGTATTATGCGTTCAAAACCTTATTTCTTAGAATTCCTGGAAGAAGGAGTGACAAAAGGCTCAAGTTTGGATTCCCTCATTCAATCACTTGGTATTAAGCGAGAAGAGGTCATAGCTATGGGAGATAGTTATAATGACTTAGCAATGATTGAATTTGCTGGCCTTGGCGTTGCCATGGGAAATGCACCTGATGACATTAAAGAAATGGCAGACTATGTCACAGATACGAATATGAATGATGGAGTTGCTAAAGTCGTAGAAAAGTTTATTTTAGCAAAAGCTTCTGTCTAAATCATAGATCCTAAAGAGCACACATGCTTTTTAGGATTTTTTTTCTACCTATAGTCTCTAATGAATAAAAACACATCCAAATTTACAAATTTTGTAATAAGCTACTTGATTTGATACATACTAACGCCTACATATCAAAATAATTAGGAAGTAGGCTATGTAAGTGAAAAATCATGTATTCCGTTATGCTAAAGGGGTAGTTTCTCCTTTCTCAATTAGTTTAGTTTCCATTCGGAATCCTAACTTAGCAATGTGGTGGGGAGCTGCATTCCCAGGATTACCTCAGATTGCCATGTGTAAATATATTTCTGGAGTCATTCTCATTGCTTGGGAATTTATTATTAATACATATTCAAATTTAAATGTCGCGATTATATACTCCTTTACTGGAAGGTTTGAATTGGCCCAAGAAGTTCTAGATACGAGATGGTTTCTTCTATATATCCCTGTTTATATATTTGGCATCTGGGATGGCAGGCGCGTTGTAATGGATGTAAATAAACATGCCCTTTTAGCTGATATGACTGGTTCGGTTAAGCAAATTAATCCAGTTAGTGTTGCTTGGTATGAGAACAATATTCTAGAAAGAAGAAAACCAGCTATTGCTGCTATGTGGTCATTCATTTTACCAGGTCTTGGTCACCTTTATACACATAGAATACCGACAGCATTTTTCATTCTCTTCTGTACTTCTGTTACCATTTATTTTGCTAATATCCTTCCCGCTATCCATTTAACTTTTTTGGGGAATTTTCATGAAGCGACAAACATTCTTAATCCTCAGTGGGTACTCTTTTATCCGTCAATCTTTTGTTTTTCTATGGTCGACGCCTATTTATTTTGTGAAAAATCAAATAAATTATTTAAAGCCCAACAAGCTATTTATTTTAATGACAACACTCAGCCTCATGCTATTAAAACCAACCTACTTACGAAAAGAGTGACTGAAATGAATGTGATTGCCTCCTTTTCTTATTCTATGTATGTAGAACTAGCCATTAAAGAACTAAAACAAAATGATATAAATGATGACAGCATTTTTGTCATTCCATTAACAGAAACGAAACAAAAGAAAAATATTGATATCATCCGAGGTGGTGAAGACATTAACTTGTTTGAAGCTTCAGTTGCTACGGCTACAGCCTTTTCAGTTCTTGGGACGATTTATGGCTTTATTTGGACAGGTGGCCCAGTCATTTGGGGACTTATCGGGTTGTTCTCGGGTGCAATCCTAGGTTTTATCATTGACTATTTAATAAAAAAGCAGAAAATAAAGCGCAAACATAAGAAAGGAAATGGAGGAGAAATTATGGTTATCATACATTGTAGTCAAGAAAAGGTACAGATGGTTAAGAACATCCTATTTGACCATTTTACTTTAGGTGTTTCAGTAGTTGACATGAATTCCGAGAAAAAAACGGTAAACACTGATAATTCTTCAAATGATTTATTAAGCTAATAGTGGATTATTTCTCTACCAGCAACGATTGTTTCAAAACGTTGCTGGACTCTTTTTTTATCTTAAATAGTTAGTTCTATTTCAACAGGACAGTGATCACTCCCTAACACTTCTGAATGAATTTCAGCCTCTTTAATAGATCCTTTTAGTCGATCAGAAACAATAAAATAATCAATCCGCCAACCAATATTTCTTTCTCGAACTTTATTCATATAAGACCACCAAGTATAGCAATCTTCCTTGTTTGGATGAAGATAGCGGAACGAGTCTACAAAACCTGATTGAAGTAGCGTTGACATCTTCGCTCTCTCTTCAGGTGTAAAACCTGAATTCTTTTGATTGGACTTATGGTTTTTCAAGTCGATCTCATGATGAGCAACATTTAAATCTCCACAAAGAACGACTGGTTTTATTGTATCAAGCTCCATTAAGTACGTACGAATCCGTTCTTCCCACTCAAGTCGATAGTCAAGACGCGACAAGTCTCTTTTTGAATTAGGTGTATAAACATTAACCAAATAAAATGAATCAAACTCTAAAGTGATGACTCTGCCTTCATTTTCTTTAAAGTCATCCCCTAATCCAAACTGGACAGATAATGGTTTCACTTTTGAAAAAATAGCTGTGCCTGAATAACCTTTTTTTTCAGCTGAATTCCAGTATTGCACATATCCATCAAGCTGTAATTGAATTTGTTCCGGCTGACACTTTGTTTCTTGCAAACAAAATATTTCTGCATTCACTTTATGAAAATAATCTAAAAAACCTTTATTCACACAGGCACGTATGCCATTGACATTCCAAGAAATAAGTTTCATATTTTAAAAGTTTCTCCTTGTCATTTTTCTTAAAAACTAATCTTACTATAAGTTGCTCTTGAGCGTAAAGAAATATAGTGAGCAAAAGTGGAGGGGTGTCTCAAAATGAACTGCCCCCCCGTCAAGTAGACAGTGGAAATAATAAAAATGATCTAAGCGGCTTTATCTCTATATTCCATAGGGCTAAGGCCGTTTAGTCGTTTTTGGTATCTATCATGATTATAAAAGTCTATGTATTCCTCTACCGCTAACGAAAGCTCTTCAAATGTACTGAATTTCTGTAAAAAGTACTTCTCACATTTAAGTGTTCCAAAAAATGACTCCATTGGGCCGTTATCAATACATCTACCTACTCGTGACATACTCTGTGTCATGCCTGCGGTATCAATCTTTCGTTTAAATTCTTTAGATGTATACTGGAACCCGCGATCGCTATGGATCATTGGCTTTTCACCATTCAAAAACGCTTTAGCTTGATCAAACGTCTGAAATACAAGGTCATTATTATTGGAAGAGCCCAGGACATAGCTAACAATTGAACCATCATATAAATCGCGAATGGCACTTAAATAAGCCTTCTTTGACGAATCATACTTAAATTCTGTGACATCCGTAACCCATTTTTCATTAGGCTTTTCCGCTTTGAAATCGCGATTTAATACATTTTCCGTCACGTGCTGTGGAGTAGAACGTTTATACTGTCTTTTCTTTCTCCGAATGACGGATTGTAAATTGGAGAGTTTCATCAAACGATAAATCCTCTTGTGATTGAGTTTCTTATTAAACTTTCGGCTCATTTGTAATGTCATTTGGCGATAACCAAAAATGCCATCCACTTTCTCATGGAGAGCTTTCATCTCTTTTATGATTTCTTTATTCAAACTTTCTCTAGTTGAAGGTGTTCGATTAAGCCACTTATAGTAGGACGAACGCGCAATGCCGGCGATTTCACAAAGTAAATAAATAGCGAGACCCTCTTCCTTTTGAAGTTCTTGGATGGCAAGATATTTCTCTTCTAATCGCACTTGGCTTATTACCGCCTCCTTTCGATCTCCTCTAACTTTTTTAAAAATAAATTCTCGGCACGTAAACGTTCATTTTCTCTCTCAAGCTTCTGCATTTGTAATTTTATCTTTTCGTCTGGTGATAGTTCGCTTTCCGCTTTGGTTCTTCCACGCTTATCTTGAAGTGATTCAGCTCCATCTTTTTCGTACTTTTTTACCCATTGATAAACTTGTTGATAGGATATACCATAAACTTCCGCAGTCTTTTGATAATCCTTACCACTTTCCAAACAATCAGTAGCTATTTGTATTCGTTCTTCCCAAGTTGTCTTTCTTCCTTTAGTCATAGAGGCCATCCTTCCCTTTTTCGTATCCTTTAATTCTCTATGACTATTATACTTGTTAATCCACCTCTGAAGTACGGATAAACTGGAGATTTCATACATTCTAATGATTTCATTTTGGGAGTAGTCACCATTCAAAAAGTCTCTAACAGCTGCTTCCTTAAGCTCCTTAGAATACGCCTTACAAGATGTCGATGTATGTAAACCATCTATTCCATCCGTTCTAAATTGCTTAATCCACTTTGATAACGAAGTTTTAGCAATTTTGTATTTTAAACACAGTTCTCTTATTGTGCAGTTTTTGGTTTCGTAAGCAAGCAAAACTTTAAGCTTATATTCAGGTGAATACCATTGTTTCGCCATAAAAAAACTCCCCCTAAGGTAAAAACAGATTTTTATTTTTTAATCTGTCTACCTTAAGGGGAGCATATCAAAAGGTCAAAAACAGACCTTTTGAGACACCCCCTTCTTCACTTATTCTCTTTAATTACTTCAACTATGGTGTCCTGTTCGTTGTGATTGTTTAGTTCAAGTTCATCTAATAATTCATTTATAGATATGGGCTGTTTAAACAGTTCTTCTAAAAAACCTTCAGACATCATTGGGATCATTTTATCCTGGATAAACGCTGTTCCCTTTTTCACCGAGTTAACGCCACCCTCAGCAAGATCTTCTGGTGCCATATCAAATAAAACAACTGCCCCTATTGCCACTACGAGTAGGATAACAGCAAATTTAAATAACGTTTTTAATAAGGAAATAAGCAAAAAACCAACAATCACAACACCAATTAAAAATAACCATGCCTGTTGCGCTTCAACAAACTCAATTAGCTGCTCCACTTTTCCTCCTTTATAACGGCTGCGTGTATTGGCTCTATTTTCCATTATGAACCAAATGACTATAAATAAACATGGTCAAAACATTGAAAGTAGACCTCATGTTTCTGCCAACATTGGGCATGCTATCATTGATAAAGACTGATAAAAAACTGGGGGACCATAAATGTCTATTTTTTCTAAGCAACAACGAAAGCCGTTTGCAAGAAGTGAATATGATGTATTAAAACAAGTCATTTTATGCAAACCAGAATATATGACGATTCGCGACGTTATCAATGAAACACAAAAGAAATTTAAAGATGAAGGAATCCATATTGAACTAGCAATGGCTCAACATAAGAAATTTGTGAAAACACTTGAGGACCATGGGGTCGATGTTGTTTTATTACCTGCTTTAAAAATGTTTCCAGAGCAAGTATTTACACGTGATATTGGATTTACCTTTGGGCATATCTTATTTGTTGCCGAAATGGCTCATAAGATTAGACAAGGCGAAGAAGAAGTATTACGTGGTTGGATTAAACAGGAGCGGATGTCTTATTTCAATTTAATTGGTGATATGATTGAAGGTGGAGATGTTATTGTTGACGGAGAATCGATCTACGTCGGCTTAAGCAATCGTACGAATCAAAATGCGATTGATCACCTGCAAAGCATTTTGCCTCATTACGAGGTTGTGCCTGTTCCTTTTACAGAAAAATACTTACATTTGGATTGTGTATTTAATATTGTATCTCCTAAAGAAGCACTTATTTATCCTGACGCTTTAACACCGAAAGAAATTGACTTCCTTGCTTCTCGGTTCGATTTAATTGAAGTCACGGAAGAAGAACAATTTACACTAGGAACCAACGTCTTATCGATTGGCAACAAGAAAATCTTTAGTTTGCCAGTGAATACAAAAGTAAATGAGCAGTTACGAGCACGTGGTTTTGAAGTGATTGAAGTCGATATTACCGAAATCATCAAATCTGGAGGGTCGTTCCGCTGCTGCACTCTTCCTGTTCTAAGAGAAGGAGATAACCATTAAGCAATGTGCGGGGTCGTTACATCTTTTATAAGCCTTGAGTTGGATTCTCTTCTCAAGGCGAGTAGCGACCAGAGCCATTGCTATTTCTGTTTCTTGGCTTTTTGAAACAGCTCCTTCATCACCTCTCTACGATTAAACAAGGAGTGATCTGTTTTGAAGAGACCTTTTCAAAATTTAGATAATATCGATAAAAATAAAGTGAATCTTCGAAAGTTGTATCATTATTTTCGAATTCGTAATAAAGGCAAGGATTTAACAAGCCGTATCCCCATAGAAGAGAATACAAATATTCACTATCTCCAACAAAATCGCTCCCATATGACGTATACATGGATTGGTCACTCTACCTTCTTCATACAATGTCACGGACTCAATATTTTAACAGATCCTGTCTTTTCTAAACGGATGGGAACGGAAAGAAGATTGGTTCCATTAGGGATTGAACTTGAAAAGTTACCAGAAATAGATATCGTCGTCATCTCCCATGCACATTTTGATCATCTTGAATTTTCATCCATTAGAAGACTAAAAGGAAATCCTCATTTTTTCGTACCTCAAGGATTAAAAAAACTATTTAAACAACGAAAAATCACATCAGTTAGTGAGGCCAATTGGTGGAATTCATACAAGTACAAAGATACCAAACTCCATTTCGTTCCCGCTCAACATTGGAGCCGAAGAAATCTCTTTGATAAAAATCGTGCACATTGGGGAGGCTGGATCATTCAAACTGATCAACATACATTTTATTTTGCTGGAGATACTGGTTATTTTCGTGGGTTTTATGATATTGGGAATCGTTTTACGATTGATACGGCTTTTATGCCAATAGGCGATTATGAACCGGAATGGATGTCAGGATTGCAACATATGAACCCAGAACAGGCGGTACAAGCATTTTTAGACCTTGGTGCACAAACATTTGTACCGATGCATTACGGGACTTACCGACTATCAATGGATACGGGTCCTGAAGCGTTAGAAAGACTGCATGCTGAATGGTCCCGCAGAAACACACCGGACAAAAAGTTAAACACTTTGAAAATAGGAGAGACAATCTTATTGTAGAGCCTCTAATAAAAATGATAGTAGCCAGTTTGCTTTCAATGCGAAAAGACTGGCTCATTATAATTTCTATTACTTCCTTTAATCTACTGCTTGTATTTCGTCACCCCCTGCTTTTCGGTTCTAAATTCCGCCTTTTTTCGTAGAAATATTATCGATATTCCTGCATATAATATATAGGTTTACTATAGAAGGGAGAATACAAATGGATTTATCAGAAAAACAATTTTCTCGCTTAAGCAAAAAGTCACTAAAGCACCTTGAGAAACTGCAGCACAAATATTCACAGGAATTTGGAGATTTTATTTCAAAAGCGGAGCTTATGTCGATTATCGTAAGGTATCAACGTGAACGAACGAAAAATACTCATAACCAAGAAAAGAAAGAGTGAACTAATTGTCACTCTAATCTCGGTTAATGTTAATATATTCAAACAAAAAAGACGAACCGTCCCGATAAAAACGTGGATCATACACCCCAAGTATTTCATCTGTTTCAACTACTACGACAAATGGTGCCCATTCCACTAATACTTCCGCTTTCGGATTTGCTTGATAAAGTGGCTCTAAATTAGCCTCATCCATTGATACAATGGTTTCATTCACAACTTTTCCTCCCCAAACCGTTGCATTAGAAAGTGTGACAATATCTGAGTTTTTTCCAATAACCGAAAAATGACCTGGGAGGAAACTAGCTGAGAGAGCCACTTCTTCATAATCTTTTATCGCTTCTTGATAAATGAGTATCCCTTGAGTTCCCTGGATGAATATGTGTAAAGCGATACCAACCCAAACATATCTCCATACTTTATACCGTTGTATATCCCTTTTGATCCTAATAATGACGAAACCAAATAAAATAATCGACCAGATCACTAAGTCAACAATTGGGATAACTCCAAGCGTCACCCTCATCTGTGAAAGTGGTTCAAAAACCCCTGTTCCCCAAGCATTTAATGCATCTGACGCGTTATGTATTGCGACATTTACCATAGCCAAATAGAAAATAAGTAAGTCTTTACGCTTCCAAATAAAATAGGCAACTACATAAATAAGTCCGGCCCATATTGGTACAAGAAAAAACGAATGCGTTAACCCTCTATGCCACATTTGTTCCATTACTTTACCGGTTTCCGTTATATTAGCAACCACATCTATATCCGGAATTTGGCTTGCAGTCAAAGCAGAAAATAGCAATGCTCTTTTTGTATTTCGGTCCATTTCCTCTTTCTTCACTGCGCCGTACGTTGTTAAACCAAACAACGTGTGAGTTACTGTGTCCATAATGCTTCCCTACCCTTTTTGTCCTTCCTATATCATAACCATTTCTACGATGTAATCCAAATGAAAGACGCTTCCCATTTAATAAATCATAAATTCTATCTCATTCATTACATAAACAACGCTTCTTTTTCGAACAATAATTTCGAATGAGGAGTGATAAACTTGAAGACAAAAGCTGGTGAACAAGCGGAAAAACCATTGAAATGGTGGGAATTATCCTTACTAGGTATAGCCGGTACAATTGGTACAGGTTTTTTTCTCGGATCAAGCATTGCTATTGATATGGCTGGCCCTTCCGTTTTATTTGCCTTTGCCTTAGCTGCTGTTGGAACCTATTTTGTTTATGAAGCACTGGCAAAGATGACAATGGCTGATCCGCAAAAAGGATCGTTTCGTTCATACGCAAAAAAAGCCTATGGTCGCTGGGCAGGCTTTAGTAGTGGTTGGGTATATTGGTTATCAGAAATGCTAATTATGGGAAGTCAAATGACTGCATTATCGATCTTCACTAGATTTTGGTTCCCAGCCGTTCCTTTATGGGTATTTGCTTGTGTATATGCTGCTCTTGGAATTCTTGTTATAGTAGTTGGAACAAAGAGCTTTGACCGTGTTGAAAACCTTTTGGCAGTTCTAAAAGTTGCAGCCATTCTCATGTTTATTATTTTAGCCATTTTAGCCTTATTTGGAATATTCGGTCAAGGTGGAGAAGATGTCCCCCTTCCAAGAACTTTCGATTCCCTTTTTCCGAATGGACTTACTGGATTACTTCCTGCTTTCATCTACGGATTTTACGGCTTTGCGGGGATCGAAATTATGGGTTTAATTGCCATACGTTTAAAAAATATGAAAGAAGCACCGAAATCGGGTAAAGTAATGCTTACAGTCCTAGCAATTATTTACATTGCTTCTATTGGACTAGCCTTGCTTATGGTTTCTTGGAATAACTTCACGACAGAGCAAAGTCCGTTTGTAACTGCACTTAATGCTTTTAATGTTCCTTATGTAAATCATTTCTTTAATGCTGTATTTATAATTGCAGGCTTTTCAACGATGGTAGCCTCTTTATTTGCTGTTATTCGAATTCTTGTTACTTTAGCGGAAGACCGAGATGCCCCTACTTTATTTTCTAAAAGAATTGGGAAAAACATTGCTTTACCAGCAATTGGTCTAACAGCCGCTGGAATGGTCGTCTCTATTATTCTTGCCATTATCATCCCAGGCCGCCTTTACGAATATGTAACGACGGCAGCTGGAATTATGTTGCTATATAACTGGATTTTCATCTTAGGATCGTACGGACGTTTATTAGAATTAACGACAAAGGACAAAATAAAGCGAGTTCTTGGTTTTGTCTTCATTCTCCTTGCTGTTATTGGTACGGTGTTTCATCAAACAAGCCGACCAGGCTTCTATATAAGCCTTGTTTTTATCCTAGTGGTAGCTATTGTTACATTAATTATGAGCCATTTTTGGAAGAAGAAAGAAGATGATAAACCGCCTAGCCCTTCTTTATTTACGAAGTTAGAATAAGAAATGCTTGAATCCCAAAGTAAACTCCAAATCCAATAAGGGAAAAACCAGAAACGATTGAAATGATGGTTAACAGTCTATTCGTAAGGTATTTTCGCAATGTACTAGCAAGTGCTGCCATAGTTATATCCCACACAGTTATACCAATAAAGATGGCAGCACTATATAAAACCACTTGACTTGTCCCATAAGTCGTCACCGTTTTTGCCAAAATGGATCCAAAGATTCCGAGCCAAAATAATATCGTTAGTGGGTTAAATAGTGACATAAAAAAGCCCGAGAAGAAGGATTTCAAATGTGAATCCTTTGAACTCCTCATATTTGTAGCGGAAATCCTTCCTGCCCCAGAAATACTCTCAATCCCCGTATACACTAAAACAAAAAAACCGAAAATCCATAGAAACGTTTGAATGATTGGTATTTCAATAAATTGCACCACTCCAACAAAAACAAGTAACATATAAAAAGCATCCGCAACAGTAGCACCTAAACCGACAAGCCACGCATGAAAAAAACCGCTTTTTATTCCACGATCTAATTGGGCTGCATTAACCGGACCAATAGGTGCAGCCAAACTTAATCCTAAAAATATGTACCCTAAAAACACACTCATAGAACCATCCTCCAATCATCAATCTTACGACGGACAACTTTAACGCTTGTACAAGTCTATGAAATGATTTAGGTTATTAGGACAAGATTTTAACAAAAAAAGAAAGCTGACTTTATGAGCCAGCCCTCTTGAAAATGCAAATTAATAGCCGCACCAGCTACATCCAATAATGATTAATAAAATAAACAGCACTACTAATAACGCGAATCCGCCGCCGTAACCTGCAGTTGTGTGTGACATGAAAAATCATCCCCTTTTGATTCATTGTTAACTTACAATCCTATCCTATGTTTATTCTTTTATTTCGTTTGGGCTCTTTACAATTTTCTTAAAAAAATAAAACTGCGTAATTCAATGAACCTTGAAAAGCTGCTAACATAAATATGTAAAAAGCTAATACAATGATATAAGGACAAGAACTCGACAATAACAAATAAACTATAGGAGCTACTATGGTACATTCATTACGGTCATATTTATTAATTACGTGCGGAGGGTTCATTCAAGGCATTGGAATGGCACTTTTTCTTTTTCCTCATTCAATTCCTTCAGGTGGTGCAGGTGGAATTGCTGTTTTGCTCAATTATTGGGTAAATATTCCATTGAGTTTTGCTTTATGGCTCGTAAACTTTTCAATGCTTGTTGCTGCTATATATTGGCTTGGAAATGCAAGTGCAATTGGAACGATGTACGGGATTACCATTACATCCTTAAGTGTTCATTTATTCAGTTTTGAGTTGTACAGGCCCTATAACAATGTTTGGATTGATTTAGTCATTGGATCCATTATTTTAGGAGTTGGTGTAGGAATTCTTCTTCGCCAAGGTGTCTCAAATGGCGGGATGGGCGTCCTTGCCCTTATCATAGCAAACGTTCGAGACATTGCCCCAGGAAGGCCCCTTTTTCTTCTGAATGGTTCCATTTTTATTGTAACCGGCTCAATCATTGCCTGGCCCATTGTTATTCAAGCACTAATTTCTCAATGGCTCTCTACAAAAATGGTTGATGTTATTTTCCGTTTAAGAACAATGTTACTTTTTGAACAACCTATACAAGGTTGGAGGAAAAAAAGTGTAAAGCGATAGATCATCGTATATGTATCGCTTTTTCTTATAGACAACATTCTATTATGTATTTTTGGCATATCCTTCATATGAAGGTAAATTTTTCGAAGGATGTGTAACTATGAAAAAAAGCTTGGTCGCATTGTTGGGTTGTTTTATTGTTCTTTTTTTAGCAAGCTGTTCAGACTCTTCACCCACCACCGAAGAATTTCCAGACAAGAGCATTCAGTTGATTGTTGCTTTTTCTCCAGGAGCTGCTACTGACACCCAAGCAAGAATTATCTCAAAGTATGCTAGTGAGTACCTTGGGCAAGAACTTGTCATCGTAAATAGGCCAGGTGGAGGCGGTCAAGTCGGGTGGAACTCATTTTCAACAGTGGAACCAGATGGATATACATTAGCAGCTTATAATCTTCCTCATATCATAACTCAACCGTTAGTTAGCCAAACGAGCTTTGAAGTCGATACGTTTGAGCCACTTGTTAACTGGGGCGGAGATCCAACAGTTTTTGCGGTAAGAGCAGACAGTAGTATTACAAATTTAGAGGAATTGATTGACAAAGCCAGACGTTCTCCTGGCACGATTACGGTTGGGAATGCGGGGTTATATGTTGGTCAACATTTGGCGACTTTAATGCTAGAGAACGCAGCAGATATTAACCTTGAAGATGTCCCTTTTCAAGGAGCAGCTGACGCCATTGCCTCTGTTCTTGGTGGCCATACAGATGTTGTTGCCGGTAACCTTTCTGACATTTATCGCCTAGGTGATGAAGTAATCCCACTTGCAATAGCAACAGAAGAACGCCATCCCTTTTCACCTGATATCCCAACATTTACTGAATTAGGCTATCCAATCGTTATGAGTACAGACCGTGGTATTGCAGCCAGAAAAGATACTCCTACGGAAGTCATTGAAAAGCTAGAAGAAGCATTTCTGAGCATTCTACAAGATGAAAAGTTCCTAGCTGAAATGGAACAGGCTGGAGCCGATATGCTTATTATGAACCGCAATGAAGTTATAGCGGACATGGAAGCTAGAACTGACATTTATGAGGAATTATTAAAATCAATTGGTGTAACCGAGTAAAAAAGATTAGGGGTCTGACCCTACCCCATTGGGTAGGATCAGACCCCTTTATTTTTAAATTGGAACCTTTAATAGTATAGAGAAAACGACATACAGAACGAGTGTAAATGAAAAAGAGACAATAACTATCTTCCGTATCGTTAAAGATGATTCCTTTTGTTTGTATTTTAAATAAACAAACAGTGGTATCGTAATCATTAATAGTAATACTTGAGTATAGTAGCCGATAAATGTAGTTAATAAGCTAACAATTGAGACTATAACAATAAGTACATATAACGACCATGATCTTCGTTGTTGTGAAATACCTTTAGTGTCCTGACTAACAAAAGCTTTCTTACCATACTCAATCATAACTAAAAGAAAGAGAAAACCTGCATTAATAAGAGGGAAGATTTTTTGCTCAAATTGCATTGAAGACATCATATAAATCGAGCTAAGAATTCCCCCTCCAACGAGGAGCCAAGCCCAAGCATATGTTGTACCTAATCCTTTAAGAGTGAATTGAGGTTTCTTTTTTCGTAAAGTTTTATTTTTGTTTACGGCTTGCCTTATTGCCAAAACCATCGTCAACAATACTAAGCTATATAAAATTACGTTCCACGTTCCTGTAAAAAAATAAGCAAAAACTGAACCGCGAGCCCCGCCCAGTTGAAGTCCTTGTAGTAACCCTTGCTCCGCTATTGGACCTAGGATGAAACCTAATGCAATGGGAGCTGGAGAAAACCCATATTTTTGCAAACAGAACATTAGTAAACCTAAAATGACAACCGTATAAATATCAAATAAATTGTTTTGCGTTGTATAAGCACCAATGATCGAAAATGAAAGAATAACAGGAGCCATAAAGTAAGCTGGAATAGAGGTAAGCCTTGTCATATATTTAATAAGTGAAAGGCCAAGCACGAGTAGTAAGATTTGTGCAGCAATCATACTATATAGAAATGTATATGCTACATGAGCATGATCAACAAATAGGTTATTCCCTGGCCAAATACCGTGAATGAGCAATCCGCCCAAAAATATTGCTGCGGTTGGTGATCCAGGAATACCAAGCGTTAGTAATGGAATAAGTGAACCTCCGACCATCGCATTATTCGAACTTTCTGATGCGATAATCCCATTTTTATCGCCTTTTCCAAATTGGTCTTTCTTTTTAGAGAAACGCTTTGCTTCATTATAAGCTAGTAAACTGGCAATATTCCCTCCTGCTCCAGGGATCATTCCAATAAACGCGCCTAATCCACTACCAATAGTTACATATTTTGGTTTTTTTAAGACATCCCCAAAAGACTCTCTAATTGATGATCGGGATGGCTTATAGCCATTCTGCTTATTTTCTCCTCTAGAATTTTCTCGAAAATCCTCAATCATTCGTAACGCTTGCGGAAAGGCGAACAGCCCTATTAACACAGCTACCATATGTAGCCCTCCAACTAATGAGTCCATACCAAACGTAAAGCGAGCTGTACCTGTAATCATACTAATCCCTACAAATGATAAGCCAATCCCTATACAACCACCGATTAAGTTCTTAGTGACTGCCCCATCAGAAATCGCTGCAATAACGGTTATTCCAAATATTGCGATCCAAAAGCTCTCTGTCGGTCCGAACCTTAATGAGAAATCAGCAAATACTGGCGCAAAAAATAGCAACAAAAACATCCCAAATAATCCGCCGATTACCGAGGATATCGTAGCTAACTCCAGCGCCTTTCTGGATTTCCCTTGTTTGGTCATTGGGTAACCGTCAAAGGTTGTTGCAACATTTGCAGGTGCACCAGGAACATTAAATAATATCGCTGGTATGGACCCTCCAAATACACTTCCGCAATAAATACCACCTAGTAGAATTAACCCCTCTGTTGGCCCAAGTGCAAACGTAAAAGGTATCATAAGAGCAACACCCATAGTTGGCGTTAGTCCCGGCAGTGCTCCTACAACAATGCCAAGTAGTAAACCTAGAAACAGGACGAGCACGTGATGGATCTCGAACACCTGCCAAAAAAAATCCATATCCTAGCCCCCCTTTTTTAAGCTAGGATATGATATTCACCTAATTCTGAATTAGTGTGTGTACACAAATTTAGAGACTATTCTTCTTTATCCTCTTCTCCTTCTCCTTCTCCTAATTCAACTTTCTTCCCACCAACTGATAAGTAAGAATACACTTCTAAATCTGGTTTTAATTTTTTTAATCCTTCTAAGTATGGTTTCACTAAATCTTTAAAGTCCTCATATACTCCCTCTTCTTGCAACTGCCCATAAACATACATTTTTTTCTTTTCTTCTTCCATTAAAAAGGCCATGTATCCAACCGGCTTATTCGAATCTGTTACAACATTTAATACTTGTGCATCCTCTTTTAAAAATTCGGGAGAAAAATAAATTTGCAAAACGAACTCCTCCTAGTTCTTATTCTGTCGTTAGTTGAAGTTTTTTAAATAGTGTAGTCACTTCGCTGTCTTCACTTGTGTTCTTCTGATTTTTCACATGGATTAATACAAGACATAATAATCCGACGAAAAGAGTTAACCCAGCAGTCGCTAAAAACATACCAGTCCTCGACCAATTCATTAACGCTTCAAAGATCGGTGGACCAGCGGCCACTCCTAGAAATCGTACTGAACCATAGAGGGACGTCACAAATCCTCGTCGTTCCGCTCCAACAGAGCCTGTAATGAGACTATTTAAACAAGGCAAGACAAGGCCCGTTCCGATGCTTGATATAGCTAATATACCAATGAATGGAACCAATCTTGTAAAGAAGACCAACGAAGCAAACGAAATAGTCATTAATAAAAACCCAGTAATAATCACTTTTTTCATTCTTTTTATGTCTTTACCAATTTTACTACCTGTTGTTAAAGACGTAATCATCATAAAAAGAAGCGGAATCGCTAAAATTGCACCCTTCAGTACTCCATCGATATTATATTGTGTCTCCAACGTATCCGATAAATAAAACAAAATCCCAAAAAGCGTAAACAAACAAGTTGCTCCGGCTAAATAAGCTGTAAATAACCATCTGCCTTCATGTTTGAAGACCGAAAATAAACCCTTTACATATTTGCCTAATGGAGGAGCTTTTTTCTTTTTCTTTTTTTCTTTAATAAAGAACATGGTTAGTAGCAAAGAAATTAATACAAATACTGGAAATCCCCAGAAAGGACCATACCAAACTAATAAAGCCAATAGCGATCCTACAATTGGCGAAAGTACTTTACCAAATCCATTTGAGGCTTCCACAATCCCTAGCACTTTACTTTGGTCTCCACCTTTAAACAAATCACCTGTTAAAGCCATTGCAATTGGAGCTGTACCGGCTGCGCCAATCCCTTGTAATGCTCTGCCAATCATGATCCAAATATAAGCGCTATTAAACCAGGCAGCAGATACCCCTGCTAATAATCCACCAATTCCGTAAAGAATGAGAGCAGGCACAATAATTGCTTTTCTTGAAAATCGGTCAGACATGTATCCTAGAATTGGAATAAAAATGGCCGCTGTAATTGAGAAAATTGTTATTGTCAAACTTGCTTGAAAAGCAGTTATCCCTAATTCAGTTTCCAATCTCGGCAAGATCGGTATGAGCATTGAATTTCCTAATGTCATAATTAAAGGGATCGACCCAATTGCTAATATGACTAAGCCTTTGCCTTTTTTCGCCAATCGTCATAACACATCCTTCATTCATCTTGAAACGTATCAAAAAGTAGGTCAAATGGGTTAAATCATGCTTTTTCATACGTTTTATTCCTTTATAAGATGCGGTGGAATTACAATTTCATACATGGGAAAAAGATCAAGGACAAGAAAAAAGAAGGGCTATACCAAAAGGCCTGAATTTTGACCTTTTAGATACTCCCTTCTCATAGCAAAAATTATAGTTTCGAAAATTCATCAACTAACTCACCGAATATCGTTAATGCATTTTTAATTGGCTCTGGTTTCGTTAGATCAACACCTGTTGCCTTTAGTAGCTCGAGTGGATAATCAGAGCTGCCACTTTTTAAGAAAGTCAAGTACTTCTCAAGCGTCTCCGGCTTCCTTTCTAGAAGTTGATCTGCGATATGGATGGCTGCTGCATAACCAGTTGCATATTTGTATACATAAAACGGACGATAAAAATGAGGGATTCGCGACCAACCGTATTTAACTTCCTTATCAAAGACAACTTCATCCCCATTAAATTCTCTAAAAATGCCCTCATATATCTCATTAAATACATCGGCATTTAATGGTTCTCCATTCCCAGCCTTTTCATGTGTGATTTTCTCAAACTCAGCAAACATTACTTGAGTAAAAAGCGTACCTCTAAAACTGTCAATAAAATGATTAAGTAAATGCTTTTTCATTTTCGCATCTTCAGTCGTTTTTAACAAATAGCGAATAAGAAGTACTTCATTTACAGTAGATGCTACTTCGGCAACGAAGATTGAATACCCCGCCGTAATTTGGGGTTGATGTTTGGATGAGTACCATGAATGCATCGCATGTCCGCACTCGTGTACAAGTGTAAATAAACTATCTAAGTCATCTTGATGATTAAGCAGTACAAATGGATGAACCCCGTAAAGACCTAAATTATAAGCTCCTGATCTTTTTCCCGGTGTTTCTCTAACATCAAAATAGCGCTTTTCTTTGAAGCTACGTAAAGTTTCAACATATTCTTCTCCAAGTGGCGCCAAGCTTTTTAACATGGTGTCATATGCTTCCTCAAAAGAAATGTCCTCTTTAACATCCTTTACTAAAGGAACATTCAAGTCATACTGACGTAGCTCTTCAAGCCCAAGGACTTCTTTTCGAATCGCCGCATAACGATGTAACGGTGCAATATTTGCTTTAGTTGCTTCAATTAAATTATCATACACTTCTTTTGGAACCATATCAGAGAATAAAGATTTCTCTAAAGCAGAAGGATATTGACGCATTTTCGATAACGTCACATTATTTTTAATCGCTGAAGATAAGGTAGATGCAATCGTATTTTTAAGTTGAACATATGGCTGATAATACGCTTTATATGCTTCAAGACGGACATCACGATTTTCGTCTTCAATTAATTTTGAATACATACCTCTTGTCAGTTCAACTTTCTCTCCCTCTTTTGTTGTTACTTCACCAAACTTAATATCAGCATTATTAATCATTCCAAACGTATTACTTGGAGCTGAAAGAGCCTCTCCTAGATCTGATAAAACTTCCTCTTTTTCTTTTGTAAGTACATGCTTTTTATAACGATACGACTCTAAAAGGTCTTCTTCAAAATACGTAAGGCCATCAATTTCACTAATATAGCCTTTCAATGTACTCTCCTCTAAACTTAAGAGAAATGGCATAAAGAACGATGTTGCTGAACTAAGTTTAACACCAAGTGTTTTAGCACGATCTAGATACGATTGAGAATTAGAATCTCTCGTGTCCAAATCCACTTGAAGCATTGCATAAACATACACTTTTTTAAACGTATAACCTGTTTCCTCACTAAGGACAAGATAATCATATAACGACTTTGCATCGTTAATGCTCCCATCAAACTCTTTTAACTTTGGCAATCGCTCTTCAACTGATTGTAAGTCCTTTTCCCAATGTGAAATGTCTTCATAAATATCAGCTAAATTCCACTTTTCCTCTAATGGGACTTCTTCTCTTGATTTATACTGTGGCATTTGATCAAGCTCCCTTCCATCGACTCCTATGTATTCCATTTCAGTTATATGTTACTACATTTTGAATTAGTTACAAAGAAAAAGGACAATATGACTTACTTAATATTAGAGAAATGAAAGCCCAAAACAACGAAGGCACTGAAAAAGTTGGTTTCCTTTTTTCAGTGCCTTCTAAAACAACCTATTTGTTTAATTTTTCAAGTTACTAATAAACCCAACTAAACTCATCAAGGATCACCTTTAGCTCTCGACTAAATCCTTCACTGTATTCAATCATTTCTGTATTGTCAATGCTAAAAGAACTTGTTCTTAGAAAATAATAACCATCTACATGTTCAACTGGAACTACATGAGCGTACATGCCATCTTTTTCAAACATAAACTCTTCCACACCTTGCCCTGGAACCCCAATGGTCTCAAAATAGTTATTTGCTTCAACTTCGCTATACCCTGACTCACTCATCATTGTTTTATAAGCTTCAACTGCTTGATCGTAGCTGTTAGAATCGGCAAATTTATGAACTTCAAATAGTACTGGTTCAACACGACCTTGACCATAATTTGCAAAAATTTTAATGGACTGTCCTTGCTCATTTGTAACTTGTTCCAACTCAAATTCATGATCATAATACGTTGTAAATGAGAGACCTTCAATTTCTAATCTACGAACTAGCTTCTCATCGTTCATTCCCTCTTCATCAACAATCTGAATCCACTTTGTCTCTTCATCAGTCAAGGATTCAAGAATTCTATTCTCCCCAACAGCTTCTTGATCTGCAGCCTCTTCTTCTGCCATCATGATACTCATACTCTCCATAGGCGCTTGATCAGATGCTGAATCAATTGGCGATGCTGATTCATTGCCACCTGAAAACTGACTAGCACCTAGCACATAGCCAATTCCTAACATAAGAACAACCAATGCTGCTACTTGCCAACGTTGATACGACCTCGCCCAAGACCAGTTTCGTTTCTTTCTCTTTTTTATATTAGCCATTATATCCGCAGAGGATGATTGAGTCGGCATTTTTTCATAATATTTATTTAATCGTTCCATCGTCTCATCAAAATTGTTTCTGCTCATAGTTGCTCACCTACTTTTTCATACTCCGCCTTGAGTTTTTGCTTTGCACGTAAAATTCTCGTTTTGATTGCCCCTTCTGTTACTCCTAGTACCTTAGCGATCTCTTGGTAATTTTGCCCATGAAAAAAATGTAATACAATAGGAATTTTGTATTTCTCTTCTAAACCATGGATCATTTGATGCAGTTCTTGGGCTTCCTCATCAAAATGGTCATTAAAGTACATTTGCTGTGAGGCATACTTTTGTAGTTCAACTGTTTTTCTTTTCATTTGTTTTTCTTTTCGATAAAAATCTCGGATAACATTTAACGTAATCGAATAAAGCCATGTTGTAAATTTTCCACGGTTGTGTTTATGAATAAAACGATACACCTTAATAAAGACTTCTTGAGTTACATCTTCAATGTGAGTTGGTGAGACACCAATTTGAAAGGCGAATTTTTCAACTGTCTTAAGGTGTTGCTCAATTAATTGCTGGAAGGCGTCATCATCGCCTTTCTTGGCCCGCTCGATTAATTGTTCTTCCATGTTTGCAACCTCCGTCTATACTCTCAACTTATTTCTCTACTAATGAAACGACCAATCATGACAAAAGGTTTCAACTTACAAAGATATCTCTTCTTTTTATGACGACTGCCTGTATAAATAAGAAACAATGACACTTAAACTTTGATATTAAGTCTAACTGAAGTTTACTAGTTTGTTAATATAGCAGCTTTATTAAAATTTTTTCCAAAAACATCTATTTTATATGAATAATCTAGTAGTCACGATAATACACCTTTTATGTAGGCATTTTATAAAGTTAATAAGAGAGAACCACTACTCTCTTTCAAGGAGGAAAATAAAAAATGATCTATGCTCAACCAGGTACACCCAATTCGAAAATAACCTTTAAGAAAAAGTATGAGAATTATATTAATGGAGAATGGACAACCCCTGTGAAAGGTCAATATTTTGAAAATGTAACCCCTGTTACTGGGAATGTTTTTTGTGAGGTTGCAAGGTCGACTGCCGAAGACATTGAACTTGCCCTTGATGCTGCACATGCGGCGAAAGCTTCTTGGGGGAAAACGTCAGTTACGGAAAGAGCGAATATTCTAAATAAAATTGCTGATCGGATCGAAGAAAACCTTGAGATGTTAGCTGTTGCTGAAACATGGGATAACGGAAAAGCAGTGCGCGAAACATTGAACGCAGATCTCCCGCTCGCGGTTGACCATTTCCGCTATTTCGCAGGAGTCATCCGCTCTCAAGAGGGCTCTATTAGTCAAATTGATAATGATACGGTTGCTTATCACTTCCATGATCCATTAGGGGTTGTAGGTCAGATTATCCCTTGGAACTTTCCAATCTTAATGGCCGTTTGGAAGATAGCCCCTGCTTTAGCAGCTGGTAACTGCATCGTTCTTAAACCAGCAGAGCAAACCCCAGCTTCAATTATGGTGTTACTAGAATTAATCCAGGACCTTCTACCACCTGGTGTATTAAATGTAGTAAATGGATTTGGAGTTGAAGCAGGAAAACCACTGGCTACTAGCTCCAGAATCGCTAAAGTAGCCTTTACTGGGGAAACAACTACAGGTCGATTAATTATGCAATACGCTTCTCAAAATATTATTCCAGTCACATTAGAACTTGGAGGAAAATCACCAAATATATTTTTTGAAGATGTAATGGCGGAAGATGACGCCTTTTTGAATAAAGCGATAGAAGGATTTGTTCTTTTTGCTTTAAATCAAGGTGAAGTATGTACATGCCCTTCTCGTGCACTCATCCCTGAATCGATGTACGATCAGTTTATGGAACGAGCTCTTGCTAGGGTAAAAGAAATAAAGATAGGAAACCCGCTTGATGTATCTACGATGATGGGAGCTCAAGCATCAAATGAACAAATGGAAAAAATAATATCGTACTTAGATATCGGAAAGCAAGAAGGAGCAGAGTGCTTAACCGGTGGGGAAAGAAATATCATTAAGGGATTCGAAAATGGGTACTATATCCAACCTACTGTTTTTAAAGGGCACAATAAGATGCGAATCTTTCAAGAAGAAATTTTCGGTCCCGTTGTTTCTGTCACAACTTATAAGGATGAAGAAGAAGCATTGCAAATTGCCAATGATACACTTTATGGACTTGGAGCAGGTATATGGACCCGCGATATAAACAAAGCTTATCGTTTTGGCAGAAACATTGAAGCAGGTCGTGTATGGACAAATTGCTATCATGCTTATCCTGCACATGCAGCATTTGGTGGTTATAAAGCATCTGGTGTCGGACGCGAAAACCATAAAATGATGCTCTCACATTACCAACAAACAAAAAACATGCTAGTAAGCTACAGCCCAGACGCATTAGGATTTTTTTAGATTAAAGTAAAAAAGGCGATTTTTCCTTTTTTACTTTAATCTAAGCGATGTGCGGAGCCGCCGTTATCTTTTAAGCCTTTTGAGCGATCTTCTCAAAAGGCGCACGGCGTGGGG